>NZ_JBMEAO010000001.1:0-272460 GCF_048815235.1 Vagococcus fluvialis
TATTCCTCAATATTTTTGAACAGTGAATGTTTGAAGTAACTTTTTAGTCAAAATCAGTTGATAGGGATATTAGTGATACATATTTCAATAAAATGTACCAAAGAATTAAAGCTATGAATTATTCAGGTTAACTTATTTTTTATAAATTTCCTCTTTAACCTAAAACTTTGCAACAGAACTTATTATTCTTCCTTTTGGTTGAACCATAATTCAATTGCTTGAAATAAACTCTGATTGTTTGAAGAGTTTATAATATCTTGACTTTCTGGATTCTGAATTGAAAAGGAAACTACTTTATCAGGAATTATAGGATTGGAATTAAATACTGCATGAGTTTTTTCCGAAGATACCATTTCATAATAACCAATAGTATAGTTTAAGAACCAACTCTCTTTATCATCCTTAGCTATTAATTCATAACTTGTATTTATCGAAGTTAGACCAGCCGAAGACATACCAAAAACTTTAGTATTAGGATTATTTTTTAATGCCAAAACTAATGCTTCTGCTGCACTAGCAGTGCACTCATTAGTTACAATAGCTACTTTGGTTAATTTTTTTTTCGACGGTGGTGGGAAAGTTAATAGTGATTGCTCTCTCATAAGAGTTCCAGGTATTCCTCCAGATAACTTTCCTTCTTTTAAAGTTAAAGGATAACGATTTTGCTTGTTATCAATTTCATTAAAAAGAATACCATCAGGAATCAAAGCTGCTGAACCAATAATCATTGGCTCACGAACTCCTCCAAGATTATTAGATAAGTTTAGAATAATTTTTCTGGAAGCGCTATGAATTAATGTAGCTAACACTTTGGTATAAATTTTGAGATCATTAATATTATTACTATATGTACTTGGAATGTTGATGATTGTAAATTCACCAAGTTCAGAACTAGTAGGAAAGTTAATTTTTTCCATACCAATCAAATTATTAGATAACATTACAGAGTTATGTTTGTTAGATGCACGGAGGAGTACATTTAAATCTTCTACATTTGTTATGTTCTTCCCATTTTGTGTTAATTCTATAACTTTATCCCATTCTTGTTGATTATTAATAATCCCATTTTTTTCTATTAAACCAAACGCTTCAAATCCGCGAGATTCAACTTCTGAAGGAAGTGAAAAGAATGATAATGCAATAAAGATTACAATTATATTGACAATTACTATGCTTATTATTTTTTTCATAATTTCTTTTCCTTTTTAAATGCGTGGACAGTAAAATTAAATAGTCATACCTGTGGTGCTAGTTGATTTTTTTAATTCTAGGAGAGATGTTTTAAAATCAGTATCTAACCTTTTCTACAAAGGTGTGAGCCTCCACCAATGTACCCTACAGAGATGGATCCTGATGGACATTGTCCCTGACTAGGAAAAGTATATCTCTCTCCAAGGGCAAGATCATATTTATTGAACGGAACCCCTACAACAGGGGAAAATGTGGTAGGGGTTCGACCTCCACCATTAATTGTTTTCATTTCTTGTACGTTTAACTCTATTACTTTTTTCATTTTCCTATCTCCTATCTTATATTTTTTTCTACATAATAATTTTAGCAGTATTCAATATGTGTGGTTAAAAGTATCTTGAATACCGTTAAAAAGTATCTTGAGTGATAAATATCTATTTATTTAATAAAAAGTTATTCAACTCTCTGCTTAACATTATCAAATGTTATACCGAGTTGTAGACTTACCAAAGTCTTCAGCAACTGACACTGTGAATCTGAACAGCTATACCTAAAAAACAAGACAAGAAGCCTTATTTCTAAGGCTTCTTTTCTTGTTGAGATAGTGAAATGTAAAAATCACTTCAAAGGTATTTTGTTTTTTTATTAAATAGCATACTACTTTTTATCAGTTTCTACTATCTTTTTGAAATAGATGATTTTTCTGAATTTAAAAACGTACTTCTAACATTTAACATTTGCGCGATTCTATCTTCAGCTAAATGGTTAGCAGCTTCCATAGTTGTAATCCCTTGTTCTTTAGCAATGTTAAAAACTTTACCCATTTGTTCGTAAATATTTTTAACATTTTTAATGGCACGCTCTTCATTATAGCCACCTAACTCATCAGCTACGTTAATAACTCCACCACTGTTCACGATAAAGTCTGGTGCATATAAAATACCGTATTCAGCAAGCATTTTACCATGTTTTTTACCTTCTGCTAACTGGTTATTAGCAGAACCACAAACAGCTTTAACTTTAAGTTTTGGAATTGTCTCATCATTTAAGATAGCTCCTAATGCACATGGTGAGAAGATATCTGCTTCTACTTCATAGATGTCATTAACGCCAACACTTGTAGCACCAAAATCAGCCACTACACGAGCAACTGCTTCTTCATTAATATCAGTAACAACTAACTTACCGCCTTCTTCATGAATTAAGCGGCATAATTCATAAGCAACATTTCCAACGCCTTGAACACTAATCGTTAAATTCTCTAATGAGTCTGAACCAAATACTTCTTTAGCTGTTCTCTTCATTGAATAATAAATACCAAGTGCTGTCTTAGGACTAGGGTTACCAGAAGCGCCTGCACTTACTGTACTTCCTGTCACATAATTAGTTTCTAAGTACATGAAATTCATGTCTTCTTCTGTTGTACCAACGTCCTCAGCAATAATATATCGACCATTTAAGCTCTCAACATAGCGACCCATCGCTCTAAATAAGGCTTCGCTTTTATCTTTTTTTGGATCTCCAATAATAACTGATTTCCCGCCACCAATGTTTAATCCAGCAGCAGCATTTTTATAGGTCATTCCTTTTGATAATCTTAATACATCTTGTAGTGCTTCTTCTTCTGTTTCATAAGGCCACATACGGCAACCACCTAAAGCTGGTCCAAGCGTCGTATCATGAATGGCAATAATTCCTTTTAACCCCGATGCTTTGTCTTGGCAAAACACCACTTGCTCATAATCGTATAATTCCATTTCGTTAAATAGTTCCATGAAAATTCCTCCTTATAGAAACGCTTAATAAAGAAAACGCTTTCTAATTTAATTTTATCACGGGACTATTTTTGAACAAACTATCTTTGTGAATTTCTAACAGTACTCTAATAAAAAAACTGCTGAAAACCAAAGGCTTCAGCAGTTTATAGTTTATATGGATTTATTTTCTTTACTTAAATGATTTAATACCCCAAAAAGGACACCTAATAAAAGTAGGAACATCACTGTAAAGACGTAAAATGGAAAGTATAAATCATCTGTTTGCCCTATGAAAGCAAATAAACTCATTAACATCGGAGCTATTAAAACACCAATGTTACACCCTAAAAAGATAAAAGAAGTTAACAATCTAGTACTGATCCCTTTAGCAATTACCTCAATATGATTAAATAGAAATGGTAAGACCCAAGCTACTGGAATACTCGATATTAACAATCCTATGACAAGTAAAATAAAAGATTTATCTCCGATAGCTACTAATAAATTAGCAATCATATTAATAAACACCGCTAAATAAAGAATACGATGACCAATTTTAGAAGTAATACTCTGGAATAAAAAGCCTGATAAGATACCCAAAACAGGCATTAACCCTAAAAAGAAACTCGTATTGTACGTAGATCCCATAATATCAACCGCTAATCCTGGAAATCTCACTGCAATCGCAATACTATTCATGACCATAATAGAAGCAAATAAGACTGATACTATTGGTAACCATGTTGGCCTAAATTCTTCTTTCTCAGTCATATTGTCTTTTTTAACGTCTGGAACAAATAAATAAAATAAAATAGCAATCGGAATAGCTGTTAAATAAATTAAATAAGAATAACGCCAACCTAATAACAATAAAAAGCCTGAAACAAATGTCAGAAGCATTTGACCGATGCTCTCCATGGAATTTCGCATACCCAATAATTGCATTCGCTGCTTACCTTCAAACAATTCGTTAATGTAGTTAACCGATGAGGAATTATAACAGCCTAAACCAGCACCTAATATTAACCTACTTATCAAAATTAAATAATAGCTATTTGGAAATAAGACTGGTAACGCACCACCTAATGCGACTAAAAGTAAACCAAATAGTACAAGTCGTTTCATTCCCATTTTTTTAATTAAAAGATTAGATAATAACACAAAAATAAAGACCGTTAAACTGGGGATGGTTCCTAGTAGCTCACTTTGAGTTTGAGTCAGTGATAACTGGTCTTTGATTAATGGAAGTGTCCCGTTAATTGCCATCCCACTTGTCAAAATCAAAGAGATTGATAAAACTGCATAAGGCGTCACTTTATTGATTTTAGATTGCATACTTCTCCAACTTTCCTAAATCTAGGAATTTTGTTGTAATTCAAATGCCTTAAAGACATGATCTGCTAAAACGTAAGTCGTTACTGTCCCAACGCCCCCTGGCACTGGTGTAATACTGCCTGCTTTTTTAGAAACAGCATCAAAATCAACATCTCCTACAATCCGACCATCTTCATCTACATTTATACCTACATCAATCACAACAGCATCCTGTTTTACATGATTTTCCTCTATCAGATGCTTAACTCCAGTTGCTACAATCAACACATCTGCTCTTGAAGATTCTTGTTTTAAATCCTTGGTAAATTCATTACAAACTGTTACTGTGCTCCCTGCTTCTACCAAAAGCAATGTTAAAGGACGGCCAATCACCATACCAAAACCAACCATGACAACTGATTTTCCTTTTAAATCAATTTCTTCAAAATTAATAATCTGCATAACAGCTTCTGCTGTACAAGGAATAAACCCTTTCTTACCTTCTTGATAAATCCTAGCCATGTTAGTTGCCCCAATACAATCCACATCCTTTTTAGGATTAATGGTTTCAATGACATGTGCTAAAGATATATGTTTAGGTACGGGCTTTAATAATAATATACCATGAATTTCTTCATCTTGATTGATTTCATTAAATGTTTGATCAAATACATCTTGATTGACTGACTCCTCTAAAACAGTTGAGACACATTCTATTCCCAAAGGAACCAATTTATTCATTACAGAACGCTCATAAGCTTTCTCACTTCCACTCTCTCCAACCCGAATGATTGAAAGCTTCGGAACTTTATTGTATGCTTTATAATCGTTTTTTCTATTTATAACAAGGAAATTCTTAACAACTTCTTTCCCTTTAATAACATTCGCCATTTCAACACCCCTTACTTAACTAAACTTTACCATAGTCAACTTTCTTTTGCATTCCTTAAATTTGATTATTGCGTTTTTTTTAGAAACTGATTAACAAATTATTAAATTTTCTTTTAAATATACCTTTTTAGAAAAGTATCTTAATGAAAGACTCGTCTCTTTCTGATTGTTATGTTAAACTGAAAATTGATTAAAAGGAGTGTTCTTACTTTCATGATAAATAAATTTAAATTAATTGACTTTAAAATTTTAATTCCCTATATAATTCTCAATATCACTGGCATTATTATGATTTTTAGTGCGAGTTCATACAATCTTGATCAAAAAGGTTTAAGTTCTGTTTCCATTGCTTCTAAGCAATTGTTCTTTTTTGTTGTTTCGGTCATTATGATTACTGTTATCTACCGAACCAACTTAAAGATTTACCAAACCTCTTTTTTCAATAAACTACTTATTGGACTTTCAGCGGCTATTCTAATTGCCACTTCCGTTTTAGGCTTAGGTCAAACAATCGGTGGAGCCCAGCGGTGGATTGACATTGGCCCGATTAGTATTCAACCATCTGAATTTATAATGATTACAATTATTTTGTATTCTTCTTATATTTTCTCACTACGGCAAAATCGAATAATTTCTCATTTTAAAGATACGATTTTAGCACCTAGCATTATCGTCGGTATTTTGATTTTACTCGTTTTTATTCAACCAAACGTAGGTGGTGCTGCTATTTTAACCATGATTTTCTTAGTTATTCTGTTCTCAAGCGGTATTCCTTACCTTTATATGGTAGTTGGTGGACTGATAACAGGAGTTTTCGCTTTTATTATGACCCAACTGGTTATGTTTAAAGATGGTTGGTTGTTACCTGGTAAATTCGCCCATGTGTACGACCGCTTTTCAGTTGTTCGTGATCCTTTTTCAGATCAATTAGGTAACGGATTCCAATTAGTTAACTCCTATTATGCTATCTACAACGGTGGCTGGTTAGGTTTAGGCCTTGGTCAAAGTATTCAGAAAAAAGGCTTTTTACCTGTTGCAGAAACTGACTTTATTTTTTCAGTTACTATCGAAGAATTAGGTTTGTTACGAGCCTTCATTATCTTAGGTTTACTGTTATTTTTGATTCTCAGAATTTTTGCCGTTGGAATTCAAGCGACATCTAGTTTTAACTCTCTTGTATCAATTGGTGTCGGTTCTGCTATCCTAATTCAAGTTTTCGTTAACCTTGGAGGGATTTTAGGTTTAATTCCTATGACTGGTGTTCCTTTCCCATTTATGAGTTACGGAGGGTCAAACTTGTTAACACTATCTATCTTGATTGGTTTTGTGTTAAACATTAGTGCTGATGAGAAACGAAAGAAAATATACAGTCTAGCTCTTACAATGAGTTAAAGAGATTTCCTTTTAGGAAGTCTCTTTTTTTAGGTTTTCCAATCAAAATAGACAGAATAAAAAAATAATAAATCTTTTCTCTTGCTATGGTACGCGTTTCATACTTTATGATGCAGTTACATTAAATAAATCATTTGAAGGAGAGATTTAAATGCCAGAAATTTACGGATTAGTAGAAGTGAGTCAAGGATTGTATTTAACTTTTTATTTTGTCACGATTGAATTAGAAGAAAACACACTTATTTTAAAAGACAGAACAAATGGTAAAAAACCACTAAACATGACCATCCCACTAAACGATATCGAAAACTTTAGAACTCTTAATCGCTTTTTAACTGAAGAAATTACCTTTACTTTTGAAGGAGCAGATTACAAATTTGTTGAATACGGCAATAAAACGATTAGTCTTTTTAGTCAACTATTAGAAAGAAAAATGTTAGAATTAGTTAACTAATTAAAGGAGCTTATGTCATGAGTATTAGAAAAATTGCCAAACTATCTGGTACATCAACTACGACAGTATCAAGAGTCATTAATAATCATCCTTATGTGTCAGATGAGTTAAGAGATAAAGTCTTAACAATCATGAAAGAGATTGACTATATTCCCAATAGAAATGCCATTAATTTAAGTAATGGTGAAAGTGATATGATCGGTTTAGTTGTCCCTTACACGCGTAATTCTTGTTATGACCAATTAGTGGAAGGCATCCTAGAAGAAGCAACCAAACAACAGAAAAAAGTTTTAATGCTTCCTACCTACTTCAACAAAGAGTTAGAAAATGAGTACTACACGCTACTGAGAGATAAGACCGTTGATGGGATTATTGTGACTTCTAAAACTCATGACGATCAATTTTTAAAAGATTTAAGCCGTTACGGCCCTATCGTAACAACTGAAAAAACGACAATTGACTCTATCCCTGCTGTCTACCCTGACCGGGAAGAGATGTATCACACTGTTTTCTCTCATATAAAAAAACTTACAGATGTTAAACATATTTTTATGACAGTCAATCG
The DNA here is from genome assembly GCF_048815235.1 of Vagococcus fluvialis. Lineage (GTDB taxonomy): Bacteria > Bacillota > Bacilli > Lactobacillales > Vagococcaceae > Vagococcus. The sequence continues at coordinate 7,565 of NZ_JBMEAO010000001.1, forward strand.
AACTGCTAAATCAAGTCTAAGTACTCGTATAAAGACAAATATGTTTAAAGACTATTTTCCTGATGTTTCAATTTCAAAGGCTTTAATTCCTAATATTTTTAATTACGAAGATGGCTATCGTCTTGGGAAAGAGTTATTTACTGCTGATACTTCCCAAACGGTTATCTATTGTAACGGAGATGAAATTGCAGCTGGTATTTTCCAAGCAGCTAAAGAGTATAATCTAGTAATGAATCAAGATTTCTATTTAATTGGTGAAGATAATCAGTTACTCAGTTTAACTCTAGGTATTGATTCCGTTGATTTCAATTTGAAATATATTGGAGCAAAAGCTGTGACTCACCTCATCACCAATTCTTCAACTAGAGAAAAAGTTGCTTGTGAATTTATCGAACGAAACAACAACTAATTGTATATTTTCTTAAAAACTTTTCTGACAAGAGGCGCTGTTATAAGGTGCTTCTTGTCTTTTCTAAAAAAATATTTTGATAATCAAACTATTTTTCTATTAATTTTCACAAAAAAAATATATAATAGATTTAGTTAAAAATTTAGGAGAGTGATTCAATGAATACATTATTAAAAGGAAAAAAAATCGTCTTAATGGGAGTAGTCAATAAATCAAGTATTGCTTGGGGTTGTGCTTTAGCATTAAAAAAATGTGGTGCTGAAGTCATCTTTACTTACCAAAATGACCGTGTCAAAAAACAATTAGATCGTTTAATCGATGAAACAGATGCAACGGTTGAATGTGACGTAGCAACTGATGATAATATTGAGCAAGCCTTCAATGAAATTAAAGAAAGATTTGGCAACATCGATGGCGTAATCCACTCTATCGCTTTTGCACCAAAAGAAGCACTTGAAGGAGAACTAACTGATGCTTCTCGTGATAGCTTCAAAATCGCTCATGAAATCAGCTCATTCTCTTTAGTGGCTGTAGCTCGTGAAGCTCGTAAAATTTTAAACCCAGGAAGTAGTATTACAACATTAACTTATATTGGTTCAAGTCGTGCTGTCAGCAATTATAATATTATGGGATTAGCTAAAGCTTCATTAGAAGCTTCAGTTCGTTATTTAGCACTAGACTTAGCTGAGCAAGATATTCGTGTCAATGCTGTTTCTTCTGGAGCTATTAAAACTCTTGCTTCATCAGGCATTAAAGGTTTCCGCGAGTTATTAGATGATGCTGCAACACGTACACCAGCTGGTAAACAAGTAACTATTGAAGAAGTTGGTAACACAGTTGCCTTCTTAATGAGTGATTTGTCTACTGGTATCACTGGTGACTTAATCTATGTTGACAAAGGAACACACATTTCATAAAAAAGCAAAAGAAGGACGACTCTCAAAAGTCATCCTTCTTTTTTGATTATTTTGTTTTAACTTGTCCAATTAAATCATTTGCTTTCACATTTGATTGTAAGTTTAAAGATAATTCTTCTACTTTATCTTGGTTCGTAAAGACAACAATAACATCATTTTGTTTGTTAGCTTCTTCTAAAGCTTTTAAGTCTACATGACAAAGTTTTGTTCCTTTACTTACTTTATCTCCTTCTTTAACAAATACATCAAAAGGAGCTCCTTTTAAGTTAACTGTATCAATTCCAACATGAACTAATACTTCTAATCCATGAACGGTTTTAATTCCGTAAGCATGTTTTGTTGGGAAGACACTTGTGATAACGCCATCAACTGGTGAGTAGATATCACCATTCTCAGGTAAGATAGCAAATCCGTCTCCCATCATTTTAGCTGAAAACACATCGTCTGATACTTCGGTTATTGGAATAATTTTCCCTGTAGCCACAGCATAAATAGTGTTTTCTTTACTATCACTTACTGTTAAACCACCTGCTTGATGAATTTTACTTAATTCGTCGGCTACAAATTGAACTTCAGTCCCTACGATAATTTGAATGTTTTTACCATCAATAACTTTCACACCAGGAACACCTGTTGCTTTAATCTTATCCGTATCAATACGACTTGTATCATTAACTGACAGACGTAAGCGTGTTGTACAGTTATCAACTGTTTGAAGGTTCGCTACCCCACCTAAGTTGTCGTATAATTTAGCAGCTAATGCAGCAAATTTATCCGAACCACCTGTTGTTTCACTACCTACTTCTTCTAAACTAATTTCTTCACGGCCTGGAGTCATTAAGTTAAATTTCTTAATAACAAACATAAATGTTACATAGTAAACAACTGCCATAACTAAACCAAATAATAATAACATATATGGTTTATTAGCGATTGGCACTCTTAAACTTAAAATAAAATCAATAAATCCTGCACTAAAGTTAAATCCTGCTGTCCATTGGAAAGTTGCTGCTACAAACATTGAAATTCCTGTTAAAGCGGCATGAACAACGTATAATGGCCAAGCCACAAACATAAATGAAAATTCTAAAGGTTCAGTTACACCTGTAAAGAATGAAGCGAAAGCTGCTGCCATCATTAATGAAGCTGTTGCTTTTTTATTTTCAGGACGTGCACATTGGTAAATCGCCAATGCTCCTGCTGGTAAACCAAACATCATAACTGGGAAGAATCCAGCTTGATACATACCAGTTACACCTTTAACACCTTCACTTGCCCAGAATTTACCAATATCATCAATTCCTGCAATATTAAACCAAAATACATTGTTTAAAGCATGGTGTAAACCAGTTGGAATCAATAAACGGTTAAAGAATCCATATAGACCTGCACCAACTGCTCCTAAACCTGAAATAGCTTCACCAAATGATACTAAAGCATTATAAACTGGAGGCCAAACAAAAATTAAACCTGCAGATACTACTAACATGACTGCTGCTGTTACAATCGGTACTGAACGTTTACCACTAAAGAATGATAACGCCATTGGCAATTTAACATTGTTAAAACGGTTATAGATTTCAGCTGCAATTAGCCCTGCTAAAATTCCGATGAAAACATTTTTATTATTAATCGCTGAGAAAGCCACATTGACTTGCTCAACATCAACTTTTGTAAACATTGCTACAGTAGCTGGTGCTAATAATTGCATTGGTACTAAAAAGGCAATTAATCCTGCTAAAGCTGATGAACCATCTTTGTCTTTAGACATCCCTAATGCTAATCCAACAGCAAATAAAATACCTAAATTATCTAAAATAGTTGCTCCAGCTTTAATTAAAAATGCTGCTAAAATGTTATTTCCACCCCAGCCACTTGGATCAATCCAGTAACCAATTCCCATAAACAAAGCCGCTACTGGTAATGTTGCTACTGGCAACATCAATGAACGTCCCATTCTTTGCATATATGCTTTCATTATTTTTCTCCCTTTTCCATATGCTCAGAAGCTAATCTTAATCGTTCAATGTGAATCGCCAAATAACCTAACTCTTCACCTGTAATCGATAATTGATAAGTCTTCATTAGCAAAACTCTAATTTTTTTCGCGATGTTATAACTTTCAGGATACTTGCCTTTAACCATATCAAGAATCTCCTCATCTAAAACAGCATATTGATTGCTTTCAAAACGATGAAGTAACAAACGTAAATGGTTTGCTAATCTTGAGTAGTTAAGTAACATCTCTTTCGAATGAATATTTACCCCTAATTCATTTTCAATCAATTGAATAATAGCTGAAACAATTGTGACTTCGCGAATACTTTTATTATTATTCGAGTGACCACTTCTCGAACTGTGAATATGAATAGCAATATAACCTGCTTCGTCGTATGTATAAGGAATGCCTAATGAATTATTGAGGTACTCAACTGCCCATTGAGCGATCGCAAATTCTTCGTTATACAAGACTTCAATTTCTCTTAATAATTTATTTCTAATTAAAATACCATTTGAAATGTTTTCTGCTGAAAAAGATAAATGGTCTGATAAAGCAATCAATAAATGATCATTTAACTTCTCCATTAAAACTGTTTCTGCATAATCAATAATTTCTTCGGCGGCAAAAAAGAATTTTTCATCGATTTGACTTAGTAACGTCTGTAATTTTTGTTGCCCTTCAGCTTCCATGACAAACAAACGTTCAACTTCTCTGTGAAAAATTAAATCATTTTTCTTTTTATTAAAACCCACACCTTTTCCAACTGCTACTTTTTCTTGTTCTTCGTCAAGAACAAGAACTGCATTTTGGTTCAACACTTTTATAATTTTCATAGCTACTCCTCTTCTTAAGAAGGGTTTCATGCTTTAAAACAACAAAAAAGCATGGAACAATCTTAATAGGATACACTTATCCCATCAAAATTCTTCCATGCCTAGTATTATCTAGTCACATGAAACGATTATTAATAATGAACTCATTCTAGCTACCAATGGATTAAAAGTCAATCAATTGCTACAAAAAACTATAATAATCCTACCTTTTAAAATCAACCTTTAATCACGGCAACTGTTTTTAATTTTTTAATTGGTAGCACTAAATCTTGTTGATTTGCCATCACTTCATCAATGTTTTTATAGGCAAATCGACTTTCCTCTGCCACATCATTTTTCTTTTGTTTACCAAGAACAACCTCTTGATTTCTTAAATCTAATATAACAGATTCTACTGAAATCTCTTCTTTTGCTCTTTTTCTAGAATAAACTCGGCCTGCTCCATGAGAAGAAGAATGAAAGCTTTCTTCATTTCCTAAACCAGACACAATGTAACTATATGAACCCATAGCACCAGGAATAATTCCCAACTCACCATCTCTAGCTCTCGTAGCTCCTTTTCTGTGAACCCAGACTTTTTCGCCGTAATGTTTTTCCAAAGCTGCATAATTATGGTGGCAATTTACTTTCAAACTGTAAGTTACTTCTTTACCCAAATGCTTGTTTACTTGTTTTGAGAAAACTTCCATACTTTTTGTTAGCATGGTTTCTCTATTTTCATAAGCAAAATCTAAAGCTATTGTCATCCATTTAATATAGGCTTGTCCTTCTGTTGAATTAACTGGTAAAAAAGGGAGTGGATTATTCTCTGGAACCGCACTATACCATTTCTGATTTAGCTCTTTAGCTAAGCCATTAAAATATTGGCAAATTTTAGCACCTAAATGACGACTTCCAGAATGAATCATAATGCCTATTTTTCCTTGCTCATCTTGTTGAAATTCAATAAAGTGATTTCCTCCACCAAGCGTTCCCACTTGATAATATGCTTTTTCTAAAATATCATCTGCTTCTGGCAGAGTACTATCATATAACCCTTCTTCTAAAAACTTATCTATTACCACTGACTTTTGTTTGGTTTTGTGTAGAGAATGCCCCACTGGTACATCTCGCATAATTTGATTAACAATTAATTTGAAAAAGGATTGATTGTCATGAGTTATCGTACTAAGTTCTTCATATGAAATATCCGTCTGGATGTAACACATCCCACAACCAATATCTTGTCCTACTGCATAAGGGACAATCGCTTCTTTTGATGCCATCACACCACCGATTGGCATACCATATCCATAGTGACAATCCGGCATTAGTGAAATCCATTTATAAACAAAAGGTAAATTAGTTAACACACGCGCTTGCTCTAATACATTGTTTTCCAGTTCCTCTTTTTTTAACCAAACCTTAATTGGGACTTGTTGTTGCTCTTTATCAAATATTGTAAACACTTTTTAGACTCCTCTCATATTTAATCTATACTTTCTTTATTATACCTACAAAAAATGAAAAAGCTAAAATTTAAAAAAGATGATTTTCTTAATGAGATGATATATTGCCTTTTCAATCCGCTTTTTATCTACAACTTAATAAAAGTTAATATATCTATATTTTACGGCTTTACATATTAATAAGTTTTTATTTGAGAATAATGATTTTATATGTTAACATGAGTCTAATTTAATGAAAGTCGGTGTAAATTATGTATCCATTATTCATTTCGAGTATTAGCTCCCTACAACTTAATTTGATGAAGTGTTGTATGGAGCTTATAAAATAAAAGGTATTCTAATAAAAAAGCCTTTTATTATTTCATCAGCAAATTTTGAGTAAAAAAACTAACTTGATACGTTTTTTTACCCTGTTATTTGCTGACGGATACATAAGATAAAAGCCTATGAACATTTCTGTTCATAGGCTTTTTTGTGTTTCTTTCAGCATAACATATAGGAGGAATTAATATGGAATTAGTTAATATACAAAATTTAAGTTATAGATTTGATGAGAATTTACTATATGGAAATAGTTCATTCAAAATAATGAGTGATGACCACATGGCTATTACCGGCTTGAATGGTTCTGGTAAAAGTACGTTGTTAAAACTATTAATCGGAAAATTAATACCTGATACAGGTGACATAATAATCCATCCAAACACTACTATTGGATATATTGATCAATACATCAGTATCGATAATGATATCTGTATAATCAATTATCTCAAAAGCTCTTTTTTAAATTTATATCAAATGGAAAAAGAAATGATTTCTTTATACGATGATTACAGTAATACTTTCAATGATTTGACATTAAAACAAGCATCAATTCTTCAAGAAAAACTAGACTTAGAGGAGTTCTACTCAATAGAAAACAAAATTGAGTACACTTTAATCGGATTAGGTTTAGATAAAATCCCTCTTAATACTAAATTTAAAGATTTAAGCTTAAGTCAAAAAATGAAAACTTTATTGGCCAAAATACTTTTAGAAAACCCGTCAATTTTAATACTGGATGAACCAACAAATTATTTAGACTCAGATAATATGGAGTGGTTAACTACCTATTTACAAAATTATAAACGTGCATTTGTAGTTGTTTCTCATGATAATTCATTTATAGAAAAAATAGCTTCCTGCATCTGTGATATTTCTTCACAAGAAATAAAAAAATATCACACTGGATATAATCAATTTTTGAAATTAAAATATATTCACGATAAAACTCAGTTGAAAGAATATCAAAATCAACAAAAACATATCAAAGAAACCCAGGATTTTATTAATAAAAATATTGCAGGAATTAAAACAAAGATGGCACAAGGTAGGAGAAAACAATTGGAAAAAATGAATAAATTATCCAAACCAGAATCTAACACACCTCCAATCATTCATTTTAAATCAAGGTTCGGAAATTTAAAATCTATTTTATCACTTGAAAATGTTTCTATCGGGTATAATGAACCTCTCATACAGAATATACATTTAAATTTAGGAGAAAAAAACAAAATTGTTATTTATGGAAACGAATTATCAGGAAAAACAGCACTTTTAAAGTCAATATTAGGTGACATACCTGTTATTCAGGGAACAATCAAGAGACATCCTGAAGAGTCTATTGGATACTTTACCCAAGATTTATTTTGGGAGAATCCAAGTAACTCCTCAATCGATTATCTAGCAAATTTGCATAGCGAACTTTCTTATGAGGATATTCGTCAAGCTTTATCTAGATGTGGTATAGATAAAACATTAGCTGAAAGGCCAATTTTTTCATTAAGTGGTGGTGAACAATCAAAACTTAAGATTTGTAATCTAACACTAAAATCATTCAACTTATTAATTTTTGATGAGCCAACAAAATACCTTGACAAGCAGAGTATTTCTTCCCTCAAAAAAGCGATAAGATCATTCCAAGGAACCGTAATCGTTGTTAGTTCTGACCAACAGTTTAGAAAAGATATCGCCGATGTCACTTTAAAAATTGTAAATAGAAAGTTAGTCAAACCAATTTAATTATGAGACACCTAAAAGACACTACATTCTTTTAGGTGTTTTTTTCAAAATTATTACGTGATTATATTCCATTACTCAATTATTTTGATTCTACCTTCTCCCTTTAGAATCGTTGATATTTTAAAAGATTCTGTTTAAATTAAAATACTACATAAAGTTATCATACAACCTTCATACTACTCTCCAGCTTTCAAAATTTAATAAAAAAGAACCCTTAATTTTTTAAGGATTCTTCATCTATTAATAATGGATTATTAGCGACAGATTTTTCAATTCCCACTTTTAATCTTTTAGGTTTAAGCATCACTTCTACTCCTTTATTCTGTTAAGAAAGCTTCCAATCTATCTAAGGCTTTTTCTAAATCGTTAATTGAATAAGCGTAAGAACAACGAATATAACCTTCTCCACTAGCGCCAAAAGCACTCCCTGGCACAACTGCTAATCGATTTTTCATTAGTAATTCTTCACAAAAATATTCTGAGTTTTTTCCAGTTTTTTTAATAGATGGAAAGACGTAAAAGGCTCCTTCTGGTTTTTGACAAGGTAAACCTAATTCGTTTAGTGATTTCACTAGATAGTCACGACGTTGTTGGTACTTCTCTTTCATAAATTCTACATACGATAGTGTATTTTTTAAAGCCTCAATAGCTGCATATTGAGCAATCGTTGGGGCACTCATCATCGTATATTGTTGAATTTTTAACATAACTTCTAAAAATTCAGGTGGGGCGCATACATACCCAAGTCGCCATCCTGTCATAGAAAAACCTTTAGAAAATCCTGAAATAACAATGCTCCTGTTTTTCATGTTATCTAGGCTTGCTAAAGAAACAAAGTCTCCTTCATAAACAAGTTCAGAATATATTTCATCTAGAATAGCTACTAAATCATGTTTTTCAATTAAATTAGCTAAAGCTTGTAATTCGTGTTTGTTCAATGTGACACCTGTTGGATTATTAGGTGAACAGATCAAAATGCCTTTTGTTTTCTCCGTTATGTTAGCTTCAATTGCTTTTAAATCGATTCTTAAATTGTCAGGATTGACTGACACCGTAACAGCTTTGCCTCCTGCTAATTCAATTAAGGGTTTGTAAGCCACGTAGGTTGGTTCAATAATGATTATTTCATCACCAAAGTTTACAATGCTTCTTAAAGCGATATCCAGCGCATGACTAGATCCAGCTGTGATAATCATTTCTGACTCTGCTGAATAACGTACTTGATTTTTTTCAGCTAAATAATCAGATAATAACTCTCTTAATTCCAGTAAACCAGCATTTGGTGTGTAAGAGGTTGCTCCCACTCTAAGTTTCATAATCGCTTCATCTCTCACACTTTGGGCTGTTTTAAAATCTGGCTCACCAACACCAAGAGACACCACATCTTCCATTTCATTAGCTAATGAAAAAAAACGTCTAATTCCTGAAGATTCTATATTTTTTGCTATGTCAGATAACTGGTCTCTCATAGAGTCACCTTCACCAAACGTTGATCTTTATCACCGTCGTTTAACACGTTACCATCATGTTTGTATTTTTTCATGATGAAGTTAGTTGCTGTTTCTTGAATTGATTCTAAGCTTGCTAATTGTCCAGAAACAAATTTAGAAATATCATTCATCGATTTACCTTTAACAACAAGAGATAAATCGTAGGCTCCTGAAATTAAATAAACTGAGTCTACCTCTTCATATTCACTTATTCGATAAGCTAACTCATCAAATCCTAAACCATTTTTAGGTGTTACTTTTAAATCAATACGCGCCATTACACGCTCTTCTCCACTGATTTTGTCCCAATCAATGGTAAAACTACCTTTAAATAATATTTTCTTTTCAATCAAGCCATTCATCATTTCCATAATCGTTTCAACTGATTTATTTGTAATTTTTGAAATAGCTTCCACCGAGATACCATAATTTGATTCTAATAAGTTTAAAATTTCTAATTCTAAAGTTGTTAATTTCATCTATTTCTTCCTCTCGTTATTTATCCGAAAATAGGTACAGTTTTAATCTGTAACCTTCAAAAAAAACATATCCACTGTACAGATAAGATGATAATAGCTATAATATGACTAATTGTAAATTGCATTTTTCACCATCTGTACCCATACAAGAAAGAGAGAATAACAATGTTATATAAAAAAATTGCTGAACACATTAAACATGATATTTCAAATCAAACACTTCAGTCTGGAGATAAACTACCGTCAATTAGAACTCTTTCAACTGATTTTGATTGCAGTAAAAACACAATTATTAAAGCTCTCTCTGAACTTGAACAAGAGCATCTAATTTACGCTTTACCTAAACAAGGCTATTTTGTTGCTATCGCGCAGGAACAAACAACTGAAAGACCTTTAGTATTTGATTTTCTTTCTGCCGAACCTAATCCAGATTCTTTTAATATTAAAAATTTATTGTCTTGTAGCGAACAAATTATCGGAAATCTTGAGTACTCTTTACTTCCTTACGGTCCTCAATTAGGCCTTGAAAAATTAAGAACTGAGTTAGTCAATTATTTACAAAGTAATCAGGTATTTACAAAAAAAGAAAATATCGTTATCACTACTGGGTCTCAACAAGCAATTGATATTCTTTTTAATATGCCATTTCCAAATAAAAAAGAAAAAATTTTGTTAGAACAACCCACTTATTCTGGTGCCTTAACCTCTGCTAATCTATCTAAGGAAAAAGTAATCGGTATCTCAATGAATAAAGGTGAGCTTGATTTGAATCAACTTGAGTATATTTTCAAAAACAACGATATCAAACTTTTTTACACGATCCCAAGATTTCATAATCCGATGGGGACCTCTTACTCTACCCAGACTAAGAAGAAAATCGTTGAGTTAGCTCACAAATACGATGTTTTTATTTTGGAAGATGATTATCTAGGAGAGCTTGATTTAGATTCAAAAGCTGACCCTTTATTTGCTTATGACACGTCTGATAAAATCATCTATTTGAAGAGTTTTTCAAAGATTTTTTTACCTGGATTAAGAATTGGAGCTGTTTGCTTACCTAACTCTCTTAGACAAACCTTTTTATCCTATAAATTCGCTAGAGACATTGCAACACCTATCTTTTCTCAAGAAATACTAGCAACTTTCATAACAAATGGCATGTTTTATAATCATGTTAAACAACTGAAAGAATATTATGCGAAAAAAATGACCTATACACTAATATGCTGTCACGATTTACTACCTAAGGAAATCAAATTCACTACACCTAAATCAGGATTTTATTTTGTTATTGAATTACCTGATTACATTTCAGCAACTGATTTAAAAACCACTTTAAAATTAAAAAACGTCCTCGTTGAGGACGTTTCAAATATGTATCTGTCACATGAATCACCTAAAGAGATGATTCGATTATGTATCGCTAAAATTGATGAAAAAGACATTTATGATGGAACAACCATTATCGCAACCGAAATTAATGCATTAACTAATCAGAAGAAATCAGTCTTTAAAAATTGGGAGTTTTATATTTAGAATTTATTTATCCAATACAAGACTTCTCACAAAATAATAATTATCTTGAGAGAGTGAATTTTTAATACCTTCAAATTTTTTTCTATAATCTGAATTATTCATAATTATACTTGCAATTGTCGCTCTAACATTTTGATTATTATCTTGAGATAAGGTTAGAATTCTTTGATAATACATAGCTTCATTTTTAAAGTCTATAGAATGGAGTAAGAATAAAATTTCAGCACTATTTCCTCTTAACCTATCACTCTCTTCTTCAATAAAATTAAACGCAATAAATTTAATCAATAAAAGAAGATTATTATTAACTTCAACTTTATTCATTGTGTAGCAATGTAAAATTATTTTCATAAATCTAGTAGCGTGTATTTTTTCTAAATAAGTTTTACTATTTAAAGTTAAAAGAAAACTACACTCTTCAGTATTATTTAAGAAACAATATAACATTTCAAGATTAACTAAATACGAATAGTAGCTGGTCTCTAATGTTGGAGCATCAAACGTTCGATTTTTTACTTGTTTTAAATTTTCTGAATTAATTAAAACTTTAGTTCTCTGAAGTATATAGTTATACTTCTCTTCGTTTTTTTCGTTCATAAGTAAAAAGAATAACGAATCTAAAGCCTCATCTTTTGAATTTATTTGTATTGAAGAGGCTTTCAATAATTCTTCAATACAATTTATAACCATTTCAAGATCTTTTATACCTAATGATTCATTAACATCAATTACAGTTGTAATCAAATCTTCAAAAAGATTCCCCCCATAACCGAATACTCCAGGGCTACTTTGCTGGTTATCAATACTCCTGTTTATTTTTTTTATACTTTCAGTTATCCAAATCAAATTATTTTTCTTTTGAACTAAATCGTGAGAACGCAAAAAGTTTATTTCATAAAATTCTTTAGAATATTCAATTAGAAATTTCTCAATAATTTCAGCAGAACCTTCTACTTTTAAAGAAAAATCTAATAAAAAATTATTGATAAATTCTTTGTTACTCCCATAACCATTTTCAAAAGATTGTTTAATTTTTTCTAAAAATGAATGAATAAAATCTAAATCAAAATAATTGCTGTTCACAAAAAGTATTTTTTGATAAATTTCTATAAAGGATTCATAAAATCTTGTTGATTTTTTCTCTAAAGCACAATCAAATGCTATAGTAATTTTTTCGCCATTTTTATATCTGCTTACATTATTTTTTATTCCTTTTAAAATACTTTCAACTTTGAACGTTTGAGTTTTTTCAGTTGATAACTCTCGAATCAATAAATCGATATTTTCTTCAAATAACTCTTCAAATCTTTGATCGTCCATAAACTTACCCAAATCACTAAATAACCTTGCTCTTAACAACTCTCTCCAATCTTTGTGATTTTCTTGCAATAAATCAAAATAACTATAAATTTTTTCAAAACTACAAGATTTCAACAAGTTACTTTGCTCAGTAATTATTTTTGAAAAAACATCCAATTTTCCAGATATAATCGAAAAATCTAAGGCTAATTCCCCATAGTAATAGTATCCTGTTTGAAAATAGTAATGTAAAAATATTTCAGATAGGTCATTAAACACCATTTCAACATGAACAATTGAGCAATAACTCATAGCTGTAATAAATTGTTTAGAAATAAAATTTGTTAAAACATATTCTAATGAATTTCCGTAAGTAACACTAAATTCTGATTTCAATTTATCCTTATTTTTTTCCTTTAGAATTGTTTGAAATGAATTTTCTCTGTATCTATCAACCATTGGATAATATAAAGGATACTTGTTATCCGTTATCATCTTCTGAACCCCTTCAAGTTGATAAAAGATATTTAATGGCATATTATTCTTACTCTCTAAATGACGCAAATCAATCAATATATCTTTTTTATACCATGAAGGTATAGAGGTTTCTTTCAAGTCTTCGTGTAAATTCAGCAGAATCTCATATGCGCTTTCATATTCTCCCTCATGATATGCGCAAAAAGCTTTTGACCTTTTTTCTAAATAAGGTCGAAACTGTTCCTCGAACAAGTCTCCTCTAACCAACTGCTTCCAATTTAAATCCAATACTCTTTTTTTATTATTTTTATATAAAAAATAATCTGTGTAAAGTAAATCATACTGATTCCATTGTGTGTTATCTTCATCTGTAATACTTGATTTTCTATTTTTAGAAAGTTCACTAAAAATTCGTTCAACTTTGCCATAACTATTTTTATCTAAAAACAAGTTGTCATTCACTAATTTTTCTAGTTTATTTAAATTTTCTTCTGTACTAGCTGCCATCTTTTCCATTACAACTCTATTGTTGGTCATCGCGTAATTCTCTAAAACTTCGCATATCACAGATTCAACAGCTAAATCTACAATTTCTGATAATTTATCTGTAGATTTATATCGTACACCATCTGGTCCTTGCAACTCTTTTTGAATGCTTGTTACTTTACCATTTTCATATATAATATACAGTCGTGGTTTTTTGGTTTCTTTTGCTCTATTATGCTCTTTCATTACAGCATCTGTTACCATACCATCTCTACTATCTATTAAGAATAAAATTATATCACTTCTATCAATTTTATTTAGATAGCTATCTGAAGAGGTAGATGAAGATGCCATTGCCTCTTCAAATATATATACATTAAACAATCCAGTATTTTCTAAGATCGATTTAATTGCTCTTCTAATAATATTATATTGATTAATTTCATCTAAATTTGAATCTAAATTACTACACCTTGAACTTACAAAAATTTGTAATTGACTATCCTTACTATTAATTTTCATTATTTTCACCTGTTATCGTTAGTATTTCTAAATCTATTATATTAGAGTATTCCCATCTAATCAATTTGATAATGCACAAAAAAGCCCCCTTGATTTCTCAAGGGGGCTTCACCTATTAATAACGAATTATTAACGACGGATTTCTTTAATTCTTGCTTTTTTACCTTGTAATGCGCGTAAGTAGTAAAGTTTAGCACGACGTACTTTACCAAAGCGTAATACTTCGATTTGAGCAACACGTGGTGTATGGATTGGGAAAGTTCTTTCTACTCCAACTCCACCAGAGATTTTACGTACTGTATAAGTTTCGCTGATTCCAGCTCCACGGCGTTTGATTACAACACCTTCAAATAACTGGATACGTTCACGAGTACCCTCTACAACTTTAGCGTGAACACGTACTGTGTCACCAGGTCTGAAAGCTGGGATGTCAGAACGTAATTGTTCGTTTGTGATTGATTCGATTAATGGATTCATTAATATTCTCCTTATTTCCAAAACACTCATATGATTCTTCATAGCGGAGTATCGTAATAGTTAAGTGATTTCTCACTCACTGAATTATAGTAACATATAACAAATCAGGTGTAAAGTTCTTTTTCTTTACAATCCTTCTTCTTTTTTCACTTCATCTAATAAAGCGATCATCTCGTCTGTCATATCAAGCTTTTCTAACATATCAGGTCGTCTGATCAACGTTCTTCTTAAAGACTCTTTTAATTGCCATTCTTCAATTAACTTGTGGTTACCATTGGTTAAAACATGTGGTACTTCCATGCCTTCATAATTAGCAGGACGTGTGTATTGAGGATGTTCTAAAAGCCCTGTTGAATGTGAGTCACCAATAGCTGATTCGTCATTTCCTAAAACTTCTGGTAATAATCTAACAGTTGCATCAATCATCGTCATAGCGCCTAATTCGCCACCTGTTAGTACGTAATCACCTAATGAGACTTCATCGGTTACAAGACTACGAATACGCTCGTCGTACCCTTCATAATGACCACAAATAAAGACTAAATGTTCTTCTTTAGAAAACTCTTCTGCCATTGTTTGATTAAAAGGTTTACCAGCTGGGTCTAATAAAATAACTCGTTGTTTACTATGAGATACTTCTTCTTGAATCGCTTTTAAACCGTCATGAATCGGTTGCACTTTTAAAAGCATTCCCGCTCCACCACCGTAAGGATAATCATCAACTTGTTTATGCTTATTAGTTGAAAAGTCTCTAAAATTACTTACTTTAACTTCTAATAACCCTTTATCAATTGCCTTACCTAAAATCGACTCAGTTAAAGGACCTTCAAACATTCTTGGGAAAAGTGTTAATACATCAATTCTCATTAGTCTAACAACCCTTCAGGAATTTCAACATCTACTCGATTACCTGCTACATCAACTGATTTAACTACTGATTCAATATAAGGAATTAAAATATCTTTAGCTCCTTTTTTATTTTGGCCAATTACCCAAACGTCATTTGCGCCAGGAGATAGAATTTCTTTAATAGTTCCTAATAACTCTCCCTCTTCGTCATATACTTCTAATCCCACGATTTCATGGTAATAAAAAGCATTTTCTTCTAACTCACCAATAACATCTTTTGAGATTTTCAAGATACCATCACGGTACTTTTCAACATCATTGATATTAGGATGATTTTCAAAGCTTACAATATCAAAGTTTTTATGTTTACGATGACTTTTAATAATTAATGATAAGGGTTGTTTATTTTCTTGGAATAAAAATAATTCATTTCCTACTTTGTAACGTTCTTCAGAGAAGTCCGTTTTTGAAATGACACGTACCTCACCACGAATCCCCTGTGTATTAACAATTTTTCCTACATTTAAAAAATCTGTCACTTGTCTATTCCTCTTTTCATCTAAAATATCTTAATCATTGTATCACTGAACCTTTTAACTGTCATTTAAAATCCCATTAAAGAAAAGGATTATAGAAGCGACTTCCGTTCAAATAAATTAAAGCAAAACTTACGATGACAATAACAATCGACAACAGAATGACTAAAAAATCACTGGCTGTAAATGGTTTACTTGAATACCACGTTCTTTTTTTATTTTTGCCAAATCGTCTTAATTCCATCGCTGTACTAATTACTTCAATTCTCTCTAAACTTGATAAAATCAAAGGGAAAACAATTTGCATCGCCCCTTTTACTCGCTTAGGAAGTGATGCTTTTTTACTCATTTCAAAACCTCGTGCTTGTTGAGAAGCTGAAATATCGTAATAAGCTACTTGAATATCTGGGATATAACGAATGGCTAAAGCCACTGAATAAGATACTTTATAGCTCACTCCTATTTTATTCAAACTTGAAGCAAACTCACTTGGATTAGTCGTTAATAAAAACAATAGGACGAAAGGAATCGAACTAATATATTTTAATAGTAGATTAAACTCATAAAACAGTTGTTCCTGAGTTAAGTTAAAACGACCGAATCCTTCCCATATAATATGTTCACTTCCGTAAATAACTGTGCCATATTGAGGAGAGAATAAGTAGACTGCTACTAAATTCAATACCGAAAAAACAGATATAAATTTAACGATAAAAGAGATATCCGACCATTTAATGCCTGATACCTTAAAGAGAATAATAGAAAACAAACTTGTCCCAATTAAAAATCGTGTATCATAAGTTGTCATACAAGCAACTGAAACCAAGATTAGAGTTAATAGTTTTGTTGTCCCACTTAAACGATGAATAAATGTTTCACCAGGGATATACCCAATCATTTGATGTTGACTCACTGGACTCTAACCTCCTTTTCAAATGCTGTAAATTTTCTAACAAAAGCCTTTGGTTCAGCTAAATTTAAGTGTTTACCAAAAGTAAAAAGACTCGTTTCTTTTAGTGATGACTCTTGTACTAATTCTTCATTCGTTAATAAAGCAGATGGTGTTGTATCAGCTTTTAATTTACCCTCACCTAAAACTAAACAACGATCTGTATACTCTAACATCAGATGCATATCATGAGTAATCATAATAACTGTGACACCGGTTTGATTAATTGTTTCTAAAAAGTTCATGATTTCTGTATAGTGTTTATAATCTTGTCCAGCAGTTGGTTCATCCAAGATAATAACTTCTGGTTCAAGAACAAGAATTGCCGCAATGGTTACTCGTTTTTTCTGACCATAACTTAGAGCAGAAATTGGCCAATTTCTAAATGGATATAGACCACATACTTTTAACACATCATCTGTTTTTTGAGTAATCGTTTCTGCATCATAACCTCTCAATTCAAGACCTAACGCGACTTCTTCTCTAATCATTTTTTTTGAAATCATTTGATTCGGGTTTTGCATCACGTAGCCAATTTTATCTGCCCGTTCTTTTATCGAAAAATCAGAAAAATCTTTTTCTTTCCATTTCATAGTGCCTTCAGCTTTAACAAATCCACAAATAGCTTTAGCTAATGTTGATTTACCTGCACCGTTTTTCCCAACTAAACTAATCATTTCACCTTTAAAAATAGTCAAACTAACATGATCCAATACTTTTTTAGAAGATTGACCATAGCTAAAATTAATATTTTCAATAGATAATAAAGCTTCTTTCTTTTCAACTAACTCAGTCTCTTGATGAGCCGTTACCCACTCTTCAACAAATGGTTTTACTGTGGTTACATCAATTTGTGAGATACTATCTAAACGTTCCACTTCATCTAAAGGCACATTCGCATATTTCATACTTGTTAAGTAAAGAGGTTCTCTTATGCCATACGTTTGAAGTAAATCAGTTCTTAACAAAGCGTCTGGTGTTTGGTCAGCAACAATTTCTCCTTCTTCAAATAACAAGATACGATCAATATCAATACATAAGACATCCTCTAAGCGATGTTCAATGATAATAATCGTACAATTTGTTTTTTGATGAATCGCGTCGATTAACTTCATCGCTTCAAGTCCAGCATGAGGATCAAGATTTGCTAAAGGTTCATCAAATAATAAAATAGGTGATTCATCTACTAACACACCTGCCATTGAAACCCGTTGTTTTTGCCCTCCTGATAAATCTTGAGGTTTATGGGATTCAAAACCAACTAAATCAACTTCCTGTAGCCAATGATTGACTTTTTCATGCATCTCTTTAGTTGCTACTTGATCATTTTCTAAAGAAAAAGCAATATCTTCTCCAACCGTTAAACCAATGAATTGACCATCTGTATCCTGTAATACAGTACTAACGTGAAATGACATGTCAAATAAGCTTGTCTTAGAAATTGATTGTCCGTTAACTAACACCTCACCTGACAACTTCCCCTTATAAATAGATGGAATTAACCCATTTAAACAATTCCCAAAAGTTGATTTACCACTGCCACTTGATCCGGCTACTAAAACTTTTTCACCTTTTTTGATAGTAACGTTAATATCTTTTAACGTTGGGCTAGATTGACTATCATATTGAAACGAGGCATCTTTAAATGAAATAATATCTTCTGCCATAATTTGACTCCTTTAATCGAAAGAAAACCGAATAAAATTATCCGGTTTTCATGTATTTAATCTTTTGATAAACTGCCTTTTTTCGTTCTTGAAGCAGCATAAGCAATCATTAACAATGTTCCTACAACTCCAGTTGCAACACTGTTGTTGATTATACTAATAACACCTTGAATATACACTTTATTCGCAGGCTCTGCGTAAATTATAACATCTAATGTCGGTGCAACCAATCCCCAAATGACACCATTTGCAATCACTTGGAAAATATTAAAATAAATAATGTCTTTTTTAGTGAAAATGCCTTCTTCTAGTTTAAATTTCTTCCCAACAAACCCGAAAGCTAAACCAATTAAACCTGAACAAACAATCCATGTCCACCAAGCCATTCCATACATAGTGAAATCTTTTATCGTGTGTCCGATAAACCCAATTAAAGCAGCTGGTATCGGTCCAAATAAAGCTCCCATTAAAGCTAAAAAGCCATAAGCTACTTGAATTTCAGTATTAGGAAATCCTGATGGTATAGCAATAAATCTAAATAATATAACAAAAACTGCTGCCCCAATACCTATAGCAACAATGTCTTTAATTGATAAATCCTTTTTCATTTTACTCTCCCCTTAATCAAATATAATTCTTGGTGCTTTTCTTATTTCAATTTTCCAATCGTCACCTGTTCCAATATTATATAAATCTGAAAAGGAATCTTGGTTAACGGCTACACCAAGATTGACTAAAGAATTGACATAAACAAGCGGCTCTCCTATATTAACATCTGCAAAGGACTTTGCAAACTTCATAATATTTTGATACACTTTTTTATTTTGATGAAAAATAGTTACTTGTAAATGATTACCATGACTCACATCAAGCTCTTTCATAAATGTTGACGGAATACTTGTCCATAATGAACCAAAACGAACATCGAGAACATCTATACTCCCTTTCATGATACTTCCTTCTAATGTGGAATCAGTTATCTCTAAGGCTTCAATACTAGAAGCATCTATTACATGGCCTAACTCTTCAAATGTAATTTCTTTAGAAGCTAAACGTGCTCCATTATAGGCATAGATATCACGTCCATGAAAGGTATGACTTTCTTCTGAGTGAGGTAAACGTGATTTAACTTCATCAATCAATCTCACTTCCTCTAATCCATCGTAATGAGCAATATGCGTTAGAGAACCATTGTCTGGTGTAATGATGTAATGTCCGGATTTTGTCTTAGCGACAACACTTTTTCTTTCACTACCTACTCCAGGATCGACTACTGATACAAAAACCGTGCCAACAGGCCAATATTTAACGGTTTGATACAAACGATAAGAAGCAACCCAAATATCATAAGGCGGAATATCATGTGTTAAATTTTCAATTGTGATATCAGGATTAACTGTATAAGCTACCCCATACATGGCACTAACAGCCCCATCAACTAAGCCAAAATCTGTCTGTAATACTAAATAATTCCCCATTGTACAACTCCTTTTCATTTTTATATTTCCGAACATTTTAATCATTCTATAATAAATCATTCGGATAATCAAGCTTAAAAATAAATATAAAAAAACGACTTAAAAAAGTCGTTTTAATTTAAAGGTTTAATACTTTTAATAGCACTTCCTGAAATTTGTGGCGGAATTGAATGGGTCATAGCTGCTGGAGTATCAATTGTAAATTCAATTTCATCTCCAACTTCTAAATCTTCTGGTTTAAAGCCATCTAAAGACTCTAAATCAACCATTAACATAACACCACTTGCATTAAACATATCAATTAACTTGTCTGGATCTTCAACAGCTTCAACTTTATCAAACATTAGAGGAACAACTTTTTCATCTAAAATTGGAAGCTCTGAAATAGTTCCTTTAAATGTTGCTGTTTCTCCTTGCGTTTCACTAGATGTTATCGAAGCTTCTGTTTCAACTGTTTTAGATGATTCTATCGTTGAATCCTTTGTGTTATCTTTATCTTTGTTTCCACAAGCTGTTAAAGCTAGACTAAATAACACAACGCCAGTAATCAATAACCTTTTCTTCATAACATTCACCTAATTTCTTTTTATTATAATTCAATTCTAAACGAATTTAAGTAATACGTAAATGAAAACTAAAGTAATTTAATAAAAAAACACATAGCCCTAAGACTATGTGTTTTGATTCCCATCTAATATGTTTAAGCGAACCTTTTTAGGCTCATTAGTTCGTACACTATAAACAATAGTGCGAATAGATTTTGCTACTCTACCTTGTTTACCAATAATACGTCCAATATCTTCCGGGGCAACTGTTAAGTTGTATTCCATATATTGATCGCCTTCAGCAACCTCTAAATGGACATTTTCAGGTTGACTAACTAACGGACGGACAATGGTTAAAACCAAATCTTTAACATCAGTCATTCAATGTCCCACCTTACTTTTTAGTGTATTTAGCTTCGTGATGTTTTTGCATAATTCCTTCACGAGATAAAAGGTTACGAACTGTATCAGAAGGTTGTGCACCTTTAGATAACCATCCTAAGATTTCTTCTTCTTTTACTGTAACTTGAGCAGGGTTAGTTAATGGGTTGTATGTTCCCACAACTTCGATATAACGTCCATCACGTGGTGAACGAGAATCTGCTACTACCATTCTGTAAAAAGGTTTCTTTTTAGAACCCATGCGTTTTAAACGAATTTTAACTGCCATTTATTGGCACCTCCAGATATATTTCTTAATCACAAGAGATATCATAACAGTTTTTTTAAAGGTTGTAAAGTGTTTTTTCTTTACAGCTTAAAATTTTAATTGATAACTATCTGATAAACTTAAATGGCCTACTGAAAACTCAAGTATATCAGCCTCTACTAACTGATTTAGTACTTCTATTAAATGTTCTTTTTCAGCTACTCGAACAACTAATCCTTGATCATTTAAAGAAACAATATAGTGATTAGGGAATACGGATTGAGCTTCCTCTACTGTAATCCCTGTCAATCTCACATAGGTTGATTCATCTGCGTAACCTTCATTTTTATCTAAAAATAATTCAAGCTCTCCACCAAATAAAAAGAAAATCCGATTTGAATATTTTTCTAAATTTTCAAGTAAATGTGAGGCAATGACGATTATTTTTCCTTCGTCTCTTTTTTTAGTAATCACTTTCGAAATTAATTCCACATTATTAGGATCTAGTCCGTTCATTACTTCATCCATTAACATGATACGTGTATCACTTACCATTTGCATCGCAAAACATAAACGTTGTTTCATCCCTAAAGAATAGTTCGACACTTTTTTCTTTACATAATGCCCCATTTCTAATTGCTTAACGACTGCATCAATAGATAAATCTTTTCGTTTATACATATCTTGAAACATCTTCAAATGATCATACCCTGATAAATGAGGATATAAATCATTTTGGTCAGGCATCATCGAAATATTTTGATAAATAATACTATTTTCTTTAGGCCCTTTATATCTTTTAGTATGATCAATAACCACTTCACCCGAGTTCGGTTTTAAATAATTCATCATCACATTTAATAAGGTACTCTTACCAGTTCCATTTGGAGCTACTAGCCCAATTACTTCACCAGATTCAAACGTCATACTTAAGTTTTTTAAAACATGATGCTCGCCAAAATTGACATTTATATTTTTTAATTCAATCATAGAACTTCCCCTTTTCTACAGTAACTTTTTAAATCGACTATGTAAGCCCAAAATAACAAGCATCACCAATAAACAAACTCCCACAGTTAAAACACCTGATTGAAAGTTTAAATTAACATCAGCCCAGAAGAAACTTCTGTGACCAGTTAACACATCTCCGACACACACATAACTTGTTGGTAAATAAGTAATAGTATGAATATCACCGTACCCAAAACGATTATATAATAGTTCAATAAAAGGTAAGCTTAACGTGATGATTAATAAGAAATAAGCATTTTTTATCCACATACCAAGTATTAAATTAATAACAATCACTAATGCAACTAATAAACTTATTAACGTCACACATTGTAGAAGATAGTTACCAAAAGTGATATTCTCAAACATTAAATCTGAAAGCAGCGGCATCCCATCCTTATAGAAACTCACGGGAATCGGTAAATTCAGATAGCCAAATCCATTTTGCAACCCAATACCAATAAATCCAACACTTAAAGGAATCACACTAATAAGCACACCAATAAAGGCTGTAGCAAACTTCACAGTGATTTTTTTACCATCACTTAAAGGAAGTCCTTTGATCAAACTTTTATGTTGTCGGTCTTTAGCAATTAAATCCATTGAAAAAACAAGTCCTAACAAAATAAAAATCATTGGTAACAAGTGATTTAACGCTCTAACTAACGCATGAGAAGCAGTTTGTTCATTCATCACCTTTAACGTCACGTCTTCTTTTCCTTCTGCATAACCTAACAACTTAAAGTGAGTCGCTGTTTGAGCGTAATTTGCTTCTTCCTGAGCGTAAATGTTGCCTCCTTTGTAATATAAAGGGTTGTTATCGGCACCGTACCAATACCATTCACTTCTCACTTTGGCTAACTCTCGGTAATCTTTATCTTCTAACGCTTTTAATTGAGCTTTTTCAATTTTTACTAAAGGCTCGAATAAAGCAACAGCCTCTAAGGTTGAAGGATGCGTTTCTCCTTTTAAGTTCACATTCGCTAAAAAATCATCTTTTGTAGCAACACTAGCCTCTAGTTTATCTTTTGATACAGTTTCGATAATCGAAAAATTAGCTTCAATTTGTAACCAATAAAAAAGAGAGAAAAATAAAACTAGTAAGTAGATAGCCATGTTTTTACGATTCGTAAAAAACGCACGCAATTCCCATTTAAAATAAGACCACATTAGCTTCTCACTCCTTTCAAACCACGTTTACTTAAAATTGAAGTAAAGAACCCTAGTATCCCACTAGCGATAATCAAATAAATCATACCAACGATAGGATTTAAAAGCGTTGTTGTTTGTCCGGATAAATAGTCACCATTAAATAAGTAACTTGGAATAATAAAAGAACCTATATACCAGGGTGATTGGCTAATAAATGCTGGCATTAAGATCGTTATACCGTAAAATATCAATTCGATAATGAGTGTTAAATAAAAATTCTTCACTAAGACATTTAGAAAAACAGATAACATAAAAACAAATACAAATAGCAGTGATAAATAAATGAAATACAAACCAATAATTTGCCAGTTTTGTAGTATCACAAAATCAATTAACTGAACTGCATTTACTTTATTTACATCAAATAATGGGTTACCTAAAGTTTGTGTCCATAGAAGAGCTGTAACTAACGCTCCTGTAAAACTAATCACAAAAAATGAATACAAGACACTGATTTTAGTAAGCATGCGTTTCATAAAAGGTCTAGGTTGTCCTTTTACTAAAGAGCTATGTTCATATTCATCTTCCAATACATTAGCCGTTAAAAACGCACAAATTGGGAACCAGCAAATACCAAGTATCATTAAAAACAGTAAGGTTAAACTACTAAAACTTTCAGGCTTTAATACAACCTCTTCTTGATTTTTTATCAGATAACTATAATAAGCATTTTCTTTAAGCGTTGTTGTTATCTCCGGCTGTAACATACTAATGGATTCGTTAAATTCGTCTTCATCCCTTAGTTCAAGTCTTAATTGAGTTAATTCTTGACTGGTTTCAATGTATTTTTTAGGCTGATCAAATAGCACACTATTTAATTGTTTAGCCAAAACTGACTTTTGCATTAACAAATTTTGATAAACGGCTCCTCCTTCATCACTATTAACAATTTGAAAAGGTAATAAACTTGCGTTAATTTGCATGGCTTCACTTTTATTTTTTATTTCAAATGTTTGGTACTTATCTGTGTGTACATAAAAAAATAAGGCAGACATAGTTATTACTCCTAGCAACATAAAAAGGATATTAATAGGTCTTTTTATGGCTCTTCGTAACTCCTCTTTCATTAAACTTCCCCCAATTCTTTGAACAATCTCCTTTTTATCTTATCAAATATTAATAATTCTTTAAAGAAGAATAAAAAAAATAAGCACTTAACGTCCTTATTTTAGTCTAAATCTACCATTCGATAACCAACCCCTATTTCAGTTTGAATATAGGTAGCTTCTAATGGGTTTTTCTCTATTTTTTTCCGTACATTAGATAGGTTAACCCTTAACGTTAAAGGATTCATACTACCCATTCCCCAAACGGCTTTTGATAAAAAATCATGGGTTAAAACTTTCCCTTTATTCTCCATTAAAACTTTTAATAAAAGGTACTCATTTTTGGTTAAATGAATCTGTTCATTTTCTAATATAACTTGATGTTTTTCAGTATCGAGAACTAAATCACCGTTTCTCAACATATTTTCTTCTGTCTGTTTGGTTGCTTTTCGATAATGTCTAGTCGTTGTTCTAATTCTTGCTAGTAATTCTTGACTACCAAAAGGTTTGGTTAAATAATCATCAGCATTTAAATCCAAGGCTCTAACTTTAGTTTCTTCATCTGAGCGAGCTGAAATGACAATTAAAGGTGTATCACTTTCACTTCTAAAATCAGCTAAAAACTCTAAGCCGTCTTTATCTGGTAAACCTAAGTCCAATAATATCAAGTCAATGGGATAGGTTCTTAAATAGATATCAGCCTGTTCTATTGTTCCAGCATGAAGCAAATCATAGCCTTCTTTTTTTAGTAATGGCTCTAAAAAAGCAAGTATTCTTTCATCATCTTCTACTAATAAAATTAACATCTTACCTATCCCCTCCTTAACTCAATAATCACATCAATTAATTCATCACCATGATCGGATACATAAATAACCCCGTTATGAGCACGAATAATGGTTTTAACAATGGATAAACCAATTCCTAATCCTTTTTTCGAATCCACTACTTCTTCTGTTTCTTTGTTATCTAGTAGGTCATTTAGTCGCTTCACATCTTCTGGTTGTCCTTGATTCATCACATGAATGCGAGTGACTTGATTATGTTGTTCTACTAATAATTGAATGGGTGCTTCTTTATCGCCATAACGAATACTATTTTCAAGCAAGTTAAAAATGACTTGTTCCATTAAAATAGCGTCCACTGAGACTAAAACTAGTTCTTCTGGTAAATGAACCTCTAACTTAGTATCTGGATAATACTTTTTAACACGTTGAATGGCGGCAGATAAAATATCGTCTAACACTTCATCTGATTTCTTTACTTCCATCTTTTGAGTATCAATTCGTGTAATTGACAATAAATTTTCAACCATACGAAGTAACCACTCCGCATCTTTTTTGATACCTACTAAAAAGCCAGTTCGTTGTTTTTTAGATAACTCTTGTTCCTCTTCATCTGATAAAACCATTTCAACTGAACCCGAAATACTGGTTAATGGTGTTCTTAAATCGTGAGAAATCGCTCGTAACAAGTTCCCTTTTGTTCGCTCTTTTTCATTATCTACTAGAATACTCTCTTTTTCTTCTTGTAATAATTTTTGTTCAATCGCTATTGCCATTTGAACCGTCACTAATCGGACAAATGCCAAATTTTCTTCAGACAACGCCTTTTTCTCATGGTTTTCAACCGCTGAAACACCAATAATAGCTACAGTCTCTCCTTGAAGAAATACTGGGAAATATCGTCCATTAGCTCCAATTAAGGTGTCTGTTCCACTTCCTGCTTCCTTTTGATTAAGAGCCGTCCACTGTGCAATTGCTTGTTCCTCACGGTTACTTAACAAGGAAGTTCCCTCACTAGATTCAGCTAAGCTTTTAGCAATTCTATCAGAAGACGCTTCGTAGATGTAAACATCTCTATTTAAACTATTAGATAGATAACTAGCTGTAATTTGTAAGACATCATAAAGTTGGCCAGTTTGTAAGTAACGTCTATTTAAATCGTATAAAATTTGAATTTGATGCTCTTTTTTAGTTGCTGATAAAGAAGAAGCTTTCATCCGAACCATTAAGTTACTTACAATTAAACCGACTGCAAACATCACTAAAAGAGTAAATGGGTAGCCTTCTTTATACATTGTTAAGGAATACAACGGTTCCACAAAAAACCAATTAAAGAAAATAACACTTAAAAAGGAAGACAAACTACTCCAAAAATAACCTGTCGTAAATCTTGCCACTAGTATAATGGTTAATAGATATAAAATAATAATATTTTGGTCGCCAAAACCACTACCAATTAAGGCAGAAGAAACAAAAGTGGTAAAACATAACAATAAGAGTGTCACACCAAAATCTTTAAATCCTGCTCCACTAAAGAAATGTTCAACTGATTTCCAAAGGCTTCTTTTCTTTTTGATTTCTTTTTTGTCATAAGGCAGCAAATGAATTTCTGTTTGTTTTAATTCTTCAAATAATCTGTCTTCAATTGGTTGTCGGAAGATTTTTTTCCACCAAGGAAGTGTCACATTTTTACCAATTACTAAGTCTGTAATCCCTTGGAGCTTAACAAATGATGTAATTGTCTCAATCACATCATAACTTTCAATAGTGACAACTTCTGCTCCTAGTTTTTCAGCTAGTTTAATTAATTCTTGATTCTCTTCCTCTACATCTTCTGTAACAATCCGCAAAGCAAACCACTTAGCCCGTAGTATCTGAGATAATCTAGCTGTCCATCTAAGGGTTCGTTTCGTTAAAGCCACTTCATTATCATTTATTAAGGATAAAAAATTCACATCCATTGTTGGCAGCTTTGATACTTCTTTATTTTCGTTAATAATAATATGGTCCGCTGCTTTTTGAATTGCTAGTCCTCTTAATAAGTTTAGCTTTTCGGGGACAAAAAAATTCTCCAGCGCTCGACTTGTAGCTCTTTCTTGATAAATTTTTCCTAAACGAAGGCGCTCAAGTAACTCTGTTGTTTCAATATCAATAACTTTTAAGGAGCTCTCTTCAAAAAATATATCAGGCACCGTTTCTTTCACTTCGATTCCTGTCATCTCTTCAACTACATCATTTAAGCTTTCAATGTGTTGCACGTTAACAGTTGTATACACATCAATTCCTGCTGTTAAAAGTTCTTCAATATCTTGATAACGTTTCGTATTTCTAGCTTCTTTAGGGTTCGTATGGGCTAATTCATCGACTAAAACCAAATCAGGATGGAGCGAAAGCGCCCCATCCAAATCAAAATCATTTAGTTTAATTCCTTTATGTTCATAGACTTTAGTTGGTAATTGTTTTAACCCTTCCAACAGCTCCATTGTTTCTGGACGCGTATGAGGTTCAACATAGCCAACTAAAACGTTTCTACCTAATTTTACTTGCTCATGTGCTTCTTCTAGCATGGCATAAGTTTTTCCAACGCCTGCAGCATACCCAAAAAACACTTTTAACTTGCCAGGATATTTATTAGTTGTTCTAACTTGTTTTAACCAATCTTCTGGGGTTAATTTTTTCGTTTCCAACTCTTTTCACCTACTACTCATTTAATTTATCAAGAGCCAGGTTAACTTCTAACACGTTAACGCGCTTGTTTGACATTAAAAAATTGTCTTGACCAACAGTTTGTTCATTAATTATATCATTAACGATTTTTTCTGTCACATGGCGTTTTTCTGCAATTCTAGGAACTTGATAAAAAGCCGCTTCTAAAGATATTTCTGGATCCATTCCACTACCAGATGCTAATACTAAATCACTTGGTACTTTTTCTTGTGTTCCTTCGATTTTTTGTCTTTCTGCTACTCTTTCGGTCACTAATTGTTCTTGTTCTTTTGAAACGGGCGATAATTGGCTAATAGCTTGTGGACGCCCATGAAGATAACTTTCGTCTTCAAAGGTTTGCCCAATTAATTTAGAGCCAATCACTTCATTATCTTGTGTGATTAACTGCCCATTAACTTTATCTTTAAACAAAACTTGCCCAACACCTGTCATCGTTACAGGATAAATCACACCTAATAACAGAGTCATTAATAAGATAAATTTAAAAGAAATTTTGATTGTTTGTTTCATTTTTTCTCATCCTTTTAGAAAAATAGTAGTGTCAGCAACACGTCAAACACTTTAATCGCGATAAATGGTGCCACAATCCCACCTAAGCCATACACTAATAAGTTATGCGACAAGATTTTATTAGCTGGCATTTCTTTGTATTTAACCCCTTTGAGAGCTAGAGGAATCAAAGCAATAATAATTAACGCATTGTATAAAACTGCTGATAATATTGCGGTTGTCGGATTAGTTAGACTCATAATATTTAACGCATTTAGCTCTGGGTAAATACTAAAGAATAAAACAGGAATAATCGCAAAATATTTGGCGATATCATTAGCAATACTAAATGTAGTTAAAGCACCACGGGTCATAAGTAATTGCTTACCTATTTGAACGATACTAATCAATTTAGTAGGACTTGAATCTAAATCAATCATATTCCCTGCTTCTTTCGCTGCTTGCGTTCCCGTATTCATAGCAACTGCCACATCTGCTTGAGCTAAAGCTGGCGCATCATTTGTTCCGTCTCCAGTCATCGCTACTAAGTGACCTTTTTCTTGGTATTTTTTAATTAAATCCATTTTATTTTCTGGAGTTGCTTCTGCTAAGAAATCATCGACTCCTGCTTCAGCGGCAATAGCTGCTGCAGTCATTGGGTTGTCCCCTGTAATCATAATGGTTTTAATTCCCATTTTACGCATATCTTCAAACTTTTCTTTAACACCTGGTTTAACAATATCTTTAAGATAGACTACACCTAAAACTAAATTATTCTTAACAACCACTAAAGGTGTGCCACCTACTTTAGCAATGCTAGACACAATATCATCGCATTCTTTTGGATACACACCACCATTAGATTCAACGTATTGTTTCATGGTATCAGCGGCACCTTTTCTAATTTCGTCACCTTCATAATCAATACCACTCATTCTTGTTTTAGCTGAAAATTCAATAAAGTTAATCACATTCATATCGATTGTTCGTTCTTTAATACCAAATCTTTCCTTAGCTAATTCAATAATGCTACGTCCTTCTGCTGTTTCGTCTGAGATAGAAGAAAATTGAGCCGCATCTGCTAATTCTTCTTCTTGAACACCAGTCACAGCTCTAAATTCGCTAGCACGACGATTTCCAAGAGTTATGGTTCCTGTTTTATCCAATAAAAGAATATCCACATCTCCTGCCGCTTCAATCGCACGACCACTCATTGCCACCACGTTTTCTTTGTTCAAACGACTCATACCAGCAATTCCAATTGATGAGACTAAAGCACCAATGGTTGTTGGAGCTAAACACACTAGGAGAGCCGTTAGTGTTGCAATTGAAATAGCTCCACCTTTACCTACTAATTGACTTGAAAAATCTGTGAAGGTATACAGAGTAACTGAAACAACTAAAAAGATAATCGTTAACGTTATTAAGAAAATCTGTAAGCCTATTTCATTAGGAGTTTTCTTGCGATCTGTTCCTTCAACCATAGATATCATTTTATCTAAGAAGGAATTACCACTTTCTGCTGTGACTTCAATAATAAGATAATCTGAAACAAGCATAGTTCCACCTGTTACAGCACTTCTATCTCCACCTGATTCACGAATAACAGGAGCTGATTCCCCTGTAATAGCACTCTCATCAACAGAAGCGGCTCCTTCAATGACTTCGCCGTCCATTGGTATTTGTTCACCTGCTTTGACGTAAATCAAATCACCTTTTTTAAGCTCTGATGATAATACTTCTTCTTTTTTATCTGTTTGTTGTAAACTTTTAATTCGTTTAGCGTTCACATCTTCTCTAGCTTGTTTTAAGCTATCAGCTTGAGCTTTTCCACGTCCTTCAGCAATGGCTTCTGAGAAGTTGGCAAAGAGTAACGTTAACCATAAAATAATCGCAATACTAAACGTAAACCACATTTGATTACTACTACCTGGCTCTTGGATAAAGATTAATACTGTTGTAATAATCGCTCCTAAATACACAATCATCATGACAGGATTTTCAATTTGAACTTTAGGATTCATTTTAACAAAAGAATCTTTTAATGCTCGGTTAAAAATACTCCATTTATTTTCCATTTTCAAAACTCCTTATTTTGTTACAAAAAATTCAGCAATTGGCCCTAATGCCAAGCTAGGGAAGAAACTTAAAGCACCGATGACTAAAATAACAATCATTAACATCACCATAAACGTGCCATTAGTTGTAGATAAAGTACCACTACTGATAGACGTTTGTTTTTTATTAGCTAGATTACCTGCTAAGAAAATAACTGCCATCATTGGAATAAAACGAGTAATCAGCATGATACTACCGCCAATTAGATTTAAAAAGGCCGTATCACTGGTTAATCCTGCAAAAGCACTACCATTATTATTAGCTAATGAAGTGAAAGCATATAAGATTTCAGAGAAACCATGTGGCCCACTGTTATGAATAGCACCCATTGCATCTCCAAATAAGATAAATAAGAAACTTCCAATTAGAACAAATAACAAGGGTGTTAGTATAACGATACAAGCCATTTTCATGTCATATGGATCAATTTTCTTACGTAAATACTCAGGAGTTCTACCTACTAGTAATCCTGCAATAAACACAGTTAAGATAATAAAAATAATCATGCCGTATAAACCACTTCCAGCACCACCAAAAATAATCTCACCTAATTGCATTAAAAACATAGGAATCAAACCACCTAATGGAGTAAAGCTATCTAACATAGCATTAATTGATCCATTAGAGACAGCCGTTGTACTTGAAGCCCAAAGACTGGACAACAGAATACCAAAACGAGTTTCTTTTCCTTCCATATTCCCCATTGCTGTTAATTGATCTGAGAAAACTGGAGCCATTTCACTTAAGAAAATACCAGTTGTTGCTAAAACTAGGACTAAAACTGAAATAATCATAACTGTTCGACCTTGTTTTAAATCTTTCATGAAGAAACCAAAAGCCATAATAAGAGCTGATGGAACAATTAAAATCGCATAGTTTTCAATTAAGTTACTAAAAACAGTCGGATTTTCAAATGGGTGCGCTGAGTTTACCCCAAAGAATCCTCCCCCATTAGTTCCTAATTGTTTGATTGCTATTTGACTAGCACCAGGTCCTAACGGAATTAATTGCTCGACACCTTGATCTAAAGAATTAACTGTTAAGTTAGCTGCAAAGTTTTGTACAACGCCTTGTGACATTAACAAAATAGTAACAATAATCGATAAAGGCAATAACACATATAAAAGGATACGTGTCATATCTTGCCAAAAATTACCAAGAGTTTGACTATTTTTTCGTTTAAACCCTCTAAGTAATGCAAAAAGAACTGAAACACCAACTGCAGCAGAAACAAAATTTTGAACGGTTAAACCTAACATTTGAACTAAGTAAGAGGTTTGTGTTTCTCCAGCATATGCTTGCCAGTTCGTGTTAGTAACATAACTCGCAGCCGTATTAAAGGCTAATGGGATTGACATATTAGAAACATTATTAGGATTTCCAGGTAAAAAGCCCTGAGTAATTAACATTAAAAACAAAAGGATAAACGAAATGGCAGACACGCCAATCACACTTTTAGCATATTGTTTAGCACTCATCTCTCTTGAAACAAATGACTTACCGAAAAATTTGTATAAACTTTGCTCTATTTTCCCTAATAATTTATCTAAAAAAACAGGCTCATTTGACATCACTTTTTTAATATAAAGCCCAATTGGAACTGACGTTAATAATAAAAAACTAAAAAATAACAACATAATCCATGTAAAGGACATCATTTTTTATCCCCCCAAAACAATTCATAAAATAAATAAATAAGTGTCATTACGGCAATAAAACCGACAACTAGAACCACACTAATTCCTCCCTTTAATTGAGTAAATGAAGTATAGCAAAATAGGTATAAAGATAGTGTTAAGAAATAAACATTAAAAAAGACGATGATTTAAGAGTAACCCTAAATCATCGTCTTTTATATTTTTGTCTTTAATTGCTTCTTGCTTCTTTATCATACACAGTTTTCGTATCAAAAAAGCTTTCTAATACATGATTTTCACCTTTTAATTCTGATTCAAAGCGAATACCATCAATATTAATTCTAGCATTACGATAAAATTCTTTATCAAATTGACCCCACGAACTTTGAGTCGCATCCACATTACAATAGATATCAAATCCTTGTTCTTTTAAATAATCGAACTTGCCATTATCACTTGAGTAAGTTTGCCAATCACTAATATCAGCTCCAAAAGGATATATAAAGACTGTTGTTTTCCCAACAATCGGAGCAACTTCTTTTTGCCATAACTCATTGTCTTTTTTGATATCAGCAAGAGAAGATTTCCCCATGTCAATATGACCCCAAGCATGAGAAGCAAAAGTCCACCCATCTTGTTTCATTTGTGTTGCTACTTTTTTAGCTTCTGCTATTTCTTTTGATGTGTTATCACTTTTTCCATAAACAGATTCTGACGTTCGGTAACCTAAAACCCCATTGTAACCAGTTAAGGCAATAATACCTTTTGCTCCTTGATAAGAAAAATCGGGATGTTTTGACACAAAGGTATCAATCAAAGGAACCATGTCGTAATCACCAATATCTTTTTTTCCGCCATCTTGATATAGCGTTTTAACTTGCTTGTTTTCATCTAAAAGTAATTTAGTGGGAAATCCTTCCCCCTTCATATACTCATAGTAGCTCACATCATCCTGGGACAAGACTAGTGGTTTCTTTCCTTGCGGTAAAGTAACACCTACAAATTCAAGCTCACCCTTATCAGTCTTTTTAATTAATTTTTCCAAGTTAATCAGAACATAACCATTTTGATAAAGTTGTTCAATCGAAGCATTAAATTCAGGAATTGTTACCATGTAATCTTTATAGCCTTGTGGATTAGCAGACTCTTTGAAAGCCTTTTGACTATCCTTTACGAGACTGTGATAAAACAAATGAGAGATTTTACCAGGATCATCCCATAAAACACTTGTATTTAACGTATCAGTTATTTCTTTTTGTAAAGCTAAACTTTTTTCAGACTCATCTTCACGCAGTAAAGCTAACGCTTCATCATAATAATAACCTTTTACAAGTTGTTCAGCTTGTTTGAAATTTCTATCTTGTTTTTCTATTCGAGCTGCTTCATCACTAAGCTTTTGTTGTTTATTCTTTAAAAGCTGAACAGCTGTAACAGAAGACACACTAACAACTACCAAAAGTAAAGTTGCTAAAAGGATATATAAAGTTTGCTTTTCTTTTTGTGTCATTAATGTTCTTCCTTTCTAAATTAAAATACTTTATAACCAGCCGGTATCATTAATTTTTTTAAATCTTCAAACCATTGTCCGACTTCTAGTAACAAACGATCATTTCCCCTACTTGCCATTAATTGGATACCAATTGGCAGCCCTTCATCTTTTGTCACATAAGTTGGTAAACTTATAGCAGGTTGCCCAGTTAAATTAGCTAGCTGAGTATAAGGTGTTATTTGTAAACTCTTTTCAAACATCTCATAAACTAACTCTCTTAGTTCTGCTTTATTCAACTCATCAGCATTAGCCATACGAGCTCTTATATCATCACTTTGTAAGTCATCAGTTATTTTAGGCGCTACAGTTGTTGCAGTTGGTGATAAAAATAAATCATATGATTCAAATAATTTCTCCATAGTTACTCCCGCTTGATCCCAACTTGAAAAAGAAGTTGAATAATCAGCTGCAGATAACCTTTTACCATACTGATAAATAGTCCAAGTCATTAATTCCATGTCATTTAACGTCATATCACGACCATAAGCTGAACTCATCTCTTCAAACATGGCTGCTGTTTCGCCACCATTCATTTGATAATAACTCCTAATCAGTTCATCCCCATTAACAGGATAATCTACCATTTCAACTTGATGGCCTAATTTTTCAATAAACTTAGCTGCTTCCATTGTTGCTTCAATCGCTTCATCTGAAACTGGATTCCCAATAGGTGAAGTAAAACACACTGCAACTTTTAATGGACGATTCACAACAGGCAACATAGCATTAGGACGATTATAAGGCGAATATTGGTTATCAGGTTTTAAGACATTCAGCATGCGCTGCGTGTCTCTAATAGAGATCGTTAATGCAAAGTTAACTGAAGCCCCTTGCCAACTGCGATAATCATCTGGACCTGTTACAATCATACCTCGACTTGGTTTCAATCCGATTAAACCACTAAAACTAGCAGGTATTCGAATAGAACCGCCACCATCACTTGCTCCTGCAATAGGTGATATCCCACCTGCCACAACAGAAGCTGCTCCACCACTACTACCTCCTGAAAATCTTTCAGGATCAACAGGGTTACGTGTTGGGCCATAAATAACTGGGTCTGTTACATTTTTAAAAGCAAACTCTGGTGAAGTGGTGACTCCAAAAGGTATAAAACCAGCTGCTTCAATTTTTTTTGTGTAATTGGTTGTTTGTTGTGCAATGTTTCCTTTAAACAATCTTGAACCAAACGTTTGAGCCATTCCTGCTCGACTTTGACCAACATCTTTTAAAGGATACGGAACGCCAAAAAAAGGTGATTCTTCATCTTTTTTTGATTTGTTTGTGAGAATTTCTTTTGCTTTTTCTAAATCAAGTTCAACAAAGGCATTTAAAGATTCTTGAGCCTTTGCTTTTTTTTCCATTTCTTCTAATGCCTCAAAGGGAGACATCACCTTGGTCTTAATTAAATTAGCTAGATAAGTTGCATCTTTTATCATAAAAAAAATACCTCCTCATTCCTCTATCTAAACAATTTTTCATTCAAATGACAAGCCATTCTACTCGTTTTTATAATTATCCTCCCATAAAAAAGAAAAAGAGACTAACTTAAACGCCAGTCTCTTCTAAAATGTTCGTTATTTAATTATTTTTTCTTTTTGTTCTTTTTATTTTTCTTAGCTATTTTTTTCTTATTCTTTTTCATCATCTTGTTCATAGCCATTTTACCTAACTTACCTTGAACACCGTTACCCATTAGGTTTTCCATACCAGCTGGCATGTTACCTTTACTCATTTGTTGCATCATTTTACGTGATTCGTTAAATTGTTTAATCATACGATTCACTTCTACAACTGAGTTACCGGAACCTGCTGCAATACGTCTACGACGACTTGGGTTTAACAAATCAGGATTTTCTCTTTCAGCGGGAGTCATTGAAAAGACAATTGCTTTTTTACGAGCGACTTCTTTTGGATCAATGTTTAATTGATCGATTCCTGGTACATTGTTCATTCCTGGAATCATTTTTAATAAGTCTTCTAATGGTCCCATACCCATAACTTGATCTAATTGCTCAATAAAATCATTAAAGTCAAAAGAATTTTCACGCATTTTCTTCGCTAATTCTTCTGCTTTTTCGTCATCATATTCTCGCTGTGCTTTTTCAATTAAAGTCAGCATATCTCCCATACCTAAAATACGAGAAGACATTCTATCTGGATGGAATACTTCAACATCTGTTAATTTCTCACCAGTACCAATGAATTTAATTGGTTTTCCAGTAATGGCACGGATTGAAAGTGCCGCCCCACCACGAGTGTCACCGTCAAGTTTTGTTAAAACAACCCCAGTAACGTCTAATTGTTCGTTAAAGCTTTGAGCTACAGTTACTGCATCTTGACCAGTCATCGCATCAACAGTTAAAAGAATTTCATTTGGTTGTGCAAATTCTTTTATACGTTTTAACTCATCCATTAAATGCTCGTCAATATGTAAACGACCTGCCGTATCAATAAACACATAATCATTTTTATTTTCTTTAGCTTGCTCTAAACCACGACGAACAATCTCAACAGGATCTGTGTCTGTTCCCATATCAAAAACAGGAATATCTAATTGTTGACCAATCACTTTTAACTGATCAATGGCAGCTGGACGATAGACATCTCCTGCAATTAATAAAGGTCTTGCATTTTCATTTTTCTTTAAAAAGTTAGATAATTTACCAACAAAAGTTGTTTTACCCGCACCTTGTAAACCAACCATCATCACAATTGTTGGGATTTTTGGTGATTTATTTAATTCTACGGCTTCAGAACCTAAAACTTTTGTTAATTCTTCATCTACAATTTTTACGATTTGTTGTGTTGGGTTTAATGACTCAAGAATTTCAATTCCTACAGCACGTTCCCCAACTTTTTTAGTAAAGCCACGTACAACTTGCAAGTTAACATCGGCTTCAAGTAAAGCTAGACGTATCTCTCGCATCATTTCTTTTACGTCTTCTTCTTTCACCGTACCTTTTTTCTTTAATTTACTCATCGCTACCTGTAAGCGATCTGTTAAGCTTTCAAATGCCAAATTAATTCTCTCCTACTCTTCTTCAATTTCTTGAATTTTATCTAGTAACGCTAATACTTCTTGCGTATCATTTTTAGATGTCGCTAAAGATTCTTTTATTTCATTAATGATTTCTTCTCGAACAATATAATTTGAATATAAATGTAATTTTTTTTCATAGGCTTCTAAGGATTTTTCAGTCCGTTTAATATTGTCATAAACAGCTTGACGACTGACCTCATACTCTTCAGCAATCTCTCCTAATGACAAGTCATCAGCATAATACAGTTCAATGTAATTCATTTGTTTTTCAGTCAAGAGGGTTGAATAAAACTCAAACAACGCATTCATTCGATTGGTTTTTTCAATTTCCACAATAGTCCCTCCTTTTTATTGTAATCAAGATTATACACCCCAATAGTATAACATAATCATTTATTTTTTTTTAGTTAAAAATAAGGAAAAAGAGGCTGATTCTCTCATCAACCTCTCTTGCTAGTTTATTTAACTTCTTTATCTTCAGTTGTTTCTTCTGAAATGACTAATGGTAATGAAAATGTGAACGCTGAGCCTTGATTTTCAACACTCTTAACACTGATTTTCCCATTATAGTTTTCTACTAATTGACAAGCAATAGATAAACCTAATCCATTACCACCTGTATTTCTCGCTCTTGCTTTATCTACTCGGTAAAAACGGTCAAAAATTTTATCTAAATTATCTTTAGAAATGCCTTCTCCAAAGTCTTGAACCATAATCTCAATAGATTGGTACGAAACACTAGCAGAAATTAAAATCTCTTTTCGTTCAGTCGAATACTTAACAGCATTGTCTAACAGAATAATCATAATTTGTTCCAAATGATTT
Organism: Vagococcus fluvialis; assembly: GCF_048815235.1. Lineage (GTDB taxonomy): Bacteria > Bacillota > Bacilli > Lactobacillales > Vagococcaceae > Vagococcus. The sequence continues at coordinate 45,113 of NZ_JBMEAO010000001.1, forward strand.
CGGTAAATTTTAACTTCAACATCTTTCATTAAATCATCATCCAAATTAAAAGTAAACTCTGGATACAACATTCTAAAGTTTCCAACATTGGTATGAATAACTTCTTTCGCCATAGTTGTTTTGTCAAAATAATGGAAATCTGATTGTTCTGCACGAGATAAATCTAACATCTCTTGCACTAAACTCTTCATACGCGTTATCTCTTGTAAAGATGCTTCTAATGATTCCTCTAAGACTTCTGGATCATCTTTCCCCCAACGATTAAGTAAGCTGATATGACCTTCAATAACAGCCACAGGTGTTCTTAATTCATGAGAGACATCTTCTACAAATTGTTGTTGCTGTAAAATAAATTTTTGCATACGCTCTAACATATCATTAAAAGCATTTGCTAAATCCGAAATCTCATTATTTCCTTTTGGAACAGGCATTCTTTCTCCTGTTTTGTGAGCTTCCTCAATACTATTTAAAACCTTAGACATTTTTCTTAATGGGCTTGTAAAGTAAATAGATAAAAAATAGCCGATTATTAAACTAAACAGAACACCTACAATTGCGAGCATCACGAATGTTTCTAATAGTTTTTGACTAACATCATAATAACTATTCAGTTCAAAAAAACCTTGGGCATAGCCGACAAGTTCACCTGTAACTTTCGAATAGACAGGCTGAAGTGAAATCAACCCTGCGATTCTATCTACAGTTTGAATATTTGTTACTTTTTGATCTTCTTCATCAAAAGGTAAATAAGCGTTTTTCGTTTCAAATAATAAACGATGATCAACGCCATAAACTTTAGCATTCAATTCTGGTTGTGATAATTCTGATATGAAACTGTTTAACTGCATTAAACTAGCTTCTAATGTCTCTCTGTCGTAGTACTGATTGCGGTCAAAATCCCCTGCTGACTCTTTTAGGTAAAAGACTGTACTATTTAAAGAAAGTGGATATTCTGAACGAGACAATCGATTGACAACCTCATCCATGGTTTGGTTAAATTGCTCTTTTTCTTGCTCAATCATTATTTGAGTACTTGTTTGGTAAGTGATAAAGGCAAAAATTGAAAATAAAATCGAAATGGCTAACGCCGTTAAAATTGTCCATTTAAAAGTAATAGAGCGCCATGAAAACTTAGATGGCAGCTCTATTTGTTTTAAAGATTTCATTTTACGATCTCATAACGTATCCAGTTCCACGAACAGTTTGAATATAACTGTCATCACCAGATACATCAATTTTATTTCTTAAATAACGAATATAAACATCTACAACATTTGTTTCGACTTCGATTTCATATCCCCAAACTTTGTTTAACAACACATCACGAGATAAAACAACGTTAATGTTTTCCATTAGAATAAGAAGTAATTCATATTCTCTTTTCGTTAACTCGATAATTTCTTCACCACGACGAACAATACGATTTTCTTTTTCAATCGTTAAGTCACGGTAGTTAATCGTTGTTTGTTTCGTAATGTTTTTGTCGCCTTCAATATCAATTCGGCGAAGTAATGCGCGTAATCTAGCTAATAACTCTTCAATTGCAAATGGCTTAACAATGTAATCATCTGCCCCGTGGTCTAAACCAGAAACACGGTCGATAACAGAATCTCTTGCTGTCATCATAATAATAGGTGTGTTTTTAGTTTGACGGATACGACGACAAACTTCTAATCCATTTAATTCTGGCAACATTAAATCTAAAAGAATAGCATCCCACTCACCTGATAAAGCTGCTTCTAAACCTGTACGACCATTGTAATGAACTTCTGTTTCATAACCTTCATGTTTTAACTCTAACTCCACAAAGCGAGCTAAGTTTTTTTCATCTTCAACAATTAATATTTTATTTGACATAATTAACACATGCCTTTCTAAGCGACCTATAATCTTTTTCTTATATCATAACTATTATAACGGTGTTTCACTAAAAAATCTATTGTGTTATCTTTTTTTTCTAATAATGTCTCTTTAATAAAACTTAAAATAGCTAAATTTTACTGTTTTCAAGCTTCATAACTACTGTTATCCTTTGTGAACCTATCTGTTTTCAAATAAAAAAAGAAGAAGGACTCATTTAGCCCTTCTCTTTCTTCATACTATTCAAAAACAAATTGATTCTCATAAAGCTCTGCATAAAAGCCACGAGCTTCTAATAATTCTTCATGAGTTCCTTCTTCAATGACTTCACCTTGATTAAGAACCACAATATAATCGGCATTTAAGATTGTTTTTAAGCGGTGAGCAATAACAAAACTAGTTCGTCCTGCAATGATATTTTCCATTGCTTTTTGAATTCTACTTTCTGTTACAGTATCCACATTACTTGTTGCTTCATCTAAAATCAGTAATGAAGGCTCTGTTAAAATCGTTCTAGCGATACTCATTAATTGTTTTTGTCCCACACTAAAGACACTATTTTCATCATTAATTTCAGTATCATATCCTTTTTCAAGAGACATAATAAACTCGTGAATGTTAGCTTGTTTTGCTGCTGAAATCATTTCTTCTTCAGTTGCTTCTTCATTTCCAAATAAAATGTTTTCTCTAATCGTTCCTGAAAATAGTACTGATTCTTGTAGTACAATCCCAATATTAGAACGTAAACTTGGCAATGAAATATCACGAATATCTACGCCATCAATTGAAATACTACCGCCATCTACGTTGTAAAAACGATTCAATAAGTTCATAACCGTTGTTTTACCTGAACCAGTTGGTCCAACTAAGGCTACCATCTCACCTTTTTTGGCTTTCAAGTTAACTTTTTTAAGAATTGGTGTGCCTTCTTCATAAGAAAAATCAACATTCTCTAAAGCAACTTCTTTATGAATGCCGTCAATATCAATCGTGTTTTCACGTTCAAATTCATCATCTACATCAAAAATTTCATTTAATCTTCTTGCCCCAGTAAAGGCTAATTGAAGCATACTAAATTGTGACGAAATCTGAGTTAAAGGCATGTAGAATTGTTGTGAATATTGGATAAACATAACAATTAAACCTAACCCTGCTGCTTTATCCATATTACCGTCAAGCACTAACCAACCACCAAAGAAAATAACGATTGCTGTATTTAGTAGTGAGATTCCTTGCATAGTTGGGAACAATAGGCCTGAATACACTTGACCTTTAAACGTCGCTTGTTTCACTTCTTGGTTAAGAACTTCAAACGCTTCAATGGTTTCATCTTCTAACCCATTTGTGATAATAACTTTCTGACCAGAAATCTTTTCATTAATATAGCCATTTAATTTACCAACATTTTCTTGTTGAACGGCCACACTTTTTTCAGCTTTTTTAATAATATAAGCTGCTATTAAAATCGCAAAAGGAGCTGCTGCAAGTGTTGCCCATGTCATTTGAACGTTTGCTCTAAACATCATGATTAACACGCCAATCATCATTGAGATATTGGTTAATACTTGAATCAACGCTTGATTCATCGTATTAGAAATATTATCTAAATCACTTGTGAAGCGACTTAAAATTTCACCATCTTTATGGGTATCAAAATAAGAGATTGTCATGCGTTCTAACTTTTTAAACAAGTTAATTCGCATGTGATTCGTTGATTTACCTGTCACTAATGACATTAAAATATTTTGAATAAACATAGCGATGAAGTTCAGTAAATACAGACCAACTAAAAGCTTGATAATGCTGACAAAAGGACCCTTATCAGCTTCTCCCATAGCAAAATAAGTTCCTGCATAGGTAGCTAATTCTTCAATTGCTTTACCTGTATATTCAGGTGCTTTTACTTGTAAGTAAGTTGAAAAAACAATCGCAATCGTGATAATTGATAGTTGCCATTTATATCCTTTTAGATAATACCAAAAGAAACTTGTGACACTATTTTTTTGTTTCGTTTGTTTGGCCATGTTTATTCAACCTCCTTTGCTTTTTGAGTTTCATAAATTTCACGATACACATCACTTGTTTGTAATAATTCTTTATGAGTTCCTTGAGCTACTAAATGTCCCTCGTCTAATACTAAAATAGTATCAGCTTGAACCACAGAAGATATTTTTTGAGCAATGATAAAAGTTGTTGTTCCAGTTAATTCATTAGCTAAAGCTTCTTTTACTAATTTTTCAGAACGAGCATCAAGAGCACTTGTACTATCATCTAACACAAGGATTTTAGGATCCCCAATAACCCCACGAGAAATAGACAACCTTTGTTTCTGTCCACCAGAGAAGTTAGCACCACGCTCTTCTACTGGACTCATAAAGCCATCAGCTTCTTTTTCAATAAATTCTTTGGCTTGAGCAATACGAGAAGCTTTTTCCATCTTAGCTTCATCTGCTTTTTTATCACCTTGACGTAAGTTATCCGCAATCGTTCCTGAGAATAAAATGGCTTTTTGTAAAACTAAAGCAATATTCTCACGTAGATCTTCTTTGCCAACCTCTTTTAAGTTAGCCTCTCCTACGTAGATATTTCCTTCAGTTGGGTCATACATTCTAGCAATCATTTGAGCTAAGGTTGACTTACCAGCTCCAGTTGCTCCAACAACCCCCACTACTTCACCTTCTTCAGCTTTAAAAGTGATATCTTTTAAAGTTGGATGATCATCTCCATTATAAGTAAAACTTACATGGTCAAATACCACTTCACCAGACGTGATTGGTTTAACATCTTTGTCTAAATAAGTTAAAGTTGGCTCAGTTTCTAACACCTCATTTAATCTTTGTAGAGAAACCATACCACGAGAAGCCATCATCATCATCATTCCACCGATAATAATACTCATCATAATTTGCATTAAGTAGTTCATAAATGACACAATCGCACCAATAACTTCTAAATCAGTTGTCGCTAAATCAGCTGCAAAGTAAATAGAAGCTACAATCGCTAAACTAGAAATCAGCATAAATGTTGGAATCATAATTGAAAACAGATTCCCAACTGTAATAGTGTGCTTAGCTAATTTGTCAGAAATATTAGTAAATTTTTTCGTTTCATTTTCTTCTTGAACGAAAGATTTTACTACTCGAATACCTGTTAAGTTCTCTTTGGCAATCGTATTTACTTTTTCAATATATCCTTGAATTTTAGTAAAATGTTTACCCATAAGGCCAAATAAAGACATAACTGTTAATAAAACTAAAACAACTAAAAGAATAATAACCCACCATAATTTAGGAAGTGTTAGCATCGCTAAAATAAAACTTCCAATAAATAGAATAGGTATTCTTAAGATTGTTTGAAGTGTCATCATGACAATCATCTGAATTTGGTTTACGTCATTCGTCAAACGAACCACTAAATTACTGCTTGAAAATTTTTCAATGTCCGCAAAAGAGAAGGTTTGAATCTTTTTAAAACCATCTGCACGAATTTCAGACGCCACTTCCTGTGAGACTTTTGCTGCTAAAATTGTATTTAAAATACCTGCTATCAGTCCTACAACAGCAACAGCAATCAGTAAAATCCCCACGTTCTTCAATTCTTGATTGTCTTCATTCATAATAGCTGTCATTACTTTCTGCAGTAATTTGGGTTGCCACAATTGAGAGACAACCATCAAACAAGTCATTAAAAACGAGACAAATACTAATGATGCGTGTCCTTTAACTTTTTGTATTAATAATGCCATACATTACCCCTCTTTCTAAAAATAAGTCAGAATTTAATTTTATACGAATAGATGTTCTTTTGCAACTAATAAAACCCCATTTTCCATAAAAAAGTGACATATTGTCTTTCATTCAAAAATGAATCAAATGACTCTTATCACATTCTAACAAGATAAAAAATGATATACAATCAACTAACAGTTGAAATAACAAAAAAAACAGACCCAAAAGGCCTGCTTTAATTCTTATTTATTTTCTTCTCCGTACCAGTCGTAATGGAATACTCCTTCACGGTCTTTACGTAAGTAAGTGTGAGCACCAAAGTAATCACGTTGTCCTTGAATAATATTTGCTGGTAAATCAGCTGTACGATATGAGTCAAAATAAGCAATTGCTGATGAGAATGTTGGTGATGGTACACCTGATTGAACTGCTAATGATACAATATCTCTTACTGATTGTTGGTATTTCGCTGTAATATCTAAGAAATACTCATCTAATAATAAATTTTTAAGTTCTGGGTTACGATCATAAGCATCTGTAATCTCTTGTAAGAAACGAGCTCTGATAATACAACCTTCACGGAAAATTTTGGCAATTTCTCCGTATTGAAGATCCCAACCGTACTCTTCACTTGCCATTCTGTACTGAGCAAATCCTTGTGCGTAACTCATGATTTTACTGAAGTATAACGCTTGACGAATTTTTTCAATCACTTCTTGTTTATCTCCTGTAAATGGAGCTGTTTGAGGTGATGGAATAATTTTACTTGCTTCAACACGTTCTTCTTTAAGCGCTGAGATATAACGAGCAAATACTGATTCTGTAATAAGTGGTAATGGTGTCCCTAAATCTAAGGCATTTTGGCTTGTCCATTTACCAGTTCCTTTGTTTCCTGCTGCATCTAAGATAACGTCAACAATTGGTTTACCAGTTCCTAAGTCATCTTTTCTTGTTAATAAATCAGCAGTAATTTCCATTAAGTAGCTATCTAATTCTCCTTGGTTCCATTCCGTAAAGATTTCAGCAACTTCTGCCACTGATAATCCTAATACACGAGTTAAGATATCATAACTTTCAGCGATTAACTGCATATCACCGTATTCAATTCCGTTATGCACCATTTTCACGTAATGTCCTGCACCATTTGGTCCGATGTAAGTCACACATGGTTCACCGTCTTTGGCTTTTGCTGCAATTTGCTCAAAAATAGGTCTTACTAACTCGTAAGCTTCTTCTTGACCACCAGGCATCATTGAAGGCCCTTTAAGCGCTCCTTCTTCTCCGCCAGAAACACCTGTACCAATGAAGTTAATGCCTGAGTTAGCTAATTCTTCATTACGACGAATTGTATCTTGGAAGAATGTGTTACCGCCATCAATTAAAATATCACCTTTATCTAAATGTGGTAATAAGCTTTGGATTGTTAAATCTGTTGCTTTACCTGCTTGTACCATTAACATAATACGACGAGGCTTTTCTAATGAGTCGACAAATTCTTCAATTGTATAAGTAGGAACTAGCTTTTTATCAGCATGTTCTTTGGCTACTTCTTCTGTTTTAGAGGCAGTTCTATTAAAGATAGAAACTGAATACCCTCGACTTTCAATATTTAATGCTAAGTTTTTACCCATTACGGCCATTCCGACAACACCAATTTGTTGTTTTGACATGAAAATACCTCCTAATAATCAAACTACCATTAAATGACTGACAGTTTTTAATCTTCTCCATTATAGCCTATTTAGTAAAAAATTAAAATAAATTTTACCTTTATTCAGTTTTAGTCGTTTCTAGACAATAAAAATACCGCAAAAATAATGATACACATACTTAATATTTCTATTGGTAGGATAACTGACCCTAAGAACAGACTAGAAAACAGCGCTGAACTTAATGGTTCAAATGAAGTAAGTAAACTCGAAAATTGAGCTGGTATAAATTTCGTACTATGAAGCAAACATAGATAAGAACATACTGTTCCAAAGAAAACAATGTAACCAATGAGAGCAAAACTTACGCCATCTAATTCGGGAACATTTTTCCAAATAGGATTATACAATTGAAATAATAACCCACCTAAAAACATACCCCAACCAGTAACTGCCATGGTACCAAACTCAGCCATCATTTTTCTAGGTTGAATAATATAAACGGCACCTACAATACCAGCTGATAATCCCCAGAATAAACCTTTTGGTGATATTGATAAAGAAGATATGTCTCCTTTAGTAACAAGTAAAGCTGTTCCCACTAATGAAAGTAAGATACTAAAAACACTCAACTTACTAGGTATTTTTTTAGATTCAAAAATAAAATAAATCACAATAAAAATAGGTGACAAATATTGTAAGATAGTAGCTGTTGCTGCATTACTATATTGAATTGCATTAAAAAAAGAAAATTGTAATAAAATAACTCCAAATAAACTAAAAATTAAAATACCTAAGCGATTTTTTCTTTCTTGAAGTAAATCAAAGACTTTTTTACCATCTTTAAAGGTTAAATAACTCAAAATAATAAGGCCAGCAAATAACATCCTGACACTTACTAACCAACTTGTTGAAATATGTTTTGTTTGCATGATATATTCAGCAGCCACTCCTGAGCCACCCCAAAAGATTGCACCAGTAATAGCAAGCATGATGCCTTTTCCTTTGTTCTCCATCTTTTCCATTTACATCCCCCTAACTAATAGCATTTATTATAGCGAGCTACCGTCTAAAATTCCACAAAATTTAATCAAATAAATCAGAAAAACTAAATTACTTACCTATAAAAAAAGAAGCCTTAAACAATTTCTTACCTTAACAATTGTTTTACGGCTTCTTACACTATTAATTTGTTTTAAATGGATTCATTTTCCAATTGAAACGAACATGATACGACATATCCCCTTCATACCACGCTGCAAAGTTTGTTCCCCAAACATTGTTAAATAAATTGACGAACAATCCTTTACCTAAATCTGGTAGCTGATTATCAAATTTTAATAAAGAACGTCTTCCTAATGACATTAACGGTGCATCAAATGACTGTAACTGATACTGTCCTTCATATCCTCGATAAACCATCCCACCCTCAGTTAGAGCATGGAGATTACGATTGCCATTTTGAATCACATCAAGTGGATCCACTAATAAATCTAATTTCTCCATCTGCCAACGACTTGGATTAGCCACTTGGATACTTGTTTCTAACCAGTAGCTTTCAGGCATACGATTGGCTTGTTTCCCTTCCCAATCATAAGTTAAATCAAGTTTTCCTTCTATCAAATCAAGAACATAAACGAGACGATTTTTCTTAGGTAAACCCCACTGACGAATTTCGTGAGGCTGATAAGTAACATCGAGTGTGAAAATCACTTGCGTATCTGTTACGTCGATTTGAGAATTTTCCATGAATGGTTTGATTTTTTCGTATCTAATCTCAGGACACGCTTCAATACCACGTCTTCCAAAATCTCCCATTGCCCAACCTGTTGTCCATCTTGTTAAACGACTATATTGACTAAAGAACTTACTGTAATCATTAAAGTCAAATCGTTCGTAACTTAGTCCACCAAACTCTCTACCAGGAATAATGACTTGTTGATCCCCTATGCTTAAGTAATCAATTCCGCCTGTTTGGCTAAAAGATAACGTGATATCTTTAAAGTCGTATCGTCTCCCTGGAATCACTTTTGTTTCATTAGTCGCTATTTCTTTAATAGCCTCTTTTATTAAGGCTTCTCTAGCTTCCTGTTTTAAATCTTCTGGTAAACTATCGATTGCATCATTGACATACTCTCTTTGTTCTTGCCAAGAGGCTTCGTATACACTGTATCTTCTTTTATCTTCCATCCCTTTCCAATCAATGTCTGTACTAATATAAGACATTAAATCGGCAAAATCCATCGTACCACGATCATGATTAAACGTTACTAAATCACGTTTTCTAGCAGTTTCAAAGTCCTCTAAAGCAAAATGACGGTATTCTGGTAAATACACATTACCATTAGCTCCCCATGTATGTTCTGCCACTAATAATAAGTTATCTGAAAACTGACGATATTCTTTAGAATCACGACTAATACGATTATCTTTTAACCACTTATTTCTAAGTCGTAACAACGTTTTAAATTCTGATATTTTCTTAGGATCCGCTGCAATTCCATGAATCCAAGTATCTGCAATTTCTTCTTCAATGACTGGAAGAGTTTCTTTAAATGGTAAGATTCCTCTAGCAAAAGCATCTAAAGATGAAGGAATAATCTCATAATCTGGATATTCTAGCGCTAAGGTTTCAAACAGTTCTTCCACTTCTTCAGCATCAGCTGGTGGTCCCATATTGTCATGACTATGAGCAAAATAAAGAGCATCTGGCCAGTCCTTATTATCAAAAACTTCTCCATAATCCATAGCATAATGAACGATTACTTCTGAACCATCTTTTGCCTTCCACAAGAATATTTTAGGTACTTTAGGAATTGCCGAACTAGCATTCACTCCAATATGCAAATACTCAATTCCTGCTTCTTGTAAGTATGGAACTAAGCTGATCGTGTGTCCCGGAATATCTGTCATTTTAGACGCAATGGTTTCTTTATTAAATTCTTGATCTAACTTTTTAGAGACAGATAAAGCGTGTCTTGTTAGCTCCCCATCCATTAATTCTGTATGAATAGTATATGGTAATCCATGCCAACGAATGGTTCCTTGCTCAATACAAGCTCTCATTCTGCTTTTATTTGCTTCAGAAACAGACTCGTGATTCAAATAAAAATCAATTAACCAAGAACCTGTTGTCCATGTAAATTTATCCGGTAATTGCTCACCTAAATCCATAGCTCTTGGAATAAAATCTTCTAAATACTGGGTAATAACATTTTCAGCTAAATCAGTAAAACCGATATCTAAATGTGTTTTGTAAACAACATGTAGTTTCTTTTTCATCGTTTTTCATCCTCTTTAAAGTTTTGACGTTCCTCTTCACTTGGATTGTAAGGAATTGCTATCAGTCCTTCAATTTTATTTCTTGTTTCATTAACAAGTTCTTTCACGTCTTGATTAGATTCGTTAAAGACATAGACACTATAATCTAATTCGTAGAAGCCTGATAAATCAACTTTAAAGTTAGTTTCCCAGAAGTTATTCATTGCCCAAGAATAAAGAACTTCTTTATTTTTTTCTTCGCTTCGCTCGTCACACAACTCTATCAATTGACTTTCTAAAGCACCTAAAGTCACTAAAGGCGTGTCTTTCATTGCCACAAATAAACCATTTGCTTCATTTTTAAACAAAGCTCCGTTATCTAGTGAATAGAAATTCGTATTGCTTCCTGGTAATTGATCAATTCCTGGTCTAAAAATAGTTCCTGATTTTTCAAAATAAGTTGTTGTTTCATCTGGATTGTTATAGGTAAATGGTAAAGAAATATAAAGGTTCTCAGGGTCCCATGAACCAATTTTTTGTAGTCTAATCGACACATCAATTTGACTTAATTCTTTATAAATCATTAGACGAACATCATACATCTTCGTTCCTTCTAATTCATAACATAATTCTAAAGTAGCGTATAACGGACCATCTTCGATTAATTTTAAATCTACTAATTTAGATTCAAAACGATTAGTAGCTGGTGATTTCCTATTTCTTCCCATTAAACTTCTAACCGAATAAGGATTGGTTTTAGCTGCAGAAGTAACTTCATAAACTCCTGAAAAGGCTGCTCTTAAAGAATCAGGATGAATTAACTGAGCACCAGTTGTTACATCGATAATAGATGACACGCCTTTTGCTGGATCTATTCTGACATCTAAAAAGTCAGTTTTTAAACGGTAAATTGAAATATCATGAGTAAAGCCTTTATATGGCGCAATATCTGCAACTCTTTCTGTCCCAATGTGAGCATGATTATAGTACTTCGTATCCATCTTAGGCTCATTTTTTTTGCGTCTTAATCTAACAATTCTTTCTTCCTTAGCAGACAAGTTCATCATAAATGACACTTTTTTACCACGTGAACTATTTGATACTTGAGTCTCTAAAACTTTACCAGTTTGGCTATCAACCACTTCTACAAAATCATTTAGTGACAAGTAAAAATAAGAATCATCTACTGTTTGCCAGTGCTGAATATAAACACTTGATAACATGTTTACAGCTTCGTTATGAGGGTTAATAATCTTATAGTAACTCTCACGGTCTAATTGGTTAGCTTCTTCTCCGTAAGTTTCTAAAATATCATCTAAATGATTAGACACTAAACGATTGCCATTAACGGCATAAGAGAATTTTCTTGAATCCAGTAAGTTAACAAATGAATCCCAAGGTTCAGAAACAGATGAGTGGAAGCCCCATGTGTGTTCTGCGTACATTGCTAATTGATCTTCAGCTTCTTTTAATTGTTGGGTATCTGCTAAAGTGCCATTTTCATCTAATTTATTAACTAAACGGTATTTTCTTTGAGCATCACGGTAAAGTTTCACTCCAGCTGGTGTTGAAGAAACCCCGTCAGCCCACCAATCAGCCCAGTCGCCTTTATAGGTTGGAATATCTAAATCTTTTCCTCGTAATTCTTTAAAGAAATCGTTTAAAGTGATTAACTCAACTTTAATCTCATCTCCAAATTTTTCATTAAAACGATGAATCCCTTCCATCATTCTTGGACTTGTTGGTGAGTTATCAGTAACAAGCCCACTAATCATCACTGGGCAAAAATCAAACTCATAATTTTCTTCTTCTAATAAATCGAAGAATCCAAATACTTTTTCTTTTGTCACTTCAAATTGGGCTTCCCAATCTTTTTCTGTAAACCCTTCTATACCGTATTGTTTACTTTGGTCCGTATTTGGTGAGAATAAAAAGTCATTTCCAATTTGATAATGATCGCCATTCCAAACTAAAACTTTCTCTCCAGTTTGCCCTTCCCAGTAAAACGGCATTTGTTTTTTGAATAATGGGAACATTCCGTGATGTGTATGTAAACAAGAGAAAAAGTTATTAATTCCGTTTTGATGCATCAAATCAACATAACCCCAAGCAAACCCGTTAATATCAGCTGTCATAGCAGAATCAAATTGACCACTAAATTGATTCGTATATTGTTTAGCATCAGCAAATTTTTTCGATAAAATATCTGCATCAACTAATTCAGTAAAGTTTAAATACGTTAAGGAAATATCAATTAATCCTTTTTCTACATAATATTCAAATTTTTCTTTTTCTTCTGCTGTCGCTTTTTGTAAGAATTGTTCTACTTGCCAGTAGTTCTCACAAACATAATTGTAGCCTTCCCACTGGGGCGCTTCTCCTGCAGCTATTTTATCTAAAGTCTTAATAGCTTGTTTAATAAAGTTAACATGATAGCGACTAATTTTTTCTTGTCGGTCGGTATAACCAATATCAGTATGAGAATGATGAATTAAATAAAGTGTTTTTTGAGTCATATTATTTCGCTCCAATTTCTTTTTTTATTGTATAAGCTAATCCGTAAAAGGTTGATTCTGATGTGTCTTTACTCTCTTTGTATTTCGTATGTCCCTTTTGAATAAGACCTTCTTTAAAATACTTAAAACTCTTACTCACTTGTCCTCCAAATACCACTTCATTCGGTTCAAATAAGTCAATAAACTCTGTTAAAGCATGACTGATTAATTTACCGAATGTTACCAATATATCTTGCGCTTGCTTGTTCCCTTTTTCTGCTTCTTCAAAAAGAGCTAGACCATTGATATAAGGGTAATGACGTTCCACTGCTATTTGTTTTAATCCTGCTATAGATAAATAATCATCAATTTGCCCGTCCAGATAAGGTGTGTCATAAATCATTCCCATTTCATTTAAGCCATAGCCTTCTTTAACAACTTTTCCATCCTCGATAAAAGTTGAACCACATCCTGTTCCTAGGGTTAAGTAAATTCCTCTTGTCACATTTTCACTTTGAATATATTCTCCTAAGGCAAAACAAGTTGCATCATTTTCAAAAACAAAGGGGACATTTACAAACCGTTCTTCAACTAGTTCATTTTCTAAAGCTTCTTTCAAATTAACTTGATACAAAGAGTCATACTTTCTTAAATCTTGCATTAAGCTAATGCCATGTTGATAATCAAATGGGCCTGGAAATGAAAAACCAATTGCTTGTAAGACAAATTTCTCTTCATAATCTAAAGTTGTTTCTTTTATAATTTTTGCGATATGGGATATGATAACTGATTTAGATTGATTAGAAAATGACGGATAATGTTTTGCTTTAGCCGATAAAAAAGTATTATCTTCTGTTAAAGCATTTACTTTTATTTCCGTTCCACCCATATCTAATAACAATACATACTTTTTCATTCTAACCCTCTTTTCTTAACGGATGAATGCTTTCATGGTGATACATTGTTTCCCTTTACTTTTACCTGTTGGCGTTATCTTATAGCTACCGATTGTTTCAGGAATAATAAAAGTTTGAGCATAGTGGACAACAAAAGGTTCAAACTCATTATTAAGACTTTCAACAGTCACTTCCTCACCCTCAACCAGGTTAAAGACATTCACACTATTAAAATTGTCATGGATGACTGTATCGGTAAACGTATGTCTTCTTGTTTCAATAAATTCCATTTCATGAAGACCTGTCTTTTCTTCTACCCAGTTATTACCTTTAGCAACTACTTCAAATTGATTGATTAACTCACTTTTAACCCAATCCTCATCTCTTGTCATCACTAAGTTTGGTTCACCGTGATTCAAATGAACCGAACGTGGTTTACCGTCTAAATCAACTCGTTCCCAGTCCCAAAGTTTAAAGGTGAAGCGATTAGGTGTTGAACTAATTTCTAAAACAACACTCCCTGCTCCACTGGAATGAATAGTTCCCGCTGGAATAAGGTAATGATCGTGTTTTTTAACTGGTTGTTGATAGATATATTTTTCATCATCAAAAACAATGTCACCTGATTCGGCTTTTTTCAAGTCAGTCATCACTGCTTCTTTAGTTGTTCCATTTTTGAACCCCAAGTATACGTTTGCTTCCTCTTCTGCATGAAGAATATAATAACTCTCATCTTGAGTGTAGTGAGCGCCAAAGGTTTCTTGAATGTATGATAACTGCGGATGGACTTGTAAACTCAAGTTCTGACCACCAACTGTATCTAAGAAATTAAATCGAATTGGAAATTCATTTCCAAACTGACCAAAAACACGATTACCTAGTGTTTCTTGGCCATAAAAGAATAATAAGTTATTCCCTGGCGTTTCAAATTGAACATCACCAAATGCCATCAACAAACTATTTTCTTCAGGAACTCCGTTAAAGCTCCATGCCAAGTTAACTTCATCTTTTCTCATATCAAAAGTTTCTTGCATCCAATGACCACCCCAAACACCCGGGTCAAAGAATGGTACTAGAGAGAAGGGTTGATACGCTATTTCTTTTAAGCCTTCTAAATAATCCTTACCTGAAATCATCACTGGTTGATTTTTTTTATGAGTATCTAAAATAAAATCAGCTTGTGGTAAACGTTTCTTTTTCTCTTTGTCTGCTACTTTCCATTCAAAAAAGTAGCCTCTTTTAAGCATACGGTTAACATCTTCTCCCGCATTATTAGTATGCCAGTTACTAAACTTACCTGACTTTAAGCGCGTTTGAATCTCCCAACGTGATAAATCAGCATAAACTAACACATCTGGTGGTGTAATCAGACTCGCTCCAACTCCTAAACAAATAACTAACTCACCTTTTGAAATAGCTTGCTTAATAGTTGCTTGCGCTTGTTTCAATTTAACTGAATCTAAGAAATCTGCTATTGAATGATGACTCATGACACCAAATACGCGGTCACCTGTTAAATTGTAAGCAATCATTTCCTCCATTTTATCTGGGTCAACGAGGACTTCTGATGAATGAATGATTTTATCTGGATTTAATTGAGCGACTAAAGAGGTCATTAACTCTTCTTCGTCGATTGTTGGATATGTTTCAATGGTTAAAACATGAGCTTTTTTTTCATCTATCTCTTGTTTTAATCGACTAGTAATGTCACTATAATTAGTATAGGTATTTGATTGTTTTGTTATCTTTGTGGAAGGTCGTAAATTGTATTTCATGATAGCGCTCCCTTTCTTTATTTTCTTAACTATAACATGTTTTTAACAACTCATTTGTCTATTTTAAACCTTATTAAATCAAGCTTTATAGCCTATTGTTATATCAATTAAACAAAGGAGATTTTTTATGACATCTAGTAACATCCCACTTTACTCCCAAATAGCTCGTGAATTAAGGGAAAATATTCGTAATGGCGACTGGGTCGAAGGACAACGTATTCCAACTGAAATGGAACTGTGTGATATTTACCATGTCAGCCGTATCACGATTCGAAAAGCCATTGAAGAATTAACTCAAGAGAATCTACTGGTTCGAGAAAAAGCAAAAGGAACATTTGTTAATCACTATTCACCTGAAAAAACAAATCATTTAACATTTATCAAAAGTTTTACTCAAGAAATGAAAGAACAGGGTAAGATTGCTTCAACCATCAATGCAAATGTTACTAAAATGATTGCTGACCATAATATTGCCACACAATTAAAAATATCTGTTGGGGATGATGTGTTATGTCTTAAGAGAACACGAGGGTCTGATGGAGAATTTCTCGCTTATTTTGTTACCTATATCCCTTATCAGTTTCCATTTTCTCTCGATTCAAAAGACTACTATGGGTCATTTTATGATTATTTAGCTGCGTTTAATATTTTTCCAACAAAACAAAGTGAGTATGTCGAAGCCATAATAGCCAACACTCATTTACAACATGTTTTAAAATTGAAAAAAAGCGAACCTATTTTAAAACGAGTTAGATTTACAACTGACAGCCAACTTAATTTTAACGAATACACTGAATGTTTTTATATTGGCAGTAAGTACAAATACTATTTAGACTTTAGAGAAGATTAATGATTCTCTTTAAAAACGAAACAAAGAGGCTGACTTAAATGTCAGCCTCTTTGTTATTTATACGAATAATTTTTAATAGTCGGGGGATAAAAAGTCTGCTCTCACGACAACTTCACAAAAAGCGAGCAATCAAAAATCACGATTGTTCGCTTTTTGTTCCAGTTGCTCAGAGCAAAACGACTTTTGACCCACCCTCTTCTTTTAATTGATTGATAAACTTAACGCTTCTAAGTTAGCTTTCATAATAGAAATATAATCTTCACCTTTTTGGCGATTTTCTTTTGACACACTCTCCATTGGATTAAGAACGGCTAATTTAGCTCCTGTTGCATCAGAAATAGTTTTGGCAATTTTTTCTGATGCTGAACTTTCCGTATAGATGACTTGAATGTTTTCATCTTTTACTAAATCTTGAATACCTTTTAATTCTTTAGGTGTTGGTTCTTGATCTGGAGAAAGACCTGAAATTGCTACTTGCTCTAAATCATATTCATGAGCTAAATAAGAAAAGGCTGTATGTTGTGTTACAAATTTTCTGTTTTTAGCATCCTTTAAAGTAGAAACATAAGACTCATGTAATTCAGTTAATTGATTACCGTAGTCTTCAGTATTTTTCTTGTAGTAGTCACTGTTTTCTTTATCAACACTCATAATGCCTTCTGAAATAGTTTCTACTTCCTTTTTAGCTAATACTGGATCTAACCAAACATGAGGATCATAAACGTGAGAATGTCCATCTTCGTGATCATGATCATCGTGGTCTGCCTGTTCTTCTTCTCCACCAAGTAACTCAATTCCTTTACTGGCTTCAATCACTTTTACTTTACTCGTATCAATATTTTTTAATACTGCTTCTACCCATGTTTCCATTTCGTTAGAATTATAGATAAACACATCTGCATTTTGAATTTTAGCCATATCTTTAGCACTTGGTTCATAATCATGGGTTTCAACACCACCATCGATTAGCATTGACACATTTGCTTTATCTTTTGTCACTTGTTTTGTGAACTCGTACATCGGATAAAAACTTGTCACAATTTCTAATTTCCCATCATTTGATTCAGCTTCTTGCTTGCCACATGCTGATACACCGATTAAAACAAGCATCATGGCCATTATTTTAAATATATTTTTCATACCCATCTCCTTAAACGTAATTATTACTATTTAGATTTTATATGTTAACATGAAAAAAAGCAAGATTTTTTCATCAAAAAAAGAGATTGATAAAAAAAATCAATCTCTTCTAGTTTCTATTTACGTTTTTTTTTGCCACCAGCTGAAAAAGCATCTTTCATTTTATCAAAAAATCCTTCTTCTTGCTCAACAACCGCTTTATCTCCACTAGCCACTAAAAATTCTCTTAGTGCTTTTTTCTGAGCTTCATTTAAGTCGGTTGGTGTTGTAACAAGAACTGTTACACGTTGGTCACCATTACCACTTCCACGTAATTTTGGTGCTCCTTTTCCTTTCAAGCGGAAAGAAGTACCTGTTTGTGTTCCTGCTGGAATTTTTAATTTTACACGTCCGTGAACGGTTGGCACTTCAATCTCATCACCTAAAGCGGCTTGAGCAAATGAAATCTTTTGTTCATAATAGATTTCTGAGCCTTCACGTTCAAAGATAGGACTTTCTTCAACTCTAAAGACAACATATAAGTCACCATAAGGTCCGCCGTTAAATCCTGCTTCCCCTTGACCTGATAAACGCATTTGCTGACCATCTTCAACACCTGCTGGTACATTAACTTTAACAGAATGAGATTTCACCATACGTCCTGCACCATTACATGTTGAACATTTATCTTTAATTGTTTTACCTGTACCGTGACACTCATCACAGGTTTGTTGACTCATCATACGACCTAGTGGTGTTTGACGTTCGACGTTTACTCGACCTGCTCCGTGACACTTGCTACATGTTTCTGGTTGAGTTCCAGGTTTAGCACCAGAACCACCACATGTTGTACAATCATCTTCTCGGTTATAGCGAATATTTTTCTCTAAACCAAAAATTGCTTCGTTAAAAGTTAAATCTAGTGTGTATTGTAAATCAGAACCTTGTCTTGGAGCGTTTGGATTGCTTGCTCTTCCACCACCGCCACCAAAGAATGACTCGAATATATCTTCAAAACCACCAAAACCGCCGCCACCAAAGTCGCCGAAACCACCTGCGCCAAAGTTAGGATCTGTACTAGCATGACCATATTGATCATATGCTGCACGTTTTTGAGAATCGCTTAAAACTTCAAAAGCTTCAGTAATTTCTTTAAACTTATCTTCAGCATCCGCTTCTTTGTTAATATCTGGATGGTATTTTTTAGATAATTTACGATAGGCTTTTTTTATTTCATCGTCTGTAGCTGTTTTAGCAACACCTAAGGCTTCATAGTAATCTCTTTTGGCCATATTACGTAATCCTCCATTTTTCTAGTTAATTATCCATTAAATCATAACATAAATTAATTTTTACTGATACTTAATTTTGTCATGAAGAGAAAAAGCCAAAAGCGCAGTGCTTTGGCTTTTTCAAGAATTTATTAATTATTTGTCGTCGTTAATTTCTTCAAAGTCCGCATCAACGATGTCATCTGCTCCACCTTGAGCTGCTTCTGGATCTTCAGCTTGTGCTTGTTGAGCTGCTTGTTCGTATAATTTAACAGTTAAAGCTTGAACGATTTCGTTTAATTCATCACGTTTAGCTTTCATGTCTTCTAAGTTGTTTGCTTCAACAGCGGCTTTTAAGTCATCACGAGCTACTTCTGCTTTTTTCACTTCGTCAGCGTCAACTTTACCTTCTAATTCTCCTAATGTTTTATCAACTGAGAATAATAAAGCATCGATGTCGTTTCTTAAGTCAACTTCTTCTTTACGAGCTTTGTCAGCTTCAGCATTAGCTTCAGCATCTTTCACCATTTTTTCAATTTCTTCATCTGTTAAACCTGATGATGATTTAATTGTAATAGTTTGTTCTTTTTGAGTTCCTAAATCTTTAGCACTTACGTTTACGATACCATTTTTATCAATATCAAATGTTACTTCGATTTGAGGGATACCACGTGGTGCTGCAGGAATGTCTGTTAATTGGAATCTTCCTAATGTTTTGTTATCACTTGCCATTGGACGTTCACCTTGTAATACGTGAATGTCTACTGCTGGTTGGTTGTCTGCTGCTGTTGAGAAGACTTGTGATTTAGATGTAGGAATTGTTGTGTTACGATCAATTAATTTAGTAAATACTGATCCCATTGTTTCAATACCTAATGATAAAGGTGTTACGTCTAAAAGAACAACGTCTTTAACGTCTCCAGTAATAACTCCACCTTGAATCGCAGCACCCATCGCTACTACTTCATCAGGGTTAACTGATTTATTTGGTTCTTTACTAGTTTCTTTACGAACAGCATCAACTACTGCAGGAATACGAGTAGATCCACCCACTAAGATAACTTCGTCAATTTCAGAAATTGAAATACCAGCATCTTTGATTGCTTGACGCACTGGGATTTTAGTTCTGTCTACTAAATCTGAAGTTAATTCATCAAATTTAGCACGAGATAAGTTCATTTCTAAGTGAAGAGGTCCAGCTTCACCAGCTGTAATAAATGGTAAGCTAATTTGAGTGCTTGTTACACCTGATAAATCTTTTTTAGCTTTTTCAGCAGCGTCTTTTAGACGTTGAACTGCCATTTTATCTTGAGATAAGTCAATACCATTTTCTTTTTTGAATTCTTCAACTAAGTAAGCGATGATTTTTTCGTCAAAGTCATCCCCACCTAAGTTGTTGTCTCCTGCTGTTGATAATACATCAAATACGCCATCACCTAATTCAAGGATAGAAACGTCAAATGTACCACCACCAAGGTCAAATACTAATACTTTTTCTTCTTTATCAGTTTTGTCTAAACCATATGCTAAAGCTGCAGCTGTTGGCTCATTAACAATACGTTCTACTTCTAAACCAGCGATTTTACCAGCGTCTTTTGTTGCTTGACGTTGTGCATCGTTAAAGTAAGCAGGAACTGTAATAACAGCTTTTTCTACTTTCTCACCTAAGTAATCTTCAGCAAAACCTTTTAAGTATTGTAAAATCATAGCTGAAATTTCTTGTGGTGTGTAAGTTTTCCCTTCTACTTCTTCTTTAAATCCAACTTCACCAATATGGCGTTTAATTGAACCGATTGTATTTGGGTTAGTTACTGCTTGACGTTTAGCAACTTCCCCTACTTGAATTTCTCCATTTTTAAATGATACAACAGATGGAGTTGTTCTGTTACCTTCTGGGTTTGTAATAATTTTTGCTTCTCCGCCTTCTAAAACTGAAACTGCAGAGTTTGTTGTTCCTAAGTCAATACCGATAATTTTACTCATATTAAAAGTCTCCCTTTATCTAATTTTTTTATTTTTATTTTTATTTTTGAGCAACGATAACCATTGCTGGACGTAATACACGTTCATGTAAAATGTAACCTTTTTGAAGAACTTGGACGATTTCATCCTCTTTTTGTCCTTCTTGTACAGGTACAGTTTGAATTGCTTGATGTTTATTAGGATCGAAAACTTCACCTAGACTTGCAATTTCTTCAACGCCTGATTCTTTAAGAGCATGTAACATCCCTTCACGAACCATTTCAACACCTTTTTTCATTGATTCGCTTTGCTCATCAGTTGTTTCAGCTTCAAGAGCACGGTCTAAGTTATCTAATGATGTTAATAAACCTTTTGCTAAATCTTGAACACGATATTTAGCTGCATCTTCACGTTCTTTGTTATGACGATTTCTCATATTAGCAATTTCCGCTTGTGCACGTAAGAATTTATCTTCCATCTCATCTAATTCTTTTTTTAATGTATCCTCTACAGAAACTTCTACAACTTCTTCTTCAGTCGTTGCCTCAAGTTCTTCGTTTGGGATATCTTCTTTTTTATTTTTCTTCAATTAATGTTTCTCTCCTTTACACATTTACTACTAACCAAATGAATCATCTAAACCTCGATAATAGGAATCTAAGTGTCCTGAAAGCTCAGTTGTCATTACTTTTACTAAACTATGAAGCTTTGAATACGACATATTGGTTGGTCCTAATAATGCTAAGACACCTTTACCGTGCTCTGGAACTTCATAAGTTGCTGTAATTAAACTCATATTGAGTAGTAATTCATTGTCAATCTCATTTCCGATTTTTATCTCAACACCAGTTGAATCTGGTAATAAGATTTCCGTTAATTGATCTGTGTCACTAATCAATGAATAAATAGATTTAAACTCGGAAATATCTGTTAAACTTTCTGAATTTAGTAAATTCATGCCTCCACTAATGTAAACTTGATCATCAAAAGCTTGATTAAATACTTCCTCAAATAAATATAATACATTTGTTGAGTTAGTGAAATACTTCTGTAGGACTAAAGGTATCTCAGTCCTTAGCTTATGATAAACAGTCAAAAGACTTTCTCCCACTAATCTGTCATTAATAATTGAAATCATCTTTTCAAGGTCTTCTGAAGTGACACTTTCAGGAATTGTAAAGACTTGACTCTCTACATAACCTTGGTCTGTTACGATAATGGCAATTAATTGACTTCTGTTTAGTGGAACAATTCGAAAGCCGGTTAAACGTCTTTCTTTAACTTCTGGACCTAGTGAAAAGGCCGTATAACTTGTTAATTCTGATAAAATTTTAGCTGATTGTTCAATAATTTGATTCGTTGCATGAAATCGTCTATTTAGATGTTGACGAATCATGGCTAAATCTCTTGTTGAAACTTCAGCTGGCTGCATCAGATGATCAACGTAAAATCGATAGCCTTTCATGGAAGGAATTCTTCCTGAAGATGAATGGGTTTTTTCAATAAGTTCAAGTTCTTCTAGTTTAGCTAAGTCATTTCTGATAGTAGCAGAACTCGCTTTTATCCCCTGATTCATCAAGGTTTTAGAACCAACTGGCACACTAGTTTCTGTATAAATTTTTACTAATAGATGTAAAATATTTAATTGCCTCTCACTTAAAATTGTCATCACCTTCTTTTTTTTAGCACTCTTATTTATTAAGTGCTAACTACATTTACTAATATATCAAGTTCTTAATTTATTGTCAACAATAAACCTCTAAATTTTAGCACTCTATTCATACGAGTGCTAAAAAAGAGACTTAACCCCTATATAGCAAGGGATTAAGTCTCTTTTTATTTTAATAAGAATTCCTTAAATACTTCATTTCCAAGAATTAATCCTTTATCTGTTAAGGATAAAAGATCACCTTGTTGTTTTAGCATACCGTCATTCTTTAATCTTAGAATAGTTTCACCGTAAACAGAATCTAATGGTCGTTTGAATTTTTCTTCGAAATGATTAACAGAAACCCCGTTAATTTTTCGTAACCCTAAAAACATTTCTTCTTCCATTTGGTTATCTACAGTTAGAGTCTCAACATTAATAGTCGGCAACTCATTTTCACGTAATGGTTTTAAATAATGTTGAATTGGGCCATGATTTTTATAACGAATATTTCCAAGATAACCGCTGGCACCTGCTCCAAGGCCGTAATAATGTTCATTATTCCAATAAACAAGATTATGTTGACTTTCTTTTCCAGGTATACAAAAGTTACTTACTTCATATTGATGGCGACCTGCTTTAGTCATTTTTTCTATGGCTAATTCAAACATATCTCCTTCGACATCAATCCCTGGTAAATGAAGTCTTCCTTGTCTTGCCCAGTTATAGAACATCGTTTTATTTTCTAAAATCAATGAATACATTGAGTAATGAGGTAAGTCTAAGGATAAAGCTTGGTTCAATGTATCTTCAAAATCCTCAATCGTTTGATTTGGTAAAGCAAAAATCAAGTCAATGCTAACATTTTTAAAATCAGCTGCTTCAAAAATCTTCATTGTGTCATAGACATCTTGAGCTGTGTGTTTACGACCAATTTTTTTCAAAAGACGGTCATTAAAAGACTGAACGCCCATTGATAAACGATTCACACCATAGTTTTGAAGAACTTGTAATTTCTCTAAAGTTAAGTCTCCAGGGTTAGCTTCAACAGTAAATTCATCTCCATCAACAAAAGGTAACTCTTCTCTAATACCTTTTAAAAGCGCATCTAGCTGTTGAGCAGATAAAGAAGTGGGAGTTCCACCACCTATATAAATCGTTTCTGTTTTATCACTTGGGTATTTTTCTTTTGTTAATCTAATTTCTTTAATCAAACTCTCGATATATTCATCCACTGGCTGACCTTCAATAAATACTTTATTAAAGTCACAATAAAAACAAATATGTTCACAAAATGGAATATGAATATATGCTGATGTCATTATAAAACTCCTTTATAAGTAAAATACTCACGTGTATCTTCTTCATCTTGTTTCAGTTGCTCAATTAAGCCTTCCATACCATCAAACTTCATTTCTTTACGTAAAAAATGACACCACTCGACAGATACTTGTTCACCGTAAATATCTTCATCAAAATCTAAAATATTCACTTCGATTGTCATCGGACGGTCTTTTTCAAAGGTAATATTATAACCAATTTGAGCCATTCCCATGTACCATTGATTCGCTACATTGATTTTAACGGCATAAACTCCTCCAGTTGGTAGTAATGATTTTTGAGGTATTTTGATGTTGGCTGTTGGGAATCCTAACAAACGACCACGTTTATCACCATGAACAACCATACCAGAAAGTTGATACGTGTAACCTAAAAAGTTATTAGCACCTTCCATGTTGCCTTCTGCCATCATTTTACGAATATTTGTTGAGCTAATTTTGTCTTCCCCTTGTGTCTGCTCAGGTACTTCAATAATCTCAAATCTGTCTTTTGCATAGGTTGGTAAGTGACTCATACCAGCAATTTCTTTTTTACCATATGTATAATCAAATCCTGCTACTGCAACCACAGCATTTAACCCTACAATATATTCATCTACAAAATCTTGTGGTTTTAAACCTGCAAACGCTGATGTAAATTCAACAACGTATAATATATCAATACCTTCTTGTTCCATACGTGTTATCTTTTGTTCAATAGTTGTAATGTATTTCATTGTTTTATGGTCAACTTTTTGAAAGACAACTGAAGGATGGTGATTGAATGTCATTAACGCTAACTTAACCCCGCGTTTATTGGCTTCATTTTTAGCCGTTTCAATCACTTTTTGATGGCCACGATGAACGCCATCGAAAAAACCTAAAACTAAAACGACATCCTCTTTCGGTATTTGTGATTCTTTATATGGATGGTGAATATTTATTACTTCCATGAAATGTCCCCTTTAATCGTTTCTAATTACTTTAATTGGTTTTAATAACCCCTTCTTAGAAGGATGTTCCCCATAAATACTAACAACTTTTTCTTGATAAAACAAAGCAATTGGCTCAGTAATCGTCATATTTTGGAAAAAATTCTTTGGAATAACTGAACCATTTCGAATGACTTGATACATGTCACTTGTTAAATCAATTCTAGGAAAATCTTCAACACCAGTTTCTAATGGTAACAGAAATTCCTGTTCTCTTTCTAAATCCATTAATAAAGCAATTTCTTCCAAAGTAAAACTATCCTCTTTAGAAAAACCACCACTTTTAATTCTTGTTAAATCAGACATATGTGCAGGAACACCTAATTTTTCACCTGTATCAACAGCTAACGTTCTAACATAGGTTCCTTTACCGCAATCTACTTTAAACGTCCATTTTTGTAATCCTTCACTAAAGACAGGTTCACTTGTACGTTCAAAGCTATAAATCATTGCTTTTCTTATTGGGCGTTCAACACTTTCTCCTTTACGAGCATAATCGTAAAGTCTTCGACCATTTACTTTTACAGCAGAATACATAGGTGGAATTTGAGTGATTTCACCTGTGAATAAAGCCATTACCTCATCTATTTTCTCAATGGAAATTGCTTCTGACAATCTTGATTCTGAAACAATCTCACCACTAGCATCTTCTGTTTCCGTTGAAAAACCTAAAGTCACTTCACCTTCATAGACTTTATTGGAATCTTGAATATATTCAATTACTTTTGTTGCTTTTCCAACACAAATTGGTAGCACACCATCCACATCTGGATCAAGTGTTCCACTGTGTCCTACTTTTTTAGTTCTTAATATTTTTCTTAATTTAAATACCACGTCATGACTTGTCATTCCACGTGGTTTCCATACCGGAATAATTCCTTCCATTATCTCGCTCCTTAGCCTAGAATATACCTTGATATTATAACATATTTAACCTTCTAAATTAGCGACTTCCAACAAAAAAGAAGAGTTTGTCTTTTAATTGACAAACTCTCCGGTTATTAACCAAGTGGTTTAGCTAATTCAGCTAAATCTGATTCTGATAGATCTTTTAAAAAGGTAGTAACTAATTCTTTAGCTGCTTGATAATCATCTAAATCAACGTAACAATGATGGGTATGGGCATATCTTACTGGAATACCAACTACGATTGCTGGTGCCCCGTTATAAAGATTGATTGGTGCTCCATTTGTCCCACCACCACTTCTAACTGACACTTGAACAGGGATTCCTTTTTTATTTGCTAAGTCAACGACGCGATTTTGAAACTCTGGATTAGTAATCATTGAGACATCGAAATAACGTAACATTGGTCCTTTTCCTAATGCTGATTGAATCATGTATTCTTCTGAAGATGTATCATCAGCCGGACAGCCTTCAAATACAATGGCTAAATCTGCTTGAACACGTTTAGCCCCAACTTGAGCTCCTCTTAAGCCAACTTCTTCTTGAGCTGATAGTGTTCCTACTAAGTTATAAGGTAAACTTGATTCCTTCAATTCATCGAAAACATCCATCATACAAGCGACTCCTATACGACAATCAAAACCTTTCCCTAAGAAAAGATTGGTTTCTTCATTAAAGTCACAAGCAACATCAGGAACAACTGGAGCACCAATTCTAACTCCAAAACGATTTTCTGCCTCCTCTTTTGATTTTGCACCAATATCAATTGAAAGAGAAGCAATCGTTAAACCTTTAGCACGCTCTTCTTCACTCATAAAATGCGGTGGTTTACTTGTCACAATTCCTTGAATGTAATTGCCATTGGTTGTACGGACTTTTACTTTTTGAGCAGCAATATTACTCGGAACCCAGCCGCCCACTGTTAGAAACTGGAGCAAGCCATTTGGTTTAATCGCTTGAACAATAAAACCTACCTCATCACTATGAGCATCTAACTGTACTGTTAATCCTGTTTGACTCCCTGAAAAATTTTCTAAATATAAATTTTTTATCCCATCTGTATCTGTTTCACCTATTTTATCCCATTCATTTCTAACATACTTAACTACTTCATCCTCAAAACCAGAAATACCTGGTAAATTTGACAATGCTTTAATATTATTAATCGCTTCATTTTTTTTCATACGTAACAACCTCTTCTAATTTTAGTTATTTTCCCAACGTTTGCGCATCTCATCCATAACAAGAATCACATGCTCTGTTGTTTCTCTTAAATCATTCGTTTTTGGTGCTTCTTTTATATACTGGTTAAGTGTATCAAGCTCATAAGTGAAGACATCTTTGCCTTCTCCTAAATCAACGACTTCCACACTCCCATCATTCATTTGATAAACAGCTTTTTCTGCACGAGGAAAATCATCTATTACCACAAATCCCTTATCTCCCGTAATAACAATTTGCTTTGGCATTCTTCCTCTAAATGAAATCATCACGCTTGCTTGTTGGCCTTTGTCATTTTTTAAAAGAGTCATTGATTTTTCATCCACTCCTGTTGAAGCTAATTCAACATCAGATGCAAGAACCTTTAGATCTGTCCCTAAAAAATAAACAGCCGCTGACAAAGCATACGTCCCAATATCAAATAAAGCTCCCCCACCTAATTCTTTTGAAAAAAATCTATTGGTCGGGTCAAACTCTTTACAACTACCAAATAAGACATTCATACCACTAATATGACCTATTTTATTTCCTTGGAGTTCATTCCTCACCTTCTCAAACATCGGCATGTAGAAAAGGGTAACTCCTTCTAGTAGAATTACATTATTTTCAGCAGCAGTAGCAAATAATGCTTGTGCTTCTTTTCCTTCCATAACCATAACTTTTTCACATAAAACATGCTTTTTAGCTTTTAAGGCTTTTAAAGCATACTCATAATGAGTTTGATTTGGCGTCGCAATATAAACGACTTCAACCTCATCTAATGCTAAAAACTCATCCAAGTTAGTTGTTCCATGTGCAATATTTTGCGTTTTTAAAAACCTTTCTAAGCTTGCCTCTTTGTGATTAAATACTGAAACCACTTTATATTTTGATTGATCAATTTGACTAGCAAATTGTGATGCAATATCTCCAGTTCCTATAATGCCAATACCTTGTACCATTTCCTACCTCCTCATTGTTTTCTCATTTTAACATAGAATGACTAATAAAAAAACAAGAGGTTAACTAATTCAAGTTAACCTCTTGTTTGATTGATTAATATTCGCTTTTGTTAAGATTTCTAAGTAAGTCATCAATATGATTTCCATATTGAACTGAGCTATCTAATTCAAAAATCAATTCAGGTGTTTTATAGATACTTAAACGATGTCCTAATTCACGACGAATCAAGCCACTTGCTTTTTCTAACCCTTTTTGAATTTTTTCTCTTTCAGACGCTTTGTCTCCTAAAGAACTATAATAAATAGTTGCTTGTTGTAAGTCTCCAGTAACTCTTACTTCAGTAATAGTAATTTCTGCTACTCGAGGATCTCTTACTTTTTTCTTTAAGATATCATTAACTTCTCTTAAAATTTCTTGAGCTACTCGGCGGTCACGATAGTTTGCCATCGTAGTTCCTCCTTTATGTTACCTTTATTTTCTTTTAACTTCTTCCATGATGAAACCTTCGATAATATCATCAACTTTAACATCGTTATATTTATCGATCATTGCACCACATTCGAAACCAAGTTTAACTTCTTTTGCATCGTCTTTGAATCGTTTCAAGCTTGCTAATTCACCTTCATGAATAACAATACCATCACGGATTAAACGAACGCCACTTTCACGACGAATAAATCCTTCAGTTACGTAACAACCAGCGATTGTTCCGACTTTAGAAACAGAGTATGTTTCACGAATAACCATTTGCCCAGTAATTTTTTCAACAAATTCAGGATCTAACATACCTTGCATTGCTGTTTCAATTTCTTCAATTACTTTATAAATGATTCTGTGTAGACGAATATCAACGCTTTCTTGCTCAGCTTGTTGTCTAGCTTGAGGTGTAGGTCTTACGTTAAATCCTACAATAATTGCGTTACTTGCTGATGCTAAAGTAATATCACTTTCGTTAATTGCTCCTACAGCAGAGTGAACGATTTTGACACGTACGCCTTCAACGTCGATTTTATTTAAACTTGCACCTAAGGCTTCAGCTGAACCTTGAACGTCAGCTTTAATAATAACGTTAACTTCTTTCATTTCACCGTCTTTTAGACTTTCAAATAAATTGTCTAAAGTCACACGTTGAGAAACAGAACGTTGCTCTAATAAAGCACGTTTTGCTCTTTCTTCACCAGCTGAACGAGCTGTTTTTTCGTCTTCAAATGTTACAAAACGATCTCCAGCTTGAGGCACATCATTTAATCCAGTGATTTCAACTGGAGCTGCTGGACCAGCTTCTTTGTCACGACGACCAATATCATTCGTCATCACACGAACACGTCCATGAGTGTTACCTACAACAATCGGATCACCAACGTGTAGTGTTCCTTGTTGAACAAGTAAAGTAACAATAGGTCCTTTACTCTTATCTAAACGAGCTTCAATAACAGTACCAATTGCTCTTTGAGTTGGATCTGCTTTTAAATCTTCTACTTCAGAAACAAGTAAAACCATTTCTAATAATTCTTCAATATTTTCACCGAATTTAGCTGAGATTGGTACAAAGATTGTATCTCCACCCCAAGCTTCTGGAATTAATCCATGTTCAGATAATTCTTGCATCACGCGATCTGGATTAGCTGTTGGTTTATCAATTTTGTTTACAGCAACAATAATTGGTACACCTGCTGCTTTAGCATGGTTAATCGCTTCAACTGTTTGAGGCATAACCCCATCATCAGCTGCTACAACTAAGATTGTAATATCAGTGATACTTGCTCCACGAGCACGCATACTTGTAAACGCCGCATGTCCTGGTGTATCTAAGAAAGTAATTGTTTTGCCACTAGCTTCAATTTGATAAGCACCAATATGCTGAGTAATTCCTCCAGCTTCACCTAATGATACTTTTGTGTTTCTTAATGTATCTAAAAGTGTTGTTTTACCGTGGTCAACGTGTCCCATGATAGTTACAACTGGCGGGCGGTTAACTAAGTTATCTTCGTTAATAGCTTCACCTTCGAAGAATTTATCAATATCAGCTACATCTTCTTGTATTTTTTCTTCAGCATTAATACCATAGTCAGCTGCTAAAATTTCAATTGTATCTTTATCTAAAGGTTGGTTTTGGTTAACCATAACACCTAACATAAATAACTTTTTGATAATCTCTGCAGGCTCACGGTAGATTTTTTTAGCAATATCAGCTACGTTCATACCTTCTGTATAAACTAATACTTCAGGCAACTCTTTAAACTTACGTGCTGGTACAGCTGGTTTATTAGATGCTGGGTATTTTTTCTTACCTTTTCGATTCTTTTTATTGAAACGGTTATTAGGATTTTGGAAACCAGTTCCACGTCCTTTATTGTTGCTGTTCCCTTTAAAGTTACTATTTCCTTGAGGTTTGTTTTGGTCACTCTTTTGGTTAGAGTGTGGTTGAGAGTTTGTGTTACTTGTTTTTGGTTTACTTGTATTACTCGGTTTATTTGTATTACTTGGTCGATTTTGTTCTTGTTTATTCACAGGCATTTCCTTACTAGTTGATTTATTTTCTACTGGTGTAGAATGAGTTGTTTCTTTTTTTGTTACTTTTTTAGTTTCTTTGTTTACTAGGGTGTTCTTAATTTTCACAATATCAGAATCAGCTAAGGTACTCATATGATTTTTCACATTGATTCCTATTGATTGAGCTTTTTCTACAATATGTTTACTTGATATATCCAATTCTTTGGCTAGTTCGTATACACGTTGTTTACTCATATCATCACCATCCTATTCTTCTGTCATTAATTCACGCATCTTTCTAGCAAATCCATTGTCAACAACACCTAAAATGGCACGACTTTTTCCAATAGCGTAACTTAATTCAGCTTTCGTACAAGCGACCATCATAGGGGTCTCATAATAAGCGCATTTATCGCTAAACTTTTTTATCGTTCCTTCACTTGCATCACTTGCAACAATTACTAATCTAACTTGTTGTTTTTTAACAGTTTTAAGTGTGGTCTCATCTCCAGAAATTAGCTTACCCGCTTTAGTAGCTAATCCTAAAAGATTTAAAAACTTATCTTTATTTGTCATGGCCAAACAGCTCTCTTCTTGCTTTTTGACGAGTAACGTAATCTAAAAGTTCTTGATAAAAACTATCGTCTAACTTTGTTTCTAGAACTCGGTCTAAAACTTTATTATCCCAGCTGAGCTGAACAATTTCAGGCTCCATAGAAAGATAAGCACCTCTTCCAGATAATTTACCTGTCGGGTCTATAGCAACGTCTCCTTCTTTAGAACGAACGATACGAATCATTTCTTTTTTCGGTTTCATTTCATTAGACGCCACACATTTTCTCATTGGAATTTTTCTAGGTTTCATCTATTTCGCCTCCTAATCCTACTCTTCTGTATTTTCTACTTCTTCTACGGCAACAAAAGTCATTGCGTCTTCAACGTCAACGATTTCTGATTCTTGTACATCCTGTTCTACTTGTCTTTCATTCCACTCAGATTCAGGTTTGATGTCGATTTTGAATCCAGTTAATTTAGCTGCTAAACGAGCATTTTGTCCACGTTTACCAATCGCTAATGATAATTGGAAGTCAGGTACAACAACGGTACAAGCTCTTTGAGTTTCATCGAAAACAACATCTACTACTTGGGCTGGATTTAGTGCATTAGCAATAAATACTGCTGGATCTTCGTTCCACTCAACGATATCCATGTTTTCACCTTTTAATTCATTAACAATCGCTTGAACACGTTGTCCTTTAGGTCCAACACAAGTTCCTACTGGATCGATATCAGGGTTTTCTGATTTAACAGCAACCTTAGCACGGTCCCCAGCTTCACGAGCGATACTTACGATTTCAACATCTCCATCATATACTTCTGGAATTTCTTGTTCAAACAAACGTTTTAATAGATCTGGATGGCTACGACTCACATAAACTTGAGGTCCTTTAGATGTGTTTTCAACTTTATGAATGTACACTTTGATACGGTCAAATGGTTGATACACTTCATTTGGAATTTGATCATGTTTTGAAAGTACCGCTTCAATTTTACCTAAGTTAACATAGATGTAACGGCTATCTTGTCTTTCAACAATTCCTTGCATAATTTCATTCTCGTATTCACTGAATTCATTATAAATAATTGAACGTTCTGCTTCTCTAACGCGTTGTAAAATAACTTGTTTAGCTGTTTGAGCAGCAATACGTCCAAAATCTTTAGGTGTTACTTCAAAACGAATCGTATCACCAATTTCATAAGCTGGGTTTACTTTTACTGCTTCTTCTAAGCTTACTTCTAATTGAGAATCCATTACTTCTTCAGTTACTTCTTTAACTGAAAAAATATGAACGTCACCTTTCTTCTCATCGAACTCAACTTCAACGTTTTGAGCTTGTCCGTAGTGACGTTTGTATGCAGAAATCATTGCTGCTTCTAAGGCTTCAATAACAATTGCTTTTGAGATACCTTTTTCAGTTTCTAAAGCGTCTAGTGCGCCTAACATTTCCTTGTTCATGATTCTTTCTTAACCTCCATTATTAAAATTGAATTGCAAGTCTTGCTTTTGCAATGTTTTTACGATCAAAGACCATTGTTTTTTCTTGAGTCTTTATTTTCACGCGCAACGTTAATTCAGCCTCATCAAAGCTTTCTAAGAAACCTTGAAATTGTTTTTCACCTTCAACTGCTTGGTAAAATGATATATTTATATACTCGCCGATAGCTTTACTATAGTCGTCTTCTTTCTTTAAAGGGCGCTCTGCTCCTGGAGAAGACACTTCTAAGAAGTACGCTTGGGGAATTGGGTCAGGTTCAATCGTATCTAATTTTTCACCTAACTTTTCACTTACAAGAGCACACTCATTGATATCAATACCACCTGTTTTATCAATAAATACTCGTAAAAACCAATTTTTCCCTTCTTTTACGTACTCTACATCGACTAACTCAAATGTTAGTTCATCCAAAACTGGAGTTACCAAATCTGTCACGATTTCAACAACGTTTGCCAATTTTTCGTCGCCTCCTTTAAAGTTTTTATGCAATTCATCAAAAAGAGTGAGCGTCTGCACGCTCACTCCTCACAAATATCTTACAAAGTTATTCTAACATGTTTAAACTTAAAAAACAAATACTACTGACTCTTGATTAAAGTTTTATTAAGACTGTTATTTTTAAAACTTATTTAATCTTTTTCTGATAAGATGAATTTTCAAGTTAAAGGAGTGACTTTATGAAACGATTTAAAACAATCACTTTAGCTAGTCTTCTACTAGGTACAGCCTTTTTTCTAGAAGGATACCGAGAAAATAGACAGCTTGAAAAGAGTTTTTATACCATTGAAAGCTCTAAACTAAAAAAAGAAAAGAGTCATATAAAAATAGCACATCTTTCAGATACTCAATTTCCAAGATTACGAGTACCAATGTCTAAACTGTTAAGTTGCCTTGAAAATGAGCAACCTGATTTAATACTCTATACTGGAGATACTATTGATAGAACTGAAAATATTAAAACCACAGAGTTAACTTATTTTCTAAAAAAGGTGACAAAAATTGCTCCAACATATATAGTATCAGGCAATCACGAAACATCTCATCCTAATTACAATGAGTGGCATGATATTGTAATAAATAGTGACGCTAAGCTGCTAGAAAATGAAGTAGTGCACCTTACTATTAAAAATGAACAGATTCAGCTTGTAGGTTTTAGTGAATCCTCTACTAAGCTTCCTGCTGATGAGAAACAAAAAATTGATAGCTCTCTTGAGACGCTCGTATTGGCTCACCACCCAGAAAAAATAGAAGAATACATTCATTATTTATCGCCTACTTCGATAACGACTTTTAGCGGACATGCTCATGG
This sequence comes from Vagococcus fluvialis, assembly GCF_048815235.1. Lineage (GTDB taxonomy): Bacteria > Bacillota > Bacilli > Lactobacillales > Vagococcaceae > Vagococcus. The sequence continues at coordinate 78,866 of NZ_JBMEAO010000001.1, forward strand.
TGGGCAAATACAGATTCCTGGAGTCGGTGGTTTATTCTCACCTAATCAAGGCTTTTTACCTGAGTATACTGATGGACTTTATGATTTAAATGACAATCATCTAATTGTTAGTCGTGGTTTAGCTAATAGTAGTTTTCCAACTCGTATTAATAATTATCCGCACTTAATTTTTACCACCTATATAAAGAAAAAAGGATGAGTTCACTCATCCTTTTTCTTATAACATATCAAATAATGATAATTGGTTTTCATCTGGTAAATCTTTTAGAACACCTTGCTCTGTTAAATATTCAATAATAGTCTTGGATACTTTTCCACGAGTCGCTAAATCTTCTTTAGATAGAAACTTACTTTCCTCACGGGCAATAACAATTTGTTTGGCCACGTTGGCTCCTAAACTAGGTACTGAACGGAAAGGTGCAATTAATGTATCCCCTTCAATAATAAAGTTTTCTGCATCAGATTTATACAAATCAACCATTCCTATTTTTAGGCCACGCTCAAGCATCTCATTCGCAAGCTCAAGAACCGTTAATAAGTTCTTCTCTTTTGTTGAAGCATCCATTCCTTTATCCGTAATTTCCTTAATCGCAGCTTTTGTTGCATCTTTTCCTTTTGCCATTGCAGCAATGTCAAAATCATCAGCACGAACACTAAAATAAGCTGCATAATAAAGAATTGGAAAATGAACCTTGAAGTAAGCAACGCGTAAAGCCATTAATACATAGGCTGCCGCATGAGCTTTAGGGAACATGTACTTGATTTTTAGACAAGAATCAATATACCACTCAGGAACATTATTATCTCGCATTTCCTTCTGCCAATCATCAGGGATTCCTTTACCTTTACGAACGCTCTCCATGATTTTAAAGGCAATCCCATCTTCAAGACCTGCATGCATTAAATAAACCATAATATCATCACGACAACCAATTACTTTGGCTAAAGTTGCTTCACCGCGTTTGATTAACTCATCCGCATTTCCTAACCATACATCGGTTCCGTGAGATAATCCTGAAATTTGTAGTAACTCAGAGAACGTTGTGGGGTGTGTTTGTTCTAACATCCCACGTACAAATTTTGTTCCAAACTCAGGAATTCCTAAAGTTCCAGTTTTAGAATAAATTTGTTCTGGCTTCACACCTAAAACATCAGGTCCTGCAAAGATCTTCATGACTTCTGGATCATCTGTTGGAATCGTCTTTGGATCAATTCCTGACAAGTCTTGTAACATCCTAATAACGGTCGGATCATCATGTCCTAAGATATCTAATTTCAACACATTATCATGAATCGAATGGAAATCAAAGTGAGTTGTGCGCCATTCAGCATTTTGATCATCAGCTGGGTATTGAATGGGCGTAAAGTCATAGACATCCATGTAATCTGGGATAACAATAATTCCCCCCGGATGCTGACCGGTAGTTCTTTTAACACCGGTTGAGCCTTTAGCTAAACGATCTATTTCAGCAGCTCTAAAGTTAAAGTTATTGTCTCGTTCATATCCTTTAACAAAACCATAAGCTGTTTTATCAGCTACTGTACCAATTGTTCCTGCTTTATAAACATAGTCCTCACCAAACAATACTTTCGTGTAGTTATGAGCTGTTGACTGATAAACACCTGAGAAGTTTAAATCAATATCAGGTACTTTATCTCCGTGGAATCCAAGGAACGTCTCAAAAGGAATATCGTGACCATCTTTAAATAGACGCGCACCACATGTTGGACATTCTTTTTCAGGTAAGTCAAAACCAGAACCATAAGATCCATCTTCGAAAAACTCTGAATATTGACATTCAGGACAGCGGTAATGAGGTGGTAAAGGATTAACTTCTGTAATCCCAGTCATTGTCGCTACAAAACTAGAACCTACTGACCCACGAGAACCTACTAAGTAACCATCTTGAAGACTTTTATGCACCAATTTTTGAGAAATCAAGTAAATTACAGAGAACCCATTCCCATTAATACTTTTCAGTTCTTTTTCAATTCGTTTCACTACAATTTCAGGTAGTTCCTCACCATATAAACGATGGGCTTCTGTATAACTTAGATTGGTTATCTCATCTTCAGAACCCTCAATTTTAGGTGTATACAAATCTTTTTTCACTGGAACAACTTCCTCAATCATATCAGCAATTAGATTAGTATTATCCACGACTACTTTTTGAGCCACGTCTTTACCTAAGAAAGCAAACTCTTCTAACATCTCATTTGTCGTTCTAAATTGTACATCTGGAAGTGAATAACGATTTAAAGGATTCGCTCCCCCCATAGAATTAATTAAAATTTTACGGTAAATCGCTTCTTCTTCGTCAATATAATGAACATTTCCTGTTGCTACGACTGGTTTATTTAACTCGTCACCAATTTTAACTAAGTTTTGAATAATGTCTTCCATATCTTCATTGTTTTTAACTAATTCTGCTTCAATTAATGGGGCATAGACAGGTTTAGGCATGATTTCAATATAATCATAAAACTTCGCTCTTTTTTTAGCTTCTTCCACACCTTTTTGCATCATCGCTTCAAAAATTTCACCTTTACTACAAGCAGATCCTATTATTAGTCCTTCTCTTAGTTCAGATAATTTTGAGCGTGGAATTCTTGGGACACGGTAATAATAATCCACATTCGACATGGAAATAAGTTTAAACAGATTTTTTAAACCATCTTGTGTTTTTGCTAAAATAGTTACATGGAACGGACGTGCTCGTTTGTAAGCATCTCCCTCTCCAATGTGTTGATTGAATTCATCATGATACTCAACACCAAAGTCCTCTTTAGCTTTTTTTACAAATAGCCAACATAGATGCCCCGTTGCTTCTGAATCATAAACGGCACGGTGATGCTGTTCTAAATTAATGTTGTACTTTTTAGATAAAGTATTTAATCTATGAGACTTCATTTCTGGATGTAATAATCTTGAAAGTTCTAATGTATCAATAACTGGATTTGGTGCTTCTGGCATTTCATACTTTTCATAACTTGTATTTAAGAACCCCATATCAAAACTAGCATTATGGGCTACTAAAATGTCATCTCCACAAAATTCTTTAAAGAGTTGTAACACTTCTTTTTCTGACTTAGAACCTCTGACCATTTCGTCTGTAATACCTGTTAAATTAATCGTTGTTTGAGAAAGAGGGTGACCAGGGTCAATGAACTCTTCAAAGGTTTCAATAACGTTACCTTTATGCATCTTTACAGCAGCTAACTCAATAATCGTATCGTAAACAGCTGACAAACCAGTTGTCTCAACGTCAAATACAATATAGTTAGCATCAGTTAATTCGATATGTTTTGGATTATATGCAATAGGAACACCGTCATCCACCACATTAGCCTCTAAACCAAATATGACTTTGACGCCATGTTTTTGGCCTGCGTGATACGCATCAGGGAAAGCTTGAGCACCGGCATGATCGGTAATTGCTATGGCGGGCATGCCCCATTTTCCAGCTTGAGCTACCAGTTTAGTCGCACCATTTACAGCATCCATTGTACTCATATTAGTATGGGCATGAAGCTCAACCCTTTTATTATTTTCTGGTTCTGTATCTTGTCTTGTTGCGTGCTTTACTTCTATTAAATCTTGACAGTTCATGACTAAATCCCGCATGAAAGTATCTTCCTGAATACTACCTCTCACTTTAAGCCATGATCCTTCTTTAATGGCCTCAAAAACAGCCACATCTTTTTCGTTATTAGAAAACTTTTTAACAGAGAAAGAAGATGTATAATCGGTCATTTTAATTATTAAGATTTTTCTTCCTGAACGTAAATCACGAACTTCTTTAGAGAATACATAGCCCTCTAAAGTGACACGGCGCTCTTCTTCAAAAATATTTCCCATAGGTGTGATCATCTCATCTGCTGGAATCGAACGACCTAACTGAATTGGACCTGATAGAGGAGCAACTTCAGCTTTCTGTTTTTGCTGTTGCTCATTTTTTTCAATCGCTTGAGCTGCCTGAGCCATCATTTGTTTAGTTTGTTCTTCTTGTCTTGCATCAAAGGCTTTTTTGATTTCAATCGCTTTAGCTTCATCCATTTTAGGTTGGAACTTAAATTTAGGAAAGCCAAATTTTTGATAACTATCAACAATAAATGATGCATATTGTTGTGAGATATAATCACTCATCCCTTGATTCTCTACTAAGAGAACCACATCTTTTCCTTCTAAAAAAGGAGCTTGAGTTGCCAATCTTTGTCTAACAACTGGTGTCACACAGTTTTCGTCTTTCAAAACTTCTAACCAATAGTCTTGTAACAATTGGTCAGTCATTTGAGGATTAGTTGTCATAATAGTTACTTTGACATTTGCAATCGATTGAAAAGCCATTACTAACCGATTCATAAATTCTTGATAAAAAGTAAAAGGTAAAATTTCAGGAAATATTAAATGAAATTCCCACAACTTACTCTTTTTGTGAACAGTTACTTCTTTTATTTCAGCCTCATCTAAAAATCTAGAGGTGCTTTCTGTCTTTTCAACGCCAATCTGATTTAATAATTGAGAAAATAATTCTTTAGAATTCATTGCCATTCAATTATGCCTCACTTTCTCATCTAGTTTACATGAAAAAGGACCTTAGCAAAAGGGTTGCTAAAGATCCTTTTATTTAATTATTTAAAATGCTTAATGTTTGGAATAGTTCTTCTCTTCTAACTTCTAACATTTCATCGGTTTTTTTGATTTTAACTTCAACAATACCTTCTTCAGCTTTTTTACCAATCGTAATTCTAAATGGTGCTCCCACTAAATCAGCATCTTTGAATTTAACGCCAGGACGTTCTTTTCGATCATCCAATAAAGTATCTAAACCTTGTAACGCCATCTCAGCTTCAATCTCTAATGCTAAAGCCCACTGAATCTCATCTTTGGGATTAATCGGAATAATATGAGCATCAAAAGGAGCAATCCCTTTTGGCCAATTAATACCTGATTCGTCTGCATATTGTTCAGCTATAGCTGCAAGTAAACGACTGACACCAATTCCGTAACATCCCATTTGAACTGGAATTTCGCGACCGTTTTCATCTAAAACAGTTGCGCCCATTTTTTCACTGTAAAATGTGCCCAATTTAAATATATGACCTAATTCGATCCCACGAGCAAATTTTAAAGAGCCTTGTCCATCTGGTGAAGGTTCTCCTTCTTGTACTAATCTGAAATCCTCAAATGCTTCAACTGTAAAATCACGACCAGCTGTCACATTCATTATATGAAAACCATCCTCATTAGCTCCAACTACACTATTAGCTAAATCTTCCACATAATAGTCTGCTACTAATTTGATATCTTCTGATAAGCCAACAGGACCTAAAGAACCAAAGTTAGCTCCTAAGTATTTTTGTGCTTCTTCTTCTGTTGCTACTTCTAAAAAGTCTGCATTTAAATAATTTTTTAGTTTCACTTCATTTAGTTCATGGTCTCCACGTAATAAAACCATCACAGGAGTGCCATCTGCCATTAATAGTAGTGATTTGATTGTTTTTTCTGTAGGCATATCTAGATGCTCTGCTAATTCTTGGATAGTTCCAATATTAGGAGTTGCAATCTTCTCTTGTTCTAAAAGAGGTTCATGAGATTTTTTACCTGTGTATAGACTAGTAGCCATTTCTAAGTTAGCAGAATAATCACTACCATCTGAATAAACGACAGTATCTTCACCAATTTCAGAAATTCCCATAAATTCTTTAGAATCATTACTTCCCATTGCCCCACCATCACCAATAATCACTCGGTAATCAAGACCACATTTTTCAAAAATATTCATATAAGCCTGTTCGAAATCTCTAAATCCTTCGTCTAGACTTTCTTTAGAACTATGGAAAGAATAGGCATCTTTCATGATAAATTCACGGCCACGAAGCAAACCAAATCGAGGACGTTTTTCATCTCGATATTTGGGTTGAATTTGATAAAGTGAAATTGGTAACTTTTTGTATGAACTAATTTCATTTCGAATTAAATCTGTAAATGTTTCTTCGTGGGTAGGACCTAATAAAAAATCTTTGCCATTTGAATCATTTAGTTTCAATAGAGCATCACCATAAGTTTCATAACGACCTGACTCTTTCCATAACTCAGCTGGTACAACTGCAGGTAATAACATCTCATTAGCACCAATTTTATCAAATTCTTCGCGCATAATACTTTCTAATTTCTTAATAACACGAAATGCTAATGGTAAATAGCTATAATAACCACTAGACACCTGACGAATATACCCTCCACGTAATAACATCTGATGACTAATAACTTCTGCGTCACTTGGAATTTCTCTTAGTGTCGGCATAAAAAATGTTGATTGTTTCATTTTAACAAACTCCCTTTCCCCTAACTAATTATCTAATAAAAAACCGTTGAATATCATTCCACGTTACAGCAATCATTAACAACAATAGGATACCAACACCAATCATTGTAATCATCACTTCTTTTTCTTGACTTAAAGGTTTCCCTCTTAGTCCTTCATAGATATTTAACGTTAACTTTCCGCCATCTAATCCTGGAATCGGAACTAAATTCATAATTCCTAAATTAACTGATAACATCGCTGTAAATGATAAAATAGCTATTAAACCACTATTTGAAACTTGCTCAGAAGCTTTAAAAATCATAACTGGTCCGCCTAATTTATCTAAACTAAAATCAGCTATTAAATTTCCTAAGGCTTTAAAAATCATTAATGAATTAGCTAAGGTTTCTGTTACTCCATATTTAAACTTCTCTAATAACGATAACTCTTTGAATTCTCTACCAAATCCTAAGACACCTTGTTTAGGGTCTTCTTTTGAAGCAGTCGGTACAACAGTCATTTCTGTCTTTTTACCTGCTTTATCTTCAATTACAAGTTTGACTTCTTTATTTGGATTTGGAGCTATTTCAGTTGAAACAGCTTCAAAAGTAGCTGTTTCTTTTCCGTTAACTTCAACTATTTTATCTCCTGCTTTTATACCTGCTTTTTCAGCTACACTATTTTCAACGACTTTACCAACAACATTTGAATTAGTGTAGACACCGCCTAGCATAAAAGCAACAATTGTAAATAAAACAAAAGATAAAATAAAGTTATTCATTGGACCAGCGAAGTTAGTCATCATTCTACGACCTAATGAAGCTGATTGAAATTGAACGTCTCTTGGTGCAATTTGCGTTTCAATTCCATCCTCTTCAATGATAGTTGCGTCATGAGCTACTGTAAATCTTTTCTCAGCAGATTCATCCCCATTTTCATATCCAATAATATACAAGTCATCCACTAAATCATGTTTAATTAATTCGACTGGAATACTATTAGGTAACTGAATTTTTTTATTCGGATTAATCTTCGTGACAATCCCTTCCTCATTCAACACAAGAGAAACAGGCATTCCTGGAGCAAGTTCTACTTCCTCTTCTCCTTCACCAGCCATTCTGACGTACCCACCAATTGGTAACATTCTTATCGTATAAGTTGTTCCATTTTTACGATGGTAAAACAATTTCGGTCCCATTCCAATAGCAAATTCTCTAACTAAAATGCCACCTCGTTTGGCAAAAATAAAGTGACCAAATTCATGAACAAGGACAATCAATCCAAAAACAAATATAAATGTAATTATAGTTCCGATCATTAAATTAATTCCTTCCTAAACTTAGTTCTAAAATAGTCCAACTAAATGCATTAAAGGAAAAACAAATAGTAAACTATCAAAACGGTCTAATATTCCACCATGTCCTGGTAAAATATTACCTGAATCTTTCACACCATAATGGCGTTTATAAGCAGATTGTACCAAATCTCCCATTTGCCCGACAACTGAAAATAGAGCTGTTAATGGTAACATAATCCATAAGCTATATGCCATTGGCCAAAACGATAGGTAAATAACGGCAACAATGACAGCACATAGGACTCCACCTAATGCGCCTTCAATGGTTTTATTAGGTGAAATATGTGGCGCTAATTTATTTTTTCCAAACTTCATTCCACAGAAATAAGCACCAATATCAGTTGACCAAACAACTAATAAAGCAAACATTAACACCGGAACACCAGATTCTCTAGCTAATGTGAAATTTTGAAAACCAAACCCTACATATAAGCTGACAATCACAGGAAAAGCAGCATCATCAAATGTGTAAGTATTTTTTGAAAAAACAGGGACCATTAAAATTAACATAATAATGGTATAAAATAAGGTCATATTAGTCACTGTTTCTGGTAAAAAATTAAACCAAGTTGCTCGAGGTAATACTAAAGCAACTGCTGCTAAAATAGCTAGAACTCCTTCTAAGCTCTTAATCTCTAAGCCTTTCATATTAAATAATTCATAAACACCTACTCCAGCCATAGCTGCTGCTAAAACTTGAAGCGGCATTCCTCCAATTGCGACTAACGGAATAAAGAATATTAAAGCCACAACTGCTGTAATAATACGTTGTTTCATTGTAAAATCTCCTTCATTATTTTGCTTTTACGTCTCCAAATCGACGATTTCTTGCCTGGAATGACCCGATGGCTTCATCAAAATCAGCTGTCGAAAAATCAGGCCAATATTTTTCCGTAAAAAAGAGTTCACTATACGCAATTTGCCATAATAAGAAATTACTAATTCTTTCTTCTCCACTTGTGCGAATCATTAAATCTGGATCTCTCAACTCAGGTCCTAAATCTGCAGTCATTAAGTGATTAGATAAATCTTCTTCAGTTACCTCACCATCAAGTTCTCCTGATTTAGCTAATTCAACCAGTTCATTAACTGCGGTTAAAATTTCAGCGCGGCTTCCATAATTAAGCGCAAAGTTTAAAATCATACCTGTATTATCTTTCGTTTGCTCAATCGCATTTTGAACTGCTTTCTGAGTATGAGACGGTAAGTACTCTTGATATCCCATAACTTGAACTCTCACATTTTCTTCGATTAATTCAGGTACAAACACATCAAAGAAATCAACTGGTAACTTCATTAGAAAATCCACTTCTTCAGTTGGTCTTTTCCAGTTTTCTGTTGAAAAAGCATACAATGTTAACACCTTTACCCCCATACGACTTGCATGTTTCGTAATAACCTTAACGTTGTTCATTCCTTCTTTATGTCCAGCAATGCGTGGCATCATTCTTTTTTGTGCCCATCTGCCATTGCCATCCATAATAACAGCGATATGTCGCGGCACTGGTTTACTCTTATCAAAGGTGTCAGATACACCTTCATTTTTTTGACTATTTTTAAACAAATTAAACATTAAAAAGCCCCCTAAAAGACTAAATTACTTAAACTATCTTTACTATTGTAGCAAATGCTCCTTAAAAAGCCTATATAAAAAGAAAAATATCAGATTATTTAAGAAAAACATAATTATAAAAAATAAAAATCGTGGAAAAAGAGACTTTATTCCACGACTTTGATTATTTATACTTCTAAAAGTTCTTCTTCTTTTGTTGCTACAATGCCATCAATATTTTTTGTACTAGCATCAGTTAAAGTTTGAACATCTTTTTCTAAAGTACGTAATTCATCTTCAGAAATTTCTTTTGCTTTTTCCATTTTTTTCAATTCATCTAAAGCATCACGACGAATGTTTCTTACAGCAACTTTCGCATTCTCACCGTATTTACCTACTTCTTTAGCTAACTCTTTACGACGTTCTTCTGTTAACTGAGGAATCACTAAACGGATAATTGAACCATCATTAGTTGGGCTAATTCCGATATCACTTGCTAAAATTGCTTTTTCGATATTTTCTAAAGCACTTTTATCAAATGGTGTAATCATTAATACACGTGCTTCTGGAATAGAAATTCCAGCGATTTGATTAAGTGGAGTTGGTGCTCCGTAATAATCAACTTGAATGCGGTCTAGAAGACTAGCATTAGCTCTACCTGCTCTAATTTGACCTAACTCACGAGATAAACTCTCTTCAGATTTTGTCATTTTGTCTTTAGCTTCATTTAATACTGCGTTTGCCATATTATTTCCCCCTTACAGTTGTTCCGATTTGTTCACCTAAACAAACTCGTTTGATATTACCTGGTTCATTGATATTAAACACAACTAACGGAATGTCATTGTCCATACTTAAACTACTTGCTGTTGAATCCATTACTGATAAACCTTTTGATATAACGTCTAAATGAGTTAATTCTTCAAATTTAGTTGCTGACGCATCTAATTTAGGATCAGCTGAATAAACACCATCTACATTATTTTTAGCCATTAAAATAACATCTGCATTGATTTCTACAGCTCTTAAGGCTGCTGTAGTATCTGTTGTGAAGTACGGATTACCAGTACCACCTGCAAAAATAACCACACGGCCTTTTTCTAAATGGCGAACAGCGCGACGTCTGATGTATGGTTCTGCAATTTGACGCATTTCGATCGATGTTTGGACACGAGTCGGAACGCCATGATTTTCAAGTGTATCTTGTAACGCTAAACCGTTCATTACAGTTGCTAACATACCCATGTAATCAGCTTGCGCTCTTTCCATACCCATTTCAGCGCCAATATTACCACGCCAAATATTACCACCACCTACAACGATAGCTACTTCTACACCTAATCCATGAACTTCCTTAATTTCTTTCATTAATTCATTCACGACTGGTGGGTTAATACCAAAACCTTGCTCTCCAGCTAAGGCCTCTCCACTAACTTTTAGTAATATTCTGCGATACTTTGGTTCTGTCATTATAATTCCCTCCGTTTAATATCCATCATAATTTTATCATATTATAAACAAAATTAGTCATTTTTCCCTAAAAAAAAGGAGCGCAAATATCATATTGATAATAAATGCGTTCCCATCAACTTGTTGTTATTTCATTTGGCTTGCAACTTCAGCTGCGAAATCTTCTTCACGTTTCTCGATTCCTTCACCAACTTCAAAACGTACGAAACCTTTAACAGTTCCACCTTTAGAAGCTACGAATTTTTCAACAGTCATGTCTGGATCTTTAACGAATGGTTGGTCAACTAAACAAACTTCCGCTAAGAATTTGCTCATTCTTCCCATTACCATTTTTTCTACGATGTTAGCTGGTTTACCTTCGTTTAATGCTTGTTCAGTTAAAACTTTTTTCTCATGTTCTAACTCTTCAGCAGAAACTTCGTCTTTAGTAACGTAGCGAGGGTTGATAGCTGCAACGTGCATAGCAACGTCTTTAGCTGCTTCTTCGTCAGTTGTTCCTTCTAAAGTAGTTAATACAGCGATTTTTCCGCCCATATGTAAGTAACCACCAAATGCATCGTTGTCACCTTTTTCAACGATTTCAAAACGACGGAAGCTAATTTTTTCACCGATAACTGTTTGAGCTTCGATTAAATCAGTTTCAATTGTTCCTTTTTCAGTTTTAATAGCCATTGCAGCATCCATATCAGCTGGTTTGTTAGCAGCGATTAATTCTGCAACTTCTTTAACTAAGTTTTGGAATAATTCGTTTTTAGCAACGAAGTCAGTTTCTGAGTTAATTTCAACGATTGCAGCAACGTTTCCGTTTACTGCTACGTTAGCTAAACCTTCAGCAGCGATACGGTCGTTTTTCTTACCAGCTTTAGCCATTCCTTTTTCTCTTAATAAATCAATAGCATTTTCTAAGTGTCCTTCAACTTCAACTAACGCACGTTTAGCATCCATCATACCAACACCAGTTAAGTCACGTAATTCTTTTACCATAGCGGCTGTAATTTTAGTAGACATGTATTATTCCTCCGATTGTTTTAATTAATTAACAAAAAACTGCCTTAAGCATAGAGACAAACGGCTACTTTGTTCACCTTGACCCGTAGCCTAAGACAGCCAATTTTATTTTTTAAGATTATTCAGCGTTGCTTCCTTCAACAGCTTCAACGATTTCTTCGATTGAAGATGCTTCAGTTGTTTCTTCAGCAGCGAAAGTTTCTTCACTTACTTCATCTTCACCTTGACGGCCTTCGATGAATGCATCTGCCATTTTAGCTGAGATTAATTTAACCGCGCGGATAGCGTCATCGTTAGATGGGATAACTACGTCGATTTCATCAGGGTCACAGTTAGTATCAACCATAGCCACGATTGGAATATTTAATTTATGAGCCTCTTGAACAGCAATACGCTCTTTACGAGGGTCAACGATGAACATTACATCAGGAATTCTTGGCATATCAGCGATACCGCCTAAGAATTTTTCAAGACGTTCACGTTCTTTGTTTAAACCAACAACTTCTTTTTTAGGTAGAACTTCAAAAGTTCCATCTTCTTCCATTTTGTTGATTTGTTTTAAGCGAGCGATACGTTTTTGGATAGTATCCCAGTTAGTTAAAGTTCCACCTAACCATCTGTGGTTTACATAGTATTGACCAGAGCGGATAGCTTCATCTTTAATAGCTTCTTGAGCTTGTTTTTTAGTACCTACGAATAAAGCGATTCCGCCTTCTTCAGCTACATTTCTCATGTAGTTATAAGCGTCATCTACTAAACGAACTGTTTTTTGTAAGTCGATAATGTAGATTCCGTTTCTTTCTGTGAAGATGTATCTCTTCATTTTTGGGTTCCAGCGACGAGTTTGGTGACCGAAATGTACACCAGCTTCTAGTAACTGTTTCATTGAAATTACTGCCATGTTGTGTTTCCTCCAATTGGTTTTTTGTATTTCCCTCTCAAGCTGCATCTTCTCTTAATAGAACTAAAAGTAATTTAGCACCACTATTAAAATCACAGTTGATGTGGATTAGTGTTTTTAACACCTTTATAAATATAACCTAATTACCAACATTTTACAACCATAAAGTTTATAAATACATATTTTTACTTTAAAGAAAGTTTCTACTATAATATAAATATATTAAAAATTAATTAAGGAGTGATTTTTTGACAACTTTCTATTGTGTCAGACACGGAAAAACAGAATTCAACTTAAACCGAGTATTTCAAGGTGGCCTAGCTGATTCTCCCCTATTGCCTGAAGGGATTGAAAATGCCAAAAAAGTCGGAACTTATCTCTCTGATGTAGATTTTAATGCTTGTTTTGTTAGCCCTCAAAAAAGAGCACAAGACACAGCCAAAAATATTCTACTTGGGCTTAATAATAAATTAGAGATTACTACTATTAATGATTTAAGAGAAATGGAATTTGGTATTTGGGACGGGAAGCCCGAAGAAGACTATCATCACTTGGAAGAATTTCAAAATCTGGTTCATCGTCCTCATTTATATGACCCTAGTATATGCGGAGGAGAATCTTTTGAAGAATTAATTAATAGAAGTAAGTCAGTTTTTAATCAAATTTCTAATGATTATCCTGATGGAAACATCTTAGTTGTCTCTCATGGTTTAACCTTACAAAGCTTATTAAAACATTTAGATGGTTCTTCTATCGAAGACATAAGAAGTGGACGTTTACTAGACAATACAAGTATTACTGTTATTAAATCAAAAGAAAATACAACTGATTATGAAATTGTCGACTGGAATAATACTACTCATTTAATGTAACCTTTTTGATATTTCAAAATCCTTCTTTTCATGCTAAAATGATAAAGTTCGTTTTGCGATAAGGAGTGATTAATATGACCAAAAAAATAAAAACGCTAATTTATTTTTTAGATAATTACGAATGGATCAATATAGTAAGTGTTTTAATAATGACAATAGTAAGTCTCTATCTCTTTATCAGCCATACAGCGAGTTCTGTTGAGTTAATGATTATTATTGGATTAATTGCAATATTAAAGGGCTTCTTGAATTTTAATATTTTTCTTTGTTTAGATTCTGCTGATCGAAATAATAAAAAAGGACCTATTTCTTTTGTCTATACAGCAATGGTAAACATAGGAATTGGTGTTCTTCTAATATTAAACATCATTACAAATCCAGTAATATTACTAGTTCTTTCAGCTATTTGGATGTTTTTAGATACTATTCCTTATGTACTCTATACTATTAAACACCATGTACAATTTAAAAATGCTAAAAATTATTTTATTGCTACTTTTAGTATTATTTTGTTAACTATAGTAGCCCACCTTGCCACTAGTGCAGTACATTGGTTTGGTCCTGAAAAAACAACAGCACTTTTCTTAATGCTTTCAAGTTTAAATTTATGGTTACTTATAAGAGAAAAAAAACAGTCTACTTAGTCTAGACTGTTTTTTCTTTGTTATAGGCTTTTTGCAAAATAAACAAGGCTATTAAAAATCCTGCTATTAACACAAATTTAGTCATATCCATTGTTTGAAAAGTTGATTCATCTACATTTTTGTATGTATAAGACTGCAAAATTTCATCAATTGTCACATTTTTAAATAGTAACGTCCCCACATACATCACGAACATCATAATTAATTGATGCAAAATACTCCCTACATTAGTTAATCGGTACTTAGCCAATAATCGGTAATCCTTCGGCAAATTGGCTTCTGTATAAACTAATTGATTTAACCTTAAATTTAACTGTGACGTAAAAATGGTTAATACTAAGACCCCAAAATAAAATGTATAAGACCACAACATCAATATAAAACCTAACGCTATTCCTATTGCGATAACATCCGTCACTTTATTCTCTAAAAACTTTTTAAGTAGACATGCATAAATCATCGGAGCTAAAGTTATTGCGATTAAATAAATAATGTAAATTTTATTAATCGCCATTCCACCTTCTTTAATCAGTTGATAAAAAGTACAGAAAACTAAAATGTAATTAGTTAACATTCCTTTATATATGATCATTCGTGTTTGAAGTGATGTTAAACGCCTTTCTGGTTTAGTCCGTTTCACAAAAAATAAATATAAAATAAGTAAAGTTCCTAAAAAAACAAAGAAAATAGGTAAAGATTCCGCTATACCAAGTTTTTTATCAGCTTTGATAATAAATATCACAAAAAAGCCAGTGATAAAGAAAAACAAAGTTTCAAAAACAGGATAACTAGGCTCTTCCATCTCCTCTTCGATTTCATAAGCCGGGTAAGCTCTCAAAATAAAAAGTAATAAAATAAGAGAACAACCTAAAAAGAAAAATGTCAGCGGCAATGAATTTTTTAATAATAAAAATAGAACTAAAGAATAAACAAATGCAAATCCAATCGAGTATAACTGATCTTTTTTTCCGGTTGAAAAATTATTATATGTTTTTTCATGAAACTGTACCGTTAAAAAACTTGGGTATAATAATCCCGAACAAATTCCAATTAAGGATCCGGCTATTAAACCAAAATATAAATTTAATTCATATAGGCTACCTAAAAAAGATCCAATGATCCCTATAATAATGGCAAATTGTAACAAATGATTCACTGTAACCGGTTTTAGTCTAACCAAAAATAACACCGTTGTTTTAAAACTAAAATATAATATTAAAGGCAATACATATTTATCTATATCTCGATGCTTCAAAAATAATTGAGCTAAAATCAGCACTGGAAATAAATTCATTCCATTAGTTAACACAAAAGGAATAAAACGAAGGGAAAGTAATAATTGCTGGTTTTTATTCTCCATAAGGCCCTCCTTATTTAGTTATATATTCATTATACTGATTTTATCTAAAATAAAAACTCTTTTTTAAACTTGACATTAACCTTACGTCAAGTTTTATAATCAATCTAAGAGGTGAATAAGATGTACAAAATTAAAGACTTAGCTAATTTATCAGGTGTTACAACACGAACCCTTAGATACTACGACAAAATCGACTTACTTAAACCTGCTAAAATCACTGATTCTGGTTATCGCTTATACGGTGAAGAGGAAACTAAATTATTACAAGAAATCCTCTTTTTAAAAGAACTAGATTTCTCACTTGAAGAGATAAAAGAAATTCTTTTAAACAAAGAAGTGGATCAACTGACCTTTTTTACGGCTCAACATCAAGCTTTATTAGAGAAGAAAAAACACTTAAATCATGTTATTACCTTAATGGAAAAAACAATAAAAGAAGCCAAAGGAGAATTGAAAATGACTGACTCAGAACGTTTCAAAGCTTTTAAAGAAAAAGAAATCCAAAAAAACAGATCAAAATATGGAAAAGAAGTGATTAGCAAATACGGTGAGGAATCACTTAATCAATCTGAAGAAAAATTTTTAAAACTTAGCAAAGAAGAATTATTAGAAGAACAAGTTTTAATCGAAGAAAAACTAATAAATCTATTGAAAGAAGAAGTTGTTATCCCTTCAGATACAGCATTTTCAATCTATCAACTTCATCAAAAATGGTTATCTTATACACTAGATTTAACTCCTGAAATACACATTTCTTTAGCTGAAATGTATCTTTTTGATGAACGTTTTAAAGCTTATTACGATAACAAAGCAGGTGCTGAAGCTACACAAAAACTTCATGATAGCATTCAATATTATTCAAGTGCAGATTGATTTTTTGAAAAAGTCCCCTACTTTCAGTTATAATACCTCTTATAACTAAGGAGGTACTCGAAATGATTACTGTTAAACAAATACCGACTGGTCCAATTGAAGAAAACTGTTATGTTATCCATAATGACAAGCACGCTTTAATTGTTGATCCAGGAAATGATTCACATAAAATTATTGATGAAATTACTGCCCGCGAAGTCTCACCTGTAGCAGTATTAATAACTCATGCTCATTATGACCATATTGGTGCATTAGAAGAGATTCGTTCTCACTACAACATTCCGGTTTACATTAGTCCAATTGAACAAGATTGGTTAACAGATCCTAATTTAAATTTATCTGGTCTTGTTAGACATGATGATATTCCAGATGTGGTTTGTCGTCCTTCTGAATTTGAATTTACTAATTACGAAACATATACACTTGGTGATATGACTTTCAAAGTAGTACCAACTCCTGGCCATTCTCCTGGTAGTGTTAGTTTTATCTTTGATGATTTTGTTGTAACTGGAGACGCGTTATTTAGAGGTAGTGTCGGTCGTTCTGATTTACCTATGGGAAACGGTCAACAGTTACTAGACGCTATTAGAAAAGAACTATTTACCTTACCAGAAAGTTATCGTGCCTATCCAGGTCACGGCCCACAAACGACGATTCGTCGTGAAAAAGAAACAAATCCTTTTTTTAATTAATATTGAAACTGACCTATTCACAGGTCAGTTTTTTCATCTAACAAAATTGTTAGAAAAAATGACTGGTTTTCTTTTCATTTTTCAACTAAACTATAATCATTAGTTACATTTATTTTAGAAGGGATTGGAAAAATGGATTTTATTAATATACTTAAAGTAATCTTTTTAGGGATAGTCGAAGGGATTACTGAATGGCTTCCTATCAGTAGTACTGGACATCTGATTCTATTCGATGAATTCATTAAGTTAGATGCTTCAGCAGATTTTATGAAAATGTTTAATGTAGTTATTCAACTCGGAGCTATTTTAGCCGTAGTTGTTATATACTTCAGCAAACTAAACCCCTTCTCTCCTTCAAAAACAGAAGGACAAAAGAAAGCGACATGGACTTTATGGTTTAAAGTAGCAGCAGCTTCAGTACCTGCCGCATTGATTGGTCCCTTCATTGACGATTTCTTAGAAGATAACTTTCATGACTTCTTACCTGTTGCTATCATGTTAATCGTTTATGGGGTTCTCTTTATCGTTATTGAAAACAAAAATAAAGATAAAATACCTACTACCTCAACTTTAGGTAGTCTAAGTTATCAAACAGCAATCATCATTGGACTTTTTCAAGTTCTAGCAATGGTTCCTGGTACTTCTCGTTCTGGCGCTACTATCATTGGAGCTATGATTTTTGGTTGTTCTCGTTATGTCGCAGCAGAATTCACTTTCTTTTTAGGAATTCCTGTTATGTTTGGTGCGAGTGCACTAAAAATTATCAAGTTTTTAAAAGCTGGTAATAGTTTTGATGTCACTCAAACAACTCTTTTATTAGTTGGTTCAATTGTGGCTTTTGTTGTCTCAATTATTGTTATCAAATTCTTAATGAGTTATATCAAAAAACATGATTTCAAAGTATTCGGTTGGTACCGAATCGGACTTGGAACAATCATTATCGCCTATTGGCTACTTTTCACATAAGAATCAAACTCTCCTTTATCAAAAGGAGAGTTTTTTTGTTACTTATTTATAGTCATTCTCAATGATAATGACTATCATTCCTATCTACATTATAATGATTCCAATCTAGAATTATCTATGTTACACTTAAATCGTAGGAGGAATGAACATGACTTATATAAAAGAAAGAAGTAGTATGGTAGCAACTGTTGTTTGTGGTGTTTTAATGGTTGCCGGATTAATTAATCAAAACACTGGTGGAACCCTATACCCTTATATTTTTGTAATTGGAATGATTATCGGCGGTTTTCATCAAACAAAGGACGGTATTATTGACACTATCGAAGAACGTCACTTAAATGTCGATTTACTTATGGCACTTGCTGCTATCGGAGCTTGTACAATTTCATACTATTTTGAAGGGATTATGTTAACGTTTATTTTCTCATTAAGTGGGTCTCTAGAAGAATTTACAACTAATAAAAGTAAAAAAGAAATTGAAAGTTTAATGGAGATTCAGCCTGAGAATGCCTTTTTACTAAATGAGAATGGACAAACAACTGAAGTACCTGTTAAAGAATTAAAAATTGGTGATTTTTTAATCGTTCCTAAAGGAGCTAGTGTTCCAATTGACGGCACACTGCTAACCGATCACGCTTCAATTGATGAAGCTGCTATCACTGGCGAATCCATTCCAAATGAAAAACGTAAACAAGATAATTTATTTGCTGGAACCATTAACATTGGTAACTCCCTAAAAATGCAAGTATCAAAAGAATCAAAAGATACTTTGTTTAGTAAGATCATCCAATTAGTTGATGAAGCCCAAAATACACCTTCTAAAACAGCTAGTTTTTTAAGTAATTTTGAAAATATTTATGTTAAAGCTGTTTTAATCATTGTTCCCTTAGCGATTCTGATTCCTTATCTCCTATTAGGATGGACTTTTAATGAAAGTTTTTATCGCGGAATGGTTCTATTAGTAGTTGCTTCACCTTGTGCCCTAGTAGCTTCAGCAACACCTGCTACACTTGCTGCTATTTCTCATGGAGCAAAAAATGGTGTTCTTTTTAAAGGTGGTATCTATTTAGAAGCATTAGCGGACTTAAAAGCCATTACTTTTGACAAAACAGGAACTTTAACAAAAGGATTTCCAGTTGTAACAGATGAATTCTTCTTAGTTGATAATAAAGAAAAGGTAATTAATACCCTGGTTGCTATAGAAACAGAATCAACACATCCACTAGCAAATGCTATCACAACTAAATTTTCAGCGGATGTAACTGAAAAAGTAAGTCTAGATATTCAAGATGTTACTGGCTCTGGTATGTTAGCAACAGAAAATCATAACTCATGGAAAATTGGAAATGCTGAATTTGTTTCTTCATCTCCATTAAATAGTAATGTAGCTTCTCAAACAGCAGCCTTACAAGATCAAGGTAAAACAGTTATTTATCTCTCTAAAAATGATGAAGTTATTGCCTTCTTTGGTTTGTTAGATGTTCCTAAAGAAGATGCTATTAAAACCATTCAATACTTTAAAAAACAAGGCATTGACACCACTATGTTAACAGGTGATCATCATCAAACCGCAGAAGCCGTTGCTAAAATGATTGGGATTGACCATGTTTTAGCTGATTGTTTACCAGAGGACAAAACCATCTTTATCAAAGAACAAAAAGAAAGAGTTGGAACAAATGCAATGATTGGTGACGGTGTCAACGATGCCCCTGCTTTAGCAAACGCCTCTATTGGTATTGCCATGGGACAAGGGACAGATATCGCGATTGATGTTGCTGATATCGTTTTGATGAAAGACAATTTAGAAAAACTCGCTATGAGTCATCAACTTTCATTAAAATTAAAAAGAATCGTCACTCAAAACATTGTTTTCTCTTTATCTGTTATTGCTATTCTTATCGTATCAAACTTTTTCCAAGTCATTAACCTACCACTAGGTGTTATCGGACACGAAGGCAGTACGATTTTAGTTATTTTAAATGGACTAAGAATGCTCGGTAAACTTCCAATAGAAAAATAGATTGTTAAACCACTAGGCTTTCTAGTGGTTTTTTTAATTGTCATTCATTGTAATCTCCATAATCTTATGATATAGTTCTCATGACTAGATGAATCAAAAGGAGTTTATTTATGGAGAAATCAAAAACCCCTGAAACGTGGCAAAAAAACTTACTTAAGGTCTCGCTTCCAAGATGGGATGAATTACCAGAAATTGATATCTATATGGATCAATTAGTTAAATATGTTGAAAAATACACTCATGATATTCGTTTGGAACATACTAAACCAATCACCCCTTCCATGATTAATAATTATGTGAAGTTAAAATTAGTTCCTAAGCCTTACAAAAAAAAATATTCTAAAAATCATTTGGCACGAATTATTATTTTCACCATATTAAAACAAGCTTTTGAAATACCCGACATAAAAAATGGGATTGAGTTCCAAATCGCTTTGACAAGCCCAAAAGATGCTTACGACTTCTTTTGTCAACATTTAGAAAATACGATTACTTATTTTATCAATGAAGACAAACAAGATATTACCATTGAACAAATTAAAGATGACTACGCTCCTGTTCAAATGGCCTGTACAACTTTTGTAGCAAAACTAATGACTGAGAGAAATTTAAACTACTTATTATCTCAACAACAGACGGAGGAAAAATAAATTGACTGAAAAAATCGCATTACTTGTAGATTCAGCCATGGATACACCAGTTGAAATTATTGAAAGAGGTGGCGTTTTTGTTGCTCCCCTTAATATCATTTACAAAGATAGAACTTATTTAGATAAAATAGAAATTAGTTCAAAAGAAGTATATGATCGCCTAGATGAAGAAATCCCTTCAACTTCCCTTCCAACTATTTCATATGTAGAAGATTTAGTTGAACAAATTAAAAATGAAGGTTATAACAAAATTGCTTGTTTAACTATCTCAAGTGGTTTAAGCGGTACTCATAATGCTCTTCGTTTGATTTTAGAAGATCATCCTGAAATCGAAAGCTTTATTGTTGATACTAAAAATATCGGAATGGGTGCTGGCGTTCAAGGGGCTTACATGAAATTAGAAATTGATGCTGGTACTCCTTTTAATCAATTAAAAGCAATTGGTCTTGATGTTGCTGATAAAAGTAAAATCTTTTTTAGTATTCCAACATTAGAATATCTAAAAAAAGGTGGTCGTATTGGGTTAGTATCATCCTTTTTAGGAACCGCTCTTAACCTAAACCCTGTTATTTCTTGTAATGATGAGGGCGTTTATTACACCGTTACTAAAGCTCGTGGTCGAAACAAGAGTTTAAATAAAATTATTGAGCAAATTGAAAAAGCTGCTGCTGGTTTTAATTCTTACGATTTAGCTATTTCTTTTGGAGTAGATAAAGAAGAAGCCCATAAACTAGCTGACAAGCTTAAAGAGACGTTAACAAACTACCGTCATTTTTATTTTGGTGATGCTAGCCCTGTTTTAGGTGTCCATTCAGGTCCTGGAATTATCGGTATTGGAATTATTCCAATTTAATCACAACTTTTTCGATTAATTATTGCAAACTCAATAGTCATTCTGTATAATGAGAATGTTGATTATATTTGTTTTACAAATATAAACTCTATGCCGGAGGTGAACTTAAATGCCAAACATCGAATCTGCTATCAAACGCGTACGTACTAGCGAGAAATCTAATGAAGCTAACTCAGCTAAATTAAGCAAAATGCGTACTGCTGTGAAAAAATTTGAAAAAGCTGTAGAAGCTAACGCTGATAACCAACAAGAATTATTAGTTGCTGCTACTAGAGAAATTGATGTAGTCTCTGCAAAAGGACTTATCCATCAAAACAAAGCTAACCGCGAAAAATCTCGTTTAGCTAAAAAATTAGCATAATAAAAAAACTTGCAAATTAACTACGCTTTTAGCTAGTTGCTTCGCAAGTTTTTTATTTACCTCGGTTTGAGTAAAAACAATTCAAATCCCAACTCTTTATCTATCTGACCTGTTTTTATTTGATAATCTAATTCTATCAACTCATTCATCATTTCACCAAGTTTTTTAGATTCCATCGGTCTTGATTGTTGTACCGCTAACTTAATTCTATAAGGATGGATTTTAAGTGTATCCGTTATATTACTTTGTTGATAGTTCATTTCAACAAGTATTTTCACTTGAAGGAGTAAGCGTATTTGCCCAATTAAAATAGATAGAATTTTAATTGTTTCTTCCCCTCCTACCAATAAATCTTGGTATAACAACAAAGATTTCTCTGGTTTACTCCCTAAAACATATTGGTTTAAATCAAAAATATTATGCTCTAAAGATTTAGGTATTAGTTCTTCTATATCATTTTTAGTAATTTGTTTAGATTCCACTTTATAAAGAAACAGCTTATTTAATTCATTCATCATTTGGCTAAGATTCATATTCGTCAAATACATCATGCGCTCAAAAGCCTGTTTGTCCATAGAGTATCCTTCATTTTCTATGTAGCTTCCAACATATGGAATAATTGTTTTTTCAGTCATTGGACTAACATCTACAACAAGACTTTCTTTTTTCAAAAGCTTTACAACTTTTTTTCGTTCATCCATTTTTTCAACACTTACAACAAAAACTAATATAGTTGTCTCTAATGGATTTTTCAAATAAGCTTCTAAAGCAACTGTATCATGTGTTAAGTCCGACTTTTTTTTCTCTGCCGTTAAAAAATAAGGATTTTCTACAAAAATAACTTTGTAATCACCAAAAAAAGGAATTGTTTCAGCTTCATGGATTACTTCACTTAGTTCTATTTCATTCATATCAAAAGTGATTATATTTAAATCATCTGCCTCATCTAAAGAAACATTTTCCTTTAATTCCTTTTTAAAGGTTTCTATTAGATAACTTTCTGTCCCCAGCAAAGTGTACACATGACTAAAGTCTTTTTTTCTAATTTTTGCTAATTCTGTTTGCAACGTCATTCTCCCACCATCCTACTTCTTTCTATATCCTAACATATTTAGAAAAAAGTTACTTCTATTATTTTAACGTTTTAACATGAGACAAGCCCTTCCCCCAATACCACCAAGTACTATAAATCATTCCATTTTGGTCAGTTCGAAAATAATTAATACCTCTATCCTCTAAATTTTCAAGTGTACTTTCAGACGGGTGTTGATAACGATTATGTAGCCCACATGAAATAATCCCTACTTCAGGATTAACTGCTTCTATAAATAAGGGGTGGCTTGAGGTTTTACTACCGTGATGACCTAATTTCAAAATGTCAGCAGATAAATCTAAGTCTTGGTTTCTTAGTAGTTCGTCTTCTCCTTCTTTTTCTAAATCACCAGTCAATAAAATACTAGTTTGTTTAAGATTAAGTTTCATAACAAGTGAATCGTTATTTTGGCCATCTCCTTTATGAATTGGATAAAGACAATCTAAGGTCATTCCCCCTTGCTGCCAATAATTTTTATTGGTTATAACTTTTTTCTGACTTTTCACTAATGATTCTTTTTCGAGTGCTTTTTTAAAATTAGTTTGTTGATAGCTTCCTGGACCGAATAAAACACACTTAATATCTATCTCTTCACTAATTCTATCTAAGTCACCAAAATGATCTTCATGGGCATGGGAAATAAAAACGCCATCCAAAGACTTAACCCCTTTTCTTTTTAAAAAAGGTATCACTGTATAGTCAGCACCCCTTTTATCACTTCCTTGTTGCCACTCTTCTTTTTCATAACCTAAGACACCACCAGTATCTAATAAATAATTCCCTTGGTGAAAAGGAAGTTGCACAAAAATAGCATCTCCTTGACCAACATCAATAAAAGCAATCATTCCTTGAGGATTAATATATTTCCAAAAAGGAACTAAACCTGTTAGTAATAGTAAGCTTAAGCTCAGTCGCCCAAAAACCTTATTTCCTGACTCCCAATTTATTAGCCAATAAAACTGGCAACCAATAACTAAAACTAAGAGAATTAAAGGTATTTTACCAGTCACTATTCTAAAAAAACTTAAATCACTTAATGTAATCCCTACTTGTTGGATAGCTATTAGTATTCTTTCAACAATGATAAAAGTGCGGCTCTCCCACAAAAAAGACAGCACAAAACAAATTAGCAACAAAGGTAATACAAAAAGAAATAACAAAGAGCCGATTATTGTGTTTAATACAAACGTTAATAGATTCCACTCATAAAAGTGAAACCAAATCAAAGGTAAGGATAACCAAGAAAGCACCATACTAAATAACCAGTTTTTTAAATGATTATTTTTTGTTTTAGAAAACAGTGGATAAATCATAATAATTAGAAAAGTTAAATAATAAGTTAATTGCCCTCCAACTGTTAACAACACATAAGGCGTTATCAAGCAATTCAAAAACAAAGCTATTGACCAACAATCTAACTGGCTAAACCCTATACCAAATTTCTGATTGATTTGTTTGATTAGCCACTGAATCCCCGCTCTAACCATTCCCGTACCCGTTCCTGTTAAGACAACCAAACATAAAACAAATAAAAAGGAGCAAGAAAATAATTTCTCTCGTGTCATCCCAAAACTTAAACAAATAAATTCAAATAAAAAAATAAAAAAATAGATATGCATACCAGATAAACTAAATAAATGAGCAATACCTAGGTCTCGCCAAGTATTTTGAAATCCTTCTGGGTTATTTTCTTTATAACCAAATAATAAAGCTTTGATGTAAAGAGCCGTTAGCGGTTCAAATTGCTTCTCAGTATAAACAATTCCTTTGCGTCTTATTTCCTTTAATCGGATAATTGGATGAATCCAAGTTGGACTAACTGGTGTCACAGAGTCTACTTCTTCTAACTTAATTTTTTGACGAATGCCTATTATGTCTAAATAGCGTTGATAATCAAATCCATTTAAGTTTCGTTTCGACGCGATTTCCTGAGTAGTCCCTTTTCCTGTAATCAGAACACACGATGACAACTTGCTAAAGTATTGTTTTTCTGATTCTTCTTTTAAAACATAGGTCACTAATACTTTGGAGTTATCGCTCTCATCTACTCCCTCAAACCTTAGTAAAGAGCCATCAATTTTAATCGTATCAGGCATTAGTCTCACTGATATTTCATCATTATCTAGCCTTGTTATATCCGTTTGCTTTAACCACATAAAATGAACTGACGTCGCCAGTAATATACTTGCCATAGAAAACAACAAAACTGATTTTCTTTTTAAAGTTAACACTCGGCATATAACAAAAAAGAGACATAACACTATGAATAGGTTAGACTCTTTCCAAAATAATAACATTAAAACATATAAACTAACCGGAAAACATAAGAAACCTTGATTACTCTTCAAACATGTAATCAGAATCGTCTCCAAAAGGTAAACTTGAAAAATATTTTTTTGACAGTTTCACTTGATGAACAGATGCGCCAGCATCCTTTATCAAACGAATGGCATAATCATCATTACGGTAATCTGTTAAGTAGTGTATTTTTTTAATTCCTGCTTGTAATATCATTTTAGTACATTGAAGACAAGGAAAATGAGTGACATAAATTTCTGCTTCATCTGTACCAACACCAAATTTAGCACATTGTAAAATCGCATTCATTTCCGCATGAATCGTTCTTACACAGTGATTATCTACTAGATAACAACCCTCATCGATACAATGAACATCACCACTAACAGATCCGTTGTAACCTCCAGCAATAATTCGTTTATCTCGCACAATAGTTGCTCCTACAGCTAATCTTGTACAAGTACTTCTTAAAGATAATAATAAACTTTGTCCCATAAAATATTGATCCCAGGGTATTCTTTCATATTCCATGATGTCACTACTTTCTTTTTTGTTCTTATACTATATAGTAATATATTCAGCCAAACTGTCAAATGATTTTTCGCCAAAACCGTTTACCTTTTTTAATTCTTCAATCGTTTGAAAAGAACCATGCTCCTCACGATAGTCTATAATTTTCTCTGCCTTCTTTTCTCCAACGCCATTTAGTGTCATTAATTCTTCTTTAGTCGCTTGGTTAATGTTAACTTTACTTGTTGCTTCTTCTGTTGAATTCCCTTGATTTGAAACAGCTACTCTCTCATCTAACTCCTCTCCTACTTTCGGGATATAGATCACCATCTGATCTTCTACCTTTTGAGCAAAATTAACGCGCTGACTATCAGCTTCTTCCTGTAATCCTCCTGCTAGATCAATGACATTTAACAGCCTCATATCTGAACTAACTTCATACATTCCAGGCATTTTAACTGCTCCCTTGATATCAACATACATTAACACCTCTTGTGTTTCTTCTACTGTCTTTTCCTCATCTTCAAAATCACTAATTTCTACTACTGTATCTCTGGGTTGTCCTTTCGTATCACTAGAATAATAAAAAAATCCTATCAAAATTGCTAACAATAGAATGACACCGACATACCATTTCTTTTTTATGACATCTTTTATTTCCTCCATCTCATTTCTCCCTTCTATTAAGAAGATAAGAAAAAGAAAGCAGAAGATGCGTCACATCTCTACTTTCTTTTTTCTAAATATTCAACTGCATCTTTAACGGTTTTAACTGGAACTATCTTTAAATCTAGCTTATTTTTCTTAGCTGATTCAAGCGCTTCTTCATAATTTGTTTTTATATCAGGGTATTTTTCTTTCATTTCTTCTGAAATTTCATCATTCGGGGCAAAAAAGATATCTGCACCAGCATTTTCTGCTGCCACAACTTTTTTATCAATGCCACCGATTCTTCCAACTTGGCCATCTGCGTTAATTGTACCCGTGCCAGCGATGTTCAGATTTTGTCTCAAATCCTTACCACTTAAAAGAGTGTATAATTCTAAGGTAAACATTAGCCCGGCAGAAGGACCACCGATTCCATCTGTTTTAAATGTAATCGTATCATCTGACACTAACTCAGTATGATCAACAAGAGAGATACCTATTCCTGGAAGTTTTGTTTCCTCCATTTCAATTAACGTACCTGTTATGTCTTTTGTTTTGTTATCATCTAAAACGGTCAAGGTTACTTTATCTCCAACTTGTTTACTTTTGATTGTATCGATTAATTCTTGAGAAGAAGTAATTTTTTTACCATCTAACTTAGAAACCGTGTCGCCAACTTCTAATTTCCCATAAAAATCTGATTTTTCATTAACTGACATCACATAAATACCTTGATAATCTATCTCATAAGGTTTATCAACTAAATCTAAAGCTACTTTACTAGCTAAGTTTTGCGAGGTTTTCATGTAATAATCTTGCATTTGGTCATATTCTTTAGAGCTACTTGACCCCATCATCTCTTTTTTACTCACAATTTCATGTAGTGGATTGAAATAACTTAACATAAATGAAAATGGCGTGGCTCTTTGAATGCCTACTGTCGTCAACATATAAGAACCTTTATTTGGGTCTTTTTCACCATTTACTTCAACATGTTCTTTTAAATCCTCTGCCGTTCCTGGCATCTCAATATAGTAAGGTAAAGGCATAACAAAGAGGACAATGGATACAATCATGGTGACTATTATTATTTTAAAATTAATTTGTTTCATTCAGTTAATTCCTATCCTAATTTTACTTTTAACGCTTCATAAACACACTCTGGAACAAATGAAGAAACATCTCCTTGAAAACGAGCTATTTCTTTTATCATACTAGAGCTGATATTACTATAGGCTTCGTCAGATAGTAAGAAAACAGTATCAATCTCTGAGTCCATTTGGCGGTTCATTGAAGCGATATTTTTTTCGTATTCATAATCTTGACTATTTCTAACGCCTCGAATTAAAAAATTAGCACCTAATTCTTTTGCAATGTTAATAGTTAATCCTTCAGATTGACTCAATACTTTTACATTACTCAAATGTTTGGTTGCTTCTACCGTTAACATTTTTTTCTCTTCTGCTGAAAATAAAGGTTTTTTTGTTGTATTTGTAAAAATCCCTATGATGACTTCATCAAATAAAATACTTGCTCGTTCAACTGTATTTAAATGACCATTTGTGAATGGGTCAAAACTTCCAGGAAACAATGCTACTCGTTTACTAGTCATTTTCAACTTCCTCCTCTTCCAATCGATAAATCGTCACTTTTGTAGCGCCATATGATTGTTGTTTCAATGCTACTAGTTTTCCAACTGTATCTGGTAAATCAACTTGTTTATCTGTCTCGCATATCACTCGTCCAAAAGGAGCAATTAGTTTTAATTCCTGCATTTTTTCAAGTTGTGTTTCAATGATTTGTTTTGCATAGGGAGGATCTAAAAAGATTAAGTCAAAGGTTTGTCCATTATCATGTAACCATTCTAATCCTCTATCAGCATCCATTTTTTTAACAACAAAAGAGGAGTCACTTTTTGTTAATTTGATATTTTCTTGAATGACTTGAATTGCTTTAAAATGATTATCAAAACAATAAGCTTTACTACATCCCCTTGAAACAGCTTCAATCGCTAAATTGCCACTACCACTATATAAATCAAGAACTTTTTCCTCATCAAAGTACGGCCCAATCATATTAAATATCGAGCCCTTTATCTTATCACTTGTCGGTCTTGTATTATCTCCTGACAGAGAGGTTAATCTTCTGCCTTTAAAGTCACCTGCTATTACTCGCATATACTACTCCTTCATCACTTTTATGTGTTCTATTATATCAAATTTTCTAAATAAAAAAACCTAGAGAGTTGTATTCTCTAGGTTTTGTTTTATTTAATCTAAGCCGATTTCTTGGATAACAATCGCTGCTATTTTATCAACATAGTAGTCAACTTTTTCTTTTGTTGGTGCTTCTGCCATAACTCTTAATAAAGGCTCTGTTCCAGAAGGTCTTACTAAAATACGACCGTCACCATTCATTTCAGTTTCGACTTCATCAATGACTGCTTTAATAGCAGTGACATCCATAGCCCCATGTTTGTCACTTACTTTAATGTTAACTAACTTTTGTGGAAACTCTTCAATTTCAGCAGTTAATTCAGATAATGTTTTACCAGTTTCTTTCATAACACTCATTAATTGGATACCAGATAATAAACCGTCCCCTGTTGTATTGTAATCTAAGAAAACAATATGTCCTGATTGTTCCCCACCTAAGTTATAGCCAGATTTACGCATTTCTTCAACTACATAACGGTCTCCAACTTGTGTACATACAGCTTTCATTTCAGCTTCTTCAACCGCTTTATGGAACCCTAAGTTACTCATAACTGTCGCAACAATTGTTTCTTCTTTTAATAATCCTTTACCTTTTAAATGTTTACCACAAATGTAAAGAATTTTATCACCATCAACAATGTTTCCTTTTTCATCTACAGCAATCACACGGTCGCCATCGCCATCAAAAGCAAGTCCTAAATCAGCACCCTTTTCAACAACAAATTCAGCTAAAGCTTCTGGATGAGTTGATCCAACACCAGCGTTAATATTGATACCATCTGGTTTCACGCCCATTGTATAGAAGTCTGTATCTAAATCAGCAAATAAATGGTTAACGATTGGAGAAGTTGCACCATGTGCTCCATCTAAGCAGACAGTTAATCCTGTTAAAGGATTTGGAATCGTTTGTTTTAAAAATTCCATGTATTTTTGTAACCCTTCAGGATAAACATCTAATGTTCCTAATCCGTCTGCTGATGGTCTAGGTAAAGTATCTTCTGTTGCATCAAGTAAAGCCTCAATTTCAGCTTCTTCTTCGTCTACTAATTTAAAACCGTCTGGACCAAAGAATTTAATGCCATTATCTTCAGCTGGATTATGAGAAGCAGAAATCATAACACCTGCAGCTGCTTTTTGTGTTCTTGTTAAGTAAGAAACACCTGGTGTTGAGATAACTCCTAATTGTAATACTTCGATTCCAACAGATAATAAACCAGCGATTAAAGCTTGCTCTAATAATTGACCAGAAATACGTGTGTCTCTTCCCACTAATACTTGAGGTTTTTTATCAGTTGTTTCATTATGTTGACATAAAACATAGCCTCCACAACGACCTAATTTAAACGCTAATTCAGGTGTTAATTCTTGATTTGCTACGCCTCTAACACCATCTGTTCCAAAATACTTACCCATTTTTAAAAATCTCCTAACTATACATATATTTATCTTTATTTACTATCTTTTGTTTTTTTATCACTGAGAGGAATTCTATCAGAATTTTTTCTTGCTGTCGATAATTTGTTATTAAGTTTAACTGTCTTTTCTGATTCCTTTTCAGGTTTAACCGTTATAGAAACACTTCCTGGTTCCACTGTGACTTCTTTTGGCGCAACTATTGGATAATCATTTGTGACTGTTTCTTTAATACCACTTGTATCTACTTTAACTTCAATCAGATTAATTTCATCTAAAACATCTTTAGGTCCGGTAATCTCTACCTCATCCTGTTTTGCTGAAAAAGCAAAATCCTTAATCCCTTGAGGTATACTTCCTGTTTGGACTGGTTTTATCTTTACTTTTTTCGTTGGTAATTTTAAATAGACATCTACTCGAACAGAATCTGGTTCAACCCGTACGTCTAAAGGTTCATTGTTAGCATCCATAGCGTATGGTTTTACTTTTTCAAAGAAATCATCAGAAACATTTGATTTCTCACTAACGCTTGCCACAACTCGTGCTACTTTTCCAATAGCCTCTTCTCCACCAACTAAAGTAACGCTATCAGGGGATACTTCTGCTCTATCCATTTCATAGCCATTTGCAAAAATAGTTGGATCAACTACTGGTTCAACCTTAAACTTATTACTCGTTTTCTTATCAACGGTTACCGTTAATTTACTTGGGCTTATTTTACCTTTTACGGCACTAGGGAGGCCAACCAATTCTAATGGTACTTCATGAGTTCCTTCTTGGTATTTGGTTAAATCCATCACCACCGAAAAACTTCTTGTTTCAGCATTCGATTCCTTATCTAATAAGATTTTATTAGCAGAACTTAACTCAACGTCCACAGTTTGATCATAACCAGAAATAAAATATTTATCCTGATTATAGGTAATATTTACAGGCACCTTTTCAGCTATAGCTGATAACTGAGTAAAGCCTGTATCCTCTTTACTAAATTTAGTTAAATTGGCATTATAGAAAAATAAAATGGCAAAAAATAAAGAAAGAATCCTAATGAGCCAAGGGGTTTTTCCTTTTCTTCTCATTATTTTTTACCTCCTTTAAATCCACTTACAAAATCTTCAAAAAATTGATTGATAGCACTTGATTTTGTTTCTGCTTCTTTTTGAATTAACTCGCGATTTAAAATATCAATGTATTCCTCTTTATTCAAATGAGGTGAAAACTTATTACTATAAGCAATACTTACATCACCAGTTTCTTCTGAAACAATAATCGTTAACGAATCACTTACCTCGCTTAAACCTATCGCTGCTCGGTGTCTTGTTCCATATTCTTTTGGAATCAATGAATTTTCTGATAAAGGTAAATAAGAACAAGCCGAAGCTATTTTACCATCACGAATAATAACAGCTCCATCATGAAGCGGTGTATTCGGTATAAAAATATTAATTAATAATTGACTAGTTATGTCGGAATCTAAAGAAATACCTGTTTCTACAAAGTCAACTAAGCTATCTCTTTTTTCAATAGAGATAAGTGCGCCAATTTTCCTTTTAGACATGTACTGAATAGCTTCATCTAACTGTGTAATCAAGTATTCTTTATCATTTTCTCTTTTTTTATTTGATTTTAGAATTGAACCTCTTCCGAGATGTTCCAAACCACGTCTTACTTCTGGTTGGAAAATAACGATTGCCGCTATAGCGCCATAAGTAATTACCTGATTCATTAACCAAGAAACAGTAGTTAATCCTATCACATCACTTACAATTCTTATCATGATAATCACAGCAATCCCTTTAAAAACTTGAATCGCCTTAGTCCCATTTAGAAGCATGATTAGTTTGTATATAACAAACCAAACAACTAAAATATCAATGAGATGAATCACAACGTCAGCTGAAAAATGTGCAGTAAAAAAAGACTGCCATGTACTAGGTTTGAACAAGTCTAACAAATGCAACATCTCTTGTCCTCCCACTTTCTTTTTATAGTTATGCACTCAAGTATAGCATAAGAGGTATCACATGTTTACCTTTTATCTAAATTTATCTATTATTTTCAAAAATTATTAAAAAAAAACAAGAAAACTTCAATTTGTTTTCTTGTTTTTTTCTTATATTATTTAGCTCTCTTAATGTAAGAACCGTCTTGTGTGTTAACTTCTAATAATTCGCCTGCTTCGATAAAATCAGGAACGTTTACAACTAGACCAGTTTGCATTGTAGCTGGTTTACCAGAACCAGAAACTGTTGCACCTTTAATTGATGGTGGTGTATCTTCAACTCGTAAAACAACAGTTGTAGGTAATGCTACTCCTATTACTTCGTCTCCGTAGAATTGAATAGTTACTTCCATATTATCTAACAAATATAATAATTCTGCTTCAATAATACTTGATGGAATTTCATATTGCTCATAAGTTTCTAAGTCCATAAATACAGCCATATCATCTTGTAAATATAAGTATTGAACTGATTTACTATCAATATGAGCTTTTTTTACTTTCTCTTCAGGACGCATAGTTGTATCTGTTGTTGAACCTGTTCTTACGTCTCTTAATTTTAGACGCATTACAGTGTTACCTTTACCTGGTTTATGATGGCTTGCATCTAATACCTTAATTAGTTTACCATCTTTTTCAAAGGTCATTCCGCCTCTTAAATCTCCAACTGAAATCATTTATTATTATCTCCTTTATAATCAACTAGACACATTTTAACATAAAATGAGCCAAATAAAAAAACCTTTGTTAATTTTTTTATTAACAAAGGTCAATTTTTTAATACATTTCTAAATATTGCTCTCTTTCCCACTCAGAAACTTGCTGACGGTAAGCTGACCACTCCATTTTTTTCGCTTCAATGAAGTTATTGTAAATATGATTACCTAAAGCTTCTTTTACGATTTCATCTTTTCTCATATACTTAATAGCATTATGTAACGTTGATGGTAAATCAGTAATTTCAGCTTCTTTTCTTTCTTCTTCTGTCATCACATAAATATTTCTGTCAACAGCAGCTGGTGGCGTAATTTGATTTTTAATCCCATCTAAACCAGCTTGTAATAAAACTGCCATCGCTAAGTAAGGATTGGCTGTTGGATCTACAGAACGTAACTCTAAACGTGTTGAAAGTCCACGAGAACTTGGTACACGAACTAATGGTGAACGGTTTTTCCCACTCCATGCTACATAAACAGGTGCTTCGTAACCTGGTACTAAACGTTTGTATGAGTTAACGATTGGGTTACATACCGCTGTGTACCCTCTAGCATGTTTTAATAATCCACCTAAGAAATGATAAGCAGTTTCACTTAAACCATCTTTACCATTTTCATCGTAGAACACATTTCCTTCTTCATTAAATAAAGACATGTTAATGTGCATCCCACTTCCAGCAATACCATGTAATGGTTTTGGCATAAATGTTGCGTGTAAGCCGTGTTTTCTAGCGATTGTGCGAACTACTAATTCAAATGTTTGAATATTATCACACGCTTCAATAGCATTTGCATATTTAAAGTCAATCTCATGTTGTCCTGGAGCACATTCATGATGAGAAGCTTCCACTTCAAATCCTAAACTTTCTAATTCTAATACGATATCACGACGACAGTTTTCACCTAAATCAGTAGGAGCAAAGTCAAAATAACCACCTTGGTCATTCAATTCTTGTGTTGGATGTCCTTTTTCATCTAATTTAAATAAGAAAAACTCTGGCTCTGGTCCAATGTTAAACCCAGTAAAACCTAAATCAGTCATCTCTTTTAATACGCGTTTTAGATTACCACGAGGATCTCCTTCAAATGGTTTTCCTTCAGTATTATAAACATCACAAATTAAACGAGCCACTTTTCCTTTTTCACTTTCCCAAGGGAAGATCATCCACGTTGTTAAGTCGGGACGTAAATACATATCACTTTCTTCTATACGGACAAATCCTTCAATAGATGAGCCGTCAAACATCATTTTATTATCTAATACTTTATCTATTTGGCTAATAGGAACCTCAACATTTTTTAGTCTACCTAAAATATCAGTAAACATTAATCGTAAAAATCTTACGTTTTCTTTTTCTGCTGCTTCTTTGATCTGTTCTTTCGTTGTATACATTCCTATCTTCACGCCTCTTCTTTTTATTTTACCTTAATCCACTTTCGTTCATTAAATCATTATACAAAGCAATTCGGATTTTTTCTTCTGACAATTCTTCTTGTCGTTTGTCCTGTTTGATAAATTGCTTTCTAATCTCTTTAATGGAGTAATCGTCATTAAGCATCTCCTTTATGTCTAGTAAGCGATCAATATCGTTTAAAGAAAATAACCGATTGTTACCTGCATTTCGTTCTGGAAAAATTAGTTCCTGTTCTTCGTAATATCTAATTTTTCTAGCTGTTAAGTCCGTTAACTTCATAACTGAACTCATTGGAAACACAGCCAAGGTACGACGTAATTCTTTTTCACTCATTTTCTCGCCTCTTTTCTTAAAGGTTAAAGGTAGAATAACAGGCTAAAAAAAAAAAGTCAACGACCTATGTTAGATAATCTAACATAGGTAGACAACTTTAATAAAAATTAATAAAATATTTGATTAACCGCTTGGCACACAGCAATTTTAACATGCTCAAATGTTAGACCACCTTGAACATATAATTCATAAGGTGCTCTCAATGGTCCATCTGCTGTTAATTCTAAACTTGCTCCTTGAACAAAAGTTCCTGCTGCCATGATGACATCATCTTCATATCCTGGCATATAAGAAGGTATTGGAGCCACATAAGCATCAACTGGTGAATATTTTTGAACAGCCTGACAAAAGGCAATCATCTTCTCTTTATCTTGAAGTGAAATCAACTGAATCAAATCAGTTCTTGGGTCATTCCATTTTGGTGTTGAAGCAATATTAAACTCTTCAAGTAAAGCTGCAGTAAATACTGCTCCTTGAATGGCTTGAGACACCACATGAGGCGCTAAGAAAAAGCCTTGAATCATTTCATGCGTACTATAAATCATCGCCCCACCTTCTCCACCAACTCCAGGTGTTGTTAAGCGGTAGCCTGCTTTTTCAACTAATTCTTTACGACCTACAATATAACCACCAGTTTTGGCAATACCACCACCAGGATTTTTAATTAGCGATCCAGCCATTAAATCAGCTCCAACCTCTGTTGGTTCGATGATTTCTGCAAATTCGCCGTAGCAATTATCTACAAACACAATCAAATTAGGATTAATTTCTTTAACAAAACGAATCATTTCTTCAATTTGACTCACAGTAAACGATGGTCTTGAATCATAACCACGCGAGCGTTGAATACCAATTACTTTTGTTTTTTCAGTTATTCGACTTTCAACGGCTTCAAAATCAACCGTGCCATTTTCTTTTAGCAGAACTTCTTGGTACAAGATGCCAAATTCTTTAAGAGAACCTATACCGTTTCCTGCCGTTCCAATAACTTCATGAAGCGTATCATAAGGAGTTCCTGTTATATACATCAACTCGTCCCCTGGTCTTAATACACCAAAAAGTGCTGTTGAAATAGCATGAGTTCCTGAAACAATTTGAGGTCTTACAAGAGCTGCTTCTGTTTTAAAAACATCGGCGTAAATTGCTTCTAAAGCATCTCTTCCAATATCATCATAGCCATAACCAGTAGAGGGAGCAAAGTGACTTTCAGATAATTTGTTTTCTCGAAAAGCCGCTAATACTTTCCCTTGATTAGTTAAAGCAATCTCTTGAAGGTCCAAACGAACTTCCATGATTTTTTTATCAACTGTTCTTATTTTTTCAATTAAATCAGCATTAAAACTAGAATTCCAACTCATCTTCTTTTTCTCCTCTAATCCATTTTGATTTTTCTGGAGCATAACCTTTTACAAAATAAGTATTATTCTCTTCTTGGTACTCATAAAAATCAATTAAGACCTCTTGTTGCATTTGTGTTAATTGATAAGCGTCTTTTGCTTCTAATACCATCTCAAAAGGAATAAACAGTGTTTTCATTTGCTTAGTTATGGCATCCACAAGAATATCTTTGCTTGCTTCTTCATAAGCTGAAATCAAACAATTAGGATAGAGTGTTGGTACAAATTGCCCTCTATCATCTAATTTATCTGCCTTATTATAAACTGTTAAGACTGGTATATGCGCCATTTTCAACTCATCTAAGAGGTCGACAACAGTTTGTTCTTGTTGACCTCGATTATCAGAGGTTGAATCAACCACATGAAGTAATAGATCCACACTTCGACTTTCTTCTAAAGTAGATTGGAAGGCTTCAATTAACTGAGTTGGTAAATCTTGAATAAACCCAACCGTATCTGTTAATGTCGTTTCTAATCCTTCTGGTAATTGCCACTTTTTAGTCAGAGGATCAAGTGTAGCAAACAATTGGTCTTCAGCATAGGTTTTAGTATCTGTTAACAAATTCATAATCGTTGATTTACCAGCATTTGTATAACCAATCAAACCAATCTGAAAGACAGAGGATTCTTTTCGTTTTTGACGACTTCTTTCACGATGTTCTTCTGTTTCTTTTAACTCTCTTTTGATTAGTGTAATCTTGTAACGAATGTGACGTCGATCTGTTTCTAATTTCGTTTCTCCAGGTCCTCTTGTTCCAATTCCCCCTCCTAAACGTGAAAGTGAACTTCCTTGGCCAACTAGCCTAGGTAATAAATAGTTTAACTGTGCAAGCTCCACTTGAAGTTGTCCTTCTTTTGATTTAGCACGCATCGCAAAAATATCTAAAATTAATTGCACTCGGTCAATCACTTTAACATCTACTGCTTCTTCAATTAAACGAGCTTGTCTTG
Organism: Vagococcus fluvialis; assembly: GCF_048815235.1. Classification (GTDB taxonomy): domain Bacteria; phylum Bacillota; class Bacilli; order Lactobacillales; family Vagococcaceae; genus Vagococcus. Next base: position 115,748 of record NZ_JBMEAO010000001.1, read on the forward strand.
CTGTCAGCTCATGGTTAAAGATAACCGTATCCGCATCTTTTGAAGCTACTAACGCTGATAACTCTTCTAATTTACCTTTTCCAACAATCGTTCTGCGATCAATCGCTTGTCTTTTTTGAATTAACTCTCCTACTACAAGTCCTTCTGCAGTTTCAGTTAAATTACCTAATTCTTCCATTGATTCCATAAAATTTTTGAAATTCTCTTGGTTCTCAACACCAACTAAAATAACTTTCTCCATAAGACACCTTCTTTCACTCAGTTAACCATTCTCTAACTGAGGTTTCTATTTCTTCTATCACACTCGGCTCCTGTACTAAATCAAACCATTCAACATCCATTCGATTTTTAAACCAAGTTAATTGTCTTTTTGCATATTTTCGCGAATTTTGTTTCACTTTTTCTACACATGTTTCTAAGGGCATGTCTCCCCTAAAGTAAGGGAAAAATTCTTTGTAACCAATCCCTTGACTTCCTTGCGTATCACCTAAAGAAAAGACATATTCAGCTTCTTTTAGTAAACCTTGCTCCATCATTAAATCAACTCGGTAATTAATCCGCTCATAAAGCAATTCACGATTCGTTTCTAAACCTATTAATTTAACGTCAAAAGGTGAATTAGATAAATCTTTCAAATCTATACCTTCTTGATCCAAGATGCTTACACCTGTTTTTTCAAAGACTTCAATAGCACGAATAACTCGTTTTTCATTATTTGAATGAATATTTTTGGCAGCTTTTGGATCTAAAGATTCCAAATGAGACCATAGTTCTTCTTTACCATTTTCATTAGCAAAATTCTCCCAAAATAATCGCCTCTTATTAGCTAATTCAGCTTTTTCTTCAGCACCTAACTGAAAATCAAAAAGTAGCGACTGAATATACATTCCCGTTCCACCAACAATCATTGGTAATTTATTACGAGAAGTGATTTCTTCAATCTTGTCTTCTGCTTCCTTTTTAAATTCAAAAGCTGAATAGGTTTCAGTGGGTTCTTTCACATCAATTAAAAAATGAGGAATACCCTCTTTTTCTTTTTCAGTTATTTTTGCTGTTCCAATATTTAGTTTTCGGTAAACTTGCAAAGAATCACCACTAATCACTTCACCTGCAAATTTTTTACTTAATTCAATACTTAAGGCTGTTTTCCCAACTCCAGTCGGTCCAACAATCACTAAGAGTTTATTTTTTTCCATATCTTTCTTCCTTTAACGTCATTGCTTTTTTAGGGAAATCAGTATGAAACGCAGTTAATTCTAAATCAAAACATAAATCCATATCAGCGTCTGTATTAACTGTCCACGGTCTTAAATGTTTTTTGAACATTTCGGCTTGTACTTGATTTTCTTTAATCCATTCAATAGACGAGTGCATTCCACCTATCTCAGGAGTATCCAAACAATAAGCAATTTTGCGTTTGGATTTATCTAAAATAATTGCTTTTTCATACGTATTATTTAAACCAATCACACGAGTCATTGTTTCCGTATTAAAACTCGATAATAAAATATCACCTGTTAATGGGTACTTTTCTAGTGAATTAAGAACACTTGCTTCAATGCCTTCATAGTCATACTCATCTGTTTTGATTTCAACATTTAAAACGCCTTGATAGTTGTTTTCTCTCAATAATTCTAACACTTCATCAAAGGTTGGAATTTGTTCTTTTTTATATTCAGGTGCAAACCAACTACCAGCGTCTAAGGTTTTTAACTCTTCTAAGGTTAATTCTTTCACCAAGCCAGCTCCATTAGTTGTTCTATTAACGTCACCATCATGGATAACGACTAACTCTTCATCTAAACTAAATTGTACATCTAATTCAATCCCATCTGCTTTGACGTCGATTGCTTCTTTAAATGCACTTAATGTATTTTCTGGGCGAGTTCCCTTGCTTCCTCTATGAGCAAATATTAATGTCATTTGTTATCACTTGCCTTTCCGACTATTAGTTTACCACTTCATGTGTATTTTAACATCTTTCATTTAGGATATTACTAGATTTTTTTCAGTAAATGGTGGATAATAGAATTGTACAAAAAACAGAGGATGTGAACCTAATGAAAAAATTTACTTCAGGATTTCTAACAGGTACTACAGTTACTTTAGCTGCTCTTGCAGGAGTTGCTATTGGATTTAAAAAATTAGTAATCGAACCTGTTGAAGAAAAAGAAATGATGATTGACGACAGTCGCAAAAAAGCGATGAGAAAAAGTCGTGCTCGCTAAGAGATATTAAAAAGAAGTTATCCGTTTATCTTGGATAACTTCTTTTTTATTATTTTTTCTTCGTTTTTCCTGTCCAGCCACTATATCCTTCTTTTAAGATGTAGATATTAGTGAAACCTTCTTTTTTCAACATACGAGCCATGTAAATAGCCATTGTTTGTTTGTTATCATAAAGATAAATTGGTTTATCTTTACGAATTGCTGTTAAATACTCTTTATGAGCTTTAGAAATAGTGTAAGGAACACTTCTAGCACCTAAAATGTGTCCACGGTTATAATCTTCTTTTTCACGTACATCAATTACTTGAGCACTGCGCATGTTTTCTTGAAACTCTTCTTGAGTCGCAATCTCAGCCGCACTTTTTCTAAGTAAGAATAAATACAATTTGTTAAGTCCGTAAAGAACTCCAATTGTTAAAATAAAAATACTTAGTGTCATTAAAAAACCCATAATTTAATACCTCTTTCAATCATCTAATCTATTTACTTAATTCGCGAGCTAAGCTTGCTGCACCAATTACACCAGCTTCATTACCTAATAAAGCTAATTTAATTTTAGTACTTTCTCTTACTTGAGGGAAAGTAAATGTTTCAAAATATGTTTGAATACGTTCTAATAAGAAATCACCAGCAGCTGAAACGCCACCACCAATAACAATATCACTTGGGTTTAAAAGATTACCAATATTACCACAAGCTAATCCTAAATAGAAACATACTTTATCAACAACGATTAAAGCAAAGTCATCTCCTGCTTTAGCTGCATCAAAAACATCTTTACTCGTAACTTCTTGCCCGTCATCAATTTTATATTTAAGTGAAGAATCGCCTGAAAACTCTTCAGACATCGTTCTAGCTAAACGGACAACTCCAGTAGCACTTGCCACTGTTTCTAAACAGCCCTTTTTACCACATGTACAATCAAACCCTTGTGGTTCAACTGTAATATGCCCAATTTCTCCACCAGCACCATTAACACCATGAATTAGATTACCCTCAGCAATAATCCCTCCACCAACACCAGTTCCTAGTGTAATGAAAGTCACATCTGCAGAGTTTTCTCCAGCACCTTTCCATCTCTCGCCTAATGCTGCAACGTTTGCATCATTATCTAAAGTAAATGGAATATTTAATGCTGCTTCAATTGGTTTTTTAATCTCTTGTAATATTTTCCAGTTTAAGTTATACGCTCCAATAACGGTTCCATTTTCACGGTTAACTGTTCCTGGTGTTCCCATTCCAATACCAATAAAATCTTCTGAAGTCATATTAAATAATTCAAGTTTATGTTGAATTGAAGCAATAATATCTGGAACAATATGTGATCCTTCGTCACTAATATTTGTTTCAATACTCCATTTTTGTTGAATGTCACCTGCTTCTGTTAGAATGGCAAATTTTGCCGTTGTTCCCCCTAAATCAATACCAATTAATTTCTTGCTCAATTTAGACCCTCCTGATATTCTAATTCTTCTCGATGCTCTTTTTTTAGTACTACCATAGCATTTAGAAAGACCTGTCTTTCAATGACACCAGCATCAAATAGCTCGCGAACTTCAATCATCATAAATTCAATATCATACAATCGATTACCTAAATAAATAAAAGTTCCAAATTTTTTTAATAACTGTTGCACATCATACATCGTCCTCATAGAAACGCTCCTCTATCATTATACAGATAACAAAAATAAAATAATAGAGCCTTTTTCATTTTTATCTCTTTTAATTAATTAAAATCTACTTAAACCATAAACAACACAAAAACCTAATAAAAATACGGTGAAAATTCCCATAGCAATTCTTTGATGTGGATTAAACTTAACATTTAAGTTTTTATTAGGAACTCCTAAAACAATCATCAATAGAATCCCTCCAATAGCTCCTCCTAAATGTCCTAAAATATCAACTCCTGAATCAAATAAATTCATCACTAAGTTTAGAATAATTAAAAGCGTCATATTTTGTGACATTTGACGAATCATTGGCTGATAAGGAAACATTTTTCCTAAAATAATAAAAGCTGCAAATAAACCAAATAACGATGTACTCGCTCCTGCTGATAAGCCATACGGAGAACCAAAAGCAAAACTAAGAACATTCCCCATAATACCGCTAACCATATAAAGAACAAAAAATCTAAAATGCCCAATAATCGGTTCTAATAAACGACCAGCAAAATACAAACTAAAGGAATTAATTGCTAAGTGAGTTAATCCTATATGAATAAAAATAGGTGTTACAAAACGCCAATATTCATGATTCATAATAATGGCTTCTGGTGACATAGCACCAAAATAAAATAAAACAGATGAATTTTGAGACCCATTTAAAAGGCCAAACTTTCTACCTGAAAGCTCCATCATAACAAAGACAATCACTTGTATCCCTAAAAACAAATAAGTGAAATAAGGAGATCGATTAATTTGATTCCATTTTCTTGAGATTTGACTCATTCTATCCCCTCTATTCTTTAAATTGTAAAAATTTTAGCCACAGCTAAATCATGACTCTCTGGATCAAACTCATTATTTAATTGCTGTGGAAACACTAGGCTACATGTTTTCCCACGATAATCAGCTAAATAACGATCATAAAATCCTCCACCAAAACCAACTCGAAAACCTGAATCATTAAAAGCAACTCCAGGAACAATTAATAAATCTATCTTGTCTTTAGTAATTAGCTCCTCTTTAACAGGCTCTAGTACACCAAAAGTAGTTCTTTCAAGCTCATCGCCTGTCTTATAATTAAAAAATGCCATTTGTCCTTTACCAAATGTTTTAGGAACGCCTATGGTTTTGCTTTCTTCTAAAGCCTTCTCTATTAACTTCTCTGTATTAAACTCAATAGGCATTGAAAGAGTCGTTGCAATAACACTGCTTTCTAACCATAAAGAACTCTGAAATAAGTCAGCTAAGATTTTATCCTCTAACAACTTTTTTTCTTGTTCCTTTTGACTAAGCTCTTTTAATGAAGCTAAGGTTTCTTTTCTGATTGTTGCTTTCATGAAGAACTCCTCCTCGTTAAATAATAACAGTACTATTATACTAATTTATGAGTAGAAAACCAATCATTATCCTATAACTACTTATTCTTTTGTTGCTTTCACAAAGTCCTTTGTTATAATCAATATCAGAAATACATAAAAAGGAGTTAGTTTGAATGACCTTTAAACGTTTTTTTCAATTATTTATTTTTTACGCCTTATCTATTAGTATCTCATATGGCGTTGTTACAGGACTTAATATCCAAAACCATGCTCTAGCTATTATTACTATGACTGTTATCGGCTATGTTGTGTTAGGACTTCCTTTAACTGTACTATCGTTGATGAAAAAGAATTATCCAAAAAAATAGATTTGTTTCCTATTGAATATAAAGAAAGTGTGTCATAAGTTTTGATTACTTATGACACACTTTTTTGTTGGAAACACTAAATTGTTTATTACTTTGCTTGTTTGGCTTCCCATTTATCCATTTTTTTATTCATTAATGCTTCTAAATCAGCTTCTGAAATACCACTTCGTTTAATCAAAGTCAGGACCACTAACAAGCTGTCGACTAACTCTTCTTGAAAATCTTGTTGTGATAATTCTTTGTAGCTACTCCCTGATGCCTGACTAGTTGATAAATAAGCTTGTGAAGCTTCCCCAACTTCTTCCATTAATTTTAACAGTAAATGCTCTACTGATTTTGGTTCTGTTTCTGCCACTTTAAAAACTCGATTGATTAATTCAGTATTCATATTCATTTCTCCTTATAAAAAAAGCTATATCCCAAAGGAATATAGCTTCTAATCAACAAAGATTATTTAGTTTCACGGTGTGTCGAATTTTAGTAATCATAGAACACCGTTAACTATTTCCTACTATTATATAAACATATTTTAATAGGAATCTCAATCAATATTAAACATAGTTAACAACCTAACCGCATTCAATCACGTATTCAAAAATCTTCATTACCACGGGCGAATTTTTACTTATTATATTTTTAATTTTTTTATTTATTGATTGTTTTGATTATCTCTTTGCCATAAACAAATTCAAATAACGCAATAGAACTAAAACGCCATTCAATCCCCAACTTAACTCCTGGTATTTTCCCTTCAGCAGCTTGTTTTTTTATTTGAGCTACACTACATCCAAGATAATCAGCCGCCTGTTTAGAATTCCACACTTCATTTTTTATTGATTGCTTTGCCACAAAGCAAAGTAGATCATCTAGAGATACTAATGATAAATTCTGAACCAAATCAATCCTTCCTTTCTCAATTAGGACAACAAACTAGGAACTAAATTAAAGTTTGGAGCTAATTCATCAAAAACCATTTGAAAAATCGGTATATTTAATTTTCTTCCAATTGAAATCAACTTTGTTTTATTATCTGAAGAACAATTCATACCGATAAAAATCTCCTTAGGGATAGCTTCTACAAAAGGTAATTCTCTCCCGTAACTTCCTACACAACATCTAAATTCTTTTTCATAGCTCCATGAAGAATGCTTTATATTGGAAAAAAAACTGGATAATATTACTAAAGATGAATCTGCCAATGATACTTTCCTTTTCCCATTTTTTTCTGCAGATTTCATGGCTTCAAGTATTCCCTCAACTTCTTTAATCATCAGGCTTGTTATATCAATCCTTTCATCTGTATATTGAACAGGGAAGGTACAAGAAGTAAGGCTTAGATTTTGTTCGTGAGTCATATCATACGAAATACAATATCCTTCATGATTGTTAGAATAGTGTGCCCACATAGGCATTGAGTTTACTTCGTTTTCAGTTAAAGAAGTTACAAGTCCAAATGTAGAAAAATCATCTATTAATTTGCCATCATACTTCTTTAAAAATTCATAATGACTTAACCTTTTATTATCATAAAAAAAAGCTTTAAGCTCAAATGGATCATTCAAACTCTTTGCGTCACTAAGGTATATCTGTTCAGAAGCTAATGTCTCTAATTTTTTTTTATTCATTTTTTCATCACTTGTTAAAGAATAATATTTATATAGTGTATTCGGTACATACAAACGTAGTGCTCGATAAACTACATCGAAAGCAATTTTTTTACCTAAATTCGGAGCTCTGTCTATTATATGAATAACTTTTAAATAATCTACTGGATTTTCATTTTTCCATTTATTTACATCAAAATTTTTTTCATCTACAGGTTCTTTAGGTGTCATCAATTTATAATCTTCAAATTTCATAACTATTAATCTACTCCTTTTTCATTAGTATACCAAAAAAGGATGTTAATTAAAGTATACTATTCTTAGATAAAATTTATAAAATAGTAACTACATACAAACATCTTCTAAACCTTTCAAAATAGTCTAAGTGATTAAATACCTGGAGTAAACAATTCTTACTCTAGGTTTTCGCCACAAGTGGAGAATATCGACTCGTATTATTACGACCCTTGTCGATTATCCAGATCCCCCTAACCAAGTAAGGTGTGCTTACCTCATTAAAAAAACAAGTCGAAAATTTCGAACTAGTTAATATAAAAAGCCCACTAATTAAAGTGAGCTTCTAGTTATTCTTCTTGGTGTTTAATTTCTTTTTCTAACTCTTTCTTCAACTGATAACCCATCCCCGGGCTAGGTACCCACCAAGCAGGATTTATGTAACCAGTATTAATAATATCAGCATAACGATCTATATTCGTTGCGCTAATGACATCAGTAGCTTCAGTCCAATGCTTTTCAACTAATTCTTCTAATTCCTTATTGGTTTCAAGTAATTCATTCTGTAATTTTCTCATTTTACTTTCGGCCGCTTCAATTTCTTCAACATTCTTATACGAAGAATTAATATAATTATCAGCCAAATGTTTGATTTTTTTATACTTACTCCTTACAAGTCTCTCAAACTCTGCTTCATGTTGTCTCAGACTACAGTCAAACGATTCACGTCCACTTGTTAAGTTACCTAGTTGCTCTGTTAGTGTGTAAGAAGGAGATTCTCGCATTTTTTTGTTAAGTTCATCCACTTTATCATTAATCTTATTTGATTCAGCGCGTAGCTTATTGATACGATCAAATTCAACATCCAATACTTTTAGATTATCGTTAAGCTCTTTTTCAATTTTCTTCATATCCTACCTCCTATTAATCCCACTCGTCAAATACTGGTTTTTTATATAGTTCATTATGCTTCATAGCAATTTCTGCACCTCTTGATAATGGATGTTCTTCTTGATTTTCAGCTTTATCTGATTTCTCAAGTGTTTCTGCTTTTTGGATAATCTCGTCCATTTCATCAAAATATGACTTAATACGTCCATCGCCTTCCATACCTTCTTTAGCCATTTCTCTAATAGCGTTATACGCTTCTTTATATACGTTTTCTTGTGTCATTCTTTTTCCTACTTTCTTTTAATATAATTATTATTATTTATTGATATACTATCCTTATCAGCAAGTGGTCTGCTGAAATAACTGACAAGGTGGTGAAAATATGGGAATCAAAGTTAATTTTTCTTCAAAGGACATTGAGAAATCAATTCGTAAACAAACCAACCAAGCTTTTAAAAAGGGAGTTGATAACACTTGTCCAAAGTGTGGTAAAAAAATAGTAATCAAAATTGGTAAAAATGTTTGTCCACAATGTAAGACAACTATTGAATTTAAAGGTAGTGTCTAGCTTTTTAATTCAAATTTAATTTGAGCCAATTCGTCTGCCAACGTTTTGGCTTCTTCTAATATCTCTACTAATCTTTCTGCCTGTTTAGTCGCTTCGTCTATACCAGTAACTTCTGCCGTTAATTTAATTATTTCTTCAGTCATTTTATTCACTCCTTTTGGACCTCTATACCTACAAACTCCGATATTTCAACACTTATATGATTCATAATGCCCACAATTGCCAACATTTTATCCCTCAATCATCGTATCATCTAAAAATACAATGACATGCCAATGACTAGGAAACTTAACATGTTTATTCCAACCAATGATATTAACTTCCCAATCATCACTGATGTATTCTGAATAGCGTTTCTTGAACTCCTGATAGGTTAACCATTCGCCATTTACTATAACTTCTTTACTACCTACAAATACGATTAAATCTTTTGCTTTAACTGGTTGCTGTTGTTGAATCATTCTCTCAACTTGTTTTCGCATTGCTCTAATATTAGACATTGTTTTTATCTACTACGACTTTTAGTATTTCCATTTGTTCTTGTAAATCATCTAAATCAATCGAACGATATGCCACATCTAAAATATTTTTAGCTGCCTGAACTCGTGAACTAGGCGTTGAGTTTTCTTTATCGTGCATAACGTCTTTTAGTACCTCTACGGCTTCATCAGAAGCTTTTTGTAGCTTACTAGTCACTTGTTGCATTGACTCACGTCTAACGGCTCTATATTCCTTAATAAATAATTCGTCTTTCATGTATCGGAATCCAGTATTTTTATTAATTCCAGCTAATTCGCATGCTTTTTCAATCGTATCTGTTTCAAATAAAGCTCTTAAAAATTTCTCTTGCCTTTGGTTAAGTACTTCTGTCATAGTATCCCTCCTTTTCATATACACATATTTACTAAATTCAACTCATTTCTAAAGTTTTACTTTTTCACGCGGATTAATAAAATCAGCATCTCCACCAGTCGGCCAACCATTAGTCGGTGAATAATTTTTCATAAACTGAAAATGTAAATGCGGACCAGTAACAGGTCCTGTCGCCCCTTCTAATCCTATTTGTTGACCTTGATTAACTTCTTGACCTACAACAACATCTATTTGAGATAAGTGGGCATATCCAGTATATAAACCGTCTGGGTGTTCTATAACGACATAATTACCGTACCAACCAAAGAAGTTAGCTCCCGCAGTTACAACTTTACCTCTACCGCTAGCGTAGATAGGCGAACTACCACCATTAGCTAAATCAATAGCATTGTGGAACTCCATACCTCCGCCCATTGGAGATTCTCTCCAACCGAATTCAGAAGTTACCACATAATTTTTCATAGGTTTAACAAATGACTTTTGTTGTGACATTTGTACGTTTTCTTTTTCTGCAGCAATCTTACTACGATATTCTCTTATTCTGTCAGCTTCCGTTGATGATGCACCAATAAAATTTTGAATATCTAACATATAGATTTCACCAGTTTCTAGAACTTCCACAAGCCCTAGACTTTGAAACGTCTTAATTGCTCCCTCGACATCATCTTGTGTATGCCTTAATATTTTAGCAAGTACACTCGATGTGTAAGGAATCACGTCATTAAACATAAGTTTGCCATCATACTTTAAACTTCTAAGGTACATTTTTAATAAAATAGCACTATATTTATATCCATCTGGCATACTTTCAAGTAAGATCATCGCTTCGTCATCAAAGAAATTATCTTTTAATTTTAGATAGTAATATTTTTTATTATCTGACATGTTAAACCTCCAATTTCTCTTGGTGGTTATATATCAATCCCTCATTCCAGGTAATTAGATTGGCGGATTCAACGCTTTTTATTCTTTGTGTCATATTAATAGTTTGCATTTTAATGCTCTGCAACCCTTCTATACGCTCTTTTTCTGTAATAGGAATATAGAACCCATTATCGGAATTTAATCCCCTTGAAGCACATATAGGAACACCGTAGATAATGATTAATCTGCTTATAACAGCTTGAACACTTCTTTCATCAATTCCTATTGAATCGGTTATTTTCTTTAAAGAAATCTTTTTACTTTCTCCCCTAGGGATAAGCTCTAAAATAGATGTTTCGATTACTGATAATTCCTTTTTAGTCAATAGCAGCACCTCCATAAGTTGATAACCTAAAATCTGTACCAGGTACATGAATAATTTTATTGTCATTAGTAATTAATTGCGCTGAAGGCAATTCATCAGCCAAAGGATAAGAAACACTTTTAAAGAATGACTTTAGCAATGGAATAGTGACGTTGTTATTATGATTGTCTTTAAATTCTAATAGTTTCATGCTGTCACCTCTTTTAATTCAAAAAGATTATGGCCACCATAACCAATTAATAAAGCACAAGTTAAAAATAATCGATCATCAATATCTTTGACATTATTCATTAAGCTTATCGCTACATTAGGTTCTAAATTCTTTTTAAGTTGGCTAAACATTTTAAATTTCTCATGTTCAACAGCTCTTTCTTTTAACGGATACAGATGCTTTAAATCCTGTTCTGCTTTTTTGGTTGCCTTATTTCTAAATCCTGTACCAAAATTATTGCTGATACTACTTTCTAATTCAGTAATAGCTTGCTCGATATCTTCTAGTGAGTAGTCAGAGTGAAGATTCTCTATTTCATTTAATAATTGACTTTTTCTGTATTTCATTATAAATTCCCCATTTCATATAATTTAAAATTCATGCTATAATAAGGGATAAATAGGCATTCTAATCTATTTATCCCACACTGCGCGACGACTGCAATCGTTGAGTAGTGTATTTTTATTTGCCATCAAGATAAATCTCCGAATGATCTAATAAATCAATCACGTTAATAACTATTTCTTGGTAAACTTCTTGTAAATCTTCAAAAGTTGCTGCGTTCTCTCCAGTAGCTAACTCTTTTATTTCAGTTAATTCATATAATGCTTTTAAAGCTTCTTTTAAATTGTCATATTCGATCATATTAATTTCCTCTTTTCTTTATTGGTATAAAAAATCCTCAATCGTGTCATACATTTTAACCCATTCTTTTAAATCGTTTAAATCCTTAATAATCATTTCTAACTTATCGATTGGCAAAATCATTTCTACACCTTCGTGATTTACAACTTTCGCTTCTTTAGACTGGTAATCAAACAATACTTTTAATATTTCAGCATTGTTATTTGCTCTTTCTTGAAGTGCTTTTCTTTCTGAATTAATTCTTTCCTGTAATTCTTCAAACGTTGGATTTTCTTCATTTCCTAAATTGATAATTTTACTCATGTTAATTTCTCCCTTTCGTTCTGATATTTTTTTGATAACTGACTTCATCCCAATTCATCAATAGCAACACACTCAGTGGCACTACAATAATTAATAGTAGTTCTATACTAATTGAGTAAGTAAATGCTCCTAGCAAGTAAATAGCTAGTAATAGCCATAATCTACGTATTCTCTGCAATATCCTCACCTCCTTAAAATATCTTTCTACCTCGCCCGTGGTATTAATCTATTTGTTGTTGTGTAATCCATTTGCGACAAACATCAATATCATAAAATTTTCGACTTCCAATTGAACCGTGCGGCATTTGATAATTTTCAGTATAATCTCTTAATGTTGTAGGACTGATACCCAACGCTTTACTAGCTTCAGTTGTATTAAGTACCTTCTTATTAGCTCCTACGTCCTCTTTAGCCTTCTGTAGCTCGTCTATAAAGATTGAATACAGATAACTTCTGAACGATTCTTCATTGGTTAACGTTACTTGTAATGGCTCTTGCATTAGATCACCTCACCATAAAATACTTTTGCATACTTTTCAACTAAAAAAAATTTCATCTATACTGATTCCTGGGAAAAAATCATTGATAAATTCCTTAAACTTTGTCTTTTCAGAATCGTTAAACTGATTTACTCCACGTTCTTTATTACTATAACTTTGCTTAGTAATTCCTAAAACTTTACCCATCTCAGTTTGATTTAGTCCAGCCATAACTCTATACCCAGCTACTTTATTAATTTTTTTATCCAATATCAGCACCACCTTTACTTTTGCATACCATAATAATAAATCTTTGTATTTACTTTGTCAATACTTTTATTTACTTTTGATGCAATATGCTTTATTATTACATCAAAGAGGTGTTTAAGATGAAAAATTCTTTGGGAGACCGTATTAAATCAATCCGCTTAGAAAAAGGATATACAATGGAGGATTTCGGAAAACTTTTAAAAACAAGTAAAGGTACTGTAAATAATTGGGAAAAAGGTAGAAATAATCCCAATAGAGAAAATTTAAAGAAAATTGCTGAACTTGGAAATACTACGGTTGATGATCTTCTTGATAATAATAATCATTTACGTATCCAAACAGCAAAATATATTTATGGTAATCTTTTAACTGACTATCCAGAAAATTCTGATGTCGGTAAAGCTCTTAGATATTTTCCTGATTCCGTATTAAACGAACTTTTATTTGACATAGCAAATAAAAAATTAGAAATTTCTTTTCAAATCGGCAAAAATAAATCATTTGAACGTTTCTTATCCATTGAAGATATCGACGCTGAAGATGACTACTATGAATTCATGAAACGTACATTTGTTAATAAATATCAAAAAGAAGTGAAAACAAATACTAATTTGATTAAAAATACAGCTCAACAAGTTTTCGATATTACAGACCCGTATATCTATAAAATATATGACTGGGGAGAAACTTACTATGCCAATGATGAAAGATATGCTATCTCAGTTCAAGAAGTAGAAGGTAGTATAAATGATGAATTAGTCAATAAAACATATTCTATACTGATGGAAGCTTATGAGAAAATAATTGAATTAAAAAATGAATATAGCGATGAGACTCCTACAAGAAAACTAGACTTTATACTAAATTATGAAGATGAAGAGCACTATGATTCTAAAGTGATCAAGTCAATTCCAATAGACTTATTAAAAGATAAAGTTAATATCAGGGATAAAAATCAATTAGAAAATTATCGAATTAAAGTTACTACCGCTTTATTTAATGAGTTAGGTTTAAAGTTTTTAGAATAAGCATCTCCCCTTCTACTACTCGCCCGTGGTTAGATAGGAGAAATTAAAATGGCAGTATATAAACAGTATCAAAAGAAAGATGGTTCTAAGGCTTGGTTATTTCAAGCATACTTAGGAGTTGATGAAGTAACCGGAAAAGAGGTCAGAACGACCAGGAGAGGTTTTTCTAGTAAGAAAGCAGCTCAATTAAAGCTTAATGAACTTGTATTAGAGTTTGAAAGTAACGGACTACAGAAGGCATCCGCTACTACTTTTAAAGAAGTTTATCTAATATGGTATGACAACTATAAGAACACCGTTAAAGAATCTACCAGCATGACTACAGAACGTTTCTTTAATCAAGTTATATTACCAGCATTTGGTGATATTAGATTGGAAAAAGTAGATGTGAAGTTTTGTCAGAAGATAGTTAATAAGTGGGCAGAGGAATATACTTCTTATCGCTTATTGATTGGCTACACAAGAAAAGTATTTGAGTATGCAGTACATATTGAGGTATTAAAGACTAGTCCTTTTGATAAGGTTATCCGACCAACTAAAAAGGAAAAGAAAAAAGTTGATAAGATTAAATTCTATGACTTAAAAGAGTTAGAAGTATTTTTAAGTCACTTAGAACAAAAAGTTAAAGTTGCTAAAAAGAGATCACTCATTCAACACTACTATTCTGAGTTTGACTTAGCATTATTTAGGCTCATGGCTTTTAGTGGTGTTCGTGTTGGTGAAGCTCTTGCTCTTAATTGGTCTGATATAGACTATGAGAATAAAGCTGTAACAATTAGTAAGAATTTATCACAAACTAAGCAAGGTTATGTAGTGTCTACGACTAAGACAAAGAAATCTAATAGAACAATATCCCTTGATGATAGAACACTTCTAACGCTTAAAAAATGGCATTTAACACAACGTAAATTGTTACTACATAATGGCTTTAACAATAACAAGATGATATTTGTTAATGTAAACAATCAGTTTATCACTAGAAATGACATATACCAGCGTTCAACTCGGATAGCTCAAGTTTGTAATTTACATTCTATCGGCTGTCATGGATTTAGACACACTCACGCTTCTCTTTTATTTGAAAGTGGAGCAAATTTTAAAGAAGTACAAGAACGACTTGGCCATACTGATATATCTATGACCATGAATATTTACACTCATGTCACTAAGAAAGTACAAGAAGAAACAGCCCAAAAATTTGCTAATTATGTCGATTTTTAATCAAACCGTATTCAAAAGCGTATTCAATTCAGATTAAGAAGATAAAAAAAGAGCTAGAAACCTTACTATACAAGGCTTCTAGCTTCTAATCAACAAAGATTATTTAGTTTCACGGTGTAAAGTAACTTTACGCTCACGTGGACAGTATTTTTTAACTTCTAAACGATCTGGGTTGTTACGTTTGTTTTTATTTGAAAGATAGTTTCTTTCTTTACATTCAGTACATTCTAAAGTAATGTTTACGCGCATGTGATTTCCCTCCAAGATTCTTAATTCAAGTAGTTCTACTTGACACTCAAATATAATACCATGATTTTTTTATCTTGGCAAGCTTTTGTTAAGTAGTTTTACTTTACAAATTTTAGTCATTAAATAACTTATTGTTTATTTAGAGATTCTGCATAGGCATTGACTACTTGGCGTAAGATAGCGACGTTTGCTCCATCATTATCATCTTTAATTTGTGGAATAACAACACTCACAGCAATTTGCGGATCATCATATGGCGCAAATCCAACAATAGTACTGTTAATCACTTCTTGAACTTTCTCAGTTTTCTTATCCACCGCAAAAGTTTCCGCTGTCCCTGTTTTAGCAGCAATTGGTAAGTTTGCGCCTTGAAGGCCATGACCTGTTCCCATTGGTCCGTTGACTACTTGGACCATACCGTCATGGATAATTTGGAATTCATTATCCATTCCTTCAATCATGTTTAATGTTTTAGGTTTGATTGCTTCTTTCATCTCTCCTAAGTCACCTGTTTCATCATTTCCATAAATTCCTTTAACCACATGTGGCGCCACTCTTGTTCCTCTATTGGCAACCGTTGCAACATATTGATTTAATTGCATTGGTGTATAAGTATCGTAGTTACCAAATGATAAGTCGAGGGCTTTACCCATAGTTCCTTGAATTAAGTTTTTATCTTTATCGTAGTACTGAGTATTAACAATCCCAGTTCCTTCTTGTGGTAAATCAATTCCTGTGGAAACACCTAAACCAAATTGCTCATAAGTTTTACGCAATGTTTCAAAAACGCTAGTATCAATTGGTAAACTCATGTTGGGAACATAAGTTGCTCCCATCATACCCATTGCTATTTTCATCATATAAACGTTTGAAGATACTTCTAGAGCCTGAGCAGCTGTTAATGGAATTGAACTGTACTGGTTAAATAATGATGATTTAACTTGACCACCATCAAATACTAAAGGCTCATCCACCATAGTTTCATTACCATTGATAATGCCGTTTTGATACCCTGCCATAAGAGTGGCTGCTTTTATAGATGACCCTGGAACGAAAGCTTTATTGTAAGTTCCTAAAGCATCATCTTTTAATTCACCTGTCTCTAAATCATGAGACAAACCTACCATAGCTAAAATATTACCTGTTTTAGGCTCAGTCACGACAACATAAGCACCTTCAGAATATTCTGCCTTGCCATTTTGAATTAGTGTATTGTAATTATTTTTTAAAATCTCTTCCACTTGTTTTTGGAATTCTAAGTCGATAGTTAAGACAACATTGTCACCTTTTTCGCTTTGTTTGGTTTCTTTTTTAGAGACAATCTTTTGATTTTTATCTGTCACTACTTCTGATTCACCTTTTTTACCACGTAAGGCATCTTCATATGACTCTTCTAAATAACTTAAACCAACACGGTCATTGATTTTATAACCTTTTTTCAAATATTCTTCTGCTTTTTCTTCTGGAATCCCTTGTTTTTCAGTCGATACAGTTCCTAGAATTGAGCGTATTTGATCTTCTTCTGGATATTCACGTTCCCAATCCATTCCTGCTGAAAGTCCTGGGATAGTTGCCGCATTTTCTCCAACCACAGCTATTTCTTCTGGTGTGACATCTTTATTTTTGATCATCACTGGTTGCATAGCTGTTCCACCATTAATCTTTTTAAAGATAGTGGCAATTTCTTCTTCTTCTGGCGAAAAATTAATACTTTCTGTATCTACTTTTTCGGTCATTTTTGAATACAGTTGACCTTGTGAAAGCTGCTCACCCTTGCTGTTTAATTTATCACTAACAGTTAGTTTTTCTTCTGCTTTCTTTAATTCTTCTGGATCTGCTAAAAGATAATCAGCTTTATCTCTATCTGATAATTTTTCAGGTTTCACGTCTACTAATTCTGCAATATGAGCACTAGTTTCTTTGATGTCTTGAGCTGACATACCGGTACTTCTTGTAAAGAGAATCGCTTGATTGGCTTTATTACCAACTAACACTTTTCCTTTTGAATCATATATATAGCCACGTGGGGCATTTTCTTCGACAATATTCTTTTGACCTTGCTCGACAATTTTTACAAACTCATCGTGTTGATTGATTTGTAAATAAGATAATCTGACCACTAATGCTGTAAAAAGAATAAAGACAATAAAAAATAGGAAGTCTAATCTAAAAGGGACATGACCTTTTTTAGCTGAGGTTCCTGATTTTGTTTTTTTTGAAAAAGGGCGCCAAGATGTTTTTTTGTTTTTCATTAAAGCAACGATTCCTTTCAGTTCAAGGGTTAAAATTATTATATACTTGTTTCATTTATTTTTTTGCTTGATTTTTATATTTTAAATAAAATTTTAAGTTTAAAACGCTAATAATGAGTATCTCATGTATTCCTTGTATTTTCAATGAAATTCACGCTCTTTTCACAATTTTTTAGGAAATAAAAAAGAAGAATGAAGAGTAGTTACTCTCTTCATTCTTCCTTAAAAAATATTATTTACGGCTATAATTTTTTACATCAGCTACAACTGATTCAATAAACATATCAACGTTCATTGTTTCAGTTTCTTTGCTTCCGTAACGACGAATATTTACTTCACCGTTATCTAATTCTTTATCTCCTACTACGATTTGATAAGGGATTTTTTGTGTTTGAGATTCACGGATTTTATAACCCATTTTTTCATTACGAATATCCACATCAAAACGTAAGCCTTGCATGTCTAATTTTTCTTTGATTTCAAAAGCGTAATCACTATGTAAATCTAAGTTTACAGGAATGATTGTTCCTTGAATTGGCGCTAACCAAGTTGGGAATGCTCCTTTGTGAACTTCTGTTAAGTGAGCCACAAAACGTTCCATAGTAGAAACAATACCACGGTGGATAACAACTGGGCGATGGCTATTTTCTCCGTCTTCACCAACGTAAGTTAAATCAAAACGCTCAGGTAATAAGAAGTCTAATTGAATTGTAGAAAGAGTTTCTTCTGTTCCTAAGGCTGTTTTAATTTGAACATCCATCTTAGGTCCGTAGAATGCTGCTTCTCCTTCTGCTTCAAAGAACTCAACGCCAGCTTCTTGTAAAGCTTCACGTAAAGTGCTTTCTGCTTTTTCCCACATCTCATCATCATCAAAGTATTTCTCAGTGTTATTAGGATCACGTAAACTTAAGCGTAAACGGTAATCATCAATATTAAAGTCTTTATAAACATTAATCATTAAATCTAATGTTCTCATAAACTCATCTTTGATTTGATCTGGTCTTACAAATGTATGACCATCATTTAAAGTCATTTCACGTACACGAGCTAATCCTGATAAAGCTCCTGATTTCTCATAACGGTGCATCATACCTAACTCAGCAATACGAATTGGTAATTCACGGTAGCTATGAATATCATTTTTATAAACCATCATATGATGTGGGCAGTTCATCGGACGTAAAACTAACATTTCACCGTCACCCATATCCATTGGTGGGAACATGTCTTCATGATAATGATCCCAGTGACCAGATGTTTTATACAAATCAACATTTGCCATGATTGGTGTATAAACATGTTGGTAACCTAAACTAATTTCCTTATCAGTAATGTATCTTTCGATAACGCGACGAATTGTAGCTCCTTTTGGTAACCAGAATGGTAAGCCAGAACCTACATCAGGGTTAACCATGAATAAATCAAGCTCTTTCCCTAATTTACGGTGATCACGTTCTTTAGCTTCTTCACGCATTTTTAAGTACTCTTTTAATTCTTTTTTATCAAAGAAAGCAGTACCGTAAACACGTTGCATCATTTTATTGTTTGAGTTACCTCTCCAATAAGCACCAGCTACTGATAATAATTTGAAGACTTGGATGCGTCCTGTTGAGGGTACATGTACCCCGCGACACAAGTCTACAAAATCACCTTGATCATAAACTGTGATAACTTCATCAGCTGGTAAATCATTGATTAACTCTTCTTTATAAGGATCGCCTTTGAAGATTTCTAGAGCTTCTTCTTTAGACACTTCTTTTCTAACGATTGGATTGTTTTCTTTAACAATCTTCATCATTTCTTCTTCGATTTTAACTAAATCTTCTTCTGATACCGCATGTCCTTCGTTATCAGTGTCATAGTAAAAACCATTGTCAATTGCTGGGCCTACACCAAAATGAATATCTGGGAATAACCTTCTTAAAGCGTTAGCCATTAAATGAGCAGTTGAGTGACGTAAAATTTGTAATGAATCATCATGACCTGGTGTCACAATTTCAAGTTTACCATCCACTTCAATTTCGCGAGTTAAATCAATTAACTCTCCATTTAATTTACCTGCTAAGGCTTTTTTTGCAAGTCCCGGACTAATTCCTTTAGCAATTTCTAAAGTAGTTATTTTGGCAGGAAACTCTTTTACTGCGCCATCTGGGAATGTAATATTAATAACTGACATTCTATCTCCTCCTAAAAAAATGTATAAAAAAAGTCCTATTAAGTCGTAATGACTTAATAGGACGAAATTATCGTGGTTCCACCTAATTTTTTGATAGTTAAATAAACTATCATCTCTAGCGTTTTAACGGTACGACCGGCTTCGTTTCAACGAAACTTTCCAAAGTGGTCAACTACTGAGCTTATTTAGAAAGCTTTCAGTCAAGGCTTTCTTCCCTTTAAAACAGTTTTCAATAATCGGTGTCTTTGTCAACAATCTAAATATTATTGTGTACAGTTATTTAAACACTTTTTTTTAAGTTTAGCAAGTCTTTCATCTAATTTTTCAATTTAAATGTTTTTGGAGCCACTTTGAAAATCACCATGATTCCAACTACAAAATAAACTAAAGAGACTGTAGAAATGATAATACCATACTGCATACCACCTGATTTAATTTGCAAACTCATATATGCCAACATATAAAATACTCCGTCTACAATTTTATAAACTGGATTTTTGACTTGAAAATCACTGGTAAATGGTTGCAAGATATAATAAACAAACAACTCATGGAACGAAAATAAAATCGATAAACTTGTCATCACGAATAATAATAATAACAAGAATTCTATCCCTAGAGCTCGATTGTTCACTTGATTAAAGACATGAACCCAAAAATAGACAGTCAAACTAATCAACCCATTGTAATAAAAAATCTTCAAGAAACGATAAAAGAATCCTTTAATAATGGCCTTTGGTTCTCTGTAGAAAGGATAGGATAACATTGACGAATCACAATTAACAAAAACAGTTTGAACCACTTTTTTTCCAAATGATAATAAATAAAGGATAAAAAACATCATAGGAATTAAGTTGTAAAGAATCATCTCTAAACGGTCAGCGCTTACTTTGATTGGCACGAAAATAGAAGTGACAATAATTGCTACCATAACTAAACTGATAATTCCTACTCGAATCAGTAATTGCTTTCTTAAGGTTGTTTTAAATCGACTAAATAAAAGAGCATTTAAGTAATGACTTCCATTCAAACCTTGAATCTTAGAGTCATCATCTGATTTTTCTAATTTCATCTTAGTACCTTCACCAAGATATTGTTTTTGTTGTTGCTCTTTTTTATTTGCTCCACCGTAATTAATCATCACTTCTGAAGACTTAAACATCTGTCTAGCATACGCGTCATACTGTTTGAAGTGAACGAATAAATAAAGGAAAGGCAACCACATCATTAACCAAATAAACGCTGTCATCCAATTAATCATTATTTTTTCTAACAAGTGAAGTTCATTCGTTTTAATCAATACATAACTAGAACCAAGCAGCCCAACACCCACTACTAGATTTAAGGCTATTTTTTTTATTAAACGGTAATTCATTAGAGTTAGATGTAATTCAGCAACTGACCAGATAAGTGATAGGGATAAACTAGAAAATAAACCAATTAGCAAATATAAAATGACATTATTTTCTTTAAAACCAATCACCAATAAACCTGGAATGATAAACACTAATTCTTGTAAAATGGATAACAGTGAGGTTCTCTTAATGTATTTTTCTTTAGATACTCTAAAGCTTGTTATAAACTGAATTTCTTGTTTGTTCAACCCTGGAAAAGTTTTGCCGATCATTAAAAATATCCCATTAAAAACAATTAACCAAACTAAAAAGATACTCACTTCATGACTAACAAAGCTATTGACTCCTTTAGCAATTAGCATACTAATCACAAATGGTAAATTGTGTAAAAAAATTTGTAGCAATAAACTAAAAATAAGTTTAATAAATGCGATTCCTTTTTTTACACCATATTCACGGTAAAGCATGGTTGTTGGGACACTGTTCCCTATTAAAGGAAGACGTCCCAAAAAATAAAACAAGCCATTAGCAAACGTACTTGCTTTAAATTTTCTAAATCGCCAATCTAAATAAAAGAGCTCTTTAAATTCATTCATTTGGTGTTACTCCATCTTCTTCAGATAACAATCTAACAATTTCATTTTCAAAATCAGGATCATGAATACTTCTAGTAGAAATCCCTCTTAACTCACCATTATGTAGTAAGACAATTTCATCACATAAATCTTGAGCAAGTTGTAAAATATGTGTTGAAAAAATGACAACTGATTCAGATTTCATCGATAAAATTAATTCTTTTACTTCGTGAGCTGCCACCACGTCAAATGATGTTAATGGCTCATCTAGTAATAAAATAGGTGGCTGAATCATCATCGTCGCAATCATTTGAACCTTATTACGCATACCATGAGAGTATTCTTTCATCAAACGATGACGGTCTTCTTTTTTTATACCAACTTTTGAAAGATAAGCGTCAGGTGTTCTAACATTTTTCATTTGGTGTTGATTCATATCAATAAAGAATTTAATAAATTCATAACCTGTCATAAAATCAGGTACATTAGGTGTAGCGTGAACTAATCCAATATCAGTTTCTTTGTAATCTGTTAATTGGTTATCTTCACATAATTTGATACTTCCGTTCTCAAAGGGAATGTCCTTTGAAATACAATTAAATAGAGTCGTTTTCCCTGCTCCATTTCGTCCTAATAACCCATATATTTTTCCCTTTTGAAACTCAAAAGAGGCATTTTTTATTACTTTTTTTCCTTTAAAATCTTTTTCTAGATTTTCAATGACTAATTTCATTTAATTCCTCCAAAAAATGTAATTTCATTAATTATACCCAAGACTATTTCTTTTATCCATATAAACCGTAAAACTCTCTATTAAACGGGATAATAATTAGATATTTGAATCTAAAAAACTTTCTCCTGTTATTTTAGCAATATTCTTTTATAATAAAATAGAAAGATGATTTAGGAGGAATGAATATGAAAATTGGTATCTTTGGTGCTGGACACATGGGTAGTGCTATGATTAAAGGGTGGATTCGATCTGGAGAAATTGCGCCACCTGATATTTTAGTACAAGGTGGTCGACGTGGAACAGCTCAAGAACTTCAACAAGAGCTTCATTTTACTTTAACAAATAATGTGGCTGATTTTAAGTCAGTTGATATTATCTTTTTAGCAGTAGGAACACCACTTATTATGCCTATTTTAAAAGACTTACATCAGGAACTAGGCGATTTAATTATACCGATCGTATCAGTTTCAGCTGGTGTTTCAGTTAAGGAAATGCAAACTATCACAGGTGAGACTTATCCAATCGCTCAAGCAATCCCTAACACACCGTCGCAAATCAATGAAGGCATCACAGGAATTGTTTATCCTAATCAACTAGATGAAACGCATCGTCACGTTATGGTGGCTGCTTTTGAGATTTTAGGCGATTTAGTTGAAATTACAGAAGATAAAATTGCTATTTTTGGTACATTAGCTGGTTGCGGACCTGCATTTGTTGATGTCTTTATGGAAAGTTTAGCTGATGGAGCTGTTCTAAACGGTATGGACCGAGATATGGCTTATCAAGTTGCTGCTAAAATGGTTAGTAGTTCAGCTAATCTTTTATTACAAACAGGCAAGCATCCTGGTGAACTAAAAGATGGTGTTACTTCTCCTGGTGGCACGACTATTAAAGGCATTACCGCTCTTGAAAAAGAAGGCTTCCGATATGCCACAATTAACGCAATAGATACTATCATGAAAAGCTAGAAAGTTAAACTTTCTAGCTTTTTTATTGGTGTTCTTTTCTTATTTTTGCTGGTAAGTTTTTCCAGACTAAGTCATAGGAAGTTTTTATCATTTGATATATTTCTTCATTTGATATCTCTAAATTTTTTAAATAAATGGAGTTCCAATGCTTTTTATTAGCATAATAGCCTGGAATAATATCATCATAAGTTTCTCTTAATACTTCATTAGTTTCAGGATTTCCTTTTAATGTTATAAAACTTTCTTCCGTTGCTTCTTTTGACATTAATCCAAACTGCTTACCAAGTAAATCAAAATAGATACAGTCCCAATCTTCTCGGTAATAAACTTTGGCGTGAGGTAGAGTTTCACCAAACTCTTGAAGTAACTTCATCCGCTCTTTAATCATTCTATCCACTCCTTCTATATTGCTTATTATAACAAAAAACTCTTAAAGATAAGAAAACTATCTTTAAGAGTTTAAAGGGTTATTAATTTAAAACAGAACGATATAATTTTTTGAAATAAAAGACTCTAGCTACTAAGTAATAAATTATTTGAATCACGATAAAGGCTCCTAATACATAAAGAGCAGTCATTTGTAATCCTTGTCCAAATAAAGCATACATGGCTGTTAAAGCAACTGCACCGTGAATACAAGAAACAATAATTGGTGTAAAGAAAAGAATCCCTACTTGTTGATATACCACTTTTTTCATTTCTTTTTTACTAAATCCTAGTTTATGGACCATTTTAAATTTCTCAACGTCTACGTTCATATCACTATATAATCTGAAATATAAGAAACTTCCTGCTGAGATAAAGAAAATAATACCGATAAAGAAACCAATGAAAAGAATAGGCGCATAAGCATCTGTTATCATTTGTTTCATAAAGACTTTAAACTGAATACCATTATTTTCTTCAAAATCTTTTCCAACAGCTAATTGTTTCTCATAAGAACCTTCTGTTACTAACCAAGCATAGAAAGGTGATACTTGATTGTCCCCTTTTAATTGCTCGAATTGGTCATTAGAAACAACATATAAGTTTCCAAATGATGGATAAGCAACTCGGTCCACTTCCAATTCTTCTATAGGTAATTCTTGATTATTAATTGATAAGTTTACCGCTTTTTCTCCACCCATTCCTTGAGTAAAGTCTGGTACATTTTTATCTTTTACAGATATTGCTTTAGATGAATCAACTGATAATTCATCCTCACCAATTTTTTTAGCGACTTTATTGTAATCTTCAACTGACAAAATCTTAACATTCATATCACTTCTACCATCAACCCCAGATAAGGTAATAGCATTCAATACGTATTCATCTGCTTGAATCTCATGTTTATTAAATGACTCTTTAAGAGCAGCTATTTCATTTTGTCCTTTTGTTTCATCCTCTTCGTTAACTTGGTAAGAAAAATCATATGGATCAGAATTGACTCCTTTTAGTGACATCTCTTTAAATCCTGTTAAAGTTCCAATAGCTGAGAAAGCCACTGTTGTAATAACAGCTACTAAGAAAAATGAACGAGCATTGTCTTTCATTCTAAAGGCTAAATCTGAAAAAACTAACATATTTGTTTTTTTCCAAAAACGATTTTCATTGCGTTTTAGTAAATTAACAATAAACACACTCACTTGATTAAACAATAACTTAGTTCCTAAAATAACCATAATAATAACAGGAATCATGGCCATAACAACACCCATGCCCTCAACTGTTAAGGCAACACCATATCCTACTGCAATTAATAAAACACCTGCGATTGATTTGAAAATTGAGGCATCTACTGCTCCTTTTCCTAAATCTTCACTTTTCAATAATTCTTGTACATCCATTTTAGGTATTTTAAATTGAATAAAGAATGAGATTAACACAAATAATAAAATAAACGACACAAACGTAACAGCAATAGCTTTTGTTGGGAAATAAAAACCTAAGTCAACATGCATAGTCACTTTACTTAACCAAAGAATTAACTGAGAAAAGAAAATTCCAACGATGCTTCCCACTACTGTTGCTAAAAAACCGATAATCGTATTTTCTTGGAAAACCATTTTTCTTAATTGTTTTGGCGACATACCTTGAATCAATAACAAACCAAATTCTTTTTTCCGTGACTGTAAGAAAATATCCATTGAATACAACACATAAAAGAATGAAAACAAGTAAATAATAGCAGCTGAGACTGTCATCCCAGTTTTAACAGCCATATGTAAATCACCATTTAAAGATGGGTGAAAAACAAACACAGCAAATGTGAAAAAAGTCATAACAGTCGTTAATGTACTAAAAAAGTACGCCATATAGAGATTCTTATTACGAATCGTATTTTTAAAAACAAACTCCTTAAATCTCATCAACAGCACCTTCTAACTCTCTTAAACTGAATAAGATTTGATCATAAAACTCTGAATGACTCCCATTATTTTTAATTTGTGATACTAACTCACCATCTTTAATAAAAATAATTTTTTCACAGTAACTTGCTGCAAACGGATCATGAGTTACCATTAAAATAGTTGATTTTTCTTCTTGATTCAAACGAGATAATAATCCCATTACATCTTTTGAAGATTTAGTATCTAAATTTCCTGTTGGCTCATCTGCTAATACTAATTTCGGTTGATGAATCATCGCTCTGGCAATTGCCACACGTTGCGCTTGTCCACCTGAAATAGTTGCAATACGTTTCTTTAATAAACTTTCAATGCCTAAAGTTTGAGCTACTTCATATAAAGCTTTTTTCATCACACTTACTTTTTCACCATCTAAAGTTAAGGGTAAAACAATATTTTCTTCCACAGTTAAAGTTGGCATTAAGTTAAAGTTTTGGAAAACAAATCCTAATTGATTTCTTCTGAATTTCGCTAATTGCTCTTGGTTTAATTTAGCTGGTTCAGATCCATCTAATACAATGCTTCCTGAAGTTGGTTTGTCAATTGTTCCAATTAAGTTTAATAGTGTTGATTTACCACTTCCCGAAGGCCCCATAACT
The DNA here is from genome assembly GCF_048815235.1 of Vagococcus fluvialis. Taxonomy (GTDB): domain Bacteria; phylum Bacillota; class Bacilli; order Lactobacillales; family Vagococcaceae; genus Vagococcus. The sequence goes on from NZ_JBMEAO010000001.1 coordinate 142,205, forward strand.
CCTACAAATTCACCTTCTTGTACACTTAGGTCAATTCCTTTTAACGCTTGATACTTCACTGTATCACCATATGTTTTTGTTACATTTTTAATTTCTAACATGATTACTCCTTCTTTCCAATTAAATTATCTTGACCTAAGTTTAACCAAAAATTGAAAAAAACAACATCTAATCAACTAACAAGGAACGAACAAATTTGTAAGATTTGAAATTTTGTCGTAATAAATGTACAAAAAAATGAATAAAAACCCCTCTTTTTTGTTATACTAATATAGAAATAACTTATGGAGGTGTTTTATGGCAGTATTAGAAACAACAATATTATTAGTTTTACTTGTTATTATTTCTAACATTATTAGCCACTATTTAGTATCTATTCCAACTGCGTTAATTGAAATTGCAATCGGTGTTGCTGCAGCTGTGTTACTAAATTTAACCATTGAACTTGAAACGGATTGGTTTATGTTACTCTTTGTAGCCCCTTTACTTTATAGTGATGCTAAACATTTCCCCAAAAAAGAACTGTGGGAAATGAGAGCTCCAATTTTTGCTAATGCTATTTGGTTGGTTTTTTTAACAACTATATTAGGAGGCTTTCTCATTAACTTTTTCGTAGCTGAGATTTCTCTTCCTTTATCATTTGCTTTAGCAGCAGTACTATCCCCTACAGATCCTGTGGCTGTTCAAGGGATTGCTGAACAAGTTAAGCTACCAAAACGTATTTTAAGCTTAATTAGTGGAGAGAGTCTAATCAATGATGCTAGTGGATTAATCGCTTTTAAATATGCTTTAGCGGCATTTTTAACAGGAGCTTTTTCTATCAAAGAAGCAACTACTGATTTTATTTACATGGCAATCGTAGGTGCCATTATTGGTTATGTTCTTTCTAAATTCATGTACTTCTTGGAAGTTGCCCTACTAAGACAAGGGATTCAAGATGTTATCTTACATACTTCTTCACAAATTTTAACTCCTTTTATTATCTTTATCGCAGCAGAGCTTGTTCATGCGTCAGGTGTTATTGCTGTAGTAGTTGCAGGAGTTGTCGCCATTCAACAAGAGCCTTTATACCGAGGTCAATACTCTGAAATAAAACTTGTTACCAACAAAGTATGGGACATTATTATCTACCAACTTAACGGGATTGTATTTGTAGTCTTGGGAGCTTCTCTTCCAATGGCTATGAGATCAGCGATTATTGATCCTTCAATTAATAACTTTACTTTAATTTTCTATGTCATTGTTATTTGGTTGATATTACTCCTAATCAGAACTTTTTGGTCATATGGCTACATGTGGATGAGTTATGCAAAATCTAGGAATATGATTAACGCTAAGCCAAAATTCTACACTGCTCTTTTAACCGGATTAACTGGTGTTCGTGGTGCTATTACAATGGCTATGGTGCTATCCATCCCCTTCTTTTTACCAAACGGTGAAATCTTTAAAGAACGCTATTTAGTTATCTTCTTAGCAAGTGGTGTTATCTTGATGAGTTTAATTGTCGCTGTCATCACCCTACCTTTCTTAACTAAGAAAAAGACGCGTTTAATTTTAACAGGTGACGAAGCCTTCATGGACATGGATGAACTTGAAGAAGATTCAGATTTATCAGAAATTGAAGCGAAAAAACTAATGACTAAAAAAGCAATTCGCTCTCTGCAAAATGATTTAACAGAAGAAAATAGAACAGTTGTAACTGATTTATTAAATGAGTTAGATCAACAACTTAAAAGTTTATATTTAGATGACTCTGTCACATCTAACGAACTCTATCACGAATTAGAGATGAATTATCGCAGTATGGCAGTTCAATCTGAATTAATTGCTGCTATGGACATCATTAATGAAAATGAGTTCTCTAAAAAATTCATTCGAAATTATTTACGTATGTTGAAATATAAAAAACGTGCACATAATACGAATGTAACCATAGTGATGAGACAATCACTGTATAAAGCTCAGAGAAAAGCCAAAAAATTATTTATTCAAACCTTATTACGTCAAAACTACCACCCAGAAGTTAGTCAACAAGACGTTATCTTACTTGAAAATGGCTGTTCACAACAGGCAATTATTACTCTGAAAGAAGCTCAAAGTGAGTTAAGCCCTACAGAAGAGCATTTTGCTTTAAAAAATTCAATCATTCATCAAATCATGTTAGAATATAAAAGCAAGATTGACCGAATCAAAAATTATCAAATTCGTCAAAAAGATGAATACCAAACAGCTTATCAAGAATTTTTCTTAAAAACTCTTGATGAAGAACGAAATGTTATTCAATCACTTCTAGAACAAGGTAAAATTTCAGCTGACTTAGCAAATCAACTAAGACAAAGCGTTAACTATAATGAAACTACCTTTATTCAAGGATCGATAGATGTACATTAAAAAAAGAAGCAGCCTTTTTAGAAAGGTTGCTTCTTTTTTGCTACTCTTCAATTGTATCAGTTTCATCTGGAATATAAGTTAGTAATACTTTACGTGGCTTACTTCCTTCTGAAGGTCCTACAACACCATGTTCTTCTAATTCATCGATTAAACGTGCTGCACGGTTATACCCTATTCTAAAACGGCGTTGAAGAAGAGAAATACTAGCTGTTTGCATTTCAACAATCAAGGCTTTTGCCTCTTCAAAATACTCATCTACTGACGAACTGCTGCCACCATTTGAAGTTTCAACTTCATCAGGCATCATATGTTCTTGATAGTCTGCTTCTTGTTGACTCGTTACGAACTCAACAATATTTTCAACTTCTTGATCAGAAATAAACGCTCCTTGAATACGGATAGGTTTATTTTCACCCATTGGAACAAATAGCATATCTCCTCGTCCAAGAAGCTTTTCAGCACCATTTCCATCAATAATAGTTCTTGAATCAATCCCACTAGATACCGCAAAAGCAATCCTAGAAGGAACGTTAGCTTTAATAATCCCTGTAATAACATCAACACTTGGTCTTTGTGTTGCTAAAATCATATGGATTCCAGCAGCACGAGCCATTTGTGCCAAACGGATAATGGCATCTTCAACCTCGTTACTTGCGACCATCATTAAATCGGCTAACTCATCGACAATTACTACTATATAAGGTAACAACGATTTATTTTCGCCAGTTTCTTGGTTATGACGCTTTACCATATCATTGTAACCATTCATATTTCTCACACCAAAACCTGCAAATAACTCATAACGTCGCTCCATCTCTTCTACTACTTTTTGAAGGGCTTGGGCCGCTTTACGCGGATTCGTTACAACAGGTGTTAACAGATGAGGGATACCGTTATAAACATTTAATTCTACCATTTTCGGATCAATCATCATTAGTTTAACTTGATTTGGTTTAGCTTTCATTAAAAGACATGAAATAATCCCGTTAATACACACTGACTTCCCACTACCAGTCGATCCAGCAATAAGTAAATGGGGCATTTTAGTTAAATCAGCAGACATCACATCACCTGAAATACTTCGGCCTAAAGGAACTTCAAGTAAGTTATCAGGATTACTATGCTGTGACTCAATGACATCTCTAAATGAAACCATACTAGTTGTTTGGTTAGGCACTTCTATCCCAATTAATGATTTCCCTGGAATAGGAGCTTCCATACGAATATCTTTGGCTGCTAAAGCCAAGGCTAAATCATCTGTTAAACCAACAATTTTACTAACCTTCACCCCAACTGCTGGTTGAATTTCAAATTTAGTAACAGATGGTCCGAGACTTGCTCTAACAACTTTGGCATCAACCCCAAAACTATCAAATGTCCTTTCCAAAACTTGGACATTTTTTTCGACAAGTTTATACTCTTTACTTTGATCTGTTAAAGGTATTTCATTTAATAAATCAATATCTGGTAAGATATAATCCACATTTTCAATTTCTTCAGGAATATCAAAATCAAGTAACTGTTCTTTTTCAGAAAGATTTTCTTCTGTTTGTACTTTCTCTTTTTTCTTAGGTTTACTTGCTTGTTTTTGATAGTTATCTTGATAACTATCTATCTCTAAGGTTAATTGTTCTTCCTCATCTGTAACCTCAACATCTTGACTTTCCTTAGCTAATTTTTCACCTGGAGACATCTCTCTAACTGTATTTTCAGAAACTTTCTTCTTCTCTTTCTGTAATTTCAGTTTTTTTTTTTCCTCTTGGCGTTCCGACATTTTTTGCTTTTTTTCATCCATCGATTCAGCTGCGTTACCACCAAAAGTTCTCACTTTCTCAATAACTTCTGTTAAGCCAATATTTAAGAATAATAATACTCCTGTAGTCATCCCAATAAAGGAAATAACGTAAGAACCAAATTTAGAAACTAGGAAATAAGTGACTGTATAAAGAGACGCACCTATCATACCCCCACCCACTGATTGAGTGATCTGGTTAATTTTTATATCTGAATAGATTTTTTGCCATGTCATTGACATGATTGCTGTATCCCGATTGATTTGTTTAAATAGGCCAATTTCAATAAATAATAGCAAACTAAAATAAAAAATTAAGCCACCAATCCAAATCGTTTTACGTTTGAATTTAGGATCTTTTCCCATAAATAATAATAGTATGCCATAAACGATTAGTAAAACTGCCATTGCCGCATAAGTATTACCAACTAAAAAGCGAAATACATTGGCCATCAACATTCCTAAGAATCCTAATTTTAGACCGCCTATAATGCCAAATGTAATAAAACCTAATCCAATTAGAAAATAGGTTGTTTTTTCCTTTTGTAGTTGTTGTTTTTTAGTGGGAGCTTTTGCTTTCCCTGTTTTTTTCTTTGCCATACACAAACTCCTTACTTTTATCACTCAATATTATAACCTATAAGGTTGTGTTTTGTGAATCTAGTTGAAAAAAGATCGAATTGTATTATCTTTTTCCTTCGTAAATGGTGGAAACATAATTGGAAATCTAAAAATAGTCGAACGTTTTAAGATTGATTTTGTATAAGTAAAACTTTCTAGACTTTTCTTTCCATGGTAGCTTCCCATTCCTGATTCTCCTACGCCACCAAATGGTAAGTTCTCATTGGATAAATGCAGTAGCGTATCATTAACAGTCGCGCCTCCATAATCTAGTCTGTCTAGTAGCATATCCAACTCTTCTTTATTACTTGAAAAAGGATAAAATGCTAAAGGTTTTCCTTTTTGTTCAATAAAGAGAATTGCTTCTTCTAGCTCTTGATAGCTTAAAATCGGTAAGATAGGCCCGAAAATCTCCTCTTTCATACTTAACAAGTCATCTGACAACTCAGCTAGTAAGATTGTTGGTTCTATGTATTTTTCTGCGTAGTTATAATGACCACCTTGGTAAATAAATAGTTGGTCATATTTTAGTTGTTTGATTAAACGAGACATGCTACTTTCATTAATGATGCGACCATAATCTCTAGAATCTTCTGGAGTATCTGTATAGAAAGTAAGTAATCTTTTTTTCAGTAATTGCATAAACTCATCTTTTACACTCTCGTCAATTAGACAATAATCAGGTGCTACACAAGTTTGCCCAGCGTTAACAAATTTACCCCAAATAATTCTTTCAACTGCTACTTCTAAATCAGCGTATTTACTAACGATAACTGGACTTTTACCACCTAATTCTAGTGTAACTGGCGTTAAATGTTCAGCTGCTTTTTTTAATACAATTTTCCCGACACGTGTACTTCCTGTGAAAAATATTTTATTAAAAGTATTATCTAGTAGTTCTGTGTTCGTTTCTTTACTACTTGTCACAAAATACAAATACTCTTTTGAGAAAGCTTCTTCTATTAATACTTTCAACACATAATTAGTGGCAGGTGTGTGTTCAGACATACCTACGATGGCAGTATTCCCACCTGCTATAGCACCAATCAACGGGTCCAAAGTTAACAATACGGGATAATTAAAAGGAGACAGTATCAACACATTTCCGTAAGGTGCCTGAATGGTATAACTTCTAGCAGGCCATAAAAAAAGTGGTGTTTTAACTCGTTGTTTCCCACCCCATCTAGGTAATTTTTTTATCATTTCATCTAAATGGCGGTAAACTAATCCGATTTCAGTCATAAAACTTTCTGTTCGATGTTTCCCTAAATCTTGAGATAATCCATCTATTAATTCTTCTTCATATCGTCTAACTTGTTTTTTTAATAATTTTAACTGTTCTATACGGTAATCTAAAGCTTTCGTTTTTCCAGTTGCATAAAACTGACGTTGTTTTTCTATGATATTTTTAATGTCTTCCACAAAACAACCTCCTATTGCTACATTATATCATGCTTCTAAGAAAAAAGACTAAGTCTAAAACCTAGTCTTTTTCTACTTTACTTATTTTTCATTGCAGCTTTTAATGCCAATGCTAAAGGACTTTCTTCTTCTTCTTGTTGATTGACTTTCTTCATTAATTTAGCAGTCTCATGTTTCGTCATTTTTTTATTCTTTTTACCTTTACCGTCTAATTTCTCAGTGATATTACAGTTCTTACATTTAAAGTAAGCACCGTTTTTATTTTCAAGAATTTCCATTTTCTTTTTACACTGAGAGCAGCGTTTATTAGATACTTTAGGGTCTTTACGACGGCGATAAGAACAACTTTCGCTACTACATACATAGATTTTACCATCTCGTGTATTTTTTTCACGTAACTTACTACCACAATCAGGACAATCTTTAGTCGTTAATGAATGATCTACATAATTATCTTCACTCATTTTAATCTCTTTAACTAATTTAGTTGTCTCTTCTTCGATTTCTTTAATAAAGGTTTGATAATTCAAATGACCTTGTGCAATTTTTTCAAGAGAAATCTCCCACTTTTGAGTTAATTCTGGTGTGACAAGTGACGGATTAACTAAAGTTAATAACTGCTTACCTTTAGGCGAAACAGATAATTTACCATTTGAGCGTTCCATTAATTCTGAACTAATTAATTTCTCAATAATTTCAGCTCGTGTAGCCGGTGTTCCTAAATTGTGTTTTTCCATTTGTCCAAGTAGTGTTCCTTCATTGAGAGGACTAGGTGGAGTCGTTAACTCTTTATTAATCATAAAATTATTCGGAAAAATTTGTCCAACTGAAAATGAAACAGCTTTTTTTACCACTTCTTTTTCTTTTTTCCAACCATAATTTTCTACTTTTTGTTGTTTGAATAAAAAGCTATTACCTTTTACTTCTGCAGTAATGGTTTGTTGGATTGAAACAAAGGGCTCTTCGAACAAACCTAAAAAGCGCTCTACAATTAATCGGTAGATTTTCAGTTCTTCGTTATCTAATTTTTCTAAACGAGGTGCTTGTTCTGTTGGGATTAATCCATGATGATCCGTTACCTTATTATCTTGGAAGACACTCTTTTGAAGAACTGTTCCTCCATTTCTCATAATCGACTTCACACGTTCGCTATCCATTATTGTTACAGCTTGCAAGCGTTCTTTCATCGTTTGCTTCATATCACTTGTTAAGTATTTAGAATCGGTACGTGGATAAGTGACGATTTTATGAGTTTCATAAAGGCGTTGAATAATCCCTAATGTTTTTTTAGCTGAGTATTGATAACGAGCGTTTGCTTCTCTTTGCATCTCAGTTAAATCATATGGTAGAGGAGCCGATTCTTTCTTAGTTTTGTCTTTTATATCGACCACTTTAACAGTAGCTGAATTAAATGATTTAACTAATTCTTCTAAATCATTTCGTTCTTTATACTGTCTTGGATTTTTTAGTTGCAGGCGACCAATTAAATCTTGATGCTTCAGATCTAACGTAAAATAAGTTTCAGGCTTAAAGGTTTCAATCTTCTCTTCTTGTCGTCTTACCATTGCTAAAGTCGGCGTTTGAACTCGACCTGCTGATAAACTATCTTTGTATTTAACGGTTAAAGCTCTCGTCACATTTAATCCAACTAACCAATCTGATTCAGCACGTGCAATCGCTGAATAATACAAATCATCGTACATTTTACTTGGTTTTAGATTTTTAAAGCCATCTTTAATGGCTTTATCTGTTTGAGATGAAATCCAAAGGCGCTTCACCGGTTTCTTAAATTTAACATATTGTAGAATCCAGCGAGCTACTAACTCACCTTCTCGTCCAGCATCTGTGGCAATGACTGCTTCTGAGACATCAGCTCGATTAGCTAAATGACTAATTGCTTTAAGTTGTGGTCTTGTTTTAGGTAGCGGCTTAATACCACTATGTTTTGGAATCATCGGTAATGTTTTCATATCCCATGTAGCCCATTCTTTGTTATAATCTTCAGGCATTTTTAATCCTAACAAGTGACCTAACGCCCACGTAACAATAACATTTTTTCCTTCAATATAATTTTTACTCTTTTGAGTAGCACCAAGTACTTTAGCTATGTCGCGCGCAACACTTGGCTTTTCCGCTATAATCAGTTGTTTCATCTCGTTTACATTCTCCATTATCTAAGTCTATTTTTTCATAGTTTTTTAAAATCATAAGTCCCTTATATGCTTGTAACTCTTCGTCACAATCTTCACAGTAAACTAATTCCTCTTCATTCCAAAAGGCTGCCATAAAAGGCTCTTTCTCACGTTCTTTTTCATAATAATCTACATATTTTTTGACTAATTCATCATAATAATCTTTAGCTGCATGAAATTTTTCAAAACTTTTTTCTTCTATTATATCTTCTTGCCAGTCTTCAAAAAACCACCAAGGTTCATTTTCTCCATACATCGTTATTACTTGATACATATATTATGCCTCCTTATGCGTTCTCATATTATAACATATCTCATAATTATCTTCTAAAAAAGAACACTAAAAACAAGGTGAAGAAACGTATTCTATCAGGAGTTTTCTTGTTATTAATCAGTTGCTTACAATAGACACAAAAAGGATGACTCAAAAAGTCATCCTTTGCTTATCTAAATATATTATAGTAACTCACCAAAGCGTTTCACATAGATTTTCTTAACAAACATAACTAATACTAAGTAAGCTACGATTGTTACTGCTAACCAACCCCAGTATTCTGATGGAAGTGGAGCTAAATCTAATCTTTCACCAAAAGCGGTGAATGGTAAGATTGTTCCAATTGCAATACCTAAAGTCGTTACAGTAGTTAAAATAAATGACGCATTACTTTGTAAGAACGGCATTTTCGGTGTTCTTAATGTATGAATTACTAATGTTTGAGACCATAATGACTCAACGAACCAACCTGCATGGAAAACAGCTACAAATAATACTTGTTGCTCAGCATTTAATGAATGGTAAGAACCACCTGCAACAGCTGGACAAATAACAAAGTACATTAACGCATATGTTGTGATATCGAAAATTGAACTTGTTGGTCCTAACCATCTCATAAATGAACCAATACTTGTTGAATCCCATTTTTTAGGCTCTTCTAAATACTCTTTATCCATATTATCCCATGGTATAGACATACATGAAATATCATAAATTAAGTTTAAGAATAGTAATTGTAAAGGCAACATTGGTAAGAATGGTAAGAAAATACTTGCGACTACTACTGAGAACATATTCCCAAAGTTAGAACTTGCAGTCATCTTAACGTACTTCATAATATTTCCAAAAATCGTACGTCCTGAAAGAATACCACGTTCTAAAATCATTAAATCTTTTTCAAGTAAAATAACATCAGCTGACTCTTTTGCAATATCTACTGCTGTATCTACTGAGATACCAACATCTGCTTCTTTCATCGCAGGAGCATCATTAATTCCGTCTCCCATAAATCCTACAGTGTGACCTGCTTTACGTAATACTGAGACTAATCTTGTTTTTTGAGCAGGAGATAATTTAACAAAAATATTATGATTTTGCGCTACATGTGTTAACTCATCATCATCCATTTTATTAATGTCGCTTCCAGAAATAAGTACTTCTGCTTCTAAACCAACTTGTTTACAAACTGATTTAGTTACTAAAGCATTGTCCCCTGTTAAAACTTTAACACCAACACCATGTTTTTTCAGTGCTTCTAAAGCATCTTTTGTTGTTTCTTTTGGTGGATCAAGGAAAGCTAGATAACCAATTAAGACCATTTCACTCTCATCTTTTATTGAAAACTCACCAACAACACTTGGATTTGTTTTTTGTGACACCGCAATAACACGTAAACCATCTTCATTCAAATCATCGACTGTTTTTAAAATCGTTTGTTTTAATTCTTCTGTTAATTCTAAAATTTCACCTTTATAATCTACATAGCTTGAAATTTCAAGCATCTCTTCAACGGCACCTTTAGTAATCATTTGTGTTTTACCACTTTTATCTTCAATTACCACACTCATACGACGACGTTGGAAATCAAAAGGAATTTCATCCACTTTATCATAATGCGACACGTCAATATCTAATTCTTCTTCTGCTGATTCAATAATCGCTTTATCCATTAAGTTTCTTAAACCAGTTTGATAGTAGCTATTAAAGAAAGCATGTCTTAAAACACGTGCATCTTCCTTACCATCTAAATCTAAATGGTACTCTAAAATAATTTTATCTTGTGTTAATGTCCCTGTTTTATCTGTACACAGAATATCAATGGCACCAAAATTTTGAATTGAGTTTAGATTTTTAATGATTGTTCCTTTTTTAGCCATTGTTGATGCACCTTTTACAAGGTTTGTTGTTACAATCATCGGTAACATTTCAGGCGTTAAACCAACTGCTACTGATAAACCAAATAGGAAAGCTTCTAACCAATCACCTTTAGTTAAGCCATTGATTAAGAATACGGCTGGAGCCATTACTAACATGAAACGAATTAATAACCAAGATGTCTTACTGATACCAATATCAAAGCTTGTTAAGTTTTTTGTTTCAGAAACATCTTTTGCTATTTGACCAAATAAGGTTTTGTTCCCAACTGCAACAACTACACCTTGAGCACTACCACTGACAACATTACTTCCCATGTAAGCGATGTTTTCTAAATCTGTTTCACTTGATTCTTCAGTCATTTGAAAATGAGCTGTTTTTTCAACCGGATAACTTTCACCAGTCATTGCTGCTTGCGAAATAAATAAATCTTTTGTTTGTGTCAATCGCATATCAGCAGGAATCATATCTCCTGCAGCTAACTTAACAATATCACCACATACTAATTCTTCAATTGGTAATTCAACTTCTTTACCTTTTCTAAGAATAGTTGCTGTAACTTTTACTAAGTTCCCTAATTTTTCAGCCGCATTATTGGAGCGAACTGATTGAATTAACGTCATTGTTCCACTCAATAAAACCATCGCTGTAATAATTAAAACACCTGTTAAATCTCTATCTTCAACTGGAACAATCACATAATCAGTGAAAAATGAAATAATAGCTAATGTGATTAAAACAATTGTAAATGGAGTGAAGTATGCTTTTAACACTTCAATAATTAGAGGTGTCTTTTTACCATGAGAAATAACATTTTCACCGTATTTTTCTCTTGATTCACTTGCTTCTTGATTTGTTAAACCTTTTTGAGAACTGTTAAAACTTTTTAATAAACCATCTACTGGCATTTTTGATATTTCTTCATAATTAATCTTATTTTTTTGAACTAATTTTTCTTTGTTTTGTGTCATTTTTCTTTACCTTCTTCCCATAAAATACTACCCATAGAGAACAACCAATCCCAATAAATAATAGAAAAACTACTATTTCTGACATAATGTTTCCTCCTAACTTTGTTGGGTCCACGGAAGAAGACTGTTTAAAGGAGCTGATACTTAGCGTCTAGAAACAAATAGACAATAATGATCTTCTTCTACTGAACAGCTATCTTCACATAAACCCTGTCGACTCTGACTACTGTCATCCATTTGTTTCCATCTCCTTTACCATTTCGTGAGCTACTAATTTTTTTGTATATTCTTTAATTCTAACTCGACCTATTTTAGAAATCTTATGATTCGTTGTGTAACCTAGTTTTTCATAAAAAGCCCACGCAGATTCTCTACCTGTTAGATATGTTTGCTTAAATCCTAAATCACTTGCAACAGCTTCTGCAAAATCAATTAATTGTTTACCTACTCCAAGTCCTTGCATACTCTCGCAAATTGCCACTTGCTCAATTTGAGCTGTTTTCTTACTTTTCTTTGACAACATCAAAGTTCCAACTACTTGCTCATCGTTTAAAACAACGATATGCCAATTGTCTTTTTCTTCTAAAGGCAATTCTTGAATCAATTCCTTGCCCGAAGTTTTTTTCAGTAAGTTATTTCTTAGATGAATTCCCATCCAATACTCCACACTACCGAAATAAGTTAGTTTTAGTGTTACAGTTTTACCATTGTCATCACTCCTTTTTATTTGTTAAATAGATTTACCAACATAAAAAACCTCTCGCAAAAAACTCGACGAGAGGTTTGAAGTCATCACTAAATAAGACATCGTATATAAAGATCCAATCGTTGAGTTTTAGCACTATACAACGTAAAAGCAAAAGCTTTAGCTACGTTAAGAAAAACCTTAAGTCGATAATTCCTGTTATACCCATTGGTGTCTCTCGACGTTTTTGGGCAGTAGCCTGTGTTTGTATAGGAGCCTCACCTAACAAATCTATTTAATTAGTTAATACACCAAGTACTATAAATCATTTTTAAATAACTGTCAACTGAAAACTAAAAATATTAAATATACTGTCTCACTTTTTCTTCGCTAATAGCTTTATCTATTAACCCACCGCCTAAACACTCGTCTCCATCATAGAAAACAACTGCTTGTCCTGGTGTAATCGCTCTAACAGGTTCATCAAAAATAACTGTAGCTGTCGTTTGATCGTCATTTAAAATAACAGTAACTCCTGTATCTTGTTGACGATACCGGAATTTGGCTGTACATTTAAATTCTTTTGGCATAGGTGTATCTACTGTAAAATGAACTTCACTTGCTTCTAGGCTTGTCGCATATAAATGCTCATGGTGGAATCCTTGACCTACAAGCAATGTATTCGTTTCAAGTTCTTTTCCAACAACAAACCAAGGTTCACTATTATCACCTTGTCCACCACCAATACCAAGACCTTGTCTTTGACCAATGGTATAGTACATTAAACCAGCATGATCTCCTTTAATTTGACCATCTAAAGTGACCATTTTACCAGGTTGTGCTGGTAAGTATTTTCCTAAGAATTCTTTAAAGTTTTTCTCTCCAATAAAACAAACACCTGTAGAATCTTTCTTTTGAGCCGTCGCAAGTTTTGCTTTTTTAGCTATTTCACGAACCTCACTTTTTTCCATATGGCCTAAAGGAAACATCGTTTTAGATAATTGTTCTTGAGATAGTTGACTTAAAAAGTAAGTTTGATCTTTATTATTATCAACGCCTCTTAACATATGCACTGTTCCATCTTCATCACGTTTTACTTGAGCGTAATGACCTGTTGCGACATAATCTGCTCCAAGTTGCATAGCATAGTCTAAAAAGGCTTTAAATTTAATTTCTTTATTACACATCACATCAGGATTAGGTGTTCTTCCTAAACGGTACTCTGCTAAAAAGTACTCAAATACACGGTCCCAATATTCTTTTTCAAAGTTCACTGAATAATAAGGAACACCGATTTGGTTAGCTACTTTTGCTACATCCTTATAATCTTCAGTTGCAGTACACACGCCGTTATCATCAGTGTCATCCCAGTTTTTCATGAAGACACCTACTACGTCATACCCTTGCTCTTTTAGTAAAAGTGCCGTTACAGAAGAGTCAACGCCACCACTCATTCCAACAACAACACGAGTTTTACTGTTATCGTTCATTTAATCACCATCATTTTCTTAGATTCTGAAATCTAATACGATTTGAAGGTCGTAAATTTTCAGTGCCTCCATTATAAACATTTTTTCTTAAAAAATCACGCTTTTAATACTAATTTAATATAAAGTATTTTTACTTTACACCTTCAACTATTTTTGTTAATCTTTAACATGAATAAATAAGAAAGGGTGATTACCATGTCGACATTAGAACAAATCAAGACCATGGTCCCTCCATTTCCCTTCAAAAGATGTTTTTTCCCTATAGTTTAACAATAACGGAGGAATTAAATTGGAAAAAACATCGGTAAAAAAACAACCATCTTTATTATTATTAATTTGTCTTGTGGGATTCCCACAAATAAGTGAGACTATCTTTACACCCTCTCTACCAGAAATTGCTAGTAGCTATCAAGTATCCATGAGCTCTGCTCAGTTAACATTAAGTATTTACTTCTTAGCCTTTGCTTTTGGTGTATTCTTTTGGGGCTGGTTATCAGATATAGTCGGCAGAAGACCTGCTATGATATATGGGATTGTTTTGTACGGAATTGGAAGTTTACTTTGTTACACATCTCAATCAATTGAATTTTTATTAGCCGCTCGGTTCATTCAAGCATTTGGTGCGAGTACTGGTTCAGTTACGACACAAACTATTTTACGAGAAGCGTTCACAGGCAATAAGCGTCATGAATTATTTGCTCAAATTTCAGCAGCTTTAGCATTTACGCCAGCTGTTGGCCCACTAATCGGTGGTTTTGTTGGTAATTATTTTGGTTTTAGAATTGTCTTTTTAACTTTAGTGTTAATGGCTTTAGCTATTTTTGCTTATACTGTGACTTCTTTACCAGAAACCTTTGATGTATCTGAAAGAAAAAAAGTGGCTCTATGGCCAATCGTTATTCGCTTCCTTAAAAACCCAAAAGTATTAACTTACGGCTTTTTAATTGGAACTATTAATGGTATTTTGTTCAGTTACTATGCTGAAGCACCTTTTATTTTTATAGAAAAATTTGGCTTATCTCCTTCTATTTACGGTTTTTTAGGAATCGTTATTGCAGGAGCCTCAATTTTAGGAGCCTTACTCTCTAAAAAATTATTAGGTACTCATCAAGCAGAATGGATTATAACATTAGGTTTACGAATTATGTTAGTAGGTTCTCTTCTTTTACTTGTAAGTAGCTACACAACATTCTTACCAAAATGGATTCAATTTGCTGCCATATTAATCAGTATTTTTGTTACCTTATTAGGAACAGGAACTGCCTTACCTAACTGTCTAAGCTTAGCCTTAGTTGATTTTCAAGATGTTATTGGTTCAGCAGGTGCTATTTTTAGTTTAGGGTATTATCTACTAGTTAGCTTAATAACATTAGGCATGAGTACCTTACATAACGGAACACTTTATATGATGCCAATGTACTTTATTGGATTAGGAATAGTCATGATGGTGTTAACAAAGAAAAATATAAAATAAAAGAAAACCAGTACAGAGCCGGTAGATGGCTTTGTACTGGTTTTTTCTATATACTCAATTAATTTTAGGCACTTTAGTACTATTACTTCTTTCCACTCAAAAACTATATTAATTAGCAAAAATTAGATCATATTTTTTATGACTTTTATCTATTATTTCACCATTAGCTAATACCAACATGTCTCCATAAGATATTTCATCACCTTTTTCATCCACATAATGTAAGAAAAAACTGCACTCGTCAGAATCTTCTTCATAACTAGATAAGGATTTCATCATTTCTTGAGCAACTTTTTGATAAGATTCAATATCTGCAACCAATTCCTCAACTGAATGAGCAAATAATTTTTCTGACTCTACATCATGACAATCAAATCCACATCCATAACTATAACCAATCCATAGCTCTTTCAGTATTTTTTTCTTTTTATTAATCATCTTCTCATTTACACACTCCTTAGGTTACTGATTTAGAATTTTTTACATATTTTAATATCGTAACTTATGATTAACTGATAAAATACCAAGTAATTATTAACAACTATTCTACACCAAGAGCTTTAAATACAGCATCTTCAGGCGTTTGATAAAATATTATATTGAAAGTAGACATTAATTCTGGTGGTACAGTTGCTAGATCTGCTGCATTAGCCATTGGTACTAATACTTTTTTTGCTCCAGAATCTCTAGCTACTTGCATTAAATCAGCTAAATTAGTTACACGTATAATTGTTCCACCAATTGTTATATCTCCTAGTATGACAATACTTGATAAAACAGGTTTTTTAAGAGAAATAGAACACAATGCAATCAAAACTGAAAGTGATAAATCTTCAGGATTGCCTACTCCATTCAAGTCCTGAGTATTAAAAACGAAATCATTTGTTGTTGTTCCAATTGAAGAACTGATTGATTTAGCGTTAGCATTTAAGTACTTATACGCTGAATCAGCTTTTTCTTTGGCTTTTGAATCACTACCTAAACCAGTAGCCTTAAATTTACCACCGCCACTAACCATTTGTGTTTCAAATTTAAAAGTACCTATTCGACCACTACTCCCAGTAGTAACACCATAAATATGTCCTGGTTTTTCAACCCCCTCTGGTATCAAAGTACCACTTCCCTGTTCAGGTACAGAAATATATTCTTCTCTATTTTCTTCTAAATCTATATAAGATAGATTTACATCAAAAAATTCCATCCCACCGATTTTTTTCAGTTGCTCTTTAACTCTTCTACGCATTTCAAGCGAAAATCTTAATATTTTTTCAACATCTTGTTTGTTAAACTCCCCATGAGGGTAAACGATTTTTATCAATCCAGAGACCGTTTTTTTTACAGCGATAGTGTCACGTTGATTTAACTGGGATCCTAATTTAAAGTACTTATCAATAGCATCACTATAAGTTACTTTTCTTAGTTCACGCATAACTTCTGAATAGTAATCAGTTATAAAACCATAATCATCTGTAAAGAAATCTGGTCTATATTTAGGAATCTCCCATCCAGGAAGGTAACAGTGCATTCTATCTAAAAATGCAGAATCAGTCCCCATTTTTTCAGGAAATGGCTCAAATAAATTGGAAGTTTTTAAAATAACATCTACAGTTTGATTTATATTACCAACAAAAACCATTGAGGCAGACGCAATTTTTTCCTCTTTACCTCTTGCAAAAGAACCTGATGCCATATAGTCTTTCATTATTTGAACAAGGTCACCGTCTTTCACATTAATTCCAGCAACCTCATCAAAGGCAACAGTATCCCACATTCCTACAAGTCCCATAGATCGACTTGCCATATTGTAGAAAAGATTCGCCACAGTCGTTTGTCCTCCTGAAACTAAAATAGAATTCGGTGAAATTTCTTTATATACATGAGACTTTCCAGTTCCCCTAGGACCAAGTTCACAAAAATTAAAATTATTTTCAATAAGGGGTACTAACCTTGCTAAGTGCAACCATTTTACTCTTTCATCAAATTGAGTAGGTTCCATCCCAACAGAACGTAAAATAACATCAATCCACTCTTTTTCCGTAAATGATTTCCTACCACGTTTAACTTCTTCAATATCAAGACCCGGCATCTGTATAGGATCTATTTTTTTAGCAATAAAAGGGGAGTTAGTTTGATCGTTTTCGTCAAACCAATATTCCATCTGAACAATACACCAAATACCACCACCTAATAAACGATCATATTTTTTAGTATACTCATCACTTATTCGAACACCAGATAACCCTAAATTAGAAAAATCAGCTTCATATCGATCCTTTCTCTCATTTAATGACACACTTATCTTATCAATAACAGTGTATCCTCCGTTTTCTCTAATTTTAGCTTTTATCTTTTCTGCTTCATCTGGTCTTACATAATTACGTGCAAGAATATTTTTTACATTTTCAACACCTTTTTCAACTAACTCTTCGTCTAATGATGATGCATACATTCCTAATAAATATTCTAATACATAAACAGGTACATTAGCACCTTCTTTAATTTTTTTAGTTAGATCTTTTCGGACAATTTTCCCAGGAAAGTTTGTCACCAATTTATCCAAAATAATCTGATCCATTAACTTCCCTCCTAGATATCAAAATTATGATCACCTGCGAATGGATTATCAATTAAAAACTCAATCCTCTCTATCTCAATCTGAGTATTTGCATTTTTTAAAATTAAAAATACCTTTTCATTCGTATCATAATTACGATTTATAAAATCAAAAGTAAAATTTGTAAATCTTTCTGAAGCAGATGTAGATTTAGAGTCAGCATAATATGAGTGAACATTAGAAATTAAGCGTCCTTTTTTATCTTCAAAATGTAATGAGTAATTTTCTTTTATTACTGAATCATTAACTGCTTCTAATTGATAAAATTCTAACGATTTAGAGAGACCTATAATTTTTTTATTGTTACTCATCAATTGAACTTGTGCAGGTTCTTTTACTGATGAACCTCGTCCAACCATAATTTCTAATACCGGCACAATCATCTCTTGAGGAGAAGAACCTCCATGGACATAGTTTTGTCCCCCACCAGATTTTTTAAATATAGCTGATGTAGATGGAAAATGAATTATTCGTTTATCATCATTACGTAATGCATCGCTTAGTTTCATACTTGATATCCCTATATTTTTATATTGATTTTCACTAATAATAAAACGTCTTTCCACTCTGTCACTAATACTAATAGATGGGTTATCAATTTTGTCATATTCTTCTATTTTTGAGCGAGTATATATAAAACCATGATCACTTGTAATAATAAAACGATAAATATTTGCTCCATTGGAAATTCTTGGTAATAATGTTTTTAATTCTTTGATTGTTTTATCAACCGCTTCAAAAACTTGCCTTTCCTGTCCATGATCACCAGTTTTATCAATTTGATCATGATACAAATAAATCATATCTTGGCCATTGAATAACTCACGAAGTTCTTTGGCATTGTCCTTTTCAACTACATCCTCATAACTAATAGCTAAAGAATTAGGGTTTTTAGCCTTAAGAATTTTATCTCGTGCAACTGTTCCTTTTGTTTTCATACTATTTACTTCAACATCCACACCATTTACATATTCGAAAGTTTCTCCTTTACCTAAAAGTGAAGCGGATTTTCCAAATTCTGTAACAGAGGGTAATACTGTTAGTATACTTTCCATTTTTGTAGAATATTTTTTTTCATTTTGAATTTCTTTTTGAATTTCTTTTGCTGCTTCATAACGGAATGCATCTGAAATAATAACAACTGTTTTCATTTTATGACATGCGTAATTATTATAAAAATCTAACAACGTTTCCTGATTGTCAAACATTATATAATCATTCCACAAATGACTACTTTCATCTAAAAATTCTTTATATTTTTTTTCTACAATTTGATACAACTCAAAAAAAGCATCATCCATTTCAAAATGATCTAAATTCCATATAAATTTACGGTAATATTGATCTACCTTATATGAGTTTTCTTCATAGTCTTTAAGAATCAGATTAAATTTGTCCATGTGAGTTGAATAGGTAAACATCAATAATTTTTGTGCATTAATTAAAGCATTATATTGTCTTATATATTTATCTCCAAAGTTAGAGCGCATTTTTCGAGTTACAACATCAACAAGTGGCATACTACTAACCATCGGTGTCGTGTCACCACTTATAAGCTGATTACTATAATAGGATAGTATTTTTAAATGGATACTTTCAAATATATCTGCCTCAATTAATTCTTCTACGGAAGCTTTATCTAGTAATTTATCTCCATTAATCACTTGATATATTTGATGGCTCAATTGATTAAAGTGTTCTTTGTAACGAGTATCATTCATTACCCCATCCATGAATGAAACAATAGCAGTTGTTTGATCCAAAACTTCATATTCTTTAAAACTATTCGGTAGTTCTTGAATTCCCAATTGTCCAAAATATGTATTTAAGAAAAAAGAAATAACTAATTTTTGAATAGTTGGATCTTCTGATTTATAACCATAATATTTATAGACATACTTCCAAAAGACTTCCTCTAATTCATAAGCATTTAATTGTGAAAATAAAATATTGCTACCTTTTGAAAATTCAATCAATATCGATTGAAGAATACTATAAAATTGATTAGTATTAGCTTTTGTTAATACAGACATTATTGTCAATTCAAGTACTTCTTTTGTTTTTACACTTGTAGTTGTCATTTTTTCAAAAGAAGAAATCCGTGACTTAGCCCCAAAAAATTTACTGTAATCAGTCATTATTTCATGTAGTTCTGGTATAATATCCAACTGTTCCATAATCAAAGAGATCCTATCCGCATTGAAAAGCTCAGAATATTTAACAATACTTAACAAATGGTTGTTCTCATCGTCATCATCTATTCTTTCAAATGGCGCATAAACTAAATAATTATTAGTCGTATCTTCTATTTCGAAGAAACGCTTTGTTATAAACTGTGTGTTAAAACCTATTTTTTTGATTTGAGCATTTTCTAATTTGATTAACTCATTGTTAATATCATCTTCAAACTCGCCTTTAGGATCAAACCAAAAAATTAACTTACGCTCACCATAAGTTAAAAATAGTTCATTCAATTTATTTTCTATCTGATTGAGATTTAAATCTGACATACTATTCTCCTTTAAGGCTCTTTAACCCCTTTAGTTAAGATGTTGTATTTTTCATTTGTATCTGGATCACGTTGTAATTTATCATAGTTAACAATTACACCATCATCTAAATCAAGAGTAATTTTTTTCAGTGCAAGATGGCTAATTTTCTCATCAAACTCGCGAAGTTCTTTTAATTGTTTCTTTATTTTTACTATCTCTTTTTCATAACGAGTTGATTCGCCTGCACTAGAAGAAGATAACTTCTGAGTTTCACGTAATTCAATTCTAGAATTATATGCTTGGCTAAGTTTTGATAGGTAATCCGTACGTAAACGAGGAAGTAAATTTTCATCATAACGATGTAAATACATTAAACCTTTTACACCATTAATTTTTCCAGAATCAAATTGCCAATAAATCGGTCTTTTTTTATATGTTTTAAGATGATCTGTAAAAAATTTTGAAACAAAATATTTACGTATTATTTCACGACTAGTTCCAGTGCCTTTCAAAGTATCAGCAATATAATCTAAATTTTCTTCAAGAGTTTCTTTTCCGTAGACTACTTCTATAAATTTTTGAAATTTAATAACAATATCACTCTCATCATCTTGAAAAAATTCATCGTCGGTTATCAATATAATATTATCAGCATCAGGAATAAATTTTGAATAACGAGAGAAATCAAAATCTCCTCCAGCAAAAACGAGCCCCTCCTCATCTAATGAATAACGACCAAACATACAACCAACTGCATAGCTAATAAGTGATTTAATATCTCTTTCTCGATCCGCTCTTGAAACAGAGACGTCTTTATCTTCTACATGATAATCAAGCTCATCATTTAAACCATACAAATCTATAAATATTTTATTCAACTCTTCTTCATTTGCTTTTAACTGATCAAATCTTTCTTGCGCCTCTTTCTCCCAGGCTTCAAATTTATCTTTTATAAGTATTGCCAAAACACAATCCCTCCTATTTTTCATCATCTTTCATTATACTTGTTTTCTGATTAATAGCCATAATTCATATATAATAAATAGTATTTTATTTTACATTAGATCGAAAGGAAGATATTATGACGAATGATTTATCATTAACTAATTATTTTCAACAATGGATAGAAACCTATAAAAAGCCTGCTGTTTCTCATGTTACTTATATTAAGTATCAAAATACACTTCAGCATACAGTCACCTATTTTGGTAATGCTAACCTCACTAAACTTACCAGGCTTTCTTATCAAAGAGCAATTAACAATTTTGCAAAAACTCATGCAAAACGCACAACTGCAACATTTCATAAACAGATTCGAGCCGCAATACTAGATGCAGTTGAAGAAGGCTTGATAGATTATGATTTTACTAGAAAAGTAATTATTACTGGAAAAGAAAAAACTAATCAAAAAGCTAAGTTTCATTCCTATATAGAATGGAAATCTTTAATACAATATACTGAAAAAAACTCAATAGATTCGCAAAATTTTATTGTTTATTTATCTGCTATGACAGGTTTAAGATTTGCTGAAGTACTAGGCTTAACACTTGAAGATGTGGATGTAAAAAATAAAATAATTACTATTAATAAATCTTGGGATTATAAATATCACTCTGGTTTTAAACCTACAAAAAATGATAGCTCAATTCGAAGAATTGACATTGACAACCGAACAATTAAAGTTATCAAAGAGATTATTCGCTATAGAAAATTAAAACAAAGTAATCAAAGAATATGTATTGACGATAATGGGAATTTACCAGTTAGTGCAACCATCAATCGGCATCTAGAGAAAATTTGTAAAGAACTAGGAATTCCTTTGATTTCCTTTCATGGATTACGTCATACTCACGCTTCTATTCTATTATATAAAGGAGTCAATATACTAAGTGTAAGTAAGAGATTAGGTCATAAAGATATTACTACCACACAATCAGTTTATCTTCATATTATTAAAGAAATGGAAGAACGTGAAACAAAACTAATCATGAAAATAATGACAAACGTTCTTTCAGAATGATTTCGATCTACAAGAGCTAAAGCTAATTGATCCATCAATGGGAAGTGGTCATATTCTAGTTTATGCCTTTGATGTGTTGATTCAACTGTATTCAGCTGAAGGTTATAGGGAAAGAGACGCTGCGGAACTAATTCTACAACATAATCTATTTGGTTTAGACATTGATAAACGTGCTTTTCAATTATCATATTTCGCCTTAATGATGAAAGGGCGTCAACATTCTAGACGATTATTGAATAAAGGTATTAAACCAAATATTTATACAGTACCAGATAATTTTGGGATTGGTGAAACTGAGTTACAATTAGTCAATATGACATTTCATGATGATTCCAAAGGAAAAGAAGATTTATTAAAACTAATAAATGGATTTAAAAATGGAAACGAATTAGGTTCGTTAATAAAATTTGATGGAATTGATTTCGATAACTTAAAAGAAATATTAAAAGCTGATACTATTTCTATGTTAGAGCAAGGTATCAGAGAAATGATTTATGTTGGTGAAATATTACAACAGACATACGATATTTCAATAACTAATCCACCTTATATGGGAAGTTCTGGATTCAATCAGACTCTCTCTAAGTTTTCAAAAAAAAATTATCCAAATTCAAAGAATGACTTATTCGCAATGTTTATTGAACGTTGGAATCTCTCAGTGAAAACCGATGGATATAACACTATGGTAACAATGCAATCATGGATGTTCTTATCTAGTTATGAGTCTATGCGTAAAAACATACTTCAAAATTATACTATTTCTAATATGATGCATATGGAAAATATGGTAATGGGAATAGCTTTTGGTACTGTTGTTACTATTTTTAGAAATAATCAATTAAATGGATTCAAGGGAAGTTATCATCAAATTAAAACTGACAATGTTTTAAATGGTGTTACACCAGAAATAATTCCTATTCCTGGAAACCGCTTTAATGAAATTAGTCAAGAAAAGTATAAAAAAATTCCAGGACAACCAATTTCGTATTGGGTAAGCGAAAACACTATAAATAATTTCGTTATCGAAAAAAAAATGAGTGAATACGGCATAATCAAATCTGGTATTATGGTTAATTCTCGTTATATTCTTAGTTGGTACGAAGTAAATGAAAAAAAAATAAATTTTTGTTGTAGATCTATTAAGGAGATGGAGAATTGGAAATGGTTTCCTCTTAATTCTGGTGGAGGAAAAAGAAAATGGTTTGGTAATAATATTCCTATTATTAACCTAAAGAATAAAGGAGAAGAAATAAAACATTCTAATACAAACTATCGCTTACGAAATACCAATTTTTATTTCAAACCTGGAATTACTTGGGGGCGTATTACTTCTGGAGATATCTCATTTAGAAAAAGTCCTGAAGGAAATTTATTTGGAGATGCTGGACCAATGATGTTTATTAATGAACATCTATTTCAAATTTTAGGTTTATCAAATTCAAAAGTTATGTTGTATCTTGCTGATGTTATCAACCCAACTTTGAATTTTCAAGTTGACGATATGAAGAACATGCCTGTAATCATTAGAAATGAAAAAAATGTCTATGAAATAGTAGATATGCTCATAGAATTATCTAAAAATGATTGGAACTGTTTTGAGTCTTCATGGGCATTTACTAATCATCCTTTAGTATAAAAAGAGATAAAGACAAGAAATGGCTCTACGTCAAACTTCCATGAATTCGTAAACTCATTCACCCTGAAGTACGAAAGTGATTTAAGGTATAATAGTAGTGGAAAGGAAAAAAGCCGCCACTATTTTGGAAAAGAAAGTTATGTCGAACGTCAAACTGGCTTACTTTATTTTTCGAGAACCTTGAAATATTGCCAATGAGCATGTGTATAAAAATTTGATTATTTATAAAATAAAGTACTCCTTTCCTAATTTGTTTTTGGAAAGGAGTCTGTTTTTTTATGGAAATTATTTATGAGTGTTGTGCTGGTTTAGATGTTCATCAAAACAATGTAGTTGCTTGTGTTCTAGATGGACCTCTTACTTCTACAAGACCAAAAAAACATTTGAAAAAATTTGATACTACTACAAAAGGTTTACTTGGCTTACATGAATGGCTTACAGAATTTAATTGTGAGATTGTTGCTATGGAAAGCACTGGAATTTATTGGAAACCAATCTGGCACATTCTTCAAGGGAGTTTTGATTTGGTATTAGCTAATCCATACAAAATAAAAAATATACCAGGACAAAAAACAGATAAAAAAGATGCTAGTTGGATTGCAAAATTGTTACGTATTGATTTGATTCCAAAAAGTTTTGTTCCAGAGGAACCAATACAGGATTTACGCGAGTTGACTCGATTAAGAAAAATGTGGATTGAATCTAGAAATCGAGAGAAAAATAGAGCTCATAAAATTTTACAAACTGCAGGAATCAAAATAACTTCGTATATGACTGATATCTTTGGGATGTCCGGAAGGAATTTATTGAATCTATTAATCAATGAGGAAGAGATTACTGAAGAAAAAGTTGAAAAGGCTGTTTACACTTCTTTAAAATTTAAAGTACCAGAATTACTTGAGGGATTGACTGGTTTTTTCAGAAGTCATCACAGGTTCTTATTAAAACAAGTTTTAGATGTCATTGATATGTACAATGATAAAATCAAAGAATTAGAAATTAAAATAGCAGAGTGTTTAGAGCCGTACCAAGAATATGTCGATAACTTAGTAACTATTCCAGGTATTAGTGAAGATTCAGCCGCTGTAATCATTTCTGAGTTTGGTATTAATATGAATCAATTTTCTTCTGCAGAAAAATTAGCATCATGGGTAGGGTTATGTCCTGGGAATAATGAAAGTGCAGGAAAAAGACGATCCACAAGAATTTCTAAAGGAAACTCTTATGCGAAGAAGATTTTATGCCAGTGTGCTTATTCAGCTTGTAGATCTAATCATCTTAGATTTAAAAATTATTATCAAAGAATTAGTCAGAATCGAGGAGGAAAAAGAGCTACCATAGCAGTTGCTCACCTTATTACCAGAATCATTTATTATATGATATCAAGAAACGAAGTTTATCATGAATAGATGATAATGCTCTTTGAAAATTTTTTTTTTTGTTCTATAAAAGAGAGGAAGGTATTTTTTTGCTTTTTTTAGCTATGGTTTGATATATAGTATTAGTGAAGCTTTCGTATAAAATGATGTGGATGAGTAAAATTTAGTGAGTTTAGGCAACGAAAACTGATTGGTTTTCGTTGTTTTTTTGTTTGTCTTTAAAGATAAGTAAAATTCTATATTTATAATTTTGAAAATTTCTGTAGCCGTAGGCTATTCGTTTAATTAGTTTTATTTTATTTATGGAACCTTCTAATGAACCGTTAGAATAAGTGTATTTAAAGGTGTTTTCAATCCTTGGTAAGTGCTTTTTCAACGTTCGAATAGAGACTTTCATAGAGTCTGAGATATCTTCATTGGTTAATAATAGAAGATCAGAAAAAGTTTCAAAATCATTGTTTTTACTACAGTATAATAACTCTTGGTAAAGTTTATAAGTTTCTGATAACTCTTTGTTCAAGCTAAGTAAATAATCCATTACATCTGTTTCAGGTAAAATACTCTTAAATAAACGTTGATAACGATAGTCTTTATAGTTCAATTCATTAGAATCTTTTAAAAAGAGCTTCCAATATTTTTTTAATTTTCGATAATTTTTCATGTCAGTTAAATGGGATGTTCGATAGCGATTCATTGTCTTGATTCTAGTTATGTTTAAAGAACGACTGATAAGTTGAACTAAGTGAAAACGATCAATAATTACTGTAGCATTAGGGAATAGTCTTTTGGCTAATTTAAAATAGGCAGCATTCATATCAACGACGATTGTTTTTACTTGGCACCGAACCTTTAGAGAGTACTTTAGAAAGTGTTTTTCTAGTGTTAGTTTCTTATTATCAATGAGAATATCGATGATTTTATGTGTAGAAGAATCAGAGTAAACAAAACTGTACTTTCCGCTATTATTTTTAACAGAGGTAAATTCATCAAAACAAAGGTTTTGAGGTAATTGTAAAAATCGATTAGATAACTCTTTTCCACCTGTTAGTAAAATTCTATTAATAGTTGTTGGTGAAACAAAATGTCTT
The DNA here is from genome assembly GCF_048815235.1 of Vagococcus fluvialis. Lineage (GTDB taxonomy): Bacteria > Bacillota > Bacilli > Lactobacillales > Vagococcaceae > Vagococcus. The sequence goes on from NZ_JBMEAO010000001.1 coordinate 168,621, forward strand.
TTAGCTAAATCCTTAAACGAGATGGCATCACCTAGCTCAACAAGAATTGATTGCTTCACTCTTCTAGCGATAAAATAATGGTTCTCAATTTCAGAAGTTTCAGCTAGAAAAAAGGAGTCACAGTGACGACAAAGAAATCTTTGTTTCTTTAATAAAAGATAAGTTGGGTAATGAGCTACACTTAGCCACTTTATTCGAGAAGAAATAAATCCGTTTTTCACAATAGAAAATCGGTCATTTTTAATGCCACAGCAAGGGCAAGCCGAAGGATTGTAAGTAAGGCTACCTTTATAAACCTTCGATCTCACACCTTTTATAAGTTGTTCCTCACAAAAAATAGAGTCGAAATAAATATTTTTATCTTTTAAATCTAGCGATAGTCGAATACAATGGTTATGAGACATACGAATCTTTCTTTCTAAAATTTGGTTTGGTCACTTTAATTTTAATGAGAAAGTTCGTATGTTTCTATTTTTTTGTAAAAAAATAGATGTGAATGAATTTCTTCATCCACATCAAAAATTATATAGCACAAGAAATTCGTTATTAATTTCTTGTCTTGTATATTAGATTAAAGAGTTTTTTTTAAATCCCCATGCTGTTTCTAACGCGTTCCAGTCTATTTTTGAAGTTTCTAAATTTTCAATAGAAAGCTGTTCTGTTTTTTCTTTTTCATTTATTAAAATAGGGAATGATTGAAAGTTTCCTATTTGAAGACTAATCGTCGGATTCAATAGTTTAAAAATATAGTTTCCAACACCAGTATTAAGTACACCCAAAATATAGAAAAGATGCTCATTTGGAAATTCAAAAGCCTCCATGCCTTTAACATCGTGTATACTTCCAGCCTCACGATACCTGAGGGAAAATTTAGAACTTGTTATATCTGACCAAGTAATCGCTTCTTTAAAGTAAAAATCAGTATTTTGAGGCCTCGATCTCTGTTTTCCCTTACTGTCAACAAAATTTCTGATTTCTTGCCCATCATTTTCCCAGTTAACAACGTAATCATAATTTCCATACCAACGCCTAAATGCCCCCCCCTTATTGTATGGAAACCATTTTTTCCCAGATTCAACCGATTCTTTAATAGAAGCAGCATCAAATTTTATCTTATTAATATCAACTTCCCACCATTGACGAAGAAATCGGTCATTGTTCGCAGTTGCCAAACCTTGTTTAGGAGATACTATCTCATCCATTCGTTTTGCTACTGAAAAAGTATTTATAAGATTTTCGCTTACCCAAAACGAAATAGGATTTCCTGGTATCTTCTCAAAATTCTTTTGATTTGTTTGATAAAAATAATACTTTGAAGGATCTATGATAGCTTCCAATACTTTATTTTTTTGTACATGCATTCCCCCTCGAAAATCTGATAGTTTTAAGTAGTTTCCAATAGGTTCTTTCTTAGTATTTTTGATAGTAAAACAACAAACAGGTACTGTTGCTTCTTCAAAGGCTGAATATTCCATCTGAATTAAACTAGAAATAGTTTTATTATTAATTAAAAATTTACGTAACTCTTCATAGGATTTGATAAACATCCAGACAAAAGGTGTCATAAAACCGGCGTAACCATCCTGAATGAGCATCTGACTATTCATTTTTATAAAGACAGAGAATAGATCTGTTTTTACAGAAGGATAATTGGATTTTACATATTTATCTAAAGACAAACTCATTTTATTTAAGTAAGGAGGGTTAGTAATTACAGTAGAATACTTTGTTAGTAAAATAATCATAATATTTAGTATTTTAATAACTTTCTCATGGATTTCAGGAATCGTATAAAGAATGTCCATGCTTGTAAAATTATCTAATAATAGGATAGATTCCTTAATATTTATTATGTCCTCTAAATTAGTATTTTTTAAGTTAAGAACAGACCCAATTTCTGTGGCATTCTTAAATGAATTTAACAAGCATTTCAATTCATCCTTCCAAATTAAAAACTCTTTTTCAGACAACAGTGAAACTTGCTCTAATCTTGAAAAATATTCTTCTGGAATTTCATCAAGATCAATAAAATAGTGTACGTTCAGTTTAATTCCTTTACTCAAAATCCTACGACTATATTGTCTTCCTTTCATCATGATTGCAAAGTACGCAAGTTGATAAGCTCTTTTGTCAATTTCTAAACCGAATAAATTATGTTTCATAATCAATTCAGCAGCATCTCTTTCTCTAAAGCCCTCTGCTACATAAAGTTGTAAAAATACATCAAATGCGTAAACAAGTATATGCCCTGACCCCATTGCATTGTCTAAAAGTTTTAGCTCTTGTAGATCGAAAACATTTTTTTCTTGTCTCTCGTTTATTATTTGTAGTTTTACTTCTTCTGGCTGCTCTGCTGATTCTAAATAATACTTCCAATCAAAGCTCTCGGCAATCTCTTTTTCAGTTCTGGTCTCATTTGGATTTGCTAATTTTTGATCGATGTAATAACGCCCTAACGAATTCTCAACCATATAACGAACGATCCAATCTGGGGTGAATAATTGTGTAGCTGCTGGAATTTCATCAGCGCGAATTTTTCGATTTCCTCGTGCAAACACTTTATCTTTTGGTTCAGTATTATAATACTGATACATCCATCCAATAATTTCTACTTGTCCTTCTTTTGTCACATCAAAATCTGATTCTGGTATAGTTAATAGACTTGCAATCACGCCATTATCATCAATGTATGAAATCGAAATTAAAAGTTCTGAATAGTCATCAATTGTTTCGAAAAGATCAGGAAGTTCTCTATTTAAACTATTACATTGCCTGATAAAAACAAGTTGATAGAGTTCATCTACAGCGTCAGCTCTACTATCAGATAATAAATTGATAACTTTATTTTGAGTCGTCTCATCCATTTCCTGATATAATGTCGTTCTTAAAATATTCGTAATAATATCTGGTTCTTTTTTCCCAATAGTCTCACTTGAAAGAACACGTTGACGCTCAGGTAGATAATTATTAACTTCCATAAATCTAATTGCAATTAATCGGTTAAACCAAGTATACGCTACTTCCTCTACTAAAGTTTCAAAAGCTATTTTGAAACTTTTGGTTTGATTTGGATCTGTTTGTTTAACTCGAGAATTCAGCTCATTAACTAACTTTGTTCTATTCATAACATCTTTTCCTTCAAATCTTTCACCGTTCGAAGGTATCTCTATTAGATGCTTATCAATAGTATTTATTTCTTCTATTTTTTCGTCTGTAATACCTAACTTAGCTAATTTATTAATAACTCCCAAACGTAATAATTGTCGAGATTCTATGGCAAAATTTTTAATGGCTTTTTTATCCATGTTTACACTCCCACTATTTATAACCGAATGTCTAATTCGTTGTCATCATTTAATTTAGTTAACAGCTCTGTTTTTAAGTCATTAATAAATACTTCGATATCAGATTCTGTCCTAATTCTTGTTGAAGATTTAATAAGTTTATTAATTTGTATTAATTCTATTTTTTTTATAACAGGTTTACTTACTTCTACACTTGTTTTATCAGTCACCTTTGATTCATCAATAGAAGTGTATTCTTCCGCTACATATTCAGCTGCTTGTTGACGACGCTTATTCTCTTCATCTGTAAATTTTTCAATAAAACTATTTTTTAACGCTTTTGCTTGGACTGGTGCTAGCTCTATTTCATCTAGACTTTGATATCTACTCAAATCATCAATTAAATGATTAAAACTATCAGCGACATCTAGTGAAAACACTTCTTCAAATTCTCGATTTTTTAGATCCTGAATAATTTCCTCATAAATAATTTGAATTTTTTCAGTTGCTTTTGTTGATTTTGACTCAATAAACTCCATATAGGATTGCTCAAACTCAGCATTTAGTATACTCAGATTAGGAATATCACGATATGGGACAGATTGTTTTAAAATTTCTTTCATCTTATCAATTAACAAATCAATTTCTTGAGTTGATTCTTTAATAGTGCTTCTTTCTATACGATTAATATAATTTTTTGTTTTATCCCATATTATCTTTTGATTACTTGTATGAAAGTTCTTTATATCGACTAAATCTTCTGCCCAGTCAAGAAAATCATCTTCTTTATCTTCAAGCATTTCAAAAAACAAATGTGTATCTCGAAGATTCATTACAGATTCTAGCCCTCTAATAACATCAGTAATTATTTCTGACTGCGGATAATTACTTGCATTGTCACTTTCATAAGTATTCAACTCAGAAATAAGTATTCTAGATTTCTCATTAAATTTGTTTCTTGTAATATCATCATTAGACTCATCAACTATATTACGACTATTAAATAATTCTTCTCCAATTTTTTGGACTATTTTCTTTTGCTTGTCATCTGAATTAATTCGTAATTCAATCCTTATTTTTTCAGCTGCTTTTCTTTCAAATATTGCTTTTGAAATCTCATTAATATCATCATTTGTCGATAATGGAATGCCATTTTTAAACAATGTAATACTTCCTTCTTTGAATAAACGAGCAACAGCCCACTCTAGATCTTCATTGACAAAGCCATATGGTTCTTTATTCACAAAAGTATCACGAAGTATTTTTAATGAAACTGACAATCCTCTCACTGATTGAAACTCTATTACTCGCCTTATTTCATCTACCACATTTTGATTTTCAGTTGCTTTAACTATACCTATTTCTTTCCCAGACAGATACTTATTAATATCTGATTCGGTCATTGGAGCATCAACTAAATCATTCTTGTGATAAACCAGTTTAGCCATTTGTTGTAATCCATCATTTAAACGCGCTTTGAAATCACTACCTACAACTTCCAATTTATTATTATTAAAGTAAAATGTTGCTTGCTTTAAAAAAACATCTAGTTGATTGCTAATTGATTCATTTAACTCTTGATTTTCACTTGTTTTCTCTGCTTTAACAGCCGCAAAGTTTTTAATTGCACTTGTAGCATTTACAGTTGTAATATATTTTTCTACCTTAATAAATGTTATTAAATTGTTCATAAATTCAGTATCAGCTGGTAATTTAATAAGCATTTGATTCTTAGTGCTTTGTAGAATTAATTGTGTTTCATCTCCCCAAATCTCGTCATTATTAGGTGTTATAACTTTAACTTCAAGTTGAGGATTACTATTTTTACGAAAAGCATAGTTATCAATATATAAGTTATAAAAGAGAGTATACCTATTCTCAAAAATGCGACTTCTAGCATGTGAATTAATGTAAGCAAAACTATTACGACCAACTTTATCATCAAAAATATCAGTAGCTAGTTTATTCTCTACATCAGTTGTATTTAACTCAATATTATTTATTAGGCGGCTAACTTCTTGTTCCTCATCAGTTTGAAAAATAAAACTTTGTAAATTTTGTCGAATCAAATTTTCATGAATTAAAATTTTTAAAGATTTTTCTACTTTTTTCCTTAACATGAGTTTATCTTCATTTACATCACGAATCATTAAGTTTGTAATATTATTTAGAGTAGGCTTAATATTTTGATCAACATATTTAATCATAAAAAGAACTTTTAGAACATCAATGTTAAATAAGTCGCTTTCTTCAGATACAATTCGAGTATTCTCTTCAGCTTGCTTAATAACCTTCGCATTATCAGATTCATTAAGCCACTTCTCGAGTGATGGATAGAATTGATCAAACGAAACTAAAAGCTTACAATCTTGATCTGCTACCCTCTCTGCTGTTTCTTTATAAAAAGCTAACAAAGAACGCTCACCACGGGATAAGTTAGCTCCTTGAATAGAGTGCTTAGAAATTTGAGTTAATACATTGGCTAATAAATTAAACTGATATGGAATAAACGGATAAACATCCGCATAGTTTTCAGCACTACTATAAAGTTTTAATTCTGGACTATCTTCAAAATCCAACATTAGCTTCAAATTACTTTCGTGATTCGGATAATCTGCTCTCAAAAAATTTTGTCCATTTGAATTCTTGGCTAAAATACGTTTCTGAATTACCTCATCAGCATTTGCAGATGATAGTGATAACGTTGTTTCAAAACGACCTTTAATCTTTGAAAAATCCATTGCTGTTGTCCCTGCAATATCTGTTATCTTATCAATCGCTTGTTGACTTGTCACAATAACCCATGCTTTCCCTCTAGATTTATTACCTAATTCCTCAACGATTGTTTGTAATTGTAATGTTAAATCACTGTTACCACCAATATATTGACCAATTTCATCAACTAGAAAAACAATATGTTGATTGTTTCCTTGTGACTTAAGATAATTTTCTACAAGAATTGCAAATTCTTCTATGCTAATAATATATTCAGCCTCTAATTTTGAAAACCAATTATTAGCCGCATTTTCTGACATATAATTAATTTCTACTAATGTATCAACAACAGCATCTTGTAAAAAATCAACTTTATGACGTTCCTCGAGCCATTTTTTTCCGTGAATATTTTCAAATGTCATTTTAAATAATTCATACTTATTTTCCGCAGACAAACTTCTTTCTAAATCAGCTACTTTAGGATTAGTAGAGTAGCCTAAACTATCATTAAAAACTTTTAAAAAAACATTAACTAAACTGTTTCTCTCTTCTATACCAGTTTGATGTTTTGACTCTACATTAAAAAGAATAACATTTGTAGGTACATCTGTGGCTAATTTCATATCTGCTATTGTAATATCATTATTGATTTTACGAGTAGACTGATCTCCTTCTATAAAAAAATCTAGTGCAGTTTTTCCATTAATTTCTTTATTTTCTAAAATATAAGCCAGGATCTTAAGAAAATGAGATTTACCTGATCCAAAAAAACCTTGGATCCAAACACCCATTTTGCTAGTATCACTTAAAACACCTCTTTTATAAGCATCAAAAAAAACTTGAAAATGGCTTTGAAGTTCTTTTGTAACCACATATTCATCTAGCTCCTGATAAATTTGCTCATCTGATGTTTTTGTTGCTGTAATAACTCCATCTATATTTCGATGAATGTCTTTTAAAAATATGTCATTAATTTTCACTTGTTATCCCCCTATCCAATTCTAAACGCTCTATAATAATTAGTTTCTCTGTTAGTTTCTAAGATTGTCAATTTTAGACGATTATACTCACCTGGGTACATCATAATAACTGGTCTTTCTGTGTATACTAAATGCATTTTATTCAAAATAGAATGTGCTCTCACCAAAGGATAAATTTCACCAACTCCTGTAAGGATTACCACTGCATTATCTACAACATGTTTCTGGATATAATTTGTAAAATACATCTGACTGTCATCAAATTCTTCCATTTTTAATAACCTGTTTATTCTAGTTGCTACAAACATGATATCGTGTTTTTCTTCCCATTTAGCAATGACTTCACTATGTCCTTCTTCATGTATATAGTCCATCATTATCCTATATAAATCGAAAATTTGAATTGAATAACCATCAATATCAGGTATATTTTTATTTTTCAGATTTTTTATATGTTCTCTAACTAATAATTCATCTTTGGGACTATAATCAAAAATATGATACCCTACTTCGTTTCCTAATCCTACATTGGAAAGAAAATCTGGCGATGTAATTGTTTGATCCAAAATTTTTAATTTTTCATTTATTGATTTATTCATACCTAAATATCCCCTATTATAGATTTCACAATATCTTGACGATTTATAGAATATAAGTATGTGATTATACGTTGATCTAAAACTTTAGGTGTAATAATATCTTTCTCTGAAACTTCCCTTAAGAGTCCTGATTCCAGTAAATAATTTCTGTAAGCACTTCCCAAACGAGTATAAGTATATGGTTTCCATTTTGCTACAACATCATTTGTTCTCTGTTTTTCAGAAAAAAAACGTTTATATTCTTTATTGGTCAATTCAAATTCATTTTTTTGAATTTGAGCTTGAAAGACTTCAAGCATGAATTCTAAAAACAAATCATTTACTAATAATACAGCAATTAGAGATAGTATTTTTTGGTTATCAATATTTAATTGAGGGAATAGTTTCTGTAAATCACTATCTAATATATTGACACGACGTCTAACTCCATTAAATATTTCTTTTGCTCGACTAGGACTAACAGCTCCAAAAATATTTAATTCTTCACTTAGATATTGTATTTCTTTTTCAGCCTTTCCTTCGTTTAATAAGTCTATATATTGCTTTGTTTCATGAAACCAAAATCTTTGAGAAACAAGACCTGCACTATATTTTTTTTTCATTATCATAACCATCCTTTTATGAAAGCATCGTTTTCATTATATCATTTTAACTCTTTAGTTTGTTTAAAAATTACAAACAAAAAAGATAGTAAATCTGAGTTTTACCCCAAACTCACTATCTGATAGTGTTATTTCACTTCTTCAAAACAACCATAATGAATCATGTCTGCCATGATGTATTTGAATTGGTCACGTTTTTCAGCATGTTGGTCACCATTAAAAATATTTAATGCTTTTAAGCCATTAGCTGTTGTAATTGACATTTTCAATGTTTTTAAGTCTTTTGCTACCGTAATTTTTAATTTTGGACTTTGTTTGTTTTGCGGATTTGTATCAAGTGGTCTTGCTAATTGGAAATTACCTGATTTTGTTTCTGTAAACCCGTAATCTTTGAATGAATATGCACGTGCTTTTTCACTCACTTTATAATATGTTTTTGATCCTTCAACTGTTGCTTTATCTAAAAAAGACATAGGACTCCTCCTTAAGTTTTCTTACCTTTAATTATAACAAAAACGAAATGAAAAGCCATTCATTTCTTAAACTAAGCTTTGAATTGTTTCAACTAATTTTTCGGCAAATGCTTCGATTTCTTCACTGGTTAATCCGTAACCAAAACTAATTCGAATAGATTCTGTTGCAGCTTCTGGCGTTTCTTTTTTCATAGCCAAAATAACAGGAGACGGGGCAACTGTCCCAGCACTACAAGCAGAGCCAGTTGAAATAGCATAGCCAAATAAATCTAATCTTGATAGTAAGAGGTTGCTTTTCACCCCTTTAAACCAAATATTTAGAATATGAGATAAATGATTTTCATCGCATCCATTCACTTCAAAATCAATATTATTTTCTGTTAAAGTATTCAGTATTTGCTCTCTAAACTCAAAATATTTTGCTTTATTTGCTTCTTTTTGTTCTTCACTTAATATGGTAATAGCTTTTTTAAGTCCAGCTATACCTGCTAAATTTTCTGTTCCAGCACGTTTTTTTTCTTCTTGGTCGCCACCATGAATCATGATTGGAACCACGCGCCCTTTTTTAATATATAAAAAGCCAACACCTTTTGGTCCGTTGATTTTATGACCAGAGACACTTAAATAATCAACTTTTAATTCTTTTACATCAATTTTTTCAGTCCCAAAAGCTTGCACTGCATCTGTATGGAATAACGCTTGATGATTCTCTAAGAGTTCACCTATCTCACAAATTGGATTTATCGTTCCTACTTCATTATTACCATACATCGTTGTCACTAAAATCGTATCATCTCTTAAAGCTTCTGCAACTTGTTCCGTTGTAATACCACCTGCTTTATTAATCGGTAGTAAAGTGATTTCAAAACCAAGTGATTCTAAATAATCCAGAGAATGAGTCACTGCACTATGTTCACCGTTAGTTGAGATAATGTGTTTCCCTTTATCTTGTTGTGCTAAAGCTGTTTGAATAATAGCAGTGTTATCGCCTTCTGTCCCACCACTATTAAAAATAATTTCTGTTGAGTGACAATTAATAGACTGGGCAATTTCCTCACGTGCCATCTCCAATTCAAATGACGCCTTTCGGCCAAACCCATGAATACTTGATGGATTGCCAAAAACACTGGTCATTATGCGGGTCATTTCTTCAATGACTTCTGGATGCATGGGGGTTGTTGCTGCATGATCTAAATAAACTTCTACCATATTACCACTCTTCTTTCTACATATTTATAAACAGTATCATAACATACATTCTTTTTATTTTTAGTATTATTTGTTTCAAATAGTTATTTTTGAGTTAAATTCATTTGTCCTATCTCAATTTCCAAAGAAAAAAGAGGTTTCTCTCATGAGAACCTCTTTAAATTTTATAATAATGGTGAAAATACGCTTAATACAGCTCTACCTAACCTAGTTGGTAACTTAATATTTTCAGCTTCCTCTAAGGTTATTAATTGGCTCACTGCCTCAGTTTCTAAATGATCTTTTAAAACGGCACCGACTGCTGCTGTTTTATACATCCAAACACCACATTCAAAATGTAAAAATAGACTACGATAATCTAAGTTAACAGTTCCTACAGTAGCGTATAATCCATCCACTACAAACGTTTTTGAATGAATAAAGCCTGGTGTATATTCATATATTTTAACTCCAGCTTCAATTAGTTGAGCATAATTAGATTTTGTTACCGCATGAACGTACCATTTATCTGGTTTATGAGGCACAATAATTCTAACATCAACCCCACCTTTTGCTGCTGTACATAAAGCTTCCATTAAAAGATTATCAATAATTAGATAAGGCGTTGTGATTAAAACTGAATCTTTTGCTTTATTAATTAAGTTTAAGTAAACGTTCATCCCTACTGTTTCATTATCAAATGGTGAATCAACATAAGGTTGATAATAACCATGACTTTGAGGTAGTTCTTCTTCTTTAAAGTCAGGATAAAAGTCTTCAAAATTATCATCATCGTTATAAACAAATTCCCATAATGATAAGAATAACAAAGTGAATCCCCAGGCTGCATCACCTTTAACCATGATTGAATTATCTTTCCAATGACCAAATCTCTCGACTTCATTGATGTATTCATCAGCTAAATTGATACCACCTGTAAAGGCTACTTTTCCATCTATGACCGTTATTTTTCTGTGGTTTCGATTGTTGAAAATAGGTGATAATACTGGAATAAATGGATTAAACACACAACATTTAATACCCATATTTTCCATTTTTCGGTAATAGTGATGAGGTAAAGTTGTTAGACAACCAAAATCATCGTAGATAAATCGAACATCTAAGCCCTCTTTAGCTTTTCTAGCCATCACTTCAAGCAAAGCGTCCCACATTTTACCTTCTTCAACAATGAAGTATTCCATAAAGATATACTTTTCAGCTTTCTCTAACTCTCTTAACATTGCTTCAAAAGCTTGTTCACCTAGCGGAAAGTACTCACTGGTTGTATTTTTAAATAAGGCTCCTTCACCATACTTCGTTAGATAATTAGATTGAATAATAGCATCCATATTGCCATCATCAATTTTAATATCCTGAACAGTTTCTAAATTAGCCACTCGTTCTTTTTCTTGAATACGCGACATTTTTCGTTTGTCTTCTTTTTTAAATCGTACTCGACCAAAGACAAGATAAATAATCGTCCCAAAAATGGGAATTAGCATGATTGGTATTAACCACGCAATTTTATAAGCAGGATTGCTTCGATTATTAACTATTTTAATAATCACCCCTGCTGAAACAACAATATACGTTCCGTAGAAATAAACAAAATACTCTTGGAATCTAAATATAATTGCAAATAACAATCCTAATTGAAATAATATCAATAATCCTATAATTATCGCTCGATTAGAGATTAATTTCATCACTTTTTGCATCTTGCCACCCTCTTCCATTACTAAATATTATAGTAATTAGCCATAAGTTTCAACTAAGAACTAAAAAAAACCATACTTTTTTGTATGGTTTCTCAAATATTAAAATGTTGTCTCATCAGGATTCAATGCAAGACCTGCTGTTCCTCTTAATGAATTAATTTTTTCCATGTCTTCATCTGTTAATACAAAGTCAAAAATCTCAAAGTTCTCTTTAATTCTTGATGGTGTTACAGACTTAGGTAATGGTAAAAATCCATGTTGTAGTGACCAACGTAACACAACTTGTGCCACTGTTTTATTGTAAGACGCGGCTATTGTTTGTAATTCTGCCACTTCAAATATTTTGCCCGTACCTAGAGGACTATAAGCTTCAAGTAAAATATTTTTTTCTTGGCAATATGAAACAATTTCAGGTTGAGCATCACTTGGGTTTAAAAAGATTTGGTTAACAGCTGGTTTTATTTTAGCTGTTTTTAATAATGCGTCAATATGGTGTGGATGGAAATTTGATACACCGATTGCTTTAATTTTTCCTTCATTAACGGCTTCTTCCATTGCTCGCCATGCTTCCGAATTAGCTGTTTCAAATTCACCACGAATACCAGCTGGATTTGGCCAATGAATTAAATATAAATCAACATAATCTAAGTCTAATTTTTTTAGTGATTCGTCAATCCCTTGTTTAGCACCTTCATATGAATGTTTGTCATTCCATAACTTAGTTGTAATGAATAATTCATCACGATTTAAGCCACTTCGTTTAATACCACGACCAACACTTTCTTCATTGCCATAAATCGCTGCTGTGTCAATGTGACGGTAACCTGCTTCTAATGCTGCTACTACTGATTCTTCAGCTACATCACCATCTGGTGTTTGCCATGTTCCAAAACCTACTTTTGGAATTTTTATCCCATTGTTTAACTCATACATATCTCAAATAACTCCCTTCAAATTTTGTTGATAATCAATTTTACCAGTTATTTGAATCTTTCTCCACGCATTTGTCTAGCTCTTTTTCGTTTTTTATGATCTCTAGCTAAGAAAATAATTAAAATTAGAATAAATAGCAGAATAACGCCAGCCAAAATAAAAATCCATTTAGCAATTGGATGAGACATGTCCATCACATCTTTAACATCATCTAATAAGTTCGTTTCCCCATCTTTCTTAGCTGCTGATTTTTTTGCTTGTTCTGCTGTTTCAAAATCACCTTTAATTGGTTGAATAGTATCTGACACTTGAGGTAAAGGATTCTCAAGAACTAACTCATCCTTATCATTAATGATTGGTTTTGGATTGTCCTCTTTGTTAACAACATCAATTAATGGTTGTTTTAACGTAATTTTTTCTTCACCTATTACTTGCTCACCAGCTGGTAATATTTCTTTCACTTCAAAATGATTAAAGCCATAATTTAGCATCGCATTTGCAAATGGATGTCTTCTAAATTCTCCCGTTTGGTCTTCCCAATGTCCAACACCAAAAACAATAGCAATCAATCTTAAATCGCCTCTTTTAGCGGTCATATCAATATTAAAAGCTCCTGAAGGACTTGAACCCGTTTTTAATCCATCCACACCTTCTAAGTGATAATTAATACTTGTATTTCGCTCATCTGGATCAGCGCCTGGTACAGAATAATTATATGTTTTAAACGTCTCCTCGTAAGGGGTTCCGACCATTGTTGAAACTGTTGGAGTAGACGTATAATCTAAAATTTGAGGATAATTATTTAATAAATGATACGTAAATATTGCAAAATCACGAGCTGTAGTAACATTAGATCCTGTTTGATCTAATTGCGCGGCATCCACACCCTCAATGCCATATAAGCCTCTAAAAGAAGAAATCTCAGCTCCTGTCGCATTGACTATCTTTGTATTTGTCATTCCTAATTCTTGAGCTTTTTGATTCATTTTTTGTAAAAATACTACTGCATCTGGTTCCACTAATTCAGCTAACATCATTGTTGCCACATTTGATGATGGTACTAAGGCCATAGGGATAAGCTCTTTAATCGGATATTCGACCCCAGCTACAATTTTATTATTACTAATTTCATATATATTAGCTATTTGTTCGTGACGTGGTGTTGCTGTCACTTTAGTTTCCATATCAAATTGGCCCTTTTCCATTGCCTCATAAGTTAAATAAATAACCATTAATTTCATAATACTAGCAGGATTATGTGAAGCATCTGGATTTTCTCCCCACAACAATTTCCCTGTATTTGCATCAATTAAGACTGCAGATTTTGGTTTATCTGTTTCTTCTACTTGATAATTAGACTCTCTAATTAAGTCCATCATACTAGGCTGTTCTGCCGCAGATACTAAAGTATGAGGCATAATAAATAAACCTACCACTAACATTGTTAATACCGATAAAAATAAACTAAACTTTTTCATTCAAAATCCTTTCCAAAACACACATAATTTTATTACTCTAACTATATCAAAAAAGTTAGTGTTTTTGTGAGCTTTCTAGAAATAATCAGAAAATTTTAAGAACTTTAAGTTATCGAAACGTTTCTACTTGTTACTCCCAAGAGAAAAGGCTATGATAAACAAGAGATAAGAAACTACTTAGGAGGCTTTTTTATGACTTATTACGATCAACACTTACATACCCATCATTCCTTTGACTCTACTGAAACAATTGAAAATTATTTAAAACAAACAGACAAACAATTAGTAACAACTGAACACTTAGATTTTTTTAATCCCTATGATCATTTTAATGATAATATTCCAGAGTTTTCTTCTTATAACAATGAACTAAAACAGATAGAAGAAATCTATGGTCGCCATATTCTTCGAGGAATTGAAGTGGGTTACGTCCCTCATCAAGATGGTCAAATTAAAGAATTTTTGGCTGATAAACCATACGATGTTTTACTTCTAAGTACTCATCAAAATGGAAAAATTGACTTCATGGACCCAGCAGTTCGTCAGTTAGAACCTAAACGTTTAATTCATGAATATTACGAACAAATGATTCGCTCAGTAGAAGCTATGCCACACACTAATATTTTGACTCATTTCGATTACGGTATGCGTCAGCTGACTATTACAGCAGAAGAATTTCAAAACTTAGCTGAACCTCTATTAAAAGACTTATTTAAAAAAGTGATTGAAGCAGAATTAGCTGTTGAATTAAATGCCAAAAGCTTTGTTAAGTATGGCAATCGTCATTTATATGAATACGCGATTCCTCTTTATATCTCTCTTGGAGGGACCCTTTTCACTTTAGGTTCTGATGCTCATGTAGCTGAGGATTATGAGCTTGGTTTTAAAGAAATGGGAGACTTATTAAAAGAAAATAATGTCAAAGAACTTGCGATATTTAAAAATCAACAACGTCAACTAGTGACATTCTAATATAAAAAAGCTCAAATTTTCGATAATGAAAATTTGAGCTTTTCTTATTTAAAAGACGCTAAACTATTCGCCTTGTTCTTTCTTTAATTCCTGAATAACACTGATTTTTACAAATGGCACATACATAACCACAGAAATTAATAAGTTAACAGCTGCTAAAAGCGCTCCTTTAAAACTACTTGTTGCTAAAAGTCCCCCAATAATTGGTGGTGTTACCCAAGGTGGAATACTCGTAGCTACAGGCACTAGACCAGATTTAGTTGCAAAGTAAGCAGTTGTTACTAAAATCATCGGTGTTAAAATAAACGGAATAAACATAATTGGATTTAATACAATTGGTAAACCAAATAACATCGGCTCATTAATATTGAATAAACCAGGTCCTGCACTCAATTTATTAACGACATTAAATGACTCATGTTTACGTCCAACTAAGAAAATAGCAATAATTAATCCTAGAGTTGCTCCTGTACCACCTAAGTTAACAAATACATCAATAAATGGTTTGTTAACGATGTATGGTGCTGCTTCCCCTGCTGTAACTGCTGCTGAGTTAGCTGCAATTGCATCCACGTTGATTGTTTGCATGAATGGGTCAATCATATTAGCCCCATGTAAACCAAAGAACCATAAGAATGGTGTGATGAAGGCAATTAATAAGGCTGCTGGATAAGTATTAGCTAATCCCATAAATGGTTGTTGAACTGCTGTATAGAAAGATGTAATGATATCTGGTACACCAAATCCAGCAAAAACAGCTGCTACTAAACCAAATAAACTGATAATAATCATCGCTGGTAATAATGAAGCAAATGCTTTACCTACTGCTGGTGGTACACCATCAGGCATTTTGATAACTAATTTGTCACTACTAATTAAACGTACAAATAATTCTGTTGAAATAATGGCTACAATCAATGCAACGAATAAACCATTCGATGCCATACCAGTTGCTCCACCTAACGCAAAGAATGAAGCTATTGAAATAATACCTGCTGATACGCCATCTTTTTTATAACCATTGGCTAAGTTATAAGCAACCAAGAAAGCAATAGCTACTGAAATAATGGCAAACGTTCCATTCCAAATGCTTCCGCCAAACCCTTTCCATGAATCCCCTTGAAAAATACTGTTCATGAAATTTTGGAAAAATGGAATTGGTAAGTTGTTAATCATAACAGCTAGAGCACCTAATATCATAAGTGGCATAGTGACCATAAAGGCATCACGAATGGCTACTAAATGACGTTGTGCACCAATTTTAGAAGCTACTGGAATAAACTTAGCTTCCATGAATTCCACAAAACCGTTCATAAAAAATCCCTCCAAATACTTTTTTGACTACACTTTTATATAAGCAATATCCGTGCCAAGTTTTCTGTAGATAAAGCGCTTAATAATAGTATTCTTGTTTTTTAGTCATTAACACACTCTTACATATTAATACACACTAATAAAATTTCTATTATTTCAGTGTGTTATTCAATAAAAAAATAGTTCTGATTTTAGTCAGAACTATTACATCGCCATATTTAAAATAATATACTGTAACAAAGCTAACAAGCCAACCCCTACTATGACAACGCTAAAAAACCAGATATGTCGCTTTTTAGTAAGAGCTAAATAACCAATGTACTCTCTAATAAAAGCAGCTGGTAAATAATAAGCTTTGGTTTTTGAACCCACAGCACGAGTGAATATGCCCGATCTTGCAGCTAACTTACCTGCTCGCAAAACATGATAATTATTTGAAGCAATGACAATATTCTTTTTAGTCAGGTTTTTAATATTATCTTTTTGATAGATTAATTTCTCTGTAAATTGAAGATTCTCTTGTGTATTAGTTGATTTTTCTTCTAAGTAAACATTACCTAACTCATAACCTTGCTCTTCTATGTAATTCATCATAGCTTGAGCTTCCGATATTTTTTCATCTGGACCTTGGCCACCTGATAATATCAATGTTGGTTCATGTCCTTTTTTACTTTTCTGTTTGTTAAATAGTTTGACACCTGCATCAATTCGACTAGCTAATAGAGGTGTTACACGTTCTCCATCTATCAATCCTGCTCCAAGCACTACAATGTAATCAACTTTCCCTAACAATGGAAAATGATTATAAAGAATCGTAGTTATTAAATAAAAGAAAAATAAGGATATTGTGTAACCAAACATCATCATCACTAAAAATGATAATAAGTTTAGCCATGGATTATTAATATAGATAGCAAATACTATTAACATGACTTGAAATAAAGCTAATCCTATCGCTACTATTAGTGGCAATAGATTTCCTAATGAAAATCCTTCTCGTTTCAACATGATTCTTTGATTAATAAACAGGGCAATCACACCAGTAAATAACCCCATAACACCAACTAACATCATTAATATAATTGCTGGCATAGCAAGCCAAATAGCTGCTTGCTGGTTTATTTTTTCAATTTGAAAAATCAAAGTTAAATACAAGCCGCCTCCTAAAACAGTAAAGAAAAATCCTGTCCAAAGGCTTGTTGGTCTAAAAAAGATCCAATAGGAAAAGCAGATTAGCGGAATCAAAATCATGATAATAAACCATGTCAATCCCATAACTCGCCCTCCTTTATATTCATCTATACATTATTTTATCACAATTAAGTAAGAAATAATAACAGACTTTAGTCTAAAAACGTATCTTTCCGGATTCTAATTCAATAACATCATCACAACATAAATTCAAAAATTCCTTATCATGAGAAATAATTAAAACAATTACATGATATTTTTTTAGAACCTTAATAACCGAAGCAACTTCTTTCATATGTTTTAAATCAAGCCCACTAGTTGGCTCATCTAATACAATGATTTCTTTACCAGATAAAACAGCTGTAGCAATTGCTACTCGTTGTTTTTGACCACCAGAAAGGGTTTGTGGATGTCGATGAAGTAAATCACGTAATTGAAGAATTTCAACAACTTCATCAAATAAATCCAACCCTTTAGCTTTGGCAGTTAGTTCTTTTTCAACTGTTTCAAAAAAGAGTTGTAAATTCACATCTTGCATTACCATAAAACTTTTTTTAATTAGCTGTTTAGCTGTTTGACTCTTTCCGTTATACATAATAAGACCAGATTGTTTTTTTAGTAGTCCTGTAACTAACTGAGAAAAAGTTGTTTTCCCTGCTCCATTATGACCTATAATTCCAGTGATATTATTTGATGTAAAGGTGAGTTCATTAATTGAAACACCTTCACCTGTTTTGTAATGATAAGAGATATCCTTACAACTAAGATTATTTTTAGATGGCACTGATTCTTCTGACGGCAAGATGTCTAATTGAGGCTTTTCCAACGAACGTAAGCCACGACAAGTGACGTCTTCTGAAGATAAACTCTTGATAGTCTCTTTTGAGAAATCATGAACAATTCGCCCATCATTCATAAATAAAAATCTATCAGCAAAAGGCATTAAATAATACAGTCGGTGTTCTGCAACAATGACTGTTTTACCTTCTTTTTTTAACCAAGCTAACTGTTCGCTGATTAAATCAATATGCTTTTCATCCAGATTACTAGAGGGTTCATCTAATAGAAATAAGTCATGTTCTGTCATACAAGATGAAGCAAAAGCAATTCGTTGTTTCTCGCCACCTGAAAGTTCATGCATATTTTTTGACCAATAACTCTCTAAATTGAATAATTCAGATATTTTTTGTACTTGTTTTGTCATTTCTTGGTGAGGAACACCGTAATTTTCCATTTCAAAGCCTAATTCGGAATAAACATCATTCATAAAGAATTGTGTTTTTGGATTTTGAAATACTACTCCAATTTTTTCAACGAAGTTATTAAACTGATTGGTTGGTAATTTTTCGTTTAATACTTCAAAGTCACCAGACAACTCTGCTTCGTATAACTCTGGAATCAAACCATTTAAAATTCTAATCAAGGAAGATTTACCACAACCACTGGCTCCACACACTACAACAAATTCTCCGGGTTTTATTGAAACGTTCAATTCTGATAAAACTTCATAATCACCATACTTTAGGGCACCTTGTTCTATTTTTATCATAAGACAACAACCTCCAGAACAAATAAAATAAATAATGTCATTACTAAGAGATAATCTTGAAGTTTAAATCTTACTTCATACAAACTAGTATGTGTGCCTTCGTTTCCAAGACCTCTTACTAAGGCTGCGGCTGAAAGTTCTTGGGAAGTATTGTCTACAGATACTAATATAGGAACAATGATATATTCTAAAGTCAAAATAGGATGTTTAACTAAATCCCAAGAATTTATTCCAATCCCTCTAAACTTCATCGCACGTCTTATTTCTTTGAAATCTTGAATTAACACTGGAAAAAAGCGGCAAACAACTGAAAAAGGAACTACAATAAAATGTGGCACCTTCATTTTTTTCATCGCAGCAATCCACTCACTCATTTTCGTATTCGTTATGGCAAAAGCAGCTGCCATTATCGGGGGGATAAGTAAACGATTGGCCACGAAAAAGAAAGATAAAAAGGCCGAAATAGAACCCGTTATCTCTTGAAAAAACAAACGCTCAATTGAATAAATCCCCATATAAAGAGCTGTTAACCCTAAACCTTTTTTATAACCACCATTAATAATTAATAAAGTACACATTAATAATACAAAAAATAATTCTATTTTAGGATCCACTCGTAACATTAAAAGAAAACTAGCAAACAAAATCGTCGCTAGTTTACTTCTTGGATCAAAGTATATGGCTTTTAAACTCATATACTTGAACCATTTCTTTTATCTTTAGAAAAATGCTTTTGGTAAATTCTTTTCCCAATTACTAATCCTATAATACTGCAAACAACAATTAAGCCCATTGAAATAAAAAATGTCGCTGTTGTTACTGGCGCAAAAACGCTATCTACATAAGTTTGGTCCTTACCTCTTTGTAATAAAGAGTCCACATAGGCTTCTTTCATAAACCATAAAGGTAATATAGGACCTGTTAAGCCAAAACTGAAAATAGTATAACTTAAAAATAGTTTTACTTTTTCTTCAATTTTTGTTTTATTTTGAACAAAATCAGCTAATAATGGAAAAACAAAGCCTGGTAAAAACGCTAATGGAAAATAGCCGAAAATTAAAAAGAAAATTCCCATTACAGATCCTACTATTGTAATAGCACCAAATTTAGGAATTCGATTGACTACCATTAAATAAACCACACCTGATAAAATTGCTGAAAATGCCGGTATTAACAGTGAATTAAAAACAGGTACTGTAAACCTTAAAATAAATGTTGCGATAAAAACAACAAAAAAATAAACAGTGGCGTAAACCCCTGATGATATTAATTCTTGAACTTTTAGTCCTTTCATTGAACCAATCTCCTTTAAATATTATTACGTTGTCAATGTTAAACGACTCACATAGTATACCATATTTCTTTACTGATAAAAGTTATCAATAAAAAAAGAATAAGATTTTCATCTTACTCTTTCTCGCGTTTAGAAAAGTCTTTCAAGTAACTTTCTAAATCTTTAACTATTCATCTTAATTTTACCTTAAAACATGTAGTTCGTCATCCTTTTATCTTATTTTTTACATTAAATTCACAAAACTTCTGATAATAGTATGTCTTAACGTTATTTTAAAAAGAAAGATTCTCAATCATCACTTTAATTAACTGTAACTCATTAGAAAAGCAAAAGACTTGGAATATAACTCATTCCAAGTCTTTTCATATACTAAACTCTATCTAAGCTGCGTTATTATTTTTTCTTTTTCTAAAAATATAAGCACCTGAAATACTTAGTAAAATAACACCAAAGATACCAAAACTATTAGAAGTTTCACCTGTTTTTGGTAAATCTGGGTAATATTTTTTACCACTTGTACCACTACCATTAGAGTTATTATTGTTGTTGCTTCCTGAACCACCGTTACCATTATTAACTGATACTAGTTTGTTCATTGCAGCTAATAACTTGTTTGTAGCTGCTTCGGCCTTGTCTTCATCCTTAGATTTAGATACTGCTTCAGCTTCTGTTAACGCTTTTTCAAATTCTTTCCAACTTGTAGCTGTATAATCTTTTTGATTTAGTTTTTTAGCGATAGCAATTGTTTTGTCTAAGACTTCTAAATCTGATTCACCAGTCACTTTATTAGGTTTTAAACCGTTCATTGTTTGAGTTAATTTAACATTAGCTGCATGTGCTTTTGATTCATCTTCTGCTTTAGAAACTGCTTTAGCTTCTTTTAAGCTTTCCGCAAATAGCTTCCACGTTTCAGCTGTGTAATCTGCTTCTTTTTTCTTATCTGCTTCTTTTATAGTTTTATTTAAAGCATCTAATTCTGGTGTTAATTTCTCTAAACCATTCATCGCGTTTGTTAATTTATCATTAGCTGCTTTAGCTTTTGATTCATCTTCTGCCTTAGAAACTTCTTTCGCTTCATTCAATCTTTCCGCAAATGGCTTCCACGTTTCCGCTGTATAATCTGCTTCTTTGCGTTTGTCTGCCTCTTTGATTGTTTTATTTAGATTGTCTAATTCAGGTGTTTCAATCACTTCACCTGTTTTCTCAGATGGAACCAGACGTTGGTAAGGGAATTTCTCGTTGTAATCCATTAAGTCATATTTCTTAGATTTAATCGAAATAACGTCACCTTTATTGTCCCCAGCAATGTCTTGTAAGAATTGTGTGAAAATAACGTCCATTGAAGGGCCTTCTTCACGTTTTCCACCAAGCATCGTGTAGCCATCTCCACCTGCTGCTAAGAAGTCATTAGTTGCTAATTTATAAACTTGGTCATCTTTAATTTCTTCAAACTTGCCTGTTTGACGATTTTTAATCTTGATTGACCAAATACGTTTACCTTTTTGATTGTCTTCTGGTTTGTTCCCTGCACCTTGTTCTCTAGGATCAAAGCTAACTTTAACCGATTCAGAAACTTGTAGGAAACCACCATTACGTCCTAATACTGGCATCTTAGTTGTTTCATCAATGATTGGTTTTCCAGATTCATCTTTTTGGACTTCTGAACGAAGTGAATACTCAAACATGTCTTTGATTTGAGCACCTGTTACATCGATTTGTGCAATTGTGTTACCAAATGGTAAAACAGCTAGCACATCTCCTTTTGTCACTTTTCCTTTTTCAATACTTGTACGAATACCACCACCATTGATAACTGCAAGGTCTGTTTGGCCATCTTTAAAGCCTGTTTGACCATAGTCATACAGTGAATCAGCAATTAAGTTACCTAAGTTAGTTTCACGAGTTCTACCATAAGCTCCATCACCTTCTAATTCAACAGGATTGTTTTCTAAAACAATTTGACTCATTTCTTCTTCAAAACGAGCAGCTGTTTCATCAACAATTTCCTTAACGGCTGGATTTTCAGTTACTTCTTTAAACTCAGAAGCTGGTACTAATCGCGCATTGAATGTTGGTGTGTCACCTTTATAAGTTACATCAATCATTCCAATGTTATTTAAGTAGTTACCAGTTTGAGCTAATAAGACATTACCAAATTGTTTCCCTTCATTTAAAGCACTGTGAGAATGTCCATCAATCACAATAATTTTTTCTGTTGGAAACTCAACTGATAAGCTTTCTGCTAATGTATCTCCACGCCATTCTTTAGGAGTTGTTTTATCAATTCCTAAGTGAGTCACGAAGATAAAGGCATCTGCTTGACCTTCAAGTTCTTTGATCGTCTTTTTAGCAACTGGAATTGGTTCTTCAAATGTCACACCCTCCACATTTTTGGGATGTGTTTTAAAGGCTGTCTCTGGTGTTGAAAGACCAATAATCGCAAATTTCTTGCCATCTTTTTCAATAATTTCATATGGATTAAATGAATGTTGACCATCTTTAATCACATTGGCAGAAACCATTGGTAATAATTCTTTATAACTCATTGCTCGGTCATAACCAAAATCAAACTCATGGTTTCCTGCAGCAACCCCGTCATAAGGAAGTAAACTCATCGCTTTTGCCATATCCATTCCTTCACTAAAGTTAGAAATAGCTAACCCTTGAACTGAGTCTCCACCGTCTAACATTAATGTTGGTTGTTTTTCATCTTTAAATGTTTTTAATTTTGCCATACCAATTGATTTATTTTCTTCATATTGCATACGACCATGCATATCGTTTGTATGCATAATACTGAACGTAAATTCTTCTTCTTCAGTACCTGCTAATTTAGAAATAATTCTTGTATATGGTAATTCTTCTGTGTAAGTTGCTAGTTCTTCAGCTGATAAACCTGTTAAGTAATCCATGAAGACTTCATCCATAGATGGTCCTTCAACAACTGGTTTACCGATTAGCATTGTATAGCCATCGCCACCTGCTGCAAGAAAATCATTTGTTACCATATTATATGTAACATCATCTTTTCTTGGAACTTCTTTAAACTTACCTGATTTGTCTTTAATTTGAATACTTGCAATTCGTTTACCTGGAGTTCCTTTTTCAGGATCTGCTCCTTGTAAATTAGAATCATAAGTCACTTTAATGGAATTAGAAACTTGTAAGAATCCACCATTAGCTCCTAGTTTAGGAACGCCATTTTCATCTAATATTGGTTGTCCATCTTCTCCAAGAACTGGAATTGAGCGTAATGAATGTTCAAACATAGAGTAAATTTCATTACCAGTTACTTTAATTTGTGAGACTGTATTACCAAATGGCATAACACCAACGATATCACCTTTAGTCACTTTACCTTGTTTAATGGTTTGTCTGATACCACCACCATTCATAATGGCAAAGTCAGAAGGCTCATTAAAGCCTGTTTGACCATAAGAAAGTAACGCATCTCCAATAACATTCCCTAAGTTTGTTTCTCTTGTTCTAGCATTTTCACGTTCACCGTTAAAAGTGATTGTGTTATTTTCTAAAACAACTTCTGACATAGCTGCATCAAAATTAGCTTTTGCTTCTTTAACTACAGCTTCTACTTTAGGGTCTGGCACTAAATCTTTTAATTCAGCAAATGGATGTAATTTCGCTGATAATTTAGGTGTTTCTTCAGAATAGTTTGCTGTCATCATACCCACATTGTTCAAATGATTTCCTGTTTGACCAATTAAAACATTATCTGCTTTAATGCCCTCAGGTAGTGGCGTATGAGAATGACCATCTGCAATAAAGATTTTTTCTTTCGGATAAGCTTTAGCTAATTCAGTAGCTAAATGCTTACTCGTTTCATCTTCAACAGTTGTTTCATCAATACCTAAATGAGTCATAAAGATAAAGTAGTCTGCTCCTTTACCTTCTTTGATTTCTTTAATTGTTTCAATCGCTACAGGTGCTGGTTTTTTAAACATTACTTTTTCAACATTATTTGGATGTGTTTTAACAGTTGTTTCTGGAGTTGTTAAACCAATTAATGCGAATTTTTGTTTTTTACCATCCACTTCTTTTTCAACAATTGTATAAGGTTTAAATGGTCTTTCTTTACCGTCTTTATAGAAAACATTCGCTGACACAATTGGGAAGTTAAGTTCTTTTTGATACATTAACGCTTGGTCTAAACCAAAATCAAATTCATGATTTCCTAAAGTCATTGCATCGTAGCCGACTAAGTTCATCGCCTTAACCATGTCCATTCCTTTAGAATAGTTAGAAATTGGTAAACCTTGCATAGCGTCCCCTGCATCAACTAGGACTGTTGGTTTTTTGTTATCTTTAAATGTTTTAACACGTCCTAAACCAATAGAAGGACTGTATTTATCTTCAATATATTCCATACGACCATGCATATCATTTGTGTGCATGATTTTAACAGTGCCTTTTTCGTCTAAATATTCGTCTGGAATTAAGCCTTTTTCTGCTAATTCATAAACATTTAATTTTTTTACATTTGGTGTTCTACCATCTGCTGATGAAACAATTTCAAAACCTGGTGTTCCTTTTTTCACTTGCTCAATCACATAATCACGAGCTGGGTGATTAAGATCCACACCAATAATTTCAAAGTTGTTTTCTAATTCCTCTTCTGGAGAAATAATTTTTTTATCTTCAATGTATTTAACAATTTCACCACGTAAAGTTGCCGGATCTGATTCAAAATAAGGTTCTGGATTAACTAGCCCTTCTTTTGCCATTCCTTCAAATCGGTAGTTGTTCATTGCAATTCTAAATACTTGAGTATCACTTACAGCTTTACCTTTAAAGGTTAAATCTTTAATTCTTGAGCCAACTGGTTCAGAAATATCGATTTTGTATTTAACACCTGAAACCATGTCATAGTTATACACTCGAATTTTGTCGTTGAAACCAATTGTCACATCACCATCTTCATAAGCTTGGTAATAGTCACCTTGTTTTTCTAAATAGGTTTTAAGTTGAGCACCTGTCATTGTTGTTCCAACTAATGTATTTGGATATTTGTAGATGCTAAAAATATCAGAATACTTAATCGGACCCTTATTTAAACGACTGTCTGCTTTAAATAGTGCAGCTGAACCTAAATCAGCCTCTGCTACTTTCATTTGAACATTGTTAATCAATGAAATCATTGCAGTAGGTTGTAATTGTGCTTCTGGAATACCAGGAACTCTCTCTTCTGGTAAGAAGTCAGCCGTTGCCTCCCCAATGACACCTTTTACATAGGCTTCTGTTTTTTCATGTGCTGCTGCAGTAGCTGCTTTAACTGCTTCGTCTCCTGCTACACCTTTAGTTGAAATAGTACTAGGTGAAGCTTTGGCAACTTTCCACTCTGATTCTTTTTCTTCTGATACTGTTGAAGTTGTGTCTTCTTCAGTTGCCTCTTCTGAAGTAATTTTTGCTTCTTCTTTAGAGTCTTCTGTTACTTCTTTTTCTAAATCTAAGTCAATTTTAACAACACCAGAGCCAGTATCTTTAACTGCTGCTACTGGTTTAAGGTTGCCATCTTTATCTGGAATCATTTCAGCAAACTCACGGTGGTCATGTCCTAATACAAAAGCATCAATTTCTGGTACTTCTGTAATAACATTTCTCGCTGCAGCTGCTGGGTCAGCGTTATCTAGACCTGCATGAATAGAAGCGACAATAACATCTGGTTTTTCAGTTGCTTTTAAAATATCAACTTGTTTTCTAGCTTCTTCGTTTAGTGGTTTAAAATCTAAACCAGATACTTTTTCACCATCCCATTGTGGTACATGAGGAATAGTTAAACCAATCACTGATACTTTTACGCCATCAATCGTTTTAGTTTCTGTGGCTTTAACAAAGTTAGTATCAGTTCCTTTTAAATAAGTATTAGCTGAAAGTAATGGAAATTCTGCTTCTCTTTCAACTTTCTTAATTAAATCAGTTCCAAAGTTAAATTCATGGTTTCCTAATGCCATCGCGTCATAACCAATAACATTCATTGCAGCAATAACTGGATGAATTTCACTTTGTAGCTCAGGTTTTGAGCTGTATAAATCATCTGTTAACAATGTTCCTTGTAAATTATCTCCTGCATCTACAAGTAATGTATTAGGATTATTAGCACGTTCATTTTTTACGATTGTTCCAATTTTAGCAAATCCTAAATCGGCAGGTTTACTATCTTCATAAGACCAATCCCAAACATTGCCATGAACATCAGAAGTTCCTAAAATAGTTAATTTTTTCTTTTCTACTTTTTTCTCTTCTTTTGTCTCTTTAGATGTTTCTGTTTTTTGTTTTACAGCTTTTTCTGTTTCTTGAGGTAATGTTTCTTTTGTTAATTCTTCCTCAGTAGGAGTTACAATTTCTTTTTCTCCATTAGAAATAGCTTCTACTGATTCTTGTGTTTTTTCAGGTGTTGAACTTCCCTCTGTCGTTACCTCTTTTGGCTCTTCTACGGGTTGTTCTGGTGAAGCAACTGCTTCAGTTGTCACACCTTCTGTTTCTGCTAATACGGATAAACTTGGACTAATAGTCCCAAAAGTTAAAAGTAATAACATAAAAACATTAAATTTCTTAAACCATGTTGTTTTTTTCAAGCTTTCTCCTCCTTACAACTTAAAACGCTTACATTATGTTGAATATAATCCATTTCGACATATACCACTTCCCTATTTTTTATAAAAACAGCACCAATTTTATTGTATCAAAAAATAAAAATAAAGCTACAAAAAAAAGAGTTAACGCCTATTCTAATCTCAAATAGTTGCTAACCCTTTTATTTAACCTAAATAAATTTGTAAAGCTGATTGTACACCTTTACCAACTTGAATACCAGCTTCTTGATAAATTAAAGCCGCCTCTAGAGCTCCCAGTACTTGTAACACATTTTCTTTACGGCTACTATACCCCATATTACCAATTCGCCAGACTTTTCCACTTAAAGGGCCAAATGAAGAAGCTATTTCTACGCCAAATTCATTAAGTAGCATCTCTCTTACTTCTTCCCCATCAATCCCTTTTGGTATCATAACAGGGATAACCGTTGGCATTTTTGTCTCTATTTCCCCATAAATAGATAGACCCATCGCCTCTATCCCTGAAACTATCGCCTGATTGTTCAATTCGTGCCTAGCAAAAGAATTCTTAATTCCTTCATTAGCTAACAAGCGTAACCCTTCATGAAGGGCATAAATCATACTCGTTGACTCTGTATGATGATTGATTCTCTCATCACTCCAGTAGCGTTCTAACTGACTCAAATCTAAATAGTTATTATTAATGTGTCGTTCATTCCTAAAATCTTTACTTAGTCCTAATTCTTTCTGATAACGAGAATCTAACACTTTTTTTACTCTATCGTTATAAGTTATTAAAGAAAGACCTGATGGCACACTAACACATTTTTGAGTACCTGCAATAGCAATATCTATTTGCCAGTCATCTACTTTGATTTCAACTCCACCATAAGTCGCAACTGTATCCACCACAAAATAAATACCATTCAATCGACAATAAGGTCCAATCTCAGATAAGTCTTGCATTTGGGCATTTGCTGTTTCCCCGTGGACCATTGCGACAATTTTAGGTGAATAATCATCAATAGCTTTTTTTATCTCATCTGCTTCAAATGGACTATCCCATTCTTTTTCCAAATAAATAACTTCAGCTTTCGCTCGCTCTGCTATTTCCCCTAATAGATAAGCAAACCTACCATAAGCTGGCACTAAAACTTTATCGCCTGGTTCAATTAAAGCAATTAGAGCCGCTTCAAGACCTGAACGACTTGTGCCATCAATAGCAAAAGCTACTTCATTTTTAGTTTGAAATGGGACTTTTATCAATTCTTTTACTTCATCCATTATCTTTAAAAAAGCTGGATCAAATTGTCCTAAAATCGGACTACTCATCGCTCTTAATACGGATGGATGTGCTTCTACGGGCCCTGGTGTCATAATGGTCCGACTCGGATTTAGAAATGGTTGAATCATGCTATCATCTCCTTTAAGACTATTTTCCTTTATTTATCCAACCAGTTCATTGGTCTTTTTAAACAATTTTTTTATTTTTTTGGACATTTTGACTAAAGGTTCGCCAATGAAAAGCATTTATAATATAATTAACCTAACTAAAATAGTTGATAGAGGGGATTTTATGACACTTTTAAATGATATTTTACCAGTGCCACGTTTTTCAGATTTCAAACTTTTAACTGAGCCGAAAACGACCAATGTTTTAATAAAAAATGTTGATATAAGTGAAACGCCAGATATTGCGAACTTTACATCAAGTCATACATTAGTTTTAACCACAGCCATGCTATATAAAGAGGACCAATCAGGTTTATTAGAATTAATTGATTCTCTGATTGCTATCAATGCCGCAGGACTAGGTATTAAAATCGGTCGCTTCATTGATTCAATTGACCAGTCTATTATTGATTATGCTAATAGTAAAAATTTTGCTCTTATTCAAATTCCTAGTACGCATCCTTTAGGTGGTGTTTTACAAAAATTCAATAGTTTTATTAATCAGTCTAAAACAGAGCAAATCAGCTATGCTTTAGATATTCAAAAACAATTTTCTAATCTTATACTAAATGATGCTAGTCTAAACAAAATTATTTCAGAGTTTAGTCATAGTATTAATTGTCCTGTTATTTTACTTGATCCTTTTAAAGAGATTATTTCTTATTCGACTGACGTTTCTCAATTAAAAATAGTCCCTAATCAAATCATTACACAACTTAACAAACAAAAAGCGTTTCAACATGATAGTAAAAATAGCAGTAAATTTGTTGATTTGGGTAGAAAAACTCAAGTAGAAATAGCTGTCCACTCAATTAAAAATAATAGCTATTTTCCGTATTATTTAGTAATTGTCTCTCCTGATAACATTCCCTATCCTGTTTCAGAATTTGCTATTGATCAAGCATTACTAGTAATCAGTTTTGTGTTGCTTAAAAATGATAAAATTCTTGAATCTAAAAAACAAATTAAAGGGGACTACTTCGATAATTTAATCGAACAACAAAACCATCAATTAATAGAGAAAAAAAATCTTTTTTCTTACGATACAAGTTTTGGTATTGTGCTGTCTCAATATTATCAAGTTATTTATGTCACTATTGATATGCCAAAACCTTTTCAAAAAGAAATGAAACTAAATGAAGAAAAAAATAAACTTGCCTATCAATGGTTAGAAAAAAAAATAAATCTTTATTTTGAAGATGCCCTAGTATTTCCCGAAAAAAATAGCGAACATTTGATTTTACTCATGCAAAAAAAAGTTTCTCAAAGACAAGTAACAGATACTCTTATTCAGTTAGCTGGAGAATTAAAAGCTGCTTTACCAATTGATTTACTTTTTTCTTGCGGTCAACTATGCGAATCAATCGATTCAATCGCCACGTCTCTTGTAGAAGCAAAAATCGTTTGGGAAGAAGGACGTTATAAAAAAGATATCAATTCAGTCTCTTTCTACAAGCCAAAAGGAATTCTAAATCTATTTGACAGTATGCAGCCAGAAGAAATTAAATACTTTTGTCAAAAGTTACTAAAAGAATTAGCATTTCCAAAAGAAAGCATGTATATCGAACTACGTAAAACCCTAAAAACATTTTTAAGTAATCAGTGTGAAATCACTAAAACAGCTAATGATTTATTCATTCATCGTAATACGGTTAAATATCGTATCGACAACTGTGAAGAAATATTAGGACTCACTATTTCTTCACCTGAAAACAGTTTAAATTTAAGACTTGCTCTTGAATTATCAGAACAATAAAAATAAAGAAGGTTCCATATGACAGTCACTTTTACATTCAATCAACTCAATCAGTTACCATTAAACGCTACATTACATTCTGCCTCTAATTCAAAAGGCTTAATTTTATATTTTCACGGTGGTGGATTAATTTATGGACATCGAGATGATTTACCTCAAGACTATATTGATCACATAGTCGCTTCTGGTTACTCACTCTTAACACTGGATTATCCACTTATCCCTGAAATTAAAATTGATACACTTGTTCATTGTTTAGAAGAAGGCATTGCACATTTAAAAGAATTGCCTGAACTACAACATGAAAACTTAGACCGTCTCATATATTTCGGTCGCTCAGCGGGAGCTTTTTTAGCTCTATTGTTAAGTCAATCAAATAAAATAGAATCACCACATCAGATTATTAGTTTCTACGGCTATTATTCTTTATCAGATAGTTTATTAACTCAACCAAGTGATTACTATAAACAATATCAAGTAGTTCCTTTTATGACCGTCTATAATTTGTTAAAAAAAGAACCTATTGTAAATTCATCCATTGAGGAACGATTTCCAATCTATCTTTCTTACCGTCAATCTGGTAACTGGATAAAAGAATTACTTGGACGAAAAAATAAGGCACAAGACTTTAGTTTAACTTCTGATGACCTTAAAAACTTACCACCTACTTTTCTTGCAGCAAGCTCATCTGATCAAGATGTTCCTTTTAGTATCAATCAAGAGATGAGTCAGTTAATTCCTAATAACAAAACATTTTTCATTGAAGGCATGCCACATGATTTTGATGCAAACCTTCAATCAGACCAAGGTAAAAAAGCATATGCTGAATTAACCAATTGGTTAGATTCATTTATATAATTAGACAAAAAGATGCTGATCAAAATGGTCAGCATCTTCTTTATATAGTTAAATACTTTTCTCTAAAGTCTTTTGGTGTGATTCCATAAGTGTCCTTAAAATTTTTGTAAAAATAACCTGAACTTGAATACCCTACTTCATTAGCTATTTCATTTACATTTCGATTGCTTTTTAGTAGCAACTCTTCGGCTTTTTTCATTCGATATTCATTTAAATATTGTGAAAAAGTTTGATTAGTATCTCGCTTAAAAGTTTGCCCTAAATACATGGCATTAACAAACAAATCATCTGCCACTTGTTTTAAACGAATGTCACTACTGTATTTTTCACGAATAATATCAATGACTCGGTGAGTTAATTCATTATACATACGTTCATCAAGTAATTGACTAATTTCTTTTTCTAAATTTTTAAATAATACTTTTATCTCATCAATATTTGAAATCTTTCTTATTTTATCAACTTCCTGTTGATAACTTTCAGGCTGTTTAATGTCATAGTAACTTCTAGCATCCGATAAAAGTAACAACGTAAAGTAACGAATATGATTTGATGGGATTGGTGTAGCATTAAAAAAATCTAAAATCGTATTAATATTATCTTCTAAACGATTGTCTTTTCCCATTTTAGATAGTAAAGGTAATTCATCATTTGTATCATAATATATTTTTTCTAAATTATTATTTAACTCTAACCAGATACACCCTTCTTGAATCAGATTATAAAAATAATAACTGTCCTCCAAACTAATAGCTACCTCATAACTCTTTTTTAAATCTGCGATCTCATTAACCAAGGGGCCTGCAAATAAAAAAACATCTTTAGGATATTTTTTGGCTAATGTAACATAAAAGTTTTTTAACTCTTCTTTCGTTTTATTTAATATAATACCAAAAACACGTTCTTTATTTTCAGTAAAATAAAAAATATCTTTTTGTTTATCTAACTCTTCAAAAAAACTCGAATCTGTATACGAACCCACAAAAGCATTGAATGTTTGACTCGTTGATAACGGAAATAATGTTTTTGCTTTTTCATTTTCTCCATCAACAAGCAACTGCTTTAAGGTTTTTAGTCTTGTTAAGTAAAGCAGCCGTTCTTTGTCTTGGCTCTCATTTACTTTCTCAATTGCCGTTTCTAAAGACTTTATTAGTTCCTTTTTATCGACAGGCTTCAACAAATAATTCAGCGCACCTAAAGCCATACCTTCTTTAGCATATTCAAATTCTTGATAACCAGACAAATAAATAATTTGAAAATCCTTTTCTCGTTTTCTAGCCTCTCGTAAAAACTCTAATCCTGTCATGATGGGCATCGTAATATCAGAAATGACAATATCTACTTGTTCCTTCATAATAATTTCTAATGCTTCTTCTCCATTTGAAGCCGTTCCAATTAACGTTAACCCTAACTCTTCCCAAGGTATTAGATAAGTGATACCACTAATAATCATATACTCATCGTCAACTAATAAAACATTACACATCTTTTTCACTCCTCGTCCAGTACAATTGAAATAATAACGGTCACGCCACCATAAATAGTTTCCTTGAAAGTCATTTGATAATTAGTACCAAAAATAATTTTCAAGCGTTCGTTAACGTTTTTTATTCCAATGGAGTCAGTTTCAAATTCTTTGTCATTAATCAAATATTGTTAATTTTCAACATAAGATCTTGATCCATGCCTTTTCCGTTATCAGCTATCACTATCTTTAACTCTTTATTTTCTTTGTAAACTGATACAGATATTGCGTTATTAATTCGCCTAAAATCAATACCATGAGCAAAATAGTTTTCAATTAAAGGCTGCAAACTGAATTTTGGAATCTCAATTTGTCTAAGTGGTTCTTCAATTTGAAATGAATACCCAATGTTTTTTGGATATCTCATTTGATATAGATAAACGTATTGTTCTAAAAATTTTAATTCATCTTCTAATGTGATTAGCTTGCTTTTCGAGATATTATTTCTCAATATTGAGCCAAAGGCAAAAACCACTTCTGATAACTCTTCCATGCCTTCACTTAATGCTGACATACGGATATATTCAAGTGTGTTATACATAAAGTGAGGGTTTATTTGTGCTTGTAAAGCTCTAAAATCTGCTTCTTTTTGCTTAATCTCTAATTCATAATTATCTCTAATAAATTGATTCAGATTATCCATCATCTCATTAATACCCACTGAAATATCTTTTAATTCCGACTTTTTATTCTCTTCAGTGATTTTTATCCTTCGATCTCCTTCTGAAACCTTTTTAATGCTTTCTAAAATATCGTTAACTTGAAACACGTAACCGTTAAACAAACGATAAAGTAAGAGTAAAAGGATAGCATCTATTATTAGACTTGTTAATGCCATTATAGTGAAAAACGCCCTTGAATTCTCAGACACTTTTTCTTTACTCACAAATGACATCAAATGATAATGTTCGTTCGTAATGACTGCTTCTGTTACGAAATACTGCTTCGTAAAGGGCTGCATCGATACATCTTCCCCTTTTTTTAAAAGGCTGTTAATCTGTTCTTGTAGCTCTATATCTTCTGAATTACTATAAACAAGTTGATGCCTGTCTGAAATTAAAAATATATCACTTGTAAATTCACTAGACAATTGCTGAAGCATCTCATCGATTGGTTCTCTGTTAATCCCAATATAAACATTACCTATAAAATTCCAGCCAGCAGGTTTAATGGATGCATCAAGAAGTAACTTATCTCCTTTAGGAAATTTATCTACTTTTCGCCCATATAAACTTTTGGAATCAGATAGATAACGCTCTTTAGAAAATTGAGTATCAACAGCAATAAAATCAATATCTTTATCAACTAATGACACCTGCTCAATAATATTAGTAAAATTACTACTGACATAATTATTTTTTAATGTGTAAGCTAAGTACTCTGCATCATTCATTGAAAAATAACTAGTTAATCCTTGATAATATTGTTCACTCTCAGCAATACTATTAGCTAATTCATTTACTTTTCTTTGTTTTTCTTCAACAAAATAAGTCATCCTGGTTAACGCATTATGACTTAATCTTTCAGCACGATTCTTTTTTTCAATACCAACAACTAAGCTAACCCCGACAGCAAACAAGGTAATGATTAGTATTAAAGCGATTGAATATATTTTTAATAAGCGATACATCAAATTCCCTTTTATATTCACGCTACATTCCCCTTTTATTCTAAAACTAAACTTTTTTCAATTTTTTCTCCTAGGTTATTTAAAAAATAAGCCATTATGCCACTTCCAACAAAGAAAGTGATTGCTGGCAACTTGATTGTCATAACAATTAAAACCACTAATAAAACAACGATTGCTAAACTTGCTTTAATTTCCTTAAATAATAAAATTAAGGACAACTTAATTAAATTGTTTAAAGAAATCTCGTACCTTGATGACACAACAAATCCCATTAAACTGGCAACACTTACCATAATAAGTAAAACTACTAATAAAAAGTCAATCATTAAAAATAGCATACCAGTCATCTGGCTAGCAGTGTATAAACTTAAAAACAGAAAAATAAGTATGCTAAGTGATGAATACATTAATTGATTGCCTCTTTTAAAATTTTCACGAAATAACGGTTTCATTTTAGCAAAAGATAATTCCTTATAATCCCAATCAACCTCTCCAATGACATCCATCAACGCTAAAAGCGCAGGAGCAATACCAAAAATTAAGCCTCCCATTAAACTAAGTCCCCAAAAAAGCATACTAGCTTTTAAGAGGAAATAAAAACGATTCATTCCTTCAGTTACTCCCTTTTCAACCATTCCATTCCCCTCCTACTCTCATATTAACATACTTAAAAAAAACAAGTAAAAGGTAAAGTCAAAAGCGACCTTTACCTTTTACATTAATTATTTATTCTTTAAAAATTCGTCAAATTGTTTTTGCATTTCTTCTTGAACTTTTTTAAGACCTGCATCTTCTAATTTTTTGTTAAACTCAGGTAATTTTTCTTCTGGATCTAATGTTCCAGTACTTAAACCTGCTTTGTATTGAGCTGTTACGTTACTAATATTTGAAATTTCAGTTTTAACGTTTTCTGCGTTAAAGTTAAATCCTAATAAAGGAGAACTTTCTGCAGCAGCAATTTTGTCTTCACGTTCTTTAACCATCTCATCAGTAATTTTTTCGTCTAAGTATAAGTTGTTGTTGTCACCTGTCATCCAAGCTCCACCAATAACTTTTGTACTAGCATCATATCCTGGTAAAGTCTTCATGCGATCTTCACCAACTTTTTCCCATCCTTCGCCTTCTAATCCAAATACCATTGTTGTCATAATATCTTTGTCTGTATTAATTAAGTTGATTGCTTCTAAAGCTTTTTCAGCATTTTTACTTGTATTAGAAACAACCCAGTTAGCTACAAACATTTGAGCATTGTTTTTTAATGGTGTTGTTAATGGGACTGAAACTAATTCACGACCTGCTGCTCTTGTTAAAATAGTATCACCGTAGTCAAATGGTCCTTGTGTTTCTGTTCTAGCAAACCATGTTCTGTCATCTAAACGGTAAATTTCATCACTTGTTGCTGCATCTTGATGAACATATTTTTTAGAGTAAAGTAAGTGCATATCTTTTAAGTCTTGAATTAAGCGTTTTGAGTCTGCATAAGGATTAACGATTTTCTTTTGGTCTCCAGAAATGTCGATTCCCAAAGGAACGTTTACATCATATACGTAGTCAAAATCACCTAAGCGAATATCTTTAAACGCTGGGAATGGTACCACATTTGGTTCTTTTTCTTTGATAACTTCCATTAATGGAGCAGCATCTGCAATTGTTTTAATTCCTGAAATGTCTAAATCATATTTGTCTAACAATTCTTTATCAAATGTCATTACTTGTTGAGCGAAAACGTTTGCATTTACAGGTATAGCATAAAGTTTTCCATCCACTTTATTACCTTCAATGTAAGTTGGATCTAAGTTTTCATATGTTTCTTTAGCATATTTTGGTGCTAATTCAGTTAAATCTTTGTAAGCTCCTTTTTGAGCTGTATTAACATAACTATCAGCAAAAGCAATATCATAATCTTCACCAGATGATGTGATTACTGACATTTTTTTTCCGTAATCTCCCCAACCAATATATTGGATATTTAACTCTGCCCCAATTTTTTCTTTCATTGTTTTGTTGACTTCAGTCATCAACTCATCATAATTTGTTGGTTTTTCTCCAACTCGGTACATTAAAAGTGTTGTTGTATCATCACCACTTTTGTCCTTACTTTTAGCTTTTTGTTGGTCACCTGTTAAGTTACCACAAGCTGCTAAACCTGCTGTTACAGCTAAAACTGTACTTGCTAACAAAACTTTTTTAAACGTTTTTTTCACGTCTATTCCCTCCAATATGTTTTTATTTATTCCAAGGTACTAAAAATATATTAGTACCTTGGCTTAATAACTATTCTTTAACGCCACCAATGGTTAATCCGCCAACAAAATATTTTTGGAAGAACGGATAAGAGGCAGCAATTGGTACTGTGGCAATAACAACCATTGCCATTCGAGTTGCTTCTTTAGGAATCACCATGTTTCCTGTAACTTGAGCACCTAACGAAGTATTTTGCATCATAAAATCAATATTTGCTTGAATTTTCATTAATAAGTATTGTAACGGAACTAAATTATCACTTTGAATATAAAGTAACGCATTAAACCAATCATTCCAGTAAGCTAAAGCTGCAAACAAACTAATGGTTGCAATACCAGGAATCGATAATGGTAAAACAATCTGAATAAAGGTCCTCAAATCACTCGCTCCATCTATTTTAGCTGCCTCAATTATGGCATCTGGAACGGATCTTCGATAAAAAGTTCTCATCACTATAATATTAAACGGTGATAAAGCTAAAGGTAATATCAATGCCCATATCGTGTCTTTTAAACCTAGCATATTATTCATAACAATATAACTAGGAACCATCCCTGCACTAAATAACATAGAAGCAAGAGCAAACATTGTAAAGAATTTTTTATAAGCAAAATTATTTCTTGAAATAGCGTAAGCATACGTTGACGTAAATGTCACATTCACAACAGTTCCCACAACTGTTACAAATACCGTAATAAATAAAGCCTGTAGAATTTGCTCTTTCATTTCGTAAAGATACTTATATCCTTCTAAACTCCATTCAGATGGAATTAAACGATAACCATTCAAACTAATTGATTGCTCGCTTGTAAATGAAATAATGATCACAAAAACAAATGGGAAGACACATGCTATTGCTACAATAATCATTAAAAGTGTAAAGAAAATATTCGATTTTTTATTAAAACCTTTAACGTTTACTGAATCGATTTTAGATTTTTTTCTCATGGTTTTCCCCTTTCTTAGAATAATGCTGAGTTTTCATCATATTTACGTACAAGCAAGTTGGTTCCAATTAAACAAATACATCCGACAACAGACTGATAAAGCCCAGCTGCTGCTGCCATACCGATATCACCACTGCTTGTTAAACCACGATACACATAAGTATCTAAAACGTTCGTTACATCATATAGAGTTCCTGAATCTTTTGGTAATTGATAGAATAAACCAAAGTCAGCTCTAAAGATATTACCTACAGCAAGTATCGTTAAAATAGTCATTAATGGAATTAATTGCGGAATAGTTACATGAATAATTTGTTGCCATTTACTCGCACCATCAACTTCAGCTGCCTCATAGTAAGTTGTATCAATCCCCATAATAGAAGCAAAGTAGATAATACTGTTGTATCCAATCCCTTTCCAGACTCCCATAAAGATAAGGATGAATGGCCAGTATTTAGGCTCATTATACCAACTAATTGGTTCCCCACCATTTGACAATATCATTGCATTAAACAATCCTTTTTCAGGACTTAAAAAAGAATAAACAAAATAACTAATAATTACCCAAGATAAAAAATAAGGTAATAACATTGACGTTTGAATGACTTTAATCGTTCGTCTTGATCGTAATTGACTTAATATTACAGCAAAACAAACAGCCATTAATAAGTTCAAAATAATAAAAGCAACATTATACAAAACAGTGTTTCTCGTTATAATGTAAGCATTAGATGAACTAAATAAAAATTCAAAGTTTTTTAACCCCACCCACGGGCTGTCCATTAAACTTTTGATAAATCCGCCCTCAGATATTTTGAAATTTTTAAATGCCACCACATTACCTAGTACTGGAATATAGAAAAAGACTATTAACCAAATCATTCCAGGAATAGACATTAATAGTAGTGTCTTATTCTGTTGCAAGCGTTTTAAGCGAGTCATTTATTCCCCTCCTCCTAAGAAATCTCTTTCATTTCTATACTCTTATTATATGAATAAAGGAAGGTTGAGATAACTCAAAAATCATTGCTTTTTGTCAACAGATTATAGGTAAGAGCATAATTAGTTACTTCCTCTTTGTAATAACTCTTGTAGTCTCTTTGTAGCTCTCTCACTATCTTGTGATTTTACTGCACTAAAAGAGCGGGCTTGAATTTTCATATTTGAAGTATTTTCCAGTGGTACCATATTTTCTTCCTTCACATTGAATACTTCTGACAATGCGCCATTTAATACTTGCGTCCCTTTAAGATTAGCACCAATCTTGATTGTTGCTCCTTGATAACGATTACTCATTTGATTGGATAAAACAGCTTGATTCGTTACCTCAATAGTTCCTTTAGGCTCTAATAAAAGAATTCTAGTATCAGGATTAGTTATGTCAGTGAACCAGTAAGCATCAGCGTTACTATAATAATCTCCATCTTTAGGTTCAAAGCTTAAAGCAACTAAATTTTCACTATCATCTTCGAACTTTTGTTCATTTTCAGGAATTGAAACTTTGTCATCACTTTGATAAATAAACTTCAATTGAGAATCATTTTCTATTTTAATAGCGATTGAAAGATTTCCTGTATTTTTAATAACACCATTGAACTTAATCGGCTGAAGTCCTGGTTCATATAATCCATTTAAGGATAATTCTGGAAAATCTGCTGTAAAATCAAGCTCTCCCATTTGAACGGTTTGCTCAACTTTTTTATTAGCAATCCACCAAGCAAACGTTCCTCCAATCGCTAATGTTACCAATGCGATGAGTGATAAAATAATTTTATTTTTTCGATTAAAAAAATTTTTCTTTTCCATATTATTATTCCTCCTGATTTTTTAGTAAAGTTATTAATTTTTTAGAGAAGAATATAAATAACCAACCAATAATAAGAAATACTACACCTGCGATTGATTGCGTAAACACGATTAGCTTACCAATAAATGGAATCCTTACCATTTGTTTTCCGATGATTCTGTCCTCTGTAAGAATTCCTCTGTCATTTATATTATTAGCATCTCCTTTAGTAATATATTCATTTCCCTTTTTTGAAATAATTCGATGAGTCAAGATTGTGTCATCTTCTGTTTTAAAAACAACAATATCATCTAACTGAATATTGTCTTTTTTGACTACTGAAGAAATAATCAAATCACCAGGTTGTAGAGCGGGTTTCATACTCTGAGTTTTTACTAACCAAGGTTGATATCCAAAAAATGAATTCACTAAATTTAATCGTATGCTTATAGAGATACTAATAATGACAACTAAGAAAACAAAAAATATCATTGAAAGACTTCTCATTATTTTTTCTCTATAGGTCATTTCTTTCTTCTTCATTCAGCTCAACCCCATCATCAGTTTTCTCTATTTCGTCATCCATTGTGTCAGTAGACATTATCGTTGTTTCTATTAACTCTTCTTCACTTTCATCTATATAGACTTCAATCAAATTCAATTCAAACTCGACTTGGATTTCTTTAACAAAGTAAGAAGATATCCCATAACTAACTGCCCCACACGAAAAAATAAACAAAAAGGAAGCTAAAATACAGTAAATTACATTCTTGATAGTCATTTTAGCTTCCTCCCTTATTAAGGTGTAACTCGAATCGTTATATTTTCTTTTTTGCCATTACTTGTTTCAACTGTAACTCTGGTCATACCAACTTCTAAAGCTATCAATCGATTCTCTTCAATGCTCACAATACTTTCTTTTTGAATGGTGTAATTGACATCTCTAACATTTGTTTCCTCTGGTGAAAAGCTAATATCAATCGGTATTTCATCCCCTACTTTAAGAACCGTTAAACTATTTAATCCAGTTTTAATGCTTTCTGGATAAATTTTTTCTACTAATTCTTCTATAGCTTTCATTATTTCTTGCTCTAATACATTCATTTCAGATTCAATTAAGTAGCCAGTTTCCACCTTGCTGTTAACAGCATCGAAAACAGATTGTAATTTCTCTGCGCTCTCTTTAGTAAATTTGTCTTCAGAAAGAAGTTCTTTTGATTGATTTATTAACTCTTCTAATTTTGAGCCTTGTAAACTAACTAACTCAACTAATTGATTCTCATTATTTTTTCCAATAACTAACTCTTTTGAAACATTGCCAGCATAATCTTCTAGTTCAATTCGAAGAGGGATTAATTTATCATTAGCTGTTCCAAACTTGATAACATTATCATAATTTTGTGTCACACCACGTTCTAATGCTCTTACTACCTTATCACTAGATTTCACCCGTACATGACGCCAATCTTGAGTTAAAGGTGAACGTAAGACAATGCCATTTCCATCTTTAGAGAGTTTAATATCTGCTAAAGAAATATTTTCTGCAATAGAGTCGTGTAATTTGCCTCGGTAACTTATTCCTGGTAAGACATTTCCATCTTTAACACTTTGAACTGTTAAATCATACTCTAGGCCTTCTGTTAATCCTGTTTCAATAACAGCTTCATTCTGATTACCTTCAACAGTTAAATGGAATGGATTTCCTTGATCACCAGTTGTATTTAATGGTTGAACAGTTACTTCAAAGGCATCAGGAGTAAAAGCTTTTGGCGATTCCCACGAAACATGTACTTTTCCTGCTTCTTTTGCCTGAGAGTATAGATTTGTTGTTGTCATCTCTTCTGCTACAGTAAGATTCGAAACCATCTGGCTATGAGCTAGCTGAACTGTTGTCGCTTTACTTTCCTTACCATCTTTACCAATCGCTGAAACTTCAATACTTGCATCATTACCTAAACTTAAAGTGTCTTTAATATAGTAATCGCTTCCAAATATACTTCCTAAACTATGTCTATTCCCTTCTTTATCAATGGAATAAATACGGTACTTATCAACTGCCTCATAAGAGTCTAGTTGCCAACTAATGTTAGCTTCATTTGTTTCATAAATTTGATTAATTGTCACATCTTTTGGTGCTTCCGGTACTGTTTCTTCATTACTATAACTAATTTCACCTAGATTATATTGATAATTTTTTTCATTCCCATCAAATACCATTGCAATTGTTGCTAATTTCTTTCCAGCATATTTTTCAAGTGAAATAGTTTTCGTTTCCCAATTTGTTGACTCATTCGTTGGAATAGCTATTTTCTCAATCTTTTCTGGTTGATCTTCAAAAATTAATCCTACTGAAACAGAAACCTCTGAAACTTTTGGTGTTTTAGCTGTAAAGCTCATTGTTGTTGCTTTTTCAATATCGAGTGCCGTTTTAAATAGTCGAATCGTATTTTCTGAAGAAATGTCTCCATAAGTCACTAGGGAACTGCCACCATGATAAGCCCCTACTTGACTGTATAATGTTTCTTGAGTCACACGATCAGTATTTTTTCTTTGTTCCTTTTCTCCAAAGTCAAAATCAACTTTTAATCTATTTTCCTCCGCTTCAACCCACCACTGCCATGTTGGTAAAATATCTTGATCATTTAAATTAGACCATTGACTCTCATTTGTGAGTTTTCCTTTGTTGTAATAAGCCATTCCTTTACCGATATTAAACGTTGAATAAAACTTACTTCCTCTAATAACTGAGTTTTCAGCTTTAAAGTCTGCTACGCCAGCCCATTTAGAAGCATCTTTAACCCCAACTTCTGCTCTGCTAGCTCCTGGTTTGCGACCAGTATTTCTAGGATCATCATGGACACCTGAAAAATACATTCTTTCTCGATTAGCAATCATCCATTGATATTCTTCTTGTTGATGAAGCGGAAATTGTCCCTCATCACCTTCTTTTTTTAAATCTGTGTCTAATTCTCTTTGGTAGTAATCACTTGGTGTAAATAACGCAATACTAGCCATCGGATTTTTACTATCTTTTAAGTACAATTTCTCTACTGCAGAAGTTGGATGGCCACCTTTAAATCCGGCTTGCAAAGCCTCCACGCCGATAAACGCTTCTTTGTAAGGATCAAATCCTTCTTTTTTACCTTCTTCGATTTGGCTTAATAATCTATCTGGAGCACTTGGCCAACCGTAGTTAACAAAAACAGAATTGTGAATTTGATTTCCTTGACTATCCCTTAGATAAGAGCGTTTTGATTGATCAAAAAAGCTATTTGTATTATAAAATTGTGTGTACAAACCTTTACCTGTTAAATAGGTCATTAATTCTTTAAATTCGTCTGCGCCACTTTCTTCATCGTTCAAGAAATAACCGTCAATTCCATAATGATCTGCCAACTCAACTAATTTTTGAGCGATAATGTATTCACCGTTAGCATCTTTTTCAAACATTTCTTTTTTAGTTTGACCAGGTCTAAAATAAGGATCAAAATAAACACAAGCAATTGCCTTAACTCCATTTTTATGAGCAGCATTTATATACGCCTGATTTGGAATATTTACAATACCAAATTCAAATCCACGCTTTCTCCAATCACTTGTAGCAGGATCATATAAAGACGACGGTGTACCAATTGTAGCGGCACCATGCCAAGGACTAAATAAATCTGTGTACTGCCAAAAATTAAATGCTAAATTACCATAATCGTTATTATAAATAGTACTTTCCATAAACGAATTACCATAATCCCCTTGCATTAGCATGGTTTCAACTGGACTTGTTAACTCAGGGTTTGCCTGTGTTTCTCTAAATGGCGTATTTCGTTTCTGAAGTGGGACCTGTGCTTTCATCATATGTGAATAGGGATCAGTTTCTGACTCCCATTTCTCAATATCTCTAACACGATAACCACTAAAGTGAGGTTGCGCTTTTCCTATTGCCGCTTCATCTCTTGCAGGCCATGTATCCCCTGCTAAAACGCTTGTTCCACCTCCAAGTAACACCGTTGCACATACCAAGGTAACACCAATTTTTGTCACTACATCAATCTTTTTACTTTGTTTCATATTTACCCTCCTTTTGTAATCGCTACCAATAACAATTAAAAAAATTTACCTCCCTCTCCTATTTGTCCATTCTCATTATAATCGTTGTTATTTTTGATATTAAGTCATTAAACATATCTTTTTGTCTAAAAA
The DNA here is from genome assembly GCF_048815235.1 of Vagococcus fluvialis. GTDB lineage: Bacteria > Bacillota > Bacilli > Lactobacillales > Vagococcaceae > Vagococcus. Next base: position 211,878 of record NZ_JBMEAO010000001.1, read on the forward strand.
TCATATGCATTTAATAACAATAAAAAAGAATCTGAATCATGAATAAACTATCATGACTCAAATTCTCTATTTAAAATTAACCGACAACTCTTGTTCCAGCTTTGCCATCTAGAGCTTCTACTGCATCTGATAGTGCGCAGATAATAGCTGTTTTTCCTAATTTAGCAAACTCAATACAAGCTGCCATCTTCGGCCCCATACTACCATCTGAAAAATGACCTGCTGCATAATACTCTTCAGCTTTTTCGATACTAATAGTTTCTAATTTTTCTTGATTCTCTTTTCCATAATTAATATAAACATTTGGAACATCCGTCAAAATCATTAAAACATCTGATTCCACATCTTTAGATAATCTTAAAGCTGAAGAATCTTTATCAATAACAGCTGATACACCCTCAAGTTGACCTGTTTCTGTTTTAACAACTGGAATACCACCACCACCAGTTGAAACAACAACAATATCATTTTCAAGCATTGTTTTTATCACATCAACTTCAACAATTGCTTTTGGTGTAGGTGAAGCAACTAATCGGCGGTAACCACGGCCTGCATCTTCGCCCATTGTCCAACCTTTTTCTTCAGCTAATGTTTGACTTTCTTCTTCTGTATAAAAAGAACCAATTGGCTTTGTTGGATTTTCAAAAGCCGCATCTTTTATATCAACTTCTGTCATCGTTAAAATGGTAGCAACTTGTTTTTCTGGCAATCTATTTTTAAGTGATTCTTGAAGCATATATCCAATGAAACCTTGTGATTCTGCACTACAAATAGGTAGTGGTTGTACAGGTACTTCTTCTTTAGCTAACTCATTTTGGCGTAAAATTTGACCAACTTGAGGGCCATTTCCATGAACAATAACTAGTTCATGCCCTGCTTTAATAATTTTGGAAATGCTATCGGCACTTGTTTCAATGTTTGCTTTCTGATTTTCAAAAGTTCCTACCTGTCCTGGTTGTAGAATAGCGTTCCCACCTAAAGCTAAAACGACGCGTTGTTTCATTGTTTTATTCTCCCTTAATTAAACATAACATGCTTTTATTTTTCTTTTAAAATATAAGGGGCTGTAACATACGATATGTTACAGTCCCCATTTTCAAAATTAAACGGTGTAACAGAAGTAGCTTCTGTCACAACCTCTGATTTTTTACATTCCTAATTTTTTTGCATATGCTGCGATTGCTTTTTCAAAACATGAAATTGGTGGATTTACTGTTCCTGCACCAATTTGTCCAATTCCAGCTTTTTTATGTGCGATTCCTGTGTTGATAACTGGTGTAATTCCTTTTTCAACTACAAGTCTAGCATCAATTCCTAAACAGATTCCTCTGAAATCCCAAGTTGGTACTGGGAAGTTAGGATTTTGACTCATACAGATTTCTGACATGTCATTTGATGTGTTTAAGGCATCATAAAAGCCACCTGAACCAACAAAACGTGTTACAGCAGGAGCAGCGATCATTGCCATTCCACCAACACCAAATGTTTCAGTAATAGCTGAATCCCCAATATCTGTATTAGCATCTTCTCCACTATAACCAGCAAAGTATAATCCTTGAGGTGTGTTTACAGGACCTGTAAACCATTCATCTCCCATACCACTAATACGGATACCAAAATCTTTTCCGTTACGACACATAGCTGTTACAATAGTACCTTCTTCAATTGTTCTAGCTCCGTCCATAACAGCTTTTGTACTTGCCATCATAATGTTTAAGAAAAATTGATCTGTATCAGCTAAGAAAGTCGAAACTTCTTGTTTTTCTTTTTCAGAAATATCTAAAGTTGTAATAATTGGTCCCACTTCTTTATAAAAAGCAAGAGAAGCTGCAATATTACGTTGATGGAATTCATCTCCCATAGCAATTGCTTTAGCCACTAAAACATTGACGTTTAAACCATCTTCCATTTGTTGTAATGCTTTGCTTAAAACTGGACCCAATGTATCTCTCATCCAACGCAAGCGATTAACAACTTCCTCAGAGTAAGCACCAAAACGTAGAACAGCTCCGATTCCTTCATTCATTGTACAATAGGCTGTATTACCTTCAGTTTTATTTTCAACTACAAAAACTGGCATGTTAGCTGATGTAATTCCACCCATTGGTCCTACGGCATTATGGTGATGACATGGTGAAAATTCAACCTCACCATTTTGTAACATCTTTCTAGCATCCTCTTCATTGTCTGCCCACTCTTCAAAAAGAACGGCTCCAACACAAGAACCTTGCATAGGATCTGTCATATCTTCCCATTTAATAGGAGGTCCAGCATGTAGTAACATTTTTTTATTTAAATCTGGAATCACAGATTTAGCTGGCACAACATCTAATAAAAATGGTGCTGATTGGATTACTTTATCGATGACTGCTTGGTTAGCATCTTCAATTGTTTTAAAACTCATTTTTTATTTCCCCCTATTTAGCGTCAAACTCGTATTGGTTTAAGAAGTATAATACTTTTTGTAATTCTACATTTCCTCCAGCAGATGGACGCCATTCAAAATGAACTACCTCACCTTTGTTGTCAATGATTGAATCTGTAAAGCTTTGTAAACCAATGTTGATAATTCTTGGTGTTTCAGCGATTAATTCAGCTAAGCTTGATGATACTTCTGGTAACACCTCTAAAGTACTTACTTCCTTAGCAACTACTTCTTTAGGTGCAAAAGTTAATTCACTACCTACAACTGCTAAAGCTGTTTGTAAAGCTTGTACGTTATTTTCGCAAACAATGACACCAATTTCTTCTAAAATAGCGATTTGCTCGGCCATATTTTGACGGTCTTCATCAGTTCCCACAACTACTGCTACAAAAGTGACATCTGTCTTTTCTTTTGCTTCAACAATAGCAGGTTTTAAAGCACTCGCCATGTCCTCATGAGCACCGTATCCAAGAACTACATCGAACACCACAACAGCCGTTTCTGGTTGATTCACAACAGATTTAATTTTATCAATACGAATTTCTGGATCAATCATTGGATGAGGTTTTCCTTTTGTATACATATCATCTCCTAAATCAATTACTTCATGACTTTCAGATTTTAATGTATAACCTTCTGGAGTGTTTTCTTTTGATAATCCTAAAGCATCACTTAATAAGAAAGCTGCTTCATAAGCAAGTGTTCCACCTGAGTAATATCCCTTAATTCCTTTAGTATTACTTGGAGCAACTTTTTTAGCTGGCGCTGGTGAATAAACAACTTCTTCTTTATTCATTAATTTAGTTCCAAGTTGTGCTGCTTCTTCTAATGTGTAAGCATGATATAATCCTTCTTCATGTTGTGTTGGTTTAGAACCTAAGAACAACGTTACAACTGGTTTTTCAATTTTTCGAAGGACATTTAAAACACGTGCTTCTATTTCTTTTGCAGGTGGTTTAGAGATAACAATAATCACATCTGTATCAGCATCATTATTTAATGCTACAATACTATCAATCATTGACACAGCTCCAACATCTGTAGATAAATCACGTCCACCTGTTCCAATAGCGTTCGTTACACCTTGACCATAACGGTGAATTAATGTTGTTACTTCTTGGATCCCTGTTCCAGAAGCGCCAATGACACCAATACGACCTTTTCGGTTATTATTTGTGAAAGCTAATGGTAATCCATGAATAACACCTGTTCCACAGTCTGGTCCCATTACTAATAAACCTTTATCATGTGCTTTTTGTTTTAAACGAGCTTCTTCATCAATAGGTACATTATCGCTAAAAACAAAAGCATGTAAACCATTATCAATCGCTTTTTCAATTTCAAGAGCTGCATACTCTCCTGGAATAGAGATTAATGCAACGTTAGCATCTGGGGCTTTTTTCATAGCTTTTTCCCATGAATTGATTTTCTCTTCTACAGCTCCTCCACCATCGTTGGTGCTGCTTAATTCTTCATCAATCATTTTTAACACTTTATCTTTGTCATCCTCAGATGATACTTCAAGCATCACAACCATGTCATTACTTGTTGCTTCAGAGAGTTCTGGTGTATCAAAACCACTTGCTTTAAAGATATCAATATTCGATGGTGTTCCCATCATAATAGATACTCTTTCAACTTCTGGTAACTGATTTAATTTACTTGTTAAAAGCATCAAAACAACAGAGTCTTGATAACTGTTTTTCATTATTATTGTTTGAAGCATAAAACTCTCCCCTTATCTATAAATACGTGTTGTTTTACTGTTTTCCACGGTTACTTTACCGTTTTTGATAACAGTTAATCGTTCAGGAATATCGATAATACTGTTTAAGATATCTTTTGTATCTAATAAAACAACATCAGCTTTATTCCCTACTGCAATACCGTAACCTTCTAATTTAAGTGCTTTAGCTGGATTTTCAGTAATCATTGGTAATACAGTTGGTAAATCATCTGCCCCACCTAGATGAGCAACTGGAATTGCTAACATAGCTGTTTGCATAATATCTCCGTTACCATATGGTGTGAAGGCATTTCTTATGTTATTAGTTGCAATACACACATTAACCCCGCCATCGCGTAATTTACGAATCGGTGTTACTGCACGACGAACATTATGTGTATCATTTCTTGCTCCTAAATGTAAATCAGTTGCAGGTAAAGCCATCACACTAATTTGAGCTTCTGCCATTAATTTGATAATTGGCGCAAGTTCTTCTGGTGTTAAAGCATGTAAAGCTGTTAAATGGCCTACTGATACACGGCCTTGATAGCCTTCTGCAATCGTTTTTTGACATAAATATTCAATCGACATATTAGTCGCTTCATCAGCAAAATCTTGATGTAAATCGATATCTTTATTATATTTTTTAGCAATTTCAAATATTAAATCAATGTGATCATTAGCTGGTGCATCGTTATAAGGAATACCTCCAACAACATCTGCTCCCATATCCATTGCTTCATACATCATTGCTTCCGTTCCAGGTGCTTTAAAAATACCTTCTTGCGGGAAAGCAACCACTTGAATATCTACTAAATCTTTGTATTCTTCTTTTAATTTCATAATAGTGTTAAATCCAGTAAATCCTTGAGCTGGATCAAACTCTGCATGCGTTCTGATAGCTGTAACTCCTCTAGGAATAATCATATCTAAAGTAGTTTTAGCACGTGTATAAATATCTTCTTCTGTAAATGTTGGTTTTAACTCAGCCGTTACTTTAATAGCTTCTTGTAACGTGCCTGATTGGTTTGGTTTTCTTGAAGCAATTAATGCTTTATCTAAATGAATGTGACTTTCTACAAGTCCTGGAATTAAAACATTCCCATTTCCTTCAATCACTTTGTCAAAAGTACCTTCTACAGTGTTTGAAATCTCAACAATTGTTCCTTCATTAATAGCAACATCTTTTAACTCTTCTTCATTAGCTAATCTCACGTTTTTTAATAGAATACTCATTTCAAATTCCTCCTATATAGTCGATACTATTTTTTATCCAAAAATTAATGAAATAATTAGTAAAATTCCTGATGCAATACTTACCCACTTCATGTTTCCTTTAACAACATCTAAAATAGGTGTTTGGAAACCTGATGATAAAGCTTGCATCGTAATATTTACAAAACTCATTTGACTTCCTAAACCTACTCCAATCGTTACAAATCCCAAAGCAACTGGGCTAAAGCCAAGTGAAACGGCTACTGGTAATACTAAGGTTAAAACAGATCCTACATAAGCACCTGCTGGAATACCAATTAGTATACCTGTTAACACGGCAACTGGGACAACAATAGCTGTTGGTGCTGCATTGGCTAAACTTGCAATAACTGAGAATGTTCCTGTTGCAGCAATCACATTAATGAATGCTAGGAAAATTCCTACTTGGAATAATCTTGTTAAGATGTATGTTGAACCATCAATCATTGCTTCTACTGATTGGTTCATACCAAATGGCGTACATAAGAAAATTAAGGCAATCGTTACAACCATATAGAATAATGGTGTAAAAATCGCATAACCTACTAAATCATTAACTAATGGGCCAAAAATAACGGCGAATAATAAGAAGATAGCTGGTAAAGTCATTTTAAATAATTTTGAATTGCTATAAGTATCAAATTCGTTATTAGCATCTTCTTTAAAACCTAAGTTTCTTCTCTTAGTTCCAAAGAAAGCCAATAGAATAGCTAACCCAAGGAATACTAACCAAAACGGGCGCATAGTTGATACATAATCAGCTACAGACACTCCACCTAATTTTGAAACAATACTTGATTCAAGTGACGCTGGTGATGTTGTAAATGACACAGCTGCTGCAATCGACATAGCTGCGATTAATTCTGGCACTGCCCCAACTGCTGCAAAAGCAAGAGGTGCAATAACCATGGCACTTCCGCCACCAATTCCAGACATATACGTTGCTGCTGCAAGTAAAATAACAATAAAGGCTGCTACATATTCAACTTTGCCTTTTGTTCCTCTTTTAGCTAGTGTTAATGCAGCTGTATAACCACCTGATTTAAACACTGCCATGGCAATCGCTGAATTAATAATTGGTACTGTGATTGTTAACATACTTGGAATTGTCTCTAAAAGTTGTGCATTGGCATCTGCTAATCCAATTCCACCAATTATCATAGCTAATACACCACCGGCAAGACCGGCAATAACCATATCAACCTTTAAGAATAATAAAACTAATACAACAATTAACGGAATTAATGTTAAGATTGCAAAAAATCCTGTCGGTGTTTTTTCAACCTCAATTCCTGCTGCAAATACTTGTTGTGCTGATAATAAAAATAAACCTAACCCAGATAGAAATAGTAATAATTTTCTAACTTTACTGTTCATCGTTTTTTCCCCTTTTCAAAAATAATAATATAAGAACACCCTTATATTAATACCACTTACGAAAAATAGCATCGCGCTAAAGAGATAAATTTAAAAGCGTTTTCTTATCTCCAGGGGATAAAATTTATATTTAGACTTTTTCACGAATTAGTATTATGATTGTACAAAGAAAAATACATCGTAAAAGGAGTTCACATGTCCATATCACTAAAAAATCTTTTAACATTGCCTTCTTTAAGTGAAGCTAAACTCATTACTGGAGACATCAATAGTCAGATTGAAATTTCCAATGTCATGGTTCTTGAAGCACCCGACGTCAAACATTGGGCTAAGAAAGGACAACTTTTGTTAAGTAGTTTGTACACCATTCAAAACTTTAGTGAAACAGAACAAATCAATTTTATTAAAGAACTTCATGAAATAAAAGTTAGTGGATTAATCATTAAAATCAATCGTTTCATTGATCACATTCCTAAAGGGATCTTAGAAGGCGCTAATTTAATGGGTTTTCCTATCATTCAAATTCCTGATTCAGTTTCCTATGAATCCGTTATGATTAACGTCATGCAACATTTATTTAACCAAAAAGTTGCCTTACTAGATCATTACCGAAATGTTCATTTAGAGATGATGACCTTAGCTTTAAACCCAGAACAAGCTGGTTTAAGTAACTCCATTTCAAAACTCCATCAACTTGTTAAAAAGCCAATCAGTTTAATTGTTGGTGAGGAGCATCTCATAACTAATGAAAGCTATCGAGATTTTGATGTCATCAAATTACTTGAAAATAATAAGTCTGACTTTAACTTTGAATACAATCGGCAATTGGTTTTTTATCCTTTGAGTAACTTTTCATTTTCTACCACTCAATTAGTTATTCCAATCGAAACAGATTCTCACAAAAAGTGTTTCCTCATTATTCATGAGCTGGATAAACCAGTCGATGAAATGGATTTGATGGTTATCGAAAATTCAACTTTAATTATTAAACTTGAAATATTGAAGGAAAATAGCATTAAACAAGCTAAGATGAACTTAATTAATGATGTCTTCGATGATTTGATTTATGGAAAATTTAATTCTACTGATGAACTTCGAGAGTTAACTGATTTTCTAAAAATAGATAATAGACTTAGGTATCGAGTAGTTGTTTGGCGCTTTGATACAGATACGGCTAACACTCAATCTTTAACTCCAAAAAATGAAGTTTTTGTTGGTAAGCAAATTATGGGACAAATCAAAAAACTTTATCCTTCAGTTATTTACCGTGTTAGAAATAATCGCGTTCTGTTTTTAATTAGCCAAAAAGAAGTCTCAACTACTAAACTACCTAAATTAATTCAGTCTTTAGAATCCATACATCAACAGCTTCATGACAATAATGTGTTATTTCAGGTTGGTATTAGCGAAGAATCAACCTTAGAGGAACTACATCATGAGGCTAAAAAAGCTCTGCAAATTATTCAACAAGCTGAACTATTTATTGGGACTCATTTTGCCTTAACTTTTGAAGACCTTGGACTATACCGCATATTCTCTCATCTTGTTGAAGATGCTTCCTACAATGATTACATACCGACTTCCTTAAAAATCATTGTAGAAAATTATCCTCTTTGGCTTGAGACTTTAAAATTATTTTTTGATTTTAATCAAAGTTATAAAAAAGTGGCGGATACCCTTTTTATCCATAAAAAAACTGTTCATTATCGCATTGAAAAAATGATTCAATTAGCCGACATTGATCTAAATAATCCTGAGGAAGTTCTTCAGTTGCAAATCGGTTTAAGATTATTATTAATAAAAGCTCAACATAACTAAATGATTATTTTTCAGCAAAGGCATCTGAATGATCGTACCTATTATAATGAACGTCATCACTTAATAAATAGTCATAAATACTTTGTGCAACAGGTATGCCATTTGTTTCGTTTTCTGCTTGTTTAATTTCTGATAACTCACCTGGGTAATAAACTTGTTCAAAACCAGTCGCAGGTTTGTTCTCATGTAATTCTTTAATCATTAATGATAAGTTGTCTTTAAACGTTCCTAAATCTGTGAAGTAACTTGGGTTGATTAAGATAAACAATTGACCTAAGTTACGACCAGTTGATAAATCAGAATACATCGAACTCACATGTTTCCCAAATGGTAAGCCTAGTAAAGAGCCTGATAAAACATCTACCATCATCATTAATCCGTATCCTTTTGGTCCTGAAATTGGTAGCAGGCCATTCACTTGATTGGCATCTGTTGTTGCTTCACCATTTCTATCTACTGCCCATGTATTTGGAATAGGCAGATTTTTACTACGAGCATCTAAAATTTTTCCCCACGCTTGAACCGTTGTAGCCATATCAAAAATAATCGGACGTTCATCATTGGTTGGTGCACTAAAAGCAATTGGATTAGTGCCAAAAAATGGTTCAGTTCCACCAAATGGAACTGCCATTGGGTCTGATTGACACACTGCTAATGCCACTAAATCATTTTGAGCCGCAATATCAACGTAATAAGAAAGCATACCGCTATGTCCCATTTTAGAAACACCAACAATCCCAACGCCTGTTTCTTTCGCCATTTCCATTCCGTAATTAAGTGCCTCTTTAGCTGCTACATGCCCAATCGCATTGTCAGCATGAAAAACACCTGTACTTGATCCAGTTTTTTCAAATTTAAAATCAGGGTTTATCGTTGTTCCACCCTTAGCAATACGCTCAGAATAGTATTCCACACGAACTGCACCGTGAGAATGTACTCCTCTTAAGTCTGCATAAGTTAAATGATTCGCCACTTCTTTTGCATGAGTTACCTGCAAACCAGCTTTTTCAAGCTTAGTTTGCATTAATTCTTTTAACTCCTCTTTTGGTAAATACACTAATTCTTCAGTCATTTTAAGTTCCCTCTAATCTTTTATAGTTCAACATCTCTGTTACAATCTTTAGAATAAAGGTAAGTAAGCGCGCCTTTTCTTCCAACTGAATAGCCAGCTTGTAAGTTATATGCACCCATAAATATATAGTCTCCTTTTTTAACAGGCATCCAGTTATTATCAAGATTATACATACCTTCACCATTCAACATTAACGCACCATGCTCTTGGTAATGAGTTTCAATATAACCGTGAGATGCACCTGTTTCAAAGCTTAAGATATGGAAATTCATATCAAAGTTTAAATCAGTTGGTAATAAATCTTTTAACCCAACATCTGTCATTCCTTCATAATCTTGATAAGGGATTTCATTTGAATTGCCTACAACTGGATAAGGAGCATATCCTTCAACTTCTTGGTAACGTTTTTTATAAAGGAAAGTTTCTGTATTTTCAGTTGAGTTATTTTCAAATTTTAAGCTTTCAGTTGGTGGACAGTACGCATATCCACCTGATGTCAATTCATGGGTTTCACTACCGATTGTGACTGTTAACTCACCTTCTAAACAATAGATAAATGTTTCAATTCCATTTCCGCCAAATCCTTTTTTGTTTCCACCATTTGGTAAAACACGACATAAGTAATCAACAAAAGCGGCACCTAATTTTGGCGTTGCTAAAATTGTCATTTCACAGTTGTCAAAATTTGGTATCGCATTTTTCACCAGACCTTGAGGTGGAATCAAAGCAAAATTACCTCTTTCTACGATTGATCTTGATGCTAATAGGTCATTTGGATAACCTAATTCATTTGTACGATATCCCATTGTTAAATCCTCCTAAATATTTTCCTATGCTGCTTTTTTACTTCTATTTACTACAACAAATGAAATTGTCGTAATGACTAATACAATTGCTGAAATATAGAATCCCATAATTTTTGATCCTGTATTATCAGAGATAAAACCTGTTAATGCTGGTGCAATAACTGATGAACTCATACCAAAGAAGTTAAATACACCAAACGTTGTTCCGTAATTATCTTTAGAAGCTGAATCAGCAATATAAGAAATAATGATTGGCTCAACTGCTAATTTTCCTAATAACCCATAAAGAATTAAGGCCACTAATAAAATACCTGAGCTTGGTGCTAACACTGTTAGTAACAACATCAAAGCAGCTGCAATCTCTAAACCAAAAATAAAAGTGATTTTTTTATTACGGTATTTATCTGATAATCGACTAAAGAATAAAGCGCCAGGAATAGCTGAGAAAGCTACTAGTGCTGAAGAAAATCCTATTGCTAACCCTTCAAATCCTCTTTCTTCTTGTAAGAATGAAGGTAACCACGTTACAACCATGTAATAACCATAACAAGTACCAAAATATAATAAGTAAGCAGTAATCATTCTTAAGCTAAATAATTTTTTAACATCCAATTTGGCTTTTTCTTGAGGAACTGATTTTTCTTTTGTTTCTACTACTTCAGTTGCTGAAGTTTCTTCTTCTGGTTTAATAACCACCATAAAAATAATTAACATAGCAATGATTGCTACAATACAGATATACATCATTGTTTGCCAAGGCATACCGATTTGTTTAACGATTAAACTTGAACCAATCAAACCAAGTCCCATACCAACAGCAGAACCACTATTAATAATAGCTGTAGACAATCCACGTTTTTCTTCTGGAATACTTCCTGAAGATAGTGAGTAGGCTGATCCGTAGTAAGAACCACAACCAATACCCGCTAACACACTTGCAATGTAAATCATACTAATACTTTGTGCCATTGAAATCATAGCTGCAGCAATTCCAAATAAGATGAAACCAGGAATTAAGACTTTCTTTTTACCTAGTTTATCTACTAAAATACCAGCTGGAATTTGCATTCCTGTATAACCAAAGAAATAACAACTAGAAATTAATCCCATTTGTGTGTTCGTATAGCTACCAATTGTTTCTTGTATCTCTGGGAAAATAGGTGTTAATGCTGATCTATAAATCCAAATAGTTACCCAACCTAAACAGAGCATAATAATAACTTTTTTCCAATACTCCATACCTGTAGCTTTCTGTTCTACCTTCATCTCTTTCATTGTGTACTCTCCTTATTTCTCTTCGTAAGCTAGTTTGTATAATGAAGCGATTAACGCTTTAAGACCCTCAACTAAGTCTTCTAACTTAGTATCTTCTGCTGGGTTATGACTAATACCACCAATACTTGGAACGAATATCATTGCTGTTGGTACATGTACAGCAAAAATTTGAGAATCATGTCCTGCTCCACTATGCATCACTGTATAGTTAAGATCTGCTTCTTTACAGGCTTCTTCTAATGTATTAACAATTTCTTCTGACATTGGTACTGGTAACTCATCCATCCAGTTATCAATTTCGATTGACACACCATGTTCTTTAGCAATTACAGCAAATAATTGTTCAATTTCTGCTGTAAACTCTTGTAGAACTGCCTTATCTGTGTGACGACAATCCATACTGAATGTTACTTGGCCTGGAACAACGTTAACTGTATTTGGTTGAACATCAATATGACCAAACGTTAATACTAAAGGATCACCTTTCGTATATGCTTTATCAGTTGCTGTACTAATCATTTTACTCATTGCATAAACAGTATCTTTTCTAAAGCCCATTGGTGTTGTTCCAGCATGATTTGATTCACCTTTTAAAACAATTGTGTAGCGTTTTTGACCAACAATACTATTCACAACACCAACTTGTTTACCAGTTTTTTCTAAAACACTACCCTGTTCGATGTGAATTTCAACAAAGGCTTTAATATCTTCTCTAATAGAAGTAGCTTCTTTTTTGAAATCAAATCCTGATTCTTTCATAGCATCAACAAATTTAACACCATTTGCGTCCTTTGCTTCAATGACGTCATTTTTATCTGCTAATCCCCAGATATTTTTACTACCCCAAAAAGCATAAGGGAAACGACTTCCTTCTTCTTCTGCCATTGACACAACTTCTAAATTTCTAAGAGGTGCTCCGTAAGTTTCTTTTAAATATTTAACTGCTAGGTAAGAAGCAACAATACCGAACTGGCCATCTAATTTCCCACCATTTACAACAGTATCAACATGAGAACCTGTTAAGATTGTTTCATTAGGGTATTTAGTTCCCTCTAGTTTTCCATATAAATTTCCAACTTCATCAAAGTTCGTTACTAAATCTATTGCTTCAAATTTATCTTTTAACCCTTTTTGAGCTGTTCTCCAATGTTCATCGTATAATAAACGAGTTGTGCCCCCAGTAGGATCTGCTCCAATTCCTGATATCCACTTAACATGCTCGTCTACTAACTCATTAAAGTTATCCATTTTTCAGTCTCCTCTTTTACAGTTTTTAACTGTTATCATTTCTATTTTATAAAATAATACTTCCCTTTAGGAATTTTATTTAATAAACCTACCTATTTTTTCTTTTGAAACACCTGTTTCTTTGGAATAAATCGTTTGTCCTCGCAAAATCGTTTGAACAACTTGAGCACCTATTGTTCTACCGATGTAAGGACTGATTTTATTTTTATACTCTAAATCTTCAGCTTGTAACGTATAGTCATCATTTGGAGAGATTAAAACAAAGTCTGCATCTTTTCCAATTGTAATACTTCCCTTTTGATCTAAATTAAAACGTTCAGCCGGATTGGTTGCAATTATTTTCCCAAACTGATTTAACGATAAACCACGTTTTTGGACACCTTCATCAAACAATACATCCACATTATTTTGAACCCCAGAGATACCTCCCCAAGCTTCAAATGCATTTTCCTTATTTTTTAAGTCAGGTGTACAGGGTGAATGGTCTGAAGTAACAAAGGAAATTTCTCCAGTCTTCACTTTTTCCCACAAACCTTCTTGAGCTTTTTTATCTCTTATTGGTGGTGAACACTTCACAACAGGACCTATGTCATCAAGCTCTGATGTATCAAAGTAGAGATAATGAGTACACGTCTCACAAGTCACATCAACTCCTTCTAAGCGAGCTTTTGTCACTTCTTCAACACCTTCTGGACAAGACACATGACAAATATGAATTCTACAACCTGTTTCTTTCGCAAATAAAATAACTCGGCGAATTGGTTCTGCTTCAGTAAATACAGGTCTAGTTTCAACATAAGCTTTCAATGAAGTCTCACCCTTTTGATAGGCAATTTCTCCCAATCTATCTGTGATAGCTGCATTCTCAGCATGAATGGCTAAAACTTTTCCAGTTTTCGCGATTTGTTTCATTCCTTCATATAATGAATAGTCATCAACATTCATAAAGTCACCATCAATGGTTCGGTCACCACAAGTTGATAAAAAGGCTTTATACGCCTTAACACCGCCAGTGTCCAATTCTTGAATACCACCATCAAGATTATAAGGAACTAATCCACCAAAAGAGCCAATGTCTGACATTAATTTACCTTCTCCTGCAGCAAACTTTATCTCAAGAGATTCTTTATTAACTGTTGCAGGAACTTGGTTAAGTGGCATTTCCATGAAGCTTGTCACGCCACCTTTAGCACACGCATTCGTTCCAGTTTCATAACCTTCCCAAAAATCTCTAAAACCACCACCAGGATCTGAAATATGAACATGAGCATCAACCATCCCAGGGCTAACAATCAAACCTGTTGCATCTATTGTTTCAGTTGATTCGCCTAATTGGTGACCAATTTGTACAATCTTACCGTCTTTAATCCCAACTTCTGTTTGAACTGTTTCGTTCTCTAGTATGACTAAGCCATTTTTTATAATTAAATCTAACACAGTTTTAGTCTCCTTTTATTTGAATTGTTTCCATTTTTTTAATCCCAAATAGATAAAGAAAGCAAATCCTGTTCCAGTTAGAAAAGAAACATTCGATATCATACTTAATTTAGGAATAAATTGACCTAACATTGAAATGATAAGTGAAACAATTGTTGCAATGTATGCTGCCATGTTTATTCCTTGATACGGATTATGTTTATTTTTTTGTTCTGTATCCATAAACAAATCATCGATGACGATTTGTTTTTTTTGAATAACAAAAAATTGAGCTAACATAACTCCGATAATAGGACCTAGTACAGCACCTATCATATTAAGAAAGAAGAAAATACTTTCTGAGTTCTCCATCAATTTCCAAGGCATGATAATAAAACTAACTACTGCAGCTATAAGTACACCTTTTTTATAATTAACTCTTTTAGGGAAAAGAGCAGATAATTGATAAGCTGCTGGAACAATATTACCTGTTGCGTTAGTTGAGATGGTTGTCATTAATAAAACGATGATAGCTAACAACATAGCTGGTAAGCTATCCCACTTCTCTACAATATTTAAGACGTTCCATTCTTCTACGCCGTAATAAAGCGAACCACCTATCAAAATACAAATACTTGAAAAAGCAAAAATCGTATAACCAACCACTAGACTAGCAGTTTGACCTATTCGTTGAGCTCTGGTTGATTTAGCATTTTGAGTAAAATCAGATACACTAGCAATTGGTCCAGCCCAGACTGCCAACACAGAATTAATAATCATTAAATAAATAAATAAGGATGAATGACTAGTTACTGGTTTAACGGCTGGTGTAAAGGTTAAGATTTGGTTCAGACCTCCTCCAACATTTACTGCCCACACAGTCATGCCAATAAATACAACATAGATTAATGGGTTCAAAATAGCTGTAAATTTATTTAATGTATCTCCGCCACCAATGCCAATCAATACATTGATTAGCCAAAAAATGGTGAATGTTATTAATCCCGGTAAGTTAATACCAAAAAAGTTAAAATTGCCGCCGATTTCAAGAAAACTTGGCCAAATCTTTCCAATAAGTATTAAAAGCGCTAATGAGGCTGTGTAATTTTGAAGTCCGAACCAGGCAATCGCTGCAACCCCACCTCTTAGAAAACCAGGTAGTTTAGCCCCTATGTTTCCGTAAACAGATCTTAGTTGCATTGAAAAACCAATGCCATACTTTGAACCAAATTCTCCATTTAAAACCATTAAAATAGCAACGCATATACTACTTATTATGAGAGAGTACATGATATTGATAGGAGATAATCCTAAAAATAAAAATCCCCCGACTGCTGCATAATTAGGAACATTATGAACTGACCCCATCCACAAGGTAAAATAGTTTTTAGCGCTCATTCTTCTGTTTTCATTTGTTTTTGGTAATAAATCTTCGTTGTAGCCCCTCTTTTTAATGGCTACTAATTCTTCTTTTGTAAATGAAATCCCCTCTTCTAACAATGGAAAATTTATCTGATCTACTTCCATAGTACTCTCCTTAACGTTTTATCAGCTGCTGACACCACCAATATTACACAAACTGTAAAACGATTTCATCGTGTCATTTTTACAATTGAATAAAAAATAATGTGCACTTTGAACAAAAGGAAAAAGGTGAGTCTATTGATTTTATATGTACTTTCATTAACTAATCATTTTTTTGCTGTCATTTTAGCTATTTTGTACATTTCCCTATTTGTGAAATATTGTTCAGAAAATAAAACTTACAAAAAATAAGCATTTGAGCATATTTTTTGTCAATTACATTTAATGAAGATATGATGATATCAAGAAAAAGATAGGTGGTTATTTATATGAAAATAGAATTCTTTCATGATGTGATATGTAGTTTTTGTTTCCCTATGTCATATCGCATGAGAAAAATTCAAGAAAGATACCCTAATGTTGAGATTATTCATCGCTCTTTTGCTCTTGCATGGGAGCCAGAAGATTTTAATAGAATGTTTGGTAATCGTGACAATGCTAAAAATGAGATTTTAGGTCATTGGGAGCACGCCAATCAAAATGATGATTTACATCGCTTTAATATTGTAGGAATGAAAGAAGCTGATTTTCCATTTCCAACATCTAAAAATGGATTACTTGCAGCTAAAGCTGCTAAATTAATAGGTGGCGAAGAAGCTTATTGGCAAGTATTTGATAACTTACAAGAAAGTCTTTTTGTAAAAAATCAAGATATTGAATCTATCGATGTGATAAAAGAAGCTGTTGTTGCCGCGGGAATTGATTGGGATAAGTTTGAACCTGTTTTCCAATCTGAAGATGCATTAGAAGCAGTCAATGAAGATTTACGACTAGGTATTAGATATGGTATCCAAGGAGCTCCCTTCCTAGTAATAAACGAAAAATATGGGATTAATGGTGCTCAACCAATGGAAGTCATTGAAGAAACCATCGAAAAAATTGCCGTAGAAGTCCACGAACCTCTTACTTTAATAGAAGACGGTAGTTCATGTAGTTTAGATGAAAACGGTACTTGGGTTTGTGATTAAATATTAACTAAAACAAAAAGAGTGAATTGAGATGAGGAGTTCCTTCATCTCAATTCACTCTTTTATTCTATTAATCAATAATTATTTGATAAGCTTTTCTTTTACCATCTGTTACAGGTAAAACAATAGTTCCTTGATAAGAGAAACCTGCTTTTTCAATAACTTTCTGCATTCTCAGATTAGATGGATGAGTATCTATTCTGATGTCTTTATAACCTAGTGCAATTGAACCTGAAATTAAATGACTCAAGAAAAACTGGCCTTTTCCTTTTTCTTTTACATCTGAGTGAATCGCTACACGATGAAGAGAGGCATATTTTTCAGATGGTAACCATTCACCTTCAGTGATATCATCATAACCTACTTGCTCTTCTTTTGTGATCGTTCCGTACCCAATAATACGACTTTCTTCTATTAGTACGTAGCCTTCCTCTAAAGATAAGTCTTTACCAAGACTTATTTCATTTGGACCTTCATTATTCTGCCATTGGGGTATACCAGCCTTATTTAAAGTCTCTCTTCCATTTTGAATGACTTCTAAGATATCATTTAAATCCTTAGTTGTGGCTTTTCTTACATAATATAACATCTCTTATCCCCCTTTTTTGTGAATCATTATTATAGATGATTTTCAAGGATTTTGATAGTAAAAACTTTACAAGTATAAAAAAAGGTAATAAAATAAACCTATTCTTTAGGAGGTGATTGAGATGAGAACATCATCTTTAATCTATAGTCAAGGGTTCATTTATTAAATGATACTTTGATTATCAAAACCTTTTGTTTTTCTTCAAAGTATCACCAATTATAGAAAGAAGGAAAATGAAATGATACAACCATATGAATATAATTATGTAAAAAAACAAATAACTAATTTAATCGATATTTATAAAACAGTGAATGATAAACAAACGATTATGACGTCGCAAGAATTAACCACTTTATCTATCAAACCAATTCTTGGAGATGAGCTTCATGAACAAATTAGAATAGCGTACTTAGATATCACTCTAACTAATGCTAAGGCAACCAAAATTTTTGATACTTTAAAGGAATTTGTTGTTCCTTATAAAGAAACTTCTGATAAACAAATTGAGAAGTCTTTTAAAAAAGTCAAAAAATTAAAATTCCCAGACTTAAGTCACTACGATTTAAAAGAAACGAATTATTTAGCTTGGGATGATATTGGCACTCAACGTAAATACATCAACTTTTATAGTAATAATAAATTAGTTGGTTTTTATGGTGTTATGTCTCCTACTGTCATTAAAAACGTTTGTGCTATTTGTCATAATATAGATAACGTAGCGATGTTCATGTCAACAACCAAAAGCTCTGGTGACGGAACTTATACAAAAAAAGGAAACTATATTTGTAAAGACAGTACTAAATGTAATCAACAAATGACTAGTTTAAATTATCTACACGATTTTTATAAAACAGTTTCAAAATAATCTAAAAGAGTCTCATGAGTAATTTAACTCATGAGACTCTTTTTTTAATGTTTTTTTCAATTCTTTTTTCATATCTTCGATATAAAATCAATGCTACCCCACCAAAGAAAATAGGACCTAATATAGAGAAGAAAGTTTCCATATATCTACCATGTAGTGCTGGTTCTACAATTGTAAAGACATTGGCAAATCCAATAACAAATGTTACCATGACAACAATCCATTTATAATTAGTTTTTGATTTATAGATGACAAAAGGTTTATGAATGCTCTCATTCTTTTTAAACCCATAAAAAGCAATAACGATAAACATGTAAGGAATACTCACCGCAACGTTTGTCATAGAGATGATGATTTCAAAAAATTCTTTTGCTCCTTTTCCACCGAAAGATACAAATAAAATAATGACAATAACAACCAATGCTTGAACATACATCGCATAGACTGGCAACCCATTTTTTGTTTTGGTCCATTTTTTAGGCCAAATCTCTTTAGGAGTTCCCTCTATTAATTGTTTTAAGGGTGAAAAAGCTAAGGTGAAAAATGAACCCGTTAATGCTAAGAACATTGAAATCCCAATATAACGTCCCATCCAAACCCCAATTTCAAGAGCAACTGATTCAGACAAGTTTAAAGCTAACCCTAATTGATACCCCATATTATTCATTGCCACATAAGCGACATTTCCTAATGTAATATCAGCATTAGAAAATTCTGTAAAAGTAAACAACCAGTTAGTAAAAATCCCCATCACAAATATTCCCACTGCATAACCAATTGTAATAACAATAGCAGAAATTTTTATCCCTTTAGGAAATGTAACTTCAGGATTTTCAGTTTCATCAACTAAACCACCAATGATTTCTAGGCCGCCATACGCAAAAATAGCAAAAACTAAGAAACTAAAAACAGAAATGATTGAACCATAATCTGGATTAGGTGATTTAACAAAACTAGTCGCAGTTATTGGTTCTGCCATCTGGCCATTATTTAATACTAAAATGATTATCCCTACAATAATTAAAACAACGTTTAATAAAGCTACTGCTACCCCACCGACATTAGTAATTTTTTCAATTTTATCTAAGCCTTTACTTGAGACAAAAGTGATAAATAATATCCATAATACACCTAAGACACCCAGGCTCTGAACACTGTTTAATCCTAATAAGCTCCATTCTTGGGTCTTATCAATTCCAAAAATCCCATTTGATAATGGAATCCAAATCGAAATACCCGTACTAACCATCCAAATAATATTCGAGGCATACCACATCACGGTTCCAACAAATGAAAACTTAGGATTAACGGATTCAGCCATCCATGAGTAGATGCCTCCTTTCCTATCTTTAAAAGCTGCTCCAAATTCAGAGAGCATAAAAGCAAAGGGCAGGAAAAAGGTAACTGCTGCTAATATGTACCATATAATGGATGCATATCCCATTAAATAAAATGCTCTAACAATATTAGCAAATCCAAATACTGAAGTGAAAATCATGAGTATTAATGCCGTTAGTGATAATTTTTTTCTTTTACTCTGTTCGTCGTCCATTCAAAATAACTCCTCAATTTTTTACCTCTTAATAAAAAAGGTTCTGTATACCATTTTAAAACACTTTTTATTTAAAAATGCTTATGTAATAGTTTTTTCAGATTAATCTCATATGTTATTTATTATTCTCTCATAACTTTTTTCTTCAATAAAAAAAGAACAATCTAAAAGACTGTTCTTTCTAAAAACTATTTAGTAAAATTATCAAAATATCCTTGAATGAAAACGATTGGTGTTCCTTTATCTCCACTACCTGAAGTTAAATCAGCTAATGAACCAATTAAGTCAGTTAACTGACGAGGTGTAGTTCCTTGAGCTTCCATAGAACCTGTTAAATCATCATCTTTTTCATTAATGTGTTTTTTGATAGCTGCTTCTAAATCAGCTCCACGTAAATCAGAGAAATTATTATCTGCTAGATATTTTAATTTTACTTCATTAGGTGTTCCTTCTAATCCTGATGTAAAGGCTGGTGAAACAACTGGATCAGCTAACTCCCAAATTTTTCCAACTGGGTCTTTAAATGCTCCATCACCATAGACCATCACTTCAACTAATTTTCCAGTTTCTTTTTGTAACATCTCTTGAATTTTTTCTACAACTGGCTGACAGTTTCTAGGGAATAATTTTACCCCTTCTTCAGTAGATTTGTTTGATCCTAATAAACCATAGTTTTCGTTAAAACCACTTCCATCAACTGATTCAGATAAAATATCATCTAATGTATAAACTTTTTCAGCGCCATTGCTTTCTAAAATACGTTTTGTACGGTAACGAGTATGGATATCACATGTTAAAACATTTTGCGTATAATCTAAAATCGTTTTTGGTTTTTGAGAGAAAATAACTTCACACTCAGCACCTTCTGCAACTACTAATTCTTTGTAGTATTCAATATAGTCAACACCTGTAAAAGTATGTTTGCTATAACCAAATAACTGTCTGAATTCAGCTTCATTTAACACATCTGTCCAAGGATTAATACCTTTTTCGTCTAAAGCATCTAAAGAAACAATATGGTTTCCTACTTCATCAGAAGGATAGCTCATCATTAAAATAACTTTTTTACTTCCTCTAGCAATCCCTTTTAAAAGATTTGAAAAACGATTACGACTAAAGATTGGGAAAATAACTCCAACAGTTGATTCTCCAAATTTACTTGTCACATCTTTTGCGATTTGGTCAATTGTTGCATAATTTCCTTGTGCTCTAGCTACAATAGATTCTGTGATAGCTACGATATCTTTATCTTGTACGGTGAATCCTTCAGCCTTAGAGGCATTTAATACACTTTCTACAACAATCGATTCAATGTTGTCACCTTCATTAATGATTGGGCAACGTAAACCTCTTGTAACCGTTCCAACTGTGCGTTCCAATAGAACTCGCTCCTTTGCGCATTTAACTGCATCATAATTTTTCTACTCTTGTACTATACATGGTTTTATGATATAAGTAAAATTAATATAAACTATATGAGGTATAAGGAGTATTTATATGGTCAATAAATTAGATTGGTATCGTGTTTTTTATGAAGTTTCTCAACATCAAAGTTTTTCAAAGGCAGCCAAAAGCTTATATCTAACTCAACCTGCAGTTAGTCAGTCCATTTCTCAATTAGAAAATGAGCTGTCAATTCGCTTGTTTAATCGTAATCCACAAGGCGTTCTTCTAACTGAGGAAGGCAAACTCTTATATGATTATGTGGACTCAGCCCTTAATTTACTTAGTTCTGGTGAAAACAAAATGGAAGAATTTAAAAATCTAAAAGGAGGAAAAATTGCAATTGGTGTAGGAGACACTATTTCTCGCTATTTTTTACTTCCCTTTTTAGAGTCCTTTCATCAAGAGTATCCTGACATTTCTTTTAAATTAGTTAATGGAACTACTTTTGAATTAGTTAACATACTAAAACAAGGAAAAATAGATATTGCTATTTGTAATTTTCCTATTGAAGACGACAAGTTAGAAAAAATTACCTGTAAACATATTCAAGATACTTTTGTTTACGGTAATCAGTTTAACGGCGAATTTGATACTCCTAAAACTATTCAAGACGTTTTAGACTATCCGATTATTTGTTTAGATCAAGATTCTATTTCAAGACATTTTATGGACGAATGGTTGGCAAACAAAAATCTCGCTCTTAATCCTGAATTTGAATTAGGTTCTCACGACCTTCTTTTGGACTTTGCTAAAATTAATTTAGGCGTGGCTTGTGTGACAAAAGAATTTTCTCTTTCTTACATTGAACAAGGACTTTTAAGAGAAATTGAACTCACTGAACAAATTCCAAATCGCAGTATTGGTATTTGCTATTTAAAAAATGTTTCACTTTCATTGGCAGCCAATAAATTCGTTGATATTATTAATGACAAAACAAATATTTAGCATTCAAAAAATAACAATTAAATAAACTATTTAATTGTTATTGATTTTAATGTATAATAGATACGAGTGAGATGACTTTTTATTAAAGGAGCGATATTTATGAAAAAACAAACATTAAGAATTACTTTATTTACGCTAATGTGTGTTCCCTTCCTAATGGCTGGACAAGCTGTTTCTGCAGCTGACAATACAATGAGCACTTCAAGTTCAATCAGTGAAGAAGTCGCTAGTGAAGACACAACAACTTCTTCGGAAGAAAAAACGGCAACAACAACTGAAACAAACGAGATGAAAAAAGAAACAATTAAACCTAGCACTAGAGAAACAAAAGACCTTGAATTAGATAAAGTTGAAATCAAATTAGATTCAACAACTATTAAAGGTAAAGTGAAAGAAACTGGTGAGTTAAAACTTAACGCTAAACAAGATGACATATTTAAAGACGTTGAGAAAATTACAGGTACGTTTGAAGAAGTCAAAAATGACTTTATCACACTTGATAAAGATGGTAAGTGGACAGCTCTAAAACCTGTTGAAGCTAAGAAAACAACTTTAAAATTCACTCTTAGTCAAGAAACACAAGATAAGTTAAAAAACGATTATCCTGATGCAGACTTTTCAAAACCTTTTAAAACAGAAGAAGTAACTTATTCTATTGAAGAAAACAAAGGTGAGGAAGCTGACGTTCAACTTGAAATCGTTGGCGGGCAACTAAAAACTGTTGAAGGACAACTTAAAGTTAAAGTAAAGGATGGCCAAGAATTAACTGGTTCATTTAAACCATTAACTGACAAAGAACCTATGACATTAAAAGAAGATGGAACTTATGTAATTGGTGAGAAAAAACGTTACGAAGTATTAAATGAAAAAGTAACTTTCATTTTAAGTGACGACTCACAAAAAGTTTTATCTAATTTAGAAGCAAATAAAGGTAAAGAAGTAGCTAAAGAGCAAGAAGTCGTTGTGACTAAACGTGCTCAAAAAGACATTACTGTTACATTCAAAAATAAAGGAATCAACACTCAAATAGGTGGTAAAGGTCGTTTATTACCAAATGATACAATTGAAAGTATTAAAATGGACGAAACAGAAATGAAAGATTTAAGATTTAAACCTTTAAATAATAATGATTTCTTAACAATTGACGAACTTGGAAATTGGGAAGCTAAAAAATCTGGAAACGGACCATTATATCCTGCTGTTATCTTAAGTGATACAACAATGAAAAAATTAGAAGCTGCTTTTCCTGAAAACGACTTAAACGTTGTTGGTGAAAAAGTTGATGTTAATATCAGCCAATCTGGTGGAAACAATGGCGGCGGTACAAACAATAAAAAATACGAACCTGTAAGCAACTTACCGCAAACAGGCGAAGAAAAAATGAAATTTGCTGGCGTTATTGGTTTAGTTGTCATTGGACTAGCTGCAGTTCTTTTCTTCTTCAAAAAGAAAAATTCAAATGACTCTTCAGACGAAGAATAACAAAAAAAGAAGCTAATTAGCTTCTTTTTTTATTGATTAAATTTTAAATTCTGTTAAAGATTCTTTCAAGATACTCCAAACATCCTCTTTATTAAGCGGTACGTATGTATCTACATTTAAAGCTTTATGCTTTATTGCCATTTCTGACATTTCTTCTAACAGACTGTCATCAATTCCAACCTCACCAAGAGTCATAGGAACTCCCCAAGATACAAAATGATCATAGACCGCTTGAATTGCTTTTTTTGCTGTATCCATCGGATTTTTTTCTAACTCTAAATCAAATACTCTATGACCAAATTGAGCAAACTTATCTGCTGTCGTTTCATTAAGGACATGTTTCATCCATCTCGGTGTAATAATCGCTAATCCAATCCCGTGAGTAATATCATAATAAGCACTTAATTCATGCTCGATTCCATGACAAGACCAACCGCCTGCTTTACCTGAACCAGTTAGACCATTTAAAGCAAGTGAACTAGCCCACATCAAATTAGAACGAGCCCCTTTATGTTCTGGATTCTCTAAAGCAATTGGGGTGTAATGATACACCGTTCTCATTAGACCTTCTGCCATTCCATCTTGAACCATTGTGTCTTCTGTTTGATTAAAATAGTTTTCAAATAGATGACTTAATATATCAGCTGATCCAGCTTTTGTTTGATACTCTGGTACAGAGTACGTATAGGTTGGATCTAAAAATGAAGCTTTTGGAATAACATGACGCGAATGGAAACTTAACTTTTCTTTTGTTTCAAGATTGGTAATAACTGAACCACCATTCATTTCAGAACCTGTTGCCGCAATAGTCAAAACAGTTACTAATGGTAGAGCTTCACTTACTAACCTAGAGTCACTTGTAAAGTCCCATGGATTGCCGTCATAAAAACGTGCTGCAGCAATAGCTTTAGCACAATCAATTGTCGAGCCTCCGCCCACTGCTAACACAACATCAACATCATGCTTGTGACACAATTGCGCTCCTTTAATGACTGTCTCTATACGAGGATTTGGCTCCACACCTGCTAATTCAAAAATATTAAACTCTGACTCCATTTGAGACATTAGGTTATCATACAAACCATTACGTTTAATACTCCCACCACCGTAGACTAGTAAAACATTTTTTCCTTCTTCTTTTAGAGTTCGATTTAATTTACTTAATTGACCTTCACCAAAATAAATAGTAGTTGGTACTTGAAAAATAAAATTATTCATCAATTTATCTCCTCTCTTTTTTACTATCATACCACTTTTATTGTGATTATATAACAACCATTCTTAAACCAATTAAAATCCCTGCTAAAATGTCACTTCCAGAAGACGAACCAATTGTTAAAACTACTTTCATTAATCCTATTATCTCCTCTAAAGATTTCCCTTCATAAAAGGCCGATAAGACATTTAAAATCGGAAGTAAACTTTTCCCTTCTAAAGATAGTTGAAGTTGATTTTGACTAACAAAATTAGTCCCTTCTTTTAATTCAGATACAACTTCATTAAATCGTTCTTGAATTACGTGATTAGGAAAACTTTGCGTATTTATCACTAATGATAATCCAGTCAAAACATCATCCCCAGATGGTGTTAAGCCATGTCCTAGACCTACTAATGCTGAGATTTCCTTAAACATAAGATGCCAATTTTCTGTAAGCATATATTCTATCAAATGATTACTTTTTTCAGTGAGCCATTGATGAACGATTTTTTCCATGTCATTTGGAAATGTTTTTCGGTAAAATCCAACGGTGTCTAAATGTGATAATAAATAGTCGTGAGAGTGATTGATATTTTCTAATAAATTAATTGGTAAGTCATCAGGAAAATGTATTATCTCTAATGAAAATACTGGGCTTGATTCAAAATTGACTGAGTTCGTATTGAATTGCAAGTTTCCCTCTTGATTCAAAAATACTTTTTGTCCAACTAAAAGATTTAATTCCTTAAAGTCTTCAGTACTCATCCTAATTTGTTTTGGCCCATAAAAAATGTCAGGAGTTACTAGTGTGAATAACTCACCTGTTTGTGTCTTCACATTACAACTTCTATCAAACACACTGTGAATCAAGCCATTATTAATAGTAGAATAAATATCCTCTGAACACTCTGTAGCTACTAATAAACTCATCAAATTTCCCCTTCTCTATTCTGATTCGTTATATGCTTTTATGGCCTCCATAAAGATTGAGCCATATTGATCTAATTTATTTTGTCCAACACCTTTAATTTGAAGAAATTCTAAAGAATTCTTTGGCTGTTTTTCAACAAATTCTTGTAAAGTTTTATCAGAAAAAATAACATATGGTGGTAAGTTTTTTTCGTCAGCTAAATCAGATCTGATTTCTCTTAACACATTAAATAGTTTGTCATCCTGAACAATTTTCTTAACAACTAATTGTTTACGAGTGACTTTTTTCTTCCCTAAAAGAACATCAATTCCTGTTGGTGATAATGAGAGTAATGGAAACTGTCCTTTTGATGGTATTAATAATTCTGAAGCTGTTAAAAAATCAATAAGTTGAACAATTTCTTTTTGGCTCCACTCTTTCATAATGCCATAAGTTGATAATTCATTAAAACGCCATTGTAAAACTTTTTGGTCTTTTGACCCTGTCAGGACTTTTCCTACTAAAGCTTTACCAAACTTTTCATTCATTCGTTTCACACATGAGAGAACTTTTTGAGCATCCACTGTAATATCCACTGATTCTCTCTCATCTAAACAGTTACTACACTTACCACACTCAAGTCCATCTTCACCAAAATACTTTAAAATATAACGTTGTAAACACATCTCTGTATGAGCATATTGACTCATCTCTCTTAATTTTAAGTATTCATTTTGTTGATACTCAATAGCACCCTCAGATTGCTCAATAAAATACTGTTGAATTTGCGCATCCTGAGCACTATACAGTAGCACCGCCTCACTAGGTAAGCCATCTCGGCCTGCTCGACCTGCTTCTTGATAATAAGATTCTAAATTACCAGGCATTTGGGCATGTAAAACAAAACGGACATTACTTTTATTAATCCCCATACCAAAAGCATTCGTAGCCACCATCACTTCGATTCGGTCAAAAGAAAAAGCTTCTTGATTTTTAGAACGTTCTATTTCAGTCATACCACCATGATACATCCCACAAGAAATACCACTGTGCTGAATTAATCGGTAAATTCGTTCGACTTCTTTTCTTGTACTGGCATAAATAATTCCCGACTGACCTTTATTTGTTTTTAAGTACTCTAATAAATAGACATCTGTTTGATCTTTCATCACTTGAAATGATAAATTTTCTCGTGCAAAACCTGTCTGAACCACATTGTTTTCTGGAATTGCTAATAAATCACAAATATCTTTTGCTACTTCTGGAGTAGCTGTAGCTGTTAATGCTATGATTCTTGGTCTTGGTAA
Source organism: Vagococcus fluvialis (assembly GCF_048815235.1). Classification (GTDB taxonomy): domain Bacteria; phylum Bacillota; class Bacilli; order Lactobacillales; family Vagococcaceae; genus Vagococcus. The sequence continues at coordinate 239,141 of NZ_JBMEAO010000001.1, forward strand.
AAATGATTGAATCGTTTGCGCTAATTTCAAATAGCTTGGACGAAAATCATGTCCCCATTGAGAAATACAATGAGCCTCATCTACTGCAATTAAATCCACTTGGACATGTCGTAGTAATTCCATAAAGTCAGCTGTTTCTAAACGTTCTGGAGCTACATAAAGTAATTTAACTTCTCCCCTTGCTGCTTCACCTAATCTCTTTTGAATTTCTTGATAGTTAAGTGTGCTGTTAACGTAAGAAGCAGCAACTCCCATGTCATTTAAAGCATCTACTTGGTCTTTCATTAATGATATTAACGGGGAAACAACTACTGTTAAACCAGAGAAAACTAAAGCTGGTAACTGATAACAAATAGATTTTCCGCCACCTGTTGGCATAATACCTAAACAATCTTGATCGGTCATGATATGTTGAATAATTTTTTCTTGTCCTGGTCTAAAGGACTGATACCCAAATGTTTCTTCTAATATATTTAATAATTGATTCATTTAATCCCTCTTCTTCCACAACTATTATAACTGAATATTGGTTAAACTTCCTAGGCAAATAAAAAGAATGGCTCGAAAGCCATTCTTTTTATCTATTTATTCTTCTTATTCTTTTTCAATAATTGAATTGACTGGTGTGATGTCCGCTTTTTTAATAAAATACGATTTTTTTGGTAAATTCCAATTATAAGTTAAACCAACCAGTCTTAAAATTATTGTCAATGCGACAATAATTAAATAAAAACTAGGATGGACTGGCGTTGTAAAATAAATGACAACAGCAATTAGGATAGACCAACTACCATATACTTCTGCACAAAGTACACTTGGCTTTTTCCCTGCTAGTAAATCTCTAATAACACCGCCACCTGTACCTGTAAGTATAGCCGCTAAGACTGCTGGTCCAAGTTGATGGAATGTTTCTAAGCCATAAAGGGCACCTGAAATACTAAATGCTGCTAAACCAATTGCATCTGAAATAATCTCTAGTTTTTTCCATCTTGTCGACACATTTGGAAATAAATAAACCAAAAAGATTGTCCCGAATGCGACATAAAAAAGATTGGTTTGTTCCCAAAAAATTGACATAGGTAAATCTAACATAATGTTTCTTAAAACACCACCACCAAAAGCTGTTACAAAACCTAATACAGTAATACCTAACATATCATAGTTTTCTTCTATCGCAACAATTGCTCCTGATAACGCAAAAGCAACTGTCCCTATAATACTAGTTACCATTAAAATATCCACCTTGACCACCTCAACCAACATTTATCTTTACATTATTTTACTAATGATTTATCAAATTATCGTCATATTTACAACTGACTTTAAATCTTCCAGATTATAATTTAGCAGATAACAGCGTCAAATGTCTAGTTAAAAATCTCAAATAAAAAAACAAAAAAATCAAGGTATCCAAAAATAGAATACCCTGATTTATTACACGAAACTATATTGCTTCACTTGGTAAAATTTTATTTAAAACCATTGCTGCAATCGAAGCTGTTGCAATAGGTGAACTAAATAAATATTGTAAAAAATTAGGTAATGTTTGAATGAATTCTTGAGGAATTAAAATCAATCCTAAAGCAATAATCATTGGGATAGAAATAACATACATTTCTTTCTCACCAATCGTCACTTCTTTGATAACTTGCATACCACTAATAGCAATTATCCCACAAACAACAACGAACACACCACCGATAACAGCAGATGGAATTGATGATATCAATGTAGCTAGTTTACCAGAGAAACCAAAGACGATAAACCATACACCAGCCGCAGCAAACACTCGACGACTAGCGACACCCGTAATCGTAATAATACCTGCATTAGTCGAATAACCAGTAACTGGTGTTGAACCAACTAGAGCTGAGATTAAACAACTAATTCCCTCACCAATAACCCCTTTATTAATCGTTTCATCAGTCAAAGGCTTTTCAGTTACATTACTAATCGCAAACCATGTACCAGTTGTTTCAGCTAGTAAGACCATATAAATAATAATCATCGTTACAATAGATGATACTTCAAATGATAGACCATCTCCCATAAAAGCTATTTTTGGCAAAGAAAATAAAGAAGCATCTTTAACTGCACTTAAATCAAGAACACCAATCATTTCAGCTGTTAAACAACCTACTAATAAGGCCATAATCACAGATGATACTCTGAACCAACGACCTTTATTTGGAAACTTAGAGCCTATCATCGTACATACAATTAATGTAATTGACGTAATTGAAGCTAATAATAAATTATCAGAAATCTCTCCTGGTGCACCAAACACATTGCTTGTTAATGCTGTAGGCATAAGAGATAAACCAACCACATAAATAATCGTTCCTCCAACAATCGGTGGGACAAGATAATTAACTAGTTTATGAAATGTTCCTGTTAGACCAAGAAGAATAACAACAATCGCTCCAATTAAACTCGCTCCAAGGACAGTTCCCCAACCATTCCCTCCTGCTTCATTAGCAAAATAAATACCGGCAATTGCACCAATTGGTATAAAAGATGGACCTTGCGCAATAGGTATTTTCATAAAAACAAAAGTTTGAATGATTGTTCCAATTCCTGCTGCTAGAAATGTTGCTTGAATTAAGCTAGCACTAGCTTCTGTTGATAAACCAATAGCTGTTGCAATAATGAATGGCACCACATAAACGTCCATGGCCAACACATGTTGAATTCCTAATAATAGTGATTGCGATAATGATAACGGCTCATCTACCCCAACTGTTAAACGACTTTTTTGACTCATTTTATAGTTCTCCCCTTATTGTTTATAAACTAATTGATCTTGAACCCAAACTTCCCTTATTTGTTCTGGCTTCATTAAATAAATTAACTTTTGAAATGTTTCTTCTAGTAATTCTTCTTCAAATATAGGTAAATGTTTGCTAGAAACCACCTGTACATCCCAAGCAAAACCTTCTTCTAATTTACCGATTGGCAGAGATAAAGATTGACCACCACCGGCTGTTGCTAAATAAAAAGCTTCATTCAATGTTATATTACTCTCTTTAATACCTCTTTTTTCAGATGTTATTTCGTTATTAACACCGTCATTCAACATTCTTGAAGACATAACCGCTTGTTTGATATTATCGTAAAGACTCGGTGAGAAACCTCCTGAAATATCTGTTCCTAATCCGACATCCACCTGATAGTCATGAAGTAACTGTTTGACGCGCGTCACAGCATTGCCAAAATAAGCATTGGAAATAGGACAATGAGCTACTGCCGTTCCAGTTTCTCTAAATAAGGCTGCATCTGCTTCTGATAAAAAACCACAATGAGCCATTACAGATTTTTCAGTTAATAAGCCAAACTTATTTAAACTCGCTGTATCACTTTCTCCAAATCGATCTAAAACAAACTGGTGAGCCCAATCACTTTCACTACAATGTGATTGAATATGCACGTCATGTTTATGGGCTAATGCTCCTAATCCTTCTAGACCTGCATCTGTACAACTTGGAATAAATCTTGGTGTGACAACTGGATACACACCTTGTTTAGTTTGTTTGGACATTTCCTTTACTTCTTCAATAAATTTTTCCGTTTCTATTAGAGCTTTTTCAGTTGTTTCATCTCTATAAAAGTCAGGATTTTGTTCTTTATCATCCATTACAACTTTTCCAACTAGTCCGCGTTGACCTTTTGCTGCACAAATTTCAGCTAATTTTAAATTGGCCTCTTTATGAATCGTTCCAAAATATAAGACGGTCGTTGTTCCTAAAGAAAGTAAGTTATCTACTAAGTCTGTGTAAACTCTCTCAGCAAAGTCGATATTGCTATATTTAGCTTCTAACGGAAACGTATACGTATTTAACCAATCATATAATGGTTTATCTAATGCTAAACCTGATTGCGGCCACTGCGGTGCATGAACGTGTAAATCAATAAAACCTGGTAGTAAATATTCATCTTGTGCTAGTTCTTGAAATTTATTTGTTTCTTGATAGTGTGTTAATACTTTTTTATAACTCTCTTCCTTAGGTGAAATAACTTGTTCAATCATTCCCTCTTTGCTTAAACAAAAAAGATTATCTTCTAAAATAGATACATCTTGAATAGACTTACTTGTAAAAGCTGTTCCTTTTACAACTCTCTCAAAACCGAACATTAAAATACCTTCTTTCGTAATTGTATGGATATAATATCAGTTTTAACCAAGATATGCTACTATTTTTTTAAAATAAATTTACTTCTTATCCTTTTTTAAGAATCTTAAAATTACAAAAAAAGCCTAGATTTTATCTAGACTTTTCCCTTTTAAATTGTTTTTTGATTGTTAAAGTTAAACGTTTTTTACGTTGCTTCGTTGTAACAGTTTCGTTTCTTACTTTTAACCAAGTCATTTGAGTTTCTTTCAATTTCTTAATACCAAAATCACTTAGTTTGTCAGTTGGTTGCTTTCTAAGAGCTAGTGTATAAACATCCCCTGGTAAATGATTAATTTTTACTTTTCCTTTTTCATTACTAGTTGAAACAAATAAGTCTCCATCTCTGTTTAAAGCCTTTTTCTTACCTTTACGGAAAATAATAAACTCTTCATTAGTCAACGGCTGATTCTTTTTATCTTTTACAAAGAAAATAAAATCATATCTTCTTCTAAATAATACATATTTTTTTATTAGCTTCATTAAAAGAATGACTAAACCAAGTAACCCTAGAAGAATAGCTACTAATAAGCCAATTTCTTTCCAAGTCTGTTTCTGTTGGCTTGACTTTACTTCTTTCTTTATGGCATCAGAAATCTCAGTTCGTTTGCCAGTTACAATTAATCGATGACTGTTGATCATATAAGGTGTACAAGTCAATAAAGAAACCAAATCTTCTTCTGGATTCAACTTAATAACATCTGTTTCCTCTGGTTTAACTGTTCGAGCTTCAATAACTTCGTAGGCTAATGTTTTTCCTAATGAATCTACTAAGAAAACATCTCCTTTTTCTAGTTTATCCAAGTTCCTAAAGAGTTCTCTTTCTGCTAATCCTCTATGAGCAGAAATAACCGAATGGCTTCCTTTTTCACCTGTTGGCATAGATGTTCCTTGAAGAACGCCTGCACCATTTTCTAATATTTGATTAGTCAATGTATTATAAAGTGGAATGGTCATATTAATTTTAGGTATTGTCACTGTTCCTATTAAATGCTTTTTCAAATCTAAACTTTGGTTATCTACTTTACTTGCATCGAACGGATCGTGATTAATAACCAAACCATTAACTTTTATAGCTTCATTTTTTTGTATCATTTCTTTTTCTAAGCTACTACGTTCTTCTTCATTTCTCTGTTTCATCTCTTTAAGACGGTATTGGTCAACAACATAATTAATACCATTGCTGTAGAATGGATAGGTAAAAATGAGACCACCAATTGTAAAAAGAAGAACTAAGATGATTTGCTGTATTTTCTTTTTACTCATTTACTTTTTCTTCCTCTTACTTGTTTTAATTCTCCAAGAATCACTACTTGTTTTACCCAAGCTTACTTCAAATAACTCATTTTTATATTTCTTGACCCAACATTTAATTTCTAATGGTTTCTTTACCTCATTTTTAGGGATTAGCCAATATTTATTGCCATATAATCCTTTTAAAATCACTTTCCCTTTATCATTTGTCGTTACAGTCATCTCTTTTTTATTTTGTTTGATAGAGTGACGTTTTGATTTATCCATCACCATAAACGTCAGATTTTTTTGTGGTTTGCCATTTTTTAGTACTGTAAAGCTTAAACGGTATTTTCTTTTCATTATCTGATAGTTAATAAATTGACGGTAAATAACAAATGCCATGAGTAACAACAGTAAAGCAATTAAAACAAGGTAAAATACTAACCAAAATTTATTCTTTTTATCAATAGCCTGTTCAACTTTTTTGACTGCTTGATAATCGATAGGTATTCTTTCACCTCTAACTAATAATCGATGCGTATTAACCATGTAAGGAGTACACGTGACTAAGGTTAAATAATCTTTTCCTTCTACGATTTTTAAATCATCTAATTCAGTCGGTAAAACTACTTTTAGTTGATCAACTTTGTAAGCTAAGGTCTCTCCTAGTACATTGATATAAAAAACATCACCTTCAACAATATCCTTTAAATCAGTTAACAATTTTTTATTAGGTAATCCTGTATGACCTGTTAAAACCGAATGCGTTCCCTTCCCACCAGATGGGTAAGAAGAACCTGGTAATAACGTAATACCTTCTTGTAAAAAAGAAGGGGTGGTTGTATCAAAGATTGGTAACTGAGCGTTAATTTTTGGAATACTAATGGAGCCAATTAAATGGTCCTTAATTTCTTCTGAGCTTAATCGACTACTTGACTCGACTTCATCATAAATATCTTCTTGTAATTTCATCCCTAAATGAGGATTCTTTTTAATTTCTTCCTCACGTTCTTTTTTCTTTGCTAATTGTTTTGCTTCTTCCGTTTTTGTTTGCTTAGTCATCGTTTCAATTCGATGCTTATCAACTTGCGTATTAATAATATTAGCAACAAAGGGATACATAAATATTAGCGCACCTAAAACGAATGTTGTCGTTATAGCTAATTTCAACCAAATGCTCACTTTATCTGATTTCAATCCGCCACCTCCTTTTTAAAAGATTAAAAAAGACTGAAACACTTTGTCCAGTCTTTTAATTTAATTTTTAAACTTCTGCTTCTACTTGTGTACGACGGTACCATACTAAAGCACCTACCATTAACACACTACCTGCTACTAAGAACATATAGATACCATTACCACCAGTTGATGGTAACAAACCTTTTTTAATGTTTGTAATTGGCAATTCTGTTGTTCCAAACTCACCTTTTGTTACATTAAACTTAATTGGTGCGTCTAATAAAGCATAACCTTCTGGTGCTTTTGTTTCCTTAACTGCGTAAGAAACACCTTCTGCTAATTTTTCAGAGTACTCTAAACCTTTGATTTCAAAAGTCCCTTTGTCATTTGAAGTATATACTTTAGCATCTGCGTTTCCTGATGACCAAGTGTATTTACCATCTTTGTAATTAGCATATTCTAAAATGTTACCCTCTTTATCAACTTTTACTAAGTTAAATTCAGCACCAGTTAATGTTTTACCAGATTTGTCATCTACTTTGATGAATTTTTTTCCACCAGTAAAGACTTCTTCTCCCGTTACAGGATTTTCAGGCGTACCTGGTTCTTTTGGATCTGTTGGTTTTTCTGGCTTTTCAGTTGTTGGTTTTTCTGGCTCTGTCGGGTACCCAGGCTCAGGAGTTGTTGGCCATTTTGGTTTATCATCTGCATTTGTGATAGTTCCAATTTCAACATAAGCTTTATTGTTAATTCCTGTATCAATTTTTACATCTTCTGTTAGTTTAGCTTGGTAATTAATTGAAATTCGTTTACCAGCTAATTTTCTTACAGCTTCTGATTCAGTGTTAAAATACACCACATAACCACGAGTTGAAGCGTCAGTATAAATAATATAGTCTGTTCCTTTTGTTAATCCATCAATAGTGATAGTATCTTTAAGAACGATCATTCCTTCATTAGGTGTATCGGTAACTCTGTAAAAATCTTTATCTGCAATATTCCAAGGAACTAAAGCTGAAATACTGTATCCAAACTCTTGACCTACTTCTACATTATAGACTTTCTCATTTCCAATTGTCACTTCTAAAGCTTTCTTAGAAGCATCATCTAAACCTTTGTCAATTAGCTTTTCACGTTCATTTTTTGGATAAACATGAATGTTTGTATTAATCACATTTGATTTATTGGCATCTGTATAAAGAGGCATTGTAATAACAATTGGTGCTGCTTTTTCTTTAATATCTGTTGGTGAATTGGTTTCTACAAATAAATAAGTCGCATATTTGTCATTCTTTTTAATATCTAATCCTGAAAATGTTGCAACACCTTCATTATTTGTTGTTTGTGATGACATTTTTGTCGCATAGTTAGGTGCATATGATGCTTTTTCTGCATCACTTATAATTGTTGCTGTTGCTTCTTCTGGTGTAGATGCTTTTACTAATTCTAAATATTTTGCTGATACATCGTAAACTTCAAAAGTTACACCAGCTAATGCTTTTCCACCAAAATCGACTTCTTCACCTGTGTTGACAGTATCTTTTGGTTTTTCTCCTGATTCAAAAACACGTTTATGTACGTTTACTGTTACTTTCTCAGCCTCAGCTGCGTTAACTGTTCCCATAAAACCTAATAATACTGGAAACATTAAAACGATTGTAGATAATAATTTAACTAATTTCTTATTCATTTTCTTTTCTCCTTTTTATATAGATAAAACCTATTAATAATAATAAAAATCCAACACTTGAAAAGGCCCACTGAATTTCACCTGTTTTTGGTAAAAAACTTTCATTCTTAGGCTTTATACCACCTGTTGTGTTGTTGTTTGGTGGTTTTACTTCACTTGGTGGAACTTCATGTAATTCATTTAAAACTCTGGGTTTTCCTTCTAAGAGAGTTTCTTCTGGTAATTCTCCAGCTTGCATTGGAACCAGCTGCTCACCATTAATACTCATCTTTAATCCCTCATCATCCTCAGAAATCACAAGAGGAATTTCTCGAGATGTGTCTGAGATAAGATAATCCTTTGGTGCTTTTGTTTCTTCAAAATAATAAGTTCCAAGTTCCAATCCTAAGTCTGGTATAGTTACCAAACCATTTTCATCTGATTTAAATTGCCATGCTTCTTTTGAATTAGAAGTAACTTGCCATTCAATAGGGTCTAAACTCATTAAATATTCTTTTTGATGACTCTCATTTAGTTGATAAAAAGCAAATTCAGCATCCTTTAGCGGTTTTTGCTGGTTACCAGAACTATATTTAAAGAAATAGGGTGTTTGAATTAAAAAAACACGTTTCGTTTCAATAGTCATAGTCTCTTCCTCTAACTCATCAAAAGAAATAAAACTAGGAAATACTTGATAGAGTTCTTTGCCATTCATCCCTTCACGATCAGGTTTTTTCTGAACTAAAATGTAATACATTCGTTCTCTTTGCTCATTGTATCTTGGAAGTGACACTTCAGAAATAGTTGATGGCATGACAGTTAATTCTTCTAGTATTGAAAGCTTATTTGCTTTTAACCATTCTTTAGTTTTATTAACTGATAATTCTAATTTCATCTCTAAAGCTTTGTTATACTCTTTTTCAGAAATACCATAAATTAAAAATTCTGTTGGATGATTGCCATTATTTTCATGAATTAACTTAACTAAGACATCAGTATTAGCCCTTTGTTCTTCAGCTTCAGATTGAATTCCTACAAAGCAAGTTAATCCGACTAAAAAGCTAAATAATAGTATTAGATTTTTCTTCATTTACCTCCACCCCTTTCTACGATGATATAGAAAGTAAATGGTTAATAATAAAGAAATAATCATTAAAATACTTGCCACAATAACGAATTTCCCATGACCGAATCCACCCGTTTCTGGTAGAATTCCTGGTTCAGGAAGTTCTTCTTCATTCTTGACTAGAAGTTCAAATTGATTTAACTCTTTGTTAATCGAAAGAGAGGCAAGCCCTTTTGGAGACTTATCTAAAATCAATTCTCCAAATTTTGTCACATGAAATTCAATCGGTGTTTCTAAAACTTGATATCCTTCTGGAGCTTTCGTTTCACGTATTAGGTAGTTTCCTGTTTTTAACTGATTCATTTGGATTTCACCTAAGTTATTTGTTTTAACTGTTAAAAGTTTCTTTTCTTGATTACCAATAATTTGGACTAAATCAAACTCAGCATCTGGAAGTTGTTTCTTTCCGTCTAAGTCAGTTTTTTTCAATAATAAATTGGATTCTCGAATCACTTCAACCTCTGCTGGGGGTTTCTGGGGATTATCAGGGTCTTCTGGATTCGTAACTGTCGCTATGTTTTGTTTAATTCCTTCGGCTGTTGTTCCATTAACTTTGACATCTGCTTCAATAGTTGCTGTTTGATTTCCTAGTAATTCAGGAATAGTGACTTTAAAGGTATTGTCATTTATGCCATCCACTTTATTGCCATTTAGTGTTAAGTTACCTACAATCTCAATACCATCAGGCATTGTATCTTCAACTGTTATATTTTTAAGTAAGCTATCTTTAACTGTATTTGTCACATCAATCGTATATTTAAAGGCCTCTTCAGGCTTTAATTTTTGTTTACTTGCTTTTTTAGTGGCTTTAAATTGTCCCATCGGCGTATTGGTAACAATAAAGTTACCATCGTCTTTTTTCTCAACAGTTGATTTATAACCTGAAACTGGAGATTCTGTTATGGTGTAATCAATTAATTCTCCTTGATCATCTAAAACAGGATAATTTTTAAAGATATGATTAGTCTGTCCGTTATTAAGGGTAATTTCTTCTTGAAATTCGTTATTGGCGTATAGTTTAAAAGTGATAGCAGGATGAGGTGTTTGATCACCTTTCCATTTTTTTTCAACGGAGATATCTCTTAAATTATTCTTAACTGACGGAACAGCAAATCCTATTCCCTTTGGATTGTTATCATCGTAAATAAAGGTTGGTTGATTAGCTGGGTAAAAATGTCCGTTACGATATTCTGGTCTTAATTCAACTTGATAAGTAATACGGTATCCATTACTAGATTGTTGATCGCCAGAAAGAGTCAAATTACTAACACTTATTTTGTTACTATCCTTATTAACTATCGCATTTTTAGCATATGCATCGACTTGCCCACTTGCTACTGGTGTACTATTCAGGTTATTATCTTTTAGTTTCAACTGATAAGATGTAACCGTTTCAGGTTTCAACGTGACAAATTCACTCATCTCATCAACAATCGTTCCGTTGCTAATTGAAGCCACAGAGTTAATAATTTGAGATTGAATCTCATTAAGAACACCTTTTAAATCGGACTCAATATTGTCAGTCACATTATAAACACCATCAGGGCCAAGAGACTCTAAGACTCGTTTATTTTGCTTATCAGTTGCTTCTTTACTGATTCCAACTGAATATTTTTTTACTTTCGGATACTGTTCGTAGTTTCTCTTCGTATAAGAATACAGACTACCTAAATCTATAGCTGTCTCTAAATTTATAGGACGTCCGTAACGATCCTTATCTGTTCCGTTTCCTAAGTAAGTACTAATATTTCTATAGTGATTCAATATGTTTCGATCATAGTTGTTATAGTTATTTGTGCTAAAATTCTTGTAATACTCGTAGTTGCTACTTAAATTAAAAGTTGGTTTACCATCAGTAATAAAAATTAAAAATGTTTTTGAATCATTTCTTGAGTTTCGTAACAACTCTAAGCCAGCATCTACACCTAAAAAAGTCGGTGTTCCACTTCCGTTATTAGAATATCTACCAGGCTTATCTACTAATAAAGGATTATTTTTCATTGTGTTAATGCTATTACTATTAAAGAAATAGTTATTATTATTAAAGGCTATCTCATAGAAAGGCTGACTAGTTCCAAAAGACCCAAAAGAAGATAATCCGAATTGCACATCATACTCCTTTTCATTAAAAAAATTATTGGAGAAGTAATCAAAGGATTTTTTCAGTGCATCCCAACGAGTAGTACCATAATAATCTATTCTTTCATTCATACTAGTAGACTTATCAAAAACAAAAGCAATATCTATTTTTTCTTGCGTTTCTTTTTTCCCACTTATAACATCTAGTTGAATATCAAATACATTTGGATTTTGAGTTGGTTTGACTATTTTTTTAGTAAATACACTAGCTTGTTTCTGTTCATCACGGTATTCATGATACCCACCTTCAAATGATGACCCTTTAAGCAACTGTGTCGTCGCTGGAACCGTAGCTCCTGTTACAACATCAAGACCATGATTTGAATTAAAATCATAATTTACAACCGTATCTTGCATGTATTTATTATTATATTGATTAGTTCCATCGGTTGGATATTCAGCACCTTCTTGTCCATCTGATGTGTAACCAAAAGGATCATTGTAGAAAATTTGATTTTCTTCGAAAGCAAATGCTAAAGTTGGGTAACAACTACTAATAACAAACATAAGCGACAACAATAAGATTTTTATTTTTTTCACAGACAATCTCATTTCTCCTTTCACCTTAAATAATTTCAATCATTACAAAAAACAACTTTGTTCTATTTTTGAAGTATCTATATTCTATATCTTTTTTTATTCCTTGTTTTTTTTGAGTTTTGTAAAAAAAAATCATTTTCAGAAAAATAAGTTTCACTTTGTGAATTTACTTATTTTTTGTAAACCCTATACAAAATAGCTATTTTGAATTTTTCGTTCTTTTTGTTCGTTCATTTAATTTTAGTTATTTATAATTTTTTTTTGAAAAAAATTTTTATTAGGAAAATACACGTGCCAAAAATTAAGTTTTGAGATATGATAAATGATAGAAATATTAGAGGAAGTGTTTATTTTGATTAATATTTTAGAAGATAAAATCCGACGAAGAATAGAAATGATTGATATATTAAGCGCTTTAGAACGTGAAATCCCAATTGAAAACCTTGCTAACTCACTAGAAGTGTCTAAATCTACTATTCAAAGAGACATTGACTCCTTAAATGAGAATTTTAGCGAGTTAATTGACATTCAGTTGGAATCAAACAATGTTTCATTAAAAAAACAAAACTCAGAAAAACTTTATTACCTCCAGTACAACTTACTTAATGAATCGATCAATATTAAACTTTTAACAGAAATTTTGATCCATCCATTCTTTAAGGTAAAAGAATATGCAGATAAACTAAATACTAGTTCTTCCAATATATATAAAATGATTAAACGTATTAATATGTCATTGCTTCCTTATCAAATTGAAGTCATGAAAGTAAATAATAAATACTTCATTCAAACAGCATCAGAAATTACTCTAAGACGATTATTTACTATATACTGGGCTGAATTAAACAGTTTCAATTGTCAACAACTGACTAAACATGATAAAGAGTTTGAATCTCTAAAAAGAGACCTTCAATTAGATGTATATGAAACGATAAAACTGACTCAAATTTATTATTACTCGTTTATTTACATATCTTTAATCAGAGAAAATCAAAAATTTTATTTATGTGATACTAACCCTGAATACAATAATAATGATTTTTATTTTAAACAAGAGCGAATACTAAGTAGTTTAAGTTATTCTCCTTTTTCTAAAAATCCGTTATTTAATAGTAGAAAACTAACAAATCTCAAAGAGTTTTTAAATTCATCATATAATAACCATAAAGACGCTGACCTTTTATTTAAGTTTATTCAGATTATATACACTAACGAAATATCCGACCAGATACCTATTCATGTGTTTATTAGTAAATATCGTTCCTTTTACATTTCTTTAAAAAGACATTCGCATCTCTACTATCCTGTTAAAGAAATGATTAATCATATTTCAAACATATTGAAGGTTGATTTAGATAACTATGAAGTGTTAATCAGTTATGTATTAGTCGTTTATTTTCCAGATTTTTTAGAGTTAAACGACAAAAAAACAGTTTACATATATAGTAAACTGTCAACATCACATGCCGAATTCCTTCAAAATCAACTAGAAACTAAATTTGACACTGTTTATAATTTTATTGTTGTAAAAAACAAATATTTTATTAATGAAAACAAAAATAAGTATCTTTATATAACAAATGATAAAAGTATTGAACTAGACAATAATTTTGTTATCAATGATTATCCTAAACGCATTGACTTACTTAATCTAGAACAAAAATTAAGTAACTTTCACTACCCTGAATCAAATAAAATTTGATTCATTAACTGTTCATTGACACTTTCGTATTCTCTTGGGAAGGGGAAACAATTATGTTAAAAATTTTAGATAACTTTTCTGATCGTTTAATTAACATTTTGCATATGTTATTTAAATCAGATGGAAAATTAGCTATTGATAAAATGATTCACGAATTAGATATTTCAGAAAAAACCCTGTATGACGACTTTACTTTTATTAATGAAAACTGGGAGCATATTATTGAAATCAATATTTCAGATTCAAATGAAATTTGTGCTCCTAAAATGTCTATGAGTGCTTTTTTAGAACTCCAATCTATTATTTTATTGGATACTGTACCTGTTAAAATATTAAAGACATTATTTTATCATCCAAATGAAAAGCTAAATTATTATGTTGAGGAACTTCACTTAAGCCCCTCAACCTTATATAAATATATTCATATTCTGAATCAAGAATTAGTTAAATACGATATTGAAATTGAAAATAATCAATCGTTGTACCGAATTGTTGGAAAAAATGAATTAAGTTTAAGACGCTTTTTTACCATTCTATTTTTAGAAATATCTGGCTACTCATCAAAAATGTTTTTACGTTCTGAAAGTAACTTGCTTTTAAAACAAAGGATAGAAACACTTTATCAAGAAAACAATGAATCAATATCAACTATTCAGATTTCATTTTATGCTGATTTATATTACGTTTCTCTTCAAAGAGAGTCACAAGGTTTCTTCACACCATCTTCAGAACATTTTACTGGCAAAATTACACTGTTAACGGATGAAGAAAAAAAAAGGTTATATGACTCTGATTTATCCATTACAGAAGAGGATCTTTATCGTTTAGAGTCTTCTCTTTTATCCCTAAGATATAGTCTCAATAAGTATACTGATGAGCACTTGGAGCACACAATTCCATTATTCTTAGATAGCATATTTGAAACCTTTAAACTTGATTCAAATCCAGTGATATATAATAAAATCTTAACTTATTTAAAGGATCTTTATATTAATGATCTTTTTATAGATGTTCCTTACCACCTAATTAGTAATAAATATGCTTACTTTAGCAATGAAGCAAATAAAAATAATGCTTGGGCAGTTTCCGAGATTTCATTTCTAGTCACACACTTAACTAATAGCACCCAATCTAATTTCAATTACCACATAGATTACATTCTTTATGTTCTTATTACTAATTTACCTGAGATTATGAAGAATAGAACTAGCCAACATGTATTAATTATTAGTGATAATTCAAAAAATCATGCTGAATTTATTTGTAAAACAATTCAAACGGAATTAAATATGGAGCCTATTTCCTTTAATCATGTTGATTGTATTTATAAGGATGCTGCTTACAAAATGGATCTTAATAGCTATGAAATTATTATTACTAATTCTTTTCTCATACATCAAAAGGTTGACTCGATTCTAATTAACAGTTTCCCTTCAACTTCTGATATTGAAAAAATTAGAAACTCTCTTTTAGCATAGAAAGCTAAATTCTATGTCTATAAAATAAAAGAAGGATCCAAAAATGAGTTTTCATTTTTGAATCCTTCTTTTTCACTTTATTTCGCCCCTAATACTTGTTCTTTAGCATGTACTAACTGCGTTAAGAATGTACAATAAGGAGTTTCCACACCATAAGCAAGTCCTTTGCGCGCAATGGCTCCGTTAATGTAATCAATTTCTGTTAAACGATTACTTACGATTAAATCTTGATACATTGATGGATGATGTAATCCAATTGTTTCACGGTTATAACATGTTTTAATTTGAGCTAATACCGCAGGAATATCTAAGTCTACCCCTTCGTGTTTTCCAACAGCTGCAAACTCTTTAACGATTGTTTCTACAATAGCATCAGCTACGTCTGTTTCACCAAATCCTGCCATGTTTGAATCTAAAATCGTACATAAACCATTCATTGTTCCATTCACACAAGCTTTTTTATAAATAGAAGCTCTGATGTGTTGAGAGTATTTAGCATTTAATTCTGCTACGTTTAATACTTCAATCACTTCATTAGCAATTGCTTCATCATTTCCTAAACTTTGTAATTCTAATGAACCATTACCAAATAACGTTACTTTTCCTGGACCATCTAAACCTGCTGTCCACATTGTATTTCCTAATAAAATATTGCTTTCTGGAACATATTTTTTCACTACATCCTCGTGACCAATACCATTTAACAGACATAGAACTTGAGTTTTTTCTCCAACCATTTCTTTTAATGAATTCATCATGTTATCTAACTGCATTGCTTTTGTAAATAAAATAACTAAATCAGCAGCGAATTCTACACTTCCTAATTCATTTTGGTTGTAAATGGTCATTTCTTCTTTAATTTCTTCACCATTAAAAGTTCCCTGTAAACCATTCGTTTTAATCGCATCGATATGATCTTGCCATCCATCTACTAAAATAACGTCATTTCCTGTTTTATGTAACATATAACCAAAACGACTTCCCATGGCACCTGCGCCTGCAATAATAATATTCATCTATCATACACTCCTATAATTTAATCATTTTTATTTTTTTATCCTTGATATTTAAAGACAACGTTGCTGTCATAAAGTTTGAATACTTTTTCAAATACTATTTTTGATACTAAACCTGCTGCAATAGGAACAATAAACCAACAAACAATTAATAAAACAAAGTTAAGTCCAGCATCTAATGAAGCAAGCGGTCCTACTAAACCTACTAAACCAAATCCAGCAGAGTTAGGTGTACCTGAAATATTGAATAATGAAACTGGAATTGCTGAAATAATAGCTGTTGTTAAAATAGGTAATAAAATAATTGGGTATTTGAAAAGGTTTGGCATCATCATTTTCATACCACCTAATCCAACGGCAATCGTTACACCTGATTCATTTACTTTCCAAGAATTAATTACTAATACAACGGTCGTTGCTGCAATACCCATAGCAGCAGCTCCTGCTGATACACCATTTAATTGAATCGCTAAACCAATACCTACTGTTGTTATAGGTGAAATAATTAAAGCGGCAAATGAACATGCAATTAAGATACTCATCAACACTGGTTGGAAGTTAGTAAAGTTATTAATTACGTTACCTATTGCAACCGTAATTTGAGTAACATATGGATAAGCTAACATTCCTAATACACCAGCACCCACACCAACTACAATTGGTAAGGCAATAATTTCAACAGAACCAAACTTAGTATCAATCCATAACATCATTAACACGGCAATTGACGCTGTTAACATGATATTGATAATGTCACCTGTTCCAGCTGCAACAAAGCCACCAACTTCTGGATTAAACTTAATAACACCAGAACCAGCAAATGCTGCTCCACCAACCATCATCATTTTAGGTGGGGTTAAATCAAATTGTTTTGCAACCAGCGCTGCAATTATTAAAGGTGTTGCAATTTGAAAAATAAGTGCTGCATCAATAATTTGTTTAATAATTGTCACATCTGCAAAATATTTAAGAATTGCTCCTAATACAGCATTTGGGATTAATGCAATAATTGTCCCCTGAGCTGTACCTGCTAATAATTTATTGAAAAAAACTTTCGTTGTTAATTTAGTCGTTTCTTGTTCTTTTGACATATGTCATTCTCCTAACTTTTCATTTTTAAATTCAACAAGAGATTGAGATTTTTTTCACTTGTTAAACTAAAATAACCCTTTTTATCTATAAAGCTAACTTACTAGAATGCTGTCATCTCCGCCCCTTCGTTGCTTCTTTGTTACTACATCTATACTATATATCTATGTGAAAAAATATACAAATAATAAAAATTAATAGTATTATAGTTTTTTTTTATACATAACCCAAAACCTTGATAAAACAACGTTTGTTTTTTTCATAACTATTTTCACTTGTTGTTTTTAATGTAATTCTAATGTTCATTTTGATATACCTTTTACAACAAGTGAAATAAGTACATAAAAAAAGCTACTGAAAATTACTTTTCAGTAGCTTAATCTTTTATTTTGCGCCTAAAATTTGTTCTTTAGCATGAACTAATTGTGTTAGGAATGAACAGTAAGGTGTTTCAATACCATACTCTTTTCCCTTACGAACAATAGCACCATTAATATAATCAATTTCAGTTAAACGGTTATTAATTATTAAATCTTGATACATAGATGGATGATGTAGACCAATTGTTTCACGATTATAACAAGTCTTAATTTGAGCTAATACTTCCGGAACATTCAATGTAGCATTCTCTTTTTCAGCAACAGCTGCAAATTCAGATACAATTGATTCTACAATAGCATCTGCTACATCAGTTTCACCAAATCCTGCCATATTAGAATCTAAAATAGTACATAAACCATTCATTGTTCCATTCACACAAGCTTTTTTATAAATAGAAGATAAAATATTATCTGCGTATTTAGCATTTAAGTTACCTGAATTTAATACCTCAATGACTTCATCCGCTGCTTGTCTTCCATTTTCACCTAGATTTTGTAAATCAATTGATCCATTACCGAATAATTTTGCTTTACCTGGACCTTCTAAACCAGCTGTCCACATCGTATTTCCAAGTAAAATATTATCTAGTGGTACATAATTTTTTATAACATCTTCGTGACCAATTCCATTTAGTAAACACAATACTTTTGTCTCTTTACCTAACATGTTGTTGATTGATTGCATCATAGCATCTAGTTGCATCGCTTTTGTAAATAAAATAACTAGATCTGCATCAAATTCAACTTCTGAGGCTTTATCTTGATGATAAATACTAATATTTTCAGTTACTTCTTCACCATTAAAATTAGCTTTTAAGCCATTATTTTGGATTAAATCAATATGCTCTTGCCATCCATCAATTAAAATCACATCATGTTTTGCTTGATGTAACATTAACCCAAAACGACTTCCCATAGCTCCTGCACCTGCAATAATAATTTTCATACTTTCCACTCTCCTAATTTTTATAATAGTAAAATTAAAAACATTGAAAATAACGCGAAAACCCTTTGTTTATATGGTAAAATAGACTATAGAGGCAAAAAAATAACCAACTTTATTTTTGGTTTATAATACGAATGGACAAGGTGATTTAATGAATATTCAACAGTTAAAATATTTTATTGAAATTGCAAATACAAAAAATTTATCTGCTGCTGCACGTAATTTATTTGTAACGCAACCAACTTTATCATTAGCTTTAAAGAAAATGGAAAGTGAGTTGCGATCGTCTCTTTTCACACATAACGATACACCATTTCAGTTAACAAACACTGGCCTTTATTTATATGAGGAAGGTCAACAAATTGTTGATCAATTCGATCAGCTGATTACTGATATTCACAATATGAGTGAAAGCCCCACAGAAAAAAAGAAAAAAATAAAACTTGGTATTACCACACTATTCTCAATGCAATTTATGCAAGAGATTTCTCAATACCTAGCAACTCATCCTCATGTTGATTTAGTCATCAAACAAGATGGCTCCCCTCATCTTCAAAATTTATTAGATAAAGAGGAAATTGACATTGGATTAATTTCATTTCCAAATCTTTACCCTGAAACAATTTCAATTGAAGCTTTAGGAACGTCGACTAAAGGATACCACGTTTATGTAGTAGTCCCTGAAGAAAATCCTTTATCACAAAAAAATGAATTAACATTCAAAGATTTAGAAGGACAACGTTTTTCATCTCTAACAACTAATTTTATGTTAGGTCGACTTCTGATTGACCGTGCTGCAGATTCTGGATATAAACCAAATATTGTGTTGCATAATGATGATTTACAAGTTTTACTTCATAGTGTTAATAAAAATGAATCCATTTGTATTTTACCTATTGAATATAAAGAAGTTGGTAAAAGCGACCGTGTTAAGTGGATTCCTTTAGTTGATAAGTATGACTACTTCCCAATCGGAATCGCTTTAAGAAAAGACTATCATATTACAAAAGACATAAAAGATTTCATCGAGATTATTAAAAATAATTAATAATCTCGATGTTTCTTTTTTTATCCTTGATATTTAAATACTACTTTACTATCGTATAATTTTAATACTTTTTCAAATACAAATTTTGTTAAAAGACCTACTGCGATTGGAACAACAAACCATGAAATGATTAATAAAGCAACGTTTAATCCTGCATCTAATGAAGCAAGTGGACCTACTAATCCAACTAATCCAAATCCAGCTGAGTTAGGTGTTCCTGAAATGTTAAACAATGCAACTGGAATCGCTGAAACAGCTGCTGTTACTAAACAAGGTAATAAAATAATTGGGTATTTGAATAGGTTTGGCATCATCATTTTCATACCACCTAAAGCTACTGCTAAAGTTACACCAGATTCATTTACTTTCCATGAGTTGATTACTAATACAATTGTTGTAGCTGCAATTCCCATTGCTCCGGCACCTGCTGATACACCATCCAATTGAATCGCCATACCTATGGCTACCGTTGTGACTGGAGATATAATCAGTGCTGCAAAAGAACAAGCAATTAATATACTAGCTACCATTGGTTGTAAATCAGTAAAGCCATTGATTACTTTACCAATTAAAGCCGTAATTTGAGTTACGTATGGATATGTTAACATACCGATTAAACCAGCGCCTATACCAACAACGATTGGTAGCGCTATTATTTCTGTAGAACCAAATTTATTACCTAACCACATCATCATTAACACAGCAATTGCTGCAGTTAACATGATATTAATAATATCACCAGTACCGGCAGCTATGAAAGCCCCTTTTTCACCAATCTCAGGGTTAAACTTAATAACACCTGATCCAGCAAATGCGGCACCACCAACAATCATAATCTTAGGCGGAGTTAAATCAAATTGTTTCGCTATTAATCCACCGATGATTAGTGCGGTACCCACTTGGAAAATAAGTGCTGCATCAATAATTTTTTGAATAATTTCAATATGGTTAAAATACTTTAAAATCGCTCCTAAAACAGCATTTGGGATTAAAGCAACAATAGTACCTTGAGCAGTACCTGCTAATAATTTGTTAAAAAATATTTTGGGCGTCATTTTAGTTGATTGTTCTGCTTGAGTCATTGTGATTTCCTTCTTTCACTTTTTCATATGAATAACTTTGAGAAAATTTTCACTAGTTCTAATAAACCTTTATTTCATGAAGCTCTTGGAAGGTACATGGCTCACATACCTTCCAATTACATCACGAACTACATTTTAAATCTTTATTTTTTAATAGATATCTGAATCGTTAGAGAATCTTGCTAAGTTTTCTTTGATATCTCTTAAGAATTGACCTGCTTGTTGTCCATCTAAGATACGGTGGTCAATTGATAGACATAAGTTAACCATGTCTGCTGTTTTGAATCCGCCATCTTTAGTTGGTACAATACGTTTGTTAATTGATTCAACTTGTAAGATTGCTGCTTGTGGGTGGTTAATAATTCCCATTGATTGAACTGATCCTAATGAACCAGTGTTGTTTAATGTGAATGTTCCACCTTGCATGTCAGCATTAGATAGAGTTCCTTTACGGACATCTGTTGCTAAACGGTTGATTTCTTTTGTAAGTCCAGCAAGTGATAAGTTATCAGCTTGTTTAATCACTGGAACAAATAAGTTTTCATCAGTTGTTACAGCGATTGATAAGTTAATATCTTTATGGTAAACAATGTTTCCATCTTGCCAAGAAGTATTGATTTTTGGATTTTTCTTCATTGCTTGAACAACAGCTTTTGCAAAGAATGGGAAGAAGCTTAATGAAATACCTTCTTGTTTTTTGAAATCATCTTTAACGCTGTTACGTAAGTTAACAATGTTTGTAACGTCTGCTTCAACCATGATCCAAGCATGTGGAATTTCTGTAACACTTTGTACCATTTTCTTAGCGATTGCTTTACGCACGCCATCAGCTGGTACTACTTCGTCATTACCACTTGCAAATACAGGAGCTGGAGCTGCTGCTTTTGGTGCTGCTTCTACAGCTGGTGTTGGTGTTGCTGCTACTGGAGCCGCCTCAACAACTGGTGCTGCTACTGCCTCACCTGGAACAAAGTTTAAGATGTCTTTACGAGTAATACGTCCTTCTTTACCAGTACCAGTTACAAGAGATAAATCAATACCTTTTTCTCCTGCTAATTTCAATACTGCTGGTGAGAAACGGCCTGCTGCAGCTCCTGCTGGTTTAGCTGGTGCTGCTTTTGGAGCTGCTGGTGCTGCTACTAGAGCTTCAACTTTTTCTTCTACAACTGGAGCTACTGGTGCTTCTTCAGCGCCTTCAACTTCAATCGTCATTAATAATGTACCGATTGGGTAATCTGTATCTAATTCTACAAAAGTTTCTTTAATAACTCCTTCAAAATCTGAAGGTACTTCTGTTGTTACTTTATCTGAAACAACTTCCATAAGAGGTTGATATCTTTTTACTTTATCTCCAGGTTGAACTAACCAACCTACTACTGATGCTTCTGTTACACTTTCCCCTAAATGAGGTAGTAATACTTCTTTAATTGCCATAACTTCTCGTCCTCCTACAAACTATTTTAAAACTCTGCTAATTCTCTCATTGCTTCTAAAACTTCTGCTTCGTCAACTAAGAATTCTCTTTCAAGTGATAAGGCATATCCCATAGCTGGAACATCTGGTCCTGCAACACGTTTGATTGGTGCATCTAGTTCAAATAAAGCTTCTTCAGCAATCATAGCTGCGATTTCTGACATAACAGTGCTTTCTTTGTTGTCTTCTGTTACTAATAAAACTTTACCAGTTTTCTTAGCAGCATTAACTAGTGTTTCTTTATCTAATGGATATAGTGAACGAACGTCTACTACTTCTGCATCGATTCCTTCTCCAGCTAATTTTTCTGCTGCGTTTAAAGCGTGCTGTAATACCATACCGTAACCAATTACAGTAATATCGCTACCTTCGCGTACAACGTTAGCTTTAGTAATATCTACAACATAATCTTCAGTTGGAACTTCATCTTTTAATAGACGGTATAAGCGTTTGTGCTCATAGAAGATAACTGGGTCATCAGATCTAATAGCTGCTTTAATCATACCTTTAGCATCATATGGGTTAGATGGCGTTACAACGCGTAAACCAGGTTGTCCAATGAATAATTTTTCAGTTGATTGAGAGTGATATAAACCACCACGAACTCCCCCACCATAAGGCGTACGGTAAACGATTGGTGCAATCCAGTCACCTTTTGTACGGTAACGCATAGTACGAGCTTCTGATAAAATTTGGTTTGTTGCTGGTAAAATGTAGTCCGCAAATTGGAACTCACCAATTGCACGGTATCCTCTTAATCCAAGACCAATTGCTAAACCACCAATTTGTCCTTCTGTTAATGGTGTGTTAAAACATCTATGATCGCCGTATTTAGCAGCTAAGCCTTTAGTTACACCAAAAACTCCACCTTTGTCTCCACCAACGTCTTCACCAAAAATTACTACTTTTTCATCGCGAGCCATCTCTTCAGAGATACCTAAGTTAATTGCCTCTAAATATGTCATTTCTGCCATTATTATTCAATCCTCTCTATTATCAGTTCTTAATTATTTAGCGTAAACTTCTTCGTATAATGATTCAGGTGTTGGATCTGGCATTGCTTCTGCTTCATCTGTATCTTTATCGATTTGAGCACGGATTTCAGCATCAATTGCATCCATTTCTTCTCTAGTTAAGTAACCTTCAGCGATTAATTGTTTTTCCATTGCATCAATTGGATCCTTTTCTTTCATTGATTCAATTTCTTCTTTAGAACGATAAACTGTTTGATCATCATCAGCTGAGTGAGATGTTAAACGAGAAACCATTAATTCTACTAATTTAGGTCCTTTTCCAGCACGAGCGTCTTTAACTGCTTTTTGGAAAGTTAAGTAAACTTCAGTAAAGTCATTTCCATCTACTCTGATTCCTTCAAATCCGTAACCGTGAGCACGATCTGACATTTTTTCGTTAGCATATTGCTCATCAATTGGAGTTGAGATAGCGTAAGCATTGTTTTCAATAACAAAGATAACTGGTAATTTTTTAACTCCAGCAAAGTTCATTGCTTCTTGTACTTCACCTTGGTTAGCAGAACCTTCACCTGTACAAGTTAATGTAACAAAGTCAGCTTTTTCTAATTGAGCTGAGTAAGCAACACCTGTAGCTAAAGGTAGTTGAGTACTTACAGTTGAAGAGAATGCTACGATATTATGTTCTTTAGATCCATAATGGTTAGGCATCATACGACCATGTGATGATGGGTCAGCATCTTTACCAAAAGAACCTAATAAGATATCTTTATTTGTCATACCCCAAACAAGACTCGCTGTCATGTCACGGTAGTATGGTAAGAAATAATCTTTTTTATGATCAAATGCCATTGCCATAGCTACTTGAGCTACTTCAGCACCTTGACCTGAAATGTTAAATGATGTTTTACCAATTCTTGTTAATTGCCATAAACGTTCGTCAAGACGACGACCTCTTAGAACCTCACGGTATGCTTGGATAATCTCTTCTTTACTTAGACCTGATTTTTTTAAAGTTTTCATTTATATCAACCTTTCTATTATTTATGAATGGCAATGCCATAAGTATCTAATGCAGCTTCTTGGATCACTTCTGTTAATGTTGGATGTGGGTGAATTGCTTCCCCAATCTCAAGTGGTGTTGCATCTAAATAGATTGATGTACTTGCTTCTGAAATTAAATCTGTTGCATGTGGTCCAATAATTGATACACCTAATAAATCGTCTGTATCTAGATCACGAATTACTTCAACAAATCCTTCTTTAGCACCGTAAACTAATGCTTTACCGTTACCAGTAAAGTTGAAAGTACCAATTTTAACTTTTTTACCTTCTGGAACATTATCTTTAACATAACCAACACTTGCTACTTCAGGGTTTGTATAAACACCACGAGGAACGTTTGTGTAGTTTAATGGTTCGATTTCTTCACCTAACATATGAGCAACGGCTAATTCGCCCTCTTTCATTGCCACGTGAGCTAATTGCATCGTATCAATACAGTCACCAATTGCATAAATATGGCTTTCTGTTGTTTGATAGAATTCATTTACTTCGATACCTTTGTCATTATATTTAACTGATGTATTTTGTAAGCCGAATCCATTAACATTTGGTGTACGTCCAATAGCAACCATTACTTTATCTACTGTTAATTTATCTTGACCTTCAATAGCAACATCAACTTTACCTGATTTGATATCAGCTGATTCAACTTTGCTGCTAAGTAAAATTTTAATGCCTTTAGCTTCCAAGCTTTTCTTCAACTGACGAGAAATGGTAGAGCTTTCATTAATAAGTAAGCGGTCTAAGAATTCAACGACAGTTACTTCAACACCTAAACTATTTAATAAAGATGCCCACTCAACTCCAATAACTCCTCCACCAACAATAACGATTGATTTTGGTAATTCTTCAAGTTGTAACATACCATCTGAAGATAAAATATTTTTTTCATCTAATGGTAAGTTAGGTAATGATCTTGGTGTTGAACCTGTTGAGATAATAACATTTTTAGGAACAATAATTTCTTCTTCTTTACTCTTATCGTTGAATGTAACAGCTACTGCACCTGATACTGGAGAGAAAATTGATGGGCCTAAGATAGCGCCTTCACCTTCAAGAACTTTAATTTTATTTTTTTTCATCAATCCTTGTACACCACCATGAAGTTGGTCGATTATTGATTGTTTACGTTCTTGAATTTTTTTAAAGTTAGCAACTTGCTTGTTATCAGTTTCAATACCAAACATTTCAGCACTTTTAATTGTGTCAAATACTTCAGCACTTCTTAATAATGCTTTTGTTGGAATACATCCACTATGTAGACAAGTTCCACCAACTTTATTTTTTTCTACAACTGTAACACTTAATCCTTTTTGAGCAGCTCTAATTGCAGCAATATAGCCACCAGTTCCTCCACCTAAGATTAGTAAATCTGTTTGTTCTGCCATCTTATTCCACTCCTACTTCACTATAATTTAACGCATCTTCCTCGCCTTTAAGAACGCGGTAAGCTCCGTCATACAATGCTTCCATTTCCATTTCTCCTGGGAATGCTTTAATCGGTGCAATCCAATCTACTAACTCACTGATTTTTGAAACAGTATATTTAGAGTAAATTGCTCCACCCGTTAAACAGATAGCATCGACTTTACCTTGTAAAACAACAGCTAATTCACCTATGCTCTTAGCAACTTGGTAGCTCATACCATCTAAGTAGTACTTAGCTTCTTCATCGCCTTCGTTCATACGTTTCTCAACTTCTCGTAAATCAGTTTCACCAAGGTATGACTTCATTCCAGCATTTCCAGCAATTAATTTTTTCACATCACCCATTTCCATTTTTTCATTGATAACAAGTTTAGTAAAATCAATTAAAGGTAATGAACCACTTCTTTCTGGTGTGTATGGCCCTTCACCGTCTAATCCGTTAATCACATCGATCATTCTCCCATTTTTGTGAGCACCAACACTGATACCTCCACCTAAATGAGCAACAATCATTGAACTTGAGTCATAAGACTTACCAAGTTCCTCAGAAGCTTTTCTAGCAACAGCCTTTTGGTTTAAGGCGTGTCCTACACTTCTTCTTTCGATTCCCTTTAATCCAGAGATTCGAGCTAATGGATGCATTTCATCTACCACAACTGGGTCCACAATGAAAGCAGGTATATTTAAACTTTTTGAGAATTTATTGGCTAAAATACCACCTAAGTTTGATGCGTGCGTATTGTATTTCTCAGTTTCAAGATCGTGTAATAACTCTTCGCCTACACTATATGTTCCACCAGGAATTGGTTTTAATAAACCACCACGACCAACTACTGCTACTAATTGATCTGTCATTCCTTGTTCTTCTACAAAAGAAAGAATAATATTATATCTAAAATCTGCTTGATCAATAACTCCTTCAAATTGAGAAATTTCTTCAACAGTGTGTCGAATAGTTTCTTCAGCAATTAAGTTGTGATCTGCAAAAATAGCTGTTTTTGTTGATGTTGAACCTGGGTTGATAACTAAAATCGCTTCCATTTACTCGCTCCTTTATAGTTGTTGCATCGCAAATTTTAATGAATGTAATTTACTTTCAGTAGAATCACTTCTTGAAGTTAAAACAACTGGAATCTTTGTTCCAACTAGTGTTCCACCAGCAGTTGCGTCTGCAAAAATAGTTAATGCTTTGTAAAGAGTATTTCCTGTATCAATTGTTGGAACAACTAAGATATCAGCGTCCCCTTTGATAGGTGCTTCAAATCGTTTATGCTCACATGATTCTTCACTTGTTGCCAAGTCGAAAGATATTGGACCATAAACAATGCTATCTTCACTATCTTTAAAGTGCTCTGCCACTTCAGTTGCTAAAACTGATGATGGCATTTTTGGGTTAAATGTTTCCGCAGAACTTAATAATGCAATCTTTGGTTTACTTATCCCTGTCTTCTTAGCTACTTGTTTTACATTTTCAACAATTTCAATCATTGATTCAGTCGTTGGTGCTATATTCATTGCTGAGTCTGTTAAAATGAATGATTTGTTTTTAGCTGGCATATCTATTAATGCCACATGAGATAAAACTTTTTGGGTTTTTAAACCATGTCTTTTGTTTAGTAATTCTTTTAAAATAGTATGTGTTGGAATAATTCCTTTTAATAAAATATCGGCTTTTTCATCAGCGACTAATTCAACTGCTTTTTCAGCCATTGCTAATTCACTTTCACAGTGAACATAATCCCAAGTTGTATCATCTGCTATATTGATATTTGTATCAAAAACAGCAAATCTAACTTCACCTGGATACTCTTCATTAACTCGATTAACGAGTGCTAAAATTTCTGGCTGAGAACCTCCTGCAACAGAAACTGTAATCATTGCCCTTCACCTCTTTGTTTATTTCCTTCTACACCCTTACTTTATGCTATAATGTAAGCGGAAACAAATTGTTTATTTTAATGATACTATTAAGAATATTTATAGGACCTATAAACGTTGATAATATAACGTTCGTGTTTTGATTATTAGTTATTCTATTCACTTTCTAATCTAATTGTAATCTTTTTTCTTCACATAATCCACTATTTTTAACACGTTTAATGAACTTTTGAACAAAAATGTTTTCATTTTATTTATTTGTGAAAAAATGTAATTCTAATCATAAATAAATAATACTAATAAATACTTAATGAAAATACTTATTAACAAGCAATATTATAATAAAAAGTCTATTTGATGACTATCTGAATAACAAGAATAGAAAAAAGGTCTAATTTACTCTAATCAAACATAAACAAACTAATTGCTAAGTCTCTTTTCCTAAATATTGTTTATTTTTCACAAGAGAACTTTAAAAATGAATTTCAAAGAAAAAAACATGATTCCTTAGAATCATGTTTTCTATTTATCTATTATTAATAACTTTCAGTTGTACTTGCTGTATTATCACCTAATACAATCTTAACACCATCACTTGCACCTAAACGTGATGCTCCTGCGTCTACCATTTTTTTAGCATCTTCTAGAGTTCTAACACCACCAGAAGCCTTAACAAGTGCTTTTTCACCAACAGTATCTTTCATTAATTTAACATTCTCACTTGTGGCACCAGCCGTTGAAAAACCAGTTGATGTTTTAACATAATCAGCACCTGCTTCTACTGACAACTCACAAGCTTTAACTATTTCATCTTTTGTTAAAAGAGCTGTTTCAATGATTACTTTTACTAATGCGCGTCCCTTAGCTTCTTCAACAACACCTTTAATATCTGCTAAAACAACATCATACGATCCTTCTTTTAATGCACCTACATTAATTACCATATCAACTTCATCCGCACCATCTAAAATAGCTTGGTTTGTTTCAAATACTTTTACTTTAGAAGAGTTAGCACCTAAAGGAAAACCAATCACTGTACAAATTTTCACATCACTATTTTGTAATTCAATTTTTGCTGTTTCAATCCAAACCGGGTTAATACAAATTGACCAAAAACTATGTTCTTTCGCTTCTTTTGCCAAAGTGATGATATCCTCTTTAGTTGTATCAGCCTTTAATTTTGTGTGATCAATCATTTTCGCATAGTTATTCATTTAAATCTTCCTTTCAGTACTTGATAAACTTATTATATATCCGTAATGAAATTATGTCAATTTTTAAATGAACTAATTTTCAACAAGTTTTTGAGCTGTCCAATAATCTGTAATCAATACATTAGAATAATTACCTGTTAGAGCTCCTTTTATCGCATTAATTTTGTGCTCTCCACCAGCAATCAATATTGATAATCTTTTCTTAGACAGCTCAGTTAAATCTATCCCTATTGTTCTATCATTAATATTTTTTAAAGCTATTTGTCCATTAGTATCATAAAATCTAGAACAAATATCTCCCACAGCTAACTCTTGTAATTGTTGTTTTTCATTGTCGGATAGATATCCAAGTTGAAATAATAAAGCATCTTGTCGTGTCGTTCCTACTGTATAAATAGCTACTGAAGATTTTTTTTGTAGTTCCATAATATATTGAATGTGTCTATCTCCTTCAACAACCTCTTTAACTTCTTTATTATCAAAAATGACAGGTAATGGAAGAGATATTCCTGTTGTATTGAAAGCTTCAGCAAATAGAGATAATGTCTCATGAGCATAGGTTGAAACATTAGAATGAGTAATACTTCCTTTTAGTTGAACAACTTCTATCTCTTTATATTCATTACTTCTTAATTTTTGTCCTACGGCTAATGTTGTTTTCCCCCAACCTATACCGATGATATCACCATCTACCAGAAATTCATCTAAAAATTCTGCTGCTTCCTCACTAATTTGGTCAATTATCAGTTCATAGTTATCACTGATGCTTTGAGCAATTCTAACTTCTTTCAGTCCATACTTTTCTTTTAATTTACTTTCTAAAATAGTTGTTTCATTATATGGATCTGATATAGTAATTGTGACAAAACCGTTATCTTTTGCATGCTTTAATAACCTAGAAACAGTTGGCCTTGATATATTTAGTTCTTTTGCTATTTGTTGTTGTCCATACTCTAATTGATAATACATTTTAGCAACTTCAACACTTAGTTGATCTTTCTTTAATGACATAGTCTACGCTCCTTTATTAAAAGTCTCTATTATTTTATCATAGCCATAAAGATAAAAAAACTCACCTAAAAAGGTAAGTTTTAAGCTAATAATTTTTTTATTTCATCTTCAATTGATTCAGGAACTATCTTTGGAGCAAATCGATTAACAACTTGTCCCTCTTGATTAATTAAAAATTTAGTAAAGTTCCAACTAATACTCTTATTATCGGTTTCCTGAATTAAGTAGTCGTAAAGAGGACTCTTTTCTTTACCACGGACCTTTATCTTTGCAAACATTGGGAATGTCACACCATAATTAACCTGGCAAAATTCTAGTATACTATCATTTGTTTTTAATTCTTGATTCAAAAATTGACTACATGGAAATCCTAAAATAACAAATCCTTGATCTTTATATTGATTATATAAAGTTTCAAGCCCACTAAACTGTTTAGTAAAACCACATTTACTCGCTGTATTAACAATTAAAACAACTTTTCCTTGATAATCAATTAAGTCTTTTTTGCTACCATCCATTTGTTCCATAGAAAATTGATAAATACTCATAATGACCTCCTATTAGCGATACTCACTCATTAAACCTTTTAGAAAATTACGAGTGAAATTATCACCACATGTTTTATAATTTTTATGTCCTTCTTTTCTTAAAAAGGCACTTAACTCACTCTTAGAAATAATAATACCTTCTTTATCCCAAATAGCAAGCATATCGTCTGTTGTCATAGATAACGCAATTTTCAATTTTTTAAGCATAATATTATTTGAATTACCTTGTCGCAGTTCAAAAACAGGTTTGTCACCTTCCTTTACTCCACGTTGTGAAATAATCATTCCATTTAGAAAACGCTCAAACACTTCATCTTCGAGAACTAATTCATAATTATCCTCATCAATCTTTTTCAGCATTTTCAAATAATCTTCTTTAGTAATTTCAACTCCACCTAAGCGGAATAACTCAACCATATCTGTATCTTTAATATCTAAAGCATAACGTAACCTTGTTAATCGATCGTTGTGATTCATTTCATTTCTCCTTTAATAATATCAGTCATTATTTCTTTGAATAGCAATCTGTCTTCTCTAGTAAATGGTTTAGGTCCTTTTGTTCTTTTACCAGCCTTTCTCATTTGAGCTCCAATATATCGCTGATTTAATAATATATCAATTGATTCTTTTAGATATTCCTTTCCATTATGATGGAAGACCCGTACTTTTTTATTTAATAATAATGAAGCTAATCCATAATCTTGTGTAATAATAATATCACCATCTAAAATTTCTTTAACAATTCGATAATCTGCACCATCAGCACCCTTATCAACATAAATAAATTGAATAAATCCAGGATATTTCTTAGTTGTAAAATGATCAATGCTTGTAACAATAACAACTGGCAATGAAAAATCTTCAGCCAACTCAATGATTTCATTTTTTACAGGACAACCATCCCCGTCAATAATTAAACGCATAACTTTATTCCTAATTCCTTTACTAAGGTATTTTATATCATTTATTTTCTCTATTATAACAAAAAAAGACTCTATAATAGAGTCTTGACTGGGCTAGCTGGATTCGAACCAACGAGTGACGGAGTCAAAGTCCGTTGCCTTACCGCTTGGCTATAGCCCATTAATATGAAGGCGACTGATGGGAATCGAACCCACGAGTGTCGGAGCCACAATCCGATGCGTTAACCACTTCGCCACAACCGCCATATTAAAAAATAAAAAATGGAGGGGGGCAGATTCGAACTGCCGAACCCGAAGGAGCGGATTTACAGTCCGCCGCGTTTAGCCACTTCGCTACCCCTCCATATAATGGCGCAAGACAGAATCGAACTGCCGACACACGGAGCTTCAATCCGTTGCTCTACCAACTGAGCTACTGCGCCTAAAAACTTTGGTGTTTTTTATTTTTATGACCCGTACGGGACTCGAACCCGTGTTACCGCCGTGAAAGGGCGGTGTCTTAACCGCTTGACCAACGGGCCTGTTTTAAAATAATACGGAGAGTAAGGGATTCGAACCCTTGAGACAGTTATTACCGCCTACATGATTTCCAATCATGCTCCTTCGGCCAACTCGGACAACTCTCCAGATTCATTCCAATACTTCCTATTTAAAAGAACTCCGGCAGTAGGACTCGAACCTACGACATCATGATTAACAGTCATGCGCTACTACCAACTGAGCTATGCCGGATTATTTAATTATTATACATATGCCATAAAGCTAATACCGGCGGCCGGGGTCGAACCGGCACGCCCTAATGGGCACAGGATTTTGAGTCCAGCGCGTCTGCCAATTCCGCCACGCCGGCGTTATATGATAATAACTAAAAGGCGGTAACCGGATTTGAACCGATGATAAAGGTGTTGCAGACCTCTGCCTTACCACTTGGCTATACCGCCATTAACTGGGCTAGCTGGATTCGAACCAACGAGTGACGGAGTCAAAGTCCGTTGCCTTACCGCTTGGCTATAGCCCATTATTATAAAGGCGACTGATGGGAATCGAACCCACGAATGTCGGAGCCACAATCCGATGCGTTAACCACTTCGCCACAACCGCCATATTAAAACAGGGGTAGTAGGAATCGAACCCACGCTGACGGTTTTGGAGACCGTAGTTCTACCGCTAAACTATACCCCTATAGTTTGAAAAAATATAAAAATGGAGGGGGGCAGATTCGAACTGCCGAACCCGAAGGAGCGGATTTACAGTCCGCCGCGTTTAGCCACTTCGCTACCCCTCCATATAATGGCGCAAGACAGAATCGAACTGCCGACACACGGAGCTTCAATCCGTTGCTCTACCAACTGAGCTACTGCGCCTAAACGGTCCCGACGGGATTTGAACCCGCGATCTCCTGCGTGACAGGCAGGCATGTTAACCCCTACACCACGGAACCAGTTTAGAAATATTAATGGAGGTTAACGGGATCGAACCGCTGACCCCCTGCTTGTAAGGCAGGTGCTCTCCCAGCTGAGCTAAACCTCCAATAAATAATGACCCGTACGGGACTCGAACCCGTGTTACCGCCGTGAAAGGGCGGTGTCTTAACCGCTTGACCAACGGGCCTTAAATCAAACTCCGGCAGTAGGACTCGAACCTACGACATCATGATTAACAGTCATGCGCTACTACCAACTGAGCTATGCCGGATTATTATAATAAGCATGGCAACGTCCTACTCTCACAAAGGGAAACCCTTCACTACCATCGGCGCTAAGAAGCTTAACTTCTGTGTTCGGCATGGGAACAGGTGTATCCTTCTTGCCATCATCGCCACACTTATTAATTGAGTGATTATTCACTCAAAACTGGATGTTTTTAGTTAGACTACATTATTTTTTCACCGGTTTTTCTTTGGTTAAGTCCTCGACCGATTAGTACTAGTCCGCTCCGTACATCACTGCACTTCCACTTCTAGCCTATCTACCTGATCATCTTTCAGGGGTCTTACTTTCTTAAAGAAAT
>NZ_JBMEAO010000010.1:0-114745 GCF_048815235.1 Vagococcus fluvialis
CGCCAGCGTTCGTCCTGAGCCAGGATCAAACTCTCAATAAAAGTTATGATAACGTCTTGCGACGTTTAGCTCATTAATTAATTTAAAACTTGCTAGCGAATGTTATTCACTAAATATGGTTTGTTTTTACATTCGTAAAAACGCCCTACACATTTGGTTTGTCTTACTTTGTTCAGTTTTCAAAGATCTAACTTGTTGCCTTAACAACTTTTATATAATAGCATGTATTTCAAAGTGTGTCAACAACATTTTTATTTTTTATTTCTTGTAACGTTTGTTACAGGTTCGTTTCAATCAACTTTTATATAATAACAAATAAAAAATACTAAGTCAATACTGACTCAGCATTTTTTTTAACTTAAATATGGAACTCCGCTAATTTCAAAGTTTTTTAATATTTTTCTTAACGTAGATGGATTTTCCCAAGAAAAATTACTATCGTCTACATTCAAACTGTCTTTACTTTCATCTAAACCAAAAACAAAAAGTGGCATTTTTAAATCACCTAGATAGATACTTGTTAGTTCAACTAATTCCATATCACTTGTATTAAGATGAACTTCATCTCTAAACTCATTCAATATACATGCTAAACTTGTATAATCATTATCTACCTCTGTCATAACAAACTCAACTTGATTGCTCTCTTTTCTAACAAGAAACTTTTTATGTCCGTCTTCTTGATTAAGAATAACTGTTCCAGCAACTTTTACTTGTTCCAACATATTCCACCTCTTAAGTTTTAATGTTTAACTCGTTAATTTTCGACAGATTTAATTATACCATATTTTCTGAAAAAAATCAGTTACTTTACAATGTTTCTTTTAAAGCTTCCTTAACCCAGTCATCTAACTTCTCTTCTATCGTTGAGAAACCAATCTTTTTATTTTTATTTGTAAAGAATTTTTTCTTTCTATTTACTACAACAGGGGATGGTTGAAGCACTCTTAGAGAAAGGCTTATTTTTTGTGTATACTCATCAATATCAATTACTTTGACTGTGACTTTTTGACCTACTTCTAGTTCATCTGCAATATTTTTGATAAAGCCATGTTTAACTTCTGACACATGAATTAACCCTTGCTGATTATTATCTAATGAAACAAAGGCACCATATGGTTGAATACCAGTTATTTTTCCGTTAATGACCATTCCTATTTTATAATCCATATCATCATCTCCTATCAAATCATACATATTTTAACATAAAAAAAGATTAAGGGCAGATATTGCCCTTAATCTTTTCACTAATCGTTTATTTCTACACTATCAATTGTAATATCAAATAATGGACGATCTTGAGCGTCACGTTTTACAGAGCTCATTTCATCTACTACATCCATACCTTCAACAACATGACCGAAAACAGTATGTCTGAAGTCTAACCATGGTGTTCCACCTTTTTTATAAGCTTCAATAATTTCTTCAGGGAATCCAGCACCTTCTAATTGACCTAATATATTAGCTGGTACATTTTGATTTTGAACGATAAAGAATTGGCTGCCGTTAGTATTTGGTCCAGCATTTGCCATTGATAAAGCTCCTCTTAAGTTAAACACTTCTTGAGAGAACTCATCTTCAAATTTTTCACCGTAAATACTTTCGCCACCCATACCTGTTCCAGTTGGGTCTCCACCTTGAACCATAAAATCTGAAATAATACGGTGGAAGATAACTCCGTCATAATAACCTTTTTTACTTAATTCAAGAAAGTTTTTTACTGTTTTAGGTGCTTGTTCTGGGAATAGAGCTACTTTGATATCACCACGGTTTGTTTTGATTGTCGCTGTTACTGTTGCTGCTTCTAAATTTAATTGTGGGAATTGTGTCATGTTTGTTTCCTCCTATTATATATGTATATTTTTAGTCTTCTAAAATACTTCTTACTTTAGTAGTTAATAAATCAATAGCTACCTGATTTTTACCGCCTTCAGGTATAATAATATCTGCATATTTTTTTGTTGGTTCAATAAATTGCGTATGCATTGGCTTAACAACACCTAGATATTGCTCAATGACAGAATCAAGGGAACGACCGCGATCTTCCATGTCTCGCTTAATACGTCTAATGATACGGATATCATCTTCAGTATCTACGTAAACTTTAATATCCATTAAATCTCTAAGTCTTTCATCTTCTAGAATCAAAATACCTTCTAATATAATTACTTCTTTAGGTTCTTGATTAACCACTTCAGTACTACGAGTATGGGCTTCGTAATCATAGACAGGCTTTTCAATACTTTTATAATTCATTAAATCTTTCAAATGGCTTATTAATAAATCTGTGTCAAAAGCAAATGGATGGTCGTAGTTTGTACCTAATCGTTCTTCAAAAGATAAATGACTTTGATCTTTATAGTAAGAATCTTGTTCAAACAATAAGATAGAATGATTTGGTAAAGCATTTAAAATAGCACGACTAACACTAGTCTTACCACTTCCAGAACCACCAGTTACACCGATTACAATAGGACGCTCATTTTTTGTTTGCATGCGTATCCCTCACTTAATTCTTTTTAATCCTTCTTTGATATCCTACTCTATCAAGACCATACTTTCAACTTTTTCGGCATTTTTTCTTCATTTTTTAAAAAAAGATAACTTATTTGAAATTTTCCTCCGAATTTGATTATCATTATCAGTTAAGACTAATTCTAATTAAGAAATAAAAACTTATGGTAGATTGATATTAATAACCAAAGGAGGAGTATTATGAGCAACAACATTTTATCCATAAAACAATTAGGATTTAAGGTAGATGATAACACTATTTTATCTGAGATATCTTTTTCTATGAACAAAGGTGAACTTATGACAATAAGCGGACCTTCTGGTAGCGGAAAAAGTACTCTATTAAAATTAATTGCTAATATGCAAAAAAAAACAACTGGCGATATTTTCTTTAACGAAAAAAAATTAGAAGATTACGTACCGACTGAATACCGTAAAGAAGTCTCTTATCTATTTCAAAACCCTGTTCTCTTTGGAGAAACTGTAAAAGATAACTTAGTTTTTCCATATGAAATCAGACAAAAGGAATTTGATCAAACACGTGCTATTTCATTACTTAAAGATGTTCAACTTTCTGAAGAATTTTTAGATAAAAGAATTGACTCTTTATCAGGCGGAGAAAAACAACGAGTTGCATTTGTTAGAAATTTACTTTTCCCGCCGCAGATTTTATTATTAGATGAAGTAACAAGTGCTTTAGATGAAGAAAATAGTCGTATTATTAGAGAAATGATTTATCGACTAAATAAAGATGAACATTTAACTGTTCTTTGGATTACGCATAACAAAGAGGAGTTCCTCTCTTCTAAACGACGCTTATTTATTGAAGATGGTTTCATAAAGGAGAATACTCATGAATAGTTTAAATATTTCAAATTTATCTTTGTTATTTGCTAGCACTTTAGTTTTTATTGCTTTATTTATTGATTATAAAGAGAAACTTGGTTTAGGAAAAGATATTTTCATCGCTGCTATTAGAACAGTTCTCCAACTATTCATTATTGGATATGTCCTTAGCGCTATTTTTAAAGTTGATAATATTATTGTTACAAGTCTAATGGTCTTATTTATTATTTTTAATGCGGCTTACAACGCAGGTAAGAGAGCCAAACATTTACAAAACGGCTTTAAAATTTCTTTAATGGCTATTAGTATGGGTACTTTTTTATCTCTTGCTGTTCTCTTTTTCTCGGGGACGCTTAAATGGACACCTTCACAAATTGTCCCAATTACAGGGATGATTGCTAGTAATGCCATGACTGCTATTGGTGTTGGTTATCGTACGATGAATTCAAAATTCACAGATCAGAGACAACAAATTCAAGAAAAACTAGCTTTAGGTGCCACAAAAAAACAAGCGACATTACCTATTATTAAAGAAAGCATCAAAACCGCCATGTCACCAAGTATTGATAGTGCTAAAACAGTAGGACTAGTTAGTTTACCTGGTATGATGAGTGGTTTAATGTTTGCTGGAATTGACCCTACCACAGCTATTCGCTACCAAATTGTTGTTATGTTTATGTTAATTTCAACAACTGGATTTGCTACAATGATTGCTTCTTACTTAGCTTACAAACAATACTTTAATGAATTAGATCAATTAAATTAAAAAAGCTATGTCATAAGTTTTTATACTTATGACATAGCTTTTTAATTATCTTTCTTGTACGTATTTATAGGCTGTTCCTAAAGAGATGTTACATTCTTCAGCAATTTGACGTAATGTATAGCGGTTGTTGTTGTATAAGAATCTGATTTGTTCGATTGTTTCTTCAGAAATTTTTGGACGTCCACCAACACGGCCTTTACGGCGAGCTTCTTGTAAACCTTTAGTTGTTCTTTCACGGATAATCATTTTTTCCATTTCGGCAATTTTTAAAATCATTTCCACATAAGGAGCGTCATCAATATCACTATAAGCAGCGCCTTTTTTAACTACTACTAATTGAATTCCTTTTTCTTTTAACTCTGCTAAGAATTCAGCTAATTGAATAATTGATTTACCTAAACAACGTAATTCATAAACTACTAATTCATCTCCAGAATTTAATGTAGCAACAATTTCTTTTAATACGTCGTCGTTTTGAGTGATACCTTCATTCACTTCTTCTTCTACTGTTACAGACTCGATATTTACACTTTTTAATCCTTCGATTTGTTCTTTCACGTAGTTTTCTTCGCTAGATGCGTATACATATCCAATTGTTTTCATAATTTTTTCCCCCTACTTTTTTGTGTTCTTTATATTTTATTCATTTGCAATAATCATTTATCTCTTGCTATGTTCATAGTATATCTCTTTTTTAAAAAACCTGCCTTATCAAACTTTTCTCAAGGTTGTGAAAAATCTGATAAAAAAATAGACCTATTTATGAAACTTTGTTATTTATCCTCGAACATTCCTTTTAAAATATTGGCTTATTATCTACCTTTCTCTTTATTATATTTCAAATAATAAACATTTAATATTAAAAAGCTCACATTTTTATTATTTTTTTGAATCTGACCCCCATCTAGTATATACTATTTAAAAGGAGTGATTCATATGACTTATTCAATATTAGATGAGAAAATTAGAGAAATTCAACCTATTTTTTTTGATGGTTTAAAACGAATCATGCAAATCAATAGTGTAAAAGGAACACCCGAACCTAACGCCCCTTTTGGTAACGGTCCTAAAAAAGCATTATCAGAAACTCTAGAGCTAGCTAAGGAACTAGGTTTCAAAACTGGAATCGTTAGTAATGCTGTTGGTTACGCTCAACTTGGTGAGGATGATGAAAACTATATCGGTGTCATTGGTCATTTAGATGTAGTTCATGAAGGTACTGATTGGGATTATCCACCATTTGATTTAACACTAGATCACGATGTTTTTTACGGTCGTGGTGTTTTGGATAATAAAGGCCCTATCATCGCTAATCTATATGCCCTTTTTATTTTGAAAGAACTTAATTTACCATTAACTAAAACAATTCGTATTTTATTTGGCACCGATGAAGAAAGTGGTTCTGCTGATATTCCTATGTACTTAACTCAAGAACAACCTCCGATGTACGGTTATACGCCAGATTGTAAGTATCCTGCTGTTTACGGAGAGCGTGGTGTATTAGGTGTAAAAATAGTTACAACTATTTCAGATGAGTCCCTTTCTCCATTAACTACTTTTGAAGGTAATTTTGATAGAAGTGCTGTTCCTGATACTTTACATTACACTATTAACAATACTTCTATTTCTTTAACTGGAAAAAGAGCTCCTAGTAACGCCCCTGATATGGGACTAAATGTTATTACATTATTTGGTGAAAAGGAACAAACTAATCACAATCTTTCTGGTGAATTTCAAGATTATCTAAGTTGGCTAGCTAATAGTCTGCATAATCAACATGATGGTTCTGGTTTAGGAATAAACTTTTCTGATGAAGAATCAGGCTATTTAGCTTTAACACCTGTTGACCTAACATTTAATGATAATACTATATCACTTGATATTAGCATCAGATATCCTATTAGTATTCACAAAGAACAAATCATTAAACAACTAGAAAAAGCTATGCCTAACAACTCAATCATTCAAGTTACAAGAGATATGCCTTCTACCTATTTTGATAAAAATCATCCCATGATACATCAAATGAGTAAAGTATATGAATACGCAACAGGTTTAGATGGAACACCAGTTACAACTACTGGTGCAACTTATGCTAGAAGTATGCCCAACATTATTGCCTTTGGACCGTCATTCCCTGGTCAAAAAGGAATTGCACACAATAAAAATGAATATATGGATAAAAAAGATTTAATTAAAAATTTAGAGATTTATACCTATCTTTTATCTGAATTAGGGAAATAACTTGGTAAAATTGTGATCCTAGACTTTTCTATTTTCATGATATAATAACTATAAATGTGAAAGGAGTTCTTATGAAAAAAACAAATATCTTTGAATCAGTTGCTAAACAAATAAAAAATAAAATTGATGATGGTTCTTATAGCTATGAGCAGAAATTGCCCTCAGAATATGATTTAGCTAAAGAATATGATGTTAGTCGATTAACTATTAGAAAAGCAATTGATTTACTCATTTCGCAAAACATTTTAGTTAAACACCGTGGTAAAGGGTCTTATATCATGCGCCAAAATGATAAATTTCAAAGTGGACAAAATGGTTTGTTAAGTTTTACAGAAAGCGCGAAAGCCTTTGGTAAAACCTCTAAGTCAGATATTATTGAATTCCAAAAACTGGATGCTCCTACTAGCCAAATGAAGACAATATTGCAAATAAACGAAGAACCCGTCTATAAAATTAGACGATTACGTTATTTTGACAATGATCCAATGACTTTGGAAGAAATTATTATTCGCTCTTCCATGTTACCTAAAGATTTCACTGAAGTTGATATTCAGGGTTCTATTTTTGATTTAATCGAAAAACAAAGTGATATCTCCTATTCTCATCAAGAAATAGAAGCTACTTTAGTAACTAAGGAAATAAGCGAATACCTAAAAATTCCTGTTAATGAGCCACTACTTTTAGTTCATACGATTACTTTTTCAGCAGCTGGTATCCCTATTCTTTATGATAGTTCTTACTACCGAGCGGATAAATACACATTTAAAAATATTCTTCATCGTCCTATGACGTCATAAAAAATACCGATTATCGATTGTGATAATCAGTATTTTTTCGGTATAGACAAAACAGTATATACTACTGTATACTGAACACAATGATAAGTTTTATGAAAGGTGATGTTTAAAATGAGTTATGGAACAATCGCTACATGGAGAATGGCACATGATGGTATCGTTGCTGCAATGGATCAATTACAAGCTGGACAATCAGCAGGAGATGCACTTGAAACAACCATTAAAATGGTGGAAGATTATCCTTTTTATAAATCTGTTGGTTTTGGAGGTCTTCCTAATGCCAAAGGTATCTTAGAAATGGATGCTGCTTTTATGGATGGTGATACTTTTCAAATCGGAGCTGTAGCAGGAATCGTTGACATTAAAAATCCTATTTCAGTAGCCAGAAAACTTAGTAATGAAAAATTTAATAGTTTTTTAGTTGGTCAAGGTGCTACCGAATACGCTATAGAAGCAGAATTTGAACAAAAAGAAATGCTGACAGACCGTGCTAAAAAAATATGGATGAACCGTTTAGATGATATAAAAAAACATAATTTAAGTCCTTATGATGGCCATGATACAGTAGGTGTCGTAACTTTAGACAGCCAAGGTAGTATGAGCGCTGGTACTTCTAGTTCAGGTCTCTTTATGAAACGACCAGGACGTGTGGGAGACTCTCCTCTTTCTGGTTCTGGTTTTTACGTTGATAGCGAAGTTGGTGGGGCAGCTGCTACTGGATTAGGTGAAGATTTAATGAAGGGGATTTTATCTTACGAAATAGTTCGAAAAATGTCTGAAGGATTAAGCCCTCAAGAAGCATGTGATCAAACTGTTTATACATTCCATGATAAGCTAACAAAACGTTACGGAAAAGCAGGAGCTTTCTCTCTTGTTGCAATGAATAACGAAGGTGCTTGGGGAGTGGCAACTAATGTAGAATTCACTTTTTCTGTAGCAAACGATCACGAAGAAGCTGCTATTTATATTGCTAATATGGGCGAAAATCATACAACTATTATTGAGCCGATTACTCAAGAATGGCTAGATGCTTATGAAAAAAGAATTAAAGCTCCCATAGAATAACAAAAAGGCAGTCTCTATAAAGAGTCTGCCTTTTTGGTTTATTTAATAAGAGACAGTAGATGGGGGAATATCTACTGGTCTTTCTTATCCGAAAGTTTTTGTTGATACACAGCTACCTCGTCTTCACTACAATAAACTGAGTGACCGGGTGCAATTTCACGTAATTGGCGATCTGCACCATCATCTTCTTGAGGTGTAAAAAGAATTCTCTCACGCCCGCGTTCATAATCAGGATCAGGTAATGGAATAGCAGATAGTAAGCTTTCAGTATAAGGATGCAAGCCGTAATTATAAATTTCGGCTGCAGACCCTACCTCTACTAATTTTCCAAAATACATTACTCCAATACGATCACTAATGTATTTAACCATTGATAAATCATGAGCGATAAAGAGATACGTTAACTTTTCTTTTTCCTGTAGTTCTTGTAACAAGTTAACTACTTGGGCTTGAATTGACACGTCTAATGCTGAAATAGGCTCATCACAAATAATAAATTTAGGCTCAACAGCTAAAGCTCGTGCAATTCCAATACGTTGACGTTGACCTCCTGAAAACTCATGAGGATAACGCGTACCATGACTTGGATCTAATCCCACTGTTTTTAACAGCTCATTAACACGATTAGTTCTTTCTTCATCATTTTTAGCTAAACCGTGGACGTCAATACCTTCAGCAATGATGTCTTTAACTTTCATTCTTGGATTTAATGATGCATAAGGATCTTGATAAATCATCTGGACATCTCGTCTAAATTGACTCATATTTTGACGACCTTTTATTTTAGAGACATCCTCACCATCAAATTTAATTTCTCCACTAGTTGGGTTATACAAACGGATAATACTACGTCCAGTTGTTGATTTTCCACAACCAGACTCTCCTACTAACCCAAAAGTTTCCCCTTCATAAATTGAGAAACTAATATCATCAACTGCTTTAACTTCATCTGCTCTTCCAACATTAAAGTGTTGTTTTAAATTATTAACTTCTAATATTAATTTTTTTTCTTGCGTTGCTTCCATATTATCCACCTCTTTCCTATCCATTAAAACGTTCTTTATACTTCTCTCTTCTTCGAACAATTTCAGCTGGTGGAACTACTTCAGGGGCACCTGGAGCAAGTAACCACGTTGCAGCTTTATGAGTTGGTGACACTTCAAAGAAAGGCGGTGCTTCTTCTGTATCAATTTGCATAGCATATTCATTACGAGGATAAAACGCATCTCCTTTAGGTGGATCTAATAAATCAGGAGGCGATCCTGGAATCGCATATAATTTTTCCTCACTAGTTTCAAGAGTTGGCATTGAACTTAATAATCCCCATGTATAAGGATGTTGTGGGTTGTAAAAAATTTCATCGGATGTTCCGATTTCAATAATTCTACCACCATACATAACTGCTACACGATCTGCCACGTTTGCCACTACCCCAAGGTCATGCGTAATAAAGATAATTGATGTCTGAATTTTTTGTTGAATATCTTTCATCAAATCAATAATTTGAGCTTGAATAGTTACATCTAAAGCTGTTGTTGGCTCATCAGCAATTAATACTTCAGGATAACAAATCAAAGCAATCGCAATAACAATACGTTGACGTTGTCCACCTGAGAATTGGTGAGGGTAATTTTTCAAACGCTTTTCAGCATTAGGAATACCTACTAACTTTAATAAATCTAAGGCACGATCAAGAGCATCTTTTTTCGAAATCTTACGGTGTTTTCTAAGTGACTCTGCTACTTGGTTCCCAATATTCATCGTTGGGTCAAGTGAAGTCATTGGATCTTGGAAGATCATCGCAATGTCTTTCCCACGAATTGACTGCATTTGTTTTTCTGTTTTATGAACTAAATCCTCTCCTTTAAAGAGAATTTGTCCTTCATCTATATTCGCATTGTTAGCGAGTAATCTCATAATTGTACGAGTCGTTACTGATTTACCAGAACCAGACTCACCTACGATTGCTAATGTTTCACCTTTATGTAAGTCAAAGTTAACACCACGAATGGCGTGAACTCTACCAGCAAAAGTATCAAACGAGATATTCAAGTCTTTAACTTCTAATACTTTTTCCATTTGTCATCACCATCCTAATCATTCATTTTCGGGTCAAAAGCATCACGTAATCCGTCTGCAAGTAAGTTAAAACAAACCATAATTACAGATAAAGTAATAGCTGGTGCCCACATCAAGTGAGGTAAGAATCTAAACGTCTTATACCCCTCATTTAGTAACGTTCCTAAAGAAGCTGTTGGAGGTGTTAATCCTAATCCAATGAAACTTAAGAATGCTTCAAAGAAAATCGCTGATGGAATACTAAACATCATTTGAACGATGATAACACCTGAAATGTTCGGAAGCACATGTTTTATAGCAATCTTAGGTTTAGAAACTCCTAATGTAGTTGCTGCTAAAACATATTCTTGGTCTTTGATTTTTAAGGTTTGTGCCCTAACAATCCGAGCCATAGTAATCCACCCTGTAATAATCATCGCTAAAATAATCGACATCATACCAGGCTTAAAGACTGTTAACATTAAAATCATAACAACTAAGTTAGGGATTCCCGAAAGGATTTCAAGAATCCGCTGCATGACGTTATCTGTCCGCCCGCCTTTCATTCCTGATATCATTCCGTAAATAACCCCAAAAGTAAGGTCTAAAAAGGCTGCTACAAAAGCAATAATAAGAGACATTCTAGTTCCCATTAATAAACGAGATAGTAAATCACGACCTAATCCGTCTGTTCCTAAATAGAAATGAACATCATCTGGTACATTAGCTTGCTCATACTTGTCAACACGATTGCCACCTACTACAGCTGTTCCGTTAAATCCATCAATTGATACTCCTGGAATTTTCGGTGGTAAATTAATGTATTTAGGATTTTGTTTCGTTGGATCATGGGGTGACACCCAAATCGATCCAAAAGCCAAAATCGTTACAATAATCAGTAAGATTAAAGAGATAACAGCTCCCTTATTTTTTTTCAAACGACGCCAAGAGTCTTGTAAAAAGTTTAAAGAGGGCGCACTAATTTTTTCACGATCTAAATTATCATTAATTGAAATCGGCTCAAATTTTTCTTTTGGTATTTTATTTACATTTAAATTTTCCATTAGTTTTTGCCACCTCCTGATACACG
The DNA here is from genome assembly GCF_048815235.1 of Vagococcus fluvialis. GTDB lineage: Bacteria > Bacillota > Bacilli > Lactobacillales > Vagococcaceae > Vagococcus. The sequence goes on from NZ_JBMEAO010000010.1 coordinate 11,381, forward strand.
GATTCTTGGATCTACGATACCGTATAATAAGTCAACGATTAAGATAACTACAACTAACATAGTTGAGAACATAATCGTTACTGCCATAATCGTTGGATAATCATTCGTCATAATCGATTTAACAAATTGCTCCCCAATTCCAGGGATAGCAAAAATATTTTCAACTACTAGAGAACCTGTCATTAAAGCTACAGCTAGTGGTCCTAATAAAGTAATCAATGGAATTAAACTATTTCTTAAACCATGACGGAAAACAACTTGTGTACGACTTAATCCTTTTGCTCTAGCTAATTCAATATAGTCACTACTTAGTACTTCTACCATCTCTGTTCTAATGAACCTTGCCGAGTCAGCTAATGGAGACATTGATAAAGCTAATGTTGGAAGGATTGTTGAAATAAACCCTTGATCCCATTTAGCAATTGGCAAGATACCTAATTTAATTGCAAAGACATATTGTAAAAGAACTGCGAATACGAAGTTGGGTATCGACCTACCTAATATAGCAACCAAGGTGGCCAGTGTATCAACCCATGTATTCTGTCTCATCGCAGCTATTGCTCCTAAAATAATACCAACTAAAGTACCAAAAATAATAGCTTGAATCCCTAACTGGACTGATGGTCCTATTCTTTCTTTTAATAATTTTGATACAGGTTGGTTTTTAAATTGGAAACTTGTTCCAAAATCACCCTGTACAATATTTCCCATATAGATTCCATATTGTTGAATAACTGGTTTATCAAGTCCAGCTTGTTCGTTTAATATTTGAATTTGCTCCGGAGATAATTTCTCTTGGTTGGCATAAGGCGAACCAGGAAGCAACTTCATTAAAAAGAATGTAATTGTCGTGATTAGCCATAATGTGATGAGCATAAACATGACACGTTTTAAGAAAAACTTTGCAAAATTTTTCATTTATTTTTCCCCCTTTTGAAATATTTTGACATCTATTAATAAATGAATTAGAGTTAGTTTATCAATCTAATAGAAAAGGAATTACCTTATGACTATCTATAAAAAAATCGGTGTTAGTTTAGGTGGATTAGTTATTTTCATCCCTCTATTTACCTTACTAACCAAAAAAGAATTAACGCTTGTTTCTCTTTCTGATAATTTCTTTATGTTTTCATTAGTATTTATTATTATTGGTGCAGGTATTGCTATATTATCTTCAGGCTTTTTTGATTTCTTTCAAAAAAACATGAAAAACTTAATACAAGCAAGAAAGAAAAACGAACCTAAAGAATACATTCCTCTATCAGAAATTTTCCAAAAGAAACCCATTTACTGGCTATCTATTGGTGGATTATTACTTCTAATAAGTTTTCTTTTAGCTCTCTTTTCTTGATAATAAAAAAAACCTATAACAAGTGTGTTATAGGATTTTTTATTTCCTCTAACCAACAATAAACTTTTCTAAAAATGATTTTCTCTAAATTTTGAAAAATTAAAAAGACTAAATAGCGTGTAAACTTTAATGTGAGAGTTCGTGATTGTTTTAGAAAACAAACAGTTGTTTGAAACCTTAATCATTGATATAACAAGTACCTCTTTTATAAAGAGGTACTTATTAATCAATCACGATATCTTTTCAACTAAGTCTATTCACTGTTAATCTTTTTTCGTCTTATTTAACTTTATATGCCCATTTATAGTCATACATTGCACCAGCCGGATGAGCTACCACACCTTTTACTTTTTCAGAGCGTAAGTGAGCTTCTGCTTCTTGCAATACGTTAATAATTCCAGTATCTTCAACGATGATTTTTTCTGCTGCTTGCATGTTTTCCCAACGTTTTTCTGGGTTATTAACATTTGTTGTACTTGCTTCTTTTACATTCTTATCAAACTCTGGGTTCGAATAGTGACCTCTATTATAAGAGTTACCTGTTTCAAATAAATCTAAGAAACTACTTGGATCTGGATAGTCAGCAATCCAACCACCATACACCATACTGAAATCACCTTTGTTAGAACGATCTAGACGAACACTAAATGGTACTGGACTAAGTTTCACTTTAAGTCCTGGTAATTCCTCTTCCAATGAACCTTGTAGAAACTCTAAAACTTTTTTAGTTGAGTCATTATCAGAAGCTAAAATTTCTACTTCGATTTTATCTTTTCCTAAATCTTTTTTAGCTTTTTCCCAATGCTCTTTAGCTTTTTTACTGTCATAACCAACATCTCCACCAGCTTCTTCAGAGAAGTCTTTTCCTCCGTTTGGAGAGTGTGATAAGTCAGTTGGTACTAACCCCTTAGCTGGTACAGAACCATCTGCTAAAATTTGATTAGCTAATGACTCTCTATCAATTGCATAAGAAATAGCTTTTCTTAAATCTTCATTATGGAATTGTGAGTCTTTTTCACGTTGATTTAGTTCTAAGTAACGAGCTGATGCTTTTAATTCAGTTACTAACTCAGGATCTCCTGCTTTTTGTTGAGCTAATTCTCCTGATAACTGTACATCTTCAACTTGTCCATCATCGTATAAGTTTAAGCTAGTAGAAGATTCTTTTACTACACTAACCTTGATTTCATCTAACTTAACAGTATCTTTGTCCCAATACTCAGGGTTCTTAACATATGACCACTCTGTATCTGTACCAGGTCCATCAAAGTTCGCTAAAGTAAATGGTCCATTATAGACAGCTTTCTCACTTGATGTTGTATATTCTTTACCATACTTTTCAACGATATCTTGACGTTGTGGCATGAATGTTGTGAATGCTAATAAATAATCAAAATATGGTGCTGCTTTTTCTAATGTGATTTCTAATTCATAATCACTAACAGCTTTGATTCCTAATTCATCAACTGGTTTCTCACCAGCTGTAATAGCTGCGCCATTTTTAACAATTTCATGTAGGTAAGCATATTCTGATGCAGTTTTTGGATCAACAGTTCGTTGCCATCCATAAACGTAGTCTTTCGCTTTAACAGGCTCGCCATCTGACCATTTAGCATCCTCACGAAGTTTAACTTTATACGTTAAACCATCTTCACTAACTTCAGCTTTTTCTACTGCTCCAGCTGGTTCCGGTTCTTGAGATTCACCTAAACGATAAATCCCTTCATAAACATTGTTTAGAGCAACTGATCCGATAACATCTGTATTTAATGATAAATCTGCTGATGGCATTTCTTGTAATACGTTTACTGTAAAGATCTGCTCATCTGCTAATTCTTCACTACCGCTTGCTTCTGAACTTGCTGCAGGTTTAGAATCAGTACCTTCTTTGCCGCCACCTTTACCTCCACAAGCTACTAAACCTAATGCCACTGTAGATAAAAGCCCCACATACACCATTTTTTTCATTTTCATTAGAATTCCCCCTTAATATTTACATTAAAATTAGAACTAAATTAAAATATACTCATAATAGTATATGAAAACTCATCATATTGCAACCATTTTTTCCTGCAAAATTAGGAAAAACCGAATGTTAAGATAAATAATCCCCGTATAGTAGCCTTTTAAGATTGTATTTATTAGAAAATTAAAATGAAATGAAAAAAAAGAAAACCATCTTAACCTAAGAATGGTTTTCTTTATTTTTTTTTCGTCATATTTTTTATTGAACGTTTGATTACTTGAGTGAAGCTTAATGATTTAACAATTTTATCAGCACCAATATATGTTCTCATTGTTCTTAAAACTTTTTTAGGGTCTTTAGCTGAAAAGGTGTAAGTACCATCTTTTTTGGTTTTAACAGCAAATCTTGGTATCCACTTTCCTTTAAACATCACAGAAGTAATAACACAATCAATTTCTTCCCATGGTATCTGAATGAAATTAGCTGCTTTTCGATCATCATAAAATTCAAAACCTTTATCTCCTATCATGATTTTACCATAGTCAGTGAAACCTAAAAAAGAGGTCGCTTTCTCAACTAAATCTACTTTTGTATTAATTGATTGAACCATAATATGCCTCCTACTGAGTTAATTAGATATATAAATTATAACATATTATCCTTTATCTCCAAAAAAAGTCTGAGCTAATTTATCACTAGCTCAGACTTAATTGATTTCTATTTATTACATAATTCCTAATAAATGTAAACCAATACCTGCTACGAATAGACCTAAAATAATAACAATTGGAGATACTTTTTTCTTCAATAACCACATACAGAAGAATGTTAATAATAATCCAGCTAATCCTGGGATTAAGCTATCTAAGTTATCTTGTAAAGTTGTTACTTTAGTATCTGTTAGAGATAAACCTTGACCTTGTTGTAATAAGGCTTGTTTAACTCCTTCAGCGCCTTCTGGTAAGCTATTCCAATCAATGAATGCTCCTTCAGATAATTTAACTTCAGATACAGTTGGGGCAAATCCAATAGATACCCATCTATTTACTAAGGCACCTAAGATAAACATACCTAAGATAGAAGCACCTTTTGTAATATCTTGTAAGATACCACCTGATAAGTCATCAGTAATTTTAGAACCAGCTTTATAACCTAATTCTTGTGTGTACCATGTAAATGCCATACGAATCGCATTCCAAGCTACAAAGTAAATGATTGGCCCTAAGATATTTCCAGCCATTGCAAGAGAAGCTGCTAAAGCTCCTAAAATTGGTTTAACTGTAAACCAGAATACAGGATCCCCGATACCAGCTAAAGGTCCCATCATACCAACTTTAACCCCTTGAATTGCTACATCATCAACTGGTGCACCATTAGCACGTTCTTCTTCAAGAGCTAATGTTACCCCGATAATTGGAGATGCCACATATGGATGGGTATTAAAGAATTCTAAATGACGAGTTAATGCTGCTGATTGCTCATCTTTTGTTTTGTATAAACGTTTAATAGCTGGGATCATTGTGTATGCCCAACCACCATTTTGCATACGCTCATAGTTCCAAGAACCTTGTAGGAATGTAGAACGTAACCAAATAGAAATTCTATCTTTTTTCGTTAATTCAATTCTATTTTCTGACATTTTTTTCGCTCCCTTCTTAATAGTTATCGATGATATCGCCTACAGGATCACCTGTATTTGAACCACCGCCGTTGCCTGATCCACCTTGTTTTGATAACGCTAAGTAGATTAACGCTAAGGCAAGACCAATTGCACCAAGACCCATTAATGTGATTTCTGAAACTGTTGCTAATACAAAACCAATAGCAAAGAATGGCCATACTTCTTTTGTAGCCATCATGTTAATAACCATTGCATAACCAACAGCTACTACCATTCCACCACCGATTGCTAATCCGTCTGTTAACCAAGCTGGCATTAAAGCTAAAACGCCACTTACTCGCTCAGCACCAATTGCTAAGATTAAACCAGCTGGAATTGCAATACGTAAACCTTGCATTACGATAGCTAATAAATGCCACATTTCAACTTTTCTAATATTTCCTTCTGCAGCTGCAGCATCCATCAAGTGAACAAATGCTGTTGCTAATGTACGACCAATAATAGTTAATAAAAGACCTGCTACAGCTAAAGGAATAGCTAAAGCAATCGCTGTCTGAACGCCAGCTTCTCCTTCTCCCCCTAAAACTAAAATAAGAGCAGATGCAACAGATGCTAAAGCAGCATCGGGAGCTACGGCAGCACCAATGTTAGCCCATCCAAGAGCGATCATTTGTAGGGTACCACCTAAAATAAGACAAGGGATTAGGTTTCCTGTTACTAAACCGATAAGTGTACATGCGATAACTGGTTGATGGAAATGAAATTGGTCTAAAATACCTTCAACACCAGCTAAAAATGCCACGATAATCACTAAGATTATTTGAATAAAATTTAAATCCATGGTAATAATTCCTCCATTCCTTTTATAATAATAAATTATTGCTTATTAATTTCTTCTTGTGCTTTTTTAAGAATTTCTTCCATGTTTCCTTTTGAGTCATTTGGAACTTTACGAACGTCAAAAGAAACACCAGCTTCTTTTAAAGCTTTAAATGTATCAATATCATCTTGATTAAAAGCTAACACTTTATTTGGTTGTACTTTACCAGTTGAGTGAGCCATTGAACCAACGTTAATTGTCCCTAACTCTACGCCACCTTTAATCGTACGCAAAACATCTTGTGGCGTTTCAAAAAGTAATAATGCTTTTTGGCCACCAAAGTGCTCATCGTCTTGTGCTAATTTAATCATGTGGTCAATCGGCACAACGTGTGCTTTTACTCCTGGAGGAGCAGCTTGTTCGATTAATTTTTTACGTAATTCATCTTTAGCCACAGCATCAGAAACAACAATAATACGTGTTGGTCCAGTTGTTTTTGTCCAAGCAGTTGCTACTTGTCCATGTAAAAGACGAGAATCAATACGTGCTAAAACATAATCCATTTTTCCAGGACGTCCTGCATTAACACTTTCTTCATTAGAAGTAGATACCTCAGCTGGTTCTAACTCTTCTGGCATTACTTTAACGCCTTCTTTAGCTGTTGCTAATACATGTTTAGCAATATCTTGTGCACTTTCCATTGAAAAACGAGATGCATAAGCTTCAATGATCATCGGTAAATTCATACCTGCCACAATTGCCCATTTGTCTTGATGTCCTTCAAGTAAACTACTTGCTTGATTAAAAGGTGTACCACCCCATAAATCAACTAAGAATAATACTTCGTCTTGATTGTCAAAGCTGTTAATTGCTTCTTGCATTTTTCTTTTCACATCTTCAGGACCTTCTGAGGGCATTAATGTAACTGCTGCTACATTTTCTTGCTCGCCAAAAATCATTGATGCTGATTGTAAAACGCCAGTCGCAAATTCACCATGACTTGCTAGGATAATTCCTACCATTCTTTTACCTCCTACCTTTTTTTTATTTCTCTATAAAGACCACTTACTTCTATTATATATAGAAGATAAATGCTTGATAGCTATAAGAAGTTTTGTTTTTTTAAGCTCTCCATTAAATTTACTTTGTGATCTGCAGGCACTTTTCTAATTTCAAGTTCGATTCCCTGTTCATCTAGATAAACAAAAGCTTCAATGTCTCTATCATCCACAGAAACAAAATTAGTTAACATTTTTTTCCCTGAAGAAAAACTCATACCACCTATATTAACCGTTGATAACTTTAATCCATTACGAACGAGAGTTTCGACATCAACTGGGCTTGTAAATAATAAGGCAACTTTTTCTCCATGAAGAATATAACTATTAGATACTTCCATCATTCTAGTTACACTCACCACATTAACATTTATTCCTGAAGGTGCTGCTTGCTTTAGTAAAATTTTTCTAAGTGGATTATTGGCTGCTTCATCACTGATTACCAAAATACGATTAATATCGATTTGCTTAGACCAAGCAGTTGTTACTTGCCCATGAATTAAACGATCATCGATTCTTGCTAACCGAATGTCAATACTCATACTACACACTCCAAATCTTAGAAATTAAATGGAAGACATGACAAAAAACAACTTTTTCTCCCTATACAACTATATAAGCAATTATCGTGCCAAAAAATATTAACAACGTTTTTCTTAATGAATTCCTTATAAATCAATGTTTCAATACACAACACACTAAATAATACACAAATAAATACAGTAACAATACACTAAACTTTAAGCCATTGTGTATTGTTACTGTATTAAATATCGTTATTTATCTTTTTCATTTTCGATTATCTTTACAATAAAGAATTTTTCACTTTCTGAAAAATCAATCTGTAAAATTTGATTCAACAAATCGAATGCTGGTTTAATTCTGATATAAATGTCATTTTGTTGCATTAATTCTAATTCATCAGAATCCGTTGATAAGGTGTCTTTTCTAAGTTCACGTTCAACTGCTCCTGCTGTATGCATACAAAGATTAATATAGAAAGATTCATTAGCGTTCAATGTTTCTAACTCATTAATTTTATCAACAAATAGCCACAAAGGATCCAGTAATTTATCCGGATTAATAAAAGTAAAACTTTCCTTTAAATACTCATAACACATCTCTTTAGCGCTATCTAATGATAATTCAGATTGTTGTTCAATAAAACTATTGCTGATTACATCTTCTATAACTTGAGAACCTTGATTTGAAAAAAGAATATCCATTGAAATAAATGGCGCTTGAATTTTAGGATCTTTAATTCCCGTTGTTGCTAATATATGGTAGCTTTTCTCAATTTCTTTTATTCGTTCATTCATCTCAACAACTGAAATGGGGAAAACAACAATATTTGTTTCTAAATTGTTTAACAAATAGCGCTCGATTAATTCCTTCATTCTCTGGGCTGTGCCTTTTCCAGAAGCACAAATAGCAATAATGGCCTTCTCTTTCAAATGATTATCTTCTATTCTTGCTTCAGCTAACAATTCTTTTTCACCCATTGTATACCCATGAAAATGACTAATTGATTCATAAATATCATTTAGATTCGTATCAAGCAAGCTTGATTTTCTAGCGGCCTCAAGAACAATCGAAGTCGTTACCATATCAATCGTTTTAACTTCAATTCCAGTTTTTACTTTGATGTCTTCTGAAAAAGTACTAAGTGAGCCCATATCAACTAAGAGCATAACACCACTGCCCTCATCTACTTCAATAACTTCTTCAACAATTTTTTCAAAGGCTTCTTTTGGTTTCATCTCTAAGGGCATATCCACTGCTCTTAAGTTATCTACTTTTAATAATTGAGTAACCACTTGTACCATACTAGTTGCGGTACTATTCCCATGCGCTGCAACAACAATACCAATTCTGCCATCTTCTTTGTTTTCTTTTAAGGAGACTAATAAAATCGTTAAATAGTGTACTTCTGAAGTAGGGACATCTACATGATAATCTTCTTCAATCATTTCTTTAAAAACTTTTGCAACTTTCATTTCTTCTGGATAATGAGCTACCATATTTTGAATGTTTTCATTATTACCACGAAGAGTCTCTTCATTGTTTTTCAATCTATTTAAAAAAGAACTAATATGAAATCCCATGGCATATAAAAAGTTAGTTTGAAATTCATACTCTAGGGCTTCCTTGGCGTATTCATAAATACGTCTTGTTGTATTCAATATTCGCTCATCTATAATCTCAGTTAATTTGCTTTCCGTATCAAAAGTAAAACCGTGATTGCGATAAAATGATTTTAAGTGAACATTGATATCTGTTGAAATAAAATGATTAATCGCATCCTGCGTTAAGCCATCTTCTTTCAAAACAGCCGCTTTATCACCGATAATCTCGTACAAATTGTACGGAAGTTCATATGAGTCTTCCTCAAAAATATCCAGTGGTGTATTTGGAGAAATCGATGTTTGTGGTGAAAGTAAAGAAGTTAATTCTGACATTGCTGATCGGTCATGAGCTAACGTCATCAACCCTTCTTTTATCCCTTCATTTAATTCTTCTAGAGTAATATGAATTTCATCTTTTTCCATATGATTTAAAAATGCTTGAGCAGTAACTAATTGAACATTTGATTTTAACTGTCCTACGTTTCCATAAGATACACTACCAATTAATGCCTTAATAACGTCTTCACTTAGAATTATTTTTCTTTGAATCCTCTTAGCTTCCATAGCCATCATCATTTTAACCAAATCAATTTTTTCTTTAGCAGATCGGTCCTTAAAATTAGGTAGCTGAATCGTAATTGGAATCCTGCGGACAAACGTATTTAATAAGGCCGAGTTTGGGTCTTCTGTCGTCGCACAAATAATTCGAACATTTGCTTTACGGTTTTTTTGAGTTTCACCTAATTTGGCGTACGTGCCATTATCCATAAAATAAAAGACCATTTCTTGCCCTTCTGGTGGCAAACGGTGAATCTCATCTAAAAATAAATAACTGTCATTTGCTAAACTAATTAAGCCTTCTTTCTCTTGATCTGCTCCAGTAAAAGCTCCTTTAACATGACCAAATAAATGACTCATTAATAATTCTGGATTACTGGCATAATCGGCACAATTAAAAACAACCATTTCTTTTTTAGAAGAAACCACTTGATTTTGCTTCGCAAATTGAAACATCGTATGAGCAAAAAAAGTTTTACCAGAACCTGTTGGACCAATAATTAAACAATTTAATCCTTTCGGCGGATATAGAATAGCCGCTTTTGCTTGCTCTGTGGAGTTTTTCATACTACCATACGCGCCTACAACCCGTTTAAAAATATCTTCTGTAGAGTATTTAATTTCTTTGGGTTCTTTTTTTACAGGCTCAGATTCTAAATAACTCTCAACATATTTTGAAAGAGGCTTATGACGAAAAACTGATTTACACACATATCGAACTGGCCTACCGTCCAACTTATCAACTAATCCTTCACGGACCAAGCTATTTAAATCCTTACTGGCATTACTTCGCTGAATCTCACAATTTTCAGCAACTTCTTTTGTTGTGACACCTATAATTTTATTAGTATCTGATGGATCTACTTCTTTTGAGATTTCTTTAACATATTGATACACTCGATCGATTCGTTTCATCCTCATCCTCCTAACAAATACACTAACTCAACTGTATTAATAGTGTATCAAAAAAAAAAAGAAATGACACTTTATTTTATTTTCCCTTTTTCTTTCGCGTATTCAATATACTCTTCAATTTTACGAATTTTCTTTTCTTTAATAATATCTTTCATATCTTCAGATAAATCAGTGATGATATTCTCTTTGATTAACTTCTCAAATACCATTTGCAATTGATACATCTCAACTAATATATCTTGCTCGTTTGTCTCATTAGGCCTATCAGGATGGCAATCATCTAATCCAAATCTTAAAGCCTTTGCTGCTCCTTGAGTAATTTCAGCACATTCTTCCATTAAAGAAACTAACAAATATTCTTCTAAATTCATGTAATCCACTCCTTTTACTAAATAATAGCCTTTTTATTACCAAATGAGAATAGAAAAAGAGAATGACTTATTAGGTCATTCTCTTTCAATTCATAAAAAATTATTTAACAAATGCTGCTGATTGTTTACCTGATTCACGACCAAAAACAATAATATCTCCTACTGAGTTACCACCGATTCTGTTTTCACCATGTAAACCACCAGTTACTTCACCTGCTGCAAATAAGCCAGGAATCGCTTTACCATCTTTGTCTAATACTTCTGTCTTAGCGTTAATTTTCACACCACCCATTGTATAATGAATACCTGGTGCAATCTTAATCGCGTAGAATTCTTTACCTTCTAAAGCATTATCCATACCTGTTTCACGCTTAAATTCAGTATCTTTTTTATTAGCTACTGCATCATTCCATGTTTTTACTGTTTCAGCTAATGCTTTTTCATCTATTTTTAGCTCTTTAGCTAATCCTTCAACAGATTCAGCTTTTGTTACGAAACCTTGTTTTTCATAAAAATCAATTGCTTTCACACGTTCTTTAACACCTGAATCAAATACTAAGTAAGATGATTTTTCTTTTAAAGCATTTTCTGCAGCTGATACATTGTCACGTGTATCCATTTCATTGACGAAACGTTTTCCTTCTTGAGAAACTAAAATAGCCCCTTCACCACGAACAGCTTCACCAATTAAAATACCATTGTCTTGTTGAACAGTTGGGTGAATTTGGATTTGGTCCATATCAACTGTTTGTCCACCCATTTTTTCAATCATCTTAATACCGTCACCTGTACTACCTTCAGAGTTAGTTGTTACATAACCTTTTAAGTCAGGATTTCCAGCTTCTAGCATTTCAGGATTAGCTCCGTATCCACCAGTTGTCACAACAACTGCTTGGCTTTTAACTTCTTTTTCAGTTCCTTCAACGTTTACTTTAACACCAGTCACTTTACCATCTTTTTCAGTTATTTCAGCTACATCAGCGTTAACAAATAAAGGTATTTCTTTTTCAAATACATTTTTAGTTAAACCATCTACTAAATAACCACCTACAGCTGAACCATCTTCTGGACGGTGAGTTCTTTTTTCACTCATACCACCAGTAATAGTTAAGTTATTTAATTTGATTCCCATTGAATCTAACCAATCAATGGCATCAGCTGAATTATCTACGTAAAAACGTAATAATTCTTTATCATTAGTTCCATGTCCACCTTTTAAGGTTTCTTCAAAGAACTTATCGTTACTATCTTCAATTCCTTCTTCTTTTTGAAATTTAGTTTCTGAAGCGTTCATTCCACTTGAAGATTTCAGTGTGTTACCACCAGCTACAGGCATTTTTTCAAAAATTACTGGATTTTTTCCTGCATCTTTTGCCTCTATTGCAGCAGCCATCCCTGCTCCACCAGCACCAACAATAATCATGTCATACTCATCCTTCATTTCTTTTGGATCAGTATAACCTTTCTCAGACGCACCAGTTGTCACTTCTGTACTTGTTTCTTCTGTCTTTTTACTACTTTCTTTTGTACTAGCATTTTTGTTACTGCCACATCCAGCTAATAAAAACATAACAGCTAGACTTGTTGTCACAGTTTTTAATACTTTGTTTTTCATTGGTTTCCCTCCAAAGATTGTGATTTACATAACTTATTTACACATAGAGTGTACAATGACTCACAATCTTTTTCAACCCTTTTTAATAATTTTTTCACATTTGAAAATAAAAAAGTGATGAGAAAACCCATCACTTTTCAAGATTTATTTGATTCAAATATAACTTACTTAACTCTTTACACCTTTCGACAGAACTGGTTAACTCACCACCAACACTTATCGCAACAGCCCCTGCTTCTAGCCAGTCATTAGCATTGTTTCCATTTATACCACCACTAGGCATAATATTAACTTGAGGTATTGGTCCTTTGATATCTTTTATGATTCTCGGTGAAAACTGAGATGCTGGAAACAGTTTTATTATATCAATTCCTTCCATCAGTGCATTTTTCATTTCATTAACTGTCATACAACCAGGAATATATGGAATTTGGTAATAATTACATACCTGTGCTATCTCTTTATCAAATACTGGACTCACAATAAACTCTGCTCCTGCCTGAATTGCCAGTAAGGCCATTTCTTTTTCAACAACAGTTCCTGCTCCAATAAATGATTGTACTTGATTCTCATTATTTTCTGTCAATTCTTTTATTAATTCCAAAGCATTTGGTGTCGTTAAGGTTATTTCAATAGTAGTAATCCCAGCTTCAATCAATGTTTCAGTTATTTTTTTCGCTTCTTCTTTACTATCTTTCCGTATAACAGCAACAATTCTTGCCTCTTTTAATTTAAGTAGTCTTTCAACTTTTTTCATATACGTTACTCCACATTCACATGACTATTATAGGCATCTTCATTTGAAGTATTGTCTCGATTAGCTAACATTAAAGTTATCATATCTAATGTGATATGAACCGTTTGATCAAATAAAGAAGACAATAGTTGTTGAGAAGCAATTCCTGATCCTGTTTTAGTCGCTCCAGGTACAATAACAGCACAATCAGCAAGTTTAGCTAAAGGCGAATTTTCCTCGCTTGTCACCGCGATAACTTTTAATCCTTTTTGTTTAGCAATTTCAGTATCAGCAACTATTCCTTTGGTTGTTCCTGATCCTGAAATAGCAACCCAAACATCATCTTTTTGAATTGCCGGTGTAATTGTTTCGCCCATGACAAAAACTTGATAACCAATATGCATCAGTCTCATGGCAAAACCTTTTCCTTGGAATCCACTTCTTCCTGCGCCTGTAATAAAAATACGTTTGTCTTTTGTGATAAATTTAAGAACATTACTTACTTGTTCTTCATCAACTAAATCCATTACTTGATTAATCTCTGATAGTATTACTTCTTTAAAGGTCATTTGTTTTTCTCTCCATAAATTTTTTAGCCTCAGCCACAATGTTTTCTGCTTTAATAATATTAGAGCCCACTACAACTTGTTCTATTTTCGTTTTTTGTTTTAACTCTTCTAAATTGTTTAATGTAATCCCACCAGCAATTGCCGTATGAGTTAAACTTGGAAATTTTTTCTCAAATTCTAAAACACTATCAACTACTTGCCATTTACCAAGCTTATCCACCGAATGATGCAAACAAAAGATAGCTTCTTCAAACTCTAAGAGTTTTTCAATTTTCTCATTCGATACTTCAAGTAAATCAATCATCATTTGTTTACCGAATAATTGACTTGTTTGATAACAAACTCTTATTGTTTCTATAGATGAAGCCCCCATAACAGTCAATATATCAGCCCCTTGAGTGAATCCTTGTTTAAATTCATATTCACCTTCATCTATTGTTTTAATGTCGATTAACAGCTCACTCTTAGTCGCTGCTTTTCTTAACTCCTTCATTCCCACAATTCCGTAATCTTTCACTAAAGAAGTACCCATTTCAATAACATCTACTACACCGTCTAATTGAGTGACCAGTCGAGTAGCTTCTTCTAAGCTGACGCGATCAATTGCTACTTGTAATTTCATCATAATGCTCCTGATTCTCTTTTATAAATTGTTTATATTCTTCTAAAGTTGGATAACCATCACTATCCCCTGGACTCTGTACTGCTAACGCGCCTGTTGCACTTGCTCGAATCACAGCTTCTTTTAATTCTTCTCCATCTAATAAAGCACTAATTAATCCAGCTGCAAACCCATCTCCTGCTCCTACTGTATCGACTACTTTTTCTACTGGAAAACCAGGAACTACAAATGTTTCACCTGATTTTTCTTTTACATAAGCCCCTTCTTCTCCTAGTTTAACAATCACTGTATGAGTGTTAGCCCCATTTGCCAAATAAAAATCGGCAATTTCTTCTGGATTTCGACTGCCCATTAAGATATCAGCTTCATTAATTCCTGGTAAAATAATATTGGCATGAGAAGCTAATTCATTAATCGTTTCAACCATTATTTCTTGGCTCTCCCAAAGTTGTGGTCTAAGATTCGGATCAAAACTGGTTTGAATGTTATTTTCTTCTACTAAATTAACTAAATATCTAAAGCTTTCTAAAGCTGTTTGAGAGATTGCTGGAAAAATACCAGAAAGATGAACAAATTTAACCTTTGAAAAATCGATATTATCTAATACGTTCTTTTCAAAATGTGCTGCGGCTGATCCTTCTCTAAAGTAATGAATACTTGGATCCCCCTGACTTACTCGGTCTTTTAATTGAAAGGCTGTCCAATAATCACTTGTTTCTGAAATATAATCTGTCCCAATATCATTTTTTGAAAGTTCCTCTTTGATAAATTCACCAAAAGGATCTTTGCCAAGAGCTGTAATATATTGTGTGCTATGTCCAAATCTTGAAACACCTACTGCAACGTTTACTTCAGCTCCTGCTAAAAACTTTTGAAAATACTTTGATTCAACTAAACTTTTGTCTACTTCTTCAGACCCAAATAATGTAATTGGTTCTCCAATTGTTAAAAATTCACTCATGTTAATTTCCTCCATCTATTTTTTTATAATAAGTAATAAACTGCTACTAAATTAATAACCGTCGCTAACCAAGCCCATGGTAGACCAGTTACTAAGAATGTTTTAGTTTCTAACTCTGCATATTGAACTGACCATAAATTCCATGATTGAGTGATACAAGATGAGATTCCCATCATGGATGGTACAACTAACAAACCGTATAAGAAATATTGATCAAACATTCCTGTACCAACCAATATTGCTGCTGTTGCAGCTCCTGCTCCATATAACATCAAAGGTCCTCTAAAGTAAGATAAAGGAGCAAGTATGGCGATAATCACAATTAAAACTAATTTGCTACTTGGTAAAATCGTTTGGAAAATTTCTGTAAAACCACTCATGGCATGAATCGCAGCTGATTGAAACATAGTTAAGACAAATAACATAATCAGTAAACCTGCAATATCGCTGATAGCATGCTTTGCACTATCATTCATCATTTTGACAAACTTGCCGTAATTCTTCATGTATCCGGTTGCAAAGAAAGCTAATAAAATCGAAATTAGTAAAGCTGGAACGGCATCCCATTTGGCAAATATACTCAGAAGAACTGGAAGTATTGGTAAAATATAGGTGAATTTAGAAACTTCTTTTGTACTAGATTCTGCCCCCTCAACTAAAATTGGTTTGCCATTTTTTATTTTTTTAGCATTAAAAAGAATAAAAAGGATAACAATGACAACTTGAACTAACATTGCAACAAAACCAAATTTTTGATAACGAGCTCCCCACTCGACTTCAGGGAAAAAAACTTGAAACTGAACAAATAAAACGTTATTAACATACATCGCTGCACCAATTGATAAAGTGAATATTGTTACAGCAATATTTTTAGGAACTCCGATAGAAAACATAATTGGTAAAAGAATAACGCCAACTGCAATGGCTGACCCAACACCATAAGAACTTGTAAAAATAAGAACGATAACTAAGGAAATAAGAATTGTTGCTAGTACTGGACTTTTCTTTCCAACAATCTCCGTTTTGCGACTAATACTCCCAGCAATTCCTGTATCTACTAGAACCCGTCCAAACCAAGAACCAAAAATAATATAAGCTGCTGTTTTACCATAATTTAAAACAGGATCAGTAAATATTTCTTTAATGGCTGTGTTAAATGGAACTTGTCCGATAATCGTCCACAAAACTGCCATGACGAAAAAGCCAACTGTTAGATTGCCACCCTTCATTGCATAAACCACGAAGAAAACAAATGTGATGATTAAAAGTATCCCTGTCACTAAACTTGTCATTACTAACCCTCCTTTTAATATTGATTCAGTTCACTTAATATTCTTTGATAAATAGAGCCATGCTCTTTTGATTCGCTAAAAAATTCATTTTCTAATTTATTAAATTTTTCTGCTATGTAGTAAGCAGTTAAATAGGCTGCTAATGCTTCTTTAGCTAAATCTTCCATCTCATTTTCAACTAAATCTTTATGATTCAATTGATTCATAAATTGATAAGCAAATTTTTCAGGATTGATTGTTAATCTTTCTTCCATTTAGAAACACTCCTCTAATAATTTCTTAGCTTCTATAATCTCTTCACTAGTTTCAGTAGGGTACTCTATTGCTACTGGTACATCATTAGGTAACATTTCCAGTACACTACGCCATTTAATTTCCCCAGAATCTAATTTAACGGCTCTTTTTTGATGATTGACTTCTTCAACATCTTTTACATGAACGTATGTGACAAATGGTGCTAATAA
Organism: Vagococcus fluvialis; assembly: GCF_048815235.1. GTDB lineage: Bacteria > Bacillota > Bacilli > Lactobacillales > Vagococcaceae > Vagococcus. The sequence goes on from NZ_JBMEAO010000010.1 coordinate 28,426, forward strand.
CTTGGCTGCTTCTTCTTCATGCTCTCCAACAAAACGCCAATTTCCTAAGTCATAGACATAACCTATTGCTACCTCTTCTTTTTGTACCGCTTTCATAAATTCGTGAATCGCTTTCATTTTGCCTGATACTTGTGTTTGATCATTTTCAATATTTATCTCAATCCCTTTATTGGTTAATTGATTAAGAGTTGATAGATTTCCCTTAAAGTTAGCAAAATCACCAATGTTCCATTTAATGTGTTTAACACCTAATATTTTGGCTTCTTCTAAATAATCAACTAATTTAGGATTGATTTCTCCATTAACAAAAACTTCATCAGGTACACTATAAAATAACTCCAAATGATGATCATCCACTAATTTTTTAATCTCTGCAGCTTCTTTTTGAATATCTTTAAAGTATTCTCTGCGAATTTCTAAAGCCTTGAAGCCTAAATTCATTCCTTTTTCTATTAACTCTTTTTGTAATTTTCCTTCTGTAACATCCTGATTAAAGACTAATAAATTAAGCACTAAATTATCCATTTTTTCCCGTCCTTTCAATTAGTTAACCGGTTTCCTTAATTAGATAGTAAACCGGTTTCCTAATTAAGTCAACACATAAAATATTAAAGAACATCTTCTTATAAAAATAAAAAACCGTTTCCCTTTCAAAAGGAAAACGGTTTCTATTATCTTATGATTTCAAATTAATTATTAAATAACACTTTTACAAAGAGCCTCTATTAGTTATTTTAGATTTTATAATGTCAATTTCTATTTTTACTTCATTATTTTCTAAAAGAGAAAGGATTCTTTTCGCTGACTTCTCTCCGATTATTTTAGTTTGTTGTTCAATACTCGTAATTCCAGGGCCAACTAAAGCAGACATTTGCCAATCATCAAATCCTACAACTCCTATATCTTCTGGGATTTTTATCTCTTCTTCAATAAGAATCGTTAAGCAGTCCATTAACACACGACCATTAGAAGCAAAGATTGCTTCTTTTTGAGGGCTAGCGGCTATTTTTTTTAGCTCATCTCTTAATGACATCTTTTTAGTTAATTCAATTAATTTAACTTCTTTTTCTGCAGCTAAAATGACTTCTCTTACAGATTGATATCTCACTTCTCTTGTAATAATATCTGAGAGTGGCTCACTAATAACAGTAACACAATCATAGTTTTTTTCTAAAATGAGTTGACTCAACTGTTTCGTAGAATCACTGTTGTCTGCTGTAACAAGAGGAAACAATAGTGGCTCTATTTCTCTATCTACTAACAGGACAGGAATTCCTGTTTTTTGAAGAAACTGATACTTAGCACCATTCCAAGAAGATGCTTGTAGAATAATCCCTTCTACTTGTTGATCTAATAATTTATTTAATAAATCTTGTTCCTGTTCAATAGAATTAGCAGCATCCATAATAATCATTTGATAGCCTGCTTCACCTAAAACTTCGCCAATTCCCTTTAATAATAATGATGAATACATATTAGAAATATCGGCTACAATCACACCAATTAAGTAACTTTTCTTTGATTTAAGAGCTTGTGCTTGCTTATTGGGACGATAATCTAATTCCGCAATAACTTCTTCAATTCTTTTTTTAGTTTCCTTTGACATTTTCCCGTAGTTACCATTTAAATAGCGAGAAATTGTTGCTTTAGAAACACCAACTTGTTCAGCAACATCTGAAATAGTGATATTTTTTTTCATGTTCTTCACCTCAAATTAAATCTTCATTTCCTATTATCCTTAATAACTAAAAGGATAGCAACTAGAATATAAAAAACAATTGCCTACGGAGTCTTATAACTCTTTTAAGCAATTGTTTTTTATTTTTTAAACGTTACTTTCTTTTATCACTTCAATAATTGTTTTAGTAGCAGTTTCCATAGCTTCTAAAGTAATAAATTCGTATTGACCATGGAAGTTTTCTCCACCTGTAAAAATATTAGGTGTGGGAAGTCCCATAAATGAAATCTTAGAACCATCCGTTCCACCTCTAAAAGGCGTGATAATAGGTTCAATTCCTAATTTTTTCATGGCACGAACAGCGATATCAACAGAACGCATATCTTTTTCAATGATTTCTTTCATATTATAGTATTGATCTTTAAGCTCTATTGTAATACGTGGTCGATCTAATTCTAAGTTTAACTTCTCAACAAGGGCAACAAGATTAGCTTTTCTACCTTCAAACAATTCTTTATCATGATCACGAATAATATAAACCATCTCAGCTGATTCAATGCTACCATTAAAATCATGTAACAAATAGAAACCTTCTCTGTCTCTTGTTTTTTCTGGTACTTCATCTTGAGGCAAACGTTGATCAATTAAATTTCCTACTTTAATGGCATTAACCATCATGCCGTAAGCTGTTCCAGGATGGACACTTGTTCCGTCAATTTTAATGACAGCTTGGGCTGCGTTAAATGTTTCATATTCAAAATGTCCTACGCGTCCACTATCTATGGTATAAGCAAAATCAGCAGGGAATTTACTCACATCAAAATGATCTGCTCCTTGGCCAATCTCTTCGTCTGGTCCAAAAGCCACCCAAATATCACCGTGTTTTTCATCTGGATTAGCAAGAAAATAGTCAATTGCTCCTAATATTTCTACAATTCCAGCCTTATCATCTGCTCCTAAAAGTGTGGTACCATCTGTTGTAATTAATGTTTCTCCCACATAATCTTTAAGATTAGGAAACTCATCAACTTTCATCACAATATTTTGTTCTTCATTCAAAAGAACATCCTCACCATTATAATTATGATGAACTTTAGGAGTAATATTTTCTGCATTAAAATCAGCTGTATCTAAGTGGGCAATTAAGCCAATACTAGGATAGCCTTCTTCATTTTTAGGTAAAACAGCCGTTAGAAAACCATTTTTAAAGTTGTAATCAATTTTTGATAAACCTATTTTTTCTAATTCATCTTTTAACACAAATGCAAACTCTTCTTGAGATTTAGTAGTGGGGATAGTTGGATTACTTGCATCTGATCTCGTATTTATTTTGACATAAGTTAAAAAGCGTTCTAATAATGTTTCCTTCATTTAATACTCTCCTTTTATTCTGCTACTTCAGCATTTCTTAGGAAGAAATAACCTCCATATAAAGGATATTCAACCTTTTTAATGTTTGGATTTACTAAGTAATTTGAAGCACTTTGGTACACTGGAATGTGAGCTGCATCTTTTTCTAAAAGAATCGTTTCAGCTTTTTTATAGTCTTCAAATTGTTTGTTGCTATCATTGGCGTTTTTAGTTTTAGCATCTACTACTAATTCAGTATACTCTTTATTGTTGTAGTTACCATAATTATAAGATGAGTCGTTCACATACAAGTTAAAATAAGAATCTATTTCGCTACTACCTGCAATCCATCCTGATAAAGAAATTTCATAGTCTTTGTCTCTTCTTGATTGGTTAACATTGTTTGAAGGTTGTAAATTAACAGCTATTTTTAAGCCTTCTAAATTTTCTTCTAGTTGAGACTGAATATACTCAGATACTTTTTTACCTTGATCTGTGTCCGCTGCTAATAAATTAACTTCTACTTTGTTTCCAATTTCTTTTTGAGCTTCTTTCCAAAATGTTTGAGCTGCTTTTAAGTCATAAGTTAAGTAATCTCCTGAAAACTCACGGTAGTCTTGTTTTGTTTCTGGATTAGAGTAAAGTCCAGCTGGAACAAGTCCATTTAATGGTTTTGAACCATCTGCTAAGACACTTTCTGTTAATGCTTCTTTATCGATTGATAAAGCAATTGCTTTTCTTAAATTAAGGTTGGCTAATGGGGAGCCTTCTTTTTTATTGAAATCTAAAAAGCTATTAGCAACATCATTAAATGTCACGTAACCAGGTAAGTTACTATATTGTGCGACATTTTGACCACTGATACGAACTAAATCTAATTCTTCACTTTCAAATAAATTGATTCCTGTATTTTCTTCTTTTAAAGTTTGTACCGCAATTTCTTCTAGTTTAACTTCTTTTGCATCGTAGTATTCTTCATTTTTTTCAAGTTTCCATGTATCACTTGTTCCGTCCCACTCACTTAATACAAATGGACCATTGTAAAGAATTGAGTCACTATTTGTGCCATACGCTGCTCCTGTTTTTTCAACATAGGCTTGTTGTTGTGGGGCTAACCAACCAATAGCGATCACTGATAAGAATGATGGTTGTGGATTTTCTAAAGTCACCTTAAATTCATTATCTGAAACAGCTTTAAAACCAACCTCGTCAATCTTTTTCTCGCCATTTCTCACAGCTAATCCATTTACGACATTATCTAATAAATAAGCATTTGGTCCTTGGGTTTCTGGATTTAATAGACGTTTCCAGCTGTACTCAAAGTCTTGTGCTGTAATGGTATCGCCATTACTCCATTTCGCATCTTCCCTTAGTTTAAACGTGTATTCTTTTCCATCTTCACTAATATCTATTGTCTCAGCAATACCTGGAACAGGTGTTGTTTTTTCATCAAAACGTGTTAACCCTTCAAACAGATGTTGGACCATTGTAAAGGTGTTTTTATCAGTTGTTTGAGTGGTATCCAAAGTTGAAATTGGAGCTGGTGTACTTATTGAAATACTTTGAGCAATTTCTGTTGTTTCTTTTGATTTTGACGATTGATTGGTTTCAGTACTCCCGTTACCACAAGCGCCTAAGATTAGAGAAAGTGTGACAATACTGCCTAACAAAATATTTTTTTTCATTGTAAAATCTCCTTTTTCGGTCAGTAAAGTCTCAAAAAGAGTATAAAAAAAGAATCCTTGCCCTGTTAAAGGACAAAGATTCTCTCTTTGCTACCACCTTTTCATCAAAAAGCGCCTGCTTTTTCCGGTACTATCATACCATTGTGCGTTAACAGGCACCCCCGTATAGGTTTAAATTAGTCAACCTATCTGTTCAAAGGCCATTTTCACCGTTAATTCAGCTATCTCTTTTCACCAACCGAGACTCTCTTGGAACTTCCTTAACAGTTACTTTCCTTTTCAATACATTTACTCAGACCATTATTTTATTTGTTAAGAGATACAATAACAAATATTATTTAGGTCGTCAACTATTAATTTTTTATTCTTTCATCTCTAAGAATTTGTACTCATAGGATGCTCCTGCACTATGACTGATGTAACCTGACATCTTAGGATTTCTTAAATGAGCTTCAACTACTTGGTAAATTGGGATAATTGCTGCGTCGTCTTCTAAAAGAATTTTCTCAGCATCTAAATAATTTTGCCAACGTTCTTTCTCTTTAACAGCATTTGTTGTTCTAGCTGAATCGATTAATTTGTCATAGCTTTCACTTGAATATAATCCTCGGTTGTAAGCATTTCCTGTTACAAATAAATCTAAGAATGAACTCACATCTGTGTAGTCAGCGCCCCATGCTGTTACTACTAAATCGTAGTCACCTTTTTCAATACTAGTACGATCCAAACGAATTGGCTTAGTTACTGCTGTTACAGTTGTTTCAATGCCTAGAATCTCTTTATAAGCACCTTGCAGATATTCAGCTAATTTCTTAGTTGAATCATTATCATCTGTTAAAATATCAAAAGTAAACTTATCTTTACCAGTTTCTTTTTTAGCTTTTTCAAGGTACTCTTTTGCTTTTTTCTCATCAAATGATTTATAAGCACCAGACTCTTCTACGAAGTCTTTTCCTGTTTCAGCATTCACTGATAGGCTGCTTGGCACAATGCCGTTAACTGCTTGTGATCCATCACCTAACACAGTATTAACAATTGTTTCATTGTCCACTGCATAAAAGAGTGCTTTTCTAAAATTTAAGTTATCAAAAGGAACTGTTTTACTCTCTTTGTTCATGTCTAGATAAACAACTCGACCATCTTTATCCCCTACAAAACCAGGATCTTCAGCATATTGCTTAGCTAATTCTCCAGAGATAATAACATCATCCAACTGACCATCTTCATACAAGTTAAGAGCTGTAGAAGCTTCTTTCACAACCGTTGCATGAATTTCATTAATTTTTACGGCATCTTTATCCCAGTATTCTTCATTTTTTAAGTATTTCCATTCAACGTCTGAACCTGGTCCATCAAATTCAGCCAGTGTAAACGGACCATTATAAACAGCCGCTTCACTTGTATTTGAAAAATCTTTTCCAAATTCTTCAACAGCTTTTTGATTTAATGGGAAAAATGTTGGAAAGGCTAATAAGGAATCCATATATGGAATCGCATTGTCTAACGTAATTTTAACTTCATAATCACCAACTGCCTCAATCCCCAACTCTTCAGGTTTTTTATCACCTTTCATAATAGCTGCACCATTTTTAACGTTTTCAATTAAAAAGGCATACTCAGATGCTGTTTCAGGATCAATTACTCGTTGCCAAGCATATACATAATCTTTTGCTAATACAGGATCTCCATTTGTCCATTTTGATTCTTCTCTTAATTTTAATGTGTAGGTTAACCCATCTTCACTTACTTCAGCTAGCTCTTTGGCTCCTGCTGGTTCTGGTTTGTTATCAGCATTCATACGGTAAAATCCTTCATAAATCTGGTTTAAAGCCCCAAAACTTACTTTATCCGTTGCTCGAGCTGAATCTAAGCTGGCAATTTCTTGAGGAATACCAAATTTTGCCACTTGCTCAACTTTCGCATCACCCTTACCTGAACTTGAATTATCTTGTGCCTTCTTATCTCCGCCTCCTGAACAAGCTGCTAATAAAATAGCTGAGCTCATTAAGAAAACACTCCCCAATACTTTTTTATATGTCATACAATCAAACCCCTTTTTTGTTATATAACGACTAGTTTATTATATAAATTAGAATAAAGCAACTTATTTTTAATCTTACTCTAATTATTTATTAATAATACTACTATAAAAAAGAAGAGATCAACAATCTGTTGTCTCTTCTTTTCAAGATAATTAATCTTAGTTAGTCACCTTTTTATTCCGATACTGTTAATGTTTTGTAAGTCATTGTTGAACCAAATAAGTGACGTGTGATTCCTGATAGATTTTCATTCACCATTTGACCACGATATTGTTGGAATAAAGGAACAATCGCTGCATCTTCTTCAACCATTAATTTCTCAGCTTCCATCAATGTTTGCCAACGTTTAACAGGATCATTCCCGTATTTATTAGCTGCATCATCCATTAAAGCGTCGTACTTAGGATTTGTGTAACCACTGTTATTACCTGTAGTTAAGTTACCTAAAAATGAAGTTGGATCTTGGTAATCAGGTGCCCAAGTTCCCATTGCAATTTCATAGTCACCTTTTTTAGTTAATTCAATCGTATTTTGTTGTGGAACTGTTTTAATTTCTAGTTTTAATCCAGGTAGTGATTCTTCTAACTGACCTTGAATATACTCAGCAATTCGTTTGTCGCTGTCTCCATCTTTAGATAAGAATTCAACTGTTACGTCTCCGTCCAATTCTTTTTTAGCCTTATCTAAATACTCTTGAGCTTTTTTCGTATCCGTTTTAGCTACATCTCCAGCTTCCTCACGGTAATCAACACCAGTATCAGGATTAGAAACAAAACCATATGGTACATAACCATACACAGGTTTAGATCCATCAGCAACAATACTTTCTGTTAATGTTTCTTTATCTAAACCATAAGCAATTGCTTTTCTAACATTTTCATTAGCAAAAATAGATGGTTTACCATTTCTAACTTGATTTAGTTTTAAATAATAAATTTTTGACGTTTGAACTGCTTGGAAATTTGGATTTTCTTTATTATTTACTGCTAAATCACCACTAATTGTGGCAATATCTAACTCACCTGACTCAAATAAATTATAAGCTGTATTAGCATCTTTAATTACTTCAAAGTGTAATTTATCATTTTTAACGTCTGACACATCATGATAATCAGGATTTTTTTCTAAATCCCAACTCATTGATGCTTGGTTCCAGTCCTTAATGGTATAGGCACCATTTGAAACAATAGCGTCACTTGACGTTCCATATTCTTTTCCTTTTTCCTCAACATATTTTTGATTTTGAGGGAAAAATGGTGTGAATGTTAGCATCGAAGTAAAATAAGTAACTGGTTTTTCTAATCGAACTTCTAATGTATAATCATCTTTGGCTTCAATTCCTAGTTCTTCTGGTTTTTTATCCCCATTAATAATGGCTGTTCCATTCTCAACAGTTCCGTCTAATAAGAAAAAATAATTGGCTTGATTAGCTGGATCTGCCATTTTTTGCCAAGCAAATACAAAATCATGAGCAGTAACTGGGTCTCCATTCGTCCACTTACTATCTTCTCTTAATTTGATTGTATATGTTTTTCCGTCTTCTGAAATTTCTGGTAAATCTTTTGCAACTGCTGGTAAAATATTATCTTTATCATCCAATTGGTATAGTCCTTCAAACACATTTGCTTGCAGATTTACACTTGCCTCGTCTTGTGTAAAAATAGTATCTAGTGAACCAATTTCAGTTTGTTCCATCAGATTAATTGTTCGACTAGCACTAGATGTCTCTTCTTTTTTAGCTCCCTCTTTTTTAGGAGCTTCCTTACTCCCACAACTAGCTAATAATAAACTCCCCATAATAACAATACCTAACTTCATATATTGTTTTTTCTTCATACTTAACACACCCCTTAATTTCTTAGTCTAATTCCTTCATCTCCACTAATTCTTGATTCACATCTAAGTAAGCATAAGGTAATCCCTGTCCCTCATACTCAAATTCTCCCCGTTGATTATCAATTGGGTCAGCTCGTAACTCTTGTTTTGGTGGGTTAAAATCTTGTTGAATAGCTGAATTAGCAACCATTCTAAAGATGTCTAAATTACCAAAATAATAATTCCAACGATCTAATTTTTTGTTACGATAAGCGCCACCTGCAAATGATAAATCTGCATGTACCCAACCATATGGTGCAACATAAAATTGCGCCCAGTCATGACAACCTGTGTAATGACTTGATACGTATAGACCCGATTGCCATTTTGCAGGAATCTTACTCATACGGCATAAGGTAATGAAAAGAATCGCTTGAACACCACAATCTCCTTTGAGATTAATAGCGGCATATTCTGAAATATTATCAATAGTAAAATATTCTCTCATGAAAGAATAGTTCACTTTTGTCGTCACAAAATCGAATATCTTTCGAGCTTGAATAATAGGATTCGTTTCTCCCTCTAGTATTTCAGTTAACAACGCTTTTAAATAAGGCGTAAAAGCCATATGTGGCAACACTTCTTCTAAATCCGTATCAATATCACAAGCTTCAACTTTACTTGGATCCAACTCTCGGTAAGGCATTGTATGAACATAACTATAAGTTACCTCAAAAGATTGATTTTCTTCTAGAATCGTTTCAAAGTAAACTGTTCGCTGAGTTGAATCAGCTGGTGCTATAAAAGTAGCTTCTGGAGAAGTTTTTAATATTTTAATATCTGAATTTTGGTCACAGGCTTGTGGAATAGGTAAATAAACTTTTACCTTTTCACCAACGCGCTCAAATTCTTTTTTTACTTTTATCGATCCCTTAATCGTAATTTCTACTTGGCGTCCACCTTTTTCTTTCATTAACACAACATTTTCATCTAATTCTTGTTGTCTTAAAACTTCGACTGCGTTATCTTCTGAAGAAATACGACGAGCGCTGTAATTAGCTTGGGTTTTAAATAAATTGTCTAAGAATCGACGTTGGAATTTAACTTCTCCATCTACATAAATCCAATCGACTTTACCTGTATTTCTTAAAGTAGTCAGCTCATCTTTGGAAAAATCTTTGATATCGGCTTTCATCATAGCTATGGCTTCATCAAATGAATAAGGATACTCATTAATGCCCATCATCTTTAAAATATCTTTTTCTATTTCCAACCTTTTCCTTAAAGCAAAAGGCGTTGAGTCTCTCTCTATTAAAAAATCAATTAAAGCATTGGCTCCCTTAAAATCACCATAATGTTTTAATTTTAAAACATCTTCTGGCAAGGGAGTGCTCATATAGGATAAATCATATTTCATTGTTTAACCTCCTATTCCTAAACCAATTGAATGACTCACAGTAATATCTTTGTTTGCTTCTAATGAGACCCCACCTGGTAATACGACTTCTGTTAAACCAAATGTCGCGTCTAAATCACATCTTGTAATATTTTTTAAACCACTAGCTAAATGGGCTGCGGCTGTGACAGCAATATTGGTTTCTTCAGCCATACAACCAATCATACATTCAATTCCAGCTACCTCACAGATTGAACTTATCTTAGCTGCTTCATATAAGCCACCACATTTCATTAACTTGATGTTAACAAAATCAACTGCTTCCATTCTAACTAGTCGTAAAGCATCTTTTGCTGTAAAACAACTTTCATCAGCCATAATAGCTACTTTAGAATGATCTCTAACAAATTTTAATCCTTCTAAATTATGAGCTTTAACTGGCTGTTCTACTAACTCAATGTCATATTCGCTTAAACGGTCAATCATTTGAACTGCTTGTTTCGGATTCCACGCTTGATTAGCATCTAATCGTAATTTAGTGCTTGTTCCAACTGCCTCACGAATTTGTTTAATACGTTCCACATCAAGTTGCTCATCGACACCAACTTTAATTTTTAAGGTATTAAAACCATCTGCTACATGTGATTTTGCTTTAGCTGCCATAACTCCAGCTTCATCAATACTAAGTGTCATATCTGTTTCAATTGATTCACGGTACCCACCAAATAGTTGTGCGATAGATTGGTTAGTCACCTTACCAATAATGTCATGAATCGCAATATCAATAGCCGTTTTAGCAGAGGGCGCATGAGCTGCAACACTATTCATTAAAAAATAAATCTTTTCAAAATCTAAAGGATTGCAACCAATTATCACTTTTCCAATTTCACGAATACATTCTGCTGTTCCTTCTAAGGTTTCTCCTGTAATTAAAATACCTGGAGCCCCTTCACCAATTCCAACAATCCCTTCATCTGTTTCAATCTTAACAACAGCACTCATCGCATACTCAATCTTACCTAATGAGATAATTAACGGTGATTTTAACTTAATCGCTTTTGAAGAAACACTGACTTTTGTGATTTTCATAAAAACACTCCTTGTTAACAAATGGTTAAATTTGCATTATTTTTTAACTAATTGTTAACAATACTAATCTGATTAAGAGAACAAGTCAATAGTTTTATTAAAAATAAATTAAAATAAAGTTAACGTATTTTAATTTGTTGTAATTAAAAAGACTTTACGTCATAATACGATATGAAAAGAAAAATATAAATTCGAAAAGGATGTCTATTATGGACTTTAAACATCTGAAAGAAATCAGGAAATCAAAACACATGACCTTAGCAACTTTAGGTGAAAAAACCGGTTATACAGCAAGTTTTTTATCTCAAATCGAACGTGGACTTAACCGTCCCTCTATTGAAGCTCTTAGAAAAATATGTGATGTCTTAGAAATAGAGGTGGCTTCTCTTTTAGCTAGTCATGATGATGTGAATCATTCAAGTGGCATTGAAACCTACAATGGTTATAAAATTTTTAGAGAACCTAAAGAAACCTTGTATCAACCATGGCAATCTAGTGCGACTTATTACCACACTCTTTTTAATATGCCGATTCACTCTGAAAATATGATTGTTTCTAAAATTATTATTGACGCTCATTCATCCTCAAGTGGCCAACTTATTTCTCATAATTTAAGTGAGATTAACTATGTAATTAGTGGTGAAGCGACGATTGACTTAACAGGGGAACAACAATTATTACACGAGGGAGATGCTATTTATCTAGAGCCTTTCACGAATCATAACGTAAAAAACGACACCGACCTTCCTTTAGTTTTATTTACCCTACAATTCTAAAAAAAAGAGTGTTGTAAGTTTATCAACTTACAACACTCTTTTGGTTATTAATTACTTAAATCTTCCCCATTTGTAGAGATTACTTTTTTATACCAGTTAAATGATTTTTTAGGTGTACGTTTTAATGTTCCGTTCCCTTCATTATCCCGGTCTACGTAAATAAATCCGTAACGTTTTTTCATTTCACCTGTTCCAGCACTTACTAAGTCAATACATCCCCAAGTCGTATAGCCAAGTAAATCAACACCATCTAATTCAACTGCGTCTTTCATAGCTTGAATATGTTCAGCTAAGTAAGAGATACGGTAATCATCTTCCACATAGCCATTCTCATCAGGTGTATCCACTGCTCCTAAACCATTTTCTACAATAAATAATGGTTTTTGGTAGCGGTCATATAAATCATTCATTGTCACTCGTAAACCAAGTGGGTCAATTTGCCAGCCCCATTCACTTGCTTCTAAGTATGGGTTTTTAACTGAAGCAAAAATATTTCCAGCTGTTTGTTCTAATAATTCTGCATCAGTTGTTTGAACACGTGATGAATAATAAGAGAATGAAATAAAATCAACAGTATGAGTTTTTAATAACTCTTTGTCTCCTTCTTCCATTTTAATATTGATTCCGTTACGTTCCATTTCTTTTAAAGCGTACGCTGGATATTCTCCGCGTGATTGAACATCAATAAAGAAGTAGTTTTCACGGTCAGATTTTTTAGCTGCCCATACATCATCTGGTTTTGGTGTATATGGATAGTTAGTTCCTGCTGCAAGCATACATCCTACTTGGTTTTCAGGGTCAACTTCATGAGCTATTTTAGTGGCAATCGCACTAGCTACTAATTCGTGGTGAGCTGCTTGATATTTCACTTGCTCTTTGTTTTCGCCTTCTTCAAAATAAAGTCCAGCTCCCATAAATGGTGCATGTAAAATCATGTTAATTTCGTTAAACGTTAACCAGTATTTAACTAATCCTTTGTAACGATTAAAAATTACGCGACATAGATTTTCATAGAATCCTACTAATTCACGACTTCTCCAAGCACCGTATTTTTCAACTAAGTGCATTGGGCAATCAAAGTGAGTAATCGTTACTAATGGTTCAATCCCATATTTACGACATTCTTTGAATAAATCTTCGTAAAATTTCAGACCTTCTTCATTTGGTTCTGTCTCATCACCCTTAGGGAAAATACGACTCCATGCAATAGATAAACGGTATGTTTTGAATCCCATTTCTCCAAACAATGCAATATCTTCTTTGAAGTGTGTATACATATCAATTGCTTCTTTAGCTGGGTAAAAATGATCCTCATCAAAGTTAAACATTTTCATTTCCCCTGTAATAACTGGGAAGCGATCTTTACCAGTTGGAGCTAAATCCACGTTTGCTAAACCACGGCCACCTTTATCATAGCCACCTTCACATTGATTCGCAGCAGTAGCGCCGCCCCATAAAAAGTCTTTTCTAAAGCCCATTAATATTACCTCCGTCTTTCTTAAAATAAGTCATTGTAAGGTTATTTGGATAAAAAGAAAAACCTAACCTTTCCAAAAAAGAGTACAAAAAGTCCTTCTCTTTAGAAAAATTAGGTTTAGCCAACTTAATGTCACTATCCATTTTGTTAGTCGCTTACAAAAATAATACTAACAAGATATTAACAAAAAGTCAATGATTCTCTAGATTAAGACTTTTGACATAAAAAAACTGATGACCATCTAATCATCAGTTTTTTCGTTTATATCATTTCTAATTGTTTGATAGCATCCATAATAATAGTTGTCGATATGTTCTGAGGAAGTAATAACATACACTCATCTGTCTCAGAAAAATTAGCTACTATTTCCATCTCTTTTTCTGCTACTCCAAAATCTTTGTATTTAGATGGTAAACCTAATTCTTGATAAAATGGCAATAGTTTATTTATTTCTTCCCATTTTTCTTCAATGGCTAATTGAACTAAGATACCATAAGCTACTTTGTTGCCATGTAGGTATTTATCTGTTCCTGGAATTAGCGTTAAGCCATCATGAATACTATGAGCACCAGATGTTCTTCCATAATGGTCACCAAATCCCCCGACCATACCCGCTAATAAAATATTGGTTTCAATAATTTGAGTTAATTCATATGACAAAATCCCCTCTTCTAAGTCTTTTAAACCTTTTCTACTATTAGCTAGTAAATTATCTAAACAAGATTTAGCTGCAAATTGAGCTACTTGAAGTTCAACACTTGGATTTTTAATAGCTGATAATACAGGATCAGACTCATACCATTTAGCTAACGTATCTCCAATTCCTGCTACTAAGTATTCCTTAGGCGAGTTAACAATAACTTCTGGTGCTACTAACGTTAAACTAATTGCTTGTTCCAGAATTTTAAAATCAATCATTTCATGTTGTTCATTATAGACAATACTAACTGGCGTATACGCCGCGCAAGTAGAAGCTAAAGTTGGTAAACAAATGCTTTTTATCTTTAATTCATTGGCAATTAACTTACCTAAATCTAATACTTTACCTCCACCAACAGCAACAATTCCATCTATTTTTTCTTCTATAATAAATGACTTAAATGTTTCTGCTATATCAAAACGGCATTCGTTCTGGTAATGCTTGAAAGTCGTTTTTACTTTCTTTAATTCTGGGAAAAAAGAGTTAGCTACCTCCCAAGATTGTTTCCCGTGCAGAACTAAACAATGGGTTATTCCTCTTTTTATTAGGTGCTCTTCTAATTTATCCCAAGCACCAACTTCACATATATATTCTTCTGGCGCTCCTCTTACTATCAATGTTTCCATATCTCTTATCCAGCTCCTTTATTATTAGCTACTCATACAATAAACGTTTTATGCATATTTTTCAATAAATATACACAAAAATATGCAATTATTCATTTTTTTCTTGTGTATTATTCATGAAAGTTGTATAATTCAATCATCGACAAATTAAAGGAGAACATTATATGCTTAATAAACTAAAAAAACACGTTACATTAGCACTTATTTTTATATTCGCATTTTTAGGGCAAGGCTTATCTCATGCAGAAAGCACGGACCCAACCTTAAAAAAAGTGCAAGACAAAGGAGTCTTAACAGTTGGTCTTTCAGCTGACTATGCTCCTTATGAATTCCATGCAACAGTTGATGGAAAAGATAAAATTGTAGGAATGGACATTGATATCGCTCAAAAAATTGCTGACGATATGGGTGTTAAATTAAAAGTGGAAGAATATGGATTTGACGCTTTAATCGGTGCTTTAAAAACTGGAAAAATAGATATGATTATTTCTGGTATGTCGCCAACCCCTGAAAGATTAAAAGAAGTAGATTTTTCAGACCCTTATATGACAGTCGAACAACGTGTTGTCGTTCGTAAGAGTGATGCTGGTAAATACGATGATATTAACAGCTTACAAGGATTAAAGGTTGGAGCTCAAAAACAAAGTACACAAGAAGAACTTTCAATCAACGAATTACAAGCTGATACTGTTTCATTACAACGTTTACCTGATATTATGATGCAATTACAAAATAATAAAATTGAGGGAGCTGTTATTGAAGGCCCTGTTGCTGAAGCTTATATCTCTCAAAACTCTGCCTTAGCTTTTTCAGATATTAAATTTGAAGATGGAACAAAACAAACAGCCGTTGCGATTCCAAAAGATTCAACTGAATTTGCTGATTCAATTAACCAATCAATTAAAGAAGTCTTAGATGAAGACTTAATGAGTGGTTATAAAGAAGAAGCTTACGCTTTAATGTTCAATGAAGAATCATTCTTAAAAAAATATTTACCTTACTATGTTAAAGGGACTGCTTACACTGTATTCTTAGCTTTTGTTGGTGTATTTTTCGGAGCTATCTTAGGAGCTATCCTTGCTTTAATGAAACTATCAACAAACAAATTACTTAAAGGCATTGCATTTGTTTATATTGAGTATGTTCGTGGAACACCTCTACTCGTTCAAATCTTTTTAGTGTTCTTTGGTTCAAATGTTATCGGTTTAGAATTAAGTGCTTTAACAGCTAGTTGTTTAGCTTTAATCTTAAACAGTGGTGCTTATGTAGCTGAAATTGTTCGTGCCGGTATTAACGCAGTGAACAAAGGACAAACAGAAGCGGCTAGATCTCTTGGTATGAATCAAGCTCAAGCAATGCGTCACATTGTTTTACCACAAGCAATTAAAAATATTTTACCTGCACTAGGTAACGAATTTGTAACAGTAATTAAAGAATCTTCTGTTGTATCAGTTATTGGTGTATCTGAATTAATGTTCCAATCAGGTGTGGTTCAAGGAGCAAGCTTTAAGCCATTCTTACCTATTATGATTACGTCATTAATCTACTTTGTTTTAACATTTACATTATCTAGAATTTTAGGTGTAGCTGAAAGGAGAATGGCTAATGATTAACATTAAAGGCTTAACAAAAACATTTGATAAAAATGAAGTATTAAAAGGAATTGATTTAACGATTAATCAAGGTGAAGTGGTTGTCGTTATTGGCCCTTCTGGAAGTGGTAAAAGTACCTTTTTAAGATGTTTAAATCTTTTGGAGCAACCAACAACAGGAACCATTGATTTTGAAGGAACTGATTTAACAAATGCCAAAACAGACATCAACCAGCTTCGTCAAAAAATGGGTATGGTGTTCCAAGGATTTAACTTGTTTCCTCATAAATCAGTCCTAGAAAACTTAACCATAAGTCCGATTAAAGTTAAGGGTGAATCTCCTGCTGATGCAGAGAAAAAAGCATTAGAGCTTTTAGAACGCGTTGGCTTAAAGGATAAAGCTGAAAGCTATCCTTCTTCTCTTTCAGGTGGACAACAGCAACGTGTGGCCATCGCGCGCGCCTTAGCTATGAATCCTGATGTTATGCTATTTGATGAACCGACTTCGGCTCTTGATCCTGAGATGGTTGGTGAAGTTCTTTCTGTTATGAAGGACTTAGCAAAAGAAGGGATGACAATGGTTGTAGTAACTCATGAAATGGGCTTTGCTCGTGAAGTAGCAGATCGTGTCATTTTTATGGCAGAAGGCATTGTTCAAGAAGATGGGAAACCAGAAGAAATTTTTACTAATCCACAAAATAGCAGAACACAAGACTTTTTAAGTAAAGTACTATAAAATAAAACAAAGGTATTGCTACCTTTGTTTTTTATTGTTAGATAAAAGGAGGAACATTATGGATTCAAGATACTTATCTCATTTTTACCAACATCCAGAAGAAAATATTCTAATGGATTTCACTACTATGGCTAGCCAAATGGATAATTTATTAAATTTATCAATTGGAGATCCTGATTTAAACACTCATTTAACTATTACAGAAGCAGCCTTTGCTGATGTTAAAGCAGGTCATACTCATTATACTGCTTCAGATGGCAGTAAAGATTTTATTGAAAGTGTTCTTAACTTTTATCAATCTCATTACAAGTTAACTTTCAAACCAAATCAAGTTAGAGCAACAGTTGGAGCTCTTCAAGGCATGTATTTAACCTTACAAGTCCTTTTAAATAAAGGAGATGAAGTCATTATTCATGAACCCTTCTTCTCTCCTTATAGAACTCAAGTAATTGAAGCTGGTGGAACACCAGTCATCATTCCTACTTATGAAAAAGATGAATTTCAAATTAATATTGATATCTTAAAAGAAGCGATTACGCCTCAAACAAAAGCCATCATTATTAATTCACCAAATAACCCTACTGGTGCTGTGTTCTCTAAAGAAACTTTTAAAGCCATCGCTGATTTAGCTATTAAACATGACTTTTTCATTCTTTCTGATGAAGTTTATGAGGCATTTAGTTTTAATGATGACTTTACACCAATGGCTACATTTGCTCCAGATCATACCATTACCTATAGTAGTTTTTCTAAAGCTTTCGCCATGACTGGTTGGCGAATTGGCTATATGATTGCACCTGATTATATTAATGCTGCTTGTAAATTATTAAATGAAGACATTACTTTTAGTGCTCCTACTCCTTCTCAGCGAGCTGGAATTTATGCTTTAAACAACTACGATGATCTTGTTCCTTCTGTTGTTGAAGTCTTTAAGGAACGTCTTAAGTATGTAGAAAAACGTGTGGCTGATATTCCTTTCTTAAGTTTACATCCTGTTAAGGGAAGTATGTATGCTTTCATCAATATTTCAGGTTCTGGACTAACATCTATGGATTTTGCGACTAAATTACTACAGGAACAACAAGTACTAGTAATCCCTGGTAAAGCCTTTGGACAATCAGGTGATAATTATATTAGACTGGCAGCTACTCAGGACATAAACATTTTAAAAGAAGCTTTTGACAAAATAGAACAACTAACTTTCTAACAGTTAAAATAACATTTTTTGTTTAATAAACTATTATTTAAACCTCCTTTTTTACTTTTTATCCGTAAAAAAATATGATAAACTATTTCTAAGGAGTGATGAATAATGCCTAGAAAAAAATTATCCGTAGTAGAAACTACCAATCAACTATTAATGTCTGCTCTTTATTTAGAAAAAGGAACTCTTATTGTTGTTTATAACAATACAAAGAGATCCGTCTTCTCAGATATTGATTTTTTTGAGTTAGTTTATCAAGGTGAAGATTTGTACCTTAATTTTTCAATTGTTGGAACAGATTCTTCATATGATAAACGTATTGATTTATCCGCTGTTAACAATATTAATGGTGTATCAATTCATGCTAAAAGCTAAAAGATCGACTTTATTGTCGGTCTTTTTTTGTGTCACCCTAGAGAATTTTTAGGAGAGCTTAATTATATTTTTCCACCTTTTCTAAAAGTACTTTCGTCTGTTATACTTTCATTCAGTTATAAAAAAGGAGTCGACCTAATATGTCAAAAAGAAGTGCAGAATTAAAACAAGCTGAAAAAGGAGCGATTGTCAGTATTATTGCTTACGTTATTTTAGCCGTATTAAAACTAGGAATCGGGAGCTATGCTAACTCAAAAGCCCTTTATGCAGATGGTTTAAATAACTTCACTGACACCATCGCATCAGTTGCCATTTTAATTGGTTTACGTTTATCTAGAAAACCCGCTGATAACGAGCATCGTTATGGCCATTGGAAAGCCGAAAACGTAGCAAGTTTATTAACCTCTCTTGTTATGTTTGTAGTAGGATTTGAAGTGTTAAAAAATGCCGTTGAATCTTTGATTCATAAAAATATTCAGCAACCAGAACCTATTGCAGCGTTTGTAGGAATTTTTTCAGCGATTGTGATGTATGGCGTTTATCTATACAATAAAAAATTAGGTGAAAAATACAACAGTAGCTCTCTTATTGCCGTTTCAAAAGATAATTTTAGTGATATGCTGACAAGTTTAGGTGCAGCCATCGCAGTCTTTACAGCTGCCTTTCAATTAGCTTGGTTAGATACCGTTACTGCCCTTATTATTGCCCTAATCATTTTAAAAACAGCTTTTGATATTTTTAAAGAAAGTACATTTTACCTATCGGATGGTTTTGATAAAGAGAAACTTGTTTTATATAAACAAGAAATATTAAAAAACCCAGACATTCGTGTCGTTCCTGTTCTTAGAGCTAGAACTTTAGGAGCTAATATTTTTCTTGATGTAACCGTGAAAGTTAATCCTAATTTGACCGTTAGAGAAAGTCATGAAATAGTAGACAATATGGAAAAACACCTAAAAGAAACTTTTAATATTTTTGATATCGACGTTCATGTTGAACCATATGAAGATGTTTATCCACCCAAAGAAAACTAGAGAGCCTTGGTGCCTTCTAGTTTTTTTGCTATACTAAAACTACTTAATAAATAAAAGAGGTCTTTATATGACAAAACATATTGGAATTATTGGTGGCGGAATTGTAGGAGCTACCGCTGCCTATTACTTAACAAAAGAAAATCAGCAAGTAACCGTTTTTGATGAAGGAACAGGTCAAGCTACGTCTGCTGCTGCAGGTATCATCTCTCCTTGGTTGTCACAGCGTAGAAATAAAGAATGGTATTTTTTAGCTAAAGAAGGTGCTAAATTTTACCAAACTCTTATATCTGATTTAGCCACTCATGGAGAGACAAGTCATATTTACCAACAAACGGGAACAATTCTTTATAAAAAAACACCTACTCTTCTTGAAAAATTAGAAAAACTAGCAACCACTAGACTTGAAGATGCGCCTGAAATTGGAACGATTCAACGTTTATCGGCAGAAGAAACAAAACAAAAAATCCCTGCTATTGCACTAGAAGATGAGACTCTTTTTATCACAGGTGGAGCAAAAGTTGATGGTTCATCTCTGGTTGAAGCTCTTCTATCAGAAGTAACTAATTCAGGAAATAATGTCCTTTCTGATAAAATAAGTAACATTTCTTATGAGAATAGTAAGTGGCAAGTAACTAGTTCCTCAACTACTTATAGCTTTGATACTTTAATTTTAGCCTGTGGGGCTTGGGTGGGTGATTTACTCAGACCATTAGATTATTTTGTTGATATTAGACCACAAAAGGGACAACTAATCGAAGTAACCACAGACTTAAATACAACAGACTGGCCAGTTATTATGCCTGTTGGAGAAACTGATATTATTCCTTTTTCAGATGGTAAAATCCTTGTTGGTGCTACCCATGAAAATGAAATGGACTTTGACTTAATACCAGACAATTCACTTTTAAATCAACTAAAAAAAGATGCTGAACTGATTATGCCGTCTTTAAAAACAGGGACTGTCACAGGCGTTAGAGTTGGTACAAGAGCCTATACTTCTGATTTCTCACCTTTCTTTGGAGAAATTGAGACACTTCCTCATTTATACCTTGCTAGTGGACTAGGTTCCACTGGTTTGACTATGGGACCAATTATAGGTAAAACATTAGCTGATTGGAGTCTAAATAAAGAAACAGACTTTGAGATTTATCGACATAAACCGAACCAATATATCTATCCAAATTCTAAGCTAAAAAACTAAAGATATGGTAAACTAATAAAAAAATAAGGATGTGTTCACTATGGGAATAACTTATAAGAAAAAAGACCAACTTGAAAAATTATTTGAAGAATTTGCCATTGATCCAGATAAAAAAGAAAATGAAAAAGCTATTAACACAAGTACTCAATTTAAAGTAGACGTTGCTAATACAACTATTTCCTTTAAAGAGGATAAAAAAAATGATTAACCCTTTTGGGCTAATCATTTTTTTGTTTTTTTACTATTTAATGACGCTTCAGCAGCATCTTGTCCACTTAACTTACCTCTAACTCTCACTACGGTTCGGTCACTATTAACACGGATTGGCGTACTAATATTTTCATCTGTTTCTTGAGCCAGAACGTCATAGGTTTCATACTGTTGACCATCAACTTCTACAATTAATTGATCCACGTTTCGGTAATGAATCACTAACTGGTTATCTTTTGTTCTTAAATAAATATGAGAAGCAAATTTACTTTCTTCGTAGTAATACGTAATTTCAGTATCTTCATCTACTTCCATACGAATGGTTTGCCCATCAGATATATCAGTTGTTTTTTCTTTATCACCAATTTTAGTTGAATATTCGACTAACTCATATCCTTCAATTAGTTTCGTATCTGTTTTAAACGTAGCTGTTTCTTTGAAGGGAATTTCGAACTTAGTTAAATTATCTTTCGCTAATTTTTCGCCTGTCGCTTTATCAAGGTATTTTTCAGTCACACCAAATTTTTTGATATCTTTCCCTGTTCCTGATCCACTACCAGTTACATAAGCAACATAATCACTATCTTCTATAGTATCTTTTCCAGAAGCTGTCATGATGACATCATTAAAGAATCTTTCTTCATCAAGAACTTCATACCCTTCTTCTATAGTTGAAGAATACGAAATATGATAGATATATTCATCTATATCACCAAAATTTATCGTAAAACCATTTTTTCGATACTCAATATCTAAATCCTCTAGGTCTATACCTTCGCTATTAGATATATTTCCATTAGAAAGCTTTTGTTTCCCTCTTCTTACACGCAAAGAATCCTGATCTAGTACTTGATTTTCTCCTAAAGTATCTACTACAACGACATCAAACAATTCTTCTGCCTTTTCATTAACAAATACATTCCAATGCATTTGGCCTAACTCTTGTCCCTGACTCCCATATTTATGCAAATAACGGTCAATTTCAACAATTTCTGGACCACCACTATTTCCATCTTCACTCTCTCCAGGGACTTCAATTTCTATCACTTCGACTCCATCTTTAGTTTCAAATTCAATTGGTACCTTGATAGGTTTTTCATTTTTCTCGACCTGTAACTTAACATAAAATTCAAGTAAACCATTTACATCACTTTTTCCATCAGGATAATCTGTGAAAACCATCGTAATGACATTCGTTTTATGATCTAAATAAGCAGTTCCCATTTTTTCTTTATCTGGGTCTCCATCTTTATGAACAGGAAACATAACAGAATTATAAATATTAGCTTCAGGTGGTAGGGGAATGGTCATGTAATCCCCTTCTTTTAACTCAACGTCATCTGGAATAGACCAACTATATATAACTTTAAACCTTTGTCCACGTTCAATTACAATTGGTTCTTTAAAAGGATTTCCATCTTCGTCCGTTATTTTCACACTATCTAAAAATTCTGTCCCAAAATCTTTGCCAGTTGCTATTTCTTGGGCCATCTTCGTTGCTGATAGTCTAGGTACTTCTGCTGGTAACTGATGAATGTTAGACTTACTTTCCTTATCTTTACTCGTGATAAAATCTCCTAAAGTTTTTAGAGAAGGCATACTTAGAAAAAGAGCTACTACTACAACTAATGCCATACCAATTTTAACAATTTTTTTCATCTGTCTCTCCTTTTATTTATATTCTAAATCTGTTATATAACTAAAATAACGCGTTACAAATTCATAAGTCTCTTTATTTTCTTTTGTTTTATAGTTATAGATGGTGACAATCCCGTTATCACAATTACTAAAATTCCCATCGACATGGTTTTTGATTTCAAAAGGAATCCCTCGACTAGCTAGCATGCCACTTAAAGCGACACTATCTTTTTCTTCAAAGGTTTCTAAAATAACCTTTCCTTCAATCTCATCATTGTTAAATCCTTTTTCTAAAAAATATGGATTGAATAATGCAACTTCTGGCAAAACTTTCATTGAAAAAACAGTGTCTTTTTCACTTTCAAATCTGAAAGCTTCCACTCCTGTATAACCTAATCGCATTTGACTTTTATCTTCTAACTTAATCTTATTAAAGCCTTGATTATTCACATAAATTTGAGTTTCTGGTTTATAATCGCCTTTTAATTGCCTTTGATACCTTTTAGGCGAATCAATAAAACTATAATTGCTTACTTCAAGAAGCGTATTAGCACCAGATAAAGTTAGTTCTGAAGGTTGCCTAATGATTTCTTGATTTTCATCTTCAAAATAAGAAAAGCTATCTTCTTGTAAATCACCACTCATACCAGCATTACTTAACATGAAGTTGTTATCCACTTTGATATGGGTTGAGCCACTTCTTTTTTGATTAGAAGAAATATTTACTTTTGAATGACTAATCACCATATTGCCTCTTTGATATTGATCCCAGTTATTTTTCTGTAAATTAAGAGTGTTAGAGTTTCCTTTATATTGTCTGAAATCAGTTACCTCATTTGAGGTGTTTTTAATAGCTATTTCACCGTTATCAATGTAAGTTGCTACTTTGTCATTGTCTCGACTAATCGTATTATTTATCACTAAATTAGTCGTTTCAATACTTGCTTGGCTACTGTTATCAATTCTTATCTCTTGCTTACTATCATTGCTAGGTTCAAGCCCTAAGTACATACCTGCTCTTGCATCAATTGACAAGTCTTCGATTCGACTTTTTTGAATCGTATTACTTTTCTCACCTAGATTACTTAAAGCTAATAAATTTTTAGTAACTAATTGAGACTGTCTTCCTGCTCCTTTTAAATCAAAACCATTAGTTAATAACAACGAGCCTTCAAATCCTAATTGACCCACATCATTATTAAATGTTCTATTACCGTCTGTTACATCAGACACATAGGGTTGTTTAACTCCGTGAGTGCCATCTAATGTTTTCTTAGATAGCTCGCTTGCTGGAAATTCTTCTAAATAAGTAGGTGTTTCATCTTGGAAATGATAGATTTTGGCCATTTTTCTAGTCACAGAATCGGCTGACAATGGAATCAAGCCGCCTGGTCGATTGATCTGATAATAAATATTTCCCCAGATATCTGTTTCTGTTAAAAGTTCTCCATCTTGTTTTGATTCCCATTGAATCTCATAGACATAGTTACTATTAACAGTTCTCTCACCCTTTTCATCTCTAATTAGACTTTCAATAGGCATCGTCACTCTAAAGGCTTTATACTGAATGCCTTCACCAACACCTGGTTGATCAACCCAACCTTGTTCCTCTCCATCTCCAGGAGAAACGATATCTATCGGTTCAATATCAGCACCGAGTAATCTATTTTCATAAGTTACTTTTTTACTTTTACCTATTTGTCCTTCATTAATTAATTGATGGTCTGATACAAATTGCCTCATCAAACTACGTAAAGTGGATTCAGTTTCTCCCAAAGGATTGTCTTGAAGATTCTCTTCAGAAAATACCTCTTCAAGTTCTCTATCTAAAGTTAGCTTAGCTTCTTGGGACACATAAACTTTTTGATTTTTCACTTGATTGATGGTTTGAGTTGCTGTAATTTGCTCTGACACTTTAAAAGCTAACATGATTAATCCCATACCTAAGAGAGTGACTAAAATGAAGGTTGATAAAGTCTGAACCAATGTAAAACCATTTTCATTTTTTAGATAACGTTTTACCACCAGCCATCACCTCCAACTTCCCCTTTAGCTTTACTTTCATCTCGATAATCTAGCTCAATCTCTTGACGATAAACCTCTTTACCTCGTTTTTCAAATCGAAGAGTGACCGTATCTTGGATGGTAAACGTATCTCTTGCATTATATAAATGTTGATTTGTTTTACGCTCATCATTTTTATTTTTCTTTTGGTCTACGTGTATAGTGATATCTGGACTAGCGACCTTATACGTTTTTTTGCGTTTAAAACTTGGATCTAAAGCGTCCGTTAGTTCAATTGTTTCTTCACCATTATGGTTAACTAAAATGATATGATCCTTACTCCAATCAATCGTTCCTAAATCTTCATACCCAGCTTTTGTATATAGTCCTTTTCTCTGTGAGATATCAATCATTTGTGCTGTCATTAAATTAGCGGTACTTTGTATTTCTGCTTGTTCTCTTTGAATTTTCACTGACTTGGCTGATACGGAAAGAACGGAGCCTAAAGGAATTAAGATTAAACTTAATAAAGCAAGTCCAGCTAATAATTCTACTAAGGTGACGCCTTCTTCATTTTCTATGATTTCCTTCACTTAAAGTTACGCCTCCTTAATCAAAATTTAACCACCCATTTATAAACAGTCGAGTAGAGTTTACTACCTGTGTTTTTATCCCATGTACTTATTTCTAAGTCCACGCCTTCTTCTAATCTTTTTTCAGCATCTAGGACATCCACTCGTACCAAATAATTCGTGTCTTCATACTCTTTTTTACCGACATCCCATTTAATATATTGCCCCATGTAAAGCTGATTTTCTAAAGTATTGATACTTTCAGGTAGTTCAAAAGAAGAGTCATACTTAACTTTTCGCGTAAAGTGGTTTCTTTTATCGTCCTCTTCATCAATTAATGTTTCACCGTATAGTGGTTGTTTTGAATTATCATAAGCAACACCACTATTATCTAATATCAAATGTTTTTTTCGTAATTCAAACAAATCATCATTTTTAGGAATATCAAATAAATCTACTAATACAATACGATTTAAGTCTGCCCAATCTTGAGTTTGCGAGCGGTATTCAAAGGTTTGTTTTATGTCTTCAACCACTTGTATCGCTTCACTTCGACTTTGGTTATTCTTAATAATCTGTTGGGAAAAAACAAAAAGATAAGCAGCACTTGGTAGTAAAATACCTAAAAGGACAATTGCTGCTACGACTTCAACTAAACTTGTTCCTTCTTCATTTTGAGTTATTCTACGAAAAATAATGAATCACTCCTTTTGTTATTAACCAACTTGTTTTTTAGTGCTTTTTTTTACGTTTAACATTATTTAAAGAAAATGCTTTTACTTTTTCTAGCTCAGCTTCAACTTCACTTAAACGTTGTTCCATTTTTTGAGTCGTTACTTGAGTTAACTTGATATGTTTAGCTAAAACTTCTGCCTCTAGGTTTCTTGATTCTTCCTTTACTTCAGGAATAGACGTTTCTGTTACAGTTTCAGTAACAATTTGGTTAGTTGATTCTTTGGCACTTGCTAATTGAGTTGCTAATTCTTCATTTTGAGTTTCACTTTGTATTAATTGCTCTTTTAACTGAGCTGCCATTTCTTTTAAGCTATCATTGCTATCTCTTAATTGAGTTAAGGCTTCATCACTTTTTTGTTTAATCAACATTAGCTTTTTGATGTATTCATTTTGTTCAGCAATTTCTTGTTTTAATGTTTCATTTTCTTCTTTTAAGTTGGTTGTATTTTTTTCTAAGACAGTTTCTTCTTTTTTATAAATGGTTTTTTCAACTTCTGGAATACTTGGCTCTTCTTTAGCAAATGTTTGGCTTGGAATAATGTCATACTCATATTCGTAATCATAGTCATACTCGTAATCTTCGTCATAGTTATACTCGTATTTGTATTTTTCTCCTACTTTTTTGTTAAAGAAATTTAATTTGCTTAAATCCATCTCTTCTTCACCCTTTCTTATCATGTGAGTTTCAATTGCTTCTAGATTTTCTTTTAATTCTTGTTGCGATTTAATATGAATAATTAACTTATTCGTTTGTTCTAATTTAGTAACTAAATCTGTTTTTTTTGCATCAAATTGTCTGTTCCATTTCATTAAATGAATCAGTTGTTTTAAGCTACATTTTCTTCTAGTCTCTAGTCGGTTACTCTTAATACCTAGATATCGTTTAATAAGTAATCTTCTTCTTTGAGATAACTCGTAGTCTAAAAATATAATGACATCTGCTGAATCAATCGTTCGACTAAACACACCTTCATCTTGAACGCCCTCAATTATCCAACTTGTTTGCGTGATAAATGATTCCATAAAGACTTCACTGGCTTCGATATGCATGCCTTTTATTTTTTTAGCATAATGATCTAATGATATTAATTGAAAACCTATCAGGTCTGACAATTTTTTCCCTAATGTGGTTTTGCCACTTCCAGCACCACCTATGATACGTATCCGTCTAATAGGACTATCCTTGAATAGCATCATACATTGAAAACATTGGAATCATAATAGCTGCTACGATAAAACCAATTAATATAGCGATAATGATAATAATCATTGGCTCTAAAATGGTTTTTAATCGCTCGGCTACCATGTCCACTTCTTCTTCATAAATTTCACTTAATTTCTCTAACATACTATCTAAATTCCCTGTTGTTTCTCCAACTTTCATCATTTGGCTCGTGTGAATGGGCACATAAGGACTGGCCTCAAAACTATCACTTAGCGCTCCCCCTTGTTCAATGGATAGTTTGGCATCAATTAAAACACCTTTCATCACATTGTTAGACACAATCTCTGTAGCTAAATCTAAAGTCGTTGAAAACTTAACAGAACTTGATAATAAATTGGCCATAGTACTAAAAATAGAAGACAAACTATCAATCGTAATTAGCGGACCAAATAAAGGTATTTTCAAGTTAAACTCATCTTGCTTTAATCTTAAACTAGGAACTTTCATAGCTGTTTTATGAAGGAAAACAACAGCTAGAATAATAACTGTAATTAACCACCATTTATTAGTAATTGCATCACTTATAGCCATAGTTATTTTGGTAATAACTGGTAATTCAGTATCAAAACCATCAAATAATTCTACAAATAGCGGCACAATACTTACCATTAAGAAAATAGAAACAGCAACTGATAATATCAATAGAATGGCTGGATAAATTAAAGCTGATATAATTTTTTTACGAGATTTATTTCGCTTTTCATAATAAACAGCAAGTTTTTTTAAATTGACGTCTAACGTTCCTGACATCTCAGCAGCTTTAACTAAACTAACCATTAATTGAGGGAATAAATCATCTTGAGATTCCAAAGCTAGAGAGAAAGCTTGACCTTCTTCTAGTTTTTCAATAATAGATTCCATTGCTTTTTTTAATGGTTTGTCAGTTGTTCCGACTAGTAACATACGGTGAGCTTCTAAAAGACCAATTCCTGAATTGATTAACATGGATAATTGCTGTAAATACTTAACCAAGGCATCAGGTTTAATTTTTTCCTTTAGAATTTTAATTTCCTTATTAGCCAATGTCTCTGGTGCTTCTACGACACTTAGCACCCGTAGTTTTTTCGCTTTTAATTTAGCTGTTACTTCATCTGCATGTGAAGCAGACATTTTCCCTTTTCGGATATTGCCATGAATATCCTTACTTTCGTAGTGAAATAAAGGCACGTTCTAATCTCCTTTCAACAATAACTCAGCGGCAGAATAATCAATAATATGATTTTCCAATGCTTTTTGAATCGAGTATTCC
Source organism: Vagococcus fluvialis (assembly GCF_048815235.1). GTDB lineage: Bacteria > Bacillota > Bacilli > Lactobacillales > Vagococcaceae > Vagococcus. The sequence goes on from NZ_JBMEAO010000010.1 coordinate 56,835, forward strand.
ATGGAATGCATTCCTTTATCACGACCTGTTTGCAACACGTTAGGAATTTGGTGGGTTTTTCCTGTTCTAATTAAGTTAGCAACTGACTTATCATTCACTAAAATTTCTGTAACTGCATGTCTTCCTTTATTACCTCTTTTTGGTAATAAGCGTTGTGAAATAACTGAAACCAAGGCACTGGCAAGTTGAGTTCTCACTTGATCTTGTTGAATCGAAGGGAACACATCAATAATTCGTTCCACAGAACTTGCAGCACTTGAGGTATGAAGCGTTCCTAAAACTAAATGTCCCGTTTCAGCTGCTGTTAAGGCAATCGAAATAGTTTCAAAGTCTCGTAACTCCCCTACTAAAATCACATCTGGATCTTGTCGAAGTGAGGCTCTAAAAGCATTTTGAAAGTTATGTGTATCTTGTCCAATCTCACGTTGATTGATAACACTACCCGTTGTTTCATAAACGTACTCAATGGGGTCTTCTAAAGTTATAATATGTTTTTTTCGATGTTGGCATAAATATTGAATCATTGATGCCATCGTTGTTGATTTACCTGAACCGGTTGGACCTGTAACTAAGATCAACCCTTGATGATTATCTATAATATCTTTCAACACATTAGGTAAATTTAAACTTGATAACTCAGGTATTTTTTGTGGAATAATACGAATAACAATTGAAATACCTTGGCGTTGTTTAAATATATTCACCCTAAAACGGCTTAAGTGTTGAATCTCATAAGATAAGTCAATCTCACCTACTGATTCAAAGGTTTGCCACTGCTCTTTAGAGCAAAGCTCTTGCCCGTAACTCTTACACATATCTTCTGTTAAAGAAGGGAGTTCTAATTCATCAATTAATTCACCATTAATTCTAAAAACTGGTGACTTATGGACGACTAAATGAATATCTGAAGCTCCTTTTTCAATTCCCCGCTTAAGTAATTCATCAATGCCTTTCACTCTTTGAACGCTCTTTGATTGACGCTCACTCACAAACGCAGGTGTTTCTTTAACTTCTTCTTTCTGAAGTAAACTATCCATTGAATAAGATTCAATAGTTGTGGATTCTAATTCTTGTAAAAGAGATGCTAATTCTTCATTCATAACTTAACCTCATTTCTTTTCTTCACTAAACTTCTTTAACTGATTGAAGGATTTCTGCTACAGTTGTGTGTCCTGCTCTAACTTTTCTTAATCCATCCACTAACATCGTGCTAAAGCCTTGATTTACTGCAACTTCTCGTAATTTACTTAACTCTACTTCACTAGAAATCAAGCTTCTCAAATTATTAGACAGCTTTAAAACTTCTTGAATGGCTAAACGACCATCAAAACCAGTATAGTTACAGTAATTACAACCTGCTCCCACCCACTGATGGTTACAAGAAACACCTTGTCTTTCAAATAGATCTTTTTCTTTTTGAGTTAACTCTTCTTCTTTTTTACAATGTTCACACGTTTTTCTGACTAATCTTTGCGCAACAACTGCTGACAACGCATTGGAAACTAAGAAAGGAGCAACTCCCATATCAATCAAACGAATAATAGAACTGATTGAATCATTGGTATGAAGAGTACTGAAAACTAAATGACCAGTTAGTGACGCTTGAATAGCCATCTCAGCGGTTTCTGCATCTCTAATTTCACCCACCATAACAATATTAGGATCTTGACGTAAAATCGAACGTAACCCAGAGGCAAATGTTAAATCAATTTGTTGATTCACTTGAACCTGATTAATCCCTTCAAGTTGTTGCTCAACAGGGTCTTCAACTGTAATAATATTTGAGCCTGGATGGTTGACCTCACTTAAAATAGAGTATAAAGTAGATGTTTTTCCTGATCCTGTTGGACCTGTAATTAAGACTAATCCATAAGGAGCCTCAATATTTTTTCTTAGCACCGATAAGTTATTTTCTGAGAAACCTAATTTATCCAAGTCTGTCGTACCACCTGATAAATCAATCACACGCATAACAATTTTTTCACCATGAATGGTTGGTAGTGTCGAGATACGTAAATCTAGTAAATGAGACTTTGTCTGAATTCGAACGCGGCCATCTTGAGGTAAACGATTTTCAGAAATATTAAGATCAGACATGATTTTAATACGAGAAATAACCATCGGCATAATAGATAAATTAATTCGCATTAATTCAACTAAGGCCCCATCAATTCTGATTCTAACAACCATCTCGTTATCCAGTGGGTCAAAATGAATATCACTGGCTTTTCTATCAGCTGCTTCTTCAATAATCGAGTTAACTAATTTAACAACGGGACCATCATCTGACGAACTTGTTGTATCTGTGACAATGGTTGTTGCTTTTTTCGTTACATTAGTTGAACGTTGGAAATCAAGTTCTCCTTCTAATTTACGTGAAGTTGAATAATTAGTTAGGATTGCTTTTTTGATATCTTCTCTAACCGCGATGACTGGTTCTACTTTTCGTTGTGTTAATAATCTGACATCATTAAGGACTGTGCTATTTAAAGGATTAAACATAGCTACCTTAATCGTCTCTTCAGATATCTCTACTGGAAAAATCATGTGCTGTTGAACCACTTCTTTTTCAAGAGCTTTGGTAGCTGTTGGATTGGCTTCAACATTTTCTAAGTCAATCAACTCTAAACCAGTATAAATAGCTACTAATTCGGCAAACTGGGCTTCAGTCATGTAGTTTAAATCAATCAAAACTTCTTCCTGTGTTTTATCCATGGTACTCATTTTTTTAGCTTTTTCAATTGCTTCTTTTGGCAAATCCACCATTGATAAAAAGAATTTCTCAAAGGTTACTCGTTTTCTTGTTTTACGTTCCATACACTCACCCATGCCTTTCTAATCTTTTACTTCTGTTGTATCCATATCTACGTAGTACATATAAAAAATGATCGTTGCTGAGGTCGTATCACTAACACCTCTTGTCGCTCGGTAATCAATCGACTTGATTTTAGCCACTCTTTTTTTGTTGTCTTCAACGTCTTTTATAAATTTTTCTAAGTCATCATCAGAATCAGCAATCACATCTAATGTAACGACTTTTCTTCTAATCACTTCATTACTTAATTTTTCATCTCTAAAGTAATCTTCTTCCTCCATGACGATGTTATTCACATCTACATTGATTTTAGAAAATTTCTTTTCAATAGCCGTTAATTCATTAGCAATCTCATCTGAAGTTGTAAAGCCTTTTATTTCTTCAGATTTAACTAACTCTGGCATTTTTTCTAGTTTACTTTTAGTTTTCTTCAGAGCAATACTCGTTGCTTGCTCTTGTCTGATGTCATTTCTAAGTTCTTTTTTAGTGTCGTATCTCTTACCTAAAAAGCCAAACTGACCATAAAGATAAACACCCAAGATAAGACAAACTAAGGTACATAAAATAATGATATGATTTTTTAGAAAACGTATTTCAGTCATTTTATTTACCTCCTAAAGTGGGTAAGTTTTCCACTAATAAATTCATGTAAAGAGTTGAATTATAGATTTCATTGCTTGAGGTCATAACAAATTTAGCGTCATCAATCCACTCAACTTTTCTAAAATCTTCAATACATTCTCCCAGTTTACTTAAGCTACTTTCCTCAGTAGAAAAATCAATTCGCATGATTTCTTGAGCATTTTCATTAAACTCAGGTCCTAAGCTATCATTCGCTAAAGCATCCACACTAGTAAAAGTTAAATCATAACTTAACATATTGATGTCATGCTTTTTCATCGTCGTTGAAAAAGTGTCCATAATCTTATTCACATCATACTGAGAAGATTTAATCACAGTTAATTCTTCTTTTATTGATAATGAACGAGACTTTTCTAGTTTATTTACTTGGGCTGTTAACTTAGCTGTTTGTTGTTTTTCATAAGTCAATGTATTCTCAGCTTGTTTAATTTGCGTCGTTAATACAAAATATTGAATGAAAAAACCTAAAATAGCTACTCCAAATAGAATACTTGTTATAATCACAATGACTAAAGGAGCTTTATTTTTGACATATTTTTTGGGTAGTAAATTTATCATATTAGCTCCTCTTTTTTAAGACCTAAGCCAGCTGCTTTATAAAAGCGTTTAGGAATACTTTTACCACGTTTATCCACAATATTTAAGTTAGCTGGGACAACGGGAACGTCTACATGCTCAGATAAAAAATCTGAAACGCCGTAATCAATTAATGGATTTTCTCCCACTAACATCACATACTTGATGCCTGAACCTGAGGACATATTAGAAAAGGTATTAATCATTCGGTTAATTGAGTCAATGGTTGAAAGTAATTTATTTCTTTCATAAACCTCATCAAATGACCACTCTTCAATCCAAGAACGTTTTGTTTGACTAGCCAGTTCTGTCTTCCAATGATCTGGATTGTACTCAGCGTACTGTGTATAAATTGGTACTCCTTTGTGCATGACTGTCATAACCGCTTCACCACAATTAAGCTCTAATAATAAATACATATTGCGCTTCATTTTTTGTGATGAAAAATGTGAAAATAATCGGTGATAAGCAAGAGCTGACATTTCAACAGCATAGGGAATATTATTTGATTCTGTAATAGCATCTCCTACATAAATCAAATCTTTTTCGTTGGCTACGACAATGTTGGCTTCTTGTTCCACTTTCTCACTTTGTTTGCTTTGTTTCTTTTTAAGTTTACCTTTTTCTTCTGGTTCGCTTACTTGTTTTTCTGTCGCTTTAGCAGACAAAATATCAAAAGTCATTTCTTCAAAGGGAACTGAAATACTTGAACCTAGCTCCATAAAAACAGCTTCTCTGACTTTATCTTTATTTAAACTTTCAATAATTTTGGTATTCTTGATTAATAAATTAAAACCAAAATCACTGTAAATAATATAATCTTGTTTTAGTTTATGTTGATTGAATAAAGCTCGCATTTCATCTTTTAACTGGGTTGGTTGCGTTAAAGATGGTTTATAGAGATTTCCTTCGACAATAACTTCATCGTAATTTGTCACTATTAATTGTTCATCTTGTTTTTTCACTGAAGCAAATCGCAACGTGTTTTTTTTGATATCTAAACCAATGTAATTAGCCATACTTCCTCCTTAAATCTACTTAAATAATTGTAATAGCATAAATAACTGATTGGAAAAGTAGAAATACGTTAACCAACCACCAATCGCTAGAAAAGGACCAAAAGGAATTTTACTCCCTTTCTTCATTGCCGCTCCTGAAAAAATAGCGTAAAACAAACCAATAAAGGCTGCTAAAAATAGAGTGATTAATGCACCAAGTGGACCTATGAAAATACCAATTACCGCAAGTAACTTAATATCTCCTCCACCCATACCACCTTTACTAAAGTAAGCAAGTAAAAACATCACACCAAATCCGACAATTATCCCTAAAAATGGATTAAAGTACCAATTTGTAGTTTGAGATATTAACAATCTTTCAAATAAGCCGATAATAAAGAAAGGTAATAGAACAGCATTTGGAATTTTGTTTTCTTCTAAGTCACTAATAGTGATTGTTAATAACAAGTAATAGAAGGTTATTGCGACAATCGTCTCAGTTGAAAAAGCTAGTAAGTAACATGTAGAAACCATCACAAATCCAGACAAAGCTTCTAATAATATATAGCTGACAGGAATCCGATTTTGACAGGTTCGACACTTACCTCTTAAGTAAACCCATGACAAAATTGGAATGAGTTCATATATTTTCAGCTGAGTCTCACAGTTCGTACAGTGAGAGCCAGGTGAAACAATCGACTGCTTTTTGGCTGTTCTTGACCCTACTAAAATAAAAAATGACCCCAAACAACTTCCCAACATAAACAACAAGCCATAAACGACAACATACTCCCAAATACTTACACTCATGTTTCCCCTCTTTTCTTGAAAAAAAGAGCTTGGTAGTCTTTTTACAGAAACCTACCAAACCCTATTTTAATCTCGACTAATTATTTACTTTCGTTTGCTTTTTTATTATACAAATCATCTCTAGTTAAATTTGCTGCTTGATCTTCAGTTACTGTTATACCTTCATTAGGTTTTTGTCCTGCCATTAATCCTGCCGCTGGGATTACAACACTAATTTCACCTGATTTTACATTTTTCTTAAATTCAAATTCAGCTTCTTTACCTTCAGCTACAAAGCTAGTTGATTTAATAACGCCTTCTTCTTTTAAAGTTGTTAAAGTTGTAGTTGTATCTAAACCATTTTCTTCTTGAATGTCATAAAGATTTGCTGAATCAATCATTTGACGTACATTTGTCACTTGAGCATCTTCACGAGTTCTTTGGATTAATTTTGAAATAGAAACTGCTGCAATACCTGCAATAATCGCCATAATAACGACTACTGCTAATAACTCAACTAATGTTAAACCTTCTTCGTCTTTCATAATTTGTTTCATTTTTTTCATTTTGTTGTTCTCCCTTTCTTTTGCAGGTAAACACTCTTTTCTTTTCCATCATTTTTTGAACAATTAAAAATAATATTTGAAAATTAAGAGTAAACGTTATGTTTTAATAATAAAAATAAAATAACTACAATTATTTTTCTTTTATTATTCGTTTACCAATTCACCTTTTTACACTTGAACGATTCATCGACAATAAAAAATAATAGGCCTATAATTTATGTCTTTTTGACACATTTATGATTATAAAACATTTTTCAGTCCATTACAATATTTATTTAAGGTGTATTATTTAAAATAACTATTTTTTAATATAACATTCAACCTATAACAAGCTTTCACCCCTCATTGTTATTATATTTTCAAAAAAGATAATATTTTTATAAAAATAACGCCATTGTTTTATCATTTTTTAATAACTTAACATTTTTTATTAAAATAGCCATCTAATTCAGAGCAAAATAAAAAACCTGTGAAATAGTGTTCACAAGTTTTAAAGGTTTATAAATATTTTTCAATAGCTGCCCAAGCTTTATCTTTTCCTTCTTTGGTTTCAGAAGAGAAAACAATAAAGTCATCACTTGGATCAAAATCAAGTTTTTTCTTAATTGCTGATTCATGCTTGTTCCATTGATTTTTTTTGATTTTGTCACATTTAGTCGCTACAACAATAACTGGGATATTATAGTATTTTAAAAAGTTATACATTTGGATATCATCAACAGTTGGGTCATGTCTCATATCTACTAAAGAAACAACAGCTTGAAGTTGCTCTCTTTCAGTAATATACGTCTCAATCATCTTTCCCCACTTAGCTCGTTCTGTTTTTGATACTTTGGCATAACCATAACCAGGTACATCCACAAAATGAAGTGCTTCTTCAATTAAGTAAAAGTTTAAAGTCTGTGTTTTACCAGGCTTTCCAGAAGTTCTAGCTAAACTTTTACGATTGATTAATGTATTAATAAATGAAGATTTACCAACATTTGAGCGACCTGCTAAAGCTATCTCAGGTATTTTAGTTTTTGGATATTGCTCAGGCTGAACGGCACTGATTACAATTTCGGCATTGTGTACTTTCATCTTTATCGCCACTTTCTTTCTTTTGTCTTTCCTATCTTAACAAAAAAAAGAAGAAATTCCTACTAAGAGGAAAAATTTCTTCTTTTTAGACTTCTAAAAGGCTAAGTAATTTGTTGGATTCATGTAACCAGACCATAACTCTGTATTAATTCCAAAGTGTAAATGAGGCCCTGTTGAATTTCCAGTTGAACCTACATATCCAATCATTTCACCCATATCAACTGATTGATCTAAGCCAACTGCTGAACGATTTAAATGGAAATAACTTGTATATAGTCCATTGGCATGTTCAATGATAATATAGTTACCCGCTGAAGGATCAAACCCTTTAGCTGCAACTTTCCCTTTTGAACTTGCATAAACTGGTGTATTAGCAGCAATTGCTAAGTCAATTCCATTGTGATGCTCTGCCCCGCGATGACCAAAAGGACTAGAAATACTGTATCCTGTTTTTAAAGGAACAATAAATTCAGCTTCTTGTTTTGTTTTAGCATTTCTAATACGGTAAGATGCTACTTTTTTCTGTCCAACAATCACACGTTGATTGTCTTTTAATTCTTTTACTTTTTCTGCTTTATTCCATTTAATAAAATCATCTTTGCTAATTTCATACTTAGCTACAATTGAATCAACTGTATCGTTTTTATCAACTTGATGATAAACAGATTGAATTTTACCAGCATTTTCTAACTTTTCGTCAAAAAATGTTAAGTCATAAGTTTCAATTAATTTATTTAATTTTTTGTCATATAAGGTATCAGTAGCATATCGACCTGTTAAAAACTTAGTTGCGTCTTTATAAGATGTTGTATTTTTCTTTAATGTCCCAACATAATATTTACCATTACCTTTTTCAGTATCTGTTAAAAGAGTTGCATAGTCTTCAAAAGATTCTTTGTAACTTGGATACTTTCTAAATGAATCTTGAATCGTATAAAGTGACCCTTTGCCATTATCTTCTGACGTTAAAAATGAAACTGATTGACCTTTGTAAGATCCTTTAATACCAAAAAGATTATGATTTGGTGCTTGGCTTAATTGACTACTTCCTGAGCCTGTCTCTAAGATAGCTTGAGCAATCATTACTGAAGCATACAGTCCATACTCTTGACCTACTTCACGTGCTTTGTCGCCAATGCTTTCAATAAATTCATCTGTTGATTGATTTTTAATATAAGTTACTTCAGAACTAACTGAATAGTTTGAGGCACTTTCATTTGAAGCAACCACTTCTTTTACTTTATCTGGTTTAACACTTTCCTTTGGCCCTTTATCTGGTTGAGGTTTTGGTTTTGGTTTTGGTTTTGGTTTTGTTTCTTTAATTGGTTTTTCTTTAGTTTCTGTTGTACTAGTTGATGTTTCTGTTGTACTTGATTCTTCTGTTGATGTGCTTGTTTCAGTACTTGAATCTGTTGTTTCTTCTGTTACTTCAGTAGACGAATCGACTGTTGATTCACTGGTTTCTTCTGTTGTCGAAGTACTTGGTTCTGAGATTACTTCACTGGTTGATGTTTCTTCTGTTGAAGTACTTGATTCAGTACTTTCTTCTAAGATTTCTTCATTACTTGGTTCAGTTTCAACAACTTCTTCACTAATATTCTCATTGTTTACAAGTTGTTCTGTCATCCCATAACTAACAACAGGTGATAACAACCCACTTGTTAATACTGCTAACGCAAAAGTCGTTAATCGTTTATTTTTCATCTGCTTGTCCCCTATTAGTCATAATTTGTTCATAGGAAAATTATATCATTTTATAATTAATTAAACTATTATTTAGCTTAATGTCTTCTAAAAATATTTTAGACGCTGTTAATTACCTTAATATCCATTTTTGTTATTAACCCCTCTTTCATGAACATTACCTCAAAAAAAGAGCTTCTCTTAAATTAAGAGAAACTCTTTTAATCATCCTATTCCAATAACAAAATAAACTAATTTATCTGAATAAGTCACATCATCTTTTTCTGTCATAGTCTCATTTAACAATTCCATTTGATCTGTAATGATACCATCTATGCCGTAAAACATCATACGAGACATTGTATCTGAATCATTCGGTGTCCAAGCGTAGACATCTTTGCCTTGAGCATTGGCTGATTTAATGAAATTAGAGTTAAGAGTTGTATATTCTAAAGTAAAGAAATCCATTTCTCCTTCAGGTGGTCCCACAACACTAAATGGCATAATGTAACCGACAACCATGTCTGGTGCTTTTTGTTTTAACTCTTCTACAATATCAAAAGATAAAGATTGAATCACGTGACCTTTTTCTAAAATCACATCACCATATAAAGCGATAAAATTATCAATCATTTCTGGTGTATCATCTTTTGTTGGTTTAATTTCAATCATTAATTTTTGATTCAAACGATGTGCTTCAGCTAAATAATCATCAAAAGAAGCCACTGGTTGTTCTTGTCCATTATCTTTTGCTGTTAATTTAGTTGCTTCTTCAAGTGTTAGCTGATTTGGTTTAACATTTTCACCTGTTAAAGCCTTCATATTAAAATCATGAAAGACAACAAATTGTTGATCTTTTGTTTCTTGAATATCCATCTCAACATAGTCAGGATGAGTTGCTTCACTCGTTTTTATCAAAGCATCTATTGAGTTTTGAACCCCATTCCCATTATCCACTCCTCGGTGAGATAAGGTAACTGGTTTAACAGATGCCGGATGACTTAGAAACTCTGCATTACTCGTTCCAACAACTACTGTTAATCCCACTAATAAAACAATAATCCCAACTGATTTACTTACTTTAATCAAACTAGACTGCTCTTTTTCTTTTTCTTCTACAAACCAAGACAATGTATTTGGTAAATAGTCTTTACGTCCTAGGTAATCAATTGTCACAAAAAAGATTCCTACAGTTGAAAAGACTAAACTAACTAACCAAACGACTTGAAGTGCTGTCATTAAAAAGATGGCTGACCCTAAAGCGTATTTAGGTGAGTTAACTTCAATTAAATGTTGACCAAAAATAATCAATGACGTTGTTAATCCTGAAATAATGGTAAATGACCCCATTACAATAACAAATTGACTTAAGATACTTAAAAAGTTACCTTTTGTTTCTTCCCAAGAAAACTTAACCGACTCTTTAAAAGAACGGTCTTTTAAAATCATCTCAGGTAAAGCAAAGATAAAACGAATTGCTAAGTAAATCAAAATCAAATAGAAAATAATAAACAAAGCAATAAACACAACTCGATTAGCAAAAATCACATCTAAAATAAATACTGGAATTTGGAACTTGGCTAGTAATTCTGAATTAAACTTAATCCCACTTAAAGGAAGCACTAAGAAAAAGTAAAATAAGAAAAACATTAACGCACCAAAACTAATTTTTTTCAGCTGTAAAAAAGTCCCTTTTAATAACTGTTTCAACGAAATTTTCTGTTGCTTCTTAATAAAATAAACACTAAGTAGCAAGAACGTAAACTCGAAAAATACTGAGGTTACTAAGAGCAATAACATGCCTATTAATCCGATAAAAACAAAAGGATGCTCACTTAAAATCATTCCTAAGTTATCGTAAGAAATATAAGCAATTCCTCCTTGTCTCAAAATAAATTGAGTCATACTAACTAAGAATGGTGTTAAAAAGAACATTAAAAAGCCATGCATTAGCAAGACATCTAAATAAAATGATTTGGCTTCTTTCATAAACTCAAAAGTCTTTTTAAAATTATTAATCAAATACTTCATAACCAACCCTACCTTCACCCATAATAAATAAAATTATAACTACTCTTTATTATATATTAATTTAAGTCTGTGAGCTCTTTATTTAAACTAAAAAAAGTTTATTCTTTATTTCACATACTATAACCCCACTTTCTTTGTTACAAAACTCACTAAACCCTATAAAATAAAGGTTATTCATTTCACAAAGATGAATAATATTATCTATTTAATCACCCTTTTTCATAAGGTGTGACACAAGCATAAGGATAGTCAACTGTTTTTTTCTTTGATATATTCATAAAGTATTACAGAAGAAACATTTGTGATATATATCATTTGAAAGGAAGTAACGTCTTATGAAAGTTGTCGTTATTGGTTGTACCCATGCTGGGACAACAGCAGTTAAAAATATTTTAAAGCATCAACCTGATGCTGAAGTAGTAGTTTACGAAAGAAATAATAATGTTTCTTTTCTTTCATGCGGAATCGCACTATACGTTGGTGGCGTTGTAAAAAATGCTAACGACCTGTTTTACTCAAATCCTGCAGAGTTAGCTTCTCTAGGTGCAGTACTTAAAATGGAGCATGATGTGACATCCATTGATACTGAAAGTAAGTCAATTACAGCTAAAAACTTAAACACAGGAGAAGTTGAATCAACTACTTATGACAAGTTAGTTATGACAACTGGTTCTTGGCCAATTGTTCCTCCTATTTCTGGTATTCAATCAGAGAACATTCTTTTATGTAAAAACTTCAATCAAGCTAATGAGATTATCGCTAAAGCTGACAATGCTAAAAAAATCGTTGTTGTTGGTGGAGGTTACATTGGTATTGAATTAGTTGAGGCTTTTGTTGAGTCAGGTAAAGAAGTGACTTTAATTGATGGGTTAGACCGTATTTTAAATAAATACTTAGACAAAGCATTTACAGATACTTTAGAAGAAGATTTAAAAGATCGCGGGGTTACAATTGCTCTTGGTGAGAATGTTCAATCATTTGATGCAGACGAGACTGGTAAAGTAACAACAGTTCATACACCTAGTCAATCATTTGAAGCTGACATGGTTATTATGTGTGTTGGATTTAGACCAACAACTGAACTCTTAAAAGACAAAGTAGATATGTTACCAAATGGGGCTATCATTGTAGATAAATACATGAAAACAAGCAATCCTGATATTTTTGCTGCTGGGGATAGCGCTGTAGTTCATTACAACCCAACAGATTCTGTAAGTTACATTCCACTTGCAACAAATGCCATTAGACAAGGTATGTTAGTTGGTTTAAATATTAAAGAAGATACTTACGCTTATCGTGGCACTCAAGGAACTTCTGGGCTTTACTTATTCGGTTGGAAAATCGGTTCAACTGGTATGACGATTGAAAATGCACTTAATAGTGGCTTAGATGCTGATTATGTTTACTTAGAAGATAATTACCGTCCAGAATTTATGCCTACAACTGAAAAAGTAATGATGCAATTAGTCTTTGAAAAACAAACAAAACGTATTCTTGGAGCTCAGTTAATGTCACAATACGACATCACTCAATCCGCAAATACGTTATCATTAGCGATTCAAAATAAAATGACAGTCGAAGACTTGGCTATCAGTGACTTCTTCTTCCAACCACACTTCGACCGTCCATGGAATTACCTAAATCTTCTTGCTCAAGAAGCTCTAAATAAATAGATTTCTTAAGAACATAAGTTGGCGCTTATGTTCTTATTTTTTTAATTCCATATGTATCATAATACCATTAGGATCTACTATTTTGAACTCTCCTTCATTGATTATTTCAATTGAATTGTTTTCCTTTTGAGCTTTTTCTAATACTAAATTAAAATCAAGACTACTTTCCCAAATAATGGTGTACTCATTAATTCCTAACGTATGACCTTTTCGATTAGGAATTTGCTCACCTAGCCAATTGTTAACACCTATTTGATGATGATAACCATCCATTCCAAAGAATCTTGCATGTCCGCCTAAATCATCTGTTAAGTTAAAACCTAATATATCACGATAAAAATGTTCATTCTCAGTAAAGTTAGTTCCTGTTAAATGGACATGTCCCATCACAGTTCCTTCTGGCATATTTGGAGTGCTTGTTACACCAGCAGACAACACACCTTCTGCATCCAGTTCGATTGTAATACCTTTGATTTGTCCATTAGGTCGAATATCCCACTCTGCTTCTGCTTTATCACGGTAGATTTCAATGCCGTTTCCTTCTGGATCGTTGAGGTAAAGAGCTTCACTGTAACCATGATCTGCGGCTCCTCCCAATGGCGCTTGGATTTCAATTAAATGTCTTAGCACTTGCCCTAGAGCTTCTCTTGTTGGTAAAAGAAAAGCTAAATGATACAAGCCAGTTACTCTTTCTCTTATTTGAGTAGGATCAAGTTGGACTAAATTAACCAATATATTATTAGAATTTTTGATTCCTAAAGAAACTTTTTGGCTACTTTCTTCTATTATATGTAAGCCAATAATGTTTTGATAGAATTGTTTTTGTTTTTCTAAGTTATTGACGTTTAATGTCACTGCGCCTAATGTGATTGTTTGATTATATGTCATTTTTATACACCTCTTACTTTTTGTTAGTGATAGTATACTACTTATTATTTTTAATTACTAATAATAAGTATCAATAAAAAAATCATTTATGCCAAACCAGTTAGTTGTTTGACGTAAATGATTTTTTATTTGAAATAGATTATCTTCTTTTTTTTACTATTAACTCATCTGGATTAAAAGAAATCCGACGATGCACTTTTTTGAAAGTTGTTTGAGAAAATGACAAACTATTATAGTTCGCTATTTTTTCAGCTACTTCAAACATTAGAATTTCAATTTTTTGAGTAAACTCCTCTAATTGATTCACCTGACATGGTGTGTAGGATTCTAGAAATTCTATTTCTAGATGAGATAGTCTTGTTTTTCTCCCTGCATACTTGGCCCAATCGTTACTAGGGTTCGGAGCGTAACCCTTTGAAATATACCACATGGATACTAAAGTGTGTTTCATCTCTAACGTTAAATGCTCTAAAAAGTTGTACTCTTCTCTTTTCCAACAACGGTAAAGCTCAAAATACTGACCATAGTAACTATGAATTAAATTATCAAAAGTTTCTTGTGTAATTTGATAGCTCAACTCTTGAGACTTAGCAGATAATTCTTCTAATAACCCAAAATCTTTGACGATTTCAATTTGTTTCATCCAAATACTTGGCTCTAACTTGTCTACTGTGTAAATAAATAAATCTAATTTTATAAATGTTGCGTAATGAATAATAGAACTGTCTTCTGTTAACTCTTCAATAAATAGATACTTCCCAATAGCTCTAATAATTTCAACTTGTTTCCTTTTTAAATTCAATCCATCTTTAACAACGATTCTTACATCAATATCTGAATAATAGTCTTCTGTTTTGGTGCCGATAGAACCACTAAAAAAGCACCCTAATATTTCTTCATCTTCTTTAACTAAGCGAACTAATCGATTCTTTAATCGATCTCTGTCAACTGGCAAATTAGAGTCTACTAACATAATCTCTTCTTCCTCTCTTAACTCATCATCTCTTTTAATCAATAAAAAAGAGTTTTTTTAAGAATTTTGACACTTTTTTTAATATTCTACTTGTTTTTTTCACAAATTTCTTACGATTTTTCAATACAATCATGTGTCTCTTTGAATACAAGAGTAAAACTTGTAATAAATGAATAACTAATTCAGTTAAAAGATAACCGGTTTCTTTTATCTTTTAATGGGTAAAAAATAAAAATAGACCTAAAACATTCATCTATTTATTCGTTATAACCGATTTTATCATACATTTACTATTCGTGTGTACTCTTAAAATAAGATTATCAAAATTATTTTTTAGGAAACAAATCTTTATTATTAAATATTTCTAATTGAGATAGAATGTTACAAAATCAATGTTTCTGTAATCAAATTAATCAATTACTTTCACCTACGAAATATTTATCGATGTTAAAGTATGTTCTGTCGTCAGATACAACAAGACGAAAATTAATTAAAACAGAAGGAGATTTTTTAATCTTATGAAATCAATACACAAATTATTATTTGGAACTACTATGGCATTAGGCTTTGGAATTTTTGGTACAACTGTACTTGCTGATACTTTATACACTGTAAAATCAGGAGACACTTTATCAACTATCTCTCATAACTTTAAAGGTGACAACAGCTTAATCAATACAATCGCTAAAGACAACAACATTAAAGACGTTAACTTAATCCATGTAGGTCAAGAATTAACTATTAAAACTGATGGACAAGCTGTCTATACAGAACCACAAGCACAAGTAACTTACCAAGAAGAAGTTTATACTGAACCTGTATACGAAGAAACTTATGTAGCACCAGCTGCACAACCTTCATACAGTGGAGACTCTTCAAGTGCTAAAGAATGGATTGCTCAAAGAGAATCTAGTGGTAGCTATTCAGCAACAAATGGTCAATACATTGGTCGTTACCAATTATCTTCAAGCTATTTAAACGGTGACTACTCACCAGAAAACCAAGAAAGAGTTGCAGATCAATATGTAGCTGATCGTTATGGTTCATGGGAAAATGCTCAATCATTCTGGATGAACAACGGTTGGTACTAAGATAAACACTAAAGAAACTGGAAATCCAGTTTCTTTTTCACTTTAAAGATGTAAACGCTTGCATAACTTTTGATAATATGGTATAAATAAGGTGTAAGGAGCATATAGATTCCTAAAGTTGAATTAGGCAACAGTTATCTATCAACAAGTGAATCAGTTTATATGTATCTAGGCAGTTTAGTGTAAAAGAAGTAGGAATTTAATTCTCCTTACTCTTTACCAATAAGGTTAGCGATTTATGCAATAGCACGTTTCATCAATTAGTGTTTCATATTTTCAAGTTCTAAAAAACTAGAGGAAGAAAAAGATTAACTATTAATTGTTACATTTAAACGCAGCATAAAGAAAAAAGCTCAACTTTACTCAATTAACAATCTATACTCGTATTATACGATTTAAGAAGTAACAACTCTCCCTCGCTAACCTTATTATTTTAATTAAAACAGCTAATTCTTTAAAGAATTAGCTGTTTTTTTGTCTCTTTTATTTTTATTATGATACAGGCAACAATAAAAACCAAAATATCTAATAAAAAAATCTGTCCAAAGGTTCTTAAACCATCAATAAAAGTATAGTACGCTAATACCAGTAAGATACAAACAGATAAAAATAAACTAAATTTATTTTTAAGATTTACGTACCAACATAGATACGCTAAAACAGGTGATAACAAAGTGAACCATAACCAGTAAATAATTTTACTACTAGAAAAAATACCCAAAACAACAGCTGAGTACCAATAATAACTACCTATTAGTCCTGAAAAAAATAAGAAGACACTAATACTCGCTTTTAATGGCGTTCTACTATACAGGGCGATAGTTAAAGCTAAACATAACCAAATCGGCATTCTACTCATTAATCGATCAATCCTCAAATTTTCAACTAAGATAGGTAAATAGCCTTCTGGTAAACTATCTATATACTTTGAAAATAACCCTAGCAACACCCCTGCAATCAATAGCAGACAAATCATAACTAAGTCATTTAGGCGTTGTCTCTTTTCTTGGTGAGATATCTGTTCTAAATAAGTCACTACGCTCCACTCCCTCATCATCTTTTCTTATTCTAACAACTAAATCCTTAAATAATTGAAAAAGATTCTGAAGAAATTATTAATAAAGAAAAATCAAAAGTTCTTTGGATACAAAAATAGAGGTTCTCCAAAATGGAAACCTCTATTTTCAAATATAATGTTAACTCTTATTTACTCGGTTTAAATCTTTTAAGTCTTAAAGCATTTAGAAGAACTGATACAGAACTAAAGCTCATAGCCGCTCCAGCTATCATCGGGTTAAGTAATGGTCCTCCAAAGAGATACAAGACACCCATTGCTACTGGGATTCCTAACGTATTGTATAAGAATGCCCAGAAAAGATTTTCTTTAATATTTTTAATAGTAGCATGACTTAACTCAATCGCTGTTGGTACATCCATTAAATCACTTCTCATTAACACAATATCAGCTGACTCCATGGCAACGTCTGTCCCTGATCCAATCGCAATTCCAATGTCTGCTTGAGCTAAAGCAGGTGCATCATTAATACCGTCTCCTACCATCGCTGTCTTTTTGCCTTCTTTTTGAAGTTTCTTCACTTCATTAGCTTTATCTTCTGGTAAGACTTCACTTAACACGCGATCAATACCAACTTGCTTAGCAATCGCTTCAGCTGTTCTTTTATTGTCACCTGTTAACATAACGACTTCAAGCCCCATTTTATGAAGCTTTTGAATAGCTCTTAAACTACTTTCTTTAATGGTATCTGCTACTGCAATAATTCCGAGTAACTCTGAGTCACTAGCAACATACATCGGTGTTTTGCCTTCTTGTGCTAATTGATTTGATTTTTCTTCAAACGCTGATAAAGCAATTTGTTTTTCAACCATTAACTTTTTATTTCCTAACACGTATTTACTGCCATCTATCACAACTTCAATACCGTGACCAGGAATCGCTTCAAAGGCTTCAATTTCTTTAAAACTAAATCCTTTTTCTTCTGCGGCAAGAACTATTGCTTCACCTAATGGGTGTTCAGATCCTTTTTCTGCAGAAGCTGATAATAATAAAAGTTCATCAGCTGATAACACTCCTGTTACCACAATATCCGTTACAACTGGTTTTCCTTCAGTAATTGTTCCTGTTTTATCAAATACAATCGTTTCAATTTTATGAGTTGTTTCAAGAGCGTCACCACTCTTAATTAGTACCCCATTTTCAGCACCCTTACCTGTTCCAACCATAATCGCTGTTGGCGTTGCTAAACCAAGAGCACAAGGACAGGCAATAACAAGGACTGAAATCGTAATTGTT
Source organism: Vagococcus fluvialis (assembly GCF_048815235.1). Classification (GTDB taxonomy): domain Bacteria; phylum Bacillota; class Bacilli; order Lactobacillales; family Vagococcaceae; genus Vagococcus. The sequence goes on from NZ_JBMEAO010000010.1 coordinate 74,951, forward strand.
AAAGCGAAAATCCAAGATTCTTGTCCTAAAAAGAACCATGCTAAACCTGAGAATATAGCTAACACAATAACTATCGGTACAAAGACACCTGAAACTTTATCTGCTAATTGAGCAATGGGTGCTTTTGATCCTTGAGCATCTTCTACCAATTTAATAATTTGTGATAAAGTTGTATCCTTACCAACTTTAGTGGCTTCAAATTGGAACGAACCATTTTTATTAATACTTGCTCCAATAACTGTATCTCCTGCTTTTTTCTCAACAGGAATACTCTCACCTGTTAACATCGACTCATCAACTGCACTTGTTCCTGACACAATCAGACCATCTACTGGAATTTTTTCTCCTGGCTTAACAACAATGATATCTCCTAGTTGAACATCATCTACAGAAATTTCTTGTTCCACACCATCTTTAATAATGATAGCTGTTTTTGGAGCTAATCCCATTAACTTTTTAATCGCTTCTGAGGTTTTCCCTTTAGAAACAGCTTCAAAATATTTTCCTAATGTAATTAAAGTTAAAATAACTGCTGCTGACTCATAGTAAAGATTCATAGCAAAATGATGATCTCCTAAAAGGACCATAATTGTGCCGTAAAAACTATACAAGGCCGCATCACTGGTACCTAAGGCAACAAGAGAATCCATATTAGGATGTCCTTTAAACAGCGCCTTAAATCCAACTGTAAAGAAAGGACGTCCAATAATCAAAACTGGTATCGTTAAAATAAGCTGTAAAATCGCAAATCGTTCTGGATGAACCATAGGATGAATCAATTCTGGAATTGGTAATCCAACCATTTCTCCCATTGCAATATAAAGGAGTGGCACTGTAAATACCGCTGATTGCCAAAATCTAGCCCACATTTTTTTGATGTGTTTTTCTTTTTTTTCTTTATCTAAATCTGCTTGATTTTCTTGGGATAAACTTTCCAGTGCTTTATATCCTGCATCCTCTACAGCAGTCATAATATCCGTTGAAGAAACTTGATGACTATCAAAATCAACTGTCATTTTTTCAGTTCCCAAGTTAACAACAGCTTTTGATACACCATCTAATTTATTAACAACTTTTTCTACAGTCTGAACACATGACGCACAAGTCATTCCCTCAATGCTATATTGAATATGTTCCATTGGCATAGCAACCTTATAGCCAGCTTTTTCAACTGCTGAAATAATATCAGCTTCATTAAGCTCTCCTTGTTTCGTTTGTACTGTTAATTTTTCAGTTGCTAAGTTTACAGTTGCTTCTTCAACTTCTGGAAGCTTACTCACTACTTTTTCAACGGTTTGAGCACATGAGGCACAAGTCATTCCTTCTATTGTAAAGTTTTTATTGTCTGACATTTAATCTCCTCCTATCTATCCTAACAATCACACTGCCCCGGTATACAATTACACGCTACTTCTAGAGGTGCTTTTGTTTTTTTCTCTTTTAATAAGCTTTCCAAAATTTTAATATCCCATAAAGACAGTTCTTTTTCTTTAATAATATCTATTAATACTGTTCCAACTTTTTTATCGCAAATTTTATCCAATAGCTCACTACTGGCTTCTTTGATAGCTTCATTTTCTTGAACAGAAGCTTGATAAATAAATTGTTTTCCTTCTTTACGTGTAAATAAATAATCTTTAGCTACTAATCTTGAAAGAAGCGTTTTAACGGTAGATGGCTTCCATTCTGTTTTATTTTCTAACACTTGAATAATCTCTGTACTAGTTGTTTCTTCTTTAGTCCAAACCACTCTCATTATTTCCCATTCAGCATCTGTGATCATTTCTATTTGTTTCATTATATATTCCTCCTCTAATCAATTACGGTTGTAAATTATAAACCTATCATAACTTTATAAACTACATTTGTCAACTGATAAAGAAAAAGAAAACAACTTGTTAAATGCAAGCTGTCTTCTCTTTACTTATTTGGACTTTAAAGGAATCCTAACAATCACTGTTGTTCCTTCACCTAAATCACTTATTAGTTTAATCGTCCCACCTAAAATTTCAGTATAATGTTGGACAATTGATAAACCTAATCCAGAACCACCTGTATTACGTTGTCTTGATTGACTCACCCTGTAAAATCTTTCAAAAATCCGTTCCTTATCTTCATCAGCAATCCCAATTCCAGTATCTTCAACTGTTAAAATTAATTCTTGGTTTTGTTCTTTCAGATAAATAAAGATAGCGTCACCTTGTCCTGTATATTCAATGGCGTTTTCTAATAGATTTTTGACAATTAATTGAAAGGCATTTCCAGGGAGTTCAGTTTCTTGAGAAATGGAGCAGTCGAAAGTCACTTGAATATCTTTTTTAGATATTTTATAAAGATAACGTTCTAGCTCTTCCTCAACAACTGTTTCTGGATGACTCACAACAGTATCTAACATATAAATGTCTTTTTCAGTTTTTAGAAGCATCATAATATTTTGAATCAAGCCAAGTAATCTTTTTCCTTCACTTTCAATAATTTGAATAAACTCTTCTGAAGCATCTGCATCATCTTTAGCTCCAGCTAATAAAGTTTCAGCAAATCCAATAATGGAAGTGGTTGGCGTTTTTAATTCATGAGATATATTACTAATAAAGTCCTCATGAACTTTTTCAATTTGTTTCATCTCAGTCACATCATAAATAATCCCCACGTATTCAGTTGAACTTGATTCTAGAATACGGATAATCACATTTAAATCATGATTTTTCGGTTGATTTAAATGAATATCCCCTTGGACTTGTTGTTTGTTCGTTACGGCTTCTTCTATTAATTGGTTCATCTTAGAGTGATTAAACCAGCTCTTATAGTTCACGCCAATTTTAGCCCCATCAAATAATTTTTCTGTGACTCCATTAGCTAAAACTAAGTCTAACTCTTCATTTAGTATAAAAATACCAATATCTAGATTTTCAAATAAAAAAGCTAATTTTTCTTCATTTTGTAACTGCTTATAATAAAGTAGCTTCGTTTCGTCCATTAATTCATACATAGTTTGATACAACTCCTGCCATTCACTTGGTGCGTCAAGAACACCTTGATTCTTCTCTGGGTTTTTGATGGCATTTCGTAAAATAGGAAGGATAAATTGAATAGGTTTTTGGCTTTGTTTTAAGATATAAAAATACATGGATAAGATGATAACACTAATAAAACATAAGGCCAATAAGACATACCACTGAAATTGTCGTAAATGCTTCGAGACACCTTGATACGCTTCTGACAATCTCACTATACCTACTAATTGATTATCCACATAAATACCTTTAGCCACATAAATGAGTTTTTCATCTAAGGTTTGGCTATCTCGAACAGCAAAACCTTCTTTAACATTTCCTTCAATAATCCCTTGAACTTCTGAACGATTTTCTCTAGTGCCTTGAGCTTCTTTTTTATGAGATGAATCGTATTGAATCACCCCTTTTTCGTCTAATACGGTTAAGCGTCCTGTATTAACTAAACTTTGATCTAACTTGTCCTGATCAAAGCTCAAAGAGTCACCTTCAAAAATATAAGGCACCAATACATCAATCTCACTGCTCAGCTTTTCTTTTTGTTGATTAAGTACTTCTTGCTTAAAAAAGTAGGTAGTGTACAAGCCACCACCTACTAATAGGGTAATTACTAAGATTACAATCATTTTAGGTGTTAGTTGTCGGTGTAATTTACTCATCCTTCTAACTCCTGAAATTTGTAGCCAAAGCCACGAACTGTTTTAATGTATTTTGGTTTTTTAGGGTCATCTTCAATTTTTTCTCTCAGATGACTAATATGAATATCAACTGTTCTAGATAAATGATACATATCGTCTTGCCAAATTGATGTCATAAGCTCGTCTCGACTAATAATTCGATTTTGACGTTCCATTAAATAAATTAGCAATTCAAATTCTTTTTTCGTAAAGTTTAACTCTTCATCCTTTTTAGTCACACGATAGTCTTTCGGGTAAGCAACCAAGTCTCCCACAGCGATGAACTCTTTTTGACTTGATTCGGGAATTTTGTCACCAGATAAATCTAAACGTCTTTCTACTGCACGAATACGTGCGATTAGTTCTCTTGGACTAAAAGGTTTCGTTAAATAATCATCTGCCCCAATTTCAAGGCCGATAATTTTATCAACTGTTTCATCTTTTGCTGTTAGCATCAGAATCGGAGTTGCTATTTTTTCTTTACGCAATTTTTTAGTAACATCAAAGCCATTTACTTTTGGTAACATCAAATCTAATATAATAAAATCATATCGATTGGTTAAGGCTGCATTAATTGCGTCCTCTCCGTCATGGCAAACATCTACCTCAAAATTTTCTTTTTCAAGGTTATATTTTAACAGAGTTGTAATAGATGGTTCATCATCTACCACTAGGATTTTTTTCATTAAAAAGCACGCCCTTTCTTAAATGTTTAATCATTTAATACACTATACCACAGAATGGACACGCTTTTAAATGGATAACTTTTACTTAATATTACCTTCCATATCACGTTCAACTTTCATGTCTGCCATACTAATGTAACCTAATTCCTTAATAACATTCTCTTGTACATCATCACTCTTCATGTAGTCAACAAATGCTAACACTTCTTTTTTAGCATCTTTTTGAGTATACATATGCTCATATGCCCAAATTGTCCAAGAGTTGTCTGCAACATTCTCATCTTTTGGTTCAACGCCATCAATACTTAAACCTTGTAGAGAATCATCAATGTAAGAAAATGCTAAGTAGCTGATTGCTCCTGGTGTTTCAGCAACGATTTTTTTAACTGTTCCTGAAGAATCTTGCTCTTGCCCTTTAGCTGGTTTTTCACCTTCTAAAGCCCATTTTTCAAAGGTTGCACGAGTTCCACTTCCTTCAGCACGGTTAACTAATTCAATCTTTTGGTCTTTACCGCCAACTTCTTTCCAGTTAGTGATTTCCCCTGTGAAAATATCTTTTAATTGATCTTTTGTGATGTCAGTTACACCAGCTTCTTTATTAACAACTGGCGCAATACCTACTACAGCGATTAAATGATCTTCTAAGTTTGAAGAATCAATTCCTTCTTTTTCTTCAGCATAAACATCTGAGTTACCAATATCCACAGCTCCTGTTGATACTTGTGTTAAACCAGTTCCACTTCCCCCACCTTGTACAGTGATTGAGTAGTTTGGATTGTCTGTCATATAAATTTCAGCTACTTTTTCAGCTAATGGTTGAATGGCTGTTGAACCTACTGATGTAATAGCAACTTGTTCTGTTTTTGATCCTGATTCTTTTGAAGCACTTCCAGCAGCTGAATCTTTTGTTGATCCACTTCCGCCACATGCTGCTAATGTAAATAAAATCCCTACTGTTGTTAAAGATAACATAATTTTTTTCATGGTTGTAATAAGCTCCTTTGGTTTTTGATTACACACAGAGTGTAACAACTGAATGTAAAATCTAAACCCTGTTATTTGTAAAAGTTTCGTAAAAATAACTTTTGTTTTAACTTTTTAGCTTATTTTTCTATTTTTTAAGTAAAAATTATCTCATGAATATGTTAAGTATCTCAAAATTGTAAACTAGAAAGATATATTGAATAGACAAAAAAACAACCTTCAAAACTAACTTGAAGGTTGTTTTTAACTTGTATTAAACTGCTTTTGTTTGTAATTCTGGTTCGCCTTCACCTGTAACTGCTTCTTTAGTGATGACAACTTTTTTAACATCTTCTCTAGTTGGAATCTCATACATCACATTCATCATGACATGCTCAATAATTGAACGTAACCCACGAGCTCCTGTATCTCTTTCAATTGCTTGGTTAGCAATCGAATTAAGCGCTCCAGGTGTAAACTCTAAAGCTACTTCATCTAAAGATAGAAGTTTTTTGTATTGTTTAGTTAATGCATTTTTAGGTTCTGTTAAGATACGAACTAAGTCTGCTTCTGTTAATTTTTCAAGAGAAGCAATGACTGGTAATCGACCAATAAACTCTGGGATTAAACCAAATTTTAATAAGTCTTCTGGAATAATTTGTGACATGATACTTGCTTCTTCGTCACGGTTTTTATTTGTTGTTCCAAAACCAATAATTTTTTCACCCAAACGCTCTTTTACAATGTTTTCAATTCCTGCAAACGCACCACCAACAATAAATAAAATTTCAGTTGTATCAATCTGAATCAACTCTTGTTGTGGGTGTTTACGTCCTCCTTGAGGTGGCACACTAGCTACTGTTCCTTCTAATATTTTAAGAAGTGCTTGCTGTACCCCTTCACCAGAAACGTCACGAGTAATTGAAACATTTTCACTCTTACGAGCAATTTTATCAATTTCATCAATGTAGATAATACCACGTTGGGCTTTTTCTACATTATAGTCAGCTGCTTGAAGTAATTTCAGTAAGATATTTTCAACATCTTCCCCAACATAACCAGCCTCTGTTAAACTCGTTGCATCAGCAATAGCAAATGGCACATTTAAGGTTTTAGCTAGAGTTTGAGCTAAAAATGTTTTACCAGATCCAGTAGGTCCGATTAAACAGATGTTACTCTTTTGAAGTTCAACTTCATCTTGAATATCGTCTTCTTCTTCAAGAGCCATTTGTTGCACACGTTTGTAATGGTTATAAACAGCTACTGCTAAGACGCGTTTAGCTCGTTCTTGACCAATCACATATTCATTTAAGATTTCTAAAATTTCTTTAGGTTTTAATACATTGATTAAATCTGATGCTATTTCATCTTGAATTTCTTCATCTATAATTTCTTTACATAAATCAATACATTCATTACAAATATAGACACCAGGGCCTGCTACTAATTTTTTTACTTCGTCTTGTGATTTACCACAAAAGGAACAACGCACATCGTTATTCTCATCTGTATTGTCGTACATAGACATCCCTCCTGTTAAACAAATAAGTCACAAACTTATTTGCTATTCATCCCGTATATTCTAACACAACACTTAAATGGATGCATTAAAAAGGTGTTTCCTTAATAGTTCCTTACAAATAAAAGGAGACCAACTCTGATGAGTCAGCCTCCTTTTTAAAGATCTTAAAATTAAGCTTCTTCTTTAGCAGATGAAACAATTGCATCAACCGCACGTTTCATTTTAATGTCATGAGCTAACATGTCATTGTTTAAAGCGCCACGTACAGCACTTTCTTCCATGTTGTATTGAGCAGCTAAATCTTTGATTTCAGCATCAATATCAGCATCTGTTACTTCGTAGTTTTCAGCTTCAACGATAGCTTCAATTACTAAGTTAGTTTTTGTTCTAGCTTCAGCTTCACCTTCAAATTGAACGTGTAAGTCTTGCTCAGTTGTACCAGTCATTTGGTAGTATAATTCTGGTGAGATTCCTTGACGTTGCATGTTACCTAAGAATTCATTCATTCCACGGTGAACTTCGTCATGAACCATTACGTGTGGTAATTCAACGATTTCAGCATTTTCTACTGCTTGAGCAATAGCTGCTTCTTCGATTGCATTTTTAGCAGCTTCTTCTTTAGCAGCTGTTAATTCTTCTTTGATTTTAGCTTTTAATTCTTCTAAAGTTTCAACTTCATCGTCTACATCTTTAGCGAATTCATCGTCTAATGCTGGTAATTCTTTAGATTTAACTTCGTGAACTGTTACTTTGAAAACAGCTTCTTGTCCAGCTAAGTCTTCAGCTTGGTATTCTTCTGGGAAAGTTACTTTAACGTCTAAAGCATCTCCAGCTTTTGTTCCTACTAATTGATCTTCAAATCCAGGAATGAATGAACCTGAACCTAATTCTAATGAGTAGTTTTCACCTTTTCCACCTTCAAAAGCTTCTTCGCCTTTGAAACCTTCGAAGTCGATAACAACAGTGTCGCCGTTTACAGCAGCTTCTTCTTTGATTACTAATTCAGCTTGGCTAGCTTGTTTTTGCTCTAAGTTAGCTTCTACATCAGCATCAGTTACTTCACGGTCTTGAGCTGGTACTGTTAAGTTTTTGTACTCACCTAATTTTACTTCAGGTTTTACAGTTACTTCAGCAGTGATAACCCATGCTTGACCTTTTTCCATGCTTTTAACATCGATGTTTGGTTGAGTAACTGGCTCAATTCCAGCTTCATCAAGTGCAGCACTATAAGTTTCAGGTAATACGTGATTTAAAGCATCTTCAAAAAGAGCTTCTTCTCCGTACATTTTGTTAAACATTTGACGAGTAATTTTTCCTTTACGGAATCCTGGTGCACTGATATCTTTTTTTACTTTGTTAAATGCAGCAGTTAAACCTTCTTGGATTTTTTCTTGAGCGATTTCGAAAGTTAAAGTACCTTCGTTAGTTCCAGTTTTTTCCCATTTTGCAGACATTAATATGTACCTCCACATTATCTATTTGTAATTTTTTACTTACTAACATACCCTACAATCTTACACTAAAGGTTAGTGATTGTAAACATTTTTCCATTACCTTATCTAATCAAAAGACATTAATTTCAATACTTCCTCATCCAGTCTCTCTTGAATATTCTGAACCTTTGAATCTGTTATTGAATGACTTCCTTGCCCGTACTTTTCTAAGTATTCTTCTACCCAAGATTGAACTGGTTTCATTACTTCATCTTGAAACGGATACAAGCAGCCAATATGAATTTTTATTGTGCTCAAGACTTCTTTTTTAAGACTTGGATTATGTTGTTCAAAATAGTCACTTACTTCTTTTAATACCTGATTATTTTGATAAGCCTCATTTAATGTTAAAGTCTCACTCCCTACAAAGGAAACAACTTTATTATCATACGTCAATACCTCCACTGGTTCTGTCAAGCGAAGTTGAACCAGATGTTGTACAAGCTCATTTTTAGAAAATAAAGATACATCTGGATTCACTAGTAATTCTTTAGCTAGTGATATTACGATCTCTTTCGGTAAAAAAATTAATTTTTTTAGATATTTACCTTGTTGAAAAGATGGATAATCAACAAGTGATGTAACCTCTATTTCAAGTTTTTTGAATTTTTCTTTGTACACCATCAAATGATAATCTTTAGCAATCCTATAAGCCTTCTCAAAATCTTGTTGATTCACTAAAGATTTTTGAGCTAATAATTTTTCGATTTCTAAAAAATAAGTTAATTGAAGTAACACTTCAAAATAAACAGATTGATTTGACTTTTCTTCTATATATATTCTTTTATTTTCAAGAATGATGGCATAAGCACTTTTAAATTCTTTTAGCTTAGTTAAACTTCTGACTAAAGAAAGATTTGCTAAGGGATCGTTCTTTAATGAATAAGCTTCTTCAAAACAATCTCTAGCTTCTTCGTACTCTTCATTTTCAAAAGCTGCCTCACCAAGTTTCATGTAGCGCTCAAACATATCTGGCATCTCTAACAAGTCATCACTTCCTTTTCTATAACCTAACAAAAAAAGAGGCGGACAATAGTGTCACACCCTCTTTTTTATCTTCTTATCCTAATTAATCTTGTAATAATTCAAAGATTTCCAATGCTACTAAATCAATGTCATCGAATTGATACACTTGTTGAGAACCTGTTTCAGTTAACTCAAACATGTCAGTGCTACTGTCAAATGTTACGATGCATCGCTCTTGTCCTTCTTGTTCAAAACGACGAACTTGCACCTCTGTATCGTTTGCTTCTACCATAGCGCTCAATCTTTTAATGATTGCCGTTAGCTTAGAATTTTTCATAGAGCTAGCCTCCTTAAAATTTCTTCTGCTTTATTGTAACAGAAACACGCTTAACATGCATTTAAAATAGATAACTTTTTTTATTATTATTGAAAATAATTAATCTTCCCACCAAAGTTTAATTAAAGCTTGGGTGCCATCATTTTCAAAACCCTTATCTATCAACTGATTGTATAGATTTCTTGCTTCTTTTGTAGCTGGAAGATCGATGTCCATTTTTTCAGCTTCAGCTAAAGCAATATTTAAATCTTTAACAAAATGCTTAACAAAAAAGCCAGGTGTATAATCTTGTCTTAAAATTCTTGGCGAATAATTCGTTAGGGACCAGTTAGCTGCACTTCCCCCACCTACAGTATCAATTACTTTTTCAACATCAAGCTTAGCTGCTTTTGCATAAACTAATAATTCTGTCATCCCAGTCATAGTTCCAGCAATCATAATTTGGTTAGCCATTTTAGTGTGTTGACCACTACCAGCTGCTCCTTGTAAATTAACTTTCCCGCTAAAAACTTCTAAAACAGCTTTAATTTCTTCATAGATTTCTTCCTCGCCACCAACCATAGTTGTGAGCGTTCCATTTTTAGCACCTAAATCCCCACCTGACACTGGAGCATCCAAGGCAAAACCATGACGAAACTTCGCATCTCTTGCTATTTTTTGTGCTAACGACGGTGTACTGGTCGTCATATCAACTAAAATTTTCCCTGCAATGTCGGTTTGGAAGATACCTTCTGAACCATAATATATTTCTTCCACGTCTTCTGGAAAACCAACCATACTAAATATTAACTCACTAGAAGCTGCCACTTTTTCTGGCGTTTCTCCCCACGTAGCACCTAATTCAATTAATTCATCTGTTTTTGATTGCGTTCTATTGTAAACCATTACCTCATAATTTGCTTTCAGTAAATGCTTGACAATTGAAGCACCCATAACGCCTGTTCCAATAAAGCCTATTTTTTTCATTTGGTTCACCTCTTTAACTTAATAAGTCTATTATAAACAAGTATAAAGAAAGATGAAAGCATTGCTTTATTGGTCATTTTCAAATGGTAATGAACTCTTTCTAATTAAATTAATTTAACTGTTCTTCTATAGAAGTAATACATACCACCAACAAATGATATTCCGCCTAACAATAATGGTACTAGCCGACCTATACCACCTGTCTGGGGTAACATTTTTTTCTGTTCGTTATAGATAATAATTGACAACTGATTCTTATCCTTATTCCAAGAAACGTCTTTTAGTTCTTTACCTGATTCTTTTTCTGTTACTAGCCATTTATCCTGATTCTCGTCAAAACTCAGCTTTATATCTTGATCTAGTAAAATGTAGTCATTAGGAGCTTTGGTTTCTCTGATATAGTAAGTTTCTTTGACATTTAGCTCTGAAACAGTGAACTTTCCATCTTTATCAGTGGTATATTCTGTGGCGTTAGAAATTTCTTCGCCCTCTTTAAAGACTTTAAAAGAGACATCTTTAATCGGTTTCTTTGTGTCTTGATCTTGTTTAATAACTTCTAGCTCTGTTTTTGAACGAGCATTTACTATTCCCAACTCAACATCACCTGACACTTTATTATGTTTACTTGCTTCTTCTATAAATTCTACTTTTAACTCATGTTTCTCTACATTACCATCTATTAGAAAAGCAGATCGACCATCTTCAGACATTTCAACTTTATAGACAGTATCAATCTTGTCATACCCTTCAGGAGCTTTCGTTTCACGTAACTCATATGTTTGACCTTTAAACATAGGTCCAGCAAGAAAAATAACTTCTCCATCTGCATTAGAGGTTGCTACTCTAGGTTCCTCTAAATCCCCTCCTGATAACTCAAATGTCGCCCCTTTTAGAGGTTTCTTGTTTTCATCTATTTTGTTAAGCCAAAGATTATATCTTTTTTCATTAACAATTTTCCCATCTAATCCATCTGGCCAAATAACTTGTAAGTCCTCGTCAACTATAAGGACTACATCTTCATGAGGAATGTATTGCCCCGTCGCCTTACTTTCTTCCAGTACATATTGTCCTGGAGTAAAATTATAATTAAATCTCACTTTACCTTTTGAATCAGATGTTTTTGTATCTAATAATTTCCCCTTATTATCTTTTTGACCATCATCATATTCATAAATTTTAAAGACAGTGTTTGGTAATGCTTTATCATCTTGATTAACTTTATCAAATTCTATTTTAGTACTTCTTAATTTAGTCGCAACATGATTAGAAAATTGAGTAACTGATTCTTTCGACGGCTGATCTTGACCTCCAAAATAACTAAAAGTCGTTGAAGCTTGATTGATAGACAATTTATCCATAGGAACATCCTCTGTGGCTTTTACCTTCACTCTTAAACTAAAATCTTCTCCGTAATATTCATGTTGTGCTGCAAGATAATTTATCTGCTCTACTTGATAAGCAGTTAAATCCAGTGAAAATGATTGTTGATTTTCGTAATCATTGCGATCTAACTCACCTAAAGATAACGTTGACCCATTTAAATTATATAAGGTAAACGGCTTATCAGTTAAAACAATTCCATCAGGTAACTCATCTTCTACTTGATAATCAGTGGGTAAGATAATCCCGTCTGAACCAATGTTTACTGTTTTTTGATTAATAAAGTAATAAAATTCTTGCTCTTTTTCAATAAATCTTTCTTCACGTTTAGGGACACCAGGGGCTAGTTCATCAGGTTTATCTAAGTCATGTCCCTCAACCCGGTAATAACCGGGTACCTCAGAGTTCCCATCTGATGTTTGATAAACATCTAAGTCATTATAATAACGTTGTGAAAACCCAGATTGATTCCCAGTTGGATGATTAGCCTTATCTCCTTCTTGATACTGATTCAAAGGTTGAACTGTCTTTATTGGGATTCGGTGACGATAAGGAGCATCAATTTTAGCGCTTGAGATCGAGAACCAAACTTGTTGCTTATGATAAAGAGTCCCAGCTAAAAATTCATTACTAGTTCCCATTAAAGGAAATTGGACTGAAGCTTTATGAAAAGTATTCCCTCCTAGATAATCAGTAAACGTATTATGAGTTCCATAGTAAATATTTTCATACTTCAAAGACGCCTTTGGGTCCTCTTTCCATGATCTTTCTCTGTCACCTCTTTTAACTAACGTTTCCCTCGCTAAAATACCATCTCGATCATGTATTTCTTTTGCAAATTCGGGATTGTCACCTTTACTCGACCCGTTATCAGAATGACCATTCAATGAATTAAATGACATAGCAGATTCCCCGTATCCATCCTCATAAGATTTAAAATTAACTAATTCCATATATTTGGAATCATCCGGATTAGAATAAAAATACTCAAACTTCAATCTGGTTGAATGAACCCCAATATAAGAGATACCTGAAAATAAATTGGAAGCTAAATCAATAGAAGATATTTCATGTCCATATCCTTCTAAATTAACAGGTCCCTTCTCAATTTCTGAAATCGTTAGATAAGCTCCAATTTGCCTTCTTTCTAAGTCATCATTTTCCATATAACCTATTTGTGGATACATCACCCTAATTTGAGTATTTAAAAGTTTTTCTCTTGATGCCATATAAGGAAATTCAATATTTATCTTCCCTGATGTTTTAACATAGCTTGGGAAAATTTGATTTCTATCATATTCATAACTACCTTCACCAATATTCGGGTGTTCTTTTTTATACTGATCGTTGTGTTCTCTTGTAACAATATTAATACTTGCTTCTTTAGCGTAGTCACCTGTAATCTCAACTTTTAAATCATTTGGGTCGTTGACAACATCTTCACTAATAATTAACCCACTAAAACTATCTATTTCTAGTTTACTTTCATCTGCACGGGCTCTATTTTCACCAAATATGCCTAGTATCATTATCATTAATAATACGCCAAATAATTTAGAGAATTTATGATTAACTTTTATTTTTTTAAAATACGTTAACACTAATCGTTTCACTCCTTTCAAAAAATCTAACTCTAAAAAAAGATCTAGGAAACAATTGTTTTCTAGATCTTTTCTTCTCTCAGTCCTTACTCACTACATTGAGGCTTAAGTAATCGTTAGAAGTGGGTTTCCGTCCTCTAATTTTTTATCTTATTTTGATTCAGAAAGACGTTTTTTGAAGTAGAATGCTGCAAATCCGAATGCTGATACACCAGCTACTACAAAGACAATCGAACCAATACCACCTGTCATTGGTAATGAACCTTTGTGTTTATTGACAATCTCTACAGTTTGTTTATTGTCATATGAATTTTCATCTACTTTAAATTCAATTGGATTTTTTAATAAGACATAACCATCTGGTGCTTCAGTTTCCACTAAGTAGTATGTTCCAAACTCAAGACCAATTACTTCAAATTCACCATTTTTACCTGATGTGAAGATAGTTCCTTGATTTTTATCAATTGTCCAAGTGACTTCTTTAGTTGTTTCATTAACTACTGCATATTTATCTTTCTCTTCATTTTGAACAACAAATTTAGCATTTGCTAATGCTGTTTTTTTGTTATCTTGGTCAACTTTTTGGAACATTGCTCCACCTGTTTTAATAGTAACAGGATCTGTTTCATCAGTTAAGTCACCAGTTTCAACATTTGCTGTGTTTGTGTAGTCTTTACCTGGTACAGCTTTTTCATTTAAAAACATAAAATAATCAAAAGTTAAATGATTATTTGGTGTTAACTCTGTTAAGTAATCAGCGTTAATCTCTAATGTAAAACCTTTTTTATCTGCATCTTCTGTAATCGTATAGTTTTTTGTTGGGATTACTTTGCTTCCATCTTTTAATTCATAACCAAATTCTTTGTTTGCTACTTTTGACTCATTAACAAATGTTAATTCTTCACTATGTTTATCAATTAATTTATAGCTAGTATAGCGACGAGTTCCATCATCAAATGTATCTTGAATCCCTTGAGGAATTGTTGATTCAATGTTGTATTTAATTTTTTGACCAATTTCAACAGATTGATTATCTTTGTCAGATGACTTATCAACTTTTACTTTATCATTGATAACATCAACGTTAACAGTCGCAGCTTCTTCAGTAATCGTCACTTTATGATCTATCTCATCATTAATCATACTTGCATTGCTTGGTGCTTCAACCTCTGTAACAGTATAAGTGCCATAAGCTATTTCATTAATGACAATTTCACCTGTTCCTGCTTCTCCCACTTCAATCGTCTTATCTCCTGGTTGATAACTGTTACCGGTCACAAATTTAAAAGCTTTTGTTTCATCTGTAGACCACTCATAGATTCCGTCTTTAGCCCCAGAAATATAGAAAGTACGTGTTACTTCTTTTCCTTCTTCTTTATCTGTCACATCTTTAGAAACAATAAATTTAGCGCCATCTAAGGTTTCATTATGATCATAAGATGCTCTTTTTGTTATTTTTAATACTCCGCTATTAGAAATGACATTTTTAGGATATAAGTGAACCGTATCTAACTCTGTATCTGTATAATTTCCTTTGCTATCCATTTGATAGACTGGAAAAGCAACTACTAAGTTAGCTCCTTCTACAACTCCTGGAGTTTCTGATTCAATAATCAAATAAACAGCATCTTTTCCATTAATTTCTTTTTCTACGGGAAAAGTTAATTTTCCTTCAAAATCTGTTTTACCAGTTTTTAGAGCCTCACGACCATCAAGATCACTAAGTTCAAAACTTTGAATTCTTCTAATAGCTTCTTCTGATGTCATGCCTTTTCCTTTATTACCATTCGCTCTTAAATCATAAAATTCTGCCGTTGCGTCATAAATTTTAAACTCAATGTTTTCAAGAGCTTGATAATTGTCCTCAAACTCTTTCATAACATTCCCTGTATTTTGAATTTTGTCTGATGGTGATACCAACATTTGCTTCTTATGTAAAACAATTTCTGCTTTTCCCTCTGCTGCTTGAACCTGATTTCCTGGTATTAAAATACTGCAAATTCCTAATACCAATGTGGTGATACTCATAAATAGTAATGATAATGTTTTAGTTTTCTTCATGTTTTCTTTCTCCTTTAATTTTAATAATGACAATCGCAATCAACATCAGACTTCCTACTAAAAACAAGTAACTATCTTTAATCTCATTTGTTTTAGGTAAGTTACCTCCTGTTGACGGTTTATTAGGTGGAGTTGGTTGCTCTGGTTTTTCAGTTATTTTGTTTACAATTTTTAAGGGATAGTTCGACGTTTCTTGTAAACTATCTTTAGTTACTTCAAAAGAAACTGGTTGTTGATTTAGGATATATCCTGTTGGTGCTTGCGTCTCAATCAGTGAGTAATCACCATATCTTAAACCACTAACTACTAGCTCTCCTTGTTCATTTGAAATAAATTCAGTTGCCTGTGTTTTATCTTTTACCCATATTTTTTGTTTCTCTTTATTTTCTTTTAAATAGTATTTCTCTTTGTTCATAACAACAAACTTAGCATCAGCTAATTTTTTACTACTTTGATTCATATCGACTTTTACAAAGTGATAACCACCTGTTTCGATTTTCTCTTTGTCTTTTAACTTAAATCGATTGTCTGCTGTTAGCTCTACTATATTAACAAATTCACCTTGATTAGAATTTGCTTGATTTCCTCTTAATTCCATTTCATACGTAATACTAATCGTTTCTCCCACAAAATCACCTAGTTTTTGTGGATCAAATTGGATAGTAAAACCATGATCTCTTAATTCAGTAATGTCATAATAATCTGTTTGTGTTGCACCCTTAAGTGAAACTTTAATCGTTTCTTCTTTGCTACCTTTATCAACTAACCACAACGCTGGATCTGCTTCATCTTCTAGTTCGTAACTTTCGTATTGCAAGATGTCTTGTGGGATTGTTGTTTGAATGTTATAAGTGATTACCTCACCATAAGAATAACTTTCCTCTTTTTTTTCAATACTTTTCTCAAGAGTTGGCACGTCAGGAGTTTCTCGGTCATTTTTTATGTATAAATGAATACTTTCTAATTCTTGCTCTTCATCTCCAGACATCGGTAAAACAACAACCACTGGAAGTGAGTTCTCTTTTACATTACTTGGTCTATTGGTTTCTTTAATTAAATAAACGGCATCTTTTCCTTGCTGCTTTTTAGGTACTGTTACTGACAAAATCCCATCTTCTGAGTCAATCGTTTTAGTAATCCCTTTTACTACTAACTCTCTATCCTCTTTCAATTGACTCAGAAGACTTTGGCTTTCTTCAACAGTCTTACCAGAAGCTCTTAATTCATAAAAATCATCAGTCACATCATAAATTGAAAATTCAACCTCATTTAATCCAACTTGATTTTGTAATAATTCAAGTCCATCTGGATGGATACTCCCGTCATTTTCAATAATCAGCTCACTTGATGTATGACTATCCCCTAATAGTAATTTATGAATCACTAAATTAACTTCATTATCACTATTTTCTGCGCTAACCTGTAAGGTATCCATCTTAATGCTTAAGAGAAAAGCACACAAAAACGTAATAACTAATACATATTTTTTCATCTACTACACCTCACTCCTTTTAAATCTAATAAAGTAACTAAGTGAACCTAAACCTGTTAAACTACTTATTACTAGTGGAATAATAACTCCAGAACCACCTGTTTGAGGTAACATTTTTTTCTGTTCATTAAAAACAGTTACTGATAAGAGATTATTCTGACTATCCCACTTAACTTCATCTAGTTCTTTTCCAGTGTCCTTCTCAGTTACTAACCATTTATTCTGTTTGGTATCAAAACTTAAAACAATGTCTTGATCTAAAAGAATGTAGTCATTTGGTGCTTTTGTTTCTCTAATAAAGTAAGTTTCTTTAGTATCTAAATTAGGCACTGTAAACTTACCTTGTTCATCAGTTGTGTATTCAATTGCCTTATCTGGATTTTCTCCCTCTTTAAAGACTTTAAAAGAAACATCCTTAATAGCTTTCTTAGAATCTTTATCTTCTTTGATAACTTCCAATGTTGATTTAGTTCGTGGATTGACAATCCCTATCTCAATTCCACCTGATACTTTGTTATGTTTACTCACATCTTCTATTAATTCTACTTTTAGCGGGGATTTATTTCCCTCTCCATCAATTAAGTTAGCTGATAAACCGTCATCTGACATTTCTATTTTGTAAACAGTATCAACTTTATCATAGCCTGCTGGAGCTTCTAACTCACGTAGCTCATAAGTTTGTCCTTTAAACATGGGACCTGCACGAAAAATAATTTCACCATCTTTATCTGATGTTTCTATTCTCGGCTCATCTAAATCTCCACCAGATAATTCAAACTTCGCTCCTTTTAACGGATTACGATGCTCATCTACTTTGAAAAGCCACAAATTATATCTTTTTTCATTAACAATTTTTCCATCTAAACCATCAGGCCAAATCACTTGTAGATTGTCATCAACTTCAATAACAACATCTTCATGAAGCATGTATTGTCCTGGAGCATGAAATTCTTCTAGCACATACTTTCCAGGTGGAAAATCATAATTGAAAGTCACTTTTCCTTTAGAGTCTGATGTTTTAGTATCAAGTAGTTTCCCCTTATTTTCTGATTTGTTTTCATCATATTCATAAATCTTAAAAACTGCATTAGGCAGCGCCTTCTCATCTTGATTGACTTTATCAAACTCTATTTTTGTCGTATTAATTTTTGTTTTCACTGCTACATGGTTAGATTTCTGAGAAACTGTATCATCTGGATCATCACTATCAAAATAAGTAAAACTAGTTGAGGCCTGATTTATGACAAGTTGATTTGATTTAATATCTTCTGTTGCTTTTACTCTAACTCTTAGACTAAAATCTTCACCGTAATACTCTGTTCTTTTAGCTAACTCATTAATTTTTCTTGTTTGATTATCAGATAATCTCAGTGAAAATGACTCTTTGCCACTATAGTCATCTCTATCTAAATTTTCTAAGTCAATATGACTTCCATCTAAATTGTATAAGGTAAAAGGATGATCCGTTAGTACTACTCCCTCTGGTAATTTATCTTCAATTCTGTAACCAGTTGGTGAAATAACCCCATCGGCTCCAATATGAATTGTTTTTTGATTAATAAAATAATAAAATTCTTGACCTTTTTCGATATGTCTTTCTTCACGATTTGGTACACCTGATGTTAATTCATTAGCTCTATCTGGATCGTGGCCTTCCACCCGGTAGATATCTGGCACTTCAGATTGACCATTATCGATTTGGTAAATATCTAAATCATTATAATAACGTTGATTAAATCCTGATTCTTCACCAGTCGGATTGGCTGGTACATCGGTACTTGTATATTGTTGAATAGGTTGAACTGTTTTAATAGGAATTTTATGTTTATAAGGAGCATCTATTTTCGCACTGGAAAAAGCAAACCAAGCAACATTCCAATTTTTAGCTGTTCCAACTTTAAAAGTATTATCTGTTCCTGATAAATCATATTGAGCACTGGAGATATGAAAGTTATTTGAACCTAACCAGTCATCAAAATCATTATGACTTCCATAGTAGACATCGGAGTATGTTCTTTGTCGAATGTTATTATAATACTCGGTTGCATTTCCACGTTTAATCATCGTATCTCTACTGAGAAAAGCATCTTTCCCTGTTTCTTCCCTAACAAACTCTGGAGCTAGCCTATTATTGTAAGTATGACCGTTTAAAGAATTAAACGTCATCACAGATTCATATGCCTCATCGAAATTAACAAGTTCTCCTGTATCAGTGTAAAAAAACTCAAAATGCCAATCTGCTGCCGAGATGTTATTGTATACCATTCCAGAAAACAAAGTCGTAGAAATATCAATTATTGGAATACTATCCCAACTCCCTAATTTGGATCCTATAAGAGTACTTTTATCGATTGAATCAATTGTGACATTAGCTCCAATCTCATGTCTTTCTAAATCATCGTTTTCTATATATCCTACAACTGGATATTCAATTTTGACCACATAATCTAATAATCCATCCAGATCATTTGTTTCAGGAAATTCCATTAATATTTTGCCAGTTCCCTCTCCCTTTAAATAGTGATGAAAAAAACTGGTTCGAATGTCATCATTTCCTTGATATTGTGTTGATCTTCCATTCCAACGTAATCTTGTAATAGGAACATCCGCTCTTCTATCACGACCTTCCTTATCAGTTATCATAATTTTAATATCATCTACATCATTTCTTGCATCTTCGCTAATAACTAATCCGCTAAAACTATCTATGTCCAACTCCTCTTTTTCAGCATGCACAATTATTTCTGATGGTAAGATTATTAACATTGCCGTAAAAATGATTCCTATCAAATACTTAAAACCTTTCACCACATTTTCTTTTTGCATAAACTTACTTCACTCCTCTCATAAATCAAATAATTATTCATTCATTTTTTTATTACTGTTGAACCTATTCCGTTAAAATTATTTTTTGTTCATAAAAAACTTCTTTTTAATATCTTATTTATTAATTGTTTAACAAGTTATTTTTAACTAATTACAAGTAAAACAATGTTTATTGTTTATTAGAATGAAGTAAAAAACTAAAAATAATGAACTAGTTAATTAATTCGTAATTTAATAGTATCTATTTTTTATTATTTCGACAGTTCATTTTTTCTGCCATTGTTAAAAAATATGACCTAAGCTTTATGATCACTATTTTTTTAGCAACAAAAAAATAATTTTTTTGTTTTTTTTATTAATCAATATAATAAAAAAAGAGATAAATCTTCTCAGATTTATCTCTCTAAATTATTTTATTTTTCGATTGTAATGGATTAATAGTCAAAGCAACTAACCCTAATATAATACCAATATAATAAGTTACTATACGCCATAAAAAGATAGCTAATACAAGCTTTCCTTGGGCAAGGACAAAAGTACCAAACAATAAACTAAAACTATATTCTGCTCCACCAGTCCCTCCAGGAATCGGGAACAGAGATATAATCATAATAATAAAGGCATGAAATACAATTACTTTAAATGGATTTACTCCTTCAATATGTAAAGCTAACAATATAAAATACGGTACGATGTAATACACCAATAACTGCAATATCGTCATCAAACTTGTTTGTAACATTAATCTAGGAGAAGCTTTCATCACTTTACTTTGTTCGTAAAAGTTCTCTAATTTTTCCATGACTGTCACTTCATACTTAACAAGTTTCTTCCCTAGTTTGCCTTTTTTTAGAAGATTGAACGTTCCTAACACAATTTTTCTAGCTAGACTGTGCCAATACATCACTAAAAGCAAACAAAAAACTACGATAAAGTGAACGATAAAACCTAAGATTATCAAGTAAGATAATTTTTGAAAGTTCCCTGAGACCCAGTGAAAGCCAAATACTAAACAAATAACAAAATTCAGAACAACCCACACTTGATACACTACAAATTTCATTAACGAGACTGAAGCAGCAACACCATAATCAACACCAGATTTTCCTAAAGCCACAATTTGGGCTGGTTGTCCTCCTGTTGAAAAAGGTGTAATAGCATTAAATAGGTGCTGAATTAATGGAATCCGGTAAGCACTTTTAAAAGAGTATTCTGGGTTAGTTTTTCTTAAAAATAATTGGGTGATTTTGCCTTCAATTCCCCAGTGAATTAGCATAAATAGAATAGCTACGATTAGCCAAAACCAATTTACATGGGTAACTTCTAACAAAAATTCATTTAAATCTACCTGGCGTAGTTCATTCCAAATGACAAAAAAGCCAAGTAAAAAAACTAACACCAAAGAGATACTATTTTTTTTATTCATCATCTACCTCGTCGCTATTTTCTAAAAATTCGTAAAGAATCAAAAGCCTCATCTTCTGTTTCTTCCTCTTTTTCACTTACTTCATAAGTGCCAATTACGTCAGAATACAATTTTTCAACACTTAAACCAAACGCTTCACTTGAAATTTCAAATAACTTTTTATTTAATAATTCCTCGTTATGAGGATGATCTTCTTTTAAATAATTAACTAAACAACTTGAAAAATCCTCATCTGATTCAAAAGTGACACCTAAACTCAAATCATTAAATAATGGATTTAAATAATCATTTCCTTTAGCAACCACTTTTGTTTTCGCTGCCATAGCTTCTGTGTATGTCAGTCCTTGTGTTTCAGAAGATGAGGCACTAACAAAAACATCTGCAGCTTGATAGATAGGAGAAATTTCTTCATTAGGAATTTCTCCTGTGAAGATAACATATTTTCCTAAGTCTAATACTTCAGCTAATTCTTCCAAATCCTTTTTGTAAGGACCATTCCCAACAATTAACAACTTAACATTTGGACAGTCTTTAACAACCTCTGGCATACCGTTTAAAATAGCTTGAATGTTTTTTTCATAGGAAATACGACTGACAGACAATAAAAAGGTTTCATCCTCTTGAATGCCGTATTTTTCTCTCACCCATTCACTAGTTACAGACTCTTCTGGAATAAACTTAGACACGTCTATTCCTGTTGGGATTATATACTTCGGCGCTTCAATGTCATATTCTTCTAACTTATCTACAACTCTTTGACTAGGACAAACAATGGCATTCATATGAGCCATATAAAGTTTTGAAAATTGTTTAACATGCACAGGTCGAATTAACTTACCATTAGCAATGTAGTGTAAATAATCCTCATACATTGTATGGAAAGTATGAATACAAGGGATTTTTAAAGCTTTTGACACTTGCTTTCCTAAAAAACCAAGGCCAAATTCGGTGTGAGTATGAATAATATCTAATTCTAAATCCTTTGCCACGTAATAGGCGTAGAGCATACCACGAATAATAATTCGGCGTTCTTTAAAAGATATAAACGGCACACTAGGCATTCTAATAATGCGATTTTCTAACTCACGTACATTGGGATCTGTCGTTGTGAAAATATAAACCTCATGACCTAAGGCTTCTAACTCTTCTTTTAATGTTCTAATTGATGTTGAAACCCCACTGACCTGAGGAAAATAGGTATCTGTAAAAAAACCAATCTTCACAACTCTCGCCTCCCTTTATTTTTTACTGTATTTATTGTAATAATCATACCAAATTTTTGATACATTTTCTTTTGAATAATAAGCTCCAGCATCTCTCGATTTCTGACGATAAGGTTCTAATAAAGTTTTATCTATCTCAAATTCTCGAAGTGCTTTCTCCATATCCTCTTTATTATCTGTACTTATATATTTATCAGCAATGATTGAGTGATACAATTCTAAATCTCTTAGCATGATTGGTGTACCACTGTTAAACCCTTCTAAAATAGACATTGGGAATAACTCATTAAAAGATGGTAGTAAAAAGATATCTGCTATATTGTAATACTTAGCTAACTCGCTACGTTCAATGATACCAGTAAATTTTAAATTAGCTGGTGGGTTATCGTATACTTTTTTATAACGTTCATACCCATCAGTAATTTTACCAAATGAAAATCCTCCTGCCCATATAAATTCAATAGACGGATTATCTTGTGCTAGTTGAATAAAATCATCTAATCCTTTTCTTTGCTGAATCTGTCCAGCTCCAAGAACCACTAATTTTTTCTCATCAAATCCCGCTTCTTCACGAAGCTTTAACCTCTCAGCTAATGTGGCTTCATCAAAATCTTCTTTAGCTACAAAATTAGGAATATAAGTTACTTTACTTGTATCAATACCTGCTTCACCTAATTTTTCGATAAAAGAAGGATTAACCACAACTAATTGATCCATACGTTTATAAAAAGAAATAACGTAACGGTTAAATATCTTTTGAAAAGGACCAAATAAAGAAATACTACCTTCTAATGTCTCTGGTAAAAAATGAACGTACCCTATTCTAGTTCCACGTTTCTTTTTAAAAAAAGTAGATAGATAAAAAAGAGGATCCACTGTATGATAATGAGAAATATCAGCTTTTTTATATTTATTGATGCTTACGTCAAAGTCATTTTTAAATTCTTCTTGTAACATCTTTATTAATTCGTTATAGGCACTTCCTACTCCTTGGCCTTTAACTTTATCAGCAGAAGAAAACATATTAATCTTCAGCAATGACTTCACTCCTTCTTTATCACTATACTCGAAAAAAATGAGGGATACCTCCTACCTTAGTCCGAGTTTACAATATTTTATTATAGCATAAAACGACTAATTAAAAAATAAAAATACAAGTCAAAATTTAAAAGGATAACTTCTTATAAAAAACAAAAAAAGAAGCTAATCTAAAAAGATTAACTTCTTCAAACTTTAATAGTTATTTTGTGTACTCTTCTACTAATGCAACAACTTCTTCAGCTGTATCACATTCAGAAATAGCTTTGTTAGCTAACTCAGCCATCTTAGTAGTATCTAGACGTTTCATTAAGCTTCTAGTACGTAAAATACTAGTTGCACTCATTGAGAATTCATCTAAACCTAAACCAACTAATAATGGAACAGCAGTTTGATCTCCTGCCATCTCTCCACACATACCAGCCCATTTACCTTCAGCGTGAGCTGAATCAATAACGTTTTTAATTAAACGTAAGATTGCAGGATTATATGGTTGGTACAGGTAAGAAACGCGTTCGTTCATACGGTCTGCAGCCATTGTGTATTGGATTAAGTCGTTTGTTCCGATACTGAAGAAGTCCACTTCTTTAGCAAATCTGTCAGCAATAACTGCTGCAGCTGGAATTTCAATCATGATACCAACTTGGATATCTTCTGAAACTTCAACACCTTCAGCTACTAATTTAGCTTTTTCTTCTAATAACATTGCTTTAGCATCACGGAATTCTTGTAATGTTGCAATCATAGGGAACATAATACGTAAGTTACCGTATACTGATGCACGTAAAAGCGCACGCAATTGTGTACGGAACATAGCATCTTCTGCTAAACAGATACGAATAGCACGGTAACCTAAGAATGGGTTCATTTCTTCAGGGAATTTTAAGTATGGTAACTCTTTATCTCCACCGATATCCATAGTACGAACCACAACTGGTTTACCATTCATGCCTTCTAATACTGCTTTATAAGCTTCAAATTGATCATCTTCACTTGGGAAGTCTGGTGAATCCATGTAAAGGAATTCAGTACGGTATAAACCAACTGCTTCTCCACCATTGCCATTAACACCCTCTAAATCTTTAGGAGTACCAATGTTAGCTGCAAGTTCAATATGTTTACCATCAGCAGTTACTGTTTGAGCATTTTTTAATTTTTCCCATTCAGCTTTTAAATCAGCAAAAGCTTTAGCTTTTGCTTCAAAACTAGCAATTTCTTCAGATGTTGGATTAACAATTACATCACCTTCGCTACCATCTAAAGCTAAGAAATCACCTTCAGATACTAACTCAGTAATATTTTTTGTTCCAACAACAGCTGGGATTTCTAATGAACGAGCCATGATAGCTGAGTGAGATGTACGTCCACCAATGTTTGTTACAAAGGCACGAACGAAATTACGGTCTAACTGAGCTGTATCACTTGGAGTTAAATCTTCAGCAACAATGATAACTTCTTCGTTAATCATTGATAAATCTGGTAATTTAACACCTACTAAGTGACTCATCACACGTTTTGTTACGTCTTTAATATCAGCAGCTCTTTCTTGCATGTAAGGATTATCTTCCATGCTTTCGAACATACCGATAAACATATCTGTTACTTCTTTTAATGCAGATTCAGCGTTTACATTGTTATCCTTAATGTTTCCTTCTACAGCTCCAACTAATTCTGGATCTGAAAGAACCATTAAATGAGCATCAAATACTTGCGCTTCTTCTTCACCTAAACTTTTAGCAGCTTTATCACGAATTGCTTGTAATTCAACTGTTGATTGTCCAAGTGCATCAGTAAGACGGGCAACTTCTTGATCGACATTTTCAATTGATTTTTTTTCAAATGAAAGGTCTGGCTCAACTAAAAGATAAGCTTTTGCAACTGCAATCCCATCACTTACGGCAATACCTTTTAATTGCTTTGTCATTATTCTGATAAACCTTCTTTTTTCATTGTTTCTTCGATAGCTGCGATTGCTTCTACTTCGTCAGCACCTTCAGCTGAGATTGTTACGTCTGCTCCTTGGCCTACACCTAAAGACATAACGCCCATGATTGATTTTAAGTTCACTGATTTACCTTTGTATTCTAAGTTAATGTCAGAACTAAATTTACTTGCTGTTTGCACCAATAAAGTTGCTGGACGCGCGTGAATACCTGTATCTGCTACTACGTGAAAATCTTTTTTCTCCATAATAAATCATTCTCCTCTGTAATCGAATTTGATTTGAGGACCACTTAAATTAAAAGAATATTACCTTTTAAAAAAATGACCCTTTCAATGATAAAGAATACCATGTTTTTATTCACGAGACAACTTTTTTCATTCCAGAAAACGTTATCAGCTCGAACTTTATCATTATGTTCACTGGATCTTTCGATAAACAACTTTCCCACCTAATCCTGCTTCACCAACAATCTTGTTTTTTTCAGGATGATTTAGCCAAACTTCTCTAAATAATAAAAAATCTTGTTTTTCCACAAGAATTTCTTTTTCTTCTTCTTTTAAAAGAAGCTCTATTTTTTCAATATAAGGATTTTCCATTTCTCTACACTCCCTTTGACTCTTCTCATCTATTATATCACGACAACGATTTTAACAACATAATTTACTAACTAAAAAGAAGGTTAATTTCTTGAACTCCCACCATATTTTAAGCTATAATCTAGTTAAGGTCAAAAAAGGTCAATTAGATTTGAACCGAAAAAAATTTATAAGGAGCGTGAATGTATGCTGTGCCAAAATTGTCAAACTAACGAAGCTACAATTCATTTACACACAAGTGTTCAAGGTCAAAAGAGGCAAATCGATCTTTGTCAACAATGTTATAGACAAATCAAACAACAAGAAGATTTGGCGAACAGAGAACGCATGAGCCAAGACCCCTTTGGATTTGGTTCCCTAAATGATTTATTCCGTCAACTTCAAGAACAAAATAGACAACAACAACAAAATCAATCACAAACACCACCAACTCAATCAGGTAGAATGGGACCACCCTTGCCTCCAAATAATAATGGTTCTTCGCTGTTACAAGAATTTGGTGAGGACTTAACACAAGCTGCTAGGGATGGAAAAATTGACCCTGTTATCGGTCGGGACGAAGAGACAACTCGCGTGATTGAAATTTTAAATAGAAGAACTAAAAATAACCCCGTTCTTATTGGTGAACCTGGAGTTGGTAAAACAGCTGTCGTTGAAGGTTTAGCCCTAAGAATTGTAGAAGGTAATGTCCCCCAAAAACTTTTAAACAAAGAAGTTATTCGTTTAGATGTGGCTTCTCTTGTTCAAGGAACTGGAATCCGCGGGCAATTTGAAGAACGTATGCAACAATTAATCACTGAATTAAAAGAAAATACACATATCATTCTCTTCATTGATGAAGTTCATGAAATTGTTGGTGCTGGTAACGCTGGTGACGGAAATATGGACGCTGGAAACATTTTAAAACCTGCTCTTGCTCGTGGGGAGCTTCAAATGGTTGGAGCAACAACTTTATCGGAGTACCGTATTATTGAAAAAGATGCCGCTCTTGAAAGACGTATGCAACCTGTTCGAGTGGATGAACCTTCTGAGGAAGAAACGATTACAATTCTTAAAGGCATCCAAAAGAGATACGAAGACTTCCACCATGTCACTTATACAGATGAAGCTATCGCTGGAGCTGTGAAGTTATCTAATCGTTTTATTCAAGATAGATACTTGCCAGATAAAGCCATTGATTTATTAGATGAAACGGGTTCTAAAAAAAATTTAACCATTCAAGCCTTAGATCCTAAAGTCATAGAAGAACGACTTAAACATGCAGAACAACAAAAAGAAGCTGCTTCAAAAGAAGAAGACTTTGAAAAAGCCGCTTATTACCGAGATCAAGTCAAAAAATTAACTGACTTAAAAGAAAAACAAGTGGCCGATGAAGACATTCCGACTGTTACTATTCAAGACATGGAACAAGTCGTTGAAACAATGACTGGTATTCCAGTTGGTGAATTAAAAGAAAAAGAACAAACCCAAATGAAACATCTAGATTCAGATATCAAACAACATGTCATTGGGCAAGATGAAGCAGTTGATAAAGTAACTCGTGCTATTCGTCGTAATCGTATTGGTTTAAACAAAAAGAATCGTCCTATTGGTTCATTTTTATTTGTTGGCCCTACCGGTGTTGGAAAAACTGAGTTAGCGAAGCAACTTAGCTTTGAATTGTTTGGAGACAAAGACGCTATGATTCGTTTTGACATGAGTGAGTACATGGAAAAACACAGCGTTTCTAAACTAATTGGTTCTCCTCCAGGTTATGTAGGATATGAAGAAGCAGGACAATTAACTGAAAGAGTTAGAAGAAATCCATATAGTTTAATCCTTTTAGATGAAATTGAAAAAGCTCATCCAGATGTTTTACATATGTTCTTACAAATTTTAGATGATGGTCGTTTAACTGACGCTAAGGGACGCACAGTTAGTTTTAAAGATACCTTGATCATTATGACTAGTAATGCTGGAACTGGTGCTATTGAGGCTAGTGTAGGCTTTGGAGCAACAGTAGATGGTACGAGTCAGTCTGTTTTAGGGCAGTTAAAAGATTTCTTTAAACCAGAATTCCTAAACCGTTTTGACGGTATTATTGAATTTAAAGCTCTATCAAAAGAAAATCTACTTGAAATTGTGTCATTGATGTTAGCTGATGTTAATAACTTACTAAAAGATCAAAATATCTCGATTGAAGCAACTGATGACGTTAAAGAAAAATTAGTTGATTTAGGTTATGACCCTAAAATGGGAGCTCGTCCACTACGTCGAGTTATTCAAGAGCAAATTGAAGACCGAATAGCTGACCACTATTTAGACAATCCTAAGGAAAATGAATTAATCGCTATTTTAGAAGATGACACTATTTTAGTAAAAAACAATCAATAAATTTACAAATAATTTATTTTATATACAATTAATGAACAAAAAGAACTTTTTAGTTTCTAATCCTAAAATAAAAAACGTTATCTCACTTATTCCTGTTTTATTATGGTATAATTAAGGTGAGGAAAGAAACACAACTTAATAACGGTGAGAGGTGATTAGAATGAAATTAATCGATGTGACAAACAGTTATGCGACTCTTGTCTCAAAACAGTTAGAGAATACAGATGCTACTTACGTTAAAGTTTATTCTTTAGGAAAAACTTTGGTAGTTCATAGTATTGCTAAGACTCATATTGAAGTAGTCATTGTCAATAAAACACGAGAAGTTAAAGATTCTGAAGTTAAGCATGTTTTAGATGTCATTCTTAGCCGAGGTATTGACAGCTCCGATTTAAATATCATTCGAAGCAAAGGCCTCGTAGAGATTTCTATGGCAGTACCCGTTATCAAAAAAACTGTAGTATAGAAAAAAGAGTAAATCACTAGTGATTTACTCTTTTTCTATTTTATAATAATGTTTTTAACTCTACTTCAGGATACTTATCCGCAAACCAACGCATTGCAAATTGGTTTTCAAATAAGAATAACGGTTGATCAAAACGGTCTTTCGCTAAAATATTACGGCTAGAACTCATTTTTTCATCTAATTGCTCTGGCTCAATCCATCTAGCAATTTTAGATCCCATCGGCTCCATAATCACTTCTGTATTGTACTCACCTTGCATACGATGTTTGAATACCTCAAACTGTAATTGTCCTACAGCTCCAATGATAAAATCTTCTGTTAAATAAGTTTTGTATAACTGAATAGCTCCTTCTTGAACTAATTGATATAACCCTTTATAGAATGATTTTTGTTTCATCACGTTTTTAGCTGTAACACGCATAAATAATTCAGGTGTAAATGATGGTAATTCTTCAAATTCAATTTTATCTTTACCTGTAAAGATAGTATCTCCAATTTGATAGTTACCAGTATCATATAATCCAATAATATCCCCTGCAACAGCTTCCTCAACTTGTTCACGTGAGTCTGCCATAAATTGAGTTGAATTATTTAATTTTATTTTTTTGTTATCACGAGATAATTTAACATCCATACCACGCTCAAATGAACCTGAACAAATTCTAACAAAAGCAATTCTATCACGGTGAGCTGGGTTCATGTTAGCTTGAATTTTAAAGACAAATCCTGAAAAATCTTCGCTATATGGACTTACTGCCCCTTCATCTTTTGTTTTGTGAGCAGATGGAGCAGGTGCAAATTGTAAGAAAGTCTCTAAGAATGTTTCTACTCCAAAGTTAGTTAAAGCTGATCCAAAGAATACCGGTGTTAGCTCACCTTTAGCAATCTTTTCTTCAGAGAACTCATTACCAGCTTCTAATAATAACTCAGCATCACCTTGTACTTGGTCAAAGATTGATAACTGTTTTAAAGGATGATCGATTTCTAATTCCATATCATCATTTAAAGGTAAGTATCTCTCTCCGTCATATCTTTCAGGACGGTGGATTTCAACTCGTTTATTATAGATATCATATAAACCTTCGAATCCTTTTCCCATACCAATCGGCCAGTTCATTGGATAAGATTCAATTTCTAATACTTCTTCTAATTCTTCTAATAAATCTAAAGGTTCACGACCATCTCTATCTAATTTGTTAATAAATGTGAAAATTGGAATACCGCGCATACGACAAACTTGGAATAGTTTTTTCGTTTGTGCTTCAATCCCTTTAGCACTATCAATTACCATCACGGCACTATCCACAGCCATTAACGTACGATAAGTATCTTCCGAGAAATCCTCATGTCCAGGTGTATCTAAGATGTTGACACGTTTGTCATCAAAATCAAATTGCATCACTGAACTCGTTACTGAAATCCCTCTTTGTTTTTCAATATCCATCCAGTCAGATTTAGCAAAGTTCCCTGTTTTTTTCCCTTTTACAGTACCAGCACTACGAATCGCTCCACCAAATAAAAGTAATTGTTCTGTTATAGTTGTTTTCCCTGCATCCGGATGGGAAATAATCGCAAAGGTTCTTCTACGATCCACTTCATGTTGTTGATTAAAACTCATAATATTCTCCTCGTTCTAATAATTTATTTACTTAAGACTATGCTGTCAAAACTTTGCTTAGTATATCATGATTTACTAAACTATAAAAGTATTCCATTGTTGTTCTAACAATCTTTAAAACAGCATTTTAATTAATAAACACCTAAAAAAGAGAGCATTTATGCTCTCTTTAAAAAATTCTATGCTTCTTCTTTATCTTTATCGTTTAAGCCTTTCAAACGACGGTACTTTTCTTCTTCTGGTTCTTCTGGTTTTTCGTTTACTTTTACCTTGATTTCAAGAAGACGAGTGCCTTCTACTTTGTGAGTGGTTAAAGTGATGTGTTCCACATCAATAGATAAAGTTTCACCAATTTCTGGAATGACTCCTAAAGCAGTTATCACATATCCTGCCATTGTATCCACATCATTCATATCAAGTGAAGTTTCAAAAATATCATTAAAATCATCGATTGCCATCTTAGCTTTAATAATATATTCATTCTCACCAATGGTTTCATATAGCTCTTCAACTGTTGATTCATCTGACTCATCATCAATTTCACCAACAATTTCTTCTAGTAAATCTTCTAAAGTAACTAAACCAACTACACCACCATACTCATCTAATAAAATAGCCATATGGTTTTGAGTTCTTTTTAATTCAATCATTAAGTCATCAATAAAAATTGTTTCAGGAACAAACAACGGTTCATGAATGACTTTTAATAAATCTAAGTTTTCAAATCCTGATTTTCTTGCTTCTTTAAGCAGGTTTTTCAAATGTAAAATACCGATTACGCGGTCTTTATCATCATCATATACAGGAATACGTGAGAAATTATCGGATAAAACTTTATCGATATTTTCTGAAGCGTCATTATGGATGTTAATCATAAAAGCCTCAGTACGAGGAACCATGACTTCACGAGCCAAAGTGGTATCCATATCGAAAATACCTTTAACCATTCCTAACTCATCTTGATCTAACACACCTTCATTAGTCAAGATATAGGCCATTTCTTCACGAGTCATTTTTTCATTTTCATCGTCAAATTTCATTGGTGTGATACGGCTAATAAAGTTTGTTGAAGCCGATAACAACCAAACAAATGGTTTCATTATGATACTCAATAAACGAATCGGTCCCATTACAATCTTGGCTACCTCTTCTGGTTTATTAAGAGCAATTCGTTTTGGATATAGTTCTCCAAATACAATAGATATGTAAGTCAATAATATCAAAACAATTAACTGTGATGCTTGTTTGGCCCAAGTAACATCACCAAAAAGTGGTGCTAACTTTCTTGCAAATGAATTTGCTAAGGAAGCCCCTTGTAAAAGGGTTACTAAGGTAATACCAACTTGAATCGTTGATAAAAACATACCAGAATCATTGATAAGTCTAAGTAATTTAATTGAGGTTTTATCTCCCTCATCGGCTTTTGCCTCTACTCGACTTTTATTGACCGAAACAACGGACATTTCTGCTGCTGCAAAGAATGCATTTAACAGCGTTAATACTACTAATATAATCACATTGATTAAAATAGACTGACTATCAGGGTCAGCGTTCATAAGCTTGTTCTCTCCTAACATAAATTTAAAGTTATTGTCCTTAAACAATTACTCTGAAATCGTATCATAAAACTAGGGTTTTGACAATTACTCAGACTCTATTTTTTCGTCTGGTAAAGTTTCTGAAATTTGCTGTTTACTTGTCTTACTTAATTGATACATATCAAAGACATAAACAAAGATTGTCTTACATACTGCATAAAAAGGCACCCCTAAAATCATTCCTAAAAGACCAGCAATATTTCCTGCGACTAACAAAATAATGATAATTGTTAATGGATGGATATCTAAACTCTTACCAATAACATTTGGATAAATAATATTGCCATCAATTTGTTGAACAATTAATACGACAATACAAGCGAAAACTGCTTGCCAAGGATCAGTAAATACTGTTACTAATACTGCTGGTGCTAAACCGATATATGGTCCGATGTAGGGAATCATATTCGTTAATCCCGCCATAACACCAAAAAGGAAAGCATAATCAATACCAATAATCATATATCCAACACTTGTACCAACAGCAACGAATAAACACTCAATCATTTGACCACTAATATACTTTTCAATAGTTTCACTCATTTTTTTAAGTAAGCCAACCATCTCTCCCTTATGCTTAGCAGGGAAATAACGCTCAATAGCAGGGACTAATTTATGACCATCTTTTAACATATAAAATAGAATGAAAGGAACTGTTACAACTAACATCACAATTCCAGCAACTGAAGAAACAATTGAACCAATACCTGAGCTTAGTCCGTTAATAGTTGTCTGAACCACATTACCTATTGAGATGTTCCATTTGTCTAGATAAGACTGAAAATCAATGTTTTGTAACATTGGATGA
Organism: Vagococcus fluvialis; assembly: GCF_048815235.1. Taxonomy (GTDB): domain Bacteria; phylum Bacillota; class Bacilli; order Lactobacillales; family Vagococcaceae; genus Vagococcus. Next base: position 108,023 of record NZ_JBMEAO010000010.1, read on the forward strand.
CGACTCATCTCATTCGCCCATCCTTCTACTTCTTTAATAAAAGCAGGAGTTGCTTTAGTTAATGAGACAAGCTGTTTAATCAAACTAGGGATAATAGAGGAAATCGAAACTACAATAATCCCAACTAATAATAGAAGAACAATTGTTGATCCCCATGTTTTACTAATCCCTTTTTTCTCTAAGAACGTGACGATAGGCTTAAAACAATAAAATAGAAAGCCTGAAATTAATATAGGTGAAAACATGGTTGTAAACATTGTGCCTATAGGTTTGAAAATAAAACTTATTTGAGTTCCTACTAATATAAGAGCTGCAATAACTAATAGCTCTATTGACCAAAATAGTAGCTTAGAATCTTTAAATCGATTGTACATGTCATTCCTCCAACAATTCTTTTTCCAAAAAATATATTTGGTTTATCTAATTACTCTATAGTATAATATAATCTAACAAAAATTGCTTTTGTTATATAAATATTTATCATTTTTTTATTAGGAGTGTTGCAGATGATCACTATAGAAGAAACTGTTGATTTATCCTCATCAATCTATGATGATGCTATAACTTTAAGAAAAGAAGTGTTTGTTTTAGAGCAACGAGTCCCAATTGAACTTGAGCTAGAAAGCGAAGAAAAATGTATTCATTTTGTTTTATATGCGAATAAGGAACCACTTGCAACTGTCAGACTATTTCCTAAATCAAATGGGCTTTATAAAGTACAACGTATGGCTGTTAAACATGAAGCTCGTAAAAAAGGATTTGGTCGCGATATTATGATTTACGTTGAAGAATTTGTTAAAAAAAATAATGGCACTGAGTTAGTATTAGGGGCACAAACTCACGCTATCCCATTCTATCAACGTTTAGGTTATGAGACTTTTGGAGATGAGTACTTAGATGCTGGCATCCAGCACTTTGACATGAAAAAATTGGTATAAATAAAGGAGAAAAGAAATGAAAAAAAGGTTAGGAACATTAGTTGGGGTAACATGTGCTTTATTTGTGTTAACAAGTTGTGGTAGTACTCCTCAAGATGAATTTGTTAAATACATGGAAGGGCAACAAAAACAAACAGAAGGCACTTATGACTTCAAATTTGCTATTAAAGAACTTGATTTAGCTTCAAGTCCTGAAACGGCTAATAACCCAATGATGGGCATGATCGCTACTCAATTAAAAGACATGTCAGTGACAGGTACGATGAAATCAAATACTAAACAAGATAATGCTTTTTCAATGGACATGAAAATTAACGCTCTAGGCATGGAAATCCCTGTTAATATGATGGGAAGTTTTGGTAAAGAACCTAAAATGTACATGGCAACAGACATCATGGAATACTTTATGACAATCGTCAGTTCAATGTCAGGAATGGACATGACTGCAGGTACTGATTATAGTAAATTAAAAGGTAAATACATGGATGTTTACGCAATGGATGACACAATGGATCAAGCTGCTTGGGCTGATATGGTAAAAGATCTTGAAAAAGCTCAAAAAGACCAAGAAAAGTTAAATAAAAAAGTCATTGAATTTATGAAAGGCTTAGACAAAAAGTCATTCACTAAAGAAAAAGACGTTATTTCTCACACATTTACAGACAATGAAATTGTTGAATTATTAAAAGTCGTTAGTGAAGATTCAGAAGCTGATATGACAGATGTTAAAGATGCTTTTAAAGAATTTGATAAAGTAGCTATTAAAGTTGATTTAGATACTAAAGCTGATAAAACAAGCATGGTAATTGACATGGCTCCTAAAGCAGCTGTTGCTGAAACAGCTGGCTTCAAATCTATCTCTTTATTATTTGAAGGTACTTTAAAAGATAAAAAAGCTGAGATTGTATTCCCTAAAAAAGAAGACATCTTAACTCAAAAACAAATGGAAGAAATCTTCCCAGAAGCACCTGTTACAGGACTTCCAACAGCTATTACTGACGAAGAATTTACAGAATTAAAATCTGCTTTAGAAGAAGCTAAAGGCTCAATTGATGAAGCAACTAAAAAAGAATTATTAGCAACATATAAAGATTTCTTAACAGAAGCACAATACAAGGAAATTGAAGCCTTACTAAAATAATAAAAAAAGAGACTGACCTTAGTGGCCAGCCTCTTTTTTTATTATTTTTTCTTACGTGCATGACTAGATAACATTACTGTCTTCTTGATAATTGTTGATAACGCTTATGCCAGACTTCAATATATTCGTCTGAAAACGGTCCCTTTTTATTGTTAATCCAATCTACCAATATTTTGACATTTTCCTTCAATACATAGTCGATTTCATCTGGATATTCCATCTCTTTACTGTGGGCTTCATACTCATCCACATCTAAAAGACGTTTTTCCCCATCAGGAAAAACTTTGATATCCAAATCGTAATCAATGTATTTCAGTGCTTCTTCATCTAAAACATAAGGTGAAGCCAGATTACAATAATAAGAAACGCCTTTATCGCGAATCATTGCAATTATATTGAACCAATATTTTGTATGGAAATACAAAATCGCTGGTTCTCGCGTCACCCAACGTCTACCATCGGATTCTGTCACTAAAGTGTGATCATTCATGCCGATAATTGAGCATTCACTGGTTTTTAAAACCATTGTGTCACGCCAAGTACGATGTAAACTCCCGTCATGCTTGTAACTTTGGATCGTTATAAACTCTCCTTCTTTAGGTACACGCATTCTTGTTACCCTACTTTCTTTGGTTTGAAACCAATTTTTTCGCTAGGGTGTTCATTACACCAATATCACAATTATTATAGCATAACTAAATCACGTTGATAACTATTTCTTTACTAAATCTCCTAAGAGATTGACCATCTTTTGTTGTGGCTTTGGAAAAACAAGTGTTTCGAAATCTGCAAAACTAACCCACTCTTGATTCTCTTTCAATACATAATCCTCATCAGCTGTTAAAAAACCATAAGCTAATAAGATATGCCATTTACGGTGGCTAAAAATATGAGTTACTTCTCCTAATGGTTGTTTCTGCCAAACAACTTTTGGAGAGCTTATAATTAAATTATCTAAGAAAATACCTGATAATAATTCGTTACCTTCAGCAACAAAATCAAATAAATTCCATTCTTTTTTATCTTCTTTATAAGCTTCCCATTCTTGATTCATAGCCTCATAAACTTTTTTATCTGCTTCAACTAAGGGGAAAGTCCACATATTAGCTAAAAGTCCCTCACTTGGCCTTTTTTCTAATAGAAATTCACCCCTAGTATTTCTAATAGCTAAACCTAAATAATGGAGATGAACGGTTTTTATTTTCTTTTTCTTTACTGGAAACTCTTCTAAGCGACCTTGCTTGTAAGCTTCATATAAATCTTTTAAAGGATCTATTTCAATTTTCGGTGACGTTGGCGTACAAATAGTTGCTCCTAAATCCATCAGTGCTTGATTAAAATCCCCTGGTCGTTCATGACAAATTGTTTCTCTTACCTTTTGTTCAAATATTTTGCGTGATTTTGGATCTGCAATATCATCTTCAATACAAAACAAACGACTATAAACCCGCATCACATTTCCATCAACAGCTGGCTCTGGTAGATTAAAAGCAATACTAGCAATCGCACCAGCCGTATACGGTCCGATTCCTTTTAAGCTTAATAAATCTTTTAAATTATCTGGCATTTGTCCGTCAAATTTCTCCACCATTGTTTTTGCTGCTTCTTGCATATTGCGAACTCTCGAATAATAACCTAGACCTTCCCAAGCTTTCAACAACTTATCTTCTTCAGCTTCTGCTAAATCTTGAATCGTTGGAAACCACTCTAAAAATCGGTGAAAATACGGTATAACTGTAACGACTTGAGTTTGCTGTAACATAATCTCTGATACCCAAATTCGGTAAGGATCTTTATTTTCACGCCAAGGAAGAAGTCGTTTCTCTTGGTCGTACCAAGCTAGTAACTTATCACGCATTTCTTGTTTTTTCTCTTCAGGCCATTTAATAACTTCTTTACTCATCTTCCATCTCTTTCTCTTCTATATAACGATTAATTAAATCAAAATCAAATCCTTTTTGAAATAAGGATTGTTTCATTTTTTGATTTCTTTTACTTCTATCTAGTCTTTGATGTTTACGCCATAGTTTATCCCCTTGAGCAACTATCAAATCCCACTCTTCATCATCATCTTTTTCAACTTCTAAATTAGACATCACTAAATTAATCACATCACCGCTATAACCTTTAGCAAATAAATGTTGTCTGACCTTTTGAAGTTGTTCTTTGTGACTTTTACTTTGATATTTTCTAAGAGCCTTTTCTGCTAATCTATTAGCTGCTTCTTCTTGATCATCAAAAACAAACAAACCTAAGGCTTTCTCAATGTTTTCTTCTGAAATGCCTTTTTTAAAAAGCCCTTGTTTAATCTGTTGCGGCCCCTTATCTTGGGTCTTCATCACTGTTCGGACGTAACTCTCAGCAAATACTAAATCATTTAATAAATTTAACTCTCTTAATTTAGGAATCACATAATTAATTCCTTCTTGAGAAATTTCTTTTTTCTTTAAATGATCTTTAATTTCTTTTTCAGAGCGAAGTTGAAAATTTAAGAATGACAAAGCCATTTGATAACCAATATCTAACTCAGCTTCTTTTTCAATCTCTCTTAAAGCTTCAGAACTAATTTCTTCTCCTTTAAGTAATCTATGTCGAACTAAAGTATCTTCTGAAACTCTAATTTTAGTACCACTCTCAGTAATTAAAGAGTAATAGCTATTTTTTAATTTACGTATTGATTTAATCTTTTCCATCTATATTCACCCTCTATTTCTGAATCGTCTTTACTATATCATATTACTATTTTTTCATCTAAAGAAAGGTAATCAAAAAGAGAATGACTCAACAACAGCCATTCTCAATTTCTTTTATTTTTTCTTTTTTGTCTCTTCTTCTTTACGAATGCGGTCGCTTAAATCTAAGATGAGCTCTTTCATCTCGTCTTTAATTTGAGGATGTTTTAAACTATACTCAATACTCGTCTTCATAAAGCCAAATTTATCTCCAACATCATATCTTGTCCCTGTAAATCTATGGGCAAATACGCGTTGTGTTTTATTAAGAGTATCAATGGCATCTGTTAGTTGGATTTCATTCCCTGCACCTGGTTTTTGATTTTCTAAGATATCAAAAATTTCAGGTGTTAACAGATAACGTCCAATAATAGCCATATCACTTGGTGCATCTTCAACTTTTGGTTTTTCAACAAAATTTAATACGTTGAATAAATCTTTCTTAACTTCGCCACCTGGATTAATGATGCCGTATTTATCCACATCTTCATGAGGAACATCCATCACAGCAATCGTTGACGCATGTGTTTTTTCGTAATTATTAATTAATTGTTTTGACAATGGAATTTTATCTTCCATTAAATCGTCACCCAACATAACAATAAAAGGTTCACTACCCACAAATGATTTTGCTTGAAGTACTGCATGTCCTAAACCTAATGGATGTGACTGACGAATAAAATGTAAATTAAGTCCTGTTGTTTCAGTCACTAATTTTAGTAAATCTTCTTTGCCTTTTTCTTTTAAATTCATTTCAAGCTCTAAATTTGAATCAAAATGATCTTCAATTGGGCGTTTAGCTTTCCCAGTAACAATTAATATATCTTCAATCCCTGAAGCAATGGCTTCTTCTACAATAAATTGAATAGTAGGCTTATCTACAATTGGTAACATCTCTTTAGCCATAGCTTTAGTTGCTGGTAAAAATCTTGTCCCTAGTCCTGCTGCTGGAATAACTGCTTTTCTTACTTTCTTCATACGAGCCTCCCAATAAAGGTAATATTTATTTAATAAATTGCTTAATATAACAATGAAACTGCATTTAGTTTAACATACATCCCCTATTTTGATAAGTATACAACACACAAAATAGGCTATAAAATAAAAAGAGAATGACCTTAAATGTCACTCTCCCTTTTATAGCTATCTTATTTTTGACAATCAGCGTATTTATAAACTGTCCCAACAGACACACCACATAACTCAGCTGTATCTTTAAGGGTATAATTTTTATCTAAACGAAGATGTCTCATTTTCTGGATATTATCTTGCCCAGTTTTAGGTCTACCCGCTTTTTTAGAATAAACATCTGACTTGATTTTTTTATCTCTGACGACAGATTGATTTTCATTATTGATATCAAAAATAAATTCCATAAACTCTTCGCTAGTCAAAGAATTAAAAATTTCTTCTTTATTTAGAATAATTAAATCTATGCTTTTTTCTTTTATTTTTTTAAAAAATGTAGCTAATTCTGAAAGCGTTCTATACAAATTGGATAAACTATAAACGATTAATCTATCACCAAAAGTTAAATCTTCTACTATATGGTTAAGAGAACGTGATATATTCTCACCACTTCTATCTCCACTAGGTACATCAATTAAAATACTTGTTACATTTTTTTTAATTAAATCTCTATATTGTTCCGTTGTAATATCACCATTAATATAAGCTAAAGTATGCATAAATAAAACTCCTCTCATTACTTTTTATCTTTTTATTATATGCGTTGTTTTTATAAATTTACTTTTATATTCATCAGTAATTAATTTATATACTTATACCTGAATAATTCATAGCTTTAATTCTTTGGTACATTTTATTGAAATATGTATCACTAATATCCCTATCAACTGATTTTGACTAAAAAGTTACTTCAAACATTCACTGTTCAAAAATATTGAGGAAT
>NZ_JBMEAO010000011.1:0-113082 GCF_048815235.1 Vagococcus fluvialis
TAGTCACTTTAACCATAGCAGAAAGGGGTTCTTTTTTCATCACTTAACGGGTGAAGATGAAAAAGTAATTGTAAGCTGCCGTGAGGCAGTTTCACATGGTTTTAATTAAAAGTATGAATTATTCAGGTTATAATAAATAATTTTTTTATCTTTGACAGTTCAAAAAAAATATTTTTAAAAAAATAAATGACCTTTTATATAACGTAGAAAAGTTTTATTATAAAAGACATCCTATCAAATAAATTTCATTTATTTAAAATCAAAAAAATAATAGGATTTTAGTCAACAAATTTTTATTTACTCCCAATAATATATAAATATGGAGGTTCTCATGAAACATAAAATAAAACTCTTAGACGTTATTATGATTACTATTTTATTAGGTAGTATTCTTGTTTTTCTCTATCCTTTCGTTCAAAATCAACTTAATACGTTTTTAGATCAAAAGGTGATTAATCATTACCAAGAACAAGCCAATAAAGAAAATAAGGAAGAAAGGGAAAAAATAATAAAAGAACAACAAAAAGAAAATCATAATTTAGCTAAAGAAAAATCTAATCCTGGTTTAACTGCTTTTAATGCAGCTACTGAGGAAGACTCAAATAAAGCTAAAAAACAACCTTTAGATTATTACAAACAACACACATTAGGTGTTCTCTATATCCCATCTATCAAACTTAGATTACCAATTTTTGATACGACAAATGATACCTTACTTCAAAAAGGAGCATCTTTATTAGAAGGTTCCAGTTATCCTTCTAAAGATAATAATGTTCACTCAGTTATTTCCGCTCATCGAGGGCTACCAGAAGCCAAATTATTTACTGACTTACCTAAATTAAATATCGGTGATTCTTTTTTCATTGAAATCAATGGGGAAAAATTGGCCTATGAAGTAATTGAAACAAATGTGGTTGAGCCTACAGATACTGACTCCCTCAAAATTAGAGAAGATAAAAACTTGGTCACTCTTTTAACCTGTACACCCTATATGATTAATACTCATCGCTTACTCGTAACAGGAAAACAAGTTCCTTATATTCCTAAAAAAAATGATGATGATATTTCTTCTATTTCTACTTGGGAAAAATACCGTTTCATGTTTCTTATTTTGTTAACTATTACAGTTTTTCTAATTACAGCTTTCACACTATTTACATGGCTAAAAAGAAAACTAATATCTAATCGACTATATACCTTAGATATCCAGCTCTTAAATAAAAAGCAAAAGCCCTTAGCTTACGAATCAATCGTTCTTATCCCGAATTCAAAGAAAAAAAATGAATTAACATTTAAATTAGATGCGTCAGGTAAAATTACTAATTCTTCTATTTCTGGAGGAAAATACTCACTCCAAGTAACTTCTGGAAAATATCAAAATGCGCAACCTGTTCAATTAAGAATAAAAAAAGTTAAAAATACTCATTTTTCACTAATTTCAAAAAATAAGAAGCAAAAATATCATATCAAGATAATAAAAAATAACAAAACAACACAGCTACTATACAAAAAAAATAGAAAAGAGGTTGACCTATAAAAAGGTCAACCTCTTTTTCTAGAGATAATCAATCATTAGTAGCCACGGTATATAAAGCCTACTCTTTTACTAACCCTGTTATTAAAATTTGGTAAATTATTGAATAAAAAACACTGTGTTTTTTATTTTTCTCCCTCATACTGGCCGTTAGATGATAGAATAGAATTAAGAATATACAGCTAATTTTCATATTTTCGAACACACTTAGTTGTATTTAAAATTAAGTTGTTAGCCAAAAAAGTTATTCATATTCGTGAAATATAATTTTTTTGAAACAACCAAAAAAATATTATAAAATTTAATGAGGGTTAAAATATGAGAGCTATTCTATCCAAACAAAGTATAAGATATCTAAAAACATTGGAGTATCTTTACTATAATAATGACAGTTCTTTTGAAAAACTAGCACAAATTTCAGATGTCTCACTCCAAACTATTCATGAGGATATCAATAAGATTAATGATTTTATTGAACCACTTCATATCGAATCTTATTCTCAATATGAGTGTCGATTAAATCATCAATATGAAATTTCAATTGATTTCATTTATTCTTGTATTTTAAGAAATAGTATTGAGTTCAGATTTCTTGAAAAAGTTTTTTTTGAACGGCATGATCGATTAGAGGATTATGCTGACTCGCTTTTTATCAGCCTTTCCACACTAAAAAGAATTTTAAACAAAATTAACAAGCAAACTAAAAAATACGGATTTCATATTGCCACGAACCCTATCGGCATAGTTGGAGACGAAGGACTTATTCGCAACATGTTCGTTAATTATTTTAGAGAAAAATATTTAGAACGAAATTACAATTTCTCTGATATTGAGCGTAAAGTTTTTGAACAGATGTTAATGAGTTACGTTGAACCTCGACCTAGTTTCAAAAATTATCCAGATATTGAGACGATTCGTGTCACTCTTTTTGTCTCCCTTATTAGATTACAAAACGGTCACAAATATGAAGCACATCTAATTGATGAAATTAAACATCGTTACAACTATCCGATGTTAAGAAATCCTTTGTTCCAGCAAGCAGTGAAAAGCCTTTTCCAATTTGAATTAAATAGAGAAAATGTGGTTGATTTAGCTTATCCTATCGTAAGTGAAAATTTTGCTCTAGATCAAAAAGAGTTGCTCGAATTTTGTAGTAAATCTCCAAAGTTAGATAATGAATATCATCATATGAAAGCTCTATTAACCAGTATTTCAGAAGTAGTGGGGGAAGAATTACCTCCTGAAAAATTTGACTCCTTATTACTAGAATTGATGAACACACGTCTTTCAACTATTGGAGAAACTTATTTAATCTATAACTTTAAACATAATTTCTTAATGAATTTAAAAAATGATTTTCCTTTAGTCTACGAATTTCTTTACCAACACATCATTGGCGATGACTTTTTTAGTCAATACGAAGAACATGAAATAGACGTTTTGATTTATGCTTTATTAACTCACTGGGAGTCATTACTGTATAAAATTCAATTTTCTTATCCAAAATTTACTGTTGGTATGTTTATGAATTCAGATGAAGAGCACACTCATTTTTTAGCTAATATTTTAAATAGAAAACACTATAGTCGTTTTACATTTGAACCTATCTCATTTCTAACTCATGAGGAAGGCGTTCAACAATTTGGTAATTATGATTTAATTTTATCCAATATCTCACAACCTAAAAACGAGACATACAGAATCGTTAGTGTTGATTTGTACCCTTCCAAAAATGGCTTTCAAAAATTATATAAAATGTATTACGAGTTATGTGCTGAACATATCAAAAAAAACATAAATAAAAAGGATTCCTTATAAAGAAATCCTTACAAAAGCAAACCCAAGTATCAATTATACTCGATACTTGGGCTTTTTTATGGTACTACTTGTAATTGGTATTTTAAGACACCATTATATTGCCCTAACTTATCAACCTTTGATACTCTGACAGCTAGTCCTTCATTTTTTTTACCACTACTTAAACTAATATCCTTCTTATAGTTATTACTATTCTCAACAATCGGTATTCCCTCACTAGTAATCATGATTGGTTGCTGATTATCAGGTAAAGTTAACATCAAATCTGCTAATAACCTTACACCAGAATCAGCATGATAAAAGCCAGTTGTCGACATAGACAAAGTCCAATCAGGTTCATCTTGATTAGTTTCGATCGTATCAATAATAGAAAGGTAATTCTCTTCTTCCACATCACTTGGTTTCATCTGGTAGATATTTTCATATTTACTTTGTGGTCGATTACCAAAATCAATGCTCTCAGGATATGAAAATTGAACTGTAGAATCAAAGTAAAAATCAATTACTATATCTTCTCTAGGAAATTTACTTACCAGATCCAACTCTTCTTTCGTATTTGTTACTTGAATCTTGGTTTCTTTTTCTAAAAATGAATACCCATCATAAGTGGGCTCTATGTCTATTCCTAAAGATTCTAGCATATCAGCAATTTGTTTATGCTCATAGACAATATCATTTTTAGTCTCTGGCTCTTTACGACTACCTTCATCTAGCTTCTCAACAATCTTTTTTTGCGTCCCTTTTTGATAATAATTAATCGTGACATTGCTTATAGTCACTGGTTCCCAAACATAGGTTTCGTTAATTCTTTTATCAGTATCTTGTGTTAATGTTTCTAATTCTGCTACAGATCCAACAAACTCACCCGTTGGTTTCTCAATGGTCCCTTCCCCTACTCCTTGCCAGTTACCTGTATAGTTATTTGCAACTTTTTTAGGTTGGACTAAATCAGATTTAGAAAGTTTCGTTTTCTTACCTAGGCTAATTTGTTTAATGTTAGAGGAACCAGAAAACATAAAGCTCGTATCCGTTTTACTGCTGACAGTATCAAATGATTCTAAGTTTATTTCAGATATATTAGATACATTAGCAAACATTCTATTCATTGTAGTTACTTTAGAAGTATCAAAGTGACTTACATCAATCTCCTTTAATTTTGCTAAGTAAAAAAACATACTATCCATTTTTTTCACACTAGATGTATCCAGTAAGTTCAAACCATTAATACTCTCTACATTAATCAATTTATTCAACTGATTAGAACTAAACAAATAGCTACTATTTTCAGGTGCTTTTACTGGCTGAGTAAAAGTTATTGACTTAACATCCGTAGCTTTTTGTATATTTCCATTATTCCAAGGAGCCACTATACTCTCACCAAGTGTGCCACTTCCAGTAAAAATCAATTCCCCTGTAGTCTCATCAAAATAACCTGGAACTTCCCCCCAGTACAACCCAACTGTAACAGGAACTTCAATCACTGTTTCTTTGTATTGATTGCGAATCGTAATTTTAGCCATCTGCACACCAACTTTATTCGGATCTAATTCTTTTATTTCTTTATCTACTGTAATGTTGTTAGACATTTCATCATTTAGATCCGTAACAAAATCAGTAGCTTTAAGTGTACTTAAAGCTGTTCCTTGCTTGATAGCTTGAGGAACTGGTTTACCGGTTGGTGTTGGGAAAATCATGTTATATTTTTGTGCAACTCGATTAGATTGAAACATGGAGTCTGCCCGAGCAAATATTTCAATATACCTTTCACCTTCTTTGGCATACTCTGATGTGTCAATCTCTGTTTTAAAATGAGAAACACCACTAGAAGGAATTGGGTTACCTTTCTGTAAGAGTGTTGGCTCAGCAATATCAAATTTAGAATACAAATCATAACTAGAAAAACCTGTCCCTATATAATCTCCTGTAAGAGTTAATTTTTCTCCTATATAAAAGAAATCTTTAGCTTCTGGTCTTTGACTCGTAATAATCAGATTATCTATTTTAGGAACTGGTATATCATCAATTTTATCTAGAATCCATTGCTGTCTATTAGGGTAACTAGTGCTTGATCCCTGTAAAAAAAGTCTACTAACAGTATTCGTTGCAATTTGATTGTCTTTTTGATAAAAGCTAGTTGGCGCTCTCTTATTTTGAATTTTCACCTTAATATTTTTTCCGTCAATATCAAATCCTAATGATTGAAAATAAAAAATGCTGTCATCAGGATACTTTTGATCAAATGTTAATTTGTTATTAATTACAGTCGGGTTAGTTGCCCCTGCCCTATGGTTCGTTATTAAATTCCTACTATCATTATTAGAAATAACATAACCATCATCATTTGGCTTGAACAAAATAAGCCATTTTTGATTATTTTGATTGTATAAATCATAAGCAATAACTTGTTTGTTAGCCGCAGTTCCGCCTTCAATATCCCAGCCTTTGCTTCTCTCTGAAACTGAACGTATTTGATACATACCATTTATTGTTTCTAATCTAAATGATTGATAGGAACTACTTCGTTCACTTTCAAGTCTAACTTCTCCATTATTACTAATAGATTTAGCTGTAATATATCCTTTATTGGAACGACTGGCTATTTTATAATAGCCAGCTTTATCATCTTTTTTTATATCCCAAATATAGTCATCTGAAAACTCCGTGTAGTTATTAATTGGTTCTTGAAAGTTTATTGCTTTTACTAAATTATTTTGTTGAGCCTGTAATATTCGTTGTTCGTTCTCGCTTGCATATATAATATATCCATCTTTTTCAGGGCGATACTGATAACCTAATAATTGATTTCCTCTGCCATGAGCTCCATACATAATTAGATGTTCATAGTGACTGGCTTGATCGTTTCGTGATATATCAATCGCGAATGATGGATTTACTTTTGAATATGCCACATATAAGTTATCCTCAATTACTTTTTCAGCAACTACTGTTCTTTGTAGGCCTACAAGAAATAAAATAAAAACAAAACATTCTAATACAAATAAAAAGTCTTTTTGTTTTTTCATTCATCTCTCCCTCCCTTTTATTAATAAATAGCTATACAACTTATAACAATAACAAAAACCATCCATAGTTACGTTATTGTTTGTTTAAAAAATTATAGACCCGTTGATAAAGTCCAAGTTACTTTCGAACTATATGTTTTCCCTGCAGCTGTTTTTGGTGCTTGAACTGTTAATTGAGTACCCGTTACTTGACTGGCTACCCCAATCTTACCTCTAGTTTCACCTTCAGCTTTTTCAGATCTAAAGAATATTTGCTCTTCAATTGCTTTTCCTGATTCTAATGTGACAGCTTTGTTAAGTTCTACACCGTGTTTTTCTGATTCATCAAATGCAGTAATATGGTCATCTGTCGCAGGATTAGGTTTAATATCGCCCTTACCATCTGATTCTTGACCCATGTCATATTTCTTCACATCATCAAAGCTCATTACTAAAGTTGCTGGTAATACTTCATTATCACTTTTTAGCTCAGCCATTGTTGCTGTTAATTTCCAAGGATCACCTTTTTTACTATTAGGGTCTTTTACGCCTGTAGCAAGTTTATCATTCTCACGGTCATCATTAACAACTACCCATTGTTTTTCATCGTTCTCTCCATATCCAAGTCCTTGATAATCTAAAAGAGCTCCTGTAGCAGCATGCTTACCAAATTCAAATGCACTCGGCACGTAGATTAATGAAAGTACCCCTTTGTATGGTCCTTCAACTGGTTTAGTAGCTCCATCTGTGTCAAATGAAATACCTAAAGTTGTTTCGTCTTTCTTCACTATCGGATCATATTCTGGTGTTGTTTCATCAGCTGATACAAACTGAACTCCTCCTAATACCATTCCCGATACTAATACACTTGATAAAATAAATTTTTTCATAATAATTTCCTCCGATTTTTTTTATTATGGATGGTGTTATTGTTATAAGTTGTACAACTATTCAATTGGATTACACTAATAAACTGATTTGATCTTTCACTAATATAAAGACATAAACAATTAGCCCAATGTTTACTAGTGAAATAATTAATAAAACAAAATTTAGTAACAAACTAGACTTAGGTAATTTTAATTTTTTGACTAGTCCAGATGATTTACTAATTGTGCCTAAGAACACGCCTGCAGAAAACAGGGCAATAATGCTTAATATAAATACCCATAAATAATCTTTCATCTTTAAACCTCCCAACTTGTTTTTTGATATAATTGTTTAATTGTCAAGACTCCTAAACTAAAAATGACAATTGAAATACCTAATAAAATAAAGATTAGTGACGTTAAAAGTTCACCAGTTTCAGGTAATAATCTGACTGGCGGTTTGTTACTTCCACCATTTATTAATGGTGGTTTCCCTTCTCCAGAATCTTTTTTTCTCTCTTTTTCAAACTGAATACCAACAGGCGACTCTTTTTTATTTACTTCTTCCGCTTGATTTACGGTAAAAGAAAGTAATAGAAAAGAGAGTGTCACTAATGTACTAATTACCACTAACAAACTTTTCCTCATAAATCACACATCCTTTTAGCTCTATTATTTTTTCCTTCTATTTTTTCTCTTCTTTTTAGAAAGGATTGTCCATTTTTTATTTCTAATAATGACTACTATTGAAACAACTAATACTAAAACGCCATTAAAAATCGTTACTGCTTTGACCCAATTTGGTGTTTTAATCTTAAAGGCACTATCTTTATTAATTTTATTGGCATCATCTCCAGTTATTCGAAAATCTTTCGTTAAATGAATATTGTCGTATGAGTTTTTAGCAGAAATATTTATGGTGTACTCTCCTGCAACAAGTTCACTTAAGCCCCAATCAATCTCTAAATCAACGTTACTATTTGGAGCAAACTGAAAATCTGGGATTTTAGTTTCTTTGATTACTTTGTCACTATTTTTTTGAGTAATTGTTGCGCTTAATTCAAGATTCATTAGTCGTTTTGGCTCTGGGTTTTGTAAGTTGGCTGTGACTAATCTCTTTCCTCTTTTTATCGTTGGTTTGACTTCATTGAGCGCTAAGGCTTGTAAGTCACCATTTGTATACTCGTCACCTGTCTCTGATAAAACAAGACTTACTGCGTACTGGTATTCTTCAATAATGGCTTCTTTCTCTTTGTTTTCTTCATCATTGCTTGATTTAAAAACTAACCGACCTATTTTGGCTCCTTCATAAGAATTTTTAGGAGGTGACACTTTAAAAGTAACTACTTTTTCTTCTCCTGGAGCTAGTTCAACTGTCTCGGTCATTGGCGTTACTAATTCACTGGTTGGATTTTCCAACGTTTTATCTTGACTAAACCCATCTTGACCATCAACACCATAAGTTAAACCACCATTTACACCTGTATAAGCATCTTGGACAAACATTTTAATCGTTTGATTTTCTTTTTTTTGACTAGATAATTTAACTTCGAAAGTCTGTTCTTTACCAGGTTCTGTTTTTAAATAGTAATAACCTAAATTTTGATCTATTTGAGTTGTTGGTAAAACAGGCGCTACTGAAAAACCAATTCCCCCACCAGTTTCATTAGCTGATACGGTTTGTCCTACTAAATTAATCATGACAAATCCGATTAACATCAAGCCTATTTTACTCAAGTATTTTTTCATTCTTTTCACTACTTTCCCCATGTATTTCAATTATTTGGTACTATCCTCTAAAAATATTTCAACATAATGACCTTTATTATCTTCCAAGTAAATGATCGAATTAATGACTAATCCTTCTGCCCACGATAGCTTTTTCATTTTTTTTATTTCACGCTCTTCATATAAATGAGCTTCACTCAACTTATCAAATGGTCCTTTTTTTCGAACAATATCTCCTGCTTCATAATCTGTTTTCTCAATATAGAGATGCTTAACTGTTAAAGCAATTGATGTCATAATCAAAATGGCTATCACTACTAATAAACCAAGAAACAAACCTAATTTATTTATCACATTAAATCCTATAAATAAGAAGATAATTAAACTAACAACAACTAGTGGAATATAATTACTTGTTGTTTGTTTAAGGATTAAAAATAAATACATAATATAAAATAAACTAGTAGAAACAAGCATAAAAAAGATAATAAAAAACGGTAGTAACACATCTGCGCGGTAATTTAGTATTTCTAGTATTTGGACAATAGGTTGTGCTCCCTCAGTTGCAAAAACGGCTGCTTCTTGATAGACCTGATAAAAGAAGAAACTGTAAATACTCCAAAATAACACAAGCCCTACGCCCACCCCTATCAAAAGAGGCATCATTTTTTTCTTTTTTTCCATTGCTTAACACCTTTTTTTCTTTTTTTATTTAACACATATTTATAGATAATAATTAACATGACAGTTAGGATAACTAAAGTTATCACCGTAATAAAAAAAATTAATTTATTATTAGTCGTTGTATCCTCAATCCATAGTGTATCGTTTTCTTTAAAAAGTTCATGATCTTTTTTAGTCACTTCAAACATTTCGACCCATTCTTTTTGAAAACCTTCATCTGATTTTGCTTGAATGTGTATCTCATAATTTCCTGGATCTAACAAATCATCCTCTATGTAAACGGGTATTTCCATAATTGAGTAAGGAGCTATACGAGCAGATTCAAGATGACTTTGTAAGATAACTGTTTCTTCCTCTTTTTTTATCACTTGAATAGATAACTTTAACTCATTGATTAATCGACCATTCTGATTAGCTAAAGAAACTAAAATAGCATTTTTATAGTCTTTCATCCCAACACGTGGCTCTTCTAAAACAAGATCGTAGGGCAATTCATTATCTGTTTCACTCAACTTAAAGCCTACTAGATAAGACATTTGAGTCATTAATGTACTTGATTCTTTTTGTTCACTTATCTCTTCAATAAACTCAATACCACCTAAAACAAATCCATCAAAGACATCCTCTGGCATTAGAAGTTCAAATACAACTTCTTTGGTTTCCTGCGCTTTTAAAACAATATCACTTGGGCCACTGATCATTTGAGTAAACAATAACTCTTGAGGAGCCTTACTACGTAAATGCTGATTATCTGAATAATCAATGACACCTTGACTCGTTGTTTTAGCATCAGCAAAAGCTACTTTTAAATGAACTTGCTCTTTCGTTTGATTCGTTAGCTGAATGACTACTTGTTCTTTTTGATTTGGTTTCATTCTTGAATCAAAATACTTAGCTTCTTTATTTTGTTGATTTTCTGGAATAACTGGTTTAATTGAAACTTTAGGCTCCATGCTTTCTGCTGAAGCATGGATAGCACCAAAAAAAATAAATCCACCTATTACAAACAACAGACTACTAATTAACATTTTTTTATTAATCATAAGTGCCACCACTAAGCTTGTTGACAATCAGCATACTTATAAACAGTCCCCACTGAGACACCACAAAGTTCAGCAGTATCTTTTAACGTATAATGTTTGTCTAATCTTAAGTGACGAATTCTTTTGATGTTTTCTTCAGATAGTTTTGGTCTTCCTACAGCTTGTGGGTTCTTAATTGATTTTTTGACTTTTTCTTGAACCACTCTCTGATTCTCTTCATTCAAATCAAATATAAAATCAACAAACTCTTTGTCAGTCATAGAATTAAATATTTCTTCTTTGTTTAAAATAATTAAATCTATTTCCTTTTCTTTAACTTGTATAAAAAACTTAGATAATTCGGACAAAGTGCGGTGAAGATTTGATAAATCATAAATGATTAACTGATCTCCTGCACTAAGATTTTTGACAATATAATCTAAAGAATCTGTTACCTCTTCGTCATTTGGTTTTCCCCTAGGCACATCTATTAATATTTTTGTGACATTTTTTTTGAGCAATTCATTGTATCGCTCAGTTGTTACTTCCCCATTGATATAAGCTAGCGTGTTCATTTCAAAAACTCCCTTCATTTTCTAATGGAAACACTATCTTTTTTAAACTCATGTTTTTTGCCAACAGCAAACCTATCTGTCTTATTTAACCTTTCTTATTTGAACGGATAAATATTAAATAACTCATAAATTAAATAATTATCATAAATTACTTTAATTTATGAAGATAGGCTTGATTTTGAAACTAAATTATTGTCTAATAAAAAATATTCAATCACTTACAACACTCATGTTAATCAATTTTTCATTTGCCGACAGCTCAAAATAACTTTATTGAAAATAAAATTTGAACTGTAATTTATAAAACACGGAGGCACAAAATGAAAAATATTTTATCTAAACAAAGTAGTCGTTTTTTAACAACTTTAGACTATTTGTTCCACCATCAATCAAGTACTATTTCACATCTAGCTAACTTATCAAATGTGTCTATAACAACAGTTATAGACGATATTAAAAAAATAAATGATTTCATTGCTCCTCTTTCTATTGAGTTAGATGGCAACCATCACTGCCACCTAATCCATCACAAAAAGCTTGCTATGGATTTTATTTATTCGAACATTTTAAAAAATAGCACTGAATTTTATTTATTAGAAAAAGTTTTTTTTGAACCCCATAATCGCCTTGAAGACTATGCAGATTCACTGTTTATCAGTGTCTCTACTCTAAAAAGGATCATTTCTAAAATGAACAAAGAAATGAAGCCCCTTGGTTTTGAAATCACCACAAATCCTATAAAAATTGTTGGAGATGAATGCCAAATTAGAAATATTTTCGTTAATTACTTCAGTGAAAAATATTTAGAGCGACCTTATCCTTTAAATAATGTTCAGAAAAAATTGTTTGAACAACTTGTCATGAGCTACGTTGATTTAGAAAAAAGAGTGTTAAACTATCCTGATTTAGAAAAATTAAGACTGATTCTTTATGTTTCCTTAATAAGACTTCAAAATGGTCATCACTATACTGAAAAACAGGTCAAAAAAATAGAGAACCGCTATGAGTTCCCCATTCTAACCAATAGTATCTTTCTTCAAGCCTTTAAAGGTATTTTTCAAATAGAGCTAAACAAAACACATGTGATTGAGTTAGCTTATCCTTTTTTAAGTAATCATTTTGCTTTTAATCAAGAAGAACTTGATGTCATTTGTTCTGAGTCTACTCCTCACCAAACCGACTTAATAGAGATAACTCAATTAGTAACGGATATAGAAGTGTCACTTGAAATTCTCCTTTCAAGAAAGAAAAAAGAACGACTTATTTTAGCACTAATGAATATCAGACTTTTTACCATTGAAACAAGTTACTTAATTTATGACAAACATCATTATTTTTTAACCAACTTAGCTAGAGATTTTCCTTTAGCCTATCGTTTTTTACATCATCACATAATCGAACATGACTATTTTGGCTCTTTGAAAGAAGATGAATACGAAGCTCTTATCTACGTTTTAGTCACTCATTGGGAGGCGTTACTACCTGCTATCCAGTTTTCATACTCTGAATTTAAAGTTGGCTTGTTTATGAATTCAGATACGGAGCACACTCAATTTTTGGCTAATATATTGAACAAAAAGTTCTACAGTCGCTATACTTTTTCACCTATTGTTTTTTTGACAAACGAAGAAGCATTTGAGAAATTTAGTCAATTTGATTTGATCTTAACTAATATTTCTACTACAAAAGAATTTGAATTTCCTGTTATCTGTATCGATCTTTACCCTTCCAAACAAGACATTGCTAAACTCAATCACATGTATGATGAACTTTGTTTAGGTATCTAAAAAAATCCAGTATGAAGAATTATTTATTAATTCTCCATACTGGATTTTCTGTTTAGATTTTTTTATCGTTTAAATCTTTTTTGATTTGGGTTGTTGAAATCTCAGGAGTACGCTCTAAGTAAACAACTTCTGCGCCAGCTTCCTTTACAAAATCAAACTCGCCTTTCCAATCGTCTCCCATAACAAAGACATCTACTTTAAACTCATCTACATCTGTTACTTTTTGATCCCAATTATTTTCTGGAATCACTAAATCCACATAGCGAATCGCTTCAAGTAACATTTTTCTTTTTTCATATGAAAAATAACATTTTTTTTGTTTTTCATTCCAGTTAAATTCATCTGTTGAAAGAGCCACAATTAGGTAATCTCCTTGTTCTTTCGCTCGTTTCAATAAATTAATATGCCCATAATGTAACAAATCAAATGTCCCATACGTAATAACTTTTCTCATTATTCTTCCACCTTTTAGCATACTTATCTCTACTAACTAAGTTATCACAATAACCCAGAAAAAGAAATACTTCTGTACTAGTTAGTTATGGTTGTAATGGATGTTAAGCAACTCTCCTACTCTTGACTCTGATTTTTCATTTCTAATATCAGACTCCATCTTTAAGTCAATCATCCTTTCTTTCCTCAAACTACTTTGTACTTTTTGAATTAAATACTCATATTTTTTCCAACAATTACCGCGCCACTTAGAAAACGGGGTAAACACTCCTTCTTCATTGTTTAGAAGAAACATAGCATAAGAAAAAACAACATAATTTTCAAGATATCTTTCTAGTCTTTCGCTAGCAGAAGCATAACCTCTAGGTAATACTATTTCAGCTCCATTAATAACAGATAGGATTGTTTCATTAGAATAATAGGGTTTCACAGAATTTAATAAACTCACATTAACAAAATCAACATTACCTTTTGATTCACCTTCCAACGGGGCCCATAAACTACTCTTTGTCATGTAAGGACTACAATAATGCCTTTTATCAAAATACTCGATAGATAATTCTTTAGCAAAACGATAATTAATACCATTTTCCTGCTTAAATTCACTCATTATTTCTATCGTACTTCTTTTAGTTCTAGTTGGTGCTTCATCTAAACTTAAAATAAGGGAACCTGTGAAACCAGAATTTGATCCAATGTTATGCAGCAAAAAATCTGTATCTTGTAACTCAGCAGAAAAATAAGATTTTGAGATATCTAAAAAAATATCGTCTACATCAAAAATATGAAATTCTTCACCTAAGACACACTGCTCATAACGATCATTGTTTTCTGAACTTATACACATATTATCATCCTTAATGTTTTAGATTTTTCTAAAACGGTTATTTTTGCTTAAATGATAACATGTAAGCGATTTTCATAAATTATTGTTATTACTTTGTAACAACTATTTAACCTAACTGTATTAGACAACAGTGTCAATTTTTAATTATTCGATATATTTATCAAATTCGTCTAAAAATAAGCAAATTCTTAAAATAATTTAAATAGATAGATAATTTACTCATTTCCAACTAAATTTGCCTTGATTTCCCTTAATTTGCGATTCGCAAAAATCAATCATCTTTCTTATACTCTTCTCGACTGGCCGGTCTAAAACACCTACCAAGGAGAAGCTTATGGAAATCAACTATGAAGATAAACTCATCACAAAACATCATGTCCTAATACTTGGAGCACTCAAAAAATGTCATATTACTAACTTTCATCCCATGTTTGAGGATTATTTACAAATAGCTCGTTGGGTTTTGATTGATACTCATCGCCAATTTATTCGTGAAGGAAAATCACTTGAGTCCTTCCACAACTATGTCTATCAACGCATTTACTGGAAGATAACTGATGAAATTAGAAAAGATAAAAATCTTTATGATGAAAGTACTACGGAAGATGAAATTGATATTTCAGAATTAGAACATATGCTAGCAGATACAACTCTAGAAGATACTGTCGAAATCAAAGTATTACTCTCACAACTTCAAAAAGTACTAACTCCTCAAGAAAAAATTTATTTAGAAGAATCTTTTTTAAATGATTTAACTATCAGTGAAATCGCTAGTAAACACAAGGTTTCTAAGCGATCTGTGTACAATTGGCGAGACAAGGTCGCCATAAAATATTTACTTTTTTTAAAATAAAGGTTCAAACTTTGCTGATTTTTTTCGTTACTAGTAGTGTAAGGCGCGCAACTTACTAAAACAATAAAGGACGTGACAAACATGGAAAGTATTTTTGAAAGTAAAAAATTAGAATTAGTTTACAACGGAATTGATGGAGAACGAGGACAACGTCAAGCTCTAAACAACGTAACACCTAACGCTACAAATGATGATATCGCTGAATTTGGTCAATTAATGGGCTCACTTGCTCCATCTAGTGAAAGTATTAACTCTGTCGTTATTGTTGAAAAACAACGTATTGATCTTTAATAAAAAGGAGAGAAAAACACATGAAAAAACTAATTATGACATTTAAAAACGAAGCTGGAAATAACACGCAATTAAAACCAAAAGTGGCCAAAGAAAATTTAGGTGCTGAAGAAGTTAGAGAAGTTATGGATAACATTACTGAATTAGACATCTTTGAAAAATCAGGAAACAAAATGTATGTTGAAACAAAATCTGCCAAATACACTGAAACTATTACAACTGAGTTATTTAAAGACTAATGCTTGTTTCCCAATTAAAAGAGGTTACCCTTTGGTTGCCTCTTTTTCTTTTAACTTTTAGGAGGGAATACTATGTTAACAGTAATTGATTTATCCAATCATCAAAAAGGCTTGAATCTCGCTAATCTACATGCCGATGCTTTTATGTTTAAACTCACTGAAGGTAACTACTTTGAGGATACTGCTGCTCCTGATTTCATCAAACAAGCTAAAGCATTAAAGAAACCATTTGGCTTGTATCACTTTTTAGATAACAGTCCCGTCAACGAGCAAGTCGATTTCTTTTTAAGCTATGCTAATCCCTACATCGGTGAAGCAATCCTTGCTTTAGACTATGAAGAATACGGTCGCATCGGAGCTCAAAAAGCTAAAGAATTTCTTGATTTAGTTTATGAGAAAACAAAAGTTAAGCCACTAATCTACATGAATGAATCTGACGCCAACAACGAGGACTGGTCAGAGGTCATTCAAGCAGATTACGGCTTATGGGTAGCTAAATACTCCAGTAACTTACCAAGACTCACACAATGGCCTGAATACGCCATGTGGCAATACACCAATACGCCTTATGACACCAACTTTTTTTATGGCGATACGTTTGCTTGGCAAAAATACGCTCAAATTGAAACCAAAGACAGTAACATCTATCATACTAAAGGAACACGCTTTAAAGTTCTAAAAGATTTAATTGTTAAAGCAGATGAAACATTCAAAAAAGACACTGGTATGATATTTTGCCAGGGCACTATCTTGGATATTAAAAGGATATGCCACACCCAAACAACAACGCATGGTCTTATTGAGTATAATCATCGTGAGGTATTTATTACACTTCATCAGGATTATGTGGATAAAGTAGAATAAAAAGAAAACGGTTAGCCTTGAAGGTTAACCGTTTTTGGTGTTAGTCTCTTTTAAATATATCTCTTGTATAAACTTTTTCAACAACATCTTCCAACTCTTCTTCAAAACGATTTGTCACAATCACATCTGACATCTCTTTAAAAGAATCTAAATCTCTAACAACGTTGGAATTGTAGAAAGTATCATCTTCTAAAGTTGGTTCGTAAACTACTACTTCAATTCCTTTAGCTTTAATTCGTTTCATAATTCCTTGAATCGAAGAATATCTAAAGTTATCTGAATTAGCTTTCATTGTTAGACGATGAATTCCGACTATCCTAGGATTTCTAGCTAATACTTGATCTGCCACAAAATCTTTTCTAGTACGGTTTGAATCCACTATAGCCCCAATAATATTATTAGGTACTTGATCATAGTTGGCTAAAAGTTGTTTAGTATCTTTAGGTAGACAATAACCACCATACCCAAATGATGGGTTATTGTAGTGGGAGCCAATGCGTGGGTCTAAACTCACTCCATCAATGATTTGTTTTGCGTCTAAGCCACGTGATTCAGCATAAGTATCTAACTCATTGAAATAAGATACTCGAAGAGCTAGATAGGTATTTGCGAATAATTTAATAGCTTCTGCTTCTGTTGAATCCGTAAATAACAATGGAACTTCTTCTTCATAAGAATTTGCTAGTAAAGCATTAGCAAATTTTTCCGCTCGTTCTGATTTTTCTCCCACAACAATTCTTGAAGGATGTAAATTATCATATAAAGCTTTTCCTTCTCTTAAGAACTCTGGTGAGAAAATAATATTATCTGTGCCAAACTTCTCTTTTAACTCTTTTGTATAACCAACCGGTATTGTTGATTTAATAATAAATAAACTATCAGGATTAATAGCCAACGCTTTTTCAATCACATCCTCTACAGTTGATGTATCAAAATAATTTTTCTTCTCATCATAATCAGTAGGTGTTGCTATGATGCAATATTCAGCATGTTTTACTGCTTTTTCAAAATCTGTTGTAAATTTAATCTTCAAATTATCTTTTTTGATAAATTCTTCGATTTCTTTATCAATTAATGTAGATTCTTTTTTATTAAGTTTATCTACTTTTTCTTTTACTACATCGTAGGCTAATACCTCTTCATTTTGAGAAAGAAGTAAAGCATTTGCTAAACCTACGTAACCTAATCCAAAAATTGATATTTTCATTTTTTTCTCCAATTCTATTTTTTACAAGTATAAATATAAACCATTAATAGTAACTTCAAAAAATTACTTAATAAAATTCCTACACAAAAACCTAATAACCCGAAATAATAATAAAAAATATAAATAAAAAGCATATACGATATCAGATTGACTATATTTATTATCATTTGCCACTTGATATCTCTAAACTTCAAAATAAATGGATGGATAATGCTTGTCATCGTTATTATTAACGCTGTCGCAGTGTTAATAGATATCAATTTTTGTGATTCTAAGTACCATTTTGGATACAATATCTTTAAAACTGGTATACTAACCCAATTGATAATAAAATAACCTATTATAGAAATAATAATTAGTATTCCACACATTTTAAAAAATTTTTTATTACTCAATTCTTTTGAATTTCTTAAATAACTCAATAATACTCCGCTTATTGGCATAATTGCCATACCTAGAATTTTTCCAACAACTGATGAAGAATAATAAATAGATACTGCTGTAGCACCAAGTAATGGAAATAAGAGCAATCTATCTGCATATGTAATAAATGTTTTTAAAAATGTAGAAATAAAAAGTACTACTGATTTTTTTAATGTGCTTTTAAAATAGATTGTTTTAGATAATGATTCTTTATGTAATTTAGAATTTTTTAATATAAAATATATACTTAATAAAAATCCTGATATATATATCAATTCCCAGTATGGAATTATAAAAAAAATCAAAACTCCTATTAAATATCCTATTGCTTGATAAAAATTATTTTCGAGTATTTTTCTGTAATTAAGTTCCAGTCTAAAGCTAACTAGAAAGTACTCCCTTATTATATTTAATCCTGACATTAATAACAATAAAGAAAAATCAATAATATCAATTTTATTTTTCATAAAAAATAAAATAATTATCACTAAAATACTATTGATCATAAGGCTAACTAATAATAAATAGTTAAAATCTCCAACTATTCTATTCTCTTGATATTCATCTTCAACCAATAACCTTAAATTATTTAAAACATTTCCAAATGGTATACTAAAAACTGTAGTAATACTAATAAAAGTAATTACCAGTCCATATTCATTTTGGCCTAGTCTCAACCCTATTATTGGTAAGATAACTAATTGAAGAGCAATGATAGGAATCGCTGTAGCAATAATATTAAAAAAAGAGTCAAAAACTATCTTTTTTTTCATTTTATTCACCTATTTTACTCAATCTTTCATATATTTTTATTCTTGAACTCACATTTACCATTAAACCTAAAAATAACCAAAAATACGCTGTGACCCATATTGAACTGCTAATTAGTAAATAGGGAACCCATGTTGCAATTAGACAAAGCAATATGCTATTTATATTTCTACTTCTTTTTTTTAGACTAACTCCTTTAATTATTAAATAAAACAAATACCCTATAATTATTATTCCTATTATTATACCGAATTGATAGATTATTTCTAATATAAAATTATGTGCATAAATTCCAACTAAATTATATTCCGCATTTATACCTCTTATCTTGAATGGTTCTTGCATTATTTCTAATATTATAGGTTTATATATATATTCTCTTCCTGAACTTTGAGTAATAGTTCCATTTACTAATGAATTTAAAGTTCTAGAATAGATTCCTCTCCTTTCAAAAAATAAAAAGATATATAGT
Source organism: Vagococcus fluvialis (assembly GCF_048815235.1). Taxonomy (GTDB): domain Bacteria; phylum Bacillota; class Bacilli; order Lactobacillales; family Vagococcaceae; genus Vagococcus. The sequence continues at coordinate 19,440 of NZ_JBMEAO010000011.1, forward strand.
AGTAATTTTTCTCTTAGTAAATAGATGGAAGCAGTACTTAACAATAGAACTATCGTTTTCTTAATGTTTTTACGAAAAATAATATTTTGATATAAGAAAAGAAGAATATAACTAATAATACATGCAAAAACCCCTCTTGAAGCAGTTACCAAAAGAAATGGTATTAAAAATAGTATTGATATCATTGATATTTTATTTTTATTTAGTCTAAAATCATCAATTAATAATAATACAAAAAAAATTAATGAGTAACCAAATCCCATTAAATATAATTTATCTTTCATATCAATTAGATTAAATAAATAAAAAGAAAAAACTAAAAAAGCAGATAACTTAGCAAAAAAAACTAGATATTTTAATAATTTTTCAAAATTAGATATACATAAGCCAAATAGAAAAACGGGAAGACACATTAAAAAAAAACTCTTAAAAGTATTTCTAAACTCACCAATGTTTGTTGTGAAATAAAAATTGATAATCATAAAAAATAACAATGCTAAAATAATTAAGGTATTCTTTAAAGTCAATCTTTGAATAAATGCAGGTATTGCAAATAAAAATATTAACATGCTTATCATTTTAGGAATTAGGAGTATTGGTGAATTAGTCTCAATAAATGATAGATTATTGAATAAATTCACGAGAAATATGGAAAAAAAAGAAAATGATATTGATAACGAAAGTTTACTATCTTGTTTATCTAAATCTGTATTTTCAAAATATTTTTTATAATCATTGTTTAACATTAGCATACAATCACTTCCTAAAACTTTCTTGTGGCTCTGTTAGGATTGAATTATATATATTCACATAGTTATTGATAATTTTCTCCCATTGAAAATCGATTAAATACCTTTCATTATTCCTTCCATAATCCTCATACATAGATAACATTTTTTTTATTTTACATATAATATCACTTATATCACTACTATCAACAGGCTCACCAACATCACCTGGTTTGAAGTACGAGTCTACTCCTTCACCTTTTGTGTATATTATTGGAAGTTTCTGAGTGAGCGCCTCAATGTAAGTTAAGCCAAAAGTTTCAGTGATTGAAGGCATGATAAAGATATCTGAAATTCTATATAATAATATCAATTTCTCTCTATCCACAAATTCATGATATTTTACAAAAGAGTACTTCTCTATTTTTTTGAAATAAGTATTATCTAAAATCTTTCCAACAATAAGATATTCAACTTCATATCCTTCAGAAGCTAGTTTTTCCAGAGCTTTACATACAATTAATTGATTTTTCCTTTTCATAACATGGCCCACTGTAATAAACCTAATAACGTTTTTATTTATCTTATTCTTTCTTACTGTATTTATATTTTCAAAAAAATCTTGATGTATTCCATTGGGGATTATCTCACTTTTAAGCAAAATTTTTTCAGCATCTTCTTTTTTCAAATGATTAGTTAATAATTTAATACGATAACTTTCGGAGATAAATATAACTCTACTTGCATTTAATAGTATCTTTTTTCCTAATGATCGCAAATAAAAACGATATTTGAAAAAAGTGTTTATATCAGTATCTCGTACAGCAACAATATATGGAATTCCTGTTTTTTTATAATTTTTATAGGCTATATAACCATTAGTAAACAATGTGTGAGCATGTAATATATTAAACGATTCATTTTTATATAACTCTAAATAATCTTTATACACTTTATACTCTTTTAAAAAGAATATATATCTCATCCATTGATTGTGATTTAATCTTATATCTAAGTTAGGAGCTTCTACATCAGGTATGCCACGCTCTTTACCACGAAAATAAAAGACTCTGAAATCTACTCCTTGTTTTTTTTCTTCTTCCATAAAATCAATAAAAAACTTATCAAAATTTGAGCATATATGACATATTTTCATTAATATTCCTCAATTCTTTCAAATAGATGTTCCCATTCTTTACTTATAATTTCTGAACTAAATTTATATGAATTAGCTTTTTCAAAAGAATTAAAAGCCATTTTGGCTAAAAGTTCTCTATCTAATTCTAATTTCATTATTTTTTCAAATAAAAATTGAATTATTCTATCATCAACATATTCTGAATAAATTGTATTTCTACGATTATTCCACACTTTTGGATTAGGCATATTATCTTGAGTAAAAAAATAATATTTAGGTGCTATTCGATATCCATTAAATTTATCTATTACCATTTCTTTTTGAGCATATAAATCTGTTGATAATATAACATTTCCATATTTCATTGCTTCTAAGATAGATAAACCAAAACTTTCTTGTCTTGAAACATTTATTAGTATATCGGATTCATTATATATATTACTTAATTCACTCTTATTAAGGTTAAATTCTACCAACTTAATACTGTTTTTATTTGATTTTATATAAAGTAGATCATCTGATTTTATTTCAGCTATTTTTGTTATTATAGTAAATTTAACTTTTAGTCCTTTATTCATTAGATGCTTATGGCTTTCTAATATTTCTCTACCACTCTTTAAATAGAAATTAGAACTTACATATAAACAATGAATATAATCTCTTTGAACTTTATTTAATTTTGCATCAGGTATTAAAGGATACACTTGACTTATTTCTAACTCCTTTGGAATATCATAAATATTTCCTAAAGTTTCATAACATGCTTTTGACATACAGATAATACCTTTTAAGTTTTTATCACTAAATAATTTCCTTAATTTTTTTTTTGAAAGGTATGTATGAGGCCTACCTATTGAATAATGAACCAAGGCTAAAGGATTTTCCAAATAAATAAAGTAGGGTTTTTTAGTTTTTGTAAATCTATTAAAACTGAATATTATGTCTTCATCACCTTGATAATTCAAACAATTTATCACTTGAATTACTCCTAAAAAATCAAATAATCTTAATTTTATTATTTTAGATAATAATTTTCTCTTTATTGATTTGGTTTCATACATTTTTTTTTCTTCATAAATAAAACTATAATTATTAAAATTATAGTTAAATAAATTGGTCAAAAAGCCTCTAGAGTTTGTAGCTACTAATATTTTTTTCATTTTATCTCCTTAAATAAAATCACTAAATTATTGTGTAAAAAAACGACACCTCATTTATCTGATAATAAATTTCTTACTCCTTTAGAAATCCAATAAAAACAAAGATAAGTTGATTTTGTCAGACTTAATTGAAAATGTGTTCGGTATATGATCCAATGATACTTAACCAAGCCTATTTTGTTACTAGAAAGACTACCAACTCTAATTCTATATGAGGATAATATCTCATCAAAACCATAAATACAAACCTTCTTAGTTTCCATTATAGTTAACCAATATAAATAATCATTTCGCTTTCTTATATCTGGTATTCTTGGTTTCCCAATTATACTAGAGTCATACATCACCGTAAGATTTCCAACATTACTTTTAAGTAATATATCCATATCATACTTTTCCTTTACAATAATATCTTTTTTCAAATTATCAGAATTTTCATCAATCTTATTATATGAAGTTGCTGTCACAGCATACCCATTTTTTTCCATAAATTTAATTTGCTTTTCTAATTTTGTCGACAGCCAGATATCATCACTATCTATAAAAGCAATATATCTACCTAAAGCATTATCCAATGAAATATTTCTAGCAACAGCGGCTCCACTATTTTTTTTTGTTGAGTAAATTTTAATTCTGTTTTCACTTTTAAAACTATTCTCTATAAATTCAACTGTTCCATCAGTTGACATATCATCGCATATTAATAGTTCCCAATTTTCATAGGTTTGATTTAAAATACTAATAATTGTTTCCTCTACAAATTCAATTGAATTAAATGTAGGCATAATAATTGAAACTAAATCTAAAGCCACCTTGTTCACCCTTTTATATTTTTTTACTATCTAGCTCCACTACCTGTAAATACTACGAGAATTGTTTTCATTACTATCTTGATATCCAATAATAAAGACATGTTATTAATATAATACATGTCTAGTTCAAATTTTTCATGATGTGTTATATCATAACCACCGTTAACTTGGGCATAACCGCTCAATCCAGGTAAAACTTGTAGTCTATCATTAAAATTTTCATTTTCTTTTAAAAACTCGTTAATAAAAACTTCTCGTTCAGGTCTTGGGCCTATTAAACTCATATCCCCATTTAAAACATTAATTAATTGTGGTAACTCATCAATTCTCGTTTTTCTAATTATTTTCCCAACACATGTAATTCTATCATCGTCTTTATCTGCCCATTTAGGACCACCCGCTTCGGCATCTAAATACATTGATCGAAGTTTATAAATATTTATCTTCTTTCCATTCAATCCTACTCGTTCTTGCTTATAGAATGGATTTCCTTTAGATTCCACTCTTATACAAATACAAACAATCAATATTATTGGAAAAGTTACGATTAAGATTAGAGAACTCATAAAGATATCAAATAATCTCTTCGTAATTTGGTAACCTTTCTTTTTTGACATTTCAAACTCCCACCTAACAAACAATTATAGTGACACTTGCTACAGCTGTTGTAGCCTACTGTTTTGTTTAGCCAAACAAGCCAAACTTCTTATGATACTCTTCAGGCGGCGGCTTTGAAATTGATTCTCCATTAACAATATCTTTAGTCGTTTGTTGAAATTCCGTTACCTTATCCTCACCAAACTCTTTAAATAATTTACGGTAAGCTTCATCAGTGTAAAACTTGCGGCCATTAACATTGTGCGCGTCCGACGCTAGCATATGGGTTAAATTATGACGAATCATAATTTTAGCCGCTTTTTGAATTGGTTTACCAAATTGACCTACATAACTAGCACACGTTACTTGTGTTAAACAGCCCATTTCAATGAACGGGATTAGTAAATTCGGATTTTTCATAATCTGAACGTTACGCTCTGGATGCACAATAATTGGTGTATAGCCATTAGCACATAACTCAAATAACACTCGGTGAGCATACATTGGAATCTCCATCGTTGGAAATTCAATTAATATATAAGTATCCTCTAAATCAGTAAACAAGATTTCATTTTGAGCGATTCGTTTCATTAAGTCATGAGATAATCTGACCTCTTGACCTTCAAAAAGGGTCAACGGAATATCAGCTGCATCTAACTCAGCTTGGAGTTTCGATACAGCTTCAATCACTTGTCCCTTTGGATTTAAATAAGTGCCATTATTATGATGTGGCGTACATAGAATATGAGTTATGCCCTCAGCTACAGCTAATCTAGCCATCGCTAATGAATCTTCGATTGTTTGCGCGCCATCATCGATTCCTGGTAATAGATGACAATGTACATCTACAAGCATTTACTCACGTCCCTTCTTTTTTATGCTTGGTAATAGCCATATCCTTGTTCTTTAATTTCACCGAAGTAAATGGTACCAAGAATATGTGAATCTACTTGTTGTAACAAACTAACAGCTCTTTCAAGACTAGCTTTCTCTGTTTGTTCTTCTCTTACTACTAAAATAGCTCCATCTACTTGAGAAGCAATTAACTGAGCATCTGTCACTGTACTAACTGGTGGCACATCAAAAATAATAACGTCATATTGTTTATGCAAAATATGAATTACTTTTTTCATTCTTGACGATGATAATAACTCTGACGGATTCGGTGATATCGGACCACTTGTGATAACGTCTAAATTACGCACATCACTTGGTTGAATAACGTCTCCTAAAGACATGCGTTTGATACTTAGCAAACTACTTAAGCCTTTAGAGTTTTCAAAGTCAAAAGTTTTGTGCACAGTAGGTCTTCTTAAATCAGCATCTACTAATAAAGTTTTCATACCTGATTGAGCAAAAGTAATTGCTAAATTGGCTGAAGTTGTTGATTTACCTTCTGAAGAACCAGATGATGTGACAATCATACTCTGAGTTTTCTTTTCAACACTTGAATATAAAATATTAGTTCTAATTGTTCTAAATTGCTCCGAAATATTAGACATCGGATCAACCACAGTAAACAGAGTTGCTGCTTCTGGATTTAGTAATTTTGATTTTTGTTTATTTTTTTTACTCATCTAAACTCTCCTTACAAGTCTTATTTAACACGATCACAACGACTTAATCCAGATGTCGTGTTATTTTTTTCCATATTGGATAAATCGATATGGTTGATAGCAATTTCAGTTAAATCAATTGTTTCTTCTAGGTCTCCATCTGCATTTAGAAGTGATAAATCTTGATTTAATCCATCTTCCTCATCATCAAAGCTAAACTCTGTTTCAACAGATTCAGTTACTAAATTGATTTCCTCTAATGCTTTTAATTGATGTTTTTGTAAATCTTTTAATTCTTTGGCTACAACAATTGGAATATGACCTAATATAGGTAAATTCATGGTTTCAGACACAAATTCCATTGATTTAACAGTTCTGTTAAATAATTGTGAAAGTAATGCTAAACCAACTCCCACAATCAGCCCTAAAACACCACCAATAGCCAAGTTCACTTTTTTATTAGGTGATACCGGATTTTTTGATGGCTCCGCTGCTGAAATAATCGATACTTTATCTGCTTCTGTGTAATCTTTAGCTTTTTCTTTAAAAATATCTGCAACTACGTTAGCAACAATAGCTGCTTCATTAGGGTTTTCAGATGTCACAACAATTGAAAACATTTGAGAGCTTTGAGCTTGTTCAATACTAATCATATTTTTAACATCTTCTGCTGACCCATTAAAAGCAATGTCTTCCGCCAATTGTTCCTTAGCCGCTTCCGTTACAACACTACTTTTAATAAAGTCTTTATAGGTATTAATCATCATTAAGTTACTATTAATGTTATCAGTACTGACATTATTATCTTTATTTTGCGAAGTGGCAATTAATTGTGAAGTCGCACTATATTTAGGCGTAATAACTAAAAATGTAATAATAGCTGAGATTCCAATCCCGATAAAAAACATTGATATAATTAATGCTGCTTTCTTTTTTAATAAACTAAATATTTCCTGTAAACTAATTGTCTCTTCCATCATTTCCTCCAAAAACAGTATTTGTACAAAAGGCTTATTTGACCATTTGAAAATATATAATAACTAAACTTGTTCTTCTTCAACGTTTTTCTCTTAACTATTATATTTTTCTCAATTTATGCTCTATTTATTAACAAAACAAACAGAAACACTCACTCATATTTAACATGATACTATCTTAAAAGTAGTAAGTTTTAGTTATTTATATTTTTGTGTACTTTGATTATTATAGCATTTTTCAAATTAAAAAACACTCAGAATTACATTTTTACAGCTATTATAATAAACAAAATATTTTTTATGTTTATTTACATGTTTTTTATCAATATGTCCCTTAATTTAAGTGGTAATGATAAAATTACATTTTAAACAACATAATTTTACTAAAACGCGTTCCTGAATAGATATGAGAAATATTGTTTCCTGGTCCTGTTGAGTGCCAAATACGATTTTCTCTTGGATTATTACCCCAGAAGTAACCTAAATGACAATCAAAATAAGGATCTGTATAGACAGGTTCGAAGTAAATTATATCACCTTTACTTGCTTGACCACTGTTCAATAAAGCACTTATTGAACCAAATTCATAATATGAGGTATTTTGCATTAAAGCATCTCGCCAGTTATAACCATTTCCAATTCCACCCCAAGCATTTGCAACATTAGTAATTCGGTTCATATCACCACCGACTTTTTTAAGTGGATAGGCTACAAATCCTGTACAATTCATTCCTGGGCCAAATCCTGGTTTGATATCTCCGTTAGGACTCATAATTCCATTCGAATTGTAAGGTGAAGATGACAATGATTTATATGGAGTTCCCAAATAGTAATTAGTATGCTCTTGAGAGGTTAGTTCTCTTAGTAATTTATCTTTGCTTGTTCCTAGATACTCTGCAACACCTGGTTGAACTCTCACAGCACGATAATCTACCCAACCTGCCCCGCTAACATAATAAGTTTTGACACCTTGTGATGTTTCAACATAGCGAGTTAGATTTACCATTTTATTTTTTTTATGGAATTGATTAAGAGTACCTAAGTATTTCGCTCCTTCTGTTCCATAAGGTTTTGAATAAACTGAGTAACCCGCATCAATTACTTTGGCACGCTCAAGTTTAATGATTTCTTTAGTAATGACAGTTCTGTCTGTTAACGCTCTTGTATCTACCCAGCCAATTCCTTCTACAAAGTAGACTTTTACGCCTTCACTTGTTTCAGCATAGCTCGTCACTTTAACTTGACTATTTTTAGCTTTAAACTGACCTAAACTTCCCTTTCGCTTAAAGTTTTCAACATTATAAGGTTCTGTATAAACTGAGTAACCCGGATCTAAAACAGACATTTGTTTATTCATTGCATTTTGTTTACTAATAGTCGCAAATTCTCCAAAGGCTCTTGTGTCTACCCACCCGACTCCTTCTACAAAATAAACTTCTACACCTTCACTTGTCTTCACATAACTAGTTATCTTAGCCGCACTTGTAACTGGTTTAAACTGTCCTAAACTTCCCTTATACATATAATCAACAGTATTATAAGGTTGACTATATACTGAATAACCTCCATCTGTTACTTTTAACGTTTGGTTCATATTGGTTTTTGTGGCTATTTCAGCAAAATCATCAAAAGCATTGATGTGAACATATCCAACATCTTTTACCAAATAAACGGTTGCACCTTCACTAGTTTCAACATACTTAGTTAATTCAACTGTTCCGTTTGAGCCTTTTAATTCTTTAAGGCTTCCTTTTCTAATTGAAAAAGGTGTGTTACTTGGCTCTGAAAAGACTGAATAACCGCCATCAACGATTCTCATTTTTTTAGAAATGACTTCCTCATGCGTAATTGTAGCAAACTCTGTAAAAGCATTAGTACTTACCCAGCCAATATTCTCTACTAAGTAGACTTTTACGCCTTCACTTGTTTCAGCATACTTAGTGATTTTGGCTGTTGTATTAGGATGTAACTCCCTTAAAGTTCCTTCTCGTTTAGCATTGGCAGTGTTACTCGGCTGTGAAAAGACCGAGTAACCACCATCCTTAATATTCATATATTTTGATAATTCTTCTTCGTAAGTTATCGTTGCAAATTCTGTAAAAGCATTAGTATTAACCCAACCTAAACCTTCAACTAAATAAACTTTTACATCATCACTAGTCTCTACATACTTTATAATACGAGCTGTATCATTTAGCTTAAATTTATTAGCAACTGTCCCTTTATATTCAGCCCCTTTGGTATTATATGGTTCTGAATAGACTGAATAACCAGTGTCTGTTACTTTTAATAGCTCATCTTTTACTTCTTCGTGAATAATTTGAGCAAAGTTTTCTTCCTCAGATGTTATTTCTTCCTCTTCTTCAGAAATAGAATCTATTACTAATTCCTCTTTCAGCGCATCTTCCACTAACCAACCTAAGTCTTTGATATGATAATAAACTTTATTTTCTGCTAAATTAATATATTTTTGATCAACGTCAAAAATAGCATCTAACTCTAATTTAGTTGGAAGTATATTTTCCTCATTAAAGTCTAGTTCTTTATAAACAGAATAATCAGTGTCAACAACTCTCATCTGTTGATTAATTTCTTCAACTTCTAGATTAGGACTTAATACCTCGTCAAAACTAGTTGTACTACTTGTCGTTTCACTAGCTTTTACAGGATATGAAGCTAATAAAAGAGCACTGAAACTTAAAGCAAAAACATTTAACATTTTCTTTTTCATCTCTAAACCCTCCATCTATAGACTAATCATTTTATTCAGCACTTGAAATTGAAGCTTGTGTTTCATTACTTTCATGAATTTCTGCTTCAGTTTGTTCTGTTATCTTTTCTTGTGTTTCAAAAGTCATTTCACTAGTTTCTTCTATACTAGTTGATTCTTCAGTCATGATATTTTCTAATACAGGTAACTCTTTTTCAAAAGCTCTGATATCTACCCAACCTATACCATAAACATGATAAACTTTGACATTAGCACTTGTCTCAACATATTCTGTCACAACGACCTTAGTTCCTGTTGATTCAAATTTAGATAATGCTCCCTTAAATTCTGCACCAGCTGTGCCGTATGGTTCGCTGTAAACTGAGTAACCTGCATCTTTAATCGTAACCGTCATTTCATGATCATATATTTCTTTTCGAGTGATTGTATCGAGTTCTTCTAAAGCTCTAATATCTACCCAACCTACACCAGTAATATAGTAAACATTTACATCAGCACTTGTTTTTGCGAATTTAGTTACTTCAACAACACTATCTTTTTTATAAAAATTAGACAAAGCACCTTTACGAGTTGCGTTTAACGTACCGTATGGTTCTGTGTATACTGAATAACCTGCATCTTTGACTTTAAATAATTTATCTGTGTACTCTTCTTGTTCAACTACTTGATCAACTTCACTAAACGCTCGTGTATCTATCCAACCTGTTCCATTAATATAATAGACTTTCACACCTTCACTTGTTTCTGCATATTTTGAAACAACTACATGGCTGCCATTTTTATGGAATTGATTTAAACTTCCTTTTCTTTCAGAGTTCGGCGTATTGTATGGTGTTGTATAAACTGAGTAGCCGCCATCTCTCACTTGTAGAGTTTGATTCATTGGTGTTTCACTTGTAATAGTTGCAAATTCTGAAAAGGCTCTTGTATCTACCCAACCAACATTTTTGACTTGATAGACTTTAACACCTTCACTTGTTTCAGCGTAACCAATAATATTAACTGATGAGTTTGTATTATGATATTTGCTTAGTGCTCCTTGATGAGTCGCTCCTTTAGTGCCATATGGTTTACTATAAACTGAATAGCCACTATCTTTGACTTTCATTGTTTGGTTAAGGGGTTGATTTTGAATAATATCAGCAGGTGTTCTTAACGCCTGAGTATTAACCCAACCAATTGACTCAATATAGTAAGTTTTAACCTTTTCAGAAGTTTCTACATATCTTGTAACTCTCACTTCATCATTAACTTTTACTTTACTATTTAATACTCCTAGATAAGTACTGTACTCAGTGCCATAAGGTGCACTATAAATCGAATAACCAGCATCTTTGACTTTAAAGATTTCATTCATTTTTTCATCAACTACAATGTCAGCTGGCATTTGGAAAGCACGATAATCAACATAAAGTCCGTTATCAATTTGATAAGCTCTTACATTTTCATTTGTTTTAACTAATTTAGTTAGTTTTACAGTATCTCCCACATTATGTGCTGCACTTACAGGTTTCACATAAGTCGAACCTGGCGTATTGTAAGGTAATGTGTACATTGAATAACTGTTGTTAACAATCTTTCTTGTTTGATCTAAATCGGTTTCTTCAATAACTTTCGCATTTTGTTTATTATTACGCTGAATCTCATTATATTTAATATTTATTAATTCAATAAATTCATCCATTGTGTATCCCCATTGAGCAAAATAACCAATTGGGTCTACATGGTTTGTTCCACCTAAAAACATAGATACTGAATAATGGCTTATAACTGTTCCAACACCGTCTTTTTCAGCACTAATAACAGGTAGTCCCCACTCAAATAATTGCTTGGCAATCCAAAACGCATCATTATTTACTGAACGAGCAAATTTATCAAAAGTATTTTCTTCAACTAATTCAATATGCATGTAATATGGATTAGCTTTTGGTCCAGCTCCCCACGCAAGATATTCTGTTGGTGCTGTTTCAATAACTTTACGATTATCTGTAAAAGCATGAACAAAAGCATTATGTTGATTATTAAACATAAAATTTACTTCACCTTCAATAGTAGAACCAGGATTCGCTGTTTCATGAACAACTACTCCAATTGGACGATTATGTTTATAGTTAGATACATAGGTAGAACCATATCTAGAATCTCGTACAATTGGAGGATTAGAAAATTTATTTTTTAAGATATAAGCATTTACATTTTCAAATGACGCTCTTTGTTTGAAACCAAATGGAGCTACTGGGCCGTACTCAACTTCTTGCTTTCTCTCACCTAACCCATCAGCTCCTACTGCTTTTTCTAAATCTTCTTGAGTTAAATCACTGACTAACTCATCTGGTATTTTTAGTAATTCAGTTACATCTTCTGCGTAAGATATGTTAGTTAGTCCTAAAGACAGCATAGCTAGAACTAAAACACTAATTCTCTTTTTCTTTTTCAATTGTTTATTCTCCTCATCACTCTTTTTTATCCTATTACATTTTAACATAGATTAATTACAATACTCATCTTCTTTTTTTATTTAATAAATAACCTAATAAATATAAAAATCTTCAAAAAAATAAAAAAAATAAAAATAAAGAGGTTAACCTTATGGCCAACCTCTTCATTTTGATTAAATTAAGTTTAAACTAACTAAATACTCTCTTAAACCTTCATTCACTGTATATTTTGACTTAAATCCTAAACCTAATAAACGTTCTACATTTGCTACTGAACGCTTAATATCGCCTTCACGTTCTGCTTCTTTTATAATTTCAACTTCTGTTTCTAGAATAGAAGAAACACCTGAAATTAAGTCGTTCAATGTTGTTTCTTTCCCATTTCCAACATTAAAGACTTCACCTAAAGAATTTTCTGAGTTGGCTACTGTTTGAAGAGCATTTACCACATCTTTAACATAGATAAAATCTCTAGATTGCATGCCATCTCCAAACAATGTAAAGGTTGAAGATTCCCCTTTGATTTTTCTTTCAAAACGATCTACAACAATTGAAATAACACCTGAATAAGGTGATGCTGGGTTTTGATTAGGTCCAAAAACGTTAAAGAATCTTACGGCACTTGTTGGAACACCGTATAAGTTATTATATGCTAAAACAAATTTTTCAGAGGCAAACTTGTCGATTGCATAAGGTGTTAAAGGTTTAATAACCGAAAACTCTTCCTTTGGTAACGTTTCTTCATCACCATATACTGCAGCTGATGAAGCGAATACCAATCTCTTTAAGTTTCTATTTTCCATTTGTCTTAAACACTCTAAAATGTTTAATGTTGCTGTAAAGTTAACCTCATGAGTTTCAATTGGTCTCTCAATTGAGTCAGCTACGCTAGCTACAGCTGCTAGATGATAAATATAGTCAAAGTTTTCTTTCACCAACAGATCATCCATAAATTCTTTATTTAAGATATTTTCCTCAATAAATCTAACATTTGATAAGGTAGCAATATTTGCCACTGCCCCCATGCTTAAATCATCAACTACAATAATTTCATTACCTTCGTTTAATTCTTTGGCTAAGTTAGAACCGATAAATCCAGCTCCACCAGTGATTAATATTTTTGACATTTTTTATCCTCCTTGTTAGCTTATTTTTTTTTTGATTCTTTTATAAGATTTTGAATTTCTTCTAATATTGCTTCATTGCTATTATTAACTTTATAAATAAAGTCTTCCGCAATATTTCTTTGAACTTCTGGTGATAATTGACAACCATTATCCAATGTTTTAATAACCTCTGTAACAGCATCGTCTACTTGATTTACTGCTCTTCCAAGTCTTTCATCTAAGATATTTAAGTAACCATGTTTGTAATGCTTACTATAAAATTCTTCGTAGTCAAAAGGTGTAAATACAACTGGTTTTCTCATATATAAGAAATCATAGAATACAGATGAATAATCTGTAATTAACAGGTCAGATGTGATTAATAATTTTTGGACACTTTCTTGTCCATTTGGAATTATTTTCACACGATCAGAAGTTACTTTAAATAAGTTTAATTTGTCATTTAACTCATAATGTAAGTAAACTTTTAAAGTGACATTGTTTTCTTCTAGGTAAGCAACTAGACGGTCATCATTCATTAAGTCATTATAAAAATTATAATACGCAGTTTGAACAAAATCTTTATTTGAAATACCGACATCATTTTTTAAGTATGATTTTTTAGCGAAATCATCACGCCATGTTGGCATTAATAAAATAACTTTTTCTTCATTAAACTTCTCAATATGAGGTGTTAAACGATCATATCTTGTAAAACCAGTTCGTAACATATTTTCAGGTTGGTAACCTGCTTTTTCAATAAAAAAGTTTTCTTCATTTTTATTTGAGACTACTACTTTATCGTTACCTACTCTTGGTTTACTTAATCCCCAAGAAACATCATTGTAAGAGATACCATGTTGTAAGAACAATCGTTTATAGTTTAGCAAATCTCCAAATAAACGGTAATAGGCTGATTTAGTATATGATGTTGGAATCATATACGTGTCAATATCATAAGCATTGACTAAAACATTAGCATTTAATAAATACATATAGTGTTTTAAGGAATCAATTTCAATGACATTTTTTTTATTTTTTATTTTTTTGTAAGCTTCTGTTTTTTTGTCTATTAAATAATAGATAGGTAAATTGGGATGCTTCTCAGAAACATAATCAAATAAAACAGACGAGTTATCTTGATAGGTATCGGTTCTTTCTGCTATCAACACAATATCTTTATGTTTTAAGAATGGTCTTGATGCCCAATACATTAAACGCATTTTAGCACCGACTTGAAGTTCCGTTTTAGATTTAAATATCTTTTCCATATTATATTTAAATGTTTCAATTTTAGAACTCTTAGTAATATTAAATCTGACAAAGTTAGATCCACCAAAAGTTGTGAAACGAACTCTTCTTCCGTTTCCTAAATCACGGAAACCCTGACGTTTATTTAAGTATGGGCCACCTGACACTTTAGAAACCATTTTATCTCCAGAGTATAAATCTCTTACTTCTGAGATAACTGTGTACTCAGCCAATTCATTTTTAATTTTATCATATGGAATTTCAAGCTTAATTCCCCAATAAAACTCATCTTTAGTTAATACTTTTTTATCAAAGCGTTTATAATAAGTTGCTTTTAAAGGTATTGTATTTTCTCCAGTATTTAGTTTAAAGTTAACACGATTACCAAGCTCATCATCTGGGTAATACATATTTGAGTTTAGTTGTCCTAATAACTCAATATGGTTATCTTTAAATTCCAACTCTTCTACCATAAAATTATAAGTAAATTCAACTGGGTATTTATTATCAAAATATGTACTTGCTTTATTTTTTAATATATTAACTCCTGGATCTGTCACTCTTGGATTTAAGAATAACTCAAAATCATTGATTAACAATGATATTAACAAAATTCGTTTAATTCCAGTATCTAAATAACGTTCCTCTACAACTTGAGGTATTCCTGCAAACAGTTTTTTTAAACGTTCAAATAAGTCCTTCTTTTCCTCAATAGTGAAAAGAGATGAACTTGGAATACGAATTAAAAAACCAGTATAAGTTCTAACTATAAAATTATAAATCATGTGAGTTAATTCTTCTGAACTGTTTTCATCTAAAATTTCTTTGATATGCTCATTGACGGTTAAATGGTCAAGATAAGATTTTTTACGTTGGAATATTCCATCCATAATTGAGCTGTTGTCTTCTCTTTCACGATATAAATAAACAACTTTATCGCAGATACCTATTTTTTTCACTTTTAACATCATCGGGATAATGGCATAGGCATCTTCAAAATGTAACCCTTCTGGGAACATAACATCATGCTCTAAAAACGAAGATACTCTAAAAATTTTATTACATGCAGATGGAGCTGATAGTATTTCTGGATTATTAGATAAATCATCCATAATAAAATCCCCGTAACCAAAGCTAAACTTCCATAGATATTTAGGTGTTTTAACTGGGAACATTTCTAAATCACCCATAACGATTTCTAATTCAGGATCAGATTTAATCATACCTAATAAATTAGCAACTGCATCATGAGGTAACAAATCATCTGAATCTAAGAACATAACAAAATCTGTATCAACATACTTCATACCGTAGTTTCTTGCAGAAGATAGTCCTCCATTTTGTTTTTCATAATAAAAAATGTTGTCATATTTATCTGCATAAGATTTAGCTATCTCTCCACTTTTATCAGGAGAACCATCATTAATTAATAGCACCTTACTTTTTTTGAATTCTGTTTGTTTAATGACTGAGTCAATACACTCAGCTAAATAATCCTCTACATTGTATATTGGTATAATTATCGATACCTGATAATTAATTTTTTCCAAAAGTAAAACCTCCTAAATATTTACCAATTCCAAGTCGTCTTGAAAAGACCACTTCATTAGTTTTTACTGCTATATTCATAATTGTACCCAAATAATATTTAGGCATTGTTTGTCTCAACATAACGAAGTTAGTAATTTTATCTAGTCCGTATTGATTTAAGTGATCTGTAACCTTAACATGTCGTTTAAATCCTAATAAAAAAGAATAAGTAATTGTTATATCAGTAACTTCTTCTTTAGAAGCTACTGAAACATATAATTCGTAATGCTGTTTATGTTCAATAATGATTTTATTATTCTTTTCTACAAAGGAGTCATGCATTATCAATTTATTTGGACTGCCATTTTTTTTACTATATAGATACCAATAAACATCATTGAACTTAGTTTCAATTGGTTCTATTAAAACTTCGTTTTCAATTTCTTTTAACGATTCATTTACTAACTCATCAAAATTTGTTTGATGAGTTAGTAGAAATTCTGATACAACTTCTTTATTTTTTTCAATAAAAAAAAGTTTCAGATGGTAAGAAATTAAATACTGGAAATATCTTTGAACATAACCAGATTTAACTTTACTCTTCTTAAACAATAAAAGATACCCTTCTGTAAATAATTCATCATATCTGGCTGAAGTTTGCCAAGATGTATTTACAAGAGAGTCATTTTCTTCTTTTCGGTAGTAATACATTCCTTTGGCAATTAAACCATATTGTTGTGTTTTTAAGATAATCGTATTCAAAAATAAGGCGTCTTCCCAAAAGGATAGTTTTTCTGAAAATTTCATTTTTTCAGACTCTAATAATCTTTTACTAACGAATGAACCACCTATATTATAGTGAAGAAACGTTGGGTTATCTTCTATATTAATAACTGACAACTCTTTTTTAAAGCGCCAATTAAGAGAATGTTCTTTATTATCTATCCCAAAATACTGAATTGGCGTAACAGCTATTTTGATATCTGGATGATTCTCAAAAAAATTGATACTTTCTTCAAAATAAGACTCACTTACTTTATCGTCTGAATCAATAAAAGAAATCCACTTAGATTCGGTTGAAATTTTGGATAAACCATAATTCCTTGCTCTAGAAACACCACTGTTTTCAATAGAGTAATATTTAAATAATTCAGGTGCTTCATTTACATATTGTTTAGCAATCTGCTCTGTCATATCAATACTACCATCATTTACGATGATAACTTCGATTAATTTTAACACATCTTTATTAGATTGCTCTTTAATACTATTTAAACACTCCTTTAAATATTTCTCAGAGTTATAGCAAGGAATTACAACACTTATCATTTTTTCCATCCTTTATAAAGTTAACTTATTTTTATTTCTTAGTTATAATATCAGCAACTTGCTGACAAGCAGTTCCTTTTTCAAAATCATTAAAATCAGTTTTAAATTGAACTAATTTCTCTTCGTTGATTCTATTTGAACCTTTCAAGAATGAAGAAATGTAATTGAATAGTTCTTTTTCTCTCACTACAATTGGCCAAGGTAATCTATCTTTTACATCAAAATACATTCCTCGTGTAACATCTTCATACTCTTTTTTATCAAACATATAAAATAAAATCGGTTGATTTCTAAGAGCGTAATCAAAGAAACTACTAGAATAATCAGTTATTAGTAAATCAGAAACTAAAAGTAACTCTCTCATATCTGGGTAAGTTGAGACATCAAGTACCTTACCATCGAATTGACTGAAATCTAAACTCTCAGAAACTAAATAATGCATTCTTATTAACAGAACTGCATCTTCACCAAATTTTTTAGTAAAATCTGTAATTGAAAAAGGTAACTCAAATTTATATGATCCTTGTTTATAAAATTGATTATCTCGCCAAGTCGGTGCATATAAAATAATTTTTTTGGATGCGTCAATTTTTAGTTTTTCCCTTAAATATTCTGTATCAGTTATATTAAGCAGATCATCATTTCTAGGATATCCTGATTCTAACATTGTATTAGGGAAGTTAAACGCTCTTTTAAAAATTTGACTTGAGTAAGAGTTAGCACTAATCAGATAATCCCATCTTGCTGTTTCTTTAGAAAAATTATTGCGGTACTCTGTTGTAGAAATGCCTGGCATTTTGACATTTTCAATATCCAATCCTAATTTTTTTAAAGGCGTTCCATGCCAAGTTTGAATGTAAGTTGTTTTTTTACTCTTAATCATCCAATCTGGCATCCTTGTATTAATCACCCAATGTTTTGAACTCCCCATTAGATACATACCTTGTAAGGTTAAACGATGAACGTAAGGAACATCCTCTTCAATAAAGATACTTTCAAACCCTTTTTTAACTCCCCAAATTAATTCATATTCAGGATGATTTTTTTTCATATACTCATAAATAGCACGAGGACTATCACTATATTGTTTACCATGAAAACTTTCAAAGTAAATTCTGTTATCTTTTACAAACCAACCTGATACCTTATAAACTATTTGGCAGATTATATGAAAGATCTTTATCGCTATTTTTTTTACCATTAGTCTCTTCCTTATTTTCTTAATTAAATAAAATCAACAAATCTTGTTCTAAATTTCATATGTAGATGTGAACCAACTATTAATAATAATGATACAACTAACCAAAAGAACATTGTATGAGTTCCTTTTTCCCAGAACCATTGTTTAGATAAGAAAGTATCTCTAAATCCACTGATAATATAATACATTGGATTTAATTGTAATATTTTAGTAAATGTTTGCATTCCTTGGAATTGAGTCATTGTTTCAATATCCCAAATAGCTCCAGAGAAATAAAATAATAATCTAAGAATTGATTGAAGCATAATATGATAATCTCTTACCAAAACAGTAATAGTTGCATTTAAAATACCAAATGCAAATAAGAAGATAATCATACAAGCAAAATAATAGAAAAACTGTAACCAATAAATAGTAACAGGTACATCATAATAAAATAGCATACCAATCAATAATAGCATCATTGCACGATAACTAACAAAGTTACTCGACATGTTGATAGATGGCAAAATACTCACTGGAAATTTCATTTTTGAAACCATTCCAATTTGTGCATAAATACTATTAGATGTTCCTAAAATTGAGCTGTTGATGAAGAACCATGGAACTAACCCCATTAACATCCACGCAATAAATGGCACACCTTCCATTTCTCTTCCTTGGTTTACAACTAAACCAAATACAACATAATAAATTCCAATCTGAATAGCAGGATTTAAAAACTGCCAAATAAGTCCTAAATAATGACTTTGATATGTTGACTTCTCTTCATATTTTGAAATACGACGAATGATTCCGAAGTTATTTACTTGTTCTAACAATATTGTTTTTACATCGTTCACTTTAAATTACCTCTCAACTTTTATTGTTTATTGTTTTTCAAATTCCAATGTAAAGCTCGCACAACAAACTGCGGAATTTGAAGAATTCGATACATTCTCTTTGGATTGCTTAATGAGCGATACACCCACTCTAAATTTAATTTAATCCAAAAATCAGGTGCTCTTTTGACATAGCCACTAAAGACATCTAAACTGCCTCCGACTGTTTGAAAAACATGACAATTTAATTGATCCATGTTTTTACTTAGCCATTCTTCTTGCTTTGGAGAACCAAGAGCAACAAATAGTATTTCAGCTTCAGAGTTATTAATGTTCTTAATCATCTCTTGATCACTATATTTGGTATAACCGTCTAAGTATCCACCAACTACTATTCCAGGGTACGATTTAGAAATGTTAGTAACAGCTTGTTCTAAAACTTTTTTACTTGCACCGTAGAAATAAACCACTTCATTTTCTTTATCTGCATACTCCAACACACGAGTCATAATATCAATACCTGCAATTCGCTTCTTGATATTTCCTTTGGACCACTTTGATATTTTCACAACACCTATGCCATCAGGAAAACGATGTGTAGAATTCACTAAAAAATTTCTCACGTTTGCATTTTTTTCTGAAACTAAAAGAATTTGTGGATTGATACTCGTTAGAGTCATTTTTTTCTTCTCTTTTATATAGACTGGTAATTGATTAATAATCTCATCTTCTGAAATCAAATCAATTGGAACACCCAAAATTGTTTCTGTCTTACTAGACAATATTAATCACCTAACTTTTTCAAATATCTGATAAGCCTCTCACTTGATTGACCATTGTTGAATGTATTCCACTGTTTGTTAAAATCAGAAAAATCCATATAGTCATCTTTCTTAATTGCTTCAATGATTGACTCTGTTGTATAACAAATTTCTCCTGGTAAACTTTCTTTTACCCCAGATTGGATGCCCGTTACTTTTTGGTACTCTTCTTCATCATACCAATAAAAAAGCAACTTTCCTTTGTCATGTATTAACGAATAGTCAAAAGCAACTGACGAATAATCAGTAATCAGTATATCTGCAGTAGCAATTAACTCTTCTGTCGTTTCAATCGGCTGCCATTTTACAAAATCTGAATTATCTTGATTTTGAACTAACTCTTCAATATGAGGATGAACTTTAATTAACAACTCATATTCTTTAGCAAATTCGTTTTCTAAAGAATTAATTTCTAAAGGAAATAAGGTTTGCTGATTTTCTCTATAAGTGGGTAAATAAACAATTCTTTTCTTGTTTTTGATTTCTTTAAGTTGCAAATCGAATAAAGAATCCGTTCTTGGAAAACCCAAATGAAGCATTTGATTTTCTTTTGCCCCATAACAATTCATAAAAACCTCACCCATTTTAGGTGATGCTACAACATAATAATCAAGCGAGTGATACACTGACAAGAACCGCCTTTTATCCTGCTCACTTTTACTATCATATTGTTTATCTAACATACCAAAGTTTTTTATCGCACCAGTGGCATGCCAAATTTGGAAAATATATCTATCCTCTGCTTTTTTTACAGCACCTAGCAACGGAAAGTAATTATCACATATAGTTATTTGACTTCGTGTAATGTCTTGAACTCCTTTAAGCAATCCTGAAAATGTGGACAGATTCTTAAAGATTACTTCTTTGCGCTGACTAATAAATTCATCAGTCAATTGACTTGTCTTTGAGTAATACACAATTACATCAAATTCTTTACTCAGTTCATCCAAAAGATACGTATTATTATTAGGAAAACTCATTAAAAAAACAACTTGTTTTTTTGTTTTACTTTTTACAAAGATAGATGACCACATTTGTAAAAATGACATATAACCACTTTTTAATAAACTAGTTATCAAATCCATCATTTACCTTTGCTGTTAAATGGTTATCTTGACTCTTTTGAACTTGTTCAATTTTCACATCATCACTTGCAAAGAATGATTTAAAGGATTTATTTTTGACACTAATAGTTCCTAAAAATCCCATTGAAATAATAATAAGCACTAATAATGCTTTAGTAAAAATTGACATCTTACCAATCTTAGGTCCTTTAATCACTTCAGGTGAATGACCTTTAGCTTCTGCTGATTCCTTTAATTTATCTAAATTAAAGTCTTTTTGCTGTTTTTTATAATCGTCCTGATATTTCTTTTTCTCAGCTGCTGATTGCGTTCTAAACCAACTAATAAATTCATTGTAATGTTTTACTACTTCTTCTGTTTCACCGTATTCTCTTAAGTCTCCATAATGAATCCAAGCTACCTTATCACATAGTGATTGGATTTGGGGCAATGAGTGGGATACAAAGAAAATTGTTTTTCCTTGCTCTTTAAATTGGAAGATACGCTCCACACATTTTTGGTAGAAAGTATCATCACCTACTGATAATGCCTCATCTATTATTAGGACATCTGGATTGTGATGGACTGCAATAGCAAATCCCAAACGTGACCTCATACCACTTGAATAGTTTTTTACTGGCTGGTCGATAAAATCTCCTAAATCAGCAAAGGCTTTAATATCATCTAACATGTCATCAATTTCTTCATTAGTAAAGCCACTCATTAAACATTTTAAACGAATATTTTCAAGACCTGTTAATTGTGGTTTTAATCCAGCTCCGATGGCAATAATCGAAGTTTCACCATTAATTGTCATTTGGCCTGTTGTTTGTGGAATAATCCCTGCTAAGATATTTGATAATGTTGATTTACCAGAACCATTAATTCCAATTAAACCAACTGCTTCTCCAGAATAAACCTTTAAATCGATTCCTTTTAATCCCCAAAAATGAGGGATATTCTTACCAGAAAACCTGAATAAAGATTTTACTTTATCTGATTTCTTTTTATAAAGATCAAATTCTTTTGTAATCATTTTAAGTTCAACTTTTACATTTTCTTCTTGTTTCAAAATTGTCTCATCCTATCTTTCTTTCATTGAAACCTCATAGAGATTTTACACTAATTTTCACTTTTTTTCAAAATTCTCTGATATTTTTATAAGATTCTTAGTCTTTAATATGCATCAAAAGGGAGAAAAACAAACCAACTTGCTTCCTCCCTTTTGTCTTTTTAATTTTAATTTATGTAGGCCATTCCATCATTTGGAAATGTTCGTGGATCTACAATACCATTTGTTTCAAATTTAAAACCAGGCTTATCTCGCTCATCCTCTTCGTCTAATCCTAATGACAAGCGTAATTTATGAGAGATGTACTCTACACTATCTTGATGTAAACCAACCATACTAATTGCTTCTCCGTAAGGTGCATAATCATAACTCATCCAAGAAAAAGCATATGAATTAAACTTATAATCTTTCGTTAAACCAGATTGAGCCACTGATAAAATTTTATTAGAAGGCATGTCTGTTTTAATATGGCCATCTAAAGCTTCTAAGATACGTTTGTATTTGGTAATTGTTCCAATGTCCATCGCTTTCTTAGCAATAGCTTCCAATACTTGTTGCTGACGTTTACCACGTTCGATATCGTTATCAACGTATCTCGTTCTAGCAAAAGCAAGAGCTTCTTCACCATTTAAGTTGTGACGCCCTTCTTTTAATTCAACTACTTTTTTCCCTTTAGCGTTTTGCTCCGTTAAAGTAAATGGCACGTCAATTTCAACACCACCTAATGCATCTACTATGTCTTCAAAGGCTTTAAAATCTGCTGTCGCATAATAATTAATTGGCACATTTAGTAACTTCTCCACTGAGTCTATCGTGGAATCAATACCACCATAAGCAAATGCAGAGTTGATTTTATCTTTTCCTGTATAGTCCTCTGAAACAATATCTGTATACGTATCACGAGGTATGCTGACAATATTAACTAACTCATCTAATGGGTTAATCGTTAAAAGAAGCATTGAGTCTGTTCTAGCACTCCCTAGTTCTCTCTCACTATTGTCATCCAATCCTAAAATTAATATAGATATAGGATCTTTCTGAACATCAATATTATCGTTTTCAGCATTTGCAGATTTTCTTGGGGCATATGAATTATTTAAAAAGTCATTCGTATCCATTAGACCTTTTACAAAATATACAATACCTGACAAAATCGCTACTAGTACAACAATCGTTACTGTTTTGCCTACAACACCTAAGACTGAATTACTTTTCTTTTGTTTGTTTCTTCTTTTTTTACGGTTATTCAGCTGACTATAGCTTTCTTCATTAGTTACATCTGATTCTGTTTTATTATGTTCTTTATTTCTATCCAATGTCAAAACTCCTACGTTTTCAATTATCTTTGCTAGTATAACATAGTGAATCTTTCAAAAATAGTAAATATCCATTTTTTTAATGACTTTAAAGAATTCCTTAATAAGTTTGGCGTTGTTTGGTACATTCAATTCGTGTATAATGTTCAATGAATTACGAAAGTAGGTAAAATATTATGGATTTCATTTTAAAAGTAGCTTTTCGTTTATTTTTAACAATGATCCTAGCTTTTTTAATAACTCCTTTAATAAAGAAATTAGCCTTAAAAATAGGCGCTGTAGATAAACCTAATTCAAGAAGGGTAAATAAAGTATCTATGCCAACGGCTGGTGGCTTAGCAATCTATATTGCCTTTTCTATATCAGTTTTATTCTTTTTTCCTGATTTAATTCCATTTAAATATGCACTACATCTAGTTGTTTCATCTGGAATAGTCGTTATAACAGGATTAATTGATGATATTTTTGAATTAAAGCCAAAACAAAAACTTATTGGAGTCCTTCTAGCTGCACTCTATGTCTGTTTTGTTTTTGACATAACCGTCAGTACAATTAGCTTACCTCATATTGGTGCTATTCCTTTAGAGTGGCTTAGTTATCCATTTACAATATTGTGGATTTTAGCCTTAACTAATGCGATTAACTTAGTTGATGGTTTAGATGGTCTAGCTTCTGGTATTTCTATCATCGCTTTAGGGACAATTGGTATTGTGGGGTACGTTGCTTCAGCAACTGGCGCCGTTAAACTACAAGTTCCTTTAACTATTTTTATTTTATTAATGAGTGTGTTAGGATTTTTCCCATTCAACTTTTATCCCGCAAAAATTTTCTTAGGGGATACTGGGGCCTTGTTACTTGGATTTTTAATTTCTGTTTTATCCATTCAAGGGTTAAAAAATGCCACTTTAATCACATTGATTACACCTTTAATTATTTTAGGTGTGCCAATCACAGATACAATTTTTGCAATGATTCGTCGTTGGTTAAACAATCGACCAATTTCATCAGCTGATAAGATGCATTTACATCACCGATTACTTTCTTTAGGATTTACTCATCGTGGTGCTGTTTTAACCATCTATTCATTAGCTATGATTTTTTCAATGATTGCACTGCTTTATATGTTTACTAACACCATAGCTACGATTCTTTTAACTATTGCTTGTTTATTTGGTCTTCAAATATTCATTGAATTAATTGGATTAACTGGCGTTGATAAACAACCCTTATTAGATTCATTTAAGTTTATAGGAAATAAAGCATATCGTGAACAAGTATTAAAAGAGAGAAAACAAAAAAAAGAAAACAAAAAGACTAAACAATAGTGTTAGTCTTTTTTATTTTCTTTCATATTTTGTTGACAAGTAAACAAAATATAGCTATTGTTTAGCTATTATTAATTGAGAGCAATTCTCACTAAGGAGGATTTTATGGCTAAATTACTACTAATACAAGCTCACCCTAAAACTAATCAATTTTCCTACTCTCTTGAAGTAGCAAAACATTTTATGAATACCTATCAACAAGAACACCCAACAGATACTATTACCGTTAGAGATGTTTTTACAGATGAAGTTCCACCTATCAATGATTTAACTCTTGATGCTTGGCTAAAAGTGAAAAAAGCGGATACCCACACTTTAAGTTCTGAGCAACAACACTTAATAGATAAACATGATACTTGGTTGGAAGAATTTATTAATCATGATAAATATGTATTTGTTAACCCTATGTACAATCACTTTATTCCTGCTGAAATGAAACAATACATCGATTTAGTTTCGGTAGCGAGAAAAACATTTAAGTACACTGAAAATGGCCTAGTTGGTCTATTAAAAGGAAAAAAATCTTTACATATTCAAGCAGCTGGCGGTTATTATCAACCTGACATTAAAGTTGACTTAGGGTCTCAATATTTAAATGACACCATGCTTCGTTTCGGCGTGACACCTATTGAAAGTATTTATATTGAAGGTATGAGTGAAACACCTGAGAAGGCAACGGACATTCTAAATGCGGCAATAAGTAAAGCAACAACACTCGCAGCAACTTTTTAAAGGACGTGGACACACATGGAACAAACAGAACATACAATTATGGAAACTATGACCTTTTTAAGATACGGTGATCCTCTTGAAAGAAACCAACAGTGGCTACTCAATCAAATTGAATCAGTTGAACTACAAGAAACAGCTAAGAAACTTTCTATTTTAAGTATTCAGGTATTAATTGAAATAGCTAAAGACTTAAATCAAAACGCAACAGATATCGCCAATACTTTGAATGTGACACGAGGCGGTGTTTCTCGTATCGCTAAAAGACTTATTCAAGAAGACTTAATTAAAGAAATTCGAAAAAAAGAAAATTTAAAAGAAGTGAATTATCGGTTAACGCCTAAGGGACAGGCTATTTATAAAGTACAAATCAATTTAATTGAAAAAATTAATAATGAGCATCTCAAAATTATTCATTCCTTTTCCAAAGAAGAACAACTAACCATTGCCAAGTATTTAAAACAAGTTAGTCAATTATCGATTGAATAACAAAAGACGAGACGAACTCTTATGAGTCCGTCTCGTCTTTTTCTTTTTGTTCTCTTGCATTCATTTTAGATTCGATGTAATCCCCTAAAACACTTCTCTTAGAACAGATATCTCCATATACTAATTTTTCAATAGTGACATTAATTACCCCACCAACAATGATTAAAGTCGATGCAATGTTTAGCCATAAGATAAAGAAGATAAAACTTCCAATCACCCCGTAGCTATTAATTCGTTTTGAAAAATAACTAATGTAAATACTGTAAAATTGAGTAACTGTCATCCAGCTAATCGTGGTAAAAATAGCACCTGGCAAAATCGTTCTAAAATGTACTTTCGCACTGGGGACAAAATAATATAACATAATCAAAATTACTAATAAGACAGCAGATGTTAATGGCCATCTTAACGTTTTAAAGGTTACTAAAATTTCTTCTGGTAAACCAAAAATCGGTAAGACATATTCAAGGATCGTTTGACCAAATCCCATGATTAATAATAGGAAAAAAATACTTAGAATTAGTAAAAATACCATCAAGAATGAAAACAATCTTCTTAAGAATTGGAGTTTTTCTTTTTGAACTCCGTAAGCTTTATCCAAACTAATTCGAATCCCGTTGATCCCTTTACTTACTGCCCAGAAAGTACCTAAAGCAGAAATAGATAATAATCCACCACTACTTGTGGTCAGTAAACTTGTAATAGTTTCACTTAAGGTTGTATAAACTTTTTCTGGTAACAATTCTTGAATATAAGGTAAAACATTTTCAGTGTTTAAATTTAAAAAGGGTAAAATATTTCCCAAGGCAATTAGCAAGGGAAAAAAGGATAGAAGTAAATAATAAGTGATAACTATCGCATAAATATTTACTTCGGCCTGTTGAAAAGTCTCTATAAAAATTTTAAAAGACTCTTTCCAATCGGGCCTTTTTTCTTCTTGCTTTGCTTGCATCTCTTTACTCCTTTATTAGTCTTGTAACGTTAAGATTTTTGGACCTTCTTTTGTGATAGCTAATGTATGCTCATATTGACAAGATAATCCACCGTCTTTTGTACGAGCTGTCCAACCATTGTTGTCCATCTTCATTTGCCAAGTACCAGTATTTACCATTGGTTCAATAGTAATAACCATACCTTCCTTCAGGCGTAATCCTTTACCTTTTTCCCCGTAATGAGGAACTTGTGGTGCTTCGTGAATCGTTGGTCCAATACCGTGACCGATGAAATCTCTTACAACTGATAGGTTTTCACCTTCTACATAAGTTTGGATAGCATGACCAATGTCACCAATACGATTGCCTACTTGTGCTTGCTCAATTCCTAAGTACAATGCTTTTTCAGTTACTTCCATTAAACGGTCAATCTCTGGAGTTGATTTTCCAACTACATATGACCAACAAGAGTCACTCATAGCCCCTTTATACTCAACACACATATCAACTTTTATTAAATCTCCATCTTTTAAAACTTCTTTTCTCGGGAAGCCGTGACAAATTTCGTCATTAATACTACAACAAGTTGCATATTTATAGCCTTCAAAACCAATTTGAGCGGCAATAGCATCATTTTTCTTAATGATATCGTGAACGAATAATTCAATATCCCAACTTGTAATTCCTGGTTTAATAAAATCGCGTAATGCGCGATGAACACTTGCTAAGACAGCTCCTGAATCAGCCATCATTTCAATTTCTCTAGGTGATTTTAATGTAATCATATTTATATTTCCCCACTTTCTCTTAAATAGCACTCCTATTTTAGCACAATGCTCTAGTTACAACAAATTATCTCTAATCAAAATCCATTGAAAATTTTGAGTTATTTGATATAATTTTCATAGTCTATCGACTTATGAAGGGAGCTTTTTTATGACTGTTGCTAAAATTGTCTACGCAAGCCTCACTGGTAATACAGAAGAAATTGCGGATATTGTTGCAGAAAGCTTGGAAGAACAAGGTATTGAAGTAGAAGTTAACGAGTGTACTCAAGTAGATGCTGAGGATTTTTTAGAGGCTGATATTTGTATTGTTGCCTCTTATACATATGATGATTTTGAGTTACCTGATGAAATTATTGATTTTCATGAGGAGCTATTAGAACTTGATTTAACTGGAAAAGTTTATGGCGTTGTTGGTAGTGGCGATACTTTCTACGAGTACTTCTGTCAAGTAGTTGATCAATTCGATAAGGCTTTTGCCTCAACAGGTGCTACTAAGGGAGCTGACTCTGTTAAAATCGAATTAGCTGCTGAAGAAGATGATATTGTTTCTTTAGAAAATTTCACTCAACAATTAATTGACGCTCATAGTAAATTATAAATAATAAGCAACAAAAAAAGCCTACCTAGTGAGGCTTTTTTGTTTTTATTATAACTTATTCGACTTTTTAGTTATATATATATTAACAAACGCTCATATATATGCATCATTAATTGAACATTATTATTCCTAAAATTTATTATTACATTGTAATAGTAAAGTTTGGATTGTTCTTTAATGACTTGTTTACTAATTTAACAATTTGAACCATTTCTTCCTCAGTTGCATTCATACGACCACTTGTAGCTAATGAAGCTAATCCTGTTGCTGTAATCCAGTTTCCTAAAAATGCTGTGTGCAGCGTTTCTTCGTTCATACCTTCATACTCAGGACGTCCTTTAGCTCGATCTAAAAACATCTCAAAACCAAATTCATTTAATAACTTACCATCAGCATGATCTTCTACAAATAATGCTCTAAATAACATTTTTTCTTTCTTAGCAAACGCTACATAGTTTAAAGTTAAATCAATGATTGTGTCACCTGAAATTTCCTTACTAAAAATTTCATCTCTAAGATACGTTTCTACTTCTTGGAAAAAAGCTTCACGTAACTCATCCATGTTTTTAAATTCTAAATAAATCGGTTGTGTCGAGCTTTTCATCTTGCTGGCAATATTTCGTGCTGTGAAACCTGAGAAACCTTCTGTGGAGACCACTTCATGAGCTGCATTTAAAATGTGCTCGCGTGTAATTGTTTTCCGTCTAGCCATCTAGATCCACCTTCCTTTTTTATCCACAATATTTATAATAAAAAAACTTTTTTGTTCTTCTATTTACAAGTAATTGTATCATGATTTTTAGATAATACAAATTATTTTATGATATTTTTGTAATTTTTTAAGTTTTTTTTCATACTTTAAAGTCTAATCTCCTAATTTTGTCTTCATTGCTATAATAGGCTTCTTATGCTAGTATTTAAACAAATAACTTTTAATTAGGAGGAAATATACATGGTGTTACCAAATTTTGATTCGTTATTAAAAAAATACGCTCAGTTAATTACTGAGGTAGGTGTGAATGTCCAAAAATCACACACAGTTGTTGTTCAAATTCAAGTAGAGCAAGCTCCACTAGCTCGTCATATCGTTAAGGAAGCTTACAAATTAGGGGCTAAACAAGTTATTGTTCAGTGGACTGATGATATTGTAAGTCGTGAAACGTTTATTCATGCTGACGATAGCGTTCTTTCAAACGTTCCAGAATCTAAAATTGCTGAAATGAATGAATGGGTTGAAGCTGGTGCAAGCCGTATTAGCGTTGTTTCTCAAAATCCTGACGCTTATGCCGGTGTTGACAATGACCGCTTATCTACTTACCAATTAGCAATGGGTAAAGCAATGATGCCTCTTCGCCAAGCAACGCAATCTAACAAAGTAAGTTGGTTAGTAGTTGCTGCAGCAGGGGCCGACTGGGCTAAAAAAGTTTTCCCAGAAGTTGAAGCTGGTGAAAAACAAGTTGATGCTTTATGGGATGCTATTTTTAAAGCTACTCGTATGTATGAAGCTGACCCTGTTGCTACATGGTACGCTCATGACGCTTTATTAACTAGTAAAGCTGATGAATTAAATGCTGAACAATTTGATTCACTACACTATACTGCTCCAGGAACTGATTTAGTAATTGGTTTACCTGAAAATCACAACTGGGAAGGTGCTGGAAGCATTAACGCTCGTGGTGAACGATTTATCGCTAACATGCCAACTGAGGAAGTTTTTACAGCTCCAGACAACCGTCGTATTGATGGTGTTGTTACTAGTACCAAACCATTAAGTTACTCAGGAAACACAATTGAGAACATGACTTTCACTTTTAAAGATGGAAAAGTAATTGATGTAAAAGCTGAGCAAGGTGAAGAAGTTTTACGTAAATTATTAGAAACTGACGAAGGTGCTAAAAGTTTAGGTGAAGTGGCTCTTGTTCCAGATAGCTCTCCTATCTCACAATCAGGTATCACTTTCTACAACACATTATTTGATGAAAATGCTTCTAACCATTTAGCACTTGGTTCAGCTTATGCCTTTAGTTTACAAGGTGGAACTGAAATGAGTGAAGAAGAATTAAAAGCGGCTGGATTAAATCGCAGCCAAACACATGTTGACTTCATGATTGGTTCAAAAGAAATGAATGTTGACGGAATCAAAAAAGACGGTTCTATCGTTCCTATCTTTAGAAACGGTGAATGGGCATAAATCTGTTTGAAATATAAAAACTCATGAAATCAATTGTCTAAAAACAGTTGATCCCATGAGTTTTTTGATTTTACAATAGACTAAATACTTATTACGTCCCCTGTAGGAATCGAACCTACATCTAGAGCTTAGGAGGCCCTTGTTTTATCCATTAAACTAAGGGGACTTACCTATTTTATTCTACTCTTTTCAATCAAAAAAACAAGAGGCTAACATGACGTTAACCTCTTGTTTGCAATTAGTCAGCTTTATTTTGCACTTAAGCGACGGTGTAACTCAATAATCTCAACGGCGATATCTTTAAAAGCAATTGCTGTCATTAGGTGATCTTGAGAGTGAACTGTTAATAGAGTCACTGTCATGTTATCTCCTTGCGCTTCTTTCGTTAAAAGACCGGTTTGAGATTTATGTGCTAATGTTAGTGCTTCACCAGCAGAAACAATTTTTGCATCTGCTAATTCAAAATCTCCATCCTTAGCTGCTTGGATAGCTTCCATTGCATCACTTTTTGCATTTCCTGAATTCATGATTAAGCCCATGATAGCTTCTAAGTTTTGTTCATCCATCGTAATTACCCCTTATTTACTATAAGAGTGATTATTCACCCATTAATTTAATTGCTGCGTTTAATACATTTTCGCCATTCATCATGCCATAATCAGCCATGTTGATAACATCAAATGGAATATTTGTGCCATCTAATTTCTTTTCAAATTGAGCTTTCATGAATCTAATTTGAGGACCTAAAAGAATTACGTCAAGTTCATCATTATCAATGTGTGAATCTGCTTCAGATGCTGATACTGCAAAAATTTCTGCATCCATACCTTTTTCTTCTGCTGCTTTTTCCATTTTGGTTACTAATAAACTAGTGCTCATTCCTGCTGAACATACTAACATAATTTTTTTCTTCGACATATCGATCACTCCTATTTTTAATTTACACTTATATATAAGCAATTGTCGTGCCAAGTTTCAAGTTCTAACAATTGTGCCTTATCAAGCTTTTTTAGTCTTTCATGACTTTTTTTGGTCATTACACACTTCATCTAGTGTGTAATGATTAATACGATTCTTCCATTTGTTGCAGCATTTTTATGAAACGCTTCTTCTTCATTTTACCAAGAAGAAATTGAAAGAGTCCATCATTAAATTTTTGTAATGTGCCATGAGAAATAATTTTTTCTTCATACTCAACTAAACACTTGGTCTCACCAATTTGCTTAATATCATAAGTGGCATTAAAATCGTTACGGGTTGTTGAAGTGGAATAAGCATACTTTTGATTTTTTTCTAATGTTTCTATTTTTATTTTGGCAAAATCTTTACTGCCAAACTGTTTAACATATTCTGTTCCAGCTAAATTAGATTCATTAATTCCTTCACCAGTACTTTTACGGACATCAAAAAGAACAGATTCTACTAATTTATTATAAAAATAAGTAGCTGGGATATTTAATTCTTTACTTATCTTCATGAGTTATGCCTCTTTTCTTTTTTCCTTTTCTAAATACAAATCCCCCAACAGCCATAAATGATACTGCTGTTATCATACTTAGAAAGTCGTAAGTTCCTTGAACTGCATTAGCACTTACGACAAAAATAATTAAGCCAATACTAATTAGTAGTAATCCATTCTTTTCCATCCTACTTCTTCCCTTTCTTACTGCTTTATTTTGCTACGGCTTGGAAGTATAATACTTTACCCCAAGTTTCATTTTTTATTGCTTCTTTAGCAATTTTTGCTGCTGCATCGTTGTCGTCTGTGTTTGTATTAAAGATTAATTTGATTCCTTGTTTTGATTCAAAACCAAACGTCACACCTTCAAGTTCTTTCCCATCAAGTAACTCTTTAATCGCATCTTGTTGCATAGCTGAACTAATTTTAATCATTTTAAAAACCTCTTTTTTTAATCTATTTGTGTTTTATTTGCTGCAATAACAAATGGTGCCCAGATAATAAATGCGACAACTAAGTTAACCGCTGTTAACACAATCGCTCTCCAGTCTCCACCAGTTGCTAAGAAACCACTTAACATTGTTGGCATTACCCAAATAACGTTAACTACAACAGGTTTAACAAGGCCTGCCATTGTTGCAAAGTAAGCAATTGTTGCTGTTGCAAGTGGTGCTAAGATAAACGGAATTCCTAAGATTGGGTTTAATACGACTGGTAAACCAAACATAACAGGCTCGTTAATGTTAAACAAACCAGGTCCAATTCCTAGTTTACCAACTGTTTTGTAGTCTGCACGTTTTGAGAACATTAAAATCGTAACTAATAAAACTAATGTTACGCCTGCTCCACCTGGCCAAACGAATGCTTCAAATGATCCTGCTACCCATTTGTAAGGTACTTCTAAACCTTGTTGGAAAGCGTTTGTATTTTCTACCATTGCTACTCCATAAACTGATTGTAACACTGGACCCATGATATTTGTACCATGTAAACCAAAGAACCATAACACGTGAACTAATAATACAATAATAAAGACTGCTCCGTAACCTTGAGAAAGACCAATTAATGGTTTTTGGATACTTTCAGAAACCCAGTCAATGATTGGCATACCAACAAATTTCTCAAATAAGAAGTAAACTGTTCCTGAAGCATATAATGCTACTGCACCTGGAATAATCGCAGCAAATGCTTTTGCTACAGCTGGTGGCACACTTTCAGGCATTTTGATAATAATGTTTTTCTTCATTAAGAAAGCAAAAATCAATACTGAAATAAATCCAAAGATAATAGCTGTGAATAAACTTGATGCTCCCATGTATTGACTAAATTTGAAGTAACCCCAACCTGCAGTATTAAGCGTTTGAGCTCCGTCAACTGTTGTAACTGTTGCACCTGAATTAGTTAAAACTTCAATCGCATCTTTTGCTAAAGTTCCCTCTAATTTCATTGCTAATGAAGCTGATTGTGGAATCCCCATAATAAATGCTACTAATGAAACAATTGCTCCAGATAATGGATCAACTTCATAAGCTTTTGCTAAGTTGTAACCAAACGACACGGAGAAAACAACCGCCATAATCGCTAACGTTCCTGTCCAAACAATTCCATTAATACCAATTACTGGTTGGAAAAACGTCGTAATCGCATTTTCTGGCCCTAAATACGTATTTGGAAAATCTCTCATAAAAGCATTAAGTAACGTTGCAATTGCTCCAGCCATTGTTGCTGGCATCATGCTAATAAATGCATCTCTAAGTGCTACTAAATGTTTTTCCGACCCAATCTTTGCTGCTGTTGGTAGAATATACTTTTCCATCCAATTTGCTAAACCATTCATTCCTTATAATCCCCCTTTTAATGTTTACCTACAAAAACTAACACTTTCCTCCTTTTTATTTTACTTACTTTTATATAAGCAAGTGTCGTGCCAACTTTCATTTCTTTAAAAACCCTTACATTATAATGTTATAACAACTTAAATTTGTGTCATTTTGACATTACACACTAATTAAGTGTGTAACAAAAGTTATTTTATCATAAATAAAAAAGCTTATGAAAACTATTTAGTCTCTCATAAGCTTGATATGTATTTCATCTATTTAATTTTTATTCTGCTTTCTAAAATCTAACCAATACAAGACACAACTAATTGGTAAGACAACAATTAATAATAAAAGGCAGATCATTGCTAAGTCTTGATTGGAAAAAATGATAAAGATAGTCGTAATAATTAGAGCTATAGTAACTACAATATCACTTGTTGCCAGTTTATGTTTTCTCTCGCTTCTTGGACTAATCATTTTTCCTCTCCTTTTTCTTTTAACGTAAATCTAGTATAACGAAATAATGTCACTAAACTATTAACAACTTATGTTTTATTTCTTAAGTTTTATTAAGTCTAATAAAAAAAGATAACAAACGTTACAATTTATGTAATGTTTGTTATCTTTCGATTAGTTTTCAATCTTATTTTTCAAATACATTTCAGTAATATAAGCTATTTCATCTTCTGGAATATCCACGTTGTATTTTTTTTCTAGCCTAATTAAACTCATTTTAACGATATCCATCTCATAACGATTACCTTTTTTGAAATTTTCTAAGTCATTAAATAGCCGTTGATGTTTATCAGTCAGCAAGTTATCTATTAAGAAACTTAAATGCAAGATAATCCCCATATCAACTCCTGGTTCTAATACTAATGACAAATCATTTTCAATTTTCTCAGTCGCTTGTTTGGTTTCATCGATTAAATCATATAATGATGGCACGCTTTTAATCGCTCCATCTAAAGAAATGGATAATTCTTCAACAGATATTTCTTTACTCACTAATTGTCGTAATCTAGTTAGTTGCTCATCCTTAAAGATATCGTAGGCTGAGAAGAACGGAATATTTTGATAATCAATGTCGACAGTTCCTACAACAGCTTTGATTTCATAGGTATCCATCAAATCATCGATTCTCATACGAAAAGCAGCTTTTTCTAAAAATTGCATTTGAATTATTTGAATATTTTCAGCTTCCATAACTGGTTTAATTCTTTCAGCTAACTTATTAGAAACTCCTTCACCAGTAAAACAAGTCACAACGACTGCTTTTTTCAGTGATTTTTCTTGTCTGAATTGACTGTGAACGGCTGATTCAAAGGATAATTGAATATTTTGGTAGATTTCTTTTAAGCTTCGACCCACACTGGCCATACGAACTGACTCTAATACAACTAATGTTGTCACCATGGAAATTGTTTTAGTCATGATCCCTGTTTCTTCCATTAGCATATGACTAAATGAATTTAAAGAACCCATGTCAGTTAATATCAACACACCACTCGATAATTCTTCTTTATTTTGAAGAACATATCGTTTAACCGTTTCATACATTTGGGTTACTTCCATAGTCAATGGCATATTAAAGGCAACACCAGACTCAATGCCCAATAAATCTTGTACAGCTTCAAGCATACTAGAAGCTGTTGATTTACCATGCATCAGTAGGAATACTTTTACTTTATTATCCTGTTTTTCGATATCATCACTAATATCTAAAGTTAAAAACATGGTTAAAAAGCCGATTTCATCAAAAGGAATCTCAATATTAAATTCTTTTTCAATCATACTAGACAATTCAATAGCTACTTGAAATTCAACTAGATATTTCTTACGAACATCATTTAAGTTCGGATGAATAATCGTTTTTTTGTTTTTTATTCGCTCTATTGTACTTTGAAGATGCATAGAGAAAGTAAAACGAGTACGTTCATTAAAAACACGATTTAGTTTTTCTTCTGCTATGTCATACAACTTATCAGTTAACTGCCAAATTTTGGGATCAATCAATTCTTTGTGGATATCATTACGTGATAACTCATTGACATAAACCTCAAAATATTGATTTAGATTATTTTCAATTAGCTTTTCTAAATCAATACCTTCTAAATCAAGTTCTGATAAAGACGAAACTTTATCATCAATGGTTGTATAAACATCCATACTTTGGGTTTTATCTTGAGTCCACACCACTTGATCAATACCAGGTTCAAAAGTAAGTTGACTCATTGAACTATCAAAGAAACGGTCTGTCCTTTCGCCAACTTCTTTAATTTTAAGTAATCCCTTTTGAACTGATAAAGGTAAATCTGACATACTAACTGATAGATAGTCTGTCTCATTGGTTCGATAATGAAGAAAGGCTTTAGCACAAACAAGTTTTAAATCTCTTTTAACCTGGCCAATATTTCCTTCTGTATCATATAGCATAAAGGCTAAAATCACATCACGCTCAACAACAATTTTATTGTTTAACCGATTAGCTTCTTGACTTAAAAAGAGTGACACAATCTCAAAACGCTCATCTAGTGTTCGATCATTTAAAGACGGTAGCGTGATACTCATTGGGATACGACGATTGAATGTGGCTAAAAAGACATCTGAACTTTCCGTTGTCGCTCCAATGATTTGAACGGATGCGTCATAAGTTTTAGCACTTTCCCCTAAAGGACGATACGTTCCTTTATCAATAAAGGTAAACAGCATCTCTTGTCCTTCTGGAGGTAAACGATGAATCTCATCTAAGAAAAGAATGCCTCCGTCTGCTTTTTCAATAAGTCC
Organism: Vagococcus fluvialis; assembly: GCF_048815235.1. Lineage (GTDB taxonomy): Bacteria > Bacillota > Bacilli > Lactobacillales > Vagococcaceae > Vagococcus. The sequence goes on from NZ_JBMEAO010000011.1 coordinate 56,209, forward strand.
TGGTTTGTCTTCATCCGCTCCTGTAAATGCTCCTTTTTTTACCCCAAAAATATGGCTAAATAATAGTTGAGGTGTTTGTGCATAATCAGCACAGTTAAAAGAAATAAAGGGAGCTTCTGCAGGCAAACTCTCTGATGATAAACCAAATTCATACATACATTCTGCAAATAAAGATTTACCTGTTCCACTTTCACCAAAAAGAATAGTATGTAGCCCTCTTGGTGGATAAAGCATAGCCGCTTTAGCTTGCTGAATGGATAGTTTTAAAGATTCTTCTTTTCCCACTAAATGGTCAAAAGAAACAAGATTAGATACAGGTTTCACCTGATTACTTTTTTTTATACGATATAAAACAGGTCTTCCTTCAATACGTTCGATTTTATTTTCTTTTGCTAACTCTGATAACAATCGACTAGCATTACTTCTATCTATTACCAACTTCTCTGAAATGTCTGAGGCACTTAATGGCTCAGTTGCTTGTTCTAAAATTTGATAAATCTGTTTTTTTCGACTAGACATACTCTTCCCCCTAATGCCTATTTCCAGCTTGCTCCCTTATTCTTGTTACGATTTGTTCTATTTTTCTTTTTCTTTGGTTTTGTTTTTTCAGCTACTGGCTTACTTGAGTGATTTTCTTTTTTGATTTTAGGCTCTGATTTTTTCTTTTCTACTTTATTACTAGTTGCTGTTTTTTCTTGTTCTTCAACAATAATTCTTTCTTCCACAATTTGACCATGACTAATGAATATTTCAGTTAATTCATTATCTAATTGACGCATCATTTTACGTAAATCTCTCACATCACGGTCGTTCACCAAAGTGATTACCTCACCAGGTTTTCCCATACGACCAACACGACCTGAACGGTGAACATAATTTTCAGCATTAATCGACATATCGTATTGAATCACATAATAAAGATCTGAAAAATCTAATCCTCTTGCTCCAATATCGGTTGTTAAGAGTAACGATACTTTATTGCTTTCAAAATCTTCAATTGCTTTTTTTCTTTCCGTTTGATGTTGGTCAGAAGCTAGGGTTCTATGTCTAATACCTAAAAAGTCTAACCTTTCTGAGGCGACACCTAATTCGCTTAACTGATTAAAGAATACTAACCCCTTAAAACCTTCAACGTGAGCTAGACGTCTTAAATCATCTGAACGTTTTCTTGTTGGTGTTAACAAGTAATGATGTTTGATTAATCCTTTAGTATCATCTATCTCAGTTACATCAATCACTTTAGGTTCTTGTCTAAAAATATTATCTAATTCTGGTAAAATTACTTGCCCTGTCGCAGAAACTGCAACGACTTGTGTATCAGCTAAGACACTTTTCATAACACTTTTAGCAGCATTGTAATCTTCTTGAGAAACCAAATCATCCACTTCATCTAATACTAAGGCATTAATTAAATGAGCTTTAATTTTTTTAGCTTTGATTAACTCTAATACACGTCCTGGCGTTCCTACTAATACTTCTGGGCGTTTTTTTAATCGTTCAATTTGGCGTGACACATTTGCTCCACCAATAATTGTTTGAATTTTTAAGTCCAATGGTTTAATCCACTCTCGGACAACTTCTGCGACTTGAGAAGCTAATTCTTGAGAAGGTAATAAAATCAGTAATTGGTTTCCTTCTCCTTTTTCCACATTTAATAATAAGGGTAATAAGAAAGCTAACGTTTTACCTGAGCCTGTTGGTGAGATACCTAAGACACTTTCTTTATTTCTTAGCGGCTCAAACATTTGCTCTTGGATTTTAGTTGGGGCTTTAAATGATTCTTGCTCCCATTTTTCTTGCCATTCTGTTGGAAATTCATTTACTATTGTCATTTCTGTACTCCTATTTCTTTTTTAGATTAGTTTAAAGGGAATCTTTTGATTTATCTCCACGTTATCCGGTGTTACTACACAGTTATAAGCTTGCACCTCAACACCTGACGCTATACTACTTGCAAAGGTGTCTTGTAGTGCTGGTTGCATCTCTTTATTAATTGTCGCAAAATCGATTTGCTCAAATTGAACGACAAAAAGAACAGCTCCTAGGTAGCCAGCTTCTTGCGCTTTTTCTAATCCTGCAACATGTTTTAATGCTCTAATACTTGGGGCATCTGGAAAAGAACCAATTCTTTCTGTTTCTAAAGTCATCCCTTTTACTTCTACTAATAACTTTTCATCTTGATCTGTTTCAATAAAAAAATCAAATCTAGAATCACCATATGTAAACTCTCGCTGATACTTTTTAATATTGCCCTTTAGTATAGCAAAATTTATGATTTTTTGCTTGATTCCTTCTTCTACTAGTTGATTAGGTAATTGACTATCAATATTGAACCACGCATCTTCTTTTTTCACTGCTACCAAATCGTATTTCGTTTTACGTGTCGGTTTATCTTGAAAATTAACTGCTACTTCAACACCAGGAATCAACAGTTCTTTACAGCGACCTGTATTTTTAACATGAGTGATTATTTCTTCACCTTTTTGATTAATGCAGGTTGCAATAAAACGGTTTTGTCTTTCTTTAAACGTCACTATTTCAATTGCTTCATATTTTGCCATACAACTCTCCCTATTTCTATTCGAGTAAAGTATAACATGCTTTTTTGTCTTTCTCCTTTGTTCCTGATATTTATTAAGGTATAATAACAAAAAACTCTCGTTAAAAAAAGGAGTCTTAACTATGATTAATAAAAAGAAATGGCTTATAATAAGTAGCGTTGGTATTATTCTATGTGGAGTCATTCTTTATTTAGTAACACCTCGCAAGCAAACCTGCTCAGACATCAACATTCAATTGGATAAAACATCTGATTTTACGACAGACGAACTTAATCAAGGTGTTGAGGTCGTTGTTAACTTTTTCAATACTAACTGGCAAGAATCTACTTTGAAGGCCATTGAGTTCGATAATAACTTATATCAAAATGAAATAGCCACAAAAGATGAAGGGGCTCGTTCATTTAGCGATTATTCTAAAGAAAATATCTTGATTTTTACAACTTATTTTAAGACTGGAAATAAAACAGATGGCAGCGTTTCACCACATACTGAAATGGGACCATGGCAATTTATTTTAATTAGACAAAATAAAAATAGCTCTTGGCAAGTCATTGACCAAGGTGTCTAAAGATAGAAGGAGATGATTTTTTGTATAATACTTATGGCTCTTTAGCTACGAAAGTTTACGAATTGACTAAGCCTGTTGGTTCATCACTAAACGGGGATGTTGATTATTATAGCGAAAGATTAGACGGTATCACAGGTAAGATTCTTGAAGCTGGTGTTGGAACTGGTAGAATGATGATTCCTCTACTAGAAGAAGGCTACAGTGTAGAAGGTTTAGATTTATCAAAAGACATGTTAAAGACATGTCAGTCTAACTTAGAAAAACACTCTTTAGCTAGTAAACTTCATGTTGGGGACTTGGCAACTTTTGATCTTCCAACTAAAGATTACGAAGCTATTATTTTACCGACATCCACTTTTTGTTTAATCGATACTGAAGAGTTAGCCATAAAAGTCTTAACAAACTTTTATAATCATTTAACAAGTAAGGGAAAACTTATTTTTGATTTAGACTTGCCCTTTTATCCTGAGCTTAATGAAACCTCTACTAGCACATTTAAAGTCAACGATAATGAATTTATCACTTTAGAAAGAAAAATAACTGAGATTGATTGGTTGAAACAACATATTATTTCTCATTTAACTTATTCTGAGTGGTTAGAAGGAGTCTTAGTGAAAACCGAGTTACAGCCTTTCTTACTTCGCTGGTACGGACTAACTGAAATAACTCTAATACTTGAAAAAATAGGTTTTACAAACGTCTCTATTTCAGCTGACTATGAATATTTAGAAAAACCTACTGACAGCAATCAAACGATTACTGTTGAAGCTTATAAAAATTAGGCAATAAAAAATAAGGTTCTCATTTTATAGAGAACCTTATTTTTTTATCTGCTAGTTTAGTATTAAATAGCCAGATCTTCAATGCCGTATTTTTCGCGACTTTTTATGATAAGTGCTTTTAACATGATCGGAGCTATAATGGTACTTGCAATAATTACAATAACCAAAGCACCATATATTTCAGATTGAATAGAACCTGTTTCTAAACCTAAGCTGAGTAATATTAAAGCCATTTCCCCTCTTGACTCCATACTTGTTCCTATAATTGCACTACTCATTGGATTAAACCCATTCATTCGTGCACCTAGGAATCCTCCAATAAATTTTGAAAGAATCGCAAGTAAAGTAAAGACTGAAATTAACCAGAAATGACTACTCAAACCTGATAATGTCAGTTTTAGACCAATACTGACAAAGAATACTGGGGCAAATATTGATTGTGCTAAACTATTGGTTTTTTCTTCAATCATATGCGCCACATCTGTTTGAGAAATTAAAATACCTGCAAAAAAAGCTCCGATAATATCAGACATGCCGATTGTTTCTGCAAACGCACTTAAAGCTAAACATAAAACTAAAGATAAGCCCATTTGTACTTCTGGCGCTTCCATTGTTTTAATTAGCTTAACTAGTACTGGCATAACGAATTTGTGAATCAAGAAAATTAGAATAAAGAAAAAGACATTCCCGACTAACAGTGGAACAAGAGCTTTTAATGTTGAACCATCAGCAAAAACATTTAACATAATATTTAACAAAATGATAACAATGATATCATCTAGAACTGCTGCTCCTATGATAACTGCTCCTTCTTTTGTTTGGACATAATCTAACTCCTTTAGCACTTGAATAGTGATACTTAAAGAAGTCGCTCCAAAAACCAATCCAATAGCTAGAGCTTCAGGTGCTGAGAATTTAAAGAACATAGAAACAACACTAAATAGAATAAACGGTACAAAAACTCCAAGTGTTCCAACGATTAAAGAAGGTTTAAAGTATTTTCTTAATATTTTTAGATCACACTCTAAGCCTGCCAAAAACATCAGTAAAATAACTCCAATATGCGCAAAAATTTCAATCCCACTATTTGTTTGAATAATATTAAATCCTGATGGACCAATCAAAATACCTGCTATCAAACTCCCCACAACTGCTGGTAACTTCATTCGTATCGCTATGCTGTCAAAAAGCTTAGTTGCTAAAATAATCACTGCAAACATTAATAATATATTCATAGGATCTACCCTTTCTCAACAATTTTTTTAACTTAAAATTTTTGTTTATACAAATAATCAATAATTTGAGACATCTCTAAAAAACTTTTTCTTAATTCATCAAAATCAAATTTAACGCTATTATCATTAGTCAAATGCTGATAACTTTTTTCAATTCTTTCTATTAGTCGATCAACCTTTTGAATTCCTACTTCTGTTAAAGATAGATCCACAATTCTGACATCCTCTCCATTTCGTTGTCTCGTAAGCAATTCCATTGTTTCCAATTTTTTTATTAATGATGAGACATTAGTTTGTTTTAGTAAAAAAGTATCCGAAATTTGGCCAACATTAGAAACATCATTATGTCGTAACCCTAGTAAAACAGCCATTTGTTGGCCAGTTAATCCTTCTGTTTCAGCTAGTTGATCTAATATTTTTTGCAATTTAACTCTTGTAATTGCTCCATCAATTAAAGCTTGATGCCAATTATTTAATTCATTCACTTTAAATCTCTCCTTTGCAAAAACAATATACATATACTTTATATATATAATTCATAATTGTCAAATCAAAACTATTTACTTACTCTTTTTCTTTAAACTAACTCATGAAAAATTACAAATGAAGTTTATAAATAATGCAAAAAAAGGAGAGCTCAATTGAACTCTCCTTTGGTTATTGTTGACTAACCAATCTAAAAACTTTATCTTTTTCATCTAATAAATAATGAACAATGTTTTCAGTAGAAATACGTTGTAATTCTGTAATTGAAGTTGTTGTATAAAACGCTGCATGAGGTGTAAGGATAACATTTGGTCGACCTACTAGTGGATGCTCTTTTAAGTCGGGCGTTTCATCTACTAACACATCTAATGCTGCTCCTTTTAAATAATGATTTTCTAAAGCAATAATTAAATCTGATTCAACCACGCAAGCTCCTCGCCCCATATTGATAAAATAAGGTCTTTTCTCCATAAGTCGAAATTTTTCTAAACTAAAGTAGCCATAGTTCGTTTCATTTAAATTCATATGATTCAACACAACATCTGCTTTTTCATAGATTTGGTCAGGAGTAACTAATTCTATGTGGTAAGCTTCACCACTATCTTCTGGTATAAAAGGATCACAAGCAATTACAGTCAGTCCTAACGCTTTTGCTCTTTTCCCAACTGCTTTACCGATTTTTCCAAATCCAAAAATACCTACTGTCATATCTTCAATTCGTTTATTTGCTGTTCCAATCTCATATCGCCAATTATGATTTAAGTCGATATCATTACCATAAATTTTAAGATTTTTAACCAAACTTAACATCATTGCAATTGTAAATTCTGCTACATCAATTGTGCAATACTCACCAACCGGACAAACTCCAATACCTCTTTTATTAGCTTCGTCTAAGTCTACATTATCATATCCAGTAGCATTCATTGAAATAACTTTTAATTTAGGCGCATGTTCCATCGCTTCTTTATCAATTTTTATATAAGCTGTTAAGATAGCATCTGCGTCTTTAATGATATCAAAAAACTCTTCACGTTTGTTATCCTTATATTCGTAAATAACTACTTCACACTCAGCTAGCCCATTAATTAAAATCTCTTTCTCATAATCATGAACTGGCATCATAGAATCTTTATAATCTGCAATAACTACCTTCATTTGAATCCTCCTTGTTCCTACATACCTTTATTTAAGCACGTTTAACTGGGAATGTCATACAATGCGGACCTCCACCAGCTTTTAAAATTTGCTCTAATGGTAGTTTTATAACTTCAATTCCTTCAGCTTCCATGGCTTCATTAACTGATTTATTATTTTCTATACCTAATACTTTACCGTTCCCCAAAGCTTGAACATTACATCCATGTTTAAAGACTAACTCACTTGGAACATGAATAATTTTAAAATCACGGCGTTTTAGCATTTCTAAAAATTCAAATGGTAACTCATCAGTCGCTGCAATACACACTTTTTCAGCAACGATATTAAATATCATATCTAAATGTAAATTGGCTGGAGAAGCTGGTACACCAACTACGGTGTAGCCAAATTTAGCTAATTGCTCTCTTAAATTGTCAACACCAGCTTGGTCAGTTCTATCTACTAAACCAAAAGCTATTGTATGTTCATCGATCATCCAGAAGTCTCCACCTTCAAAACAACCAGCATTAACACGAGCTACAATTGGAACACCTAACTCTTTTAGTTTTGCTTCATAAATTTCAGTTTCTTTTTGTCTAGCTGGGTGACGGAATTTCCCAATAATTGCACCTTCTTTAATCATTCCACCAAAGTCTCTGGCAAAGGTTTGAACTTCAAGTTCTTTAAACGCTTCGACTTCATGAACAACCACTCCATTTTCACGATAAGCATTAACTAATGTTTCCCATTCAGCTACCATTTGTTCATTTTGTTCTGTTTCACCTTTTTCCATCCAAGACTTTGTAATCTCATTAATCGCATTAAAGACATAATATTTTGGCGAGCAGACAATAACTTCCTTTAACTCATTTGTGGCATTTTTTACATAAGTTGTTTTATTCATGATTTTTTCTCCTTATTTAAAAATAGTTTAGAATACAAATACGTTTACTAATAACAAAGCAACATAAGCAATAAAGAATATGAAAATATATTTTGATGAAGCTTTTAACCACGTTCCATAATTAACGTGAACTGCTTGAGTACAAGTCATAACAATTATCGAAGTTGGAGCAAATATTTTAACAAAACCTAACGCAAAATTATAAATCATAATCATAGCTGACTCTTCTATTCCACCAAAGATTGCTAATGGTGCCATAATTGACATTGTTGCCGCTGCTAATCCAGTTGAACTTGGAATAAAAGTGGCTAATAAAATATAAACCAAGAAACATACAATGATAAAAACAATGGTTGGTAAACTACCTAATGTTTTCTCACACGCATTTAAAATAGTTGCAGTAATATTTCCATCATTCATAATAACTTGAATCCCTCTTGCTAATGGAACTATAAAGGCTGTAGATACTAATCCTGCTGCGCCCTTAATTAAAATATTGATGGTTTTATCAATGCTGTAGCCCATAATAAAACCTGAAGCAACAGTCATAATAATTAATAATCCATTGATTTCATTGAAGTACCAACTACCAAAGGGCACCAAATCATTTCCAAGTAAAGCACTTGTAATCGTATTAGTATTTAACCAATCAGTCATCGTTTCAAATAGTGTAAAATTTTCATTTAATGATGTCCAAGGGATAAGTGACACAATCATAATAGCAAACGTTGCAATGAAAATGTAAAACACTTTTCTTTGACGTTTATCTAATGTTTCATTACCATCTCCAATACTTACAAACTCTTCAATATCTTGTTGGTGACGATAATACTGAACAGATTTTTCCGGATTCTTTTTAATTTTTTTAGCGTAACTACAAATTAAAAACGAAGTCAAACTCATTAGAACAACAAAAGATATTGCTCTAAAAATAATACCTTCACCAGGGCTAATACCTGCTATACCCGAAGCTATACCAGTTGAGAATGGGTTTACAATGGAAGCAGCACACCCAGCTTGGGTACCAAAAATAACAATCATCAATGCAACAATCGTATCTAAATTTAAAGAAAGAATAATCGGTAAAAACATTAACAGATACACAAAACCTTCTTCATAAGATCCTTGTACAGTTCCAAAAACTCCCATGATGAAAGTCAAAACAGTAATTAAAACAGTATGATTATTTTGATATTTTTTAGCAACGTTTTTTAACCCTATGTTAATAGCACCAACTGTATCCATCATTTCTAAAAAACTACCAAATAACATGACATTTAAAGAAATCGCAATAGCACCAGTTACTTCCTTATTTCCAACCATTCCAATGATTGGTGCCATGATAACATCCCACAAGCCTTGACGATTAGATTCAATCCTTGCATAAGTACCTGCTATATTTCTCCCTGCTTCGTCCACTTCATACATTCCACCAGGAATAAACCAAGTCATAATAGCGACTATAACTAATACAAAGAAAATAATGACATACGTATTGGGCGACTTAAACTTTTTCTTTGGAGCGGCTTCCATTTTATTTTCCCTCACTTTCGATAATCGTTCCTGCTTCTCCTTTCAATGCATCTACTAAACATTCAAAAGAAGTAATAATTCCTTTTTTACCTTTACCAGATTCAACAAATTTTACAACGGCTTCAACTTTCGGCATCATTGAACCTGCACTAAATTGACCTTCTTCTTGATACTTTTTCATTTCAAATACAGATATATTTCTGAGTTCTTTTTGATTTTCTGTACCATAATTAACATAAGCTACTGGGACTGCTGTCAGAACGATTAAAGTATCTGCATCAACTAATTCCGCTAAACATTCTGTAGCAAAATCTTTATCTATTACTGCTGGTACTCCCTCGTATCCTTCAGTTGTTTCAATAACAGGAATTCCGCCTCCACCACAAGCAATAACAATCTCACCACTATCAAACAATGTCTTAATTGCTTTTTTCTCCAAAATATCTAATGGTAGAGGGGACGCCACAACTCTCCTATATCCTCTACCTGAATCTTCTTTCATCGTAAAACCTTTTTCTTCAGCAATAATTTGTGCTTCTTCTTGAGTATAAAATTTACCAATTGGTTTTTGTAAATTAATAAAAGCTGGATCTTTTTCTGAAACTAACACCTGAGTTAGAACCGTACAAGCTTTCAATCCATTCTTTCTTTTGGTACATTCATTTGTTAGTTTATTTTGTAAATGATAACCAATATATCCTTCACTCATTGCTGTACACTCAGGAAACGGCATGTCATTTCCTGAGTCTTCAGCAGCAAAGTATTCTGTAAAAGCTAAATTAATCATACCAACTTGGGGACCATTTCCATGACTAATAATTAGTTGGTGACCTGATTCAATTAAGTCTATTAAAGAAGGAACAATCTGGTTAATCGCTTCTTTTTGTTCTTCAACATTATTTCCTAAGGCATTTCCACCTAATGCAATTACGATTTTTCCCATTTTGTTTGTTCTCCTTTATTAATCTGCTATGGCTGCAATAATTCCTTTAATCGAGTGCATACGGTTCTCACCTTCATCAAAAATAACTGATTGTGGACATTCCATTACTTCATCAGTCACTTCTTCTCCTCTGTGAGCTGGTAAACAGTGCATGAAAATAGCAGTCGGTTTAGCTTTAGCCATTGCTTCCATAGTAATTTGGTAAGGTTTGAAGGCTTCTTTCAAATATGCTACTTCTTCATCTGATTGTCCCATGCTATATTGAGACATGCCGTAAACGATATCTGCGTCTTTTAATGCTTCATCAAAGTCTTGAGTAAAGACAATTTTGGCACCTGATATTTCAGCTCGTTTATTTGCTTCTGCTAAAATGTCTGGATCTGGAACTAAACTTGCTGGACAAGCAATATACATATCAATTCCTAAAGTGGCACAGAAAATCATAGTTGTATAACAAACATTGTACAGATTACCTGAGTAACACATTTTTAACCCTTCATATTTGCCAAATTTTTCTTTAATCGTCATCATATCTGCAATCCCTTGAGTCGGATGCTCCAAAGCAGTTAATCCGTTAATAACAGGATTTTCCATCCACTTAGCACATTCTTCTACGATTTCATGACCAAATGTTCTAATAAACAAACCATCAAAATAGCGATCTAAAATACGGCATGTATCTTTTAAAGGTTCTCCTCTTGTCATCTGCATTTCGTCAGGTCGTAAATAAACTAACTTGATTCCTAAATCAGCTGCCGCTCTTTCTAAAGCATTTCTTGTTCTTGTACTATTTTTTTCAAATAGACCAGCCCATACCTGACCTTTAAAATATTCGTGAGGTTCTCTAGCTGTCCATTTTCTCTTAAAATCTAACGATAAGTCAGTTATGAACTCTAACTCCTCACGGTCCATATCTTTAAATGCTAAATAATCTTTTCCTTTAAATCGGTTTCTCATTGTAATAGCTCCTTTTTCATTTGATGACTTCATTTTAGATAGAATCTAGCGTAAAATGAATTGTATAAAAGCCTAAAAAGAAAGCGATTACATTGTGTGAAAAAACAATTGATATCTTTTCACAATCTATGATAATTAATATAAGGTCCTATTTGAAAGGAGTTTGAATATGAGTCAAACTATTACGATTAAAGACTTACTTAAATTAACGGAATTTCAAACAGCTGATATTATCGGTACCCAAGAATCTCTTATTAGAGAAGTATCTATTGTCACTGTCATGGATATGCCACATATCGAAGACTGGGTTAAAGAAAAAGAACTTCTTATAGTTGGTTTCTATATGGAAACTATTTTTGATGCTTCTTTTATTGAAAAAATGGCTGAAAAACAAATAGCCGGTTTAATAACCAAAAAAAAATTCAAAAAAAATATCACACCTGAACTGGTCAAAGTTTTACACTTTAACCATATTCCCTTATTAATTATTGAAGATAAGTTTAGTTGGAGTGATGTCATGACACCTATTCAGAAATTAATTATTGACCAACAAACATCAGTATTAAAAGAAACAAGGGAATTTCAAAAAGTTATTTTTAAATCACTATCTAATGAGCATTCTTTCCACGATCTCTGTACGGCTCTTTATAAAATAATGGGTATTTCCATTGCTATTTTAGATACCAACTACCACTTACTGGAATACTCTGATGATTTTTCTTGGCCTGAATTCACTGAACATTTACATTTAAATCCACCTAGAAATTGGAAAACACTTGGAGAAACTTCCCAAGGCCATATGAAGGATGGATTCATTGAAAAACAAAAGGAATGGACAGAACAGCAAATTCAATTATTTATATTACCTGTTTATCAGCAACAAAAACTAGTTAATTATTTAGTCATTAAGCAACCTCTTTCAGTTAATTCTTTAACCCCTGAATTACTTGAAAAAATTGATGTTTTTCAATCAGTTTATCTTTTAAAAAAAGCTTTTTACGACGAATTTCAAAAATCTAGTAACCATTACCAAAATCTAGTTTTCGAAGAAATCATGCATATGAAAGAACCAAATGAGGAAGAAAAAAAGCAATATAGTCTTAGTTTAGGTGCTGATTTAGAAAATAATTATCATGTTCTCTTGATAAAAGATATCTTAAACAAATGTCATTTATCTTTTACTGAAAAAAATGATTTATTCATTCGTTTTAAAGCAGCTTTAAAAGAGCAGAGTTTTATCAAACCTAACTGTTTAATTTTTACTAGAAAAAAATATTGGGTTCTTTTAATCCCTACTCCATTTAAGTATCCACAAAATTTTTTAACTTCTCTTAACTTATTTATGGAAGATTTTTTTAATCACCATGCTTTTGCTATTGGTGTTAGTAATGCTCATCCTTATTGGCAAATAGCCGCTGGATGGCAAGAAGCCAAACAAGCTGTTCGTTTTATCGAATCTAATCATTCTGAGGACCGAACTTTACTTTATGATAATATTGGTATTTTAAAGATGTTTACAGACGAACAAGGTAATATGAATCACTTATTTATTAATCAAATGCTTGAAACATACATCACTCCTCTTAAAGAGAGTGACGAAGTAAATCATACTGAGTTATTCCATACATTAGAAATTTACTTTGATACAGGCTTCTCCCATATAAAAACTAGTGATATCTTATATATTCACAAAAATACTCTTAGAGCGAGACTGGGACGAATTGAAGAAATTCTAGATATTAATTTGAAACAGACAGATCAATTAATGAATCTATATATTGCTTTAAAAGTATCTCAATTAATACGTTAATCTAAAAAAAGGATGACTTTTCAGTCATCCTTCATCCTTTTTATTTAATCATCTTCTATTCTGCTTCTTCTTGAAACTGGCTATTATATAGTTTTTCATAAAATCCTTCTTTAGCAAGTAAGGTTTCATGGGTTCCTTGTTCAATAATTCGCCCTTGATCCATTACTAAGATCAAGTCAGCATCACGAATGGTTGATAATCTATGGGCAATAACAAAACTTGTTCTGCCTTCCATTACTCTATCCATCGCTTTTTGAATCAAACCTTCTAACCTAGTATCCACAGAACTTGTTGCTTCGTCTAAAATTAAAATTTTAGGATCAGAGATAACTGCTCTGGCAATTGTTAACAATTGCTTTTGACCTAAGGAAACGTTATCTCCTTCCTCATTGATTAACATACTGTACCCATCTGGCATCGTTCTGATAAAGTGGTCCACATTAGCAGTTTTGGCTGCATCAACAACTTCATAATCAGTTGCATCCAATTTACCAAATCTAATATTCTCACCAATTGTATCATTGTACAACCAAGCATCTTGAAGCACCATACCGAATAAAGAACGAACATCACTTCGATTCATCTCTTTGGTATCAATGCCATCAATTTTGATAGCTCCTTCAGTTACATCATAAAAACGCATCAATAGATTAATCAATGTCGTTTTCCCAGCCCCAGTCGGACCAACAACTGCCACCGTTTGACCTGCTTTAACTTCAACATTGAAGTTTTGGATTAAAGGTTTTTCTGGATCATAACTAAATGACACATTTTCAAAACTAACGTTGCCTTCAATTACTTCTGGAAGTGGAATATCAACTTCGTTCACCACTTCCTCGTCTTCATCTAATATTTCAAAGACACGTTTTGTAGCTGCTGACGCACTTTGAATCACAGATGATAACTGAGTAATTTGCCCCATTGGTTGACTGACTTGCCAAACATATTGGATAAAGGCTTGTAAGTTTCCTAATAAAAGTGTTCCTTGAATAATGTAAAAAGAACCCGCAACTGCCACTCCAATATAAGCACTGTAAGCTGTTAAGTTAACTAATGGCATCATTAAGCCTGAAATAGCTGCTGCTCTGAAACCATTATGCGCTAACTTACCATTTACCTCTTTAAAATCAGTTAACGTCTGTTCTTCACGCCCATAAAGTTTCAATACACTAAAACCTGTTAAATTTTCTTGAACAAAACCATTTAGATTACCTAAAGATTCTTGTTGTTTCTTGAAATATTTTTGAGAGATATTCACAACAATTTTAGAAATAATAATTGATAAAGGGATGATCAACATCACGATTACTGCTAATTTTTTATCAATTAATAACATGGCTGTAATAGCCATCACAATTCCTAATAGCGCATTAATAATAGCTATAAAACTTTGTTGCATAGCATTACTTACAGCATCTACATCATTTGTTACACGAGATAACACATCGCCAAATTGATTTTTATCAAAATAAGAAACAGGTAGACGATTTATTTTTTGGTCTAAATCATGTCTTAAATCTCTCATTGAATGTTGAACAACATTTGTCATAAACATCTGTGATAAGAAGTTAGTTACACTCCATATTGCACCAATAATAAATAAAATAACCAAAATTTTGAAGATGTAATTGAAATCCACAGATTCACCATTTTTTATGTTTTGAGCAATTCTTGTAGTTGGTAGCCCAGTAACAAAAGGTAATACCGCGTTTAACGCAACTGCTGCAATAGCCATAAAAATAGCAAAAAAGAAAGTTCCTTTATAAGGAGAGATATAGGCATATAATCTAGTCATTGTTTTTAATGATTTTTTCATGCTAGTTCCTCCTCTGTTAATTGAGATGACGCAATATCATAGTAAATAGAACAATTCTTCAATAACTCACGGTGAGTTCCTGTTCCGATAACTTCTCCTTCATTAAGGACAACTATTTTATCAGCGTGCATAATGGTGCTCACTCGTTGCGCGACAATTAAAACCGTTGATTCTGTTGTTTCATGTTTTAATCTTGCTCGAAGAGTTGCATCCGTTTTGTAATCTAGGGCTGAAAAACTGTCATCAAAAACATAAATAGCAGGTTTTCTAATTAAAGCTCTAGCCATTGCTAGTCTTTGTTTTTGTCCTCCTGAGAAGTTAGAGCCTCCCTCAGAAATTGGCTCGTGTAGGCCTTTTTCTTTTTGAGCAATAAAATCTGTTGCTTGGGCAATATCAAGAGCTTCTCTCATCTCTTCTTCTGTGGCATCTGGTTTCCCGTATCTTAAGTTTTCTTCAATTGTTCCTGAGAATAATAAGGCTTTTTGTGGAATGTATCCTATTTTTTGACGTAAAGAAGCTAAATCATATTCTCTAACATCGACTCCATCAATAGTGATACTTCCACGAGAGACATCATAAAATCTAGGAATTAATTGAATCAAGGTTGATTTACCACTACCAGTACTCCCAATAAAAGCAATCGTTTCACCTGGTTTAGCAGTAAAAGACACATTTCTAATAACAGGACTTTCAGAATTACCAGGATAAGCAAAGCTAACATCTTTAAATTCAATAACCCCATTAGTTTTTGTTTCTTTTACACCATTATCAGGGTTTTTAATAGCTGGTTCCATATCTAGAACTTCTTGCACACGTCTAGCAGAAACAGCTGCTCTTGGGTACATCATAAATACAGATGAAAATAATAAGAATGAAAATAGAGCATGAAAAATATATTCAATGAAGGCAATTAAATTCCCTACTTCTAAACTACCAGCATCAATTTGAATACTTCCAAACCAAATTACTAAGACCATTACTAAGTTAAACAGGAAAAAGAAAGCTGGTTGAGCAGTCGCCATTAATTTAAATAATTTTTTAGAACTTGAGGTATAGTCCTGGTTTACTTTATCAAAGCGTTCCTCTTCAAAAGGTTCATTGACAAAGGCTCTAATTACTCGAAGTCCTGTCAGGTTTTCTCTTAATATCATGTTGATATTATCAAGATTTCCTTGTTGTTTATTAGATAATGGCTCTGAACGTTTTCCAATAATCAGGATACCACCTAAAAGTAACGGAAGAGCTCCAATAACAAATACAGTTAAGGAAGGACTTGTTCTAACAATCATAATAATACTTGAAATGAACATAATTGGTGTAATAAATCCCATTCTAAGAATCATTCCCATAAAAGTCATAACTTGAAAAGCATCATTTGTTGTTCGAGTGATTAATGAGGACATTCCAATTTTTTCATATTCTTGGTGAGAAAAACGTTGAATATTTTCCATCATGTCATTTCTCATGTGTTGAACAAGTCTTGTGTTAAGTCTTGCCCCTACAACGGCTAATCCTAGATACAGTACAATCCCTACTGCAATTGTTACAATCATATAGCCACCTATTTTTTTAACGTATTCAAAATCGTTATTCACAATTCCAACGTCTAACATTTTTGCGAGTAAAGTTGGTAAACCTAACTCAATTATCACGAACCCAAAGACACAAATCATATTAAGAAATAAGAGTCCTTTTTGGCGCATGGCATAGTGCCACATTGTTTTCATTTAATCGGCTCCTTACATTTGATTTTTTTATATGCTACAGACTAACATAACATACTTTTTATTTTTTTTCCTATGATATCCTTACTTTTTGATAGAGTTTTTTCAGAGTAGATTTCTCTTAAAATTAGACAACAATAAATAAATAGATAGTAATAAAAACAATAATAAACGTGCTATAATTAAATTAACAAAAATTCTACTGGAAGGAATGAATCACATGTCTAAAATTAATAAAAGTGACTTGTCAGAAGAACAGCTAACAGAACAAAATTACCGTAAATATTCTGGTGAAAAAATGGACATCTTTTACAATAAAGAAAAATGCCAACACGCGGCTAAGTGTGTGCAAGGCAATCCAGATGTTTTTGAAGTCGGTCGACGTCCTTGGATTATTACTGATAATGGAACAATAGCAGAGAATGAACACGTCCTAAATCAATGCCCTACTGGTGCTTTAAAATATTTATTAAAGGAGAATTAACAAATGGAGTATATTCAAGGAAATAAACGAATTACAGTTTTAAATGAAAAAAAAGAAGAAATTGGTGAAATCACTTGGACTAATGCAGGGGAATCCCTCATAATAATAGATCATACATTTGTTGAAAATGACTACCGAGGACAAGGAATTGCTGAAAAATTAGTCGCTTTAAGTGTTGATTTTGCAAGAGTTAACCAAGTAAAAGTCTTACCTTTATGTCCTTTTGCTAAAAAAGAATTTGACCAAAAAACAGAATACCACGATGTCTTAAAATAAGAGATTAAGAGACTATCATATAAGATTATCCCCTTATACGATAGTCTCTTTCTTTATGGGTTAATGTTTCTATACATCTTGTTATGATTATGATAGAATAAATCTAAATGTTGGAATTTTTTCCAACCTCAAGACGGTGAATTTTTATCTTATATTGAAACGAAAAAAAGCGTTTCATGTTACATATTAAAGCAAGTTTAATTGTAACTATACTTCAAACCAGGTGTAAAGAACACCTCAGTTTGTTGTGTTTAAAAATAAATAACTCACTAAATACATTTATTAAAGGGGATATTATTATGATCTATAAAGTATATTATCAAGAAGACAAAGCACGCAGCCCACAAAGAGAAAAAACAGTTTCATTATACATTGAAGCTTCTTCTCCAGTTGAAGCCAGAAAAATTATTGAAGAAAAAACAATCTACAATATTGAATTAATTCAAGAACTTGATGGCAATCATTTAGAATACGAAAAAGAACACGCTGATTTCAAACTTGTGGAGTTTGAGTAATTATGAAAGTTCAAATAAAAAACAATGAAACAGGTGTATTTGGCATCGGTGGACTTGGAGAAATCGGAAAGAATACTTACGGTGTTCAGTTCCAAGATGAAATCATCATGATTGATGCTGGAATTAAATTTCCAGAAGATGATTTATTAGGTATCGACTATGTCATCCCTGACTATCAATACATCCTTAAAAATTTAAGTAAAGTTAAAGCATTAATTATTACTCATGGACACGAAGACCACATTGGTGGCATTCCTTTTCTTTTAAAACAAGCTAATATTCCAATTTATGCTGGACCATTAGCTATGGCTTTAATCAGAAATAAACTTGATGAACATGGTCTATTAAGAGATGCTGAACTTCATGAAGTAAACGAAGATTCAGTTATTAAATTTAGAAAAACAAGTGTCAGCTTCTATCGTACAACTCATAGTATTCCAGAAGCCAATGGTGTTATTGTTAAAACGCCTTCTGGTAATGTTGTTTACTCTGGTGACTTTAAGTTTGACTTCACTCCAGTTGGTGAGCCTGCTGATTTACACAAAATGGCTAAACTTGGTGAAGAAGGCGTTCTTTGTTTACTTTCTGACAGTACAAATGCTGAAGTACCTGAATTTACTAAATCAGAAAAACTAATTGGCGAATCTATTTTACGTATTATTGAAAAAGTTGAAGGTCGTGTGATATTTGCAACTTTTGCTTCTAATATTTTCCGTTTACAACAAACAGCTGAAGCTGCTGTTAAAACTGGTCGTAAAATTGCAGTCTTTGGTCGTAGCATGGAAAACGCTATGGTTAATGGTCGCGCATTAGGCTATATAAATGTTCCTGATGAAACATTTATTGATAGTCGCGAAATTAATCAATACCCAGCTAACGAAATTATGATTTTATGTACTGGTTCTCAAGGTGAACCGATGGCTGCCCTTAGCCGTATTGCTAATGGAACTCATCGTCAAATCTCGATTCAGCCAGATGATACTGTTATCTTTTCAAGTTCTCCAATTCCAGGAAACACAACTAGTGTTAACCGTTTAATTAACCTGCTATCAGAAGCTGGTGCTAATGTTATTCACGGAAAAGTAAATAATATTCATACTTCTGGTCATGGTGGACAACAAGAGCAAAAATTATTATTACGTCTACTTAAACCAAAATTCTTTATTCCTGTACACGGTGAGTACCGCATGTTAAATGTTCATGCTCAATCAGCTCAAGCAACAGGTATTCCAAAAGAAAATTGTTTTATCTTAGAAAATGGTGATGTTTTAGCATTAACTCCTGATTCAGCAAGACGTGCTGGACATTTCAATGCTGATGACGTCTATGTAGATGGAAATGGCATTGGGGATATTGGCAATATCGTCTTAAAAGACCGACGTATTCTTTCTGAGGATGGTTTAGTTTTAGCTGTGGCAACTGTTGACTACAAAACACAAACAATTGTTGCTGGTCCTGATATTCTATCTCGCGGATTTATTTATATGAGAGAGTCTGGTGAGTTGATTCAAGAATCACAACGACTACTATTTAATACTATTCGTAAAGCACTTAAACAAAAAGATTGTAACGAAGCTATTCTTAATGAAGCTATTGTTAATACAATCCAACCTTTCTTAGTAGAAAAAACAGAACGACATCCGATGATTTTACCAGTTGTTCTAGAAGCAAATTAAGACAATCGACATCTAGTCCATTATCATGTGATTAGTTATATAGACTTTTCTAAGAAAAGCACTCAAACACCAAAAATTGAAAACAATTTTCGTGTCTGAGTGCTTTTTGCTTTATGAACTCTCTATGAATAAATCTAAAAGGAGTATTTCACTATGAAAAAATTTTTTAAAATTGCTATCGCTGCCATTATTTTTTTATTTTCAATGTTTAAATTAAAAGCAGAACTATCTTCAATTAATTTCAAAGATATCTTTACTGTTATTCAGGAACGATCTTTATTATCTATTGCTACCTTGATCTTCGTTAGCTTTTTAAGTATATGGGTACTAAGTCTTTATGATTTAGTTTTAGTTCGTTCTCAAAAATTAAAAGTACCTCTATTAAAAACAATTAAAATGAGTTGGATTATTAATTCTTTAAACGCGCTCCTTGGATTTGGTGGTATCATCGGTTCAACCATACGATACAACTACTTTAGTGCGTTCACTTCTTCTAAAGACGAAAAAAATCAACTTAAAAAAAGTATCTCACTTTTATTAGTCTCTATGTTAACCGGAATAGGTGTTTTATCCATTGCCGTTTTATTCAATTTTTTTCACCCGATCCCTCTATTAAATCAGAAGCCTTTTCTAAAAACTGGTCTTTTAGTCTTGGGAATAGCTGTTCCTTTATTTTTAATTACCACTACCATAAAGCCTCCTATTTCACATGATCGTTTCTTAAGTCTTAAATACACTCTAGTTTCTGTTTTAGATTACGTATCAGTCAGTCTAGTCATGTTTTTATCTCTTCGTTTTGTTGATGTTGATGTGAATTTTTGGCAAATGGAAATTATTTTTATTATCGCTTCTCTAGCTGGATTAATTAGTATGGTCCCTGGTGGTCTAGGTGCTTTTGATGTCATTTTCTTATTAGGAATGACTCAACAATTTCATGTATCTGAAGGTCCTATTCTTCTATCTTTAGTTTTTTATCGTTTGACTTATTATATTCTACCTTTTATTTTAGGTTTAATTCTTTCTGTAACTGAACTTCAAGTAATGACAGATACTAAATCAAAAGATCAAGAACCTAAAGAAGTTAAAGAAATCAGTCTTTTCACAAAAGAATTTGGAACTATTGTTGTTGATGTCACAAAAAAAAGAATTCAAGTTTTAATTAGATGGGTCATTATAATTTTATTCTTAATTGGAAATGTCTTCTTCTTCCAAGATGCTTTCTTAGGGATTTTCGCGATACCTTCCTCTGAAACGAATTTTTTTATTTGTCTGTTTGCTAGTATCTATCTTTTAGCTTCTCTTTACCTCATTCCAAATTACATTGGTTTGTATCACGGCTCTAAAGAAGCTATGACAAATACTGCTATTCTTTTAGTTTTAATTGTGATGAGTCAGATTGTGTTATTCAATCAATTGTATTTTATTGAAGGATTTATTTTTTCACTTATGTTACTTATTGTTCTTTACTTAGGAAGAAAAAGTTTTCCACTTCAATTAACGACACCCTCTCGTAAAGAAAAAGGAACATGGTTAATAACCTTAGTAATCACTATCTCAACCTTACTTACAATCTTAGACATAGCTGATTCTCTTGAACTCCCTGTTTATTCAGGCTTTTACTATTATGTTCTTTGTTTGTCACTTCTTTGGTTCTTATTCATTAGTATCAAGCGTTATCGTTTACGTTCTATCCATAAGTTTTCAGCCTTTGCTTTAGAAAATGACATGAATGATTCAAAAGAGACATATAAGGAAATTATTACAACTCATACTGGAAATAATCTAGCACATTTAGGTTTCTTACCAGCAAATACTGTTTTAAATGATACTAATCTTGAAGTGTCATGTATCTATCAAGAGAATCGTACTACTATTTTGATTTTAGGGGATCCTGTTGGTAATCAGTCTCAGTTTATTCCATTTATTAATAATCTACATGACTATGCTAGCCAAATCGGAAAGGAACTTATTTTCTACCAAACCTCTACTGACTTTATTCATATTTATACTCAGTTAAACTATAATCTTTTTAACTTAGGTGAAGAAGCTGAAGTTGATGTTACGACTTTTAAAATAACAGGAAATAAAGGAAAAGTGTTTAGACAATTAATAAATAAACAAGAAAATGAAGAAATTACCTTCCAAGTTGAAGAATCAACACCTGAATTAATCAATGAGTTACAAGTAATCTCAGATGCTTGGTTAGGTGATAAAAAAGAGATGAGTTTTTCACTTGGTGACTTTAACCCTACTTATCTTTCTCAAAATGCTATTGCTACATTGAGAAATAATAATGGAGAAGCGATTGCCTTTGCGTCCATCATGCCTACCTATGTGGATAATAAAATATCTGTGGATTTAATTAGATGGCTAGACAACCCTAATATTCCAATGATGGATTTACTTTATCTGAATTTGATTCTTTGGTCTAAAGAAAATGACTATACTATTTTTAATTTAGGCATGGCACCATTATCAAGTAGTTACAATAAATCAAACGACTTTTTAGATACCATTGTCACAAGTATTTATCAGAATTCATCTAGTCTATACTCCTTTAAAGGTCTCAGACAATATAAAAATAAATTTAAACCTAACTGGTACCCAAGATATCTTATTTATCCAAAAAAATTATCTGTGTATCAAGCTCTGTTGACTAGCTATAGAAACATTCATCCACATCGTAAAAAATAATATTTCTTCCAACTAGTCGAATAAAACGAAAAAAGTGTCAGTAGATAAATCTACTGACACTTTTGTTAATTAAAATTTAAATTAAGCTTTATGTACGTTAGCAGCTTGAGGTCCGCGATCTGTATCTTCGACTTCAAAGGTAACTGCTTGACCTTCTTCTAAAGACTTGAATCCTTCACCTTCGATAGCTGAGAAATGTACGAATACGTCATTTCCTTCTTCTTGTTGAATGAAACCAAATCCTTTTTCAGCGTTAAACCATTTTACTGTTCCTTGAGCCATTTTATTTCCTCCTCGTGCCATAAGCACTAAATGATATTTTGTAATACTTGCTTTAAGGTCGCTAGAGGTGATTGAAACGATATGTTACATACTTCTATTGAATCCAAAAACCAAATTACACATCAATCATAACGCAACTAATCTAGAATTGCAAGTAGAGTAGAAAACGTTTTTTTCTATAAAAGATCTCTTTCTTTTAGACTCGTATAGCTATTTTCACCAATAATAAGATGGTCCAAAACTTCAATTCCCATTAGATCTCCACAAGCCATAATTCGATCAGTAAAACCTAGATCTTGCTTAGACGGTTGAGGGTCACCAGAAGGATGATTGTGAATGATAATGATCCTAGCAGAGGAGTATTTAACAGCGTACTTAAATATTTCCCTAGGATGAGCTACAGATTGATTTAAAGAGCCAATAAAAAGGGTTTTCTTTTTAATAATTTCGTTTTTAGAATTTAAAAATAACACAATCAGATGCTCTTGTACTAAATCTTTCATTTCTAAAATGAACTCTTCTCCTAATTGAGCACTTGATAATACAGCTCCTTTTTTTATCTTTGTTTCATATACCAAGCGCTTTCCAAATTCTATAGCAGCCTGTATTTCAATTGCCTTAGTCGGGCCAATGCCATCTATTTCTCTTAACTCATTTAAACTAGCATCTTTTAAATCATAAACACTATCAAAATTTAGTAAGACATCGTTTGATAATTCCAAAGCGTTTTTATCTCGATTACCACTTCTTAAAATAATAGCTAATAATTCCTGATAGGATAAAGCATTGACACCTTCATTTTCTACTCGTTCACGAGGTTTAATCTCATCTTTATATTCTTTTAATTTCACTACTAAAAAAGCCTCCCTTCACCTATACTTTTAAAATACGATGAAAGGAGGTTATTTTATTTTGTTTTTTGAATATAGGCTAAAACTTCAAACAAATCAGCTTTGATGCGATGTGTTTTCTCGATAGCTTCTTCTGTAGGTTCTAATAAATCAGGCACCATAATAACAGGAACTCCTGATGTGAAAGATGCTCTGATTCCGTTTAATGAATCCTCTAACATAACAGTTTCAGCCGCAGGTGAGCCTAATTTTTCTAATGCTACTTCTACTATTTCTGGGTGAGGTTTCGCATGTGTCACTTCATCTCCTGAAACAATCCCTTTAAAATAAGGTAATAAATTAGCTTTACTTAATAATTGATTAATCATCTCAGTAGTATTACTTGAAGCCACCACACATGGTATATCTTGCTCTTTCAAGTAATCTAACAATTCAATGACACCAGGTTTTAGTGGTGCTCCTGATGTATCAAAAATATCTTTGACTTTTTGACGGCTCTCTTTATAAAAACCATCTATTGATTCTTTACTAACATAATCAAAATCGGATAAATACTTTTGATAAGCATGTTCTTCACTTAATCCAATTTCTTCTTTGTAGTATGCTTTATCGAAGCCTTTTAATCCATATTTTGGAGCAGTTGAGACGTTACATTCACAATAAATTGCTTCTGTATCCAGAATCAACCCATCCATATCAAAAATGATACCACTTATTTTTTCCAATCAATTTCCTCCTAAAAGTGTTTCTCTGACTTGGGAAATAAAATACAGAGAACCTGTAATTAAAATCAAGTCATCTCCTGTTAATTCTGTTAAAGTATCAGCCAATGCATCACGCCAATCGCCGTAAGCCTCTAAGCCCATTACTTCATATTCTTCTTTAGTGAATGCTTTAGGATAATCAAAAGCAGTTACTTTTAAATCTAGATTAGAAACAGTGTTTAAATCTTTTACCATAGCATTAATATCTTTAGTTGATAACGCACCAAAGATAGCATGTATATGTTGACCTTTAAATTCCGTTTTTAGATTATTAACCATCACTTTCATAGCATGATCATTATGAGCTCCATCTAAAACAATTAAAGGCTCATCCGATACTTTTTCCATTCTTCCAGGCCAAAAAGCATTTTTTAATCCTTTTTGAATATCACGACTTAAAATAGGTAAGCCTAGTTCTTTACAAATAATTTCGTATAATTTGATAGCTAAACTACTATTATCGACTTGATGTTGACCTAATAAAGAGATGGTCACATGAGATAAATCTAGTTCGTTTGAACGATAATTAAAGACTTCTCCCCAATTGTCATCTGGCTGAATATATTTACTTGTGAAGTCTTCTTGATAGTGATAGAGCTTGCTGTTTGTTTCATCAGCCTTCGCTTTTATCACTTCTAAAGCAGCTTCGTCAACTTTTCCAACAACTACAGGCTTGTTTTCTTTAATGATTCCTGCTTTTTGAGCAGCAATTTCTTCAATCGTATCCCCTAAAATATCTGTATGGTCAAAACCAATTGTTGTTATAGCTGAAACGATAGGAGTAATCACATTTGTGCAATCGTAAGTTCCACCTAAACCTACTTCAACTATGACAATATCAACTTGTTCATCAAGAAAATATTGGAACATAATGGCTGTTAGTATTTCAAACTCAACCGCATTTTTAAATTCTTCCACAGTGTCCATGTCATCAATAATTGGTTTAATTTTAGTGACTAATTCAACTAGCTTTTCATCTGGAATATGTTCCCCATTAATGGCTATTCTTTCATTGAAACATTCAATATAAGGTGAAGTAAAAGTCCCTACTCTTAACCCTTGTTGCTCTAACAAATTACGAAGAAATGTTGTCGTAGACCCTTTCCCATTTGTTCCGCCAATATGAACTGTTTTTAATTTATGTTGTGGATTGTCTAATCTTTCAAGTATTTCATCGATTCTGATTAATCCTGGACGGATCCCAAATTTAATGCGGTCATGAATCCAGGCTACTGTTTCTTCATAATTCATTTTAAAACCACCTATTATTTATTTTTTGACATATTTATAACTTCAGCCATCAACAAGCAATATTAATTAGATTACTTGTGATGGCTAACATTAATTTAAGCTAAACGCTAAGATTTACAGATTTTATTGACGGGCAGTAATAAGCAGCTTCTTCGGTAATTTCAGATAACTCAATCAATCTAAAAACAGATTGTTTGAGTTATCTTCCAATTACTTGAAGCTAATCGCTTATTACTACACCTTACTTGACGGGTAGTTTCAACTTGCTCTTTCGGTGATTTCAGGAAGTATAAATTATCTGAAAACCGCAGATTATTTATGCTTCCCTCCAATCACTCAGAGCAGATCAGTTGTAACTACACCTTTTTTAGTTGATTAATTCTTTCTGTTACAGCTGTTTGTTTTTCTAAGTAATCTTTTTCTTTAGCTTTTTCGCCTTCAACAACAGCTTCTGGAGCGCTTGATACAAATTTTTCGTTAGATAATTTTTTCTGTACACGTTCTACTTCTTTGGCCCATTTATCTAATTCTTTTTCAAGACGTTTAATTTCGTCCTCAATATTAATTAAATCAGCTAATGGTAAGAAAATTTCTGCACCTGTAATAACAGCACTCATTGATGTTTCTGGTGCATCAACTGCATCAGCAATCACTAATTCTTCTGGATTACAGAAACGCTCAATGTATTTCGTATTTTCGTTTAAGAATAAGTTTACTTTTTTATCATTTGTTTTGATTAATAAAGTAATTGGCTTAGACATTGGTGTATTCACCTCAGAACGAATGTTACGCACTGAACGAATTAATTCTTGTAAGACTTCCATTCCTCTTGCTGATGCTTCATCTGTGTACTCAGGTACCACTACTGGATATGGAGCTACTACTAATGACTCACCTGTATGTGGAATTTTCTCCCAAATTTCTTCCGTTACAAATGGCATGATTGGATGTAATAACTTCAAGATTTTATCTAATGTGTACGTTAAAATACTACGAGTCATATTTTTCTGAGTTTCATCTTCTCCGTAAAGAATTTCTTTACTCATTTCAATATACCAGTCACAGAAATCATCCCAGATAAAGTTGTATAACGCGCGTCCTGCTTCACCAAACTCAAAACGGTCAAAGAACACTGTTACTTTTTCAATCGTTTCATTTAAACGAGTTAAAATCCATTTATCAGCGACTGTTTTATGACCTTCTAAGTTAATATCTTCATAATTGAAGCCTTCCAAGTTCATAATAACAAAACGTGACGCATTCCAAATCTTATTGATAAAGTTCCAAGAAGCATCCATTTTTTCGTAGCTAAAACGCATGTCTTGTCCTGGTGTTGAACCATTTGATAAGAACCAACGCAAAGCATCTGATCCATATTTTTCAATAACATCCATTGGGTCAATTCCGTTACCTAAAGATTTACTCATCTTACGGCCATCTTCAGCACGAATTAAGCCATGCATTAACACATTTTCAAATGGGCGTTGTCCAGTAAATTCTAAACTTTGGAAAATCATACGACTTACCCAGAAGAAAATAATATCATAACCAGTTACTAATGTACTTGTTGGGAAGTAACGTTTGAAGTCTTCGTTTTCTTCATCTGGCCAACCCATTGTTGAAAATGGCCATAAAGCACTTGAGAACCATGTATCTAATACATCGTCATCTTGAGTCCAGTTTTCAATGTCAGAAGGTGCTGTTTCTCCAACATACATTTCACCTGTTTCATTGTGATACCAAGCAGGAATTTGATGTCCCCACCATAATTGACGTGAGATTACCCAATCATGAACATTTTCCATCCAAGTTAAGAAAGTTTGGTCAAAACGAGGTGGATAGAAGTTTACTTTATCTTCTGTTTCTTGATTTTTAATAGCCATTTCAGCTAAAGGTTTCATTTTAACAAACCACTGAGTTGAAAGACGTGGTTCAACAACAACGCCAGTTCTTTCAGAGTGTCCAACACTATGAATGTGTTTTTCGATTTCTTTAAGTAAACCTAACTCATCTAAATCTTTAATCACTGCCTTACGCGCTTCAAAACGGTCCATACCAGCGTATTTACCAGCTAATTCATTCATAGTTGCACTAGCGTCCATTACGTTAACACGTGGTAAATTATGACGATTACCAACCTCAAAGTCATTAGGGTCATGGGCAGGAGTTATTTTAACCACACCAGTTCCAAAGTCCATCTCAACGTACTCATCAGCAATAATTGGAATTTCCTTATTAACTAAAGGTAAAATAACTTTTTTACCAATTAAATCTTTATATCTTTCGTCTTCTGGATGAACCGCAACAGCTGTATCTCCAAGCATTGTTTCTGGACGAGTTGTCGCAATTTCTAATTTGCCACTACCATCTGCCAATGGATAGTACATGTGGTAGAAAGCTCCTTCGATATCTTTATGAATAACTTCAATATCTGATAAAGCAGTTTTTGCTTGTGGATCCCAGTTAATAATATACTCACCACGGTAAATTAAATCTTTTTCGTATAATTTAACAAAGACTTTTTTAACCGCATCTGAAAGACCTTTATCTAAAGTGAATCTTTCACGAGAGTAGTCAACAGAAAGACCAATTTTCCCCCATTGCTCACGAATATGACCTGCATATTCTTCTTTCCATTCATTTGTAGTTTCTAAGAATTTTTCACGGCCTAAATCATAACGTGTCACGCCTTCTGCGCGAAGTTTTTCTTCAACTTTTGCTTGAGTCGCAATACCTGCATGATCCATTCCTGGTACCCATAAAGTATCAAAACCTTGCATTCTCTTTTGACGAATAATCATATCTTGAAGAGTTGTATCCCAAGCATGACCTAAGTGTAATTTCCCTGTTACGTTTGGCGGTGGGATAACGATTGAATAAGGTTTCGCACTTTTATCTCCACTTGGTTTAAATACATCCGTGTCTAACCATTTCTGGTAACGACCCTGTTCGACTTGTTTGGGATCAAATTTTGATGCCAAGTTATTTTCTTCTGTCATAATATCTTTCCTTCCTGATTTTAAATTTTCGCAATAAAAAAAGTCCTAAAGTATTTCTACTTTAGGACGAATATCTCGCGGTACCACCTAGATTACAACTAAAAAGTTGTCACTTAAAAGCACGTTAACGAATGCTAAACGGAAAAAACTTCTGCTCCTAAGCAACCTTCATACTCTTCAAAGGAAAATCTTTCAGCCAACGGATTTTCTTTCTAAGTCTCTTCCAAGTACTACTCCTCTTAATCTAAGCATCTTTTATTTGATTTCATTCTACAATGAAAGAGTCAACGAGTCAAACTTAAATCAAAGCTTTTGCTGCTTCTAGAGCTTTTACATAATCAGGCTCTTGTGATACTTCTGGTGTGATTTCTTCGTAAACGATTGTTCCTTTTGTATCAACTACAAAAATAGCTCTTGCTAAACGGTTAATGGCTGGAATTAATAAACCATAATTTTTAGCAAATTCTAAATCAGCATCACGTAACATAGTCATCTCAACACCTTCAGCAGCACACCAGTTACTTTGCTCGTCTTTAGTATTATTTGAAATTGTCACAAAGTTAAGGCCTGTTTCTGTTGCAGCTTCTTGATTAAAACGTTTTGTTTGTAGCGCACAAACACTTGTATCAATATCTGGTACAACACTAATGATAAGTGGTTGGTTAATACTTGATGATAACTCAACAACCTCATCTTTTAAATCTTGTAATGAAAAGTTAGGTGCTTTGTCACCTACGATTGGTTGAACACCTTCTAAATCTACTGGGTTACCTTTTAACGTAATTTGCATAAAAAAACACTCCTTTATCTTTATTCTCCTTCAGTATAAATAAAGACGGAGTAAAAGACAAAAGAGATGCTTTCATTATAATTCAGTTAAATTTGGATGGTTATAATTTTCATCGTAATAGATAAGTGTTTGAAGCTCTGTTGTTAAATCAATATATTGGACTTGAACATTGTGAGGAACTTTCAAACGTTTTGGAGCAAAGTTTAGAATAGCTGTGACACCAGCTTCTACTGCTTCATCAATTACTTCTTGTGCTTTACTACTAGGTACGGTTGTAATAACTGTTGTAATACCTTCTTTTTTAATAACTTCTTTTAAATCATTAATATCACTGACTTCGATTTGGTTGATTTTAGTTCCTATTAATTCAGGATTTGAATCAAACGCAGCAACAATGTTTAAGTTTGCATTTCGTCTAAAGTTATTATTAATTAACGCTTTCCCTAAGTTTCCTACACCAATTAAAGCAATTCTTTTTTCAATTTCCGTGTTTAAAATATTACTAAAAACTTCGATTAAATATGGAACATCGTATCCATAACCGCTTCGTCCTAATTCACCAAAATGAGAAAAATCACGACGAATAGTTGCTGATGGGATTTGAATCATTTGGCTAAATTCTTTAGACTTGATTCGTTTAACTCCACTTTGATCAAGTGTTTTCAAATAACGGAAATAGAGTGGAATTCTTTTAGCTGTAGCTTTAGGAATTTCTTGGTTTTTTTTCAAATTTTCCATTGTGAACACCTCTTTAAAATTGTGACAACTTTCACATTCAGTGTATCACGGAAGATTTAACTTTTCAATGAATTTGTGAAAATATTATAAAAAAGAATTTATTCTTCTCCTATTATTAAAAAAAGCTAACGATTTTATCGTTAGCTTCTTAATTAACTATTTGTATTTAATCTGTTCTAGAACAAATCGTCCATCTCTTTTGTTGTACTATTTAGGAAATTATCACTTGATTTGATTTCTTCAATGACAAGACCTGCCATCGCTCTTTCAATCATTCCTTCAACGTCCAATCGTTTCTCATACTCTTCAACTTTTTCTAATTTCGGACGTGTTTTAGGCTCTGGTGGAGCAAAGATTGTACAGCAATCTTCAAAGGGTTGAATAGCTAGTTCAAAGGTATCAATGCTTTCAGCTATTTCAATAATTTCATTTTTATCCATTGTTACAACAGGACGAATGATTGGTGTAGCCGTTACTTCATTAATCGCAACCATGCTGTGCATTGTTTGAGAAGCTACTTGCCCAAGGGATTCTCCGTTAACAATAGCTAATCCATTACGTTTTTCTCTAATCAAATCAGTCAGACGTAACATAAAGCGACGTGTAATCGTCATCCAGTAACCAGAAGGTGTTGCGCGTTTAATCTCTTCTTGAATTTCTGTAAAAGGCACTGTGATGAATTTAATGCCTCCTACATATGGCGTTAGTTTCACAGTTAAATCTTTTGCTTTATCTAATGCTTTTTCACTTGTATAAGGAGGACTGAAGAAATGAACTGCTTCGATTTCAAGACCTCTCTTCATCGCTAAATAGCCCGCTACAGGCGAATCAATTCCACCTGAGAGCATTAACATACCTTTACCACTTGAGCCCACTGGTAAGCCCCCACGGCCTTGTACCGTTTGACAAGAAAGATAGGCTGCTTCTTTTCTTACTTCAACATCAACTCGAATATCAGGTTTGATCATTTTTGCTTCAATTCCTGGTACACCATGATAAATAGCGCCACCAACTTCTTTATTCATATCATTGCTATCCCAGATAAATTGTTTATCTGAACGACGACTTTGAACTTTAAAGGTTTGACCTTCTACCCAAATTTCTTTTACCATATCAATAGCTGTTTGACAGATTAAATCAGTATCTTTTTCAATTTTAATAACAGGAGAAAAACTTTGAATACCAAAAATGGGAGTTAATCTTTCCATTACTTTATCACTATCAGCACCATTTAATTCTAAATGCATTCTATCACGGTCTGATTGGATTTTAACCTCTTCAAATTCGTGTAAGCTCTTTTTAATATTGTGTGCTAATTGACTAATAAAAATACGTCTGTTTTTTCCTTTTGTTGATAATTCGCCATAACGAATCATTATTTCTGTATAATTCATAAGTTCTCCTTTTATCCGTTGATTTTCTCAAATTTATCATAAAGTTGTTTAAAAATAATTAAAAACTGCTCAGCTTCTGCCAGTGTATTCTTTTCATCTAAACTGATGCGAATAGCCGTTTCTGATAGTTTAATTGGAACGCCCATTGACCCTAACGTACTACTACTCATTTTTTTCTTACTTGAACAAGCGCTAGTTGTCGACACAAAAATTTCTTTGTCTTCTAAAGCATGAACTAGTACTTCTCCTCTAATTTCTTTAATTCCTAAACAAAGAATATGTGGTGCTTGGTATTCTTTTTCATCAGGGGAAAAAACAGTTACTTTTTCAAACTTACTTAAATGTTCTTCTAAGTAATCACGCATTCTTCTTATGTATGGTTCTTTTAAATCACGATCTTCGAATAATAAACGAGTTGCTCGAGCCGTACTAACAATCCCAGGTGTATTTTCAGTAGTACTGCGCTTATTATTCTCCTGTCCTCCACCTGTTAATAATGGAGCTAGTTTATTTCCTTTTTTCCAGTACAACATACCCACTCCACGTGGCCCATGGAATTTATGAGCTGAAAAACTAGCAAAATCTACACGATCTGTTAACCAATCTTCAGTCGGTATTTTTCCAACTGCCTGAACTGCATCCACATGATAATGAATTGAAGGATGATTTTTTAAGATATGACTGATTTCCTTAATAGGTTGAATCACTCCTACCTCGCTGTTAATAACAACAGTTGAAACAAGAATCGTATCGTCTTTAATTAAATCTTTCAAGGCTGCGACATCAATAACACCATTTTTCAAAACTGGTGCGATTGAAACTTCAAAGCCTAAACTCTCTAATTGTCTGGCTGATTCTGTCACAGATGGATGTTCTACTGCTGAAATAATAATATGTTTACCAAATGGTCTTTTTTCAATAGCAGTTCCTTTTAATACCCAGTTATTACTTTCTGTTCCACCACTTGTAAAATACAACTCGTCTTTATGAACACCAAGTTGTGTACTAATTTGTTCTCTTGATTTATCTAACAATACAGCTCCCTGCTCACCTAAACGATGAAGACTTGAAGGATTACCAATAAACCGTTCACTAGTACGTTTGTAAGTCTCTAATACACTTTTTTCCATAGCCGTTGTCGCGCTATTATCAAAATAGATCATATTTACGTCACTCTTTTCTAAAAATTCATGTTTATTATAACGTCTTAAAAGCATTCCATCAACTAATCAAGGTGATGAAAAAGTCGTTTTGCTCTGAACAATTGGAACTTCTGATAAACAATCACAGGTTTTGATTGCTTATTAGAAGTGAAATTGCTGAAAGAGCAGACTTTTTATTCCCGACTAATCAAGGTGATAGAAAAGTCGTTTTGCTCTAATTTCTAAGTTTAAAAAAGAAAATAAAAAAGAGTGACATCTAAAACGAGTCACTCTTTCTCCAATCTAATTGCTTAGATCATGTTATCTTTATTAGCAAAATAATATTTTCTAATGCGCTCAGTTACTCCCGGTTCAATTCGTTCAATACCTGAACTAATTGTGTCTAAAGCATCTTCGTATAGATGCTCTCTTGAGAATAAACTTAAACTACGATCGATCGCGTTTTTAATTTCTGGATGAGAGAAGCGGTAACGGTTAGCATGTTGAATCATTTGCTCTGTTAGAGCAGCACTGTCGATTAAGTTATTAGTCTTCTCTTTAAGAGTTGCGATATCTTCTTCGCACAGACTTACTAAACGATCAATATGATTCATATCTATTCTAATCTTATTAAGCTCACGGCTTAATTCTTCAACTCTTTCACCAGCTACATAGAAGAACTCTAAATAACTGCTTGGTATTCCAGGTAAACGTTGCTTTTCTACATGTCGTTTCAATGTACGCAACTCTAATTCATAATCATCGATCTTTTTAATAGCATCTCTTTCTCTAGGAGCAAAGTCCTTGATAGATTGACCTGTTTCAATTTGGTCTTCTTCGATGTCTTTTAATTGATCTAGACTCTCGCGATAAAAGGCAGCAACTTGTGAAAAGATTGCTTCTTTGTTTTTTAATTTTTCTTCTGTCGCATCGAATTCTTTACGCATTTCCTGCATTTGAGCTTGGAAACCTCGAACTTTACCTAATTCATTGTTATTTAAAACATAGCTTTGAGACACATGGTCTAATTCAATTAATAATAAATGATTGTTTTTATCCGCATGTTCTAAGAAATTAAGTAATGTTGCTTTGTTGTCATTAACATAATGACGAGCGTTAATTTCTTTTTCCATCACATCATATAATTGATCGATTTCTTTTGCGATTTCACCATTTAGTTTGTCCACATTTTCAACTTCTAATTTTTCTAAGTTCATTAGAGTTGAGCGAACTTTACCTTCTAGTTTTTCAACATTGACTTGTACTACATCATTTTCAAACACATAATTGTCTTTGATTAATGCGGCATAGCCTTCTTTGATTTCCTTAAGCTGTTTAGGAAACGTTTTGTTTAAAACAGTGAATAATGGTGGGATTTCATCGATTACTTTTTGAATCTCATATGTTCTTTTCTCTGCTTTCTCTAAAACCGAACTAGCTTCCATAGGATCACCAGCCGTATTTAAAGCAACAAATTGTGTAAAATCACGTTCGACATTTTGAATTTGTTTTTCAAGTTCTTTATAAGAAACCCCGTATTTATCAGGGTCTGAAGTAACAGATTCACTAATAGCCTCATAAGCATCTAAAGCTTGTTGTACAGCTTCAGAGTTTCTTACTTCACTACCCTTTAAGTCTTTCAATCCTTGGCGAATTTCTTCAACCTCAGATTCCATACTTTTTAGTGTTCCTTCTGCTTCTTCAATTGCATCTTTTACTTTGATAAAACGAAATGTTTCATTTAAATTCTCAATTTCAAAAATGAGGCTTTCTAATTCTGCAAAGGAGATGGTAGAGATATCGATCCATTTTTGGTTCCATTCTCTAAAGGTATTTTGACTTTGTCCTACTAAATGCATTTTTTTAACATCATCAACTTCTTCAAGTACTGGTAGATCAAATAAAGCAATCTTTCTCTTTTCGAGATCCTCCAGTCGGTCTTGATTTTTACGTCTCATAAAAAATGCTACTAAATATGATGCAGCAGCTAAAATTATTACAAAAAGTAATAGCCATAACCAAATTTTAGTATTCATGACATTTCCTCCATTTAAGTGTTAGTCACCACTACCTCCTCAAATTACCAGAAAAAAACAGCTTTAAGACTTTTCCTTGTTTGGACATCTTATAGCTTGTCTTACTTTACAATCAATCGTCTATTAGAAAATTTACATCTAAGAAAGATTATATCACATTCACATCATCGTATCACTAATAAAATTTTAAAATGAAGCTTTTTTTAACGTTGTAGACCCTTTATAGATATTTTTTATTTTACTGGATTTTTTTCATTATTTATTGCAATTCCATTTTGACTTCGGTATTGTATAACTTAATATATTTAATAGGGGGTAATAAAAATGAAGGTAACTAAATTCGGTGGGAGTTCTTTAGCTGACGCCGCTCAACTAAAAAAAGTATTAGAGATTATTAAGGCTGATTCAGAACGACGGTTCATTATTGTTTCAGCGCCTGGCAAACGTGATGATAAAGATATAAAAGTAACTGATTTATTGATTCGTTATTGTGAGGCATTCTTAGAAAAAAAAGAAACACATTCGATTGAATCTCTCATCATTTCACGTTTCAAAGAAATAAGTGATAATTTACAATTAACATCATCCTTACCTATTATTTCAGATTATATTTCTTCATTGAAAGAAACAACATATAAAGATAAAGAAAAAATAAGTGATCTATTCAAATCTAGTGGCGAAAATTGTCATGCCATGTTAGTGGCTGAATTTTTAACAAAAAATAACTTACCTGCCACTTATGTTCATCCAAAAGATGCTGGCCTTTTAGTTGAAGATATTCCAGGGGATGCTGTCATCAAAAAAGAAGCCTATGAAAAAATCAAATTATTAACTGATATGGATACTATTGCTGTCATCCCAGGCTTTTTTGGTGTCACTGAAAATGATGACATTTGTACATTCTCAAGAGGTGGATCAGATGTGACTGGCGCGATTATTTCAGCTGGTATTAAAGCTGATTTATACGAAAACTTCACTGATGTTGACGCTATTTATGCGGCTAATCCTAAATTAATTGAAAATTGCCAAGCTATTGAATCACTAACTTTTAGAGAAATGCGAGAGCTAAGTTATGCTGGTTTTAATGTTCTCCATGATGAGGCCCTTATTCCAGCTTTTTATGCGGATATTCCTGTTGTTATAAAAAACACCAACAATCCTAATTCACCTGGTACATTGATTTCTTCCATGGGAGCCCTTAACAAACGAGTTGTAACTGGAATTGCTGCTGATTCTGGTTTTAGTAGTATCTACTTAAGTAAGTACTTAATGAATAGAGAGCTTGGTTTTGGTTTTAATGTCTTAAAAATTCTCACTGATTTCCATCTACAATATGATCACATGCCATCTGGTATTGATGACATTACGATTATTCTTAGAAAAAAACAATTAACACCTGAAATTTTGCTAGCCTTAAGTAAACGGCTCAAAGAAGAATTGGAGCTAGATGATTTAATCATTAAACATGACATCTCAATGATTGCTGTTGTCGGTGAAGGGATGGTCAACAGCGTTGGTGCTGCTGCTACTGCTACAAAAGCATTGGCTGATAAGCACATCAATCTTGAAATGATTAACCAAGGTGCTTCAGAAGTGAGTATCATTGTTGCAATAGATGAAAAACAAGAAGATGAAGCCATCAAAGCTTTGTACCACGCTTTTTTCAACTCAAATCAATAAGAAAAGACATCGAGATTTTTCTCGATGTCTTTTCTATTTCTAACTAACTAAAATCTGCTTTTTGTTTCTCGATTTCTTTTAATATCTTTTGTTCTGGCGCGTAATCTTTTTCCCAATTATCTGGTTTTAGAACTTTCCCTGTTACTTCATGATACCTTGGTTGACCATCAGGAAATAATTTTCCCATATTGGCTTGATGAACCAAATTAAAAATCGGTGTCGGATCAACATTCATCATCACAAATGAACCATAAGTAAAATAAAGTAAGTCAATTAAGGCATCTACTTCATCTACTAAGGGTTCTACTTGCTTGTTTTTCTCTACTAAAGCATCTGCTTCTTTGTCTAAACTGTTTTTAAGATAATCAACACTGCTTCTAAAACCTGCTTCATCTCCTGCATTTGCTGCATAAAGAAATTCTAAAATTTCCTCTAACTTAAAGCCACTTCTAAATTCAGCCATTTCTTTTGAAAGAGCTGAAACTTCAGTTTTTTCAATTGGATCAAAATGATCATGAAATTCTTTAACTTGTTGATAAGGTGTTGTCATCCTGAATTCCTCACTTCTATCTAATAATATTAAAATGACGTAAGGCATTAAATATGCCATCCTCATCGTTTGAATCTGTTACATAATCAGCTAATTGTTTGATGTCATCATTGCCATTTCCCATGGCAACACCAATCCCAATTTCCCTTAGCATTTCTGTATCATTCCAACTATCTCCAAAAGCGATAGCTTCATCTGCCGAAATACCATAATGCTTTAATACTTCATTAATACCTACAATCTTAGAACCACCCTTAGCAATAATATCAACCGAATAAGGATTCGAACGTGTAAAATGACAATCAGAAAATAAATTTTCCAATCGCTCTTGCTCACTAGCCGGACTTAATAAGACACATTGATAAATCGGATTTTCAAAAATAGGTAACGTTATAAATTTATTTTCTCTTTTAGGCAATAATTGCCATTTTTTTAATAAGCTTTGTAGTTCTTTAGCTGAGTAATTAGCAGGTAATAAAGGTTGGATTTGCTTAATCCATTTTCTCTGACCTAACTGCATTGATTGGCTACCAAAAAAAGCTTTACGACCACCAAAAAGCATTTGTCTTTCTTCCTCATCACCAAATATAGCTAATTTTTCTAATGTTTCGTTTGGAAAAGGTTGTTGATAAATACCAGCATCATGAGAAAAAACTAATTGACCGTTATATAAAACATAAGCATCCATTGGTAACTGCCCAAGTAAACTTTGAATACTCTTTGGTCCTCGACCTGAAGCAATACAACAAAGTATATTTTCCTGATGTAACTTCTCAATCGCTCTTTTAGTTGAGTCTAATATTTCAGCGTTACTACTTAAAAGAGTTCCATCAATATCAAAAAAAGCTGCTTTTATCATCATTTTCTCCTTTAGAATAACGACGTTTGATTAGGATTTAACCCCTCATAAGAAACGCCGAGTATTTTTTTTAATAGTTGTCCATTAGGTGCGGCATCTTTAGCTGAATTATTGTTAAAAATAACAGCTATTTCTTTTGCTTTTATCCCCCGCAAAGATTCTGCTAGCTCTTGCAGTTCTATTTCTGAGTAACAATACAAATTTCTTTTCTTACGCCAATCTTCACTATTGTCTAGCCAATTGCCTTTATTTCTACCATGAAGCCTAACAAATACAAAATCTTCATTAGTCACTGTTGTATCAAATGGAACTGAATGAAGGGCAACTTGAGGTTGATCAACCATAACTAAAGTATAACGATAATTTCTCATAAAAGTCATCATCGAACTCTTCATTTTCTCATGATACCAACTGCCATTTCGAAACTCAATGCTTATTGGGATATTAGGATAATATTTCCTAATTTGTCTTAAGTAGTCAACATTTTCTCTATTACAAGTAAAATTAGCTGGAAATTGAAATAAAATACTTGCTAACTTATTTGAATCTATAACTGGTTGAATAAATTTTTCATATGCCTCAAACATCTCTAATTCACTTGTATAATAGTCATTAAATGGTCTATGACGAGTCATTCCTTTGTAAGCTTTTAAGATAAATTTAAAAGACTTTGGCGTCTTATCCACCCATTTTTGACTAGTATCTGGGCCCTTTATACCATAAAAAAGGGTGTCTAATTCTATTATTGGAAAAAAGCCTGCATACTCTTCTAAAGTTAAGTTCTTTTTATTTAATAAACTACCATGTTCATGAAAAGTTGTCATTCCTATTTCTATCATTTTACTCCTCCAATATAGAATGTTTACTCTATCTACTTTACAGAATAACATGAGATATTTCAAATAAATTCAAATAGCCACTTTCCCAATACTTTACATTTTCAAAATAAAAAGATTTATAATACATAGTTTTTGAACTTTAAAAGCTATAATAGTCTACCTTATCACTTTTAAATATGATAAACTTTTCTTATATTATTACTCATTAAATAGGAGGAGTTTTATGAATTGTGGTACATGCTCAAAAGAGATGATTAAAGGAAATTTATTTGGAGACCGTTATGCCTTAAAATGGTTGCCTGACGATAAAAAGTTAATAGGTGGTACTTTCATTAACGCTGCTGATGGGATTGTCTTAAAAAAGAATAGTGGTTTAGTTGGTCGACCAAGAAATGAAGCCTTTGTTTGTGATAACTGTGGACATCTTGTGATTGATTTGAATTCACAACAAGCTAAATAACTGTTTAAATAAATAAACCTTCTATAGAATCTATTGCTATAAGCCTCTAGATTCTATAGAAGGTTGTTTATTTAAAAATGATAACCCATTTCTTTTAACAGCTCTTCTCCGTTATCCAAAACAATTCCACGTTTTTTTTCAAAATCGATAACATTATTTCGATTAGCATAGGTGATGATTTCTGCAACCACTTGAGGCTGCGTTAAAGAAATCATTTTTTGGGTTCCATCCCTTAATACATAAAAGCCATTTTTCAACATTTGATGATCTACAGAATGATTTCTTAAAGAAAATCGTATAAGTAACTCCGCATTTATTCCAACATCTGACGTCACTAATAAATAAGAATAATTTCGATCTTTCTTATTTGAATAAGTGAATCTCCAAAAATATTTTTTACCATCAATTACTATTCTTCTAAACTCTTTCAAAATAGACACCTCCAGTTTTAATCTTTATAAAACTATGTCATTTCTCTTTATTATCTACTCTTCACTTATAGATTATCACAATATTATAAAATACTCACGTTTATCGAACTGAAAAGGAGTCATTTAATAAAAAAAGAAGATAACTCTTAAGTTATCCTCTCTTCTGAAAGTCTTTAATGCGAGAAAAGGGACTCGAACCCTCACGAGGAATTATTCCTCACAAGATCCTTAGTCTTGCGCGTCTGCCAATTCCGCCATTCTCGCTTGGCTATATGTAAACCATTTACTTGTAACAAGTAAAACTATAACGATTTCTACTTAGTTTGTCAAATGCTTTAATACTCCTCCACATTTACAAACATAACGTTTTGTATCAATTCTTCTTTGGCGATAAATGTCTTGAGAACAACTAGCACATCTATAGTGATGATGCATTTTTCTTTGTTTTAGAGGTTTCACAAAACGGCTTCCACCAGTAGATTTTAATAACAATTTGAAATCAGCATCTTTATGTTGATAACCTTTTCCCTCTAAGTGGAGATGATAATGGCATAATTCATGTTTGATGACACCTATTAATTCTTCCATCCCATGTAAACTTAGCACTAATGGATTAAAATCAAGATTGCCAGAACTTAAATGGTAACGTCCTCCAGTTGTTTTTAATCGTTGATTAAACGTTGCTTGATGTAAAAAAGGTTTCTCAAAAAAAGAAAGAGAAACCTTTTCCACCAAACGCTGTAATTCCTGATTAGTCATTAGTTGCCACTGGAATCATCGTTAAAGCAATTCGTTGTTTTTTCAAATCAACTGAATCAATCCATACGGTTACAACATCCCCCACTGCAACGACATCAGTTGGATGTTTAACAAACTTGTTACTTAATTTGGAAATATGAACCATTCCGTCTTGTTTGACACCAATATCAACAAAGGCTCCAAAATCAACCACGTTTCTAACAGTTCCTTGCAATTCCATACCTGCTTTTAAATCTTCCATACTTAAGACATCTTGTCGTAGCAACGGTGCCGGCATTTCATCACGCATATCGCGTCCTGGTTGTAACAGAGATTTTCTAACGTCTTCAAGGGTTTCTTTACCAATATCTAAAGTATCAGCTAATTGATCAATAGCTACATGATTTAATCGTTCAGTTGCCTCTTTAGTTCCTAAATCTTTTTCTGAGATATTAATTTCTTTTAATAAGCCTTTTACAATGGAATAACTTTCTGGATGAATTCCAGTATTATCTAATATGTTTTTACCATCTGGTATTCTCAAGAAACCAATTGCTTGCTCATAAGCTTTAGGTCCTAAACGTGGTACTTTTTTAAGTTCAGTACGGCTATTGAATGTTCCGTTTTCTTCACGATAGATCACAACATTTTTAGCGGTTGTTTTATTTAACCCAGACACATGTTGTAACAACTGAGCACTTGCTGTATTAACATTAACACCAACCTGGTTTACTGCTGTTTCAACAACAAAATCTAGTTGTTCTGTCAAACGCTTTTGAGAAACGTCATGTTGGTACTGACCAACCCCCACAGCTTTTGGATCTATCTTAACAAGTTCTGCTAACGGGTCTTGTAATCGTCTAGCAATACTAGCTGCACTTCTTTCTTCCACTTGTAAATCAGGGAATTCTTCACGAGCAATTTTACTAGCTGAATACACAGAAGCTCCTGCTTCGTTAACAATAACATAGAAGACTTCACGTTTTATTTGTTTTAGATTTTCAGAAACAAATAATTCTGACTCACGACTTGCTGTTCCATTTCCAATAGCAATCATTTCAACTTTGTATTCTTCAATGAACTCAATAAATTCTTTTGGTGCTTCACTTCTTCTCGCTTGCGAAGCTGGTTTATGTGGATAAATGACTTTAACGGCCAATAGTTTACCTGTCTCATCTACAACTGCTAATTTACACCCTGTACGATAGGCTGGGTCAAACCCTAAAACAACTTTTCCTTTTAAAGGTGATTGTAATAATAAGTTTCTCAAGTTCTCGCCAAAAATGGCAATAGCTTGCTCATCTGCTTTTTCAGTTAGCTCTGCTCTAATTTCTCGCTCGATTGACGGCCCAATAAAACGTTTATAGCTATCTTCATAAGCTTGAGCGACTGCTTCCACAGCAAAACTTGTTGATTCTTTTATCAATTGACGGTTTAAATAACCAAAAACACGCGTTTCATCTACTTTGATTTCAGCTTTAACAACCCCTTCTTTTTCACCACGATTAGCTGCTAAAACACGGTGTGAAGCTATTTTTTTTACAGGTTCTTCAAAAGAATAATACATCTCATAAACAGAGGTT
Organism: Vagococcus fluvialis; assembly: GCF_048815235.1. GTDB lineage: Bacteria > Bacillota > Bacilli > Lactobacillales > Vagococcaceae > Vagococcus. The sequence continues at coordinate 97,700 of NZ_JBMEAO010000011.1, forward strand.
TCATCTAATGATTTATCTTTTTCTTCAGTCGCAAAAATACCATTTTGCCATACAAATTCTCTTAACCACTCTCTGTATGTAGGCTCATCACTAATAACTTCTGCCATAATTTCGTGAGCTCCAGCTAAACAATCTTCAACAGAATTTAATTCTTCTTCTGAGTTAATATATTTTTTAGCTTCAACTTCAATAGAGCCCTCTGTTGGTAAACTTAATAGCCAAGTTGCTAAAGGTTCTAGACCTTTTTCTTTGGCAATTGTCGCTTTTGTACGACGTTTTTGTTTGAATGGACGATATAAATCCTCAACTTGTTGCATTTTTTCAGCTTTTTTTATTTTTTCAGCTAAACTGTCAGTTAGCTTTCCTTGTTCTTCAATGATACGTAAGACTTCTTCTTTTCTTTTAACAAGGCCAGTCAAATAAGCGTGACGTTCTTCAATTTCTCGAATAGCTACTTCATCTAAACTTCCTGTCATCTCTTTTCGATAACGTGCTATAAAAGGAACTGTATTCCCTTCAGCTAAAAGTTCCAATACTTTATCAATTTGGCTTGGTTTATATTGGTTTAATTCTTTTTTTAATAACAATAATACTTGTGCTTCTTGCATAGCTTATCGATTCCCCTCATTTAAAAAATACTTGTCAATGTAGTAGGATACTTTTAAATAATAAGTGTCTAAATACGTTGATAATTCACTATAACCTTTTAATATGTTATAAGTTGACTCATCTATGGTAACATAATTTTTGGAAAAAAATGATTTTTTAACGTCAAGAGACAACTCTTCCTCAAAGGCGTCCATTTTATTTATGAAAGGCTTACACCACTCTAGGAAATCTGCATTTTTGTCTGCATCATCCATAATCAGTACTTGACTCCATCTAAACCCTAAAAATTTAAATCCTAAAACTGCTTTTCTATAATCTGATTTTGAGATTTTTATGTCATGAAAATATTCATCATAATATGATTTCAATAGTTCTTTTATTTTTTTCTCATCTGCTATTTGATCTTCTTTATGCGCATTTATCAGTTCTTCAGCCATAACTTCTTCTATGAAAGGATCTGCCTCATAATAAAAATCTTCTTCATATTCTATATCGTAATCATCTATTATAGTTGCTTGCCACTCTATTTTTTCTTCATTTGCTTTTTTTACTTCAGGTTCTATTGCTACTCTTTGACTCAAATAATAATCGAGCTCTTTTTCGTTTTCTTCTAGCTTATCTTCCATCATGTTTAACTGACTCGTTAAAAAGCCAACTTCTTGACGATAACTTAAACTTTCAGTTTCTAAATGAGAAAATTGTTCAACTAGTTCTTGATATTTAATTTGCCACTCATCTAATTGATCCCATTTTTCCTTTTGATACTCTAGTTCATAGATTTCAGCTTTCAATACTTTGTTAGTAGCTTCGCTCATTTTTAACTCTTCTAAGGTATCATCTAATTGTTGTTGAACTAACTCTTCTTGGTTAATAGCTTTTTCTCGTAATTCTAGTTGATTACTCACATCTAGTACAAGTTTATTATTTTTTCTTTCCTGTTCTTCATTTTGCCTTTTAGCCACTGCCAAATTGGCTCTTAGTTCTTCTAACTGGATTTCAGCTTTTTGTCGCTCATTAATTTCAAGTATTAATTTTTTTTCAGCTTCCAATAAGCTTTTATCCAATTTTTCGTAATCAAATTGAGCTTTTTCAAGTAATTCTTCTTGAGCTTTTTTCCCATTTTCAAGAGATTGACTTAACTGCTTCACTTGATTACGATACTTTTCAGTCATACTTTGACTTTCGTTTATTTTGATACGATAATCACTATTTTCTTGATGTAAATTTCTTACAGTTGTCTCTAATTCAGATACTTTTTCTAATCGTTCAGCATCAATTTTACGCTCATTTAAACGGTCATTGAGCTTTATATTTGCTTTATCTAATTGACGATTTACTTGATTATTCGTTTTTATTTCATCCGTCAGCTCAGATACTTCTTGTGTTAACGAATTGATATCTTCTTTTAAAGATTTAATCATATCGTCTTTTCGATTTAATTCAGCAACTAAATATTTTTTTTCCTGTTGGTCAAAAAATATTTCTTGTTCTTTTAATTGATTTAATTTTTCTTCATTTTTTGGCCTTTTATGTTGGCTTGTTTGTTTAGCAGTTAATTGTACTAAAAGTTGTTCTTGTTCCTCAATATCTTGATGAAGCTTTTTAATAATTTTATCTTCTTCTGTTTCTTCAACTTTAGGCACCGACTCTTCTTTTGTCTGTTTTAAAGAAACTTCCTCTCGGACGACTATTTCAATCCCTAATTTATTAACTATTTTTACTAAACACTCTTCTAATATGATTGAAGAGGCACTTAGAAGCTCTTTTATTTCTTTACTATTTAAACTTTGTGATACTTGAAAGCTTAAATACAAACGATGTTGATTAGCTCTTGGCTCTTGTATAAAACATCTACTTACAGAATAATGATTAAAACGACGTTCCCATTCTTTTAAAAATACTTTACCTACTATTGTTAAATGAGCACTTTCCAGTGCTATGTTATGCCAACTTAGCTCTAATTGATTCCTATTACTAACTGTTTTTTTATTAGGAATAATAATTAAATCATTTTTATCATCTCGTATACGTTCTTTTTTAAAGATACGACTTTTTATTTCAAAAAGATTTTTTGACATGTTACAACTCCTTTCCGCTAAATCAAATGATTAAAATGCTGGTTTCCACTCTTGACTATTCTTTAATTCAATATCTTGAATAATAGTCTCTTTATTAAAAATAACACCATGAAGCGAACCACCATAGACTGCTCCACCATCTATCCCTATTTTATTATCAGACAACCATAAACTGGTCTTAATCATATCCTGATATAAATATCTAGTTGGGGTATGTCCAAAAATAATCTTTCGATTTGTCTTATTCTTTTCTTCATGAAATTCTTTTCTAATCCATAAAAAATCTCTATGGCTTGTTTTAGTCCAATCACTTAAAGATAAATTAACACCTGCATGAACACATAAAAAATTCTCCCATTCATAAAAATATGGTAGATTTTCTAAAAATATAAGGAGCTCTTTATACCTTGATTGAATCATTAGTGAGATTTCAGTGGGAGAATACTCTAAAACAGCACCTGAGTGAAGTAAACTTTCAATCGTCTCTCCACCGCCATTTAGTATATAATTATCAAAACGCTCTTCTGGGTCTTTTAAAAATCTTAAAAAGATATCCTCATGATTTCCCTTTAAACATACCGCTTGATTATTCTCAACTAAATCCTTTGCTAAGAGTAAACACTCTTTCGACCTGCTACCACGGTCAATTAAATCACCAATCAGCACTAACTGGTGACAAGCTTTATCATACTCTTTCACTAAAGAGGTAAACAAATCATACTCACCATGAACATCTCCTATAACAAATAAATATTTTTTCATGTTTACCTCCTAATGAAAAAGGCTGAACCACAAAAGTGTCAGCCTATCGACTTTTATTTAAAGGGGTTTAGTCTTGAGAAAAATTCAGTTGAACACCTGGTTTATCAAGAGCTATTTCTGTTACTTCATACGTTAAGCGTTCAATTAAAACAAATAGCGGTCTAACTAATTCATTTACTTCATCTTTTGTTAAATCTTCAATTTTTTCAATTTTACGATCAACAACTTGTACAAATTGAGCAACATCTCCAGTTACTTTTACTTTTTCTAAAACAATTTTAAATTCAATTCTTAATCCTAATACTGAATTATTTTCAGCATCAATATTCATTTCTTCTTTTATCTCAAAAGGATTGATACTAACATTAATTGATGTTTCTTCTGCGTGCTCTTCTGGTAATGCATCAAAATGATAACTTTGTACAAATTCTGCTTGTCTTTTTAATTCCATATTATTAATCCTCTTTCATCTTATCTTTTCGTTTTATTAACCTATCCCTCTACATTTTACAGTATTATGTCTTTAAAAGGAATCTAATATTAAAAGGTTTTATTTTTTCCACCTTGATAAACATTCCCTAAATCAGGTAAAAACGGGATACCATATTTAATAGCTTCGTAAACAAATTTTTTTCCATTCATAACGGCGTTCAGTATCGTTTCACCTCTTGCAATAGAAGATGCTATTGCTGAAGCAAAAGTGCAACCTGCTCCATTATTATAACCATTTGATAACTTTTTTTCTGTTAGTATCTGTATTTCTTGTCCATCAAAAAAGACATCATAAGCTTTTTCCCCTGGAAGTCTTTGGCCACCTTTTATCACAACATTTTTTACACCCGTTTTATGAATCTTCTTTGCCGCTAATTCCATTTCAGCTAATGTTGAAATGCCTTCTAAACCAGATAACAACTCTGCTTCTTTTAAATTAGGTGTTGTAATTGTAGCTAAAGGCATCAATTCTTCTTTAAAAAAGGTAATAATTTCCTTACTTGACGTTAATCCTGTTTCCTTAAGTGCCAAAACTGGATCAAGTACTACTGGAATCTTTGGATACTTTTTGAGATAAGAAACTACTAATGTTGCTACTTCTATACTTGCTAGCATTCCTATTTTAATCACGTCTATTTTTTGCGTGAAGCAAGTTTGTAATTGCTCTTCTATTAACTCTGTTGGGACTTCATATATCTTAACACTATCTGTTTGAGGTGTCACTGTAACAATACAAGTCAGCACATTTAAACCACATACATCAAACTCTTCGTATGTCCTCATGTCTGCTTGAATCCCCCCACCACTTAGTGAATCTGATCCTGCTATAGTTAAAACTGTTTTCATTTGTTACCTCCGCTCACTCTACCGGTCCTAATTCCTTGAATGGCTTAATTTTCATCAAGATAACTCCATCTATTTGATCTCTTGTATAGAAACCAGTCTGACGACTATCTTTTGCTTTTTGTCTGTCGTCCCCTAAAAGAATATAACTATTCTCTGGAATATAATGACTGTCTATTTTACCAATTGAAGAAACAGTAAAATCTTCTGTATAAACTTTTTTTAATTGATTTTTCTTTAATTTAAAATCAACATAATTTTCTTTTAAATACACTTCATCATAAATAGCATCATTAATTTTTAAGGCATCATCCTTCATTTCAACCTTGTCACCTGGCATTCCAATAACCCTTAAAGCTTCATGATGTCCATCTTGATTAACCAATACCACATTAAAACGATGAATACCTGTTTCTTCTTTATACAATACCTCTGTTCCATTAATCAAAGTGTTCCCCATATGATTTCCCACAACCTTCACCTTGTCATACTGATACAAAATAAAGGTAGAAAAACTAAGAATTAATAAAACTAAAGTTATTATAAGTAAATAATACCAAGAGAAAAAAGATTTCTTTTCTTTTTTCTCTTGGTCTTTAGATAAATCATCTTTTTCTAGTACAGAAAAGTAATAATCAATATCCTCATCTATACCGTCTAATTCTTTTTTCTTTTTAATTTTAATTTTTTTCTTCTTTGGTTCTTTTTTATCAGGTACTGGTCCATCTGATAAGACATTCCAGACGGGATTACTATTCATATCCATTTCTGGCAATTTTTCTTTTTTCTTTTTATCCACGTCTAAAAATCTCCTTATAAACCAGTCTTTTTTACTCTTGATTTTCTTCTTCTTCTTTCAATCGATAAGCGTTCATTTTTTTACTGAATAACTGGCCATTACTAGGTGGTGTGTAAGTAATCGCATTGGCTCCAGCCTCAATTGTTTCGCGAATAGATTCATCAGTTGGTCCACCAGTTGCCATAATTGGAATATCTGGGTAGTCTTTTCTAATTTCTCTAACAATCTTTGCTGTGTGTTTACCACCACTAACATTTAAAATTCTAACGCCAGCATCTATCTTTTCTTTCACATCTGTAAATTCTGACGTAATTGTTCCAATTATTGGAATGTCTATCATTTGAGAAATATCATAAATTGTCTCTTTAGATGTTGGCGCATTCACAACAACGCCAAGTGAACCATTAGCTTCTGCAAACATACTCATATTGACTGAACGATTTCCTTGCGTCAATCCCCCACCAACGCCAGAAAAAACAGGAATATCCGCCGCTTCAATAATTGCTTTTGTAATCGTTGGGTGTGGTGTAAATGGATAGACTGCGATTACTGCATCTGCATCAATATTTCTTATTATAGCAATATCAGTTGAATAACAAATTGACTTGATACGCTTACCAAAAATTCTAATCCCGGTACAATCTCTAATCACCGTTGGTACATGAATCGTATCTTTTCTTAAATGTGTCATTATTTCAGGAGCTAATCCTTTTTCTTTTTTCATTATATTTATCCCCCTTACATAGATAAAAAGCCAGGAACCAAGTTGGTTGATGGCTTTTATTGATCGTATTGATACAATTGGTTTGTTTCAATGACTTCAATGACTTTATTGGCATACGTCGGGTCTGTTGCATACCCTGATGCCTGTAGTGCTTTTGCTGCTGTTTTATAATCAGAGGCTAACAATACCCCCTGATAAAGATAAGGATCCCAATCTACACCATTTACAAATAACATGGTATGGTCCCTCATACAATCCTCCCAGCTTGCATACACTTTAAAATTAGCCTGTATTTCTATCCATTTTCCATCTTTATACTCTTTAGTGGTTAATTTAACTGAATCGTCATTTGGACTAAATGATTTAATACCAAATAAATTATTGTATTTAGCACTTAACTCGCTTTTTCCCCAGTCTGATTCAAGAATAGCTTGACCCAAAATAATACTAGGTAAGATACCGTAAGTTTGATGAAGTTCTTTTGCTACTGGAACCAACTTATTAATAAATTCAGTATTCGTATAATCCTCTTCATAATGAGTTTCTGGTTTCCCAGTAGTTTGACTTAATCCACTTAAACTTATAACAAACACAACAAAACCGACAATAATTATTACCAGACTTAAAAAAATCGGGATTTTAGTGATACTAAAAGCATCATGTTTCTTTGTTCTTTTTCGATTTGCCATTATTTACCTACTTTTTTAATTGATCCAGATATTCTTCTAATACGATGTTATTAGTAGTCATATATTCTGCATTTTCTTTACCTACATAGCGAATATGCCACGGTTCATAGTTAATACCTGTGAGTTTTTCTTTTCCCTTTTGATAGCGAATAACAAAACCATAATGGCACGCATTTTTAGCAAGCCATTTTCCAGCCTCAGTATCACCAAATCCTTCTTCTAGCATATTCCCATCATTATACCAATTAACCTCTAGAACATCTAAGGCAAGGCCGGTATGATGTTCACTATGTCCTGGTTTAGTAACATACTTCATAGCTAAATCTGTTGCTTCTTCGGTTTTATATCCTTGGCTTTCATACATCGCAATTTCTGAAGATAAAACAGTTGTTTGATCTTCTACTGATCTAAAAGCAGATATAACAGTCAGTTCTATGCCATCTTTTTTAGCACCATCCATAAGCTCAGAAAAATCATTATAGATTCTTTCATCTACTTGATAGCCATTAGGTAGTTCTTTTAAATTTTTTGGTTCTTCTTTAATCTCTTTGTCCTCATTAACTAGTAACAAGCGCCAATCGTTTACATCGCCTGGCAAATTATTTTTTGTCTCTTTTTCATTGGAAGTCATTGTTACTTCTTCTGTTGTTTTAGTAGTGTCCTCTTTTTTTAATAACCCAAAATGATTACTGTAAAATATAGTAACCATCACGATGAACAATGAGGTAATTAATAAAAATATTTTTTTTGCCATAAAAAGCTCAGTTACCTCCTACATTTATTCTGATTCTTTACCATCTTGCTCAGTATAGGTATCTGTTAAGTTTTCATCGACCCATTCTAATAAATCAACTTGGGAATCAGCTATTTGTTGTTGAATAATTCCAGGCATACAAAATTCTAGAATATCATCGTATCCCCACTCACCGTAACTCATATAAATTCTTAAGTTAACCACATGTTTTTTAGGGTAAATGTTAGTTGAATGATTTGGTATACTTTGTTCCGTAATTAATTCAACTTTAGCCATACCTGTTTTAATCCATTCTTTTGCAATAATAGATTTTAATCTTTTATATTCAACAACGACATAATTTCTTTTTTCTGGAAACAAAGCGCCCTGTCTAGCTATCTTTTGAATAAGCATCCATTCGTAATCTGAAAAAAGGCCCTTTAACTTCTGCATTTTTTCATTTGGTAACGGTCTAATCCCTCTTTTCCAATCATTCCAGTCTGACATTTCTATATCTAAAAAGGAATTGACACAAACTTTTTCGCTGATAAATTGATCTTTTATCTGATCTAAAATAATATTGACAATTGCTTGATGCATAATAGTCACATCCTAACATTTGATTTTTTATAGTTACGCTTATTTTAACCTTTTATCTTAAAAAAAGCATCTTTTTAACTATTATCCATACAAAATCTTAACATACTTCTATTCTGTGAAATTGAAGTTAACTTTTATATCAATAAACGTCTGAATTTCTGTTAGTAATTGATATAATTTAGCTCTATTTTCAAACTCTTCTCGTGTCTTAGGTAATGCTTTGGTTTCATAATATTGATACACATTTTGTACTTTTTCTTTTAATTGAACACCGTCGTTCAACTCACTATAAGAATCTTGAATCTCATAAAGTAGTTTTTCTACTTCATAAGACATATCTTCCTCAACTTCTATCTCTTTGATCAATTCAACCATATCAGTTAAAACATTTAATTGCATCCGCCTCATTTGAAAATAACTAATATCGTAATAATCTTTTATTAGTAAACGGTTATCTTGATGCTTTTTAGCGTATAACTCTCCTTCGTCTACGGTCTTTTGAATTACAAATAACAAGTTTTCTAAATCACTTATTAAACTCGGTTTTTCAAATACTTCTGTCATCATTTTTAACATTTCTTTTATCATTGAGTCGACTGATTCTTTTTTTAATTGAATTTCTTGTTCCTCATTAGGCATATATAAATTAGCTAACAAAGCTAATCCTACGCCTATAAATAATAAGGAAATAGCATTAATAACTAGCTCCATAGTCATTTGGCCTTCATTTAAAAAATGAGTGATCAACACTGAGTTAACTGGAATCGCCTCAGACATATTAAACCTAGCAGCTATTGGAATATACACTAGTAAAAAGCAACCAAATGCAATTGGATTATATCCTAACAACTGGTAGCAAACAAAAGCAATACCAATAGCAATAAATAAGGCGATAATACGACCAAAACCCACTTTAAAGGAGGATGTCTTAGTATTTGTCACACTTAAAATAGCAATAATTCCTGCCGTTGCAGGAAACTTTAAACCTATATAATTAGCAATAATAATTCCCAATGTAGCTGCAATAACAGTCTTTATCGTTCTCAATCCGATTTTCATTTTAACACCTCTTTCTCCCTATTAAAAATCACTTCTGACTAATCGTCAATCATTTATTAGTAACTTAGACTAGCAGAATTGCCAGCTTTCGTATATCATTAGAGAAATAAGGAGGTATTGATATGAAACAACTAAAAATGACAATCCTTTTAATATCAACTCTTCTTTTTGTTTCAGCTTGTGGAATTACTCAAGAACTTGATGAATCTCTCACAGTAGCTAAAAATTTAGAAACAACTATTAAAGAACAAAAAGATACGATGAAAGAGTTGTTAAACCTAGTCGAAAGAATTATCCCTTCTTTTGAAAAAGATTTAGAAACTGAACCAGAAGTGGGATTATTTGTAAATGACGAAGGCGCGCTATACAAAAACTTTTCTTCTAGAGAAGAATTATTAACAGAATTACAAAGTGGACAAAAAGACTTAGTTAAACTTCAAAAAGAAGTACAGCGAATTAGTGATAAAAACGCTGTTGATGTCGATCATAATAAACTAAATTTGATTAGTTCTAGTCTTCAAATTATTTTAAATAATTATGATTCTTTAACCATGTATTTAGAGACTGGGTTTGAGCAAGAAAAAGAATTATATCTCAATCTACCTGTCGATAATTTAGACGATCAAGGATCAGTTATCAACCGAACTTATGGTTCTGTCACTATGGTAGGCGAGGAAGCAATTAGTAACATGAACTATACTTTAAATTTAGTTAAAACCTATCAAAAGGAAGCTGTTAGTCAAAAAAAATAGAGGTGATTTTTTATGCATTGGGGAAAATATCATTTAGGTTTAAGAACCTTTAAAACTTCCCTAGCTGTTATGTGCTGTATCTTGATATTTCAACTAACAGATCGTGGAACACCTATCGTTGCAACTCTTGCTGCTGTTTTCGCTCTGAGAGAAGATTTGTCTTCAAGTATTGATTTTGGGACATCTCGTATTATTGGTAATACTGTTGGCGGTATTGGCGCTTTCGTCTATTATGCTTGTTTACAGTTGGTTCCTAGTGAAGACATTGGACAGCTCGTATTTATCCCTTTAATCGTCGCTATTATTATCACTTACTCTATTAGGATTGATAATAAAGCAGGGATTATTGGTGGTATTGCTACTTTTCTTTTTATTGCCTTTTCTATTCCAAAAAATGAATCTTACCTTTACGCCTTTAACCGTGTTGTAGATACGTTTATTGGTACTTTCATTGCTGTATTTTGGAACTTTGCGATTAAATCACCACTAGAAGCAAAGGAAGAATCAGTGGAAGAAAGAATTAAGGGAAAAGAAAAAGAGCTACAACTTTTAGAAGAAGAATTAATTCAGTTAAAAAAACAAGAAAAAGAGGAAAATCACTAAGTTGATTTTCCTCTTTTTTTGTTTTTAATATATTAAGTTAATTAAATCTTCTTGTTCAATGTTACCAAAATATTTTTTGACATCAATTTGTTTCACAGCTTCTGTAATTGATTCTTTATCGTATTTAATGCCTGTTAAGACAGTTTCAACATCTTTAATTTCACCTAAGCCAAAGAAATCACCAAATAACTTAATTTCTTTTAACTCTCCTTCAGAAACATTCATTTTAGCTTCAATTGAGCCAATGGCAAAACGTTGTCTTCTAACTAAATCAAATTCAGGTGAACGACCATAGTTCCAATCCCAATTACGATATAATTTGTCAGAAATGGCATTAATTCTTTCCCAATCGTGCTCAGTTAATTTATAAACGTTTACATCTTCTAATTTATCTGTTTCAAAGATTTTTAATAAAATTTCTTGTCTGAAATCAACAGTAGACATATGTTGATGAGTATCTGTTAAATAGGGTTTGATATTAGTAACGCGAGATCTAATTGACTTAATTCCTTTAGATTCAATTTTATCTTTTCTTACTTTCAATGCATTTACAACTTCGTTTACGTCACTATCAAACATTAATGTTCCATGAGCAAACATACGCCCATTAGTTGAATACATAGCATTTCCTGAGAATTTTTTACCATCAATTAATAAATCATTACGTCCTTTTAATTCAGCACCTTCAACGCCCATATCATGTAAAGCGTCTATAATCGGTTGTGTTACTTTACCGAAGTTTCTAAAAGACTCACCATCATCTTCCATAATAAAGCTAAAGTTTAAATTTCCTTCATCATGGTAAACTGCTCCACCACCACTTAAACGTCTGACTACATGGATACCTTGTTTTTCTACATACTCAGTATTAATTTCTTCAATAGTGTTTTGATTACGGCCGATAATGATTGATGGCTCATTAATATAAAATAACAAAATTGGCTCCTCAAGAGGCATTTCTTGCACCAAATATGTTTCAATGGCTAAGTTAATTCTTGGGTCTGTAATTCCTTCGTTAGATACAAAAATCATAGTGACATCTCCTAAATAATTATTTTTAATTGTGTTTTTGCAAGTTCCACTGGAATATCTTTATTTAGATATTTTTTAGTTTGACTTAACAAAAGCTCTAAATCAATATCTTGTTTTAAGTGACTCAGAACAAGGCGTTTAACATTGGCTTCTCTAGCAATATTTCCTGTTTCTTTGCTTGTTAAATGAGCATGATGATTTTCATGTCCTTCTAAAAAATAAGTATCAGTTATCAGAACATCTGCTTCTTTTGAAAAAGGTATAAGCTCATCGAAATAACCTGTATCCCCTGTGAACACGAAAACCTTTCCTGTTCTTTTCTCCACAATTCGCATAGCATAACAGATAACTGGATGAACTGTTTTTAAAAAGGTAATTTGAAATGGTCCAATCTCTAATTCTTTTTCAGGATTATATGAATAACCTTTTGTTACACCCTCTAAAGTTAGTCTTTTAAAAGCATATTCATCTTCTTGATGTCCAAAAATAGATAACTTCTCTATTTTTTCGATTGGCTTTAATTGTCTCATATACTGCAACGCACCTAAATCAGCAATATGATCATGGTGGTAATGAGTTAAGATAACAGCATCTAGTTCAAGTGGGTCAATTACTTTTTCTAACTGGATTAACGTTGAGCTACCTGCATCCAGTAATAAAGAATATCCTTCAGATTGAATTAGAAAAGATGTAGTCCCTTCATTATTATAAGGGTAACCTCCCCAAAAACCAAGAATTGTAATTTCCACTGCCTCACATCCTTATATAGATAGTTTCTCATCTACTACTCTACTTCTCTTCTTACTTTTTCTCAATAATAAAAACTTATTTTTGATTATTTTTACTTTTTATATAAAAAAACAACCTAAATTAAAACAATTTTGTTCTCAATAAAAATCAAAACTTTATTAGTGACAAAATGTCACTTTTGTTGTAAACTTCTTTTAGTGACAAAACGTCACTTTGATAAAATTAATAGACACGAAGGAGAATGAAAATGTTTCTAGCACTAAAAGAAATGAGTTATTCAAAATTAAGGTACACATTAGTTATCGGAATCATTCTTTTGATTTCATATGCTGTTTTTATGCTCTCTGGATTAGCAAACGGACTTGCAACAGAATTTAGACAAGTCATTGTTGATTGGAATAGTGAATCTGTCATGCTATCTGAAGATAGCAATAAAAACTTATCAGCTTCGCAACTAACTGAAAAAAATCTTGATGATGTAAAAAGTGATAAAAAAGCACCCATCTCTATTTATAATGGGGCGATTGATAATAAAGATAAAAAAATAGATGTGGCTTTATTTGGTACTAATCGAGACGCTTTTTTACTTCCTGAATTAGTAGATGGAAAAATGTTTTCTAAATCAAATGAAATCATTATTTCAGAAAATTTAGCTAATAAAGGCTTTGCTATTGGTGACACTATTGAAATGGGTAGCGACAAAATAAAAATGACTGTTGTTGGCATCTCGCCAGAAACATTTTACACGGTAGCACCTGTTATCTATTCTTCTTTAGAAGACGTTGCAAAAATTAAGTATGGTAAAGATTTCAAAGCAAGTACAGATGGTCAACCAATCAATGCCATCGTGACAAATACAACCAACAATACAATTAAATCTGATACCACTCCTAAATTACAAGCAATGGATACAGCAGAGTTCATTAATAGCTTACCCGGTTATGCTGCTCAAAATTTAACACTTAACTCAATGATTTATTTCCTTTTTGTTATTGTGACTGCTATCATCGGTATTTTCATGTACGTTATGACTCTTCAAAAAACAAGTATATTCGGTGTTATGAAAGCACAAGGTATCTCAAACGGATTTATTATTAATTCCATCGTTAAACAATCCTTTATCATTGGATTCATCGGAATTCTATTAGGATTCTCACTAGCTTATGGAACAAGTTTTATTTTACCAGAGGCGATGCCTTTTGCAGTTGCTCTTAATTTATGGGGAATTTACAGCGTTATATTATTAGTTGTAACAATTATTGGAAGTCTCTTCTCTATCAGAACTGTCACAAAAGTTGATCCTATGAAAGCTATTGGAGGTTAATCAAATGAAAAGTATGCTATTAATGGAAGATATCACGAAAACATTCCAACAAGGAAAACAAGAAATCAGTGCACTAAAAAAAATTAATTTAGATGTTAAGCAAGGTGAATTTATCAGTATCATTGGACCATCTGGTTCTGGAAAAAGTACTTTCCTAACTATCTCTGGTGGTTTACAACGTCCAACAAGTGGTGACATAAAAATTAATGATATTTCATTCACTAACCTTTCTGAAAAAGAACGTGCGAAATTACGCTTTAAAGAAATTGGTTTTATTTTACAAAGTTCAAACTTAATTCCTTTTTTAACAATCAAAGAACAATTTTTCTTAGTGGACAAAATCAATAAACATAAAATGAAAGAAACTGAAATTGATGCTCTTTTAAAATCTCTTGATATACACGATTTAAAAGATAAATACCCAAGAGACTTATCTGGTGGTGAAAGACAACGTGTTGCTATTGGACGCGCGCTTTACAACGAACCAAATTTAATTTTAGCTGATGAACCTACTGCCAGTCTTGACACAGAGCACGCTTACGAAGTAGTTAAATTATTAGTCAAAGAAGCTCATGAAAAGCAAAAAGCAACAGTTATGGTAACTCATGATCACCGAATGATTAAATGGAGTGATAGAGTGTTTGAAATGCACGACGGAGAACTAATTGAAACAAAAGACTTCTAAATAGAAGGTTAACTAGTTTTTTGAAATATGATAGAATGAGATTGAAAGATTTAGACGAGAGAAAAGAAAGGGGTTAACGTTTATGCCTAACGATACCTTTTTAAACCTACCAAATAATCGCAAAGAATCCATTGATACTATCCTTTTAAATACTTTTTATGACCAACCTGTTAGCCAAGTAAAAGTATCAGAAATTGTTTCTAAAATGCAAATGTCTCGAGGAGCTTTTTACAAGTATTTTGAAGATTTAGAAGATGCTTATACCTATATTATTAATAAGTATTCTGTTGTCATCCATCAAGATATTATCAAATATATCCAACAAGATAAAAATCAATTTTTTATAGGAATCGAGAAATATCTCATTTGGTGCAGTCAGCTTGATCACTCTAGCGAGTACTGGAAAAGCTTACGCCTCTTAACAGAATCAAATGACTTATCAGCTTACAAGAGATTTCCACTTGCTAGTGACTCTCCACTTGTCACTCAATGGACAGATATCTTGAAAGCCAGTCATATTATTATTGACTCTCATGAGGAATCAGTAAGTTTCTTATTCTTCATCATGGAGCTTGTTATGAACTCCTTGACTGGCTACATAGCAAACGATTGGACCACGCAAGAATTAGTGACGGATTATCGTTTCCGAGTTAAATGGATTACTCACGGAGTAGCCCCTGAAACATCGCTATAAATAGTATTAAATTTTCAATGAATAAAAGGAGGCTGTGACATAAGTAGTTACAGTTCTTAAATAAAAGAATCGAAATTCGAAAATCTTAAAAAGATTTTTGGATTCCGATTCTTTTTTGTTATCTATTGGTTTATTTTTCTGATTTACAGCCAATT
>NZ_JBMEAO010000012.1:0-109678 GCF_048815235.1 Vagococcus fluvialis
AGGAATAACTAACATCACTATTTAGATATTCTCGGACAACTTTATGCTTAAATTTATAGTTATACTTTGTCATAAAAATACACCCCTAAAGTTAGATTTTTTGGTCTAACTTTAGGGGTGCACTACAGAACCATTTTTTTGGTCCACCTCTTTTTTTAAGATTATTTTACAGCTCCATCTGATACCCCAGCAATTATTTGTTTTTGCATAATAAAATAGAAAATAATAACTGGAATAATAGCAATCATTAAGCCAGCTAACGCTAAATGCCATTGCTTCGTATATTCTCCGAAGAAGAAAAACATTTTCAGAGGTATCGTTTGAGACCCTTCTTTATTAACAACTAATGATGGTAATAAGTAGTCATTCCAAATCCACATAGTATTTAACAACGCTACTGTAACCGTTGTTGGTTTCAACATTGGGAAAATAACGTATCTAAAAATTTGGAATCTTGAAGCCCCATCAATTATCGCTGCTTCATCTAAAGATTTTGGTATAGATTTCATAGAGCCATGGTACAGGAATATCGACATACTAGAACCAAACCCAATATACATAAATATTAATCCACCCATATTCAGTTGATCTACTTTACCAAAAATAGTTACTAATGGAATCATAACTGATTGGAAAGGAATTAACATTGCTGCTACAAAGAGCATAAATAAAATACCACTGATTTTACTTTTAACTCGTTGCAATGCATAGGCAGCTAATGATGATAAGACAACGATTAATACCACACTACATACAGTAATAATCAAAGAGTTAAGGAACGTTTTTGCAAAATCTAAACTTTCATACGCATTTGGATAGTTCTCAAAAGTTAAATCTTGAGGCACTCCTAATGTATTTGTAAAGATTTCTTTTTTTGTTTTTAATGAGTTGACAATCATTAAATAAAACGGAAACAGCCATGCAATAGCTAAAACAGTTCCTATGATTGGAGATAACTTAAATTTTCTTCTTTTTTTCTCCATTATACTTCCACCTCTTTTTTCTTAGTGATATAAACTTGAGTTAAAGAGATTGCGGCAACAATGATAAAGAAGATAATCCCTTTGGCTTGAGCATATCCCATTTTATTTTGAGAGAAAGCTGTGTTAAATATATTCATGGCAACCATTTGAGTTGAATTATATGGTCCTCCACCTGTTAATGATAAGTTTTGATCGTATAATTTGAAACAGTTAGATAAAGTCATAAATAAACTAACTGTAAAAGCTGGCATAATCATTGGGAACTTGATTTGCCAGAACTTTTGAAATTCTGTTGCCCCGTCTAAACTAGCCGCTTCTAATAATGATTCATCTACACCTTGTAGGTAAGAAATGTAAATAACCATAATGTAACCGGACATTTGCCAACACATAACAATTACTAAAGCCCAAAAACCTGTTGTTGTTGTAGATAACCATACTTGAAGTGACTCCACTCCAATAAGTTCACCAATGCTTGCAAATGCTTTAATAAAGATAAATTGCCAGATAAACCCTAAAATCAATCCACCAATTAAGTTAGGCATAAAAAAGATTGTTCTAAGCAACATACTTCCTTTAAATTTCTGAGTAACAATAAGTGCTAAAGATAAACCAATAATATTAATTAAGAAAATAGAGACAACTGAAAATTTGATCGTAAACCAAAGTGCTTTTCTAAAACCTTCATCTTTAAAAACATCAAAATAGTTTTGTAGCCCTACAAATCCCCTTACAGTGACCCCATCCCAATCAGTAAATGAATAATAAATCCCAAATACTAATGGTAGTATGACCACACAAAAGAGAGCAATAATGACTGGAGCTATGAAAACATAGAACCATGTTTTGTTTTTCGTCATTTTACATTCTCCTATTCTTTCAAAAATAAGGATAGTGAATAATACATCCACCATCCCTATCCATTTTGACTGTTATTTTCTTGAGTCATCCCAAGAAGTTTTAACTTCTTTCATTAACTCATCCCAAGTAGCTTCATCACTTACATATTTTTGGATACCTGCGCCTAAAACGTTCATACCCCAATCAGTTGGATATCCCATAAATACCCATCCTGTTGTGTTTCCTTTACTTGAGTAGTCATATACTTCTTTAGATAATGGATCAGCAATTTTATCTGCATCATAACCATTGTATGCTGGAATAAATTTGAAGTCTTCAATTACAGTTTTCTTACCTTGTTCTGATGTGTATAACCAGTCAATAAATTTCTTAGCTTCTTCTTGTTCTTTATCTGAAGAGTTTTTATTGAATGCCCAGTAGTTAGGTACGCCAACTGGTAATTTTTGTTCTGATACGCCATCAATTGGAACTGGTAAAATTCCTACGTTAGTTTCAGCAAACTCTGGATCAATCTCATCAATTGTTCCATATACCCAGTTACCTTGTTGTGTTAAAGCAACTTTACCGTTTGAGAATAATTCTTCCATTTGTTTAGAGTAATCTAAACTTGTTGTTGGTTGGACTGAATATTTTTGTTGTAAATCAATGTACTCTTTAAATTCTTTATTGTACTTAAATTCTAATTCTTTTGCTTCATATGCTTTGTTAACATCATTATCAAATTCTGGCGCTAAGAAAAGGTTTGCCCCATGTAAACCTGTAATCCAAGTTTCTTTAGCAGGGAATGCAAAAACAGCATCTAAACCTAATTTTTCTTTGTCTTTATCTAAAGTTTCAACCGCTTTTCTTAAATCTGCTTGTGTTTTAATACTAGTTGGATCAATTCCAGCTTTTTCAAATACTTCTTTGTTGTAAAGTAATCCATAACCTTCCATGTTATAAGGTAAACCTAATACCTCATCACCTTTAGTTACACCATCAAGAGTACCTTCTAAAGCTTCACCAAAAGCTTTTGTATCAGAAACATCCGCTAATGATTTTTCCCATGTTTTTAAGTCTTCTGGACCGCCGATGTTAAAGATATCTGGTTCTTCCCCTGAAGCAAACTTAGTTTTTAATGCTGCTCCGTAGTCATCTCCACCACCAACTGTTGAGATATTAATCTTAACACCTGGATTTTCTTCTTCATACATCTTCGCTGCTGCTTTAAATTGTTCGTTGAATTCTACTTTAAATTGGAAAACATCAATTGTGACATCATCCGATTTACCTGCAGATTCCTTCTTATCTCCACTACCGCCACATGCTGCTAATGAGAATAGTGCTGTTGCTGCTAACAATCCTAGACCTATGCGTTTCCATCCTTTATTCATCGAAAAACCCTCCTATGTATTTGCTTACACTCTTAGATTAGTACGATATCGCTTTCATTGCAACCGTTTTTATCATGTTACCGTTAACACCTTTTAACTATTAATAAATAATGAAACCATTTTCAGCTATAACATAACCATTTTCAGTTTTTTCTACATTGTTACTTAATAGAACTTCTAGTTCTCCTTTAATAATTTGGTTTTCAATACCTTTATTAAAGAATCCGCTAACTTTACCATTTTCTAATTGACGATTAAATGACACAATTTTTGATTCATTATTTAATTCTGTAAAGTTCAAATCTCCTAAAGATAAAATTGCTTGATTTTCTTTTCTTAGCGCAACCAGTTGCTTAACGAAAGAATAGAATTCTTTATCTTGTTTTTCTTCCTCCCAAACCATACAACGACGGCAATCTGGGTCACCAGCTCCTGTCATTCCAACTTCAGTTCCGTAATAGATACATGGTGAACCGTGTTGCATAAAAGTGAAGGCTAAAGCCATCTTAGCAATATCTTTATTTTCACCTGCTTGATGAAGTAATCTTGGCGTATCATGTGAATCTAAACAGTTAAACATTACTTGATTCGTTTGATCACGGTAAAGCATTAATTGCTCATATAAACCACTTGCCATTTTAGTTGGTAAAATAGCATCTTTAACAAAGAAGTTAGCAACTGTTTCAGTAAAAGCATAGTTCATAACAGCGTGAAATTCATCTCCTTGTAACCAACTTTGTGATGAATGCCATATTTCACCTAAAATATAAAAATCTTCATCAAGTGCTGTTGTAGCTTCATAGAATTTTTTCCAAAAATGATGATCGACTTCGTTAGCTACGTCTAAACGCCAAGCATCAATATTGAATTCTTTAATCCAATACGTGGCAATATCTAATAAATAATCCTGAACTTCTTTATTTGCTGTATTTAATTTAGGCATCATTGGTGTAAAGGCAAATGTATCAAAAGACAAAGTTTGCGCTCCTTCAAAGTTACCATTTTTACCAATTTCAACTGGGAAACTATTAATATGGAACCAATCTTTGTAAATAGATTGTTCCCCATTTTTCACCACATCTTGAAACTGTTCTGAATAATAGCCCATGTGATTGAATACAGCATCTAACATCACTTTGATCCCTCGGCTATGAGCTTCATCAACTAATTTTTTAAAGGTTTCTTTGTCACCAAAATCTGGATCAATGTCAAAATAATCTATTGTATCGTATTTATGATTAGAAGAAGCTTTAAAAATTGGACAGAAGTATAAACCATTAATTCCTAAATCAACTAAATAATCTAAGTTATCAATAACTCCTTGTAAGTCTCCACCAAAGTAATCTTCTCTTCCTGGTAATTGACTACCCCAAGGTAATGTCCCTTCTGGATCGTTTGTTTTATCTCCATTAGCAAACCGTTCTGGGAAAATTTGATACCAAACTGTTTCTTTCACCCATTCTGGTGCTTTAAAACGGTCAATTTCTTGGAAGAAAGGCATTCTAAAATAATTCTCTGCTTTTTCTTTAACAGAGTCATTCATTTCAAATATGCCTCGGTCACCATAGAACACCTCTTCTTTGTCCATTCCAATCACATGAAAAGCATATTGTTCTCTTTTAAATTTTGAACCAAAAGCAATTTGCCAGTAGTCATAATCCTCAGTTGAGGCTACTTTTTTCATAGATTCTGATTGGTTAAACCACTTTTCTTCATGAATTAAGTAAGGATCTCCTTTAATAACTTTAACTTCTTTTACGTCATCTTTTTTAGTTCTCAAACGAACATGCATGATATCCTTCTCATAAAGATAAGCGTATTCACTTTCAGGTCTATGTAATAAGGCAGCTCTTTCCATCTATTAATCATCCTTTTTTAATATTTTATAAGCGTATGGCTTAAGTGTTTTATTGATTGTTTCCTTAGACTTTAATAGTATTGACCAACTAGCGTATTCGTTTAACCAATTCGGTGTCTCTACTTCTTTATCGGTTAAATTGACAATAACTATAGCTTCTTCTTTCAAATATTGACGTTTGAAGGCTATTACCTCGTCATCACTTTCAAGAAATTCCACTTCTCCATAAGAAAATAAATCTGTTTTCTTTAAATTAAGTAACTCTCGGTAATAATTTAAAATACTTTCTGAATCTTTCGTTTCTGCTTCAACATTATAAATTTTTTCTTGGTTTTCTCCAATCCAACTCTTAACTGTTGAAAATCCAGCGTAATCCTCATTAGACCACTGCATCACACCCCTACTTGCTTCTTTGTTAGAAGCCGCAATGATATTGAGTGCCTCTTGTTCAGTAAATCCATTACCTAAAAGCTCGGTAAATTGCCCTTTAGCTTGTGGACTTTGGAAAGTGTCCACATCTTTAATATCAAGATTTCTCATTCCAATTTCTTCTCCGTAAAGGATAACTGGAACTCCTCTTAATAAATACATAGCTGTCGCTAAAGCTTTGGCACTCTCATTTCGGTATGTTTCAACATTACCAAAACGGGAAACAACTCTTGGCATATCATGATTATTCCAATAAAGACTTGGATACTTACCTTCTGATAAACCATTTTGCCAATTTTCAAGTTTCTGTTTCATTTTCTTCGTATCAATTGTTTTTTTCTCTAATCCTTTAGGAATTTTTTCATTGTGTTCAATGATTTTTTCTTCAAAATGATCAAAAGAAATAACTGTTTCACATAAATCTTCTCTAATATAGCTATCAGCTAACTCAGGCGTTGCTGATGCTGCTTCTCCTAAAATAAAACAATCTGGTTTAACTTCTTTGATTCTTGAAATGAACTCGGATAAATATAATTTAACTTCAGGTAAATTAGCATAATACTCTTCAGCAATAGCTATTTCACCGACAGGAATACCTGCAACATTTTTATCAAAATCATCTTTTATCATATGAATAAAAGCGTCTAACCTAAATCCATCTATGCCTTTACCTAACCAAAACTTAGCGATATCCACCATAGCATGCATAACTTCTGGATTTTTCCAATTTAGATCAGGCATTTCTTTATCAAACAAATGGAAATAATACTGATTACTCACAAGGTCTTTTTCCCAAACAGAACCACCAAAAAAGGATTCCCAATTATTCGGCGTACTGCCATCATCTTTCGGATTTTCCCATAAGTAATAGTCACGGTATAAGTTGTTTTCACCTTTAAGCGCTTCTTGGAACCAAGGATGTCTACTTGATGTGTGGTTTAAAACTAAATCCAACATGATTTTCAATTCTCTCTTATGAGCTTCCTCAATCAATCTCTCCAAATCCGATACATCACCAAATATCTCATCAATTGCATAATAGTTCGAGATATCGTAACCGTTATCAATTTGAGGTGAAATAAAAATAGGATTTAACCAAATTGTTTCAACACCTAATTCTTTTATATAATCCAAAGAGTCAATTATCCCTTGTAAGTCACCAATACCATCATGATTTGAATCTTTAAAACTCTTAGGATAAACTTGATAAACAATTGTTTTTTCCCACCACGCTTTATTCATGTGTTCTCCTCCTTTTTCTATTTGTTCATTCATAGTCTATGAAATGTTACCCCATAACTCAACAAGAAAAACGATGTTAACGATAACAAAAAAAACAAAGCATTTTCTTTGCTTTGTTTTTTATTTATCTTTTAATGTTGTACTACCTCTGACAATTAACTTTGCTTCAAATAATTGATTGCCTTGTGGCGCACCTTTTTGCTTTATTTTATTAAGCAACATAGTAGCACATGCTGCACCCATTTCAACAACGGGCTGTTTAATAGTAGTTAGTCTAGGGTAAGCAATTTGGTCTAAAAAGACTCCATCAAACCCAACAACACCATAATCTTCAGGTATTTTTGCTTTATTTTTTTGTAAACCACGTTCTACCCCGATTGCCAAACGATCACTACTACAGACAAAAGCTGTATTTTTAGGATACTTTGAAAATTCTTCAGCAATATAGTGATTAGAATATCGAGAACGATTTTCAAATCTAACAATTTCTGGAACTCTTTTATAGCGTTGCATGGTATTAATATAACCAGCTTCACGAGAAAACTCGAAAGATTCTTTCACATCAATTCCCACATAAACTATTTTTTCATAGCCCTGATTAATAGCGTGCTCAGTTGCCATCTCAGTCCCTTTCGTGTTATCCGTATCGACAAAATCATAGCCATAGCGGTTTTCTCCAAATAAAACAAAAGGTTTTTCTAAACGTTCTACCCAATCATTATGCTCTTCACGCATACCTGTTATGATATAGCCATCACTTTGTCCCACATCAAAACTATTTTCTGTTACTAGCTGAAGAGAATATTGATGTTTGTCTAGTTCTTTTGAAATCCCCATCAAAAGATTCATATAGTAAGGTTCTGTTGTATCAATTTCTTCTAATATAAAAAACTTAATCACTTGCGTTCTATTATTAGCCAATGCTTTTGCTGCAACATTTGGTTTATAATCCAAGTCTTTCATTGCTTGAAAAACTAATTCTTTTAATTCATCTGTCACTTTTTCTGGGTGATTAATCACTCTAGAAACAGTCATTTTAGAGACGTTAGCTTTTTTAGCAACATCAGATAAGGTGGTCATCAGAACCCCTCCTAATTTAAATTAATTACTGTTATTATACGATAATCAAAAAAATAAGCTAGTCATTATTTAATGTAAGCGTTTCTTTTGTAGATTCTTTTAACCATAACAGCAAATCTCGCTCAATAAGATATTCTCCTCGACTACTAGTTTTATTTTCCAATGCAATTCCTTTATTAATTAATACAACTGATTCCTCTCGATTTTGGTCATAGAAAGACGCTTTAGCTGCCCTAACTCTGAAATTACTAATAAGTGGATTTTTTAAGTAACGAGTTAATTGTTTATCGGCCACTAATTCTTCTATTCGACTATCATCTTCACTGTTTGTTAATAGAAAGAATAACATCTCTTTTTTTAGTTCCAATTGATAAGGTAGAATCAGCTGATCTAAACGTAACCACTGCTTTTCCAATGCAATTTTCAATTTATCAAAGTCTCTTTTCTCTAAATAATAGCCTAACTCTAAAAAAGATTGAAAATCATCAAAATAATTTGTTTCTGAATTCGAGTTTGTCTCTACTCCGAAATAATGATTAGGTAAATCAACAAAGGTTTCTCCTTTGTGAAGTCTTGCATTGATGTCAAGTTGATTATACAAAAGATGTTTATATTTAGTTGATGAAGAAGCTAGCTTATAAGTACTTCCATCATTAAAACTATTCGGAACACCATTCATTAAAGCAAACAAGAAACCTACTAAAGCAAATTCTAATACATAAACCGGATAAACCGGAAACCAAATAAAAGCGAGTAAACTCATGAGGATATTCATTAGCACGCCACCAGAAATATATAACTTAAAAGAAAAATCTTTCTCTTTGGAAGATGGTATCATTAAACATTGACCTAGTGTTCCAGGAACTTTTTGTTTGGTAACTCTTAACTTTTTATCTTCTAATACAACTACAAATGAAAATAAACGATAACTTAAAAACTGATAACCAGATAATAAACCACCTATCAAGTGTCCTAACTCATGAATGGCAATTTGTACGATACAAGCAACAACAAGAAATACAAACGTACTGAAAATAGACACTCCTTGATTTTCAGCAAAAATAAATAATAAAACAAAAGTGATTCCTATAAATCCACCTATGATAAATTGTAAAACAACTGCCTTAATATTCGATAATTTCATAGCTAACTCCCTTCATGATATCCATATTAGCATAGTTTCATCTTTTTTCACCTAACAAAAAAAGAAGATAACCCTTAAGCTATCTTCCTTAATTTTTTTATGATTAAAACCAAGCACTACGCATTTTTTTTATTCCTTTTTGTTCTAATTGAAAGACACCTAAATTTGGAACTTCTTTGTTCCAATCAATTCCTTCATCTAACAAACTTAACACTTTCTCCGAAGCACCTTCTTCATAATAAGCAATCGCTGCTTTTATTCGATTATTTGTTACATTAGAATGCTTTAAACTTTTTTGTACCTTTGAATCTGATATTAACATTGAAATTCTGTCATCTTTAGGTTCAAAAATTAATAAATAGAATAGCAACTCTTTTTTCACTTTTATCTCAATTGGTTTCACCAAGCTATCTTTTCGATACCAACAATCATTTAAAAGATTTCTAACCATGTAAAAATCTTCTTCTTCATAAGCTCTGCCAATTTTTAATAATATCTGATAATCCAATAAAAAGTTCTTTTCATTTGATAATGAAAAAAAACAAGTATCATCTAGTTCAAGAAAAGTCTTTCCTGAAACAAGTTGGCTATGTGCCATTAAATTACTATATAAAAGTTCCTCTTCTTTAGCAGATTTTTTTGCGGTTTTTACCATGTTGACTCCGTTATTAGTAAAAGGTGAAATACTACTTATAAGCATTATGATTCCGACAATAATAAAACTATAACTAAAAATCGATTGACTACCAATAAGAAGACAGATAAACAAAGAAACAATTGTGACAGCAATACCGCCTAGGTAAAATCCTTCGTATTGAAATCTTTCATCTCTGTCTCTTGGTTTAAGCCAACAAGTTCCTATAAAACCAGGCGTTTTATTTTTGACAAATTTGTATCTGTCATTTTCCTTAACCAGCTCAAATCCGAAAAGATTGATACTAACAAAGCTCATCCCTTGAGACAATCCTAAAAAGGCACTTCCCAAAAGTGATAACGTAACATGTAAAACAAGTGATAAGAAACTATAAACCCACATATCGATTAATAATCGTTCTCTACCAACATCTGAACTAGCAAATAATCCGCCACTTACCCACCCAAAAAAAATAGCAAATAATAATACAATTGCAAATAACATAAAATTTGTCTTTTTTGTTTTCCTAACCATTTAAAAATCCCTCCATTTTTAAAAATTTTACCACAAAATAAAATGATGATTCTCTAAAATTAGAAAATCATCATTTTTATTATATCTGACTATTTTGTAAGCGGTACATATCGTAATATAAACCTTCTTCATTAATCAGTTCATCATGATTACCACGTTCTACTATATTACCTTTTTCAAGAACAAGAATTAAATTAGCATCTTTAATAGTTGAAAGTCGATGAGCTATAGCGATAGTTGTTCGACCACTTCTCATCTTTGTTAATCCTTCTTGAATAAGAGTTTCTGTTTCTGTATCGATATTTGCTGTTGCCTCGTCCAACACTAATATTTTAGGATCAGTCACAATGGTTCTAGCAAAAGAAATTAACTGACGTTGGCCACTAGAAAAACTTGAACCGCCTTCTAACACTTTTGCATGATACTTATCAGGTAACGTATTAATAAATTTATCCGCTTGAACAAATTTAGCAGCTGCCATAATTTGCTCATCTGTGATGTCCTGATTCAAAAGCCTAATATTACTTGCGATATCTCCATAAAACATAAACGCATCTTGTAGAACTAAGCCCATTTTCTCTCTTAATTCTTCCATTGGATAATCTTTGATGTCTTTATCATCAATTAAAATTTGGCCTTCATAAAACTCATAAAAACGCATTAAAACATTAATAATAGAGCTTTTACCGCTTCCTGTATGCCCCACAAGTGCAACTGTTTCTCCAGGATTTGCTACAAAACTAATATTATTCAGGACATTATGCTTGCCATCATAAGAAAAGCTAACATTTCTAAATTCTATTTTAGCCTCTGAAATAGTTGCATTAGCTTCTGGATTTTGTTGTGGTGTTTGTTCTTCATGATCTAAAATATGAATAATACGACTTCCCGCAACGACTCCATCTTGGAAAATACTTAAAAAATCCATCATGTTGGTCATTGGATTAAAGAATTGCTGAACGTATGAAATAAAAGCATAAATCAACCCTACATCAACTGGTGAACTTAACGCATCAAATCCAAAGAACCCTAAAACTAAAGCTGTGGCTAAAGCAAACAAGAGGTTGATGATTGGCGCAAGTAACAACGAGTTCGTTTTAATCATAGCGTATTTTGACTGTAAGTAGTCATCGTTACTTGATTCAAACTCTTGTTCCAATCGTTTCTCTTGTCTGAAATATTGAATAATCGCCATTCCTGAAATAGATTCATTTAATTTAGTGTTTAAATTACTTAATTTTTCTCGCATACCACGATAAATTTTTGAACTAAATTTTTGGTAATACCATATAATGACACCTAAAATCGGAAAGAAAAGGAGACAAATCAATGTTAATGGCAAGTTTATAAAAGCCATTGCGGTAAATGAAGCAACTACCCCAAACGCTGCTGATAATACCATAATAAAGACCAACCAAAACTCAAATAACGTTTCTGTATCATTTGTCACACGTGAGACAATTGAGCCAGCTGGTGTTTGGTCGAAATATCTCATACCTAATCCTTGTAATTTTTTGAAGAGCTCTAAACGAATAGACTGAGAGGTTTTTAATGACCCTCTAAAATATAATACCCATTGTCCGTACCAAACTGCTGCTTTAAACAAAATCCCTAAGGCATACAAACCAGCAAAATAAAGGATGACGTTCATCGTTGTATTAGTTGTCGTTAAATGGTCATCCATAAATAGTTGTAAAATTTTAGGTAAAAGGATATTGATAACAGCTAAAGAAATAGCAAACATCAATGACAAAATAAAATCTTTTTTAAAAGGTTTTGCAAATGTGAGCAAACGTTTAATTATTTCTTTTTGCTCTTTCATGGTAAAAGATTTTGACCATGCTGATTTAGATTCTTCCATTAGCTACGCCCTCCTTCAATTTTATTTTCTAATTGTTGGTAATCAAACATTTTTTGATACCAACCGTTCATTGCAATTAACTCATCATGGGTCCCACGCTCAATAATTTTCCCTTCATCAATAACAATAATTTCATTGGCATGTTTCACACTACTTAATCGGTGTGTGCTTATAATAGTTGTTTTGTTAGCTCGTGATTCTTTTAGATTGGTTAAGATTTTTTCTTCTGTTTTTGCGTCTACTGCTGACAAAGCATCATCAAGAATTAATAATTCTGGCTGAACTAATAACGCTCGAGCAATGGAAATACGTTGTTTTTGCCCACCAGATAGAGAAACACCGCGTTCACCAACCATTGTGTCATATTTTTCAGAAAATCCTAGGATATCTTCATGAACACTAGCTTCCTCCGCTATTTTTTCAACTTCCTCTTGAGTCGCTTTAGGCGCTCCAAATCTGATATTATCTCTAACAGTCATTGAAAATAAGAAATGGTCTTGAGGAACATAACCAATCGAGTGAAGTAATGCATCTAATGTATATTCTTGTAAATCATGATTATTAATAGCAACTGAACCTTGATAGTTGTCATACTCCCTCATAATTAATTTCAGAATAGTCGTTTTTCCAGCACCTGTTTTCCCAACAATTCCAAGGGTTTGTCCTTCTTTAAGGTCAAAATGAATGTCTTTAAGAGTCGCTTCCTCATCTCCTGAATAAATAAACTCATCGACATTAAACGAAATATCTCCTGTTGCTGGTTCTTTAATTCCTGTAGTCATTTCAACAATATGAGATTTTTCATTAAGTAACTCTGACACACGGTCATAACTGGCGTTCCCTCTTTGAATGACGTTAAAGAAGCGCCCAATCGCAAACATCGGCCATACTAGCATGCCAATGTAGTTAAAGAATGATATTAACTGCCCAATTGAAATAACACCTGTACTAACGTAATAACCACCTAATATGATAGAGATGATATAAGATAGTCCGATAATTAAAGTAATTAGTGGATCAAACAAAGCATCCAAATTATTTACTTTCGTATTCTTTTCAATCGAGTGTTTTATTTTTTCTTCAAAATCTTCAATATCCTCTTGTTCTTGACCAAACGTTTTTATGACTTTAATCCCTGTAATACTCTCTTGTGTTTTATCATTTAATTTTGAAAAAGCTGCCTGAGAATCCTTAAACGCTTCATGCATTTTATTACCGAGTTTACTTGATAATAGAGCTAATAAAGGAAAAGGAATCAATGCAATAAGAGTTAATCTAGGATCCACAAAAAACATCATAGCAATAACTGTTAACACACCTGAGATAAAGGCGTCAGCAAAGGTTAAAATTCCTGCTCCAGCTACATTTTGAATGGCATTTAAGTCATTCGTTGCATGGGCCATTAAATCTCCTGTTCGGTATTTTTGATAAAAAACTTGATCCATTTTTGTAAATTGATGAAACAGTCTTTTTCTCATTAGCTTTTCTAGTCTAGCTGCTCCACCCCAGATATGCTTTCGCCATAAATAACGTAAACCGTACACTGAAATGGCCGAAACAACTAATACAGCAAGCCACAGAATTAATTTTTCTGAAGTTAATGTTTGATTGGTAATACTATCCACGACCATCCCGATAATGCGTGGTGGTATTAACTGAATAATAGCAACTAATACAAGTGTTGATACACCTATAAAATAATTTTTTTTCTCTTCTTTAAAAAACCAAGCTAGTTTCTTAAAAATACCCACGTTTTTCACTCCTTTTTATAAAACAAAAAAACAGGTGCAAAAAGGCACCCGTTTTATGATTGTTTTTAGTAAAATACAACCTATCAAAAACTATTTTTTCTTGTTAGTGTTTTGAGATTTCATATTTTGCATCATTTGACGAATTTTTTTCTCAGATGGTTTTTGTCCCATTTGAGCCATCATCATACGTAACATATCCTCATTAACGGGAGGATTTTTCTCTAATTGGTTTTCAAATGTTTTCTTAGCTAAAAAGAATCCACCTACAGCACCTACTGCTAAAGCAATAACAATTAATAAAATAACTAATCCTGTGTTCATTATGTTGACACTCCTTCCTCCGATTGCTTAATCTCACATTATGATATTTTACTAGATAACGCCTTAAAAAGAAAGGTCTTTTCTAGTCTTTTTTAACTATTCATAATTAATTCTAACAAGTCTGGATTGAATTTTTTCTCTTTCAACATAGCAATTTCATGTAGATAAGGAGCCTTTGCTGTTTTTTTATCTTCTCCAACAAATGGCGTTTCTAAAATTTTAGGTAATGCTTCTAATTGTGGGTGATGAACCACATAACTTAACGCATCAAAACCAATTGTTCCAAAACCAATATTAGCATGACGGTCTTTATGAGAGCCTTGAGGATTTTTAGAATCATTGACATGGATAACTTTTAATCGATCTAAACCAATTATTTTATCAAATTCTTCTAAAACGCCATCAAAATCTTCGCGAACATTATAACCTGCATCATTAATATGACAAGTATCTAATGTAACAGATAGTTTATCATTATGAGTAACACCATCAATAATTCGCGCTATTTCTTCAAACGTACGACCAATTTCAGTTCCTTTTCCAGCCATTGTTTCTAAGGCTATTTGAGGCGTTTGATCCGCACGTAAAACTTCATTTAATCCTTTAATGATTTGATTGATTCCTTTATCAACACCTTCACCTACATGGGCTCCAGGGTGCATCGTGATTTGAGTTGCTCCAATTGCCTCAACTCGTTCAATTTCTTGTCTTAAGAAATCAATGGCAAAACCAAAATTTTGTGGTTTGATTGTGTTACCTAAATTAATAATATAAGGCGCATGAACCACAATATCTTTAATATCAAGATTATTTTCAGACATAAACTGAATACCTGCTTCAATGTTTAACTCTTCAATTGGTTTTCTTCTTGTATTTTGCGGAGCACCTGTATATATCATAAAAGTAGTTGCGTTGTATTCTTTTGCTAATTCTGCAGAACCTAATAACATTTTTTTCCCATTCATACTAACGTGAGAACCTATTAACATGTAAATCTCTCCCTATAAGTTTATCTCTATTATTGTACTGTTTAATATATAGACAAACAAGTTTACTGCCCTTTATTTCTTAAAATTTTCCTATCTTTGAAGGGATTTTAAATGAAAACTAGGAATAGCTTTCCTAAAATGATATAATTTTATCATTATAAGTTTTGAGGTGATAATTTGACACAACCGAATGATATCAATGAAGAACCATCACCAATTGAAAATCCACCTTCAACTCTAGTAACTAGGGCTGAAAAAAAAGAAACGGAACAGAAAGCAATCAAAAAAGTCTCTTTTTCTTTTAGTGTGATTTATCAAGTGATGCGCTCGATGTTCTTAATTGGTGTTCTTTTAATAGCAGGTCTAGGCTTTTTAGGTCTAGGAGTTGGTTTAGGCTATTTTGCGTCTCTTGTTTCAGACGTTAAAGTACCAACAAAAGAAGAGTTAGCTCAAAAAATTAATGATGTTGAACAACAATCAAAAATTGTTTATGCTGACGGTGAACTTGTCTCAGTCATTAAATCTGATTTAATCAGAACTTCAGTTAATGCAGATAATATTTCGCCACTAATTAAGCAAGCTTTAGTTGCCACAGAGGATGAAAACTTCTATGAGCATCCAGGGATTGTCCCAAAAGCTTTAGTTAGAGCAACTATTTCTGATGTTACCGGTTTAGGTGGTAGCTCAGGTGGGTCTACGATCACTCAGCAAATCATTAAACAACAAGTTCTAACTAGTGAAACTTCTTACAAAAGAAAATCTTCTGAAATCTTGCTTGCTTTACGAGCAGAAAAATTCTTTTCAAAAGAGGAACTTCTTAATGCCTATCTAAATGTTTCTCCATTTGGACGAAATAACCGTGGTGAAAATATTGCAGGAATTGAAGAAGCAGCTCTAGGTGTCTTTGATGTTCATGCTAAAGATGTAACCTTACCACAAGCAGCCTTTTTAGCTGGTCTACCTCAAAGTCCCATTGAGTACACACCGTATACCAATACGGGTGAGTTCAAAGAAAACTTTGATTTAGGATTAAAAAGAAAAGATGATGTTCTCTTTAATATGTATCGCGAGAAAAAAATCAACAAAAAAGAATATGAAGAAGCAAAAGCTTATGATTTAAGTCAAGACTTTAGAAAACCTGAAGCTCCTGTCAATAATCAAAGTGGTTTCTTGTATAACTATTTGTATGACGAAGCAGCTCGTGTACTAGCGCCAACTTATTATGAAAAAGATGGTGTAACTAAAGAAGAATTTGATGAATCAAAAGAATTACGAGATAAGTATGATGAAATTACAAAACGAGAACTACGTCAAAACGGTTATACGGTTCAAACAAGTATTGATAAAAATATTCATCAAGCCATGCAAGAAGCGGTTGCTGAATATGGACCAATGCTTGACTACAGTGGAAACCCCGTT
This sequence comes from Vagococcus fluvialis, assembly GCF_048815235.1. Classification (GTDB taxonomy): domain Bacteria; phylum Bacillota; class Bacilli; order Lactobacillales; family Vagococcaceae; genus Vagococcus. The sequence continues at coordinate 16,480 of NZ_JBMEAO010000012.1, forward strand.
GAAACTGGTAGCGTCTTAATGGATAACCAAACAGGACGTGTTTATGGATTTATTGGTGGACGTGATTACGATCAAACACAATATAACCATGCTTTCACAATGAATAGATCTCCAGGTTCAACCATTAAACCTATTCTTGCCTATGCTCCAGCCATAGATGTAGGTCTGATTGGATCTGAAACACGCTTATCTGACTATCCTAAGAAATATCGTGGTGGCATTGAAATCAATAACTATTCTGATAAAGGAAGTAGTACGTTTAAAACTGCTCGTGAAGCCTTAACGTGGTCCCTTAATATTCCTGTTGTTAATATGTATGATGAATTGCTTGAAATGGCAAATCCTAAAGTCTATTTTGACAAAATGAATATCACTAGTATTAAACCAGAAGAGTTTGCCCTACAGTCAACTCCACTTGGAGGACCACCTTTAAAAATCTATGAACAAACAGTTGCTTATGCTACTTTAGCTAATGAGGGTATCTATAACGAAGCCTATACAATTGATAAGATTACTGACAATAACGGTAATGTCATTTACGAACATAAACTAAATCCTGTTCAAGTCTATAAACCTTCTACAGCATCTATTATGAATGATATGATGCGTGATGTTATTGATAAAGGTACGGGGCAACCTGCAAAAGATACTCTATATGGGATGGGTTCAGGTTTAGCTAATGCTGATTGGGTTGGAAAAACGGGAACATCTGACAAACTAGTAGATTACTGGTTCACAGCCTCAACCCCTAGTATTACTATGAGTAGCTGGATAGGTCATGATGACAATTCGTCTATGCCGGAATCATGGAATAAGCAAAATATGTATTATTGGGCTTATATGACAAACTATGTTTATCAAAAGAATCCAGATATTTTTGGAGTTGGCGAACGATTTACATTAGATCCAACAGTCAATCAACAACAAGTTGTTGACTTTACCGGTGAAAAACCAGCTTCATTTAATACGGATGGATATAACATGACTCTGACTCATGAAAAAACTAAAACAAGTTTATATTCAGAAGGCAACGGCGCTCCTGATTCTAAATTTAGATTTGGTATTGGTGGCACTGATGAAGACTACCGTAGTGAATGGAACTCTTATATTAAACCAAAAACTGAAACAAAAAAAGAACCTAAAAAAGAAACAAAAAAACAAAGATAAAAAAGAAGCTTTCTCCATTATGGAGAGAGCTTCTTTTCTTTATTATTTTGTTGATCCTTTTTGAATTAATCCATAAGGCAATACAACTGATTTTTCTTCAATATCTTCTTTGTTCATTAATTTTGTTAATAAACGCATTGCTACAGCACCAATATCATATAATGGTTGAGAAATACTTGTCACACTTGGACGAGCCATGTCTGTAAACAATGAGTTATTACTTGTAATAATCTCAAATTGTTCCGGAACGCTCACTCCGTTATCAGTTAAGCTATTCAGTAGTCCTACTGCCAATTCATCATCAGCAACTACAGCTGCTGTTGCACCACTATTAGAAATACGGTCATATAAATTTAATCCTGATTTATAACTGTATTCAGATTCAAATACTAAACCTTCGTTAAAATCAATTCCATTTTCTTTCAATGCTTCTTTATAACCGTTAAGTCTTAAAATACCATTGATTGGATCTACTAAAGCACCTGATACAAAAGCCACTTTTTTATTTCCCGATTGAATTAAATGAGTTGTTGCATCTTTTGTCGCTTCTTGGTAATCAATATTAACTGAACCAACTTGTTGATCTGGATCAATTGAGCCAGCTAAAACAACTGGTGTTTTAGAACGAGAGAACTCTCCACGGATTTCTTCTGTTAAATGATGTCCCATAAAAATAACACCATCCACTTGTTTAGCTAGTAATGTATTTAATACACTGATTTCTTTTTTATCATCACCATCAGAGTTAGCTAAAATAATATTGTATTTGTACATTGTAGCAACGTCATCAATTCCTCGAGCAAGTGAAGCAAAATACGCATTACTCACATCAGGAATAATAACACCCACTGTCGTTGTTTTTTTACTTGCTAATCCACGAGCTACAGCATTTGGACGATAATCCAAACGATCAATAACTTCTAAAACTTTTTTTCTTGTTGCTGGTTTTACATTAGGATTTCCATTTACAACTCGGGAAACAGTTGCCATTGATACAGCTGCTTCTCTTGCAACGTCATAAATTGTGATTGTTTGTTTTTCCATCCTTCTATTCTCCTTTAAAATCTTATCTTCCTTTGTTAATACTCACAGATTATCAGATAACACTTATTATTGCAAGCGTTTTATCGCTGTTTTCATGAAAATTAATGAAAAATTACAAAAAAGGGATAGAATCTTTGAATTCTATCCCCTACAGTTATTAAAATTTTATAATTCTTCGTCTGTATCTAAAGCTGCATATAAATCTTCTGCAATTTCTTCTTCTTTTAAAATAATATCGTCTTCCATAATATCAGAAACACGATTTTTCACGTCACTTGATGTACGTTTGAACTCTTCTTGTAAATCTGCTGTTTTCTCAGATAAGTTACCTAATAAATCTTCTGATACTGATTTAACTGAACTAACATGATCCGATACTTTTTCTTCTAACCAGCCATATTCATCTCTTTTTTGTTTTGCAAAATCGCTAATTTCATTACTCTTTAATTGAGCAATACCTGCTAATTCACTAGCGCGACCTTCAGATACTTCATCTAATTGATCAATAATATCTTCACGTAATTCTTTTCCACTTTTTGGTGCTAAGAGTAAGGCTGCTGCTGCTGCTGCCGCTCCTCCAATAACTGCCCCTAATAAAAAGCCATTTGATTTTTTTGTCATCCTAAATTGCCTCCATTTTAATTACTTTTTAAAAAGATTTGCTGCTGTTTGTGCAGCTTTCCCTACGATTGTAGCTGTTGCTGCTGTTTTCCCAGCATCTCCAACTTTAACTAATAAATTTTTACTTGAAGCATTTAACTCTGATACACTTTCGCTTAAATCTGCTACAGCTTGGAATAATGGATCAATAGTGCTTACTTTTTGAGTCACATCATCCAAAAGTTCATTTCCCGTTACTAATAAGTCTTCACTTTGACGTAACAGTAAATCCACATCTTTCGTTAGAACGGCAACAGATTTATTAGTTCTGTCCAAAACCTTATTCACTTTCTCAACAGATCTATTAATCGTTTTATTTAATTGTAGTAAGAAAAATACAATAACAATGACTAGTATAACGAAGGCGATAGCCGCAATAATAGCAGCAATTTCAATACCTGACATCTTTACTATCTCCTACCTTTCATATAAAATACTAATTTTAGAATACCACTAACTAAATATTTTCTCAACATCAAATTAAATGGTAAAATAAGTAAATAAAGTCGTTATTTAACAATGGAGGAACAACTTAATGCAAGAAACAACTACTAGTAATCAACTAGAATTAACAAAACAAACAGAAAAAGGACTTCGTGTGTTTCAAAATTTTTGGGAGAATTTAGATTGGGAGAAAATATTTTCAACTGTTATCTATAAAGGGCTACTTATTTTAGTTGTCTTAATCATTCTTTTTATTGTTCGAAAAATACTAATTAATGTGATTCATACTTCCTTTACTAATTACCGCAAAAAAGAAAGCTATAGCTCAAGTCGCTTAAACACTCTTGAGACGTTAACTAAAAACTTCTCACAATACTTTTTATTTTTTGTTATGGTCTATTCCATATTGACAATTATCGGGGTTCCAGTTGGCTCTTTAATTGCTGGAGCCGGTATCGCAGGGGTTGCCATTGGTTTAGGAGCGCAAGGGTTTATTAACGATGTTATTACAGGTTTTTTCATTATCTATGAACGACAATTAGACGTGGGAGATCATGTGATTCTAGATTCGGTTGAAGGGATAGTTGAGCAAGTCGGCTTAAGAACAACACAAGTCAAAAGTTTTAACGGAACAATGAACTATATTCCTAACCGCCAAATATTAATTGTAAGTAACCTGTCTCGTGGAAATCAACAAGTCATCATTGATATCCGAGTCACCCCTGATGAAGATATTGAAACAGTGAAACAAATCATGGCAACTGTTAATGAAACAATTGTTCCAACTATTTCGGAAATTACATCTGAGCCAAATATCATAGGCTTGATTAACCTACCAAATGGTACCTTTGTTGTTCGTTGCTCATTATATGCTATTTCTGGTTCTCAATTATCGGTTAAAAGTAAAATGACTACAGCTTATGTTGAATCTTTAACAAAAGCAGGCATTAATATTCCTACAACACCGATTGGTTTAAGTATTTAACAAAAAAAGTATCTAGATTCGTAAGAATTCTAGATACTTTTTTATTTATTTACTATCTTTAAAAAGTAAAAACTCAGAAATATCATCTACTGCTTTTATTAAAACTGATTCGTCTGGATTAAACTGCCCATGATGCAAGCCATACTCACTTCCTACACCATACCAAAACATAGTTCCAGGAATATGTTGTAAGAAATAACCAAAATCTTCTGCTGTCATCATTTCAGGGACTTCCTGGAAAATAACAGACTCTTGTTGTTTCATATAAGTCATAAACTCAGCAGTTAAATCTGGATGATTCACAACAGGAACATATCCTTTTTGATCTAATTCAATCTGAACTTCACAACCAAAAGACGTTGCAATTCCTTTAGCAATATCTCTCATGCGTTGTTGAGTCAATTCATTAACGTCATGAGTTAAGCTTCTTATAGTACCTGTCAACACACTCTTTCCAGCAATAATGTTATCTGCTGTTCCTCCGTTAAACTCACCAAATGTAATAACCGCACTTTCAGTAGGGTTAACATTTCGACTAATGATTGTTTGAGTTTGTTGAACAAATGAAGATGCAGCAACAATCGTGTCATTTCCTTCATGAGGAAAAGCGGCATGGCCGTCTTTCCCTGTAAAAGTAACCACAAAACGACAAGCTCCAGCAAATAATGTTCCATTTAAAGTTCCAATCACATTACTTGGTAGTTGTGGAGCAACATGCAAAGCGTAGATTTCATCGACTGTTTCTTCTTTAAAAAATCCATTATCAAAATAGATTTTCGCACCAGATTCATTTTCTTCTGCTGGTTGAAAGAAAAATACATAGTCTGATTCATGAGACGCTGATACTAATCTGTCGATAATCCCTAAAGTGATTGTCATATGAAAATCATGCCCACAAGCATGCATAAAGCCCTCATGAGTCGACTCAAAAGGCAGGTTAGTCAATTCTTTAATAGGTAAAGCATCAATGTCTGTTCGCCAGCCAATTGCTTGTTTACTTGAGTTTCCCTTTACTCTAACTACAATCGCTGTTTCATTTGTTTTAATCTCTATTCTCTCTTGTGGAAACGAGTTTAAAACAGACATTAAATAATCATGGGTTTTAAATTCTTTTAAACCAATTTCTGGTATTTTATGTAAATCACGTCTTATCCCAACTAACTCTAACTCCGAAAGTACCATAAACTTACCTCCTATATATCCCTAACCTTTAATCATTTTTTTCAGCAAATTCTCTCTTATTAACTTCATATCTAACTTCTAATTCATGAGCTAACTGATTCACTGATTTCAAAATTTCTTTTCTTGTAATAATACCTTCAAAAACATTATTTTCATCAACTACTGGTAAGAAGTTACCATCTACTAAATAATTTAATATTTTTTCAATGTTAAATGGTTCTTGGATACATTTAAAATCTTCCTCCATCACATCTTTAACTTGAATAGTAGCTAACCTATCAGGATTAAAACTTTCTGTATCAAACATCTCTGATACAACGTTTGATAAAGAGACTAAACCAACTAATTCTTCCTCTTTATTTAATACAGGTATTTTACTATAACCAATGTTTGTTAAAACCAGTAAAGCATGTTCTAAATTGTTTGTATCTGTTAGTGTAGCAACATTATCACTCGGTATTAAGTAATTTTCTTCATTCTCCAAAAATATACTTTTTATAGCGTTTCCTATCATTTAGAAAACCCTCCATTTCTTCTCGATACTCTATATTTTACCCGAAAATAGAAATAGATAAAGCATCTTCACAATTTTTTCATAACTAATTTAATGTTATTTAGGATTTCGGGAAGATTGCTGTTAATTCTGAAACTATTTGATGGTCTCTTGTATAAAAGTCAACACGTATAGCATCATCAGTCGATTCAACAATAGCATAAGTTTTTAAATGACTGTACATACCACGAGGCTGCGAGATGCTCCCTGGGTTTAAATAAAGAATACCATCTACCATTTCAGCTTTTAGCTTATGGGTGTGACCGTAAAAACAAAGAGTTGCCTCTTGCTCCTTAGCTGCAAATGATAACTGAGTTAATCCCATATTAACGTTAAACAAATGTCCATGAGTCATATAGACACGGTCTGATTGAATAGATAAACTAACATCCTTTTTAAAGTTTGGTTGATAGTCACAATTCCCTGCTACAACGACTAACTTATTCCATAAAACATCTGAATCTTTTAATTCAGAATCACCACAATGAAACATGCCATCTACCTTTTTTTCCCATGTTGAAACAATATCTACTAATACATCTCTATCTCCATGATTATCACTTACAACTAAATATTTCATTTTACTCCTCCATCCATTGTTTGAAGTCATTTACCAACAATTTAATTGCTTCTCCGCGGTGGCTAATTTTATTTTTTTCTTCTGATGTCAACTCAGCTACAGTTTTATCAAATTTTGGCACATAAAATAAAGGATCGTAACCAAATCCGTTTTCTCCTCTTGGAATCGTACCAATTTCACCAGCTAACTCTCCCGTCACCACTAAACTTTCTTTATTAGGAGCTGCTAAAACAAGTGTACAATGAAACTGAGCTGTTCTTTTTTCTTTTGGAACGTCATATAGTTCATGTAACAATTTAGCGTTATTAGCGGCATCACTTTTGTTCTCACCTGCATATCTTGCTGAATAGACGCCTGGTCTACCACCAAGGGCATCAACCTTCAGTCCTGAATCATCAGCCAATACGATACTATTAACCAATTTTGAAATTGTTTCAGCTTTCAAACGAGCATTTTCTTCAAAAGTTGTCCCTGTTTCTTCAACGTCCTCTATTTCAGGATAATCTAATAACGTTTTTATTGAATACCCTTCTGCTTGAAACATCTCTTCAAACTCTTTGGCTTTGCCTTGGTTTCTAGTTGCAATTAAAATTTCCTTTTTATTTAGGTTCGTCGGCAACTGTGTCTCAACTTTTTGTAAACTTGCTTTTTGTTTTGTAATTAATTCTTTAATACTTTCTTCTCCAAGTGATAATAATGTATTTAATTCTTCTTTAGAGAAAGTTGCCTCTTCCCCTGTCCCCTGAATTTCGACCATTCTACCAGATTCTGTCATAACTAAGTTCATGTCTACTAATGCTGAAGAATCTTCAACGTAATCTAAATCAGTCACACACTCACCAGAGGGTAAAATTCCCACACTAATAGCAGCTAAGTGTTCCTTAATAGGATTTTCAGTTAGCTCTTTTGACTCCAATAATGTATTTATTGCTAATTGAAGTGCAACAAAAGCTCCTGTAATACTAGCTGTTCTAGTTCCACCGTCAGCTTGAATCACATCACAGTCAACAACTATTGAACGCTCCCCTAATTTCTCTAAATCCACTACAGCTCTTAAAGAACGACCAATTAAACGTTGGATTTCCATAGTTCTTCCTGTCAGTTTCCCTTTACTACTTTCACGTCTGTTACGTGTATTGGTAGCTCTTGGTAACATACTGTACTCAGCGGTTACCCAACCTGTTTCGCTACCTCTTAAAAAAGGAGGCACATTGTCTTCTATTGTGGCACTCACAATTACTTTTGTCTGTCCAAAACTCACTAAAACTGAGCCTTCTGGATGAATTAAGTAATCCGTTTCAATTTCTACTTGTCTGATTTGATTTAATTTTCTATTATCGTGTCTCATTATTTTCATCCTTTATGGTAACGTAATTCGATTAACTGAAATTTTATCTAAATTAAGCCAATCGTGAGTAATATCTTCAAACAATTTTTTTGATCCTGTCATAAAAAATTGATGTTCTTCATTTTTATTGCTAGCGTCAGCTGAAATATCGTAATAATCTAATAACATACTGACTTCTGTGACTGTTTCAGCACCTGAATCAATTAATTTAACAGTTGGTCCCATCTTTTCTTTTATTAAGGGCTTTAATAATGGATAGTGAGTACATCCCATTACTAGTGTATCAACATTTTTATCATTAAAAGCCTCTAAGGTCTCATCGACAACTTTCTTTGCAATAGCTGATTCGTATTGTTTACTTTCGACAATAGGAACAAACTTAGGACAGGCTAACCCAATGACTTCTGTTTTTGGCGCTTTTCTTTGAATTGCTTTGGTATATTCACCGCTATTAATTGTTCCAACTGTACCTATTACGCCTACTCTATGAGTATTCGTTAATTTCAATGCCGCTCTTGCTCCTGGGATGATAACTCCTACAACAGGAATATCTAACTCCGCTTTAATCTCCTCAAGTGCAACAGCTGTTGCTGTGTTACAAGCAATTACTAACATTTTTATATCTTTACTTAATAAAAAGCGTGTCATTTCCCATGTGAATTGTTTTATCTCTTCAACAGGTCTTGGACCATAAGGACATCGTAAGGTGTCACCTAAGTAATAAACAGTTTCATTAGGTAATTGCTTTATAGCTTCTTTTACTACAGTCAATCCACCTACGCCTGAATCTAAAAAACCAATTGGTCGGTTGTTACTCACATGATTCACTCCCTTTTGTTCATTCTTCTATTTTCTCTTTAAAACGTATTTAATTCAAGTTTTTTATGGCTATTTGATTAAAAAGATAACAACTTACATTTTCGTAAGGTTGCTGTAAGTTTTATCCCTTTAAAATCAGCATTAATTCCGTCATACTAAGGATAAAAAGAGGTGTTTGTGTGACATCACAAAGAATCTACTCAGTCATTAAAACTATTATTATTTATCTTATTTGGCTTGTTTTTTCTCAAGCCATTCCAAAAATAAACTCGTTTCTAAACACATTGACTTACGGAAAGATAATTTCAGATACTTTTGCAATTATTTTAGTTCTGTTTATGTTTTATTTCATACATAAAAAACAAGCCTTATTAAGTATAGCCGAAAATAATAAGCCTAAGACACTAAATTTTACATCACTTATTCTTAGTATTTGTTTTGGTTTGTCATTTGTTATTAGTCTAGCTGTTCATTGGAAAACGGATGGTAAGCTATTAATCACTCATCAATTAGGAAATAATAATTGGCTCTTTTTATTACTTAGCGCTGTTTTTATGGAATTTCTCTTTCGAGGTATCATCCCTAATTTATTTAAAAATAACTTAGCTAAATTCCTTATATCCACTGGCCTTTTCTCTATTAGTCTACTGCCATTTGATAAAAACACTATCTTATCAGCCTTTTTAATCGGCAGTTTTCTTTATTTAATTTGTTGGTTTAGTCATTCTTTGTTTCCAAGTATTATTGCCCACTTTATTATTATGTCTAACTTTTCTTTATCCAATATTAGCTTATTTTTCATAACTGTTTTATTAATCATGTTTACTTTTCTAAAGACTTTTCAACTAGATAAAAATGATACTAACCAAGAGGCTAACTAACATAATCCTCTTGTTTAGTATCTTTTTTTAATCTTTTATAAAGTAACGCTTGGTTTAGCATTTAAAGAACCATCAGCAAAATGACCTTTTTCAGCTTCAATAAAAGCAGCTGCCCCAATCATTGCTGCGTTATCTCCACACAACTTAAACGGCGGTATGATAAAATCAACAGTTGGTAGCTCTTTTGATAGTTCTTCTTCTAAAGTTGTTCTTAACCCTTTATTAGCGGCCACACCACCAGCTAAAATAACTTGCTTCACATCAAATTCTTTTGCTGCCCGAATCGTTTTATGAACTAAAACATCAATCACACTAGCTTGAAAACTAGCTGCTAAGTTTTCTTTGATTAGTTCTTCGTTACGTTGTTCCGCATTATGAACTAAATTAATAAAAGAACTTTTTAGTCCACTAAAACTAAAGTCATAATTATCCTCTTTCATCATTGCTCTAGGAAACTTGTATGTGTCTTCTCCTAAATGAGCCAATTCATCAATTTCTTTGCCACTAGGATAACTTAATCCAAGAACACGTCCAACCTTATCATAGGCTTCACCACAAGCATCATCTCGCGTTTCACCAATAATCTCAAAATCTCCATGCTCTTTCATAAGAACTAATTCCGTATGTCCTCCACTAACAAGTAGAGCTAAAGCTGGAAAAGTCATTTCTGAAACAAATCTGGCTGCGTAAATATGACCTGCCATATGATTAACAGGAATAAGAGGTAAGTCATTTGCCCAAGCAAAGCTTTTAGCTGCTTGAATACCAATTAAAAGTGCTCCTACAAGACCAGGTCCATAAGTAACTGCAACAGCACCTAAATCACTGACTGTCACATTAGCCTCGTCTAATGCTTCTTCCATACAGCCTATGATTTGTTCCACGTGATGTCGACTTGCTACTTCAGGCACAACTCCACCAAATCGTTTATGACTATTAATTTGCGAAGCAACAATATTTGATAAAATAATATTACCGTTCTCGATAACAGCAACACTTGTCTCATCACAACTACTTTCAATCGCTAAAATAAGTTGTCTTTCTTTTCCTTTAAATATACTCAAATCATTCACTTCCTATAAATCTAGATGCCATATTAGCGCATCTTCTTGTGGTTTGTGGTAGTATTTTTTTCTTCTACCTAATTCTTTAAAGCCGATTTTCTTATAAAATAATTGAGCCTTTTCATTACTTTCTCTCACTTCTAATAAAAGACGTTTTACTTCATTTTCTTTTAAAAGCTCTAAACCTTTTAACATCAGTTCTTGACCAACGCCACTTCTTTGATACTCACTTGATGTAGCAATTAATTCTATCTCACTATCTTCATAGCAAAAAGAAAGCAATAAAAAACCTGCTATTTCATTATCTCTTTCTACAATGACGTGTATATGATGTTCTTGATTAAAAAAAGAGATAAACTGTTCTTTCGACCAAGGAGATCCTTGTTCAAAAGAAGTAGCACTTATTTGATAAAAAGCTTCGCCCAACGTATTTGTATCTATTTCGTTAACCATTTATTATCCTTCCAACACATAAGTCATCTCTAGAGCATCTTCATTATTTTCTTTATAGTATTTTTGTTTGATACCAGTCACAAAATAACCATATTTTTTATAAAGCTCAATGGCTACTATATTTGATTTTTTAACTTCCAAACTGATTGTTAAACAGCCCTTAGCCCTTGCAAAAGATTCGCCTTCCTTTAGTAATAAATAACCAAATCCTTGATTTTGGTGACTAGGAAGGACTGCTATGTTAGTAATATGCGCCTCGGTTTCATCTGTTCGAATCCCAATAAAACCAACGTAGTGATAATTATTAAAAACCTTTAGATAACGACTTGTATTTTTTCTAATTAATTCAGACCAAAAAATAGTGTAACTCCAAGGAGATTTCCCATAAACACGTTTCAGCGTCTCTTGTAATAAATAAATATCTGTTAGATTCGCTACCTCAAAAGTAATATGATTAGACTCGTTTAACATAGTGAGAGTCCTCTAGTGCCTGATGCGTCTCTAACCATTTTTCTTCTGCTTCAACTTTTTTCAAATAATTTGGATTAAATCCTTCAATATCATCCACTAACTTAGCTTGATTCCCTAATCTTAAGAAAGCTTCCCCATGTGGGACATTATCTGTCTCATTTTTGTGGTAATAAAACGCGTCACATTCATAAGAATTTATTAACTCATGAAATACTGGAACGTCTAATCCAACAAAAAGAACTCTTTCTGTTGTCACTTTTAACTCTTCTGCCCACTCTTTAAAAGATATATGTTTTTCAGGTATTACCGTTATTAGTTCCTCATCAACCCACTTATAAGCAGCTGAATAGACATTCTCCCTACGTGCGTTAATTAATGGAACGATTAGCCCGTCCCATTTATCTTGTCCTGCAGCAATTAAAGCTAAAGTAGACACACTATATAAATCAATCTTTAAAGTCCACGCTAAGGTTTTAGCAGTGGTCACGCCAATTCGCAGTCCAGTATAAGAACCAGGTCCTTGAGCGACTATGATTTTTGATAAATCTTTTGGTTTTTTGCCATTTGAAGACATTAAAAAATCAATCCCAGGCATCAATGTTGTACTGTGATTTTTTTGATTCGTTGTAACATAGCTTGCTGTTAGTTGGTTATTTTCTGCTAAGCAAAGCAACATGCTTTGATTAGATGTATCTATTCCTAAAACTGTCATTATCATCGACCCTTTTTCAAAGTATTCTGTTACATTGTAGCATAATTCTTCCTTTTTTATTATTTTATTGGTCAAAAAAAGGCTGAGTTTTTCTCAGCCTTCCCTTTTATAAGAACCGTAATATGTTTTCATCTCGAACAATAAACCTATCAAGTGACTATGGTAAGGAATAAAAATATCTTTTTCAATTAATTCATTAATTTCATCTAAAGACATCCAAGCAACATCTTGTACCTCTTCTTCTTGAATCACTACATCGGCTAAATCTACATCCGCTTCAATAACATAATAGTCTTCAAAGCCTCGATTATAATTAATAGATAATTGAGGTAACATACCTTCAATATCAAAGCTTAATCCTAATTCTTCTTGAATTTCACGTTTAACACCTTGAGAACTTGTTTCACCACTGATTACACTACCACTAACTGAAATGTCCCAATAATTAGGCCATGTTTTTTTATCCGTTTGTCTTTTTTGGACAAGTAATTGATTTTTCGAATTAAAGATACAAGCACCAATCACAATTCGGTACTCACCCTCTAATAAATCTAATCCAGATGTCACTGTTTTATTCAGCTTTTGTCTATCCACTGAATAAACATCCCATGTTTCCACCAACTAAAATCACTCCTCAGTATTTTCTACTCTCGTGTCCTTAATTTTAATCCGTTCAACAACAGTTTGTCTAACTAATAAGGCTGTGAAAATGACTCCTTCTACTTCAAATGAAAAACCTTTTTCCACTTCATTACCGTAGACACTCGTCATATATCCCCCTAAAGTTACATTACCATTAGGGTCTTCTAAATCATCTAAATCAAAAAAGTGTCTGATTTCATCTAATTCAATTTTTCCTGCTACTAAATATTCTTTTTTTCCTATAGATTGAATCATTTTTTGCTCGGTATCTTGTTCATCTTGAATATCACCAACAATCTCTTCAATGATATCCTCAATCGTTACAATACCCACTGTACCACCGTACTCATCAACTACCATTGCTATATGTTTATGCTCTTCTTGCATTTTCCTTAAAACATCTTTAACAATCATCGTTTCCATAACAAAGATTGGTTTAGCAATCTCTTCTGCTAGCAATCTATTTTTATCAATATAAGAAGCTCTAACAAGTTTTTGCAAAGTCACATAACCTAAGATATCATCCTTTGACTCTTTTATAACTGGATATCTTGTATAACCAATCTCTAGCATAACTGGAATTGCATCTTCAACAGTCATATCATAATCAAATACTTTCATATCTAATCGGTTAGTCATAATTTCTTTAACCTGACGCTCATCAAATTCAAAAATATTAGATAGGTAATTAAACTCTTCTTGGTTGATTTCACCTTTATCTAGACTATCAGCAGCAACTAAAAGAATCTCTTCCTCAGAAAGAGTTTCTTCTGCTTCACCTACCATATGAATACCAAATAATCGCCCAATTAAATTAGCTGAATGGTTTAATAGTTTAATAAATAAAAAGGTCGCTTTATAAAAGTAGTGTAACGGCTTAGCGATTGCCATCGTTACTTTTTCAGCATTCGCAATACTATAAGATTTAGGTAATAACTCACCCACCACGACTTCTACAAAAGTTACTAAAAAATAAGATAATATCATGGAAATTGTTAAAGCTAAACTTTTACTAATAGCTAAGTTACTAAATAAAGGCTCAATCAACCCTCTTACAGTTTCCTCTCCAACGCCCCCAATAATTAATGTTGTTAACGTAATCCCTAGCTGACAAGCACTTAAATAATCATCTAAATGATGCACTAAATGTAAACCTAATTCAGCCTTTTTTTCTCCATTTGCCGCTAATTGTTCTAATCGTGAAGATCTTACCTTCACTAAAGCAAATTCTGCTGCAACAAAAAGGGCTGTAATATAAATCATTACAGCAATTAATAATAATTTGATTCCTATCATAAAACACCTCATAATGTATCTATTCTTCTTACTATATTAGAACAATAAGAAGAAAAAAGATACTTTTTAAACTAAATATTTCTAAAAACAGAAAAAGAAGATAACTAATTAGTTACCTTCCTCTAATTTTGTCTAAATCAGTTTTAAAGCGTATCAACAAAACGAATAAACGCTTTTTCACCTTCACTGTCTTTCATAAAAATCGTTTGTTTATCAATGTTTTCATCAATTTGATCATACAAACGATCATTGAGTAACAAATCATCTTTTACGTTTACAACACCTATTAAATCAATCATTGTAAAAGGATCCACTAACAATTGCTTATATGCCACAGTTCGACTAAAAGCGTCAGATGTATCTCTTAAAATTAAATCAACGACATAATCTTCCCCATCTTTGTAAAAAATAGGAGTCATTCCATGTTGTGTATTTCCTTTACCGTCACTTGCGATAATATCAAGAGATGGGTATGAGTATTGTTGCCATCTTAGATTTAAGTAATCAATGCTGTTTAAAAGATTCTTTTTAGATGTTGTTCGCAAACGAATAACAGATAACGGCCATTTTACGACAGACGCCTTCACAGTCACAAATCCGGGGATGTCAAATGAATACTCATCTTCTGCTTGAATCAGTGGTAAAGTTGCTTCTCCTCCAAAATAAAAACCATGATCTTTTTTCTCATTTTTTATTGGATCAAATGAAATAAAATAATGAGGAAAGATATCTACTAAACGTAACATTGACTCATGACTTTGTCTTGAATTAACAAAGGGAATATGTTCTTCTGTACTGAATATGGCATGTTCCTTGATTAAAGGTTCTGGATGATAATAAAATCCCCAACTTTCTCCTTTTAAATTCATTCGAATGATACGTTTTGTTCGATTCTTTTTCTGACCAAATCCTTCACTAGAAAAACATTGTTGGCATTCGTTGTCATGAAAAACGGCTGGTTTAGTTTGTCTAATTCGCCAAGTTGAATCATTTTTAACCATGATACCATCTTGCTTTAAATTGTCCTCAATATACCCATTTACTGTATTTAATAAATAAAAATAATCAGTTGCCTCTTTTGGTGAAGAATCATAGTGTTTAGAAAATAACGCATTAACAACAGATGTGGGAGGCGTTAACAAATCTAATAGTTCAGATTTTAAATGCTCAACTGAATCAAGGGAATCTGCTGATATCTTTCCATTTTCACTTGCAATCAGAATCATCTCATTTAATAAGTCATCAGTTGTCACTTGTTCTTGTACACATTCCTCTAAAGTCTCGCCTTTATTATCCCATTCACCTATTAATGAAACTAATCGATTTCTCAAATAAACTTTATCTAATAACATCCAACCTCCAGATTGAATAGCTGTCTCAATAAAACAATTGATATAATCTTCTCTCATTTGACTCTACTCCTTCGCATTAATAACCATTCGGGTGTTTTTGATGCCACTTCCATGCTGTTTCTAGAATGGTTTCAACATTCGTATGGATTGGTTGCCACCCTAGTATGTTTTTAGCTTTTTCTGGTGATGCCACTAAAATTGCTGGATCCCCAGCTCTTCTTTTTGACATTAAAGTCGGAATTTCTTTTCCTGTTACCACTCTAGCAGCTTCGACCATTTCTTTAACAGAAAAACCTTGAGAGCTACCTAAATTAAATACCGAACTATCATTTCCTTTTTGTAAATAGTCAAGTGCTAACACATGGGCAGCGCTTAAATCAACCACATGTACATAATCCCGAATACAAGTCCCGTCATCTGTTGGATAGTCATTTCCAAAAATAGATAAATGCTCTCTTTTTCCTAAGACTACTTCTAAAATAATAGGTACTAAATGAGTTTCTGGCGTATGATCTTCTCCAATAGAAGTATCTAAACTAGCTCCAGCTACATTAAAATAACGTAGTGCAACAAATTTTATACCATAGGCTTCATCACACCATTTCATCATTTTCTCCATCATTAGCTTACTCTCACCATATGGATTTTTAGGGTTTGTTGGGGTCGTTTCTAAAATAGGTATCTCCTCAGGTTCACCGTAAGTGGCTGCTGTAGATGAGAAAACAATATGATTAATGCCTAATTCATTCATGACTTCTAATGTTATTTGTGTTCCATAAACATTGTTATTAAAGTATTTTAAAGGATTAGATACAGACTCTCCTACTAAAGAACTTGCTGCAAAATGAAGTACTCCTGTAATATTTTCCTTTTTAAAAACAGATAATAGGAACTCTTTGTCTCGAATATCTCCTTGATAAAACAAAGCCTTTTCATGAACAGCCTCTTTGTGTCCTGTCATTAAATTATCAATAACAACCACATGCTCTCCTTTTTCAATCAGCGCTTGTACTGCATGTGAACCGATATAACCTGCGCCACCTAATACAGCAATTGACATAAATATGTTCCTCCTCGTACAAAAAATAACGATACTCCCACTATTTTACACTAAATAGTAAATAATAACTATAATGATATTAGAGGATAATAAAAATCAATATGACAAAAAAACGAGAATGACATCAAAACATTCTCGTTTCTTATATATTTTTTATGATAACTAATCTATTAATCTTTTAGTAATGAACCTGCTGCTTCATCAATAATAAGAATAACATCTGAGTGATCTTGTAAGGCACTAGCCGGCACATCTTCAGTTATTTGACCTTCCACAGTATCTAAAATCGCTTGCGCTTTTTTAGGTCCGTATGCTAATAAGATGATTTTTTTAGCTTGTAAAATTGATTTAATTCCCATTGAATAAGCTTTTGTTGGAACATCTTCTTTTTTAGCAAAATTTCGGCTATTAGCTTCAATCGTTGATTCAGTTAATTCCACCTCAGCAGTCGTTCCTTCAAAGGAAGAACCTGGTTCGTTAAAACCAATATGAGCATTTTCACCAATTCCTAAAATTTGGATATCAATTGGATTATCAGCAATGATTTGATCGTATCTAGCACATTCTGCTACGCCATCTTGAGCCATGCCATCAGGTAAATAATTATGTTTAAAAGGTTTAGCATCAAAAAGATGTTTTCTCATAAAATAATCATAGCTTTGATCATTACTTGAATCTAATCCTACATATTCATCTAAGTTCACTGAATTCATTTCACTAAAATCTAAATCACTGGCAACGATTTCCTGGTATAAAGTCTCCGGTGTACTTCCTGTTGCTAATCCTAAAGTTTTTACATTTCCTTTTGCCATTTCTTTTTGGATAAGCTCAAAAGCTACTTTACCACCTTCAAATTGATCTTTTACTTTAATAATTTCCATTTGTCATGCCCCTTATCGTTTTGGTATAGTCCAATTATATAATTTATTCAATCAAAAAACAAGAGTTACTTTTTTTCTTCAGACACTTTTGTTAACAGTATTTTTCTTGTAGCTAATTTTTCAACAAAATATCTGTCATGACTCACCATAATAAGGGTTCCGTTAAAGGTTTCAAGTTGGTTCTCTAACCACTCTCTAGTATTGATATCCAGATGATTGGTTGGTTCATCTAAAATTAGGCAGTTAATAGGTCCATTCATTAAACACGCTAGCTCCAACCTTACTTTTTCACCACCACTTAGGTGACCAACTTTTTTGAACACGTCATCCTTATAAAACTTAAAGTAAGATAAAATCCGTCTAGCATCCTGCTCTAAAACAGTGACTCTACTCCTAAAATAATCTAGCAGACTTTCATTGGGGCGAGTAAAATCAATTACTTGTGATAAATAACCAATTTCAACACTTTCCCCAACTCTAACTTCACCTTCATCAAAAGATTCTTCTCCAAGTATTATTTTTAAAAGAGTTGTTTTCCCAACACCATTACCGCCAGTTATAGCAACTCTTTCACCTCGGTAAATAGATTCATTTAAATCACTGAAAATAATTTGTTCGTCAAATATTTTCCACAAATCTTTAACTAGCACAACCTCTTTACCTGATTTTTGACTTTCACTAAATCCTTTTTTTATTGCCTTATTTACTTCGTTATCAAGTTGAATCTTATCCATTTTTTCTAGTTGATTTTCTAATCGTTTCGCTTTTTTGAAATGCTTTTCGTTATCACTTATTGCTCCCCAATGTCTAAATCTACGGATAGCATCTTCCGTTTGTTTGATTTCCTTTTGTTGTTCATGATAGTTTTTTTCTAAAGCTAGTTGTTCTATTTCTTTTAGCTCTTTAAATTTCGTATAATTTCCTTGATAAGAACATAAATTTAACGACTCGATCAAAACAACTCTTTCAACTACTTGATCTAAAAAATACCGGTCATGAGATACAACAATAACGGTTTGGTCGCTATGTTTTAAATAATTTTCTAACCAAGAAAGACCGGTTGTATCAAGATGATTTGTCGGTTCATCTAATAACAATACTTCGTTATTTTCCAATAAACATCTTGCTAATTTCACTAATGTTTGTTGACCACCACTAAGAGTGTTTACTGGTTGTCCAAGTAATTCTGTTACCTTTAATCCTGTTGCAATACTCTTAATTTTTTCCTCAATAACGTAACCGTCTTTTTCCATGAACTCTTCTTGGAGATGCCCATAACGTTCTAACAGACTCTCCATATTACCTGTACTCTCAGACCTCGACAAATCAGACTCTAATTCAGCTAATCTCTTTGCAAGATTCTTAATATCTTTTTGACCATTATAAATATAATCGAATACTTCTTCATTTGAATCAACAATACTATGTTGCTCCAAGTAACTAATCTTTTGATTTTTTGATAAAGAAATACTCCCTTTATCAGGTAATTCTAAACCTGCAATTAATTTTAATAAAGTTGACTTACCAGTTCCATTATTTCCTACTAAGGCAACTTTTTGACCATCATTTATTTGAATACTTGCTTCTTTGATTAAAACTTCGCCAAACATCGTTTTAGTTAATTGATTTATTTGTAACATATTTATCCTCTTTCTTAAACAACCATTCAGAGGGTAAAGAAAAAGGCCGTAGTTAGACTACGACCTTGTTATTCTACTTGTAAAGAAGTTCTTTACTAAATGGTCGTTTTCACATTATTTTCATTAATTTTAGACAGACTAATCCAATTAATTGAAAACACGGAAATAATTGCACGACAAAGGTACAAGAACTTTAATTCAGTTTTGTTATTTTTATTATCAGTGCGGACCATTTAGTATTCACCTCTTTCCTATTTTCTAATATTATAACACAGTTGTTATCATTTACTCAACTGTCACACTTTTAGCTAAGTTTCTTGGTTTATCAACATCTAAATCACGGTGTAAACTGGCATAATAAGCAATAAATTGTAATGGAATAGCCATTACTAAAGGTGTCACTAATTCATGCACTTTTGGTAACACAATGCTGTCACCCTCTTTTTCAAGACCTTCTAAAGCAATCACTAAGGTATTAGCTCCACGGGACTCAACTTCCTTGATATTACCTCTTGTATGAGAACTAGTTAACGTATTTGAAATCAATCCGATAACAGGTGTTCCTTCTTCAATTAAAGCAATCGTTCCATGTTTTAATTCACCAGCTGCAAAACCTTCAGCTTGAATGTATGAAATCTCTTTTAACTTAAGCGCCCCTTCTAATGACACGGCAAAATCTAATCCTCTTCCAATATAAAAGGCATTTCTTGCAGTTCCTAAGAAAGATTCACTTAATGACGCATACATTTCTTTTTGGTCAACTAAAGTTTCCATAGCACTAGCCACTATTCCTAATTCATGAATGGCATTTAATTTTTTGGCAGACTCGTTGTTTTTCACTTCACCTAAAGCTTTTGCTAAGAGTAACATAACAGCAATTTGAGACGTATATGCTTTTGTTGAAGCTACAGCAATCTCAGGGCCTGCATGAAGTAATAAAGTATGAGTTGCTTCTCTTGAAAGTGTTGAACCTTTAACGTTTGTAATAGTTAAAGATGGGTAGTTTAATTCATTCACTTTCACTAATACTTGGCGACTATCTGCTGTTTCTCCACTTTGAGTTAAAAAGATGAAGTATGGATTTTTAGAGATTATTGGCATTTCATAGCCCATTTCACTAGCCAGGTGAACTTCAACTGGAATTTGCGTTAACTCTTCTAACATTTTTTTACCAACTAATCCTGCGTGCCAACTAGTTCCACAACCAACGATATAGATTCTATCAGCTTCTTTTAGTTCTTCTAAAATAACTTTAGAAATTTTTGTTGAACCATCTTGATTTAGGTATTCTTGAATTAATGTTCTCATAACAGCTGGCTGCTCATCAATTTCTTTTAACATGTAATGAGGGTATAAGCCTTTTTCTGTATCACTAGCGTCAATTTCAGCCGTAAATGGAGCTCTTAATACTTCATTACCTTCAACGTCTGTAATCGTCATTTTAGTTGGTGTTAAGATAATACGTTCCTGATCCATAATTTCAACAAATTGATTTGTTTCATTAATCATCGCCATAGCATCACTACCAACAAGATTGTATCCATCTGCTAATCCGATCAATAATGGGCTTTTATGTTTTGCTAAATACAGCGTGTCATCTTCTTTAGTATCAATTAAAGCTAGTGCATAAGAACCTTTAGCTTCTTTTAACATACTAGAAAAAGCATCAAACGTACTTAGACCAATACGTGAAAAATAATCTACAACTTCTACTAGTACTTCGCTGTCTGTGTCTCCAGAAAGAGTAATATCTTGTAAATATTTTTCTTTTAATTCTTCATAGTTTTCAATAACGCCATTATGGACTAAACCAAAACGTAGTGATTTAGATAAATGAGGATGAGCATTTTCCTCTTTAGGTTCCCCGTGAGTTGCCCATCTAGTGTGTCCAATACCTGTTCCGCTACTTGTCATATTTTGGGTAGACTCTTCCAATTCAGCTACTCTGCCAGGTGTTTTTTTTATATTTAATTCTGAATTTTCACTAAGCATTAAACCAGCTGAATCATATCCTCGATATTCTAATTTATGTAAACCTGTTAAAATAATTTCCTTTGCATTTTGACTACCTACGACTCCTACAATTCCACACATTAATTCTGCCAACTTTCCATTGTTATTACTTCTGTCCTGCTTGGAATCTCTTTTGTCAAAAGTATTACTACTTAGTTTTGTAAGATTCCTATAGAATACAGTTCCTAGAATTATCCGCCGAAATATTCGATAAATTCTTTCCTCGTCACCTATTAAGGTCTGGCGCTTTAAAATGGTATAGATAAAAAATACCTTTATTTTACAGAAGCAAGAGTATAATACTTCTTTTATCAACACCAGTCAATGATTTATGTTGTTTTTTTCGTTTTTACCACTAATTGGTATAGATAAAACAAAAAGATTAGCCCGTTATGGACTAATCTTTTTCTCTTACTGTACAAAATCAGCTAAAACAATTTCAGTATTTTGTTCTTCAAATTCAACAGGTTCTTCTTTATCATTTGGTACATCTTTATTTCCAAGACGATTGTCAAAATTCATATTAATATCTGGTCGCATTGATTTATCAACACTTCTTACAAAAAATTGTTTTTCAATTCGACTGATTGTTTCATCGACATCAATGTCATCTACATAAAGAACAACATATTTTTGTTTTCTTGACACATGATGAACATACCCAAAACGACGTAAATTTTTTAATTGTTTTAGACTATACACCCATACAATCAATCCACGTCTTGGTACAACATCTAAAGAATTTGTGTCATAAACTTCCTTATCCAACATGACAGTTTCCTCCACATCCTCGTTTAGCAAATTCAAAAAATGGATTTCCTGCGTCTATTTTAATATCATCTGAAATAGATTTCGCGATATCAAACGTTAGGTAATCTAACATATTTTGTAGAGAAGTCTCATTATATTTAAATTCACTGACTAATTCATTTGTATCTAATTGACGCTTTGCTTTTCTAACAGCTCTTCTTGTTTCTTTAAAATCTGGTGCATATTTCCCATAAGGCTCTACACGTTCAAACTTTTCTTTTGCTGATAAAAAGTCATCTCTGATTTTAGTAACTTCTGAATCAATTGCCATTGCTTCAAAACTAGTTAAGTAAGCGTCAACCAAGTGACTTTGATTAATTTTTTTTGATAAGTCGCTTACTGAATTTTCAATAGCTAACACTTCGTCATTATAAATCAATTGTTATCACTACTTTCTGTTGTTTGGCTTGCTTCATTTTCAGGTCCAAGAAAGGTCATCACCATTTCCTCATTAAAAGAAATTCCTATTAAACGGTCAGTCTTATGAGCTAGCTCCTCATGATAAAAGCGACTACCATACCAGTTTGTCACCATAAAAGGGACATCAGTTACTGGATAATAAAAAATACCATGAGTTTCTTTTTCCTTTAAATCAACTTTAGTTGCTAATTTTTTTAGTTCCTTTTCATTAAGTAAAAAAGTTGAAGAAATATCTTCTTTATCCACCATCTCTTGCCATGATTTAAGACGTGCTTCATCTTCTAATATATCTTCAGGTTTTTCAATTAGTGTTTGTAAAGATTCTGTTGCTCCTACTTGAAGTTTAGAGTCTAAAACATATTTTTCTTTCTCTTCTTTTTCTCGTAGAAGGTTTAATATCGCTATTAATTGCTCTCTATTATCTTGATTAACTTTTCCCCAAGTTTCAGGAGGTGTTTGCAACCCTTGCTTCACCTTATTTTCTTGGTTCATCTGATACGGCATTAATGCTAACAAACTATTTTTATCAAGATAACGAACTGCCATTAATTGACCATTCCCTTGATTAATATGAAGCATAGCAAAAGTCCCGTTGTTAAAAGCAACCAGTGGGCGATAGTTCATATCATCTTCTGTTAGTTCAACTTCGTACTTTTCATCACCATATTCAAAATTAAAATTAGAAAAAATAGTTGTTATCTCAGCTAAATCAACTAAATTCATTCCCATTGAAAACGGACTAGAGTCAACCTTTTCCCCTAAAACAAAAATACTTGTTACCACATGATTTCTGATTTCAACTTGATACGTATCCTCCACAGTTTCTCCGTAGACCAACCACTTGGATCCATTATATGAGTCCCATGTTTTTTTAGGATTAGGAAATTCTTTTAAAAATTCTTTTTCAGTTTTTCCAATATGGTTAGCCATACCTGTTGTATTAAGCTCATAATAAGGAACTGATTTATGAGACACTTTAACTTCTTCAACCAACAAATCATTTTTTGGCTTAGGTTGATTTCGAGAAGAAATGACAGGCTTCATGTAAACTATACTAAATACTATAATTAAGCAAACAGTAAATTCAAAAAAACGTTTCATTCCTTCACTTCTCTTTCCTATATACTTAAATCAATTAATAAGTCTCCAGATTGAATCGCTTCACCACTAGCTACTAGAACGCGTTTAACAACACCACTGCGTTTAGAATGAATCGTTGTTTCCATCTTCATTGCTTCTGTAATAAGTAACGCTTGACCTTTTTCAACAGTGTCACCAGGTTGTACTAAAACATCTAATACAGACCCTGACATCGTCGCTCCTACATGAGCTTTGTTAGTTGGTTCAGCTTTTTCTTTCATCATAACCGTTGATTTTACATTACTGTCTTTCACAACTATCTCACGTCTTTGACCATTTAAATTGAAGAATAGCACTCTATTTCCCTCTAAATCAGGGTCTCCAATTTGGTCTAATGTAATAATTAATGTTTTTCCTTTTTCAATGCGAACTTCAATGGTTTCACCTATTCTCATTCCTTGGAAGAACGTTGCTGTATCCAGTAGTTCAACATCACCAAAACTATCATTCATCTTACAATAATCTAAAAAGACTTGTGGATACATAATATAACTAATCACATCTTTTTGACTTGGTTCAAATCCTACCAATTCTTTTAATTCCTTTTTAACTGAGGCAAAGTCCACTGACTCAGCTAAAGAACCAGGTCGAACCTCAATTGATTCACGACCATTTAGTATCACTTCTTTAAGCTCTTTAGGGAATCCTCCTGTGGGTTGACCTAAATCGCCTTTAAAGAAACTAATCACTGATTCTGGGAAATTCAACTCTTTACCTTTTTGATAGATATCATCGCTACTCAGTTTGTTTTGAACCATAAAGAGTGCCATATCACCTACCACTTTAGATGATGGCGTCACCTTAACAATATCACCAAATAACAGGTTAACTTCAGCATAACGTTCTTTAATTTCTTCCCAATTTTCTTCTAATCCCACAGCTTTTGCTTGTTGTTGTAAATTAGAATACTGACCTCCTGGCATTTCATGAGCGTAAACTTCAGTTTGTGGGGCACTAATGCCATTTTCAAATGGACTATAATATTTACGTACATCTTCCCAATAATGGTTAATTTGTTGGACATTATCTATGTCTAATTTCGGCGTTCTAGGACCATCAACTAGAGCATAATATAAACTACTCATACTTGGTTGGCTTGTTGCACTACTCATAGCGCTTGTAGCAACATCAACAATGTCAACGCCCGCTTTTGTTGCTGCAGAATAAGTAATAATTCCATTTCCAGCTGTATCATGTGTATGTAAATGAATTGGCACTTCAACTGTTGCTTTTAATTCGGAAATTAAATGATAAGCTGCTTGTGGTTTTAGTAAACCAGCCATATCTTTAATCGCAATAATATGAGCTCCCATTTTTTCAAGCTCTTTAGCCATTTCAACGTAATAAGCAATATCGTATTTAGCTCGTCTCTTATCCATGACGTCACCCGTATAACAAATTGTTCCCTCTGCAATTTTGCCAGCATCACGAACATATTGAATACTTTTTTCCATTTGTGGTAACCAATTTAGACTATCGAAAATACGGAACACATCGATTCCTTCAGCTGCAGCGACATCAATAAATTCTTTTAAGACATTATCTGGATAATTTTGATAGCCAACAGCATTTGAACCTCTAAATAACATTTGGAATAACGTATTTGGCATTAATTTACGTAACTTTTTAAGCCTTTTCCAAGGGTCCTCATTTAAGAAGCGGTAAGCTACATCAAATGTAGCTCCTCCCCACATTTCACTAGAGAATAGTTGCGGAATAGCTTGTTCTGTTTCTTTCGCAATATGGTTTAAATCAGTTGTTCTCACTCGAGTTGCTAATAAGCTTTGATGAGCATCTCTAAAAGTTGTATCTGTTAAGAGTAGTTCATCTGTTGATTTAATCCACTCAACAACACCCTCAGCACCTGATTCTGTTAATATGTTTTTTGCTGTTACTATTTTAGGTTTAGTCTCAATTATTTTAGGTATACGCGGTTCTGTATAATAGATTTTAGGGCTTTTTTCAATACCTGGGAAACCATTAACTGTTACTTCACTAATGTATTTCATTGTTTTGTTCCCGCGGTCTCTCACTCTTGGAAACTCAAATAATTCTGGCGATTCATCAATAAAAGTTGTAATAGCCAGACCAGACTTAAAAGTAGGGTGAGAAATAACATTACTTAAAAATGGAATATTCGTTTTAACACCACGAACTCTAAATTCTTTTAAAGCTCTTTGCATTTTAGATATAGTTTGTTCAAACGTAATACCATGAGTACAAGCTTTAACCAATAGTGAATCAAAGAAAGGAGTCACAACTGCTCCAGCAAATGCATTACCTAAATCAAGACGAATGCCGTAACCACCTGGAGAACGATAAGTATCTATTTTCCCTGTATCTGGCATAAAATTATTCAACGGATCTTCTGTCGTAATGCGACATTGAATAGCAAAGCCATGAATTCTTAACTCATCCTGTTTCGGAATGCCAATTTCTTCATGCAAATCTTTTCCCATTGCAATTTCCAACTGAGCCATGACAATATCAACGTCTGTAATCATCTCTGTAATTGTATGCTCTACTTGGACACGAGGGTTAACTTCAATAAAGTAATAGTTATCTCCCTCCACTAAAAATTCAACAGTTCCCGCATTAACATAATCAACATGTTTCATTAATTTAACAGCCGCTTGACAAATTTCTTGTCGCTGATTTTCTGACATTGATACACATGGAGCAACTTCAACTACCTTTTGATGACGTCGTTGAACAGAACAATCTCTTTCAAACAAATGAATCACATTTCCATGAGTGTCTCCTAATATTTGAACTTCAATATGTTTAGGATTTGAAATGTATTTTTCAACATAAACATCATCATTTCCAAATGAGGCTTTCGCTTCGCTTTTAGCACGGTAGAAACCATCTCTTGCTTCTGATTCATTGTGAGCTACACGCATTCCGCGACCACCACCACCAAGGGCAGCTTTAATCATCACAGGATAACCAAACTCATCTCCAAAAGCTAAAGCTTCTTCAACTGAAGCAACGGGTCCATCTGTACCTGGGATCGATTGAACGCCCGCTGAAATCGCTGCTTCTTTCGCTTTGATTTTATCTCCAAACATATCTAAATGTTTAACAGTAGGTCCAATAAAAGTGATACCTTCTTCTTCACATCGTTTAGCAAATTCTAAGTTTTCTGATAAGAAACCGTATCCTGGATGAATCGCATCAACATGACTTTCTTTTGCGATACGAATAATATCTTCAATATCTAAGTAAGCATCAATTGGTTTTTTTCCTTTTCCAACTAAGTAAGCTTCATCAGCTTTAAAACGGTGAATAGATTTTTCATCCTCAGCTGCATAAATTCCAACTGTTTGAATCCCTATTTCGGTACAGGCACGAAATACGCGAATGGCGATTTCTCCTCTATTTGCGACTAATACTTTTTTCATATCTATTCCCCCAATACTCATCTTATCTTTGATAATCTAACATACTTGAATCATGGTATTCTAAAGCGATTCTTTTATTATGTTCATCAAATGTTCTTTTCTTTTCATCTGCACTAATATTTAAAGCAAATCCAATTCCTATAGATAAGGTTAATAAACTTGATCCACCTTGACTTAAGAATGGGAAGGTTACCCCCGTTAACGGAATAATCCCTGTAATACCACCTATATTAATAAAGGTTTGAATGAGAATCATACTCCCAATACCAATACACATCATAGAATTAAATGTATTTTTAGATTTTATTCCTATCATTAAAATTCTTAAAATTAAGAATAACAAAATACCTAAAATAAGTAAGGCTACTATTAAACCTAACTCTTCAATAACAATAGAAAACATAAAGTCAGTTTGAGCTTCTGGTAAGAAACCTTTCTTTTGAATACTGTTTCCAATACCTAAACCAAACCATCCTCCGTTACTCATTGCATAATAAGAGTTAACCATTTGATGACCATCACCTAAAGGATCAACAAACGGGTTATCAAAAGTTCTAAAACGATTATAAACATATTTAAATCGGTCTGGGAAAAGTGCTCCACCTGTTAAAGTGATTAAATTAATAGCTAAGTAAGATCCTAGTACACCACCGCCCATTGCTAAGACTGTATACCAATAATTAATCCCACTAGCAAAAACCATAATAGAAGCAATCATAGCTAGTATAACAGCCCCACCATTATCTGGTTGGATAACAACTAGAAAGATTAAGCCGCCTATTAAAACTAATGGTTTGAGAGCAGCTTCCTTAAAACTAGCATTTATCATATTTTGCCTACGAGATAAAATGTACGCTAAATACCAGATGATGACTATTTTTAAAAATTCGGCTGGTTGAATAGTAAATCCAAAAATATTTAACCAACCATCAGCTCCACCACCAGATTGCCCTAAATTTGAAAACTTAGTCAATACAAGCATGGAGCTAATTGCAACTATTGCAAACATAATAAACCGTTTATTTTGAAATACCTTAGTTTTCATTTGATAAATAAAAGTAATGGCTATTAAACAAGCAATAAAAAAGACTGCTTGCTTAATAGCGTCTTGTCCAGGGTTTTTCCCTGCAGCTGCTAATTTAGCAGAACTGGCACTGTAGACCATGATTATCCCTAGAACAGATAAAATTAGATATGGAATTAATATGCCATAGTCTAAGTACAAACGTTTTTTGACATGTTTTGGCATATGCTTTACTCCTTAACTGAATCTTTCTTTTTTTGCTCATCATAAACTGAACTATAAACTTCATTCAATTCTTGTTCTAACTCATTTACCAATTGGCTTCCTTCTTTTCTGGATAAAATGCCAATTTTTTGAGCATATTCAACTTGTTTAGAAAATCCAAACATTTGTGTATCTACAACTTCTTCAAATGCTTTACATTGCGTAATGCATTGATAATTTCTTTGATTAGTAATTAATTGTCTGATTTTTGAGGCTTCTTGATTCAACGCTTCTATTGCCTCTTTTTTCACTATCTCCAAAACCATGATAGTCCTCCTTAACGACTTCTTTATATAAGTAAATGAGGATCTTTTTTTTCCTCACAAAAATAGCCATTATAATTTTATATCTTCTATCTATAATAGTCTATTTTGACTATGCTTGTAAAGAAAACAGACAATAAAAATAGGGTAAAAGAAAATTCTTTTACCCTACCAAACTTTATTATTAAATTGCAGCCAAACGTTTGTTAACTTCTTCCCAGTTAATTACGTTAAAGAAAGCTTTAATGTAATCTGGACGCACGTTGCTATATTTTTTGTAATAAGCATGTTCCCAAACATCTAATCCTAATAAAGGAGTTTTTCCTTCAGTTAAAGGTGAATCTTGGTTAGGAGTTGACATAATTTCAAGTTTACCATTGTTATCAACTAACCATGCCCAACCTGAACCGAAACGACCTACAGCAGCTGCTGTAAATTGCTCTTTAAACGCGTCATAACTACCAAAAGTAGATTCAATTCCTTCTTTAATAGCACCTGTTGGCTCACCGCCACCATTTGGTCCCATAATTTCCCAGAAGAAAGCATGGTTAGCATGTCCGCCACCATTGTTACGCACAGCCATACGGATGTCTTCAGGAACATCATTTAAGTTTGAAACTAATTCTTCAATTGATTTTGAACCTAATTCAGGATATTTTTCAATCGCTGCGTTTAAGTTTGTCACATAAGTATTGTGATGTTTATCATGATGAAGTGTCATAGTTAATTCATCAATATGTGGTTCTAATGCATTTTTTGCATATGGTAATTCAGGTAATGTATAAGTCATTATTAAATCCTCCTAATGATCATTGTTATCTCTAACACCTTAATCATACCATTATCCCACATTAAAAACAAAATATTGAACCCTCAATACAAAAACTTGTCTAAGGTCTTTAAAAACGTTACAATTAAGCATATTGAAGATTTAAAGGAGATCCTATGAGTACATATAAATTAATCAAATCAACATTTAAACAACCAGCTCTTTTAATTGAAGCTAGAAACAAGAAAGGTTTTCATGTTTTCTTTTATATGATTTTTCTTTCTTTATTATTAAGTTTGCCAGTTGCTTTTCAAAGTATGGGGCTGCTAAGTTCATTACAACAAGATGGTGAAAAAATCGTTGCAGAAATGCCTGATTTTTCCATTGAAGATAATAAACTAAAAACAACTGAAAAGGATTCAGGATTTATTTATCAAACAGATTCAATGATTTTTACCTTTGATCCTGATGGTAAGAGAAACAAACAAGATGTGCAATCAGATGCTTCAAAAGGTGTTCTTACCTTAGCATTATTAAAAGATGAAGTAGTTCTAGTTTTACCAACTGTGGGTTCTACAGCTGATGTAATCGATAGTAACGTCTTATCATTACCATACTCTACACCTCAGTTAAGTAACATTAATAAAGCATTTGTTAGTGATTTATTAACACAGAGAACCCAAACAACAATTTTATTTTTGATTGTCTTAATAACATCTGTCATAATTATTTTTGCAAGTTTCCTATTTGACCTAATTATTATGACATTCTTTGCTAATCTATTTACTAAAATGAAAATGGTTCAGTTACGTTTTGGCGAAGTCTTTAAAATATTAGTTTATTGCTCAACATTCCCAACACTTTTAACTGTATTATTACAATTTGTCTGGCCAACGTTAGCAATCGGCTCAATTAGTTTAGCTTTAACCTTAATCATTTACTTCAATATTTTCCCAAAACCAAAAAAGCCAACTAAAAAATAAAAAACGACTCCTTTGTGGAGTCGTTTTTTTAATTGTATGTATAAACTGGTTCATTTAACTTATCATCTAGCGTGATACTTAAATTATAATCTGCAAAAAACCAGTCATCGCCTTGTTCAGTAAAAAAAGTGATTCCTTCAAGGACTGTTTCATAATTCACTTGATGTGGCGTAGTCTTTTCAATCCCTGTCGAAAAACCAACGTGAACGTTTGTTGCTCCGCCGTATTTCCCAGAAATTTTTAGGCTATCTCCTTCTTTTAAATGTAATTCTTCTTTATACCAAGCAATTGCTTGGGGTGTGATAGTTAATTCCATTATGTCTCCCCCACTCTTTAATACACTTTATTCTAACACATGTAAAAAAAAGCAATGAGCATTTTGCTCATTGCTTTTTATTTATTTAGCTTTTCATCTAAGTAATCAACATCATCATTTTGTCCAACGACAAGTAGGACATCATTTTCTAAAATGAGTTGATTCGCAGGGGGTGAAACAATCAGTTCACTTTTCCCACGTCGAATAGCTACGATAGTTAAATTGAAATGTTTTCTAAAATTAATTTCTTCAATTGTTTTGTTGTAGAATTTTTTATTCGTTACCATTACTTCAGCTAGAGAGTAATTTTCAGATAGTTCGATGAAATCTAACATATTGTTTGATGTCAATTTATGACCTAATCTAATTCCCATATCTCTCTC
Source organism: Vagococcus fluvialis (assembly GCF_048815235.1). Classification (GTDB taxonomy): domain Bacteria; phylum Bacillota; class Bacilli; order Lactobacillales; family Vagococcaceae; genus Vagococcus. Next base: position 47,503 of record NZ_JBMEAO010000012.1, read on the forward strand.
TGGGTGGACAACTATGTCGGCTCCTACTTTATCTAACACACGAGCATGATATTCATTTTGAGCCTTCGCTGTTATTTTAGGAACGCCCATTTCTTTCGCCATTAACGTTACTAAGATACTTGCTTGAATATCTTCTCCGATCGCAACAATTACATGATCAAAATTTCTAAGACCTAAAGATCTTAATGTGGCCTCATCTTGAGCATTCGCTACAACTGCATGAGTCGCAATGTTCATATACTCGTTAACTCGGTCCTCACAATTATCTATAGCTAAAACCTCTTGATCTGATTTAATTAGTTCTTGGCAGACACTTCCACCGAATCTACCTAACCCAATAATAGCGAATGATTTCCGCATGTTAAATTCTCCTCTTATCTATTCTTAATAAAGTTTGATTCACTTCTTATTTAACTATACCATGTTTAAACGCATAAATCGCTGCTTGTGTTCGATCATCTACGTCTAATTTAGATAAAATATTTGAAACGTGGGTTTTAACTGTTTTTAAAGTAATAAACAGTTCATCAGCAATTTCTTGATTACTTTTCCCTTCAGAAATAAGTAACAAAATTTCTTTTTCTCGATTTGTTAAATCTTCATGTAACACATGTTCCTTAGCTTTGGATAATTTTTCCATCATTTTGCTAGTCACTTCAGGTTCTAATACCTTTTCACCTTGATGAGCAGAGCGAATGGCATTTGCAATATCTTTTGCTGATGACGTCTTTAATAAATACCCAGCTGCACCAGCTTCAATAGCCGGATAAACTTTTTCATCGTCAATAAAACTTGTCACAATGATGATACGTGCTTCTGGCCACTCTGATAAGATTTTTTTCGTAGATTCAATGCCATCCATTGTATCCATTACTAAATCCATTAAGATAACATCTGGTCTTAAATCTAATGCCTTTTCGTATCCTTCTAAACCATTTTCTGCTTCACCAACTACTTCAATATCTGGTTGAATCATTAAATATGACGAAACTCCCATTCTGACCATTTCATGATCATCTACTAACAACGTTTTAATCATTCGCTTCACTCTCCTCAATTACAGGTACTTTTATCTCTATACTAGTTCCTTGACCAATAAAACTAACAATTCGGCACGTACCACCCATACTAGCTGCTCGTTCCTTCATGTTATTAAGTCCATAACTTCCAACTTTTTTTTCACTCATATCGAAGCCTTTACCATCATCTACAACTCTAAGTAAAACAGACTTGTCAATTTGTTTTAAATAAACTTCTAGTGAATTAGCTTTTGCATGTCTCAAAGTATTTGATAATAATTCTTGAACAATTCTAAATAAATTATCCTCTATTGAACTTGCGAGTTTGACATCTTCAACATCCCAAATCAACTCAATGTTTATTTTGGTTTGTAACTCATTCAACAACATCTCTATACCTTGTTTCAATGATTTAGACTCTAAGTTAATAGGACGTAAATGCAATAATAAGGCTCTCATTTCAGATTGAGAGGTATTGATAATATTAGTTATCATTTGAACTTGCTTTTCAACTACCTCAGGAACATCTAACTCTGATACGCCTTCATTTAAAGCTGAGAGCATCATCGTTGCAGCAAACAATTGTTGGCTGACAGAGTCGTGTAGCTCTCTTGCTAAACGTTGTCTTTCTTCTTTTATTAACTCTTCCTTGGATTCACCATCCACCATTTTAGGCGCACTATTTAAAGCCTGTAATTCTTTAGACATATTAATCATTTTATCACGAACCGTATTAATATCACCATCTAAATCCGTTAACAGACTTTCATCCATATTGACATCTAAAGTTCTTTTTAATGCCTCGTGCTCATAATTACCTATGGCAAGTAATTGCATCTTTTCTTCTATTTTAGAATACGTTCTTCTATTATAAAAATAAAGTAAGCCCATCACAATGCCACTAACACCAAAAGAAATAACTATGATGTAAACTAAAAAAGGGACTCTAAACATTCTAGTATTAATTAATTCTAACATCCATTTATGCTGATTTTTTGCATAAAAATAAGTATATAAGGTTAGGGTTAAAACCATAAAAGTCATTAAGAAAGTGTAAAAAAACGTGAGTGGTCGACCAATTTTAGACATCATACACGAATCACCTCAAGGTCTCCCAATAGCGTATTCGTTACAATTTTTAACTTTCTAGCAGCTTCATCGTAATCCTTACTATATAATTTGATTGATTCATTTTTTAATTGAAAATGTTCTTGTTCAAAACTCGCTTCACCAATCATTGCTGAATGTTCCAGCATAATGCCAATTCCTGTTGGTACGATAATACGTGTTTTGCCAAATCCTTTGCGAACAATTACAACATTATCTTCTTTTGGTAATAATGTATTTCCTAAATCGATAATAGTGTCTCCTGAAATAATAGCCATATTAATATCGTTCCATTCATATGTATCATTTCCAAAACGTTGATTGCCAATCCAAGAACGTTTAAAACGGCGTCCAGACTTAGGCTCACTTGCAATAGTTTTAACCATTTTCATTTGTTTTTTTCTCCAGGGAGCATTATCGAACAATTCAATCCCCGAAACCTCTACTCCTTTTAAACCAATAAAAAGGACTGCTAAAACAATCATGATCCAAACAACTGGTGTGCTAAGTAAACATAAGGCAATTACAAACAAACTAGCAAACTTTTGAAAGTGATTAAATGATGTTTTATGAACTTTCTTCATTGAATAAACAAAATTGATAATAGCAAATACCATAAATAACAAGACAGGCACATTACCCAATAACAGATAAGCTGCCCATACTAATAAAAGTGTTTCTGTAACAATAAAAAATCTCCATGAGCTTTCCATAAAAATTGCTCCTTTTCTATTACAATATTAACTATAGTATACCTATAACTAATGAATTAATAAAAGCACAAAAGAACGAAAATCAACTCAGACTTTAGTCCTAGTTTGAAAAGAAAAAGTTATGCTATCTCAAGCATAACTTTTCTGTTTTATGAAATTTTAGTAATACGAACTTCCATATCTCCACCTGGAGTACTAATAGTAACTGTATCATTTAATTTATTACCAATTAACGCTTTTGCAATTGGTGAGTCGTTAGAAATTTTACCAGAAAATGGATCCGCTTCTGCACTCCCTACAATAGTGTACTCTTCTTCTTCACCATCAGGCAATTCGATAAAAGTCACTGTACGACCGATTGATACTTCATCTTTTGACACATTGTTATTATCAATGATTTGAGCAAAACGAATCATGTTTTCTAACGTTGTAATTCGTCCTTCGACAAATGCTTGCTCATCTTTTGCAGATTCATACTCAGAGTTCTCTGATAAATCTCCAAAACTACGAGCTATCTTTATACGTTCAACGATTTCTTTACGCTTAACTGTTTTTAACTCTTCTAATTCTTGCTCTAATTTTTCTTTACCTTCTAAAGTCATTGGATATACTTTTTCCATAATTGACGCACGTCTCCTTAAAACAATACTAAGTTATTTGACAAATGAATAGCTTTTCCAAAACGTATTGGAAAAGCTTTCACTTTCAATATAACAAACAGATTACCACGTTAGAGATTAAAAGTAAATACAAATTATTTATTTTTAATCAACGTTTTTTTAATTTATGTTAGTTTTTCTCATCAATGTATATTCTTTTTAGCTCTAAATGCTCTTCGTAAGTTGCAGCATAGTACACTTTACCTGTTGAAACATCTGCTAAGAAATAAATATAATCATTCGGTGTTGGATTCATAACCGCATCAATAGCTTCTTGACTTGGGTTATTAAACGGTCCAGGACCTGTTCCTTTATTGATATACAAGTTATACGGAGAATCTACTTGAGTATCCTTATTAGAAAGATGAACTTTATGCTCATCCATTGCATAAAGAATAGAAATATCTGATTGGATTGGCATATCAATCTCTAATCGATTGAAAAACACCTGTGCAATCTGACGTCGATCTTCTTCAGATACACCTTCTTTTTCAACCAATGAAGCTAAGCTTAATACTTGTTGAACTGTCAGTTTTTTCTCTTCAATCGCATCATAATAAGGAGTCATTACTTCATCCATCTTACTAATCATCTGCTCAACAACATCTTTTAAGCCTTTGTCTTCATAATAATTATAAGTTGCAGGATACAAGTAACCTTCTAATTTATATCTAACATCTTTTGCTTCTTTAGCACTTGATAACAGTTTCGGATATTTTTCTACCATTTGATTAAAGAATTCTTCATCATTCATCAATGCTAGAAAATCATCTTTCTTAACCCCTGCATTTTTTTCAAATAAATCAGCAACTTGATCAATTGAATAACCTTCAACAATCGTTATCTTACCATCTGCCAAGGCTTCTGGTTCAGCTGTTCCACCTGCTTGAAGATTTTTACTAATCTCGTCTAGTGTCATATTAGGTGCCATTTGGTAATAACCTGCTTGAAAATCTGTTAAGTTATTCATTTTGACATAATAAGAGAATACTAAACCACTTTTAATAATTTTTTCTTTCTCTAATACTTGACCAATTTGTTTACTTGAACTACCGATTGGGATGTTAACTTGAACTAACTTGTCATCTTTAGGGTTTAAAGGTTTCAAACTAGATTTAAAGAAACTATAAAATGAAAAACCTGCAATTGTAATAGTTAGTACTAAAGCGACTGAAATAATAATAACTATTTTTTTCACCATGTTATTCTCTTTTTTTCGAGTATTATATTTTGGTGTGTTCTCTCGTCTTCTATTTCGAGAAATAGGCTCTTCAATGTCAACACTCTCGTCTACATTGTTATCTAGCTCGGCTTCATTCTGTGGTTCTTCATGAAGTGAGTTTAAAACATATTCTTTAAAATCCTTACCTGATTTGGGACTTTCATCTTTTTGGTTGAATTCGTCATCGTGATTACTCAAAAAGGGTGCCCTCCTTAACATCTTTTTTTAAATTTGCTTCTATCATTATACATGATTCTTTAGAAATTCCAAATAAGTTTTGCTATTCTTTTAATCTTTATTAAATTGTTTATAGAACTTCTACTACCACTACTAATAACAATCTTCTTGAATAAACTTCCTTTTTTATAACAAATAAGGTACACTTACATTGAAAAATATTTCAAAAGGAGAATGTATATGACTTCATTACCAAGCTGCCCTAACTGTGAATCAGTTTATACTTACGAAGATAGAGGTCTTTTTGTTTGCCCAGAATGTGCTCACGAATGGTCAGAAAACAGTGATGCGAATGAAACTGACGCATTTATTGTAAAAGATTCTAATGGGAACATTTTACAAGATGGTGATAGTGTAACTGTCATTAAGGACTTAAAAGTAAAAGGCGCTAGTAATCCTGTTAAACAAGGTACTAAAGTTAAAAATATTCGATTAGTTGATAGCGATCATAATATCGATTGTAAAATTGATGGTTTTGGCCCAATGAAACTAAAATCAGAGTTTGTAAAAAAACTTTAATACCCGTAATACAAAACAACAGAGGTTGACAATTAGTCTACCTCTGTTGTTTTGTATTACTCTTAGAGCCACCTACCAGGATTGAACTGGTGACCTTTTGCTTACCATGCAAACGCTCTACCTACTGAGCTAAGGCGGCTTAACAAATAATAGGATACCTGTTCTAATCAAATAAGTCAACACCCTTAAAATCAGATTTCACATTAATATTTTTAAGTTTATTATATTTTTTCTTCCTATATTAAAGCGTTAGTTAGTATATGGATTTAATTAACTCTAATTCAGTAAAAAACAGCCTTTTTACTTCTTACACACACTTCTCTTGACGCATGTCTTAAATAAAAACAAAAGCAACCGAGAGTATCATATTTAACAATATTAAAATACTATTAGGCACTATCAAAAAATGCGTTCGGTTATTGAATTTATCGTCTATTTATTGTAATGTTATAAGTACACGAATGACTGGAGATCGATAACAAATGAAAATTAGAATCATTGGTTATGCTGGAAGTGGTAAAACTTCATTAACTATTAAATTACAAGAAACCTATCAACTTCAAGGGATTTCTCTTGATGATTTTCTTAAATTAAAGGATAAAAACCAACGCATGACTTCATTAAATAACCGGCTAAATCAATTAGATTCATGGATTGTAGAAGGTGTTCAAGTTAGTCCTTGGACTACTAAAAGTTTCCATGACGCTGACCTTATCGTAGTTTTAGACTATCCTATCTACGTAACTCAGTATCGAGTTTTTAAAAGAACCTGTAAACAAGTCTTAGACCCAAAACGTAATTTTAAACAAAAACAAAAAACAATTAAACGAATGTTTAAACTCTTTAAGTGGAATACTATGTTCAGAAAAAGATTACCTAAAATAAAAGGTAATTTGTACAACCAACACTCAAAAGTTATGATACTAGAATCTCCACAAAGCGAAATTCGTTTACACCAGTTTATAAAAAAACAACAACGAATTGAAAAATACAAAAAAGAAAGGAGAAATACCATCTAGAAATGGATACTAGTCATTTCTAAATGGTATTTTTTCAATTAATTTTCTTAAAACGATACATTAAAGACTCAAAATCCCGATTTACAAATTTTAGATGAAACCCAAGAGTCATTAATTCATCAGCTCCAAAAATTTGATTAGTCTCCAGATTAGAATATAAGGAATTATCCTCTAAATCACATAATTTTAAGTCATGAAATAAAGGATGACCTTCTGCTAGATTAGAAAAAGCAAAAACGATTATTTCATCTTTCTTACGTGATAAGAACATCCATGCTGTTTGATTGCCTTCGAAAGGGCTTTTCAAGCGATAAAATTTTCCATATTGAATAATATGCCTAATTTCCTTATAGGTTACTATTTGCTCTTTTATTTTTTCTTTTTCTTCTTGAGATAGCTCAGTTAAATTTAATTCGTACCCTAAAACACCACTCATCGCAACATTACCTCTCGTATTCAATGAAGTAGTTCTCCCTGTCTGATGATTTGGTATTTGAGAGACATGAGCTGTCATGCTCGATATAGGATAAGCAATAGAAGTTCCATATTGAATTTTCAATCTCTCCATTGCATCTGTATTATCACTGGTCCAAGACTGCGGCATATAGTGTAGAAATCCAACATCAAACCTTCCACCACCACCTGAACACCCTTCCCATAACACATTAGGATATTATTCAGTGATTAATCTTTCTAAAAGTTCATACACACCTAACATGTATCTGTGACTGGCTTCTCCTTGTCTATTTGCTGGTAAAGATCTAGAGAAAACATCTGACAAGTGGCGATTCATATCCCATTTAATATAGTCAATTTCAACTTGATCAAGAAGTTGTTTGATTTGATTGTAAATGGTTTCTCTTACCTCACTTCTTCCCATATCCAGTACAAATTGATCTCTAGAAGGATGCGGTTCTTTATCTGGATCCCTTAATAAATAATCAGGATGGTTAACATATAAATCCGATTCCATTGAAATCATTTCTGGTTCAAACCAAAGGCCAAACTGCATCCCTTGGCTATGAACATAATCCGAAAATTTTCTTAAACCATTTGGTAGCTTAGTTTGATTTACATACCAATCTCCTAAAGAGGTAGAATCATTGTTTCTTTTACCAAACCAACCATCATCAAGAACAAACATTTCAATTCCTAATTCTTTTGCTTCATTGACAATAGTTTTTAAGCTACTTTCATTAAATTCAAAATAAGTGGCTTCCCAATTATTAATAACAATCGGTCTCTCCTTAAGATAATCCTTTCCTCTAGCTACTCGTTCTCGTAAAAATTGATGGTTTATTTGACTTAAGCCATTCAAACCTTGGTCAGAAAAAGTGATAATTACTTCTGGTGTCTGAAATTCCTCTTCAGGATTAAGTTCCCAAGAAAAATTGGTCTGATTTATACCTACAACTAATCTAGTTTGATTCAATTGATCTTTTTCTACTTCAAAACTATGATTACCTGAATAAACAAAATGAAAGCCATAAACATTACCAGAGAATTCAGTTGTTGTATTAGACATTAATGCAATGAACGGATTCATTTGATGACTAGATGTTCCTCTTCTACTTTCAAAAATTTTTATCCCTTTCCTTAGTTGTTCTCTTTGAACTTGTCTCTCTCTTACGTGTCCCCCAGGTAAAGAAAGTACATCAAATTCTTCGTTAAAAAAGTCAAGCTGCATAGAAGATATTTTGTTTACCTTAATGACAGACCTACTTTTATTTTTAACTAAAGTTGATCGTGTAATAACAGCCTCATCCCTATAAATTGTGTAAATCAAATCCACTTCTACTAAACTTATTTTATCCTCTAGTGTAACAATCAATGTTTCTGATTCTGATTTATGATGAACATATGAACTTGGCAATCCCTTTAATTTTAATTTACCATCCATCACTCGATGTGATTTATACACAAAATCACTAATATTCGAACCATTCTCATATATGAATTCACTTGCAAACACTCTATAATCATTTGTCCCTAGTGAACTAAATTCCTGTAACAAAGAGTCTTTGGAATAGCCTCTATCCATTGAATTTGGTTGACTCCCATAAAAACCTCTTGGTAAACGTGGATATTTTTTATTTCCATGATACATATTTATTTTTTTACCAAAATAAATATGGGATAAAATAGCTCCTTCTTCAATTTCCATAATATAGGATAATTGACTGTTAGATAGATGGAAATACTTTTGTTTTTCATCAAAATATATCAGTGATTTCATTTTAGCCCCTCCAATTTCTAGATATCGCTATCTTATATGAAATCTATTCTCTAAACCATAGATATATGACTGTAATTTATGTTAATATGTCTACAATACATATTGACATAAAAAGGAGATAAAATGACCAATTCATTGATTTACCAACAAATAAATACTGACATTCATTTCTACGGTAAAGAAAAATGTCTACCTAACTACTCTTTTAAAGGAAACAATATTAGAGAACATAATATTATTCATTTTATAACAGAAGGATGTGGCACTTTTCATTTGGCAGGTAAAGAAAGTGTAGAACTGAAAAAAGGTGATGTTTTTTTAATTCCTAAAGGTGTACCTTGTTTTTATCAAGCAGACTCTCTTAATCCATGGACTTACTTTTGGATAGGTTTCTCTGGTATTAACTCTAGTGAAGCTTTTTCACGTTCTCTCCTTGAAGAGGCTGGTTTTTTATCTCTTACAAAAGCAAGTCCATTTACTAATTCTCTAAAAACTCTTTTTAACTTATTAGATAGCATCGAAAAAAATCAAGACTTATTAATTGAATCAATCATGTATCAAATGTTCTACTATCTTTCTCAAGAATTTCCAAAAACAAAAGAAGAAAATAACTCTTTATCCAAAAATTTATTCAATGAAGCTTTATCATACATTAAAGAGAATTATCAAGAAGGTATCAACGTTACAGATGTTTCTGATTACTTAAATATTTCCCGTGGATACTTGTATGCTTTATTTAAAAAATACGGTAAAATCAGTCCTAATGAGTATATTTTTTTAATCAGAATGGAAAAAGCAAAACAATTACTCATCTACAGTAATCATTCCTTAAATAAAATCTCACTTATGATAGGCTACAGAGATTATTTTACGTTCTCCAAAGCTTTTAAAAAACAATTTGGGATTACACCTTCTGCATACAGAAAATAAAAACTCTCTATCTCGTTCATTTCATTTGAACGAGATAGAGAGTTTTTATTATTCTTCTATTTCATGATAATTAGTCATGTATTTTTCTCTAAATTCTTTTGGAGTTAAACCATTTAACTTACGAAACATTTTGAAAAAGTAAGTCGGGTTGTTGTAACCTACTTCATACCCTACTTCATTAATTGGTTTAGTTGTATTTAACAAACCGTACTGTGCTTTTTTTATCCGTGACTGATTGAGGTATTGAGAAAAACTTCTCTCTGTCTCTTTTCTAAATAATTGCCCTAAATATACAGGGTTCACATGTAATTTTTCAGCAACATTTTTTAAGGTTAGATCTTTTTGATAGTCAACTGAAATGACATCGATTGCTCCCTTCACTAATTCTGAATATCTTTTACCTACATCAGGATTTCCAAAAACCATATCTAAAATTTCAAGTAACCAGTCTTTAAGCTCTTCCATACTATCGCTACTATGAATCTTTTTAAGGGTCTGATCGTAAATTTCCTTATCTAAAGAAGGAAATTGTCGGTAGATATCAGTAAACAATAAAAATGTCACATGTCGCACATTCTCAGGAGGGTAACCAAATTTAGCCATTTGTTGATAGACATGATGAAGTTCCTCTTGAATCGTCGGCATATCCCCAATAATTAATGCCTTATTAAATGATAAAAAGTGCAGAGTCGTTTCGGCTCCTTCTGTTTCGCTTAAATTTAGTACCATTTGAGAGGCTTTTTCTGGTCCATAAAAGGATTGAAACTGAGCTAACTTTTTAGCTTTTTCATAACTTTCATAAACATTTTCCCATTCTGAAACAGATTCACCTAAAATAATTCTAAATTGTTTCCCTTTTAACATCTCTTCTAAACCTCTAATAAATAAAGTTAGATCTGTTCTAGATCCTTGATAGATAATAACAGTTTGACAGTCTTTAGAACTCTTAGTTTCAACTGTAAAAAATTGTTTATATTTCTTTGAGTAATTTTTCAAACTCGTCCAAGTCTCTATCTGATTAACGATGACAACCGAATATTCGTCTGATTCCGTTACATCTAACTCTTTTAATAGATGTCTAAACTCATCCTCATTCATTTCATCATTCAGCCACTTTTGAATCATACTTCCTTGATACATCTCACGTTGCGAATCAACAAGTTTTCTTTCGTCTAATTCATTTTTTATCAACGACACTTTTTCAGCAAGTTCTTCTTTATTGACTGGCTTAACTAAATAACCTTTAACACCTAACTCCATACCTTGTTTCACATATTCAAACTCTTGATAGCCTGACAAAATTAACACCGCTAAGTCAGGTTGAATATCTTTAGACATTTTAACTAAGTCAATGCCACTCATTTTAGGCATTGTCACATCTGTAATTAATAAATCTATTTCATTTTCTTTTAAATAATCAACAGCTTCCATTGCTCTTTTAGCTGTTTTAACAATTTCAAATCCCAACTCTTTCCAAGGAATGATTTGTTTTAATCCTTCTAAAATCATGTACTCATCATCAACTAACATAGCTTTATACATGAAAATCTCCTACCTCTCAATCTTAATCACTATCGTAACACCTTTATCTTCTTCAGATTCAATCCACATCTCTGAATTCTCTCCAAAAAATCCTTTAATACGCTGATAGACGTTTACTAACCCAATAGAATCTTGTAATACATCATTTTTATCATGTAGTTTTTGGTTAACTTCTCTCAAACGTGTCTCGTCCATTCCCAAACCATTATCAATAATTTGAATTTCAATAAATTTGTTCTTATCAAAAGCTTTCACACTAATCGCATTATCTTGTCTTTCATAATCAATTCCGTGTACAAAATAATTCTCAATTAATGGTTGAATAATAAATTTAGGAATAATAAATTTATCTAATCCTTCATCAACTTTAAAATGATAGGCAATACTATCAGGATAACGCATTTGATAGAGATAGACATATTTCTCGCAAAAATCAAGTTCCTCTTTTAGAGTAGTTGTTTTACTTTGAGTAATATTATTTCGTAGTAAAGCTGAAAAAGCATAGACAACTTCTGCTAGCTCATCTTGTTGCTTACTAATAGCTGACATGCGAATGTATTCTAATGTATTATATAAAAAATGAGGATTGATTTGCGACTGTAAGGCTCTCATATGCGCGTCTCGTTGTTTAACCTCTAAAGTATAAATATCATCTATGTATTGATTTAAATTAATCACCATTTGATTAATGGCTTCAGCTAAGTCTTCTAATTCAAGCTCCATCGTTGATGTATCCACTTGTGCTTCTAGGTTTCCTTGACTAACTTGATTAGTGACATGCACAATCTGAGCCATTTGATTAGAATATTTCTTAAACACTTTATTTAAGAAGACTAACAAGAAAATCATGACACTAAAACCTATTAAAAATATAGGTAGAATTTGTAGTAAAGTTATCCATCTTACTTCTTTTTTATCTAACAGTGTCACTAAAGTTAAATCTTTCACTGAGGTATCTCTAACTAAGTAACGATTATTCAAATCAGCTTCTGTAACATACGCTCTTTCATCAATTTGCTTATAAAGAATTTCTAAGTCTGCATCAGGAATATGTTGGCCATTACTAAAAATAACATCCCCATGAGAATTAAAAATAAACTGACTAACTGATCTTCTATCTTCTTGTTTTTCATTAAAAAAAGACGTTAAACTTTCTTCTGTAAATGTGATATAAACAGCACCTTTAATAGCTGAACTTCCAGGGTCTCTAATAGATCTAACCAGTGTTAAATCACTATTAGGTTTATAATAAGGCATAGGAATTTTTTTCCCCATGACACTTAATTTATCCCCATGTAAATAGTTATCTTCTTCATCAAAAACGATATCAATTGATTTCACATCCGGGTAATTAGAGAATATGGTACGCATGATATATGGAAAATAAGTGCTAACCTCTGTTTCTTCTCCTAAATTAATCATGTATTCAAAATAGTCTTGTTGATCCATTGTTAGAAAATTATACATATTTTCATAATGAGAAGCTGTTCCTGCAATTTCCCCCACAACACTAGTTATGACATCCCTATCCTTACTTTTCAAACTTGTGGTAGTTTCAGCAGTAATATTATCAATTCTCTTTGCTGCATCAATTGAATTGGTTCTAATCACAAATAAACTTAACCCTAACATGATAACCATAATGACTATCACGAGGATTAAGCTATATAATTGCATTAATTGATTAATTAAAAATCCTTTATTAAAAAAATTAAACCATTTCTTCTTCACTAAATCCCAACTTTTCATTAACGACATCTCTTATTTTTTTCGTTGCAATAACACTCCAAATAATAAGTAAGCTAATAGTAGCAAATAAGATTAAACCTTTCATTTGCCAAGTAACAGCTATAATGACAACTGCACCCAATAATAACTTCCAAAATGTACCAAAACCAAAAAATACGCTAATACAAGCTAGTTTAATCACTTGTAAAAATGGCATTTCATAGTTTGTCTCATATGAAATAACATATTGATAAGCTACATAAATAAATAATATCGCAGAAATAAGAATAAAGTCAATAATTAACCACGTTAATCCAACTAATTGGACAGATATATATAAATTATAAGCTAACAACGCAAAGACACCAAAGAACAATAAAAACTGACCATTGCTACGGATAAAGTGGCTTTTCCATAACTCAAAAGCACGCTTAAATGTGATCTCTTTATAATCAAATTTTGACTCCTGAAATAAATCACTCACCATTTGAATCGAGGGGCCTATCCCTAGAATGTAACCTCCCATTAAGCTGAACAAATGAAAAAATAAATTTAATTTCATAATCAGCCAGATTGTTTTGAATCCTTTTTCTAATCCTGTTCCTAGCATCTTTATTCCCTCTTTCATTTATTCTCAGTTTATTATACGATATTAATCGTTTCTTTTTAATAAAAAGATTGAGACTTAATAAAGTCTCAATCTTTAAGATAAGTTTATTTTGATTCTTTTAAGAACTCATCTAATTGAGTTTGCATTTCTTCTTGAACTTTATTCCAACCAGCTTTTTCTAAATCTTTAACCATTTTTGGTACGTATTCTTCTGGATCTACTGAACCAGTGTTTAAGCTGTCTTTGTAACGACTCATAACGTTTGAAATATTAGTTACTTCAGTTTTAACGTTGTCTGTTTTAAAGTTAAATCCTAATGTAGGAGAAGAAATTGAGTTAGCGATGTTTTCATCACGCTCTTTAACTAACTCATCAGATAAAGTATCTTGTGTGTAAAGAAGCATGTTATTACCAGTGTTCCAAGCAGCCATATGCATGTTTGGTTGGTAACCATCTAATAACTTGATTTTGTTGTCGCCAGCTTTTTCCCAAGCTTCGCCTTCAATACCCCATACTAAACCGTTTAATAATTCTGGATCACTGTTTAATAATCCTAATAATTCAACTGATTTTTCTTTGTTTTTAGAAACATTAGCAACAACAAAGTTAGCCATTTGAGCTTGAGCTGTTGTTCTATATGGTTTAGTAATTGCTTTTGAAACAATTTCTTGTCCAGCAGCATTTGTTAATACAGTATCACCATAATCTAATGGTCCTTGTGTTTCTTCACGAACAAACCAAGTATTTCCTTCTAATGGGAAACCTGTTGTGTTTGTTGCAGCATCAGTTGGAATTAATCCAGCTTCATACCATTTTCTCATTACTTTTAAGTTATCCATTAACTCTTTATCTTCATATTGGTTAATGATTTTTGGACTGTCAGTTTCATCTAATTTAATAGCAAAAGGTAAATCTTTTCCTAATGGATAGTCATAGTTACCTGAAACTTTAAAACCTTGTCCAATTGCAAAAGCAGCGATATTTGGTTCTTTTTTATGGAATTCTGTTAAGACTTTCTCAGCGTCAGCATAAGACTCGATTCCTTCAATATCTAAATTATATTTATCTAAATATTGTTTGTTAAAAGTTAACATTTGTTGAGAATAAATATTCGCGTTCACTGGGAAAGCATATAATTTATTGTCTACTGTGTTACCTTTGATGTAATCTTCATCTAATTGTTCATAAGCTTCTTTGGCATACTTAGGAGCTAATTCAGTTATATCAGCGTAAGCACCTTTTTGTGCATTAGCTACATAGTTAGATGCAAAAGCAATATCGTAGTTCTCACCTGAAGCGATGATTGTACTCATTTTTTGATCCCAGTCACCCCAACCAATGTATTGTAAATCAACTTCAGCATTAATTTCTTCTTTAATACGTTTGTTTGCGATTTCCATTAATTGATCGTAATTTTCTGGTTTATCACCAATTTGATACATTAAAAGTGTTGTTGTATCATCTTTGCTTCCTGATTTATCAGATTTACCTTCTTTACTTGCACCGTTACCACATGCTGCTAAACCTGCTAATAAAAGCGCAGCTCCTGCTAGTGTTGCTACTTTTTTAAAGCTTTTCACAATTATTCCCCCTATATTTTCTTTTATTCTTTCACGCCACCAATAGTTAATCCACCAACAAAATATTTTTGGAAGAATGGATAGCTTAACGCGATTGGTAGAGTTGAAACCACAACAATTGCCATTCTGGCTGATTCACTTGGTAATGCTGCTAAACCTCCAGCAATTTGAGACCCCATTCCAGAGTTCTTAGCCAAGAAATCTAAGTTATTTTGAATCTTCATTAATAAGTATTGTAACGGCACTAAGTTATCATTTTGAACGTAAAGTAGTGCGTTGAACCAATCATTCCAGTAACCTAATGCTGCAAACAAACTAATTGTTGCAATACCAGGAACCGCTAAAGGTAATACAATTTTCATGAAGATTCTCATTTCGCCAGCTCCATCAATACGAGCTGATTCAATGATACTATCTGGTACTGTCTTTAAGAAGAAAGTACGCATAACCAAAATGTTGAATGGCCCTAAAGCCATCGGTAAAATTAATGCCCAAATCGTATCTTTTAATTGTAGCATGTTTGTCATAACAATATAGTTAGCTACCATACCTGGAGAAAATAACATTGTTATTAAAGCAAACATCGTAAAGAATTTTCTAAATGGAAAATTCGAACGAGAAATTGCATACGCATAAAGTGATGTTAATGACGCATTAATCAATGTACCAAAAACTGTTACAAAAATAGTGACCCCAAATGCCCTAAATATTTTCTCAGACATTTGACCTGCAAAGATATACTCATAAGCAGCAAAGGACCATTCTTGCGGGAAGAAGCTATATCCGTGTTCTGCTAAAGAGGTTTCGCTTGTTAAAGAAATAATAATAACAAAAATAAATGGTATTAAACAAGAAATTGCAAAAAGAGCAATCAAAATGTTAAAAAATAAATCTACTTTTGGACTAAAAGCTCGAACCTCTACTCTAGCTACTTTTTTTCTACTCATTTGTCACACTCCTACTAGAATAATGATGAATCTGGATCCATCTTACGAACGACCATATTAGCACCAATTAATAGAATACATCCAACTAATGATTGATATAAACCAGCTGCTGCTGTCATACCTAAGTCACCTGTTGTAGTTAATCCATTATAGATGTAAGTATCTAACACACTTGTTACTTCGTATAATGCACCTGATTGTCTAGGGACATTATAGAACATACCAAAGTCAGCTTTGAAGATTCCTCCAATGTTTAGTATTAATAAAATACTCATCATCGGTAATAACTGAGGTATCGTTACATTTTTAATTTGCTGCCATTTACTTGCTCCATCCACCATAGCTGCTTCGTAGTATGTTGGGTCAATCCCCATAACTGAAGCATAGTAGATAATACTATTGTAACCAAGAGACTTCCAAACGTTTAATACCACAAAAATAAGTGGCCACCATGTTGGATCTGTATACCATTGAACTGCTAACCCACCATTTTGTGTTAACCATTGATTAAGAATCCCTTTATCAGGACTTAAGAAGGCGTATACAAAGTATGAAATAACAACCCATGATAAGAAGTATGGTAATAATGACATCGTATTATAGACTTTAACTAATTTTTTATTACGTAATTCACTCATTACAATGGCAAATGCTACTGCAAAAAATAAGTTAAAAGCTAAAAAGACAACGTTATAAAGAATGGTATTTCTTGTTATTAACCAAGCGTCACTCGAAGCAAATAAGAATTTAAAGTTATCTAACCCTACCCAAGGACTTTGAGTTAAACTAGCAATAAATCCATCTGGAGAAATTTTAAAATCTTTAAATGCCACCACGTTTGCAAGTACTGGAATATAAAAAAAGAAAATAAACCAAATGAACCCTGGTATTGCCATTAAAATCAAAGCTCTAAAGCGATAAACATCTGCCCAGAATCCTTTTTTCTTTTGTTTCACTATTTTTTCCCTCCCCTCATTGACATCCAAATTATAACGCTTTCTTTTTAATTAAATAAGAAACAAACTATAGATGTTCCGTAACAAACTATAGATAGTTGTTTTTTTATTATAGACATATATATCTTACAAGCAAAAACAACTGATTGAAAACACAAAAAAAAGAACTCATTTTAATGATGAGTTCTTTTTATTTTTCTTAGTATTCCATTAATCTTAAAATATCATAACCTTTAATTTTATCACGGCCATTTAAGTCCATTAATTCAATTAAAAAGGCACAACCAACAACTTCTCCACCTAATTTTTCAACCAATTCGATTGTAGCAGCGATTGTTCCACCTGTTGCTAATAAGTCATCACAAATAATAACTTTTTGACCTGGTTTAATAGCATCTTTATGAAGCGTTAATGTTGCTTCACCGTATTCTAAGCCATAATCAACTTCAATTGTTTCTCTTGGTAATTTCCCTTTTTTACGGGCTGGTGCAAAACCAATGCCTAACTCATATGCCACTGGACATCCAATAATAAAACCTCGAGCTTCAGGTCCAACAACCATTTCAGCACCGCGTTCTTTTGCATAAGCTACAATTTGTCTAGTTGCTTCTTGGTAAGCTGCCCCGTCTCCCATTAATGGTGAAATATCTCTGAAGATAACACCTTCTTGTGGGTAGTCTGGTATACTAGCAATATAATTTTCTAAATTCATCATATGTCCTCCTGTTGCAAAATCCACTCTTTGATTTCTTTGATGTCACTGTATAAAAACAGCTTTTCCATGTCAATCTTATGTTCATAGTTTTGGTAAATTTTGCTTTCTTGTAACGGTCGATTAGTAGGATTTTCTACTTTTGCCATCAAGCCATCTTCTATTGTAACAAATCCCAAGTCAAAAAACACTTGAATCATAAAAATTAATAAATTCTTTTCAATTTTTAAATAGTTAGAAATATCACCTATTTTATGTCTCACATCAATAGATGGTTGAGAAGCAATTAGCTTAAACAACTGACCAAATTGATCTCTAGTTGGTAAACCTGTTAAATAGTGCTCTGTTTTTACCTG
This sequence comes from Vagococcus fluvialis, assembly GCF_048815235.1. Taxonomy (GTDB): domain Bacteria; phylum Bacillota; class Bacilli; order Lactobacillales; family Vagococcaceae; genus Vagococcus. The sequence goes on from NZ_JBMEAO010000012.1 coordinate 65,595, forward strand.
AGCTCTTAAATAAACGCGTTTTGTTTTAATGCTAGAAAAAACTCCTTTTGCTTGTTCTAAATCATAAGGACAATCCACAACGACAACTTCTTGGTACGTATTGATTCTTTTTTGCTCACTCTCATCCCATTTAGAAACATCAAAAATATCAGCCTCATCTTTTCCTTTTAACATCATCTCGTGCTCTTTATTAAATAGAAGATAAGCTATTGAAGATGTCTGTGGTTTAACTTCTAATCCTTTTTTTCCACGAATATCAAACAATTGTAAGCCAGTTACTTCATAATCAGAAAGCATAAATTGCGGTTTTCTAAACCCATTCCATTCATTAATTGAAAGTTGCCCTACTAAACTAATATCTTCTTGAGAAAATTCAGCTATCTCTCTTCCTCGATTAAAAGCTATACAATCAACACCTATATCACCCTCTTTGATTTGGCATTTCAGATGAGCATTATCAGCGCCAATTTGCTTTAATTGATCGATCTTTTCCCCTTTTACTAAAAAGTAAGGTGACGGATTATCTGTTCCAAACGGTGCTAATGATTTTAACATTTCAATATACTCAACAGTGATTTTACTAATAGGTAACTCTGCGTCGATACTCAGGGTTTCTTTTGATTCTTTACCAATACCTAGTTCAGACAAATGTTTCTCTAATTTAGTTTGGATTTGAGGCAGTAACTCATATGAAAAGCTTAATCCTGCCGCCATATGATGCCCACCAAAACTAATCAAATCATCTTTAACTAATGACAATGTTTGAAATAAATCGACAGATTCAATACTTCGTCCAGAACCTTTTACAATGTTAGTAGCTTCATCTAGCCCTAATACAATGGTTGGTTTACCAGTTTTTGATACCACTTGGCTAGCAACAATTCCTAATACACCTTCATGCCAACCACTTGATGCTAAAATTAAAAGGCTATCATCTAATTTAGTTTCAGCCATCGCTAATGCTTCTGCTGTAATTTTCTTAACAATACCTTGTCGTTCAACATTCTTTTGTGTAATGAATACAGCTAACTCTGAAGCTTCTTCATCGTCAAAAGTACTTAATAGGTGGACACCTGGTGAAGCGTCTCCCAAGCGTCCAATAGCATTTAGTCTTGGAGCTATCGTAAAACCAATTGTTTCTTCACTAACATCAGATAAATCTACTTTTGCTTCATTTGCTAGCATTTGTAGACCAATTCTCTCTGTTTGTTTCATCATTTCTAAACCAATTTTCACCATGCTACGGTTTTCATCCGTTAACGACACTAAGTCAGCAATCGTTCCAATCGCTACTAAGTCAAGACTTTCCACCGGCACCTCTCCAAGAAGAGCTGTGGCTACTTTAAAAGCAACTCCTACTCCTGCCAAATCACCAAAAGGATACTCTCCATTTGGATGTCTTGGATGTATGATACCAAAAGCATTAGGTAATTCTTCAGGTAATTCATGGTGATCTGTGACAATCACATCTACGCCTTGTTTCATAGCGTAGTTAATAGCTTCATGACCACTAATACCGTTATCAACAGTTACTATTAATTGAACACCCTCTTCTTCTATCATTCTCTGGTAGACATCTTTATTAGGTCCATATCCATCAGTAAAACGATTGGGTAGATAGAAGATAACATCACCGCCAATTAACTCAATAGCTTCTTTCATAACAGTTGTACTAGTGATTCCATCAGCATCGTAATCACCATAAACTAATATTTTCTCCCCTTGTTCAACAGCTACTTGAATTCTTTCAATAACCTTATGCATATCAAACAGAAGAAACGGGTCATTAAAATCTGCTATTTGAGGTTTAAAAAAAGAGTTAATTCTTTCAGCATCCTTGATATTTCGACTCCATAAAAAAGGCGCAAGTTCTACCGGAAGATTTAGTCGTTCTAATTCTTCATTTAACAAGGCGCTTTCTGGTTCATTTTTATTTATTTTCCATATGTATTGTGATTCTTTCAAAATAACACTCCTGATCTTCAGCGTTTTTTCGTACACTTGTTTCTCTAGCCACTAGAACAGTTTAGCATATCTAAGCAAAAAGAGAAACGCATTCATACTCTTTATCTTGAAACACTCCAACAGCTTTGTTAAAATTTAAAGGAGAGAAAAGGAAGGTGTTTTCCGAATGAAAAAGAGTGGTTTATGGTTGCTTACGAGCCTGATTATTATCGAAGTGGCCCTTGTAGGTTGGTTCTTCTTAAAACCTTCAAACAATCAAAATAAAACAAACCAGAGTACTTCAACGTCTGAAGTAGCAACTATAACAAGTACTGTGAGTTCTTCAGTTGAAGACAAATCAAGTGACTCTGAGAATTGGATAGAAAGTGATAGCGAAATTAGTTTTCCTATTTTAATGTATCATAGCCTTGCTGAAAGCGAAGGTAATTCTTTAAAAATACCACCTAGAGAATTTGAAGAACATGTTAAATGGTTAAAGGAAAATGATTATTATACACTTACTCCTGAAGAGGCTTATATTGTATTAACTGAAAATAAAAAACCTGCTGAAAAAATTGTCTGGATTACATTTGATGATGGTTATCTAAATAATTATACTGAAGGCTTTCCTATTTTAGAAAAATATGAAATGAAAGCTACTATCAACTATATTACTTCAAAATTAGGATCTGATTCTTATTTTAATTTAGATCAAATGAAAGAAATGAGACAAAGTGAATGGATGTCGATTGAAAGTCATACTGTCTCTCATTTAGATTTAAATACCCTAGAAGATTCGCATATCGAAAGTGAATTATTAGACTCAAAAAACTGGATTGATAAAGAATTAGAACAAACAACAACTCTGTTGTGTTATCCTGCTGGAAGATATGACGAACGCGTTATAAAATCTGCTGAGGAAACAGGTTATAAAATGGCTGTGACAACAGAACCTGGCTACGCAAGTAAATCTGATGGTTTATATACTTTAAAAAGAGTTCGCGTTTCTCCTGGTTATGACGGAGAAAGTTTTGGACAATACATGTTAGCTTTTGAATTATAAAAAAAGAGACAACCATTTTTCGGGTTGTCTCTTTTCATTTAAATAATTTAATCAATTTTAAATTCCATTTCACACTTTCAGCATAAAAGAAGTTGCCACCATCACGGTACAATTTCCCTTTATTGTAAATAAGTGCCAATGGATGTTTGTAAGTATAGGTTTCTTGAGTCGTATTTCCTAATAATGGAGCTAATACATCTCTTGAATAGGTTTCAGCTAATTCTAAAGAATTAATTTGTCCTTTTTCAGCTACATAACTTATATATTGCGAACCAAAGTTATACGCTTGAACTGCTGTCCAAACATCACAACCTTTTTCTTCAGCTTCTTTAAGGACTTCAGCTAGATGTTCTACGCCAGAATCAATACTTTCTTCGCTAGACATAATTAAATTTCGTTGACCATACTTACTTTCACTACTTTGCATAATATCAACATGATTACCTTTACTTTCTGTAAAAATAATAGCTAACACAATGTCTGTATAACTTTCTATGCCATATTCCTTTGTTGCTTTACTAACCTGATCTTCCCAATGTAAAACATCTTCTACTTGAGCTGATACTTTTTTATATACGAAAAATCCGGCTATAAGTCCTATTAGCAATAAAAGTAATAAAATCTTTTTGAATGTGTGTTTCTTCTTTTTTTTCAATTCTTTTATTGCTCCCTTAAATTTAATAGGTAAGCATTATTTTGTCATAATTCCGGCTATTTTTCAAGCTTTAACCCAATTAATTAATATATATTTAACTCTTGTTATCTTAATGTTTCACCTTATATTTCAAATGAAACATTCGTCATTTTTTATAAAAAAGAAGTTGAATAACACTTGAAACAAGCATTATCCAACTCACTTTTTTTAATAATCACGATTTTTTTGCCATTCAGTTGTTAGAAACTCTTCAGAGTTAATTTTGTAATTAGGTTTGCTTGAATCTTTTAAAAATTCTTGTAAATCTTTATCTAAATTAAGCCAACCTCTCCAACCAATATGGATAGTATCTTCCATAAAATACTCTTCCGAATGTTTATCTGTATAATCAACTACATGATTAAATCCTTGAGAACTTAATTGATGATTTATTTTCTTACTAAAACTATCTAACATATCTTGAGATAGTCCTGTGTAGTTAGCCCACTTTTTATTAACAGGCGGAATAACAAATAAGACATCCATCTCTTGTTTTGCCATTTCATTTAATAATAATTGAAAATCAGAATACTCTGGTGAAGAAAGGTAATCAAAGTCTGTTTGAGCATTTTTCATTTTAGCTTTTACAGGTAAAATTCGTTTAGTGTAAAACCCATTAGCCACTTCAAATTCATTATTATTAGTTTCTTTTTTGCCAATTTCATAGGCAAGTTTGTCTAACTCTTCATAAGAATAATCTGTTGGTAAATTTCCAGCTGAACGATCAATTCGATTTAGCTTACTTTTTACACCTATTCGACTAAATAAAAAATCTTCTTTTGATAACATTCTATATCTCGCAGCTATTTGTTTCTTGTCGAAGTTAGAAAGTTCCTCACCTTTGGCAATTAATTTCATTTCTTTATTTAATTGCGTATCACTCTTAACACTTGAAAACTTTTTCATGCGCTTAGCCAGGTATTGGTTGTTCATATCCTTTGGATCAACATCCATTAGCCATTGATTTGTTTGCAATGGTGAATAAAAGAGAGAAAACATCGGATCTCCCACACCCTCTTTTACAAACCATTGTGGCGAGATAATAAAGACTAGCTTCTTACCTTTTAATTCGTCTTTCATAGAGTTCAACATAAAGTAATGGGTTAAAGATTGAGTCCCAGCTGCTCCTAAAAGATATGGTTCATAATTTCTATTGTATTTTTGTGCTAATACAGAAGGGTGAAATTCATTTACACGACTCAGTTCTGAAGAACCAAAAATAGGTAAATAATGCCCACTAGCCATTGCTTCATTTTTTAAAGCATTTCCTTTTAATACATTAACTGACATCGATGAAGCCGAATGGTGCACAGCTTTAGCTGATGGTTTCTTAAACAAATTAATCGGGGAAAAAATAATTAGTCCAATAATCAACAAAGCCACGAGAAATGGACCAACAGCTAACAGTAACTTTTTCTTTTTCATTAAGCTAGAGCTGTAACTTGGTTAATAATTTGTTGTGGAGTTCCCCACTCGCTACGTTCATATTCAGATACTGGAACTGTAATTCCTAATTGTCCGTCAATTTCAACTAGCATTTGAACAGTTGCCATTGAATCTAATAAACCATCTTCATATAAATCTAAATCCATTGTTCCTGATACATCTTGTCCTGTTAAATCTTCAATAATTGCTAATACTGTTTCTTTGATATCCATAAATTCCATCTCCTAAATATTCATTAAATGTTTGATTAGGGTGTCTAAGAACCCTGAGAAAATTAAAAAGCTAAAACAAACGGCATTAAATGTAATAAAAATCCCTAATGCATTTGTCCATCTATTGCTTGGTAGTTTATCTTTATGTTTTTTCTTATATCTTAACCAGGCATCATTAACGATAATTAATGTCGCATGGAAAATACCATAAACAATATAGTACCATGTTATACCGTGCCAAACTCCCATAATTAAGAATAAGGCTAAGTAGCCAATGTTAGAAGCTACGATCCTACTCTTAAATACTTTTTTCTTCATGAGAGTAAACATTAATCTCATGTAAACATAGTCTCTAAACCAAAATGAAAGTGACATATGCCATCTATTCCAAAATTCTTTGATGTTTGGGCTTAAGAAAGGTTTATTAAAGTTAATTGGTGTTTCATATCCTAAGAGGTAACTTGTTCCAACCGCAAACAAGCTATATCCTGCAAAATCAAAAAACAGATACATACTATAAACATACATATAACCTAGTGTTCCCAAAACAACTCCACTAGGAGATAAAGCAAATTGTTGTACTAGCGGAAGTAAATGACTTCCTAATACATAGCCAATTAAAAACTTGTATAAAAATCCTAAAAAGATGTAATGAATTCCTGTTCCAAGCATTTCGGTGTACTTCTCTTTACTTGGTGGATTTTTCATATCTTTTAAGAATCTTCGATAACGATCAATCGGTCCAGATGATATGGTAGGAAAGAATAATAGAAACTGAATGTAATCAGTTGTTTTATAATCTTTAATCATGCCATCTCTAATTTCCATAATAACCTGTACTGATTTAAAAGTTAGATACGAATAACCTAAGAAGTAAAATATTTGATAATTATCGCTTCCTGTTAATGGTCCAATCTTCATAATAAACATCGGAATTAAACTTAGGAAGATTGACAAGTAAAACCAACCACTTTTGTTATCCTTTTGACGATAAGTAAAATAGGTTTTCGTTAATAAGCATTGCCATATGATGTAACCTATTAAAGCGTAGCCTTGATTTAAATTAGGGCCTGCAAAACTAACCCATAAAAAGAAAACTGTTAAAAAATTTTGATACCAATACGCTCGTTTACCTTGTAATGACATTAAGATAGAAGGAATAAATAGAATTCCTAATAAAATAAAATAAAAAGGTTTCTCATAAGGTGAAAGGAAAGGTATATAAGTTGCTAACCAGTCCATTAAGCATTCACCTCAGCAATCAATTGTTTTCTATCAACTTTGCCATTAGGCGTTAAAGGTAATTGTTCAACAAAAACAAATCTTTGAGGAACCATGTATTCCATTAAAGTTGATTTTAATGACTCTTTAATTTGATTACTCATTTCTTTTGAGTCAACTTCACCAGTTTCTTCTAAAACAACATAGGCAATCAATTGTTGTACTTTATGATTTTTATTGTACTTTGGAATAACACAAGCTGTTCTGACAGTATCAATCGCCATTATATGATGATCAATGTCACCTAATTCCATTCGGTAACCATGCCATTTAATCTGGAAATCAAGTCGTCCTTTATAAAAAAGTAATCCCTTTTTAATAAGTCCAGCATCCCCGGTTTTATAAGCAGGCATTCCGTTATACTCAATAAATGCTTCTTTTGTTTTTTCAGGTTGATTGTAATAACCTTTTGAAACACCAGGTCCTACAATGACTACTTCACCAATTTCACCCTCCGCTAATTCAATTCCATTATCGTCTAAAATAACTAGTCGAGTATCGGTTTTTACTTTTCCAAGAGGTAAACGCTCTGTTTGTTCTAAGACCTCTTTTGTAATTTCAACTGATGTAATTGCTACTGTTGCTTCTGTAGGTCCATAAGTATTAAAGACTACTGCATTCGGAAATCTATCTAATAATTTTTCTGCTACTGCGTGAGGTAGTTCTTCACCACAAAATTGGAAATTCTCCAAATCCGGTAATTTTTCACCATTAAAATCAGGACTTAACAAACAAATCTCTACTAATGATGGCGTTGATACCCATACATTTAAATTCATTTCAGGTAATTTACTAAATAATTTAGGGAAGTTGTCGACTTCGTCTTTATCTAATGGAACTAATGTCCCACCAGTTAATAAAGAAGGGTATAAATCCATTACCGATAAATCAAATGAAAAAGGTGCTTGGCACAAGAAGCGTTGACCTATTTTTAGTTGAAATTCTTCTGTCATCCATTCACAAAAACTAACTAAGTTGTCATAAGTAATCTGAACACCTTTTGGCTTACCAGTAGTTCCTGAAGTAAAGATTGTATAGTAATTATCATTACCAGAAACAACACTTTCTAAAGTAGGTTGTTTCTCTGATTGAATTAACTCATTAAAATGTTTTTCATCTATAACATTATCATTTGCTAGTGGCCAATCTCCTAACGAAATAACACTTTTAGCATCTGATTCTTCCAAAATCATTTGAACTCTTTCATTTGGTGTATGAATATCCACTGGGACATAGCAGTGACCAGATTTCGTACACGCTAAAAAGCTGATTATCATACGACTGTCCTGGCCACCATAAACTAAAATATTTTGTTTTTCTGGAAAAGCTTCTTCTAAATAAGAAGCTAGTGCGTCTGAATACTGTTCTAACTCTTTATATGTCAAACTTGACGAGCCTTCATCAAAAAAGAAAGTATTAGGTGTTTTTTCAGACCACTCTTTTATTGTTGTAAGTAATTTATTCTTCATGATACCAACAGCCCCTCTTAAAATTGATTGTAAATAAATGAGCCGCCGCCCACTGAACTATAGTGGTATAAATAAACCAAACCAAGTAAAATAGTTGTATATAAAAGGGTTTTTCCAACAAAACCTAACCAATTTCTAGATTCTTCATTTTTTACTATATTTTTCATTTCCATTGTAAACATCCTCTCTTGTGATTTCTTAAGATGATTTTAACCCAAAATCAAACTTTTTTTATCAAGCATTTGGTGTAAAGTTATCTACGACCTAAGACCTAGTTTTCCGTTACATTGGTCATATTTGTAATAATTTTGTAACAACCTTCTTATTATAAAACAACTTAATCTAAAAATACACCCTTTTTGTCTTAAAATCTAATAAGATTCAGCATTTCAATACAAAAAAAGATACCTTCTATAATAAGGTATCTTCTTTTGGAATAATAAAAGTTAAAATAAAAGCTAATAACGCGAAGGCTAAAATGACATACATACCTACCATCAAACCATATTTATCACCAATAAGACCTATAATCGGTGCAAATAGTCCTCCGATACTAACTGAAAGACCTAAAGAGATTCCAGAAGCAAGACCTATTCGATTAGGAACAAATGATTGACTTAAAGCAATTAAAGAACCATAACTACAATTCATCGCAAAACTAATAGGAACTATTAATATAGTAGTTACATTCATATTGTTAACATTTAACATCAAAAATAATAGCGGTACAAGAATCGCAAATCCAAATTTAATTAATCGACTTAGTCCGAAACGATCCGCTAATTGACCACCAACTAAAGTAGAAATAATTCCTACAAATGAATAAACTGTTAGATTAATGTTAGCAACTGATTCAGAAACCATAAATTTACTGATAAAAAATAATGGAATAAATGTCGTTAAGGCATATAGTATGATAGAACGACAAAAGACTAGACTGATTACTTTTGAGAATGATTGCCAATCATCTTTAACAGTTGCTGATGTTTCTTCTATTATATGGCTCTGATTATTTGGAGTTAAACTTTTTAACTTACTATTAAAAAGTAACATAATAACAGACATTAATGTAGCTGGAACAAGTAATAAAATACTACCTTTTATCCCAAAAATCGATAATGCTATTGAAGCAAGTATTGGGCCAATAGCAAACCCTAAATTACCTCCGACAGCAAAAATACTCATTCCACTACCTTTATTCATACCTGAAACGTAGTTAGCAATTTTACCTCCTTCTGGATGAAACATTGCTATTCCAATACCTGAAATGGCTGCGAAAATACAACTCAGCCAGTACGAAGAACTAAACCCCAGTAATGATACACCTAATCCTGCTAAAAAAATACCAACAGCCATAAACCATGGACGTGACTTTTTATCCCCTAAGTAACCAACTAAAGGTTGAATAAATGATGAAACGAGATTGGCAGCTAGCACTAAACTAGCTGCAGCTGCATAACTCAAATGTTGTTCAATAATCAAAAAAGGAATAATTGCTGGTAAAGCTCCTTGGTTAATATCCGTAAACATGTGACCCAACATAAGTAAGTAACGGTATTTTTTTTGTGTTTTTTCTGACATTCTTCTCTCCTTAAAAGTATCTATTAGTTTTGATTGTTAACATTTCTACTTGTTCTTGAGACTCATTAAAATAACGATGTTTCTTGTTAGCCGGTATTCTTAATGTATCTCCGGCTTTAAGTAATATTTGACTATTTTCATAAATAACAGTCACTTCTCCCATTAAAATGAAAACTATTTCGTCGATTTTATGAACAAAAAATACACCATTAAGACTCATACTTTCTGGTTCAAGATGAACTAAAGCTAATCTTAAATTAGCTTTCATAGGTTCTGGTGTTAAAATGTAGTGATATGTTTTTTTATCTTCATCATTATAAAAGATTTGTTTTCTTTCATCGACTCTTAATACAAGTGATTCTTCTTTTTCTTCTTCCATCAACAATTCTGATACCGTTATTCCTAAAGTAGTTGCTAATGTTTCTAGAACTGACAAAGTTGGATTAGCTAATTGCCTCTCTATTTGACTGATTAATGCTGTACTTATCCCCGTTTCTTCGGACATTTTGGCAATAGTTAATTGATTTTGTTGTCGATATGCTGTTACTTTTTGAGAAATTGCTGTTAAATTCATCATTTCCCTCCTTATACACTGATATGGTAACAAATCAACTAAACGATGTAAATATAATTAATAATATTAATTATATTTAACAAAGTCGAAGGAAATTTATTATTTATGAGTAAGGTATTATATTATAATTTCACATAAACTTGACTACCTTAAAATAATTTAAATACTTTTAAAAGGTACTATACCTTTCAAAAATAAACCTATAAAACTCTAATAACTACTTTGTTATCAGCATAACAGTCAACCTTATATAATACGTATTATACCTTTTATTTTACATACATTATACCAACAAATAACTTTTTCAGACCATTTAGTATGTATTATATAATTAAATAGGTTATAATAAGAACCAAGAACTTGAAAGCGTTCTTAATTGTGAAAAAGAAAGGTTGGATTTATTAATGAATCAAGAACAATTAATCAGAATGAGTAACGGTAAAGGCTTCATTGCAGCCCTAGACCAAAGTGGAGGTAGCACACCTAAAGCACTAAAAGCTTACGGTATTGAAGAGACTAGTTATCAAACTGAAAAAGAAATGTTTGATTTAGTTCACGAAATGCGTACTCGAATTATTAAAAGTTCTGTTTTTAATTCAGATCATATTTTAGGTGCTATTCTTTTTGAAGGTACAATGGAAAGATCAATCGATAATATTCCCACAGCTGATTATCTATGGGAAAACAAAGGTATTTTATCTTTCTTAAAAATTGATAAAGGATTAGCTGAGGAAAACAACGGCGTTCAATTATTAAACCCAATCCCTAATTTAAAAGAATTACTTGAAAAAGCAGTAAGTAATCATGTATTCGGAACAAAAGAACGCTCATTAATCAAATTAGCAAATAAAGAAGGCATTCAAGCTGTTGTTGAGCAGCAATTTGAACTAGCTAAAGAAGTTGCTGCAGCAGGACTTGTTCCAATTATTGAGCCAGAAATAGATATTCACAGTCCTGAAAAGGAAGCTGCTGAAAGTATCTTAAAAGAAGAAATGATGAAACAACTTAATTTACTTGATAGTCATGTAAAAGTTATGTTGAAACTATCTATTCCAACTGTGGAAAATCTTTATGAAGATTTAGCAAACCACGAACATGTTATCCGAGTTGTTGCTTTATCAGGTGGTTATTCTCGTGAAGAAGCTAATGAATTATTAAGCCGAAACAAACACTTAATCGCAAGTTTTTCTCGTGCTTTAGCAGAAGGATTAACTCATCAACAAACAGCTGAAGAGTTCGATAAGACATTAGGTGCTTCAATCGAAAGTATTTACAATGCGTCAATAGCATAACTAAAAAAGACAAAAATCACTTAAATGATTTTTGTCTTTTTTTGATGAATTAAAATAAAAAGCTTAAACGTTCCATAAAATCAGCCATAGCTTTTGTTAAGTATTTATTTTTCATATGCGTTATCACAACTTCACGTGTAGGTGGTTGTTCAATCTCTAAAGCGACAATATTTTGATGAATAATCTCATTTTTTAATTGTTGAGGTTGAATAGTCATTCCAATGCCTTTCTCTGCAAGTTGAAATTGACTCATAGCAGAACTAATTTCCATAATTGGATTCAAAGTTATTTTTTTTGATTTACCCAACTATCTAATAGTTCTCTTCCATAAAAGCCTGATGGAAACATAATCAATGGTAGTTCCTCAATATCAGTAGCCAGCACTGGTTCTTGAAATGTTTTTTCTAATTTTTTAGAGATATACAAGTCATATGTTTCAGTGAAAACACTCTTCTGAATTAATTGATTATTAACTTGTTGTTTGATTCCAAGCCCAAAATCTACATCATTTTGGAGAAGTAATTTTTCTATTTCGATTGAAGCAATTATTTTTATTTTTATTTCTGGATAATCCTGATAAAACTCTGATAGTAAATCGCCCATTCGGTAATCTAAATCAGATGGCAACATAGCTACTCTAATTTCTCCTCGATTCTCTTCTCTTAAATCAGCTAATTCTCCTTCGAAATTATCAAGTACATGTTCCATCTCTACAGCATACCTATACAGTAAACGTCCTGCTTCTGTTAAACTATTCTTTTTACCAATCCGATCAAACAAAGGCATCCCTATTTCACTTTCTAATACTTTAATTTGCTGACTCAAGCTAGGTTGACTAATACCTAGTTTAACAGCTGCTTCTGAAAAATGAAGTTCCTTAGCCAAAACTAAAAAATAGTGAATTTGTCGTAATTCCATAAATAACTCCTTTCAATAGGTTTTTCCTATGATATCTATAATAACAATAGTATGGTTTAATCATTTTGTCTATTTTATACTTCTCTTTAGAAACACATGAAAAGAGGAATTTTATGAACAAACGATATTTTACTTTATTAATTATTGCCCTGTCTCTTAACTTAAGACCTGCTATTACATCAGTTGGGCCTTTACTTAGCATTATAAAAAACGATTTAACTATGGGAAATGTGAGTGCTAGTTTGCTAACAACGTTTCCAGTATTTTTTATGGGGCTGCTTCTATTTTTTCTATTTACCTTAGCAGAAAGTTACAAGTTGAAGGGGCACTAATGATAGCATTGTCTTTTATTTTTATCGCTTTATCTAGCCGGTTATTTGTTAGTACTTCATTTGGGTTAATCGTTACTGCTTTATTAGCAGGTATTGGTATTGGTATTTCTGCCCCCCTAATTATAGGATTAATTAAGAAATATTACCCTAACGAATCCATGTTAATGAGTTTTTACTCTTGTTCCATGGTAGCAGGAGCTGCTATTGCTTCAACATTTGCATTTCCTATTTATGAAAAATTTGATTCATCTTGGCACATTGCTTTAAGTTGTTGGGGACTACTTGCCCTTTTAGCAGCTATTTTATTATTGCCTACTTTGGTTACTAATAAGGTAATAACTCCTGAAAAAGAGCAAAGTAATAATACCATTCGAAAAAATAATTATTGGTTAATGTGGTTTTTTGCCTCAATGGCAGCTATCTTTTATTCCCTTACAGCGTGGTTAGCCCCTTTTGTTCAAACGATTGGTTTTTCGACTACTGAATCAGGACTATTATTAAGTACATTTACCCTCATTCAACTACCAGTAAGTTTTATTGTCCCTAGATTAGCCCAAAATAGTCAATCAACTAAAAAATCATTACTTATTTGTTCTTTTTCAGAATTATTTGGTATTCTTTTAATGGTACTCGGTGTCTCTCCGTGGTTATTTGTCATCTTTTTAGCAATTGGTGCTGGCGGACTTTTCCCATTAGCTTTAACACTACCATTGATTCTTGCCAAAAATTCAAATGAAGTCATTCATCTTTCTGCCTTTATGCAATCTGGTGGCTTTATGATTGGTTCTCTGGGGCCACTTATTTTCGGTTGGGTTTCACAACAAACTCAAGATTTTAATGCTTCTTGGTCTTTTCTTATGGTCATCATTTTTTTATGCTATTTTCGATTAGACAAATTTTCAGAAAAACTTCTTCATAACTAAAAAGGTAGGATGACTCTTCATTCGTCATCCTACCTTTTTAGTTTTCTCGATAAACTTTTTGATACAGACAAGTTTCTGCTTCAAAAATGGATACTAAACTATTCGCAAATTGTTTTTCATTGACAATGTCCTCGCAAATAAATAAATCCACTGCTGCATAGCCATATTCTGGCCATGTATGAATAGTAAAGTGAGATTCTTTCAGAACAATTACTCCACTAACCCCAAATGGTTTGAATTGATGAAAAGTTTCGTCTACTGCTTTTAAGTGATACATATCGACTAATGCTTTCATTTTGTCCTTAACTTGTTTAACATTTCTTAAACTCTTCTCCTGACAACCTTTTACTTCAAATAACGTGTGAAAACCTAATTTAATAGATTCTTTTTTCTTAAAGGCTTGGGTATAAATACTTGTCGTTGATTCAAGTGATCTAGATAATTTAGTTTTTTGTAATATATATAAATTACTAACATTACCAATTATACCTCCACCTAAATAAGTATTAAAATTAGGAATAATTTCTACGTAATGATAACCTAACGCATTTAATTCGCCTTGTAAAAAGCGTTGGATATGAGGTGATTTATGACTAAAAGATAAATAAATATATCCATTCTCTTTCAAATAACTGTCAGCTACTTTTAAGAATAATAATAGTCCCTCTGTAGTATAGGGTGGATCTGTCATAATGATGTCGACTTCTTGATTCATCTGATGATTAATAAATCTGACATCTTGATATTTTGTTGTAATGGATAAACCATGCCATTTGTTCTTTGCACAAAAGGTTAGTATCTCTTGATCTATATCAAGTACAGTTATTTGATTATCATTTTTAGAACCCAATTTTTTCAAAACGAGTGATAGGAAAACCGACACTAAATCATCATCTCCAACAAAACATATCTTTTTAGAGAATATTAGTGGGTCTTTTAATAATAAAGCCACTCTCTTCATGACAGTTTCCTTTGTAGCATGGGCTTGGTCTAAGTTTCTTTTTACTTGAGGTCGTTTCTCCATATATGGTTCTAATTCCTTTGAAACCTCAATTAGAAAATCAGAGAGTGATTCTTCAGATGATACTATTTCCATATATAACCCTTTATCTATGCCTGAAAAATGTAAGTTATCTAAAACAAAATTTCGTCCTAACTCAGTCAAGAAATAAAAGCTTTCCCTTTTAAGCCACCCCACTTTAACCAATTCCTTTTTAAAAGCAGTTGCCAGTGGAACTGGAATCTCCATTAATTTAGCTAACTCTTTTGTTGAAATTGTCTTCTTTAAATATAAACAGGCAAGACCTTTTTTTAACACTTCGATTGATTCTTCGATTTCTAAATTGTTTCTTATTTTCTCAAGAGTTTTCATTATTTTTCTCCTGACACATTAAAATGATTGAAATGCTGATAAGCTTTAGCTAAGATATCTGAACCTAAATTCATTTTGTCAGCAATAAAGAAACCATTACTAGCTCCTACTTGATTCATTAATAGTTGATATAGCGGTTCTAGTGTTTCCATATCAAAAGCCATTGCGGCAGTTAAAAAATTAGTATCTTGAACCGCAAATTCTTTGATTTCTCCGTAGTGGGTAGATGCTAAAACGATAGAGCCTTTATCTACCAATGTTTCTAAAATAGCAATCGCGATAGCTGCTCCTTCGCTAGGTTCAGTACCTGTACCTATTTCATCCACCAACACTAAACTGTTACTATTAGCAATAGTAAGCATTTCTGCCATATTATTCATATGACCTGAAAACGTACTTAGGGCGTTATCAAAGTCTTGATAATCACCAATGTCTACTAACACGTGTTCGAAAATGCTAATCTCACTTGATTTATTTGCTGGAATAAAAACTCCCATCATGGTCATAAATGTCAATAATCCTATTGTCTTAAGAACAACTGTTTTACCACCTGAATTGGATCCAGTAATAATAAGTCCTCGTTCTTGTTCACCAAGGTTAACGGTCAATGGAACAGCTTCTTTCCCTAATAAAGGATGTTTTGCCTCAATTAAATGTATCTTTCCTTTATTGTTAATTGATACTTTCTGACCACCTATAGCAACACTATACTTGGCTTTTGCTACAATCATTTCTAAAGAAAATACAATTTCAATTGTTTTCTTGATTCCCTCTAATTCTTTAGCAATTTCTTCCGTTAATTCCGCTAAAATTTGATAGATTATACTTATTTCCTCAGCTTGAGCTAATTGCCATTTTTGATTCAATTCTTTTGTTGTATCTAATTGAATGAACGCCGTCGCTCCTTTACTTGATTCTGAGATGATGCTGCCCTTAACACTATGTTTGAAAGAGCTTTTGAGTGGAATCGTTAAAACGCCTTCTCTTTCTATTGTCATAAATTCTTGAATTTTAGACTTATTACTTGGATGAACTAAAAATTTATTTAGTTTATCCCTTATATCTGATTCATAACGAGTTATTTGTTGACGTACTTTTTTCAACTCTCTTGAAGCCTCTGATGTGACTTGATTATGTTGAATCGACAAATTGATTTTCTCTTCAATTCCTTTGTAACTCTTTAAATGTGTTGAATAACTATATAAGGTTGGTGCTATTTCTTTATTCGTATCAAAAAAGAGTTTCATTTTTCTAATAGTAGCTAAAAATTCGGATATTTCTAGTAATTCTTTAGGCTCTAATATAAATCCTTCTTCTATTTTTCTTAAAATTCTATCAATGTCTTCACTTGCCATGAACGGAATACTTTTCTCTTGTTCAATTAATATGATTCCTTCTCCTGTTTCTTTCTGAAACATTAACACGTCTTCTAAAATACTAGAAGGTTCAAAATTCTCAATTCTGTTTTTTACTGTTTTACTTGTCGCATAGTTACTTATTTTATTTTTGATCTCATTAAACTGAGTTTGCTTAATTGCTTGATTTTTCATTTTGTCTCTCTTTCTAATAAAGAGATGTCTGCCGTAACAAATCAACTCAACATAAAAAGCGTTCGGGTATTGTTACCCAAACGCTTTTTTTATCTTCTTAATTATAGTCAAATAACCTTTCTTAAAAAGAACAGGATTATAACCTCTTCTTAAAGAAATGGAAAATGGTGCCTATAAATGACAGATATCTCAAACTTAATTATTGGGTACAACAAATAAATCTACTGAATTAGTAGTTTTTTTGTTTTTTCAATTATTGTTTGTTTAGATACCTACGGCACTCACAAAGTTCACTCATTTCGTTTTTTTAGTTGATTTGTTATTGACAGATTATCAGATTAACTTCTTTTCGTCAATCAATAATCATTGTTTCGCAGATCCGTTACCATGACCTGGACTATACGACGCTGCTTCTTCATCAGTAATTAACTGGAAATTATTTGGGTTTTTCACTTGCCTATATGTCTTACCACTCTCTACTTTTAAGTACCTATGTCCACTAGGTGCTTGCGTCCATTCACCATTTGTTGTAGGTTGCTCGACACTTTGATTATTTTGATTTTGTTGTGCTTGACGTTGCGCTTCCTGTGCAGCTTTCTTTTGAGCTTCTTCCTCACGTTTTTGTTGCTCTTTGGCTTCTTTTTCGGCTATTTTCCTGGCTTTTTCTATTCGTTCTTTACTTAACTTTCCATAATCTTCATAATCAGCTTTTAATGCAGCTTGATGTCTCTTTAAATCTCCAGGTTGGTAGTTTTTCAAATCTAAACGGTCTATTAATGACCCCATATGTTTATTAATACTAGCGATTTCTTCCTTAGTTAAGTCGCCTTCTTCAACTAATAATTTCACGTGACTCAATAATTTTGTTGCTTCACTTTTATTCTCTTTGAAGTCTTTTTCTGTCTCTTTAACATTAGTTTGAACAACTTCTAACACCTGACTAGACTCTGAAAAACGCGCTTCAAGAACAGTTAAATCATCTGCATCTTTAAAGTAAACACTATTCTTTTTTAGATCATTTCCTAATTCTTTTTTATCAGATGCTAGTAAATATTCATTTTTTGCTAACTTATTGTTGGTTTTATTTAACTCTGTTAATTGATTGACTAATTCTTTAGCTTTGGCTTGATTATTTGCTAATTTCTTATCTAGCTCTGATACTTGACTTGATAACTCTCTAATTGAATGGACTGTTTCAATATCAGTTAAACGAATGATTTCCTTTTTCAACTGCGCTGTTTCATCTGAGTCACTTCCTAAGACAAATGCTTCTTTACTCTTTTTTTCAAGGTCTTCGATATCAATTTTTAAATAATCATACTCTTTACTAGCTATCTTTTTTTCTTTTTCAACTAATTTTTCTTCAACTTTTGCAACTTGTTGTTTCTCAGAATTGATTATTTTTTTAAGTTCAGCTCTCGTTTTATAATTTTTCACTTGATTAAACTCTGACACTTTATTAGATAAATCTTGTTTATCAGTTAACGTAATAAATTCTGAGTCAATTGCTTTTTCAATACGTAAAGCTTCCTTTTCATGTGCTTCATAAACAGATTGATAGGCCGATTCTGAAGATGCTGAAACAATTGTACCAACTAGTAAAAATGAAGATATCACACCTAATAGTTGCTTTTTAAATGTCATTTTTCTTACCTCGTGTTCGCTTCTTACTTTTGCTTTTCTTCTTTCTTGATTTCTTTTTGGATGACACTTTCTCTATGTCTCCATTTTCCAATGCATCGAATAAAAAAATCATATCTTCAATTTTGCTAATGAATTTGTTATCAGCTTCTTTTGATTTTAATAACTTTCTTAACTCCACTGTTTCATATTTTTTAGAAAGTTGTTGATCAATAAACATAACCATTTCTTTTTTCTTTAAAACAGCAGGTTGATAACGTTTTAAAAATTTTAATAAATTATCATATTGAGTACTTGTAACTCTCGTTTTTATCGCATATCCAATTACAATCAACAATAATAATAAAAAAACAACCATTGGATTAATTCTGATAATATCAACCAAAACAAACATACTTCCTAAAACAATTAACAAAACTGTTAACATAATTAGTTGCTTATTCTGCTTTTTTTGTTTCTTACAAAGCAACAAAGCCTCTTCATACTCCTTCAATAAAAAAACTCCTAACATTCGTTATTTAATACCATGATAGCGTGGTAACTCGTTTCTTACAAGACACTTATAGATTAAATCAAATAATAAGTCTATTCAGATTGCCAAATTTCTACTATTTCACTTAATCGACTGATAAATTCCGGAATACTCTTGTTATCTAATCGAGATAGATTAATTCGACAACTTTGTACATCACTTGAAATGAAAAAACTTGGAAAAATCAATATTCCTTTTTCTAAAAAATAATACCAATCTGTTTCCATTAATTTTCTACCTCTATAGGTTAACCAAATATAATAACCACCTTGAGGGTTGATATAAGTAAATTCTCCTTTTAACTGTTGCTCTAAAGTCTCTATAAAAAGACTTTTTAATGCCAATAAATGAGTTCTCAACTCAATTAACTCTTCTTTAAAAGTCTCACTCTGTAAAGCGTGGGCAGCTAAAACTTGCGGAAAAATACTTAATTGACTCTCCGATTCATCTCTTAATTTTTTCACTTGATCCAACACTTTTTTTGAAGCCTCTATCCAACCTAATTGAATTTCTTTACCTAAAACTTTAGATAAAGAACCTAAGTAGATAACTTGCTTTGGTGCTAATGATTTTAAGCGCGGTAAGCTGCTATTTTCTTTATAAAATAATTGCCCAAACACATCATCTTCAATAATCGGAATTCGGTACAATTGACACAATGAAACCAACTGTTTTCGTCGTTTTAATGTCATCGAACTACCTGTAGGATTTTGGAAATTAGGATTAGTTAAAACTAATTGAATCGTTTCTTTTTCCATTTTTTCTTCAAGATAAGCGACTTTCATTCCATCACTATCAACTGGTATTTCAATGATGTTAATTGCCATTGATTGCAGCAAAGATAAGCCATTAAAAAATGACGGTGCTTCGATAGCAACTGTATCTCCTGGTTTTAATAATACTTGAAGGAGTAAAAATAAGCTTTGTTGTCCTCCAGCTGTTAGCATGATTTCAGTTTCAATTCCCTCATTCATCAGCTGTCTGATTTCTTGTCTCAAAGGATAATAACCTAAACTATCATTTCGTTCATTTAAAAATTCCTGCCATTTCAATTGTGGTAAATCAATATTTGGAATCAATTCTGAAGGGAGCTCACCTGTGTATGTATCGATAAGCTTATCAGAATTAGTGTGAATTGCTTTTCTAATGTCAGAATAAAACTGAGTTATTTTTTCACTTTGATGGATAGATGAAAATATTGTTGTATTCATTTTTTTGATAGAAAAAGATTCACTCTGTGTGCCTAAAACATATGTCCCACTGTTTGGCCTTCTCTCAACAAAACCTTGTGCATCTAACTCATCATAAGTTCTAACAACTGTACTCCGATTGACACCAACTTCTTTGGCTAAAATACGCTCTGAAGGTAATCTCTCACCTTTTTGTAATTCCTCATCTTTAATCTGAATAATAATCTCATTCATCAACTGGCGATATAACGGAATTGAGTTTTGTTTATCAATTTGAAACATCTTGACTCACCTCTTTTCATTATCATAGCACAAATTGGATGGGTCCACTTTATCTTAATTGGCTCTTTTAATTAAATAACTACATGTTAAACTAACTTTATTGAAAATTTGGAGTGAGTTTTATGATAAAAAAAATCCTAACAATCGCTGGGTCAGATTCTGGTGGTGGTGCAGGTATTCAAGCCGATTTAAAAACATTTCAAGAATACGGAACTTTTGGTATAAGCTCTATTACTAGTCTGTTAAGTGTTGATCCGCAAACTAGAATACCTAATATCTTTCCAATTCCTTATGATGTAATGGCTAATCAACTAAGGACTGCTTTTTCTGGTGGAAGTCTTGACGCTGTTAAACTAGGTTTATTAGGAAGTACGGAAACTGTGACTTTAATAGAATCTTACTTGTTAAACAATAAGCAAAGACAAATCGTTCTAGACCCAGTTATGGCCGTTAAAGTGGGAAATGAGGTCTTGCAACCTGAGTTATTAAATGAAATGATTAACAGGTTAATACCATTAGCAGATGTTATTACACCTAATTTAGTTGAAGCTCGTATTCTCGCTGATATGACTAGTCTTACAACAAAAGAGGATATGGAAGTTGCTGCCAAAAAAATCTATCAATTAGGAGCAAAAAATGTTGTTGTTAAAGGCGGCAATCGATTACTAGGAGATAAAGCAATTGATTTGCTTTATAATGGTTCAGATTTTTTATGGTTTGAAAGTCAAAAACAACTCACCCCAACAAATCACGGCGCTGGTTGTTCATTTGCCGCTGCCATTACAGCAGGAATTGGAAAAGGATTGTCTGTGGAAGAAGCTGTTCAACTAGCAAAAAAATATGTCTTGAGCGCTATTAAAAATGGTATTTATTTAAATGATTTTACAGGCTACGTTTGGCACGGAGCTTATCAAGAAGGAGAAAAGAGGATGAAAAATGGAAATTAATAAACAAAAAGGAAATCAATGGGCAGTCAGTGAAGTAGTATTAATGGGATTATTTGCCGCTTTAACAGTAATAGGAACTAGCATACGGGTACCACTCCCTGCACTAATGGGAAATCCCTTTTTTCATTTTGGAATGCCTATTTTATGCTTAGCTGTTTTAACTTTAGGATTTATCAAAGGTTCATTAGCTGGAGGTATTGGGTTTGCGATATTTGATGTATTAAATGGTTTTGCGATTGAAGCACCTTATTTTATTTTAGAAAGCTTTGTCTTAGGTGCTGTTTTAACGCTAGGCTTTTATCAACTCAAAAAATTCAAAGATAAGGTTTGGTTTATTCCAACTATCATGATTTTTACAGCAATAGCTAAAATCGGAATGACCTTTTTAAAAAATCTTGTGATGCAATTAATGATGGGAGCTTCTTTAGGAGTTGCAACCACTGCAAGTATCAGCACTTTGTATATAACTGTCATTAACGCAACTGCTGCCATTATTATTGTAACGATACTTTATAAACCAGTTACAATGCTAACAAATAAAATGCTTAGAAAAGAGAAGTAAGGATTATTCCTTTACTTCTCTTTTCTTTTTAAATAGTATTTCTCAATAAAATCAATTATTATTTCATCATCATTTGGATAAACAAAAGACAGCTCACTGCTTACTTTTTTAGCATATGCTTTAAATAAATCTAGTGTTAACCAAAATGAGGTTTCCATCTTTTCTTTCGTAGATAAATCAAAAGTCAGTAAAAACTCAGCCCATTCTTCTTCAGTTAAAAAGTTGTTAATAAACTTATAGTTTTTACCTAAACTTTGATGATAGCCATGATGATTTCCAACATGCCAAGACATCATACGGAGTAGCTCTTTTCTAATATTTTCATTCAGATGATCCATTGCAAATAGCAGTTCATCTCTCGCAAGCCCTTTAGCCACGTATGTCGAAACATGCCAAAATTCATTTAAGCAATCATTAAATTCTGCTTGCGTTGGCTGTTTTAACCAATAGATTTTATCTGTTGCTGGAGACATTTCAGTTAATAATTGATCTTTATCAACCATACTTTCAACTAAACCGTCCGACTCGCTTAAATACCACTCTAAATCTTCTACTAAAACTAAACTCAAATCTATTTTCACACCATCATCTAGATACATTAAATAAGAAA
Source organism: Vagococcus fluvialis (assembly GCF_048815235.1). Lineage (GTDB taxonomy): Bacteria > Bacillota > Bacilli > Lactobacillales > Vagococcaceae > Vagococcus. The sequence goes on from NZ_JBMEAO010000012.1 coordinate 88,010, forward strand.
ACATCTTTGGGAATTCTGAAGGAAATAATGTCATCATTTCTGGTTTTTGCATATAGACAACTTTCCCAAAAATAGCTAACCAATCATCATTTTTTAAATAAGATTCTTTTTCAGTAACAAAAAAAGTAACATCGTAATCTTGATACTTATCTTTTGGAATACTTAGATTGGTTAAAGAACCTTCTAAAACAGATAAACGAATACGCTCATCTTCTCTTGCAACTTGTGTGAATAGTTCTAACATCTCTTCTTGTGTTCTCATTTCTTCCTCCTTAACACACTTTTTAAATATTAGTATCTTTCATAGCGGGTATATTTATTTCTTTAATTGCTGTTGCTGGAGACATCGTTAATACAACTTTTACTAGATTTACAACGTCTTGGACAGGAATTCTTTCCTGATCATACGTTTTTAAGGCTACTTCAGCGCCCTCTTCATACGGAATTTCAGCTGCCATATTCCCTGGATTGATACACGTCACAGCAACTTGATCATCACGTAAATGCTCTCTTAAGGCATGAGCTATACCTCGCATACTAAACTTAGAAGCCACAAATGACACTTGAGTTGACTGGTTATTTTCTAAACCATCTGTTGAACCAATCAAAATAATTTTCCTATTCTGACTTTTAATAACATTTGGTAATAACCCTTGTAAATAGATGATAGGTGAAGTGATATTAGTTTGAATCAATGTATTAATCGCATCAGCTTTATCTTTTGAAAAATCATAATCATCTTCAAATCCACGTTCTTCCCAAATTCCAACATTGTAAATCAAGACATCAATCGGCTCATCTTGTAGTCTTTCTTTAATAGCATCGATGCCTTTGTAGTCAGACAAATCAGCTTGTAACCAGATTCTCTCAACACCATCATCTAATAAATCAATTGAGCGCGGTAAGCTTCTAGATAAGATATACACCTTGTCTCCTTTTTGAGGTAAACCTTGAGCAAAAGCATCTCCTAGGCCCTTACTTCCACCAAAAATCATATATGTTTGAGTCATTTATTGTCCCTCCTTGAAACCATCTTTAAACTATATTTTAGCATATTTATGGCCTATATTATGGTTTACGGTATAATTAAGATAATACCTACTGGAGGAAAAAAATGAAGAAAAAACTCACTCGTTTAACACGCTCTCTTTGGCACATGATACTGTCTTTTTTGTTGATTATCTTTTTATTATTTATTCTAAAAAAAGTCATTGATGTCTTCATTTATCGTATTTCTAATGAATCTGTATTAATCGAAGTATTAAAAATTGATTTTTCTGAACTAGCTTCACTTGGAGTCTTTTTAATTATTTTATTTTTTAGCTTGTTTCTTATTATTTCAGGCTTAATATGGTTGATTGGAACTTTGTTTAAGCAACCTAAAGAGATGATTGAGCGTTCTGTTTTATTTTGCGAAAAATTAATTGTTGCCCTCTTTCCAACACTACTTCTTGCTGGATCTCTAGATGTGCAGTCTTTTACGACCGTAACAAGTATGATTTCCTTCTTTGCTATTTTTACCTTTGTTTTTAAATCACGTATCTGGGAAAAAGAAGTCCATCATGACAATAAAAAAGAGGATTAGAAGTCTGTTCAAAAGACTCCTAATCCTGTTTTTTTATTGTAAATTAAACACTGCTTCTTTTAATAAATACGTATATTCTTGACAGCCTTCTTCAGACAGATGAACACCATCTTCTACTAAAAGAGTACTTTCATCTACATTGCCTATTTTTTTATCCCAATCTGCTAAATGGACATTGTCATATTTTTTAACATAAGAATCAATTAAATCATTATTAGATTTCTTCCACGGTCTACTCACTGCAGTATTCACAAAAATAACTTCTTTATCTTTTAGATATGTCATTATCTGATCAAAATCTGATTTCTCCATTAAACCATTGTTACCTAAAGCAATGACTACCTTTTTATAAAGTGACAAGTTAATTGCATTAAAGTCATCCCATATTTCATAAGGTTGCTTACCAACTTTAGCTCTCACATAAGTATTAGGTCCCGTGAATTCTTGATAAACATAATGCTCTGTACCAAGTATCACCGAATCCCCAATAAATAACACATCCTCAGTAATCGCTGGAATTTCTTTTTTGACTTCCTCAACTGTCTCTTCTGTTGTCTCTTTAGTTTCCTTAGTTGTAGCATCATTGACATTATTCTTAGTTTCAGAAGGTACTGTAGATTCTACCGCTGTAGTCAACGGAGGGTTAATAATTTTAGCGTCTACCACTTGATAAACAGCTATTGAAACACCCATCAACAAAACGCCTTCACAAGCAATCAATAATCTAAAATATTCAGCTTTTGTTCTTTTACCAGTAATAACCCGCGACAAATGAAAACTGACATGACTCAAAAGAAAAATAATCGTGCATTGAAGTAAAATATGAAAAACTGGCAAACTGCCATCCCATTTAAAGAATTTTTGATAAATAGTAATCACTGGATAGTACCATAAGAAAATATCGTAACTTCTTACACCAATGACTCTTAAAGGGATAACTGATAAATAACTGTTTAATCGTTTATTCGTAACAATTGCCCAAATTGATAGACTTCCTAAACAGCTATAAAGAAAAATCCAAAACATATAGGTACTCACTTGATAATCCCTAACTGTAAAAGTCATTAATAACATTAAAGCTACAGCTGCAATACCAACTTTTTCTGGTAATTTCTTTTTTTCATAAAAGCAAAAATAGCTAGCTAACATACCTAAAGAAAAAGAAAAGAATCGAGTCGTAAATAAATAATAGACCACAGAAGGGCCTTTAAATAAAAAGACAACCATCATCAATAACCATGAAGCAAGTGATAATAAAACAAACACTTCTTTTAATTTCATAATGGAATATCTTTTCCCAACAATCAGCCAGTTAATAAAAAATGGAATTAGTAAATAAAATTGAAGCTCTACAGATAATGACCAGAGATGTTTTAACAACCTGACATCTTTAAATTGATCAAAATAAGAAACTTGATTAGACAGTTGCCAATAATTATTAACCCCTAAAAGGCCACTTAAACTCTCTTTCAAATAATCTTTATCTCCATAAAAACCAAAACCGACTATACCTACTACTAATACCATTATTATAAGGGAAGGATATATTCGTTTTAATCGTTTAAGATAGAACTTTTTAAAATCAAGTTTACCTGTTTCAAATTTTTCAGTGACTAATGGAGATACAATCAAAAATCCTGAAATAGCAAAAAATAGTGGTACTCCTAAAAAACCACCTCTAAAAACATTTGGTAATAAATGATAGAGAATAACGCTAATAATAGCAAATGCTCTCAAACCATCTAATCCGTGATAATACTTTTTCAATTTATAATCCTTTCCAAGTGATTGGATACTACATTTCAACCTAATCTTTTATTTGTTAAAAAATAGCAATTTACTGCTTTAGTTCAAATAACATTTTATTGTATATGTATCGTTTCAAAACACTCTCTTTTAATCTTCAAAACATAACTCATAATTTGATTGACACCTAAGTTCCATCAGTCAAACTATGATACCCAACTAATAATATTACCAACTAAACTTTATTATCACAAGTGATTTAAGAGAAAAATGACTGTCTTTTTTTTATCAAATTTTAATCATTTCAATAAAAGTAGTTTAAAAAAACAAGCTTAATGAACATCATCAACCCCCTATTTTTTCGAAACTACATAATATGAATTCATACAACCTATTAGTTATAAAAGACTCTTAACAACAAAAAAGAAGGTTTCATATTAAAAAACCCTCTTTTTAAAATTAAAGTTTATGTATCTATTATATTCAATTGTTTTTTATTACTTAGCGCCTAAAGATGCCATCGTTATGTAATTATAAGGCTGGTTAAAATGAGGTAAAAAGAAAATATCTAGTAATTTTAACTCATCAATAGTGACTTGTTTTTCAATCGCTAAAGAAAACATATGAATCACAGAGGAAATATCTTCAAAAGATGAGAGTTGAGCTCCCACAACTCGTCTACTTCCTTTTTCAAAAACAATTCTAATCTTAACAAGATTATTTTTTTTCATAAATTGTGGTTTTTGGAAGTCTTCAAAGTCTGTGTACTCGATCTCCATATTATTTTTTAATGCTGATTCTACAGAAAGACCTGTAGACACCATATTAAGGCCAAAAATAGAAATACCATTGGATCCCTGAACACCATTTGATTTTGCTTTTATTCCAACAGCATTTAATCCAGCAACAATGCCCGTACGAACCGCATTTGTTGCTAAAGCAATATAGGTTGATTTATTAAGTGCGTTAGAATAAACTGTTCCACAATCTCCAATCGCATAAACATCTGGTTCGCTAGTTCGTTGATACTTATCAACTAAATAAGCACCATTTGAGTAAGTTTCTAATTTGTTTTGAGCCAATTGACTATTGGGTAAAAATCCAATCGCATTAAGAACTAAATCAACTTTATAACTTCCTTTATTAGTTGTGATTCTCTCGACCTTATTAAATCCTTCAATAGACATAACCGGCTCATTAAAATGTAGCTCTACCCCATTATCTGATAAAACTTTATCCATATCTTTAGTAAACCACTCATCAAAGTAAGCGGGTACTGATCTATCTGCTACATCAAATAAAAGAACTTTTTTATTTCTAAGTTTTGCAGCTTCCGCCATCTCAATACCAATATACCCTGCACCAATAACTGCTACTACCTCAATATCGTCTTGGTCTAACAAACTATCAATTCTTTTAGCTTCTTGAAAGGTTTTCAAATAATAAATATTGTCTAATTGACTACCTGGAACTTTTAATTCGATTGGTTTTGATCCTGTACCTAGTATCAATTGGTCGTAAGATTCACAAAATTCGCCCTTCTCATCTGAGTAACAAGTAATTATTTTAGCCTCAAAATTAATATGTTTAACGTCCGTCTTCATATAAACAGTTGCTTTTTTCTTCTCAAAATCAGCTGGAGTTGTATAAAACAATTGGTCATATGAGTCAATTTGACGACCAATCCATAAAGCTGAACCTGTTCCTAAGTAACTAATATGATCATTTCGATCAATCATCACCACTTCATGATTGGGATCATTATCAAGTATTGTATTTGCCGCCGCTATGCCTGAATGATTAGTACCAATAATAATTGTTTTAGTCATATTTTTCCCTCCTAATAAAAACACACTTCTACCTTAATAAGTAATAGAAGTGTGTCTTGTAGCTTTTAACTATGCTTTTGTTTCAGGTAAAATAGTTTCTACTTCAGCATGAGGTCTTGGAATCACGTGAACAGATAATAATTCGCCCACGCGTTGTGCTGCTGCAGCTCCCGCATCAGTAGAAGCTTTTACAGCTCCCACGTCACCACGTACCATAACAGTTACAATTCCGCCACCAACTAGTTCTTTTCCTACAAGTGTTACATTAGCTGCTTTCACCATTGCGTCTGCTGCTTCAATTGAACCGATTAATCCTTTAGTTTCAACCATTCCTAGTGCATCTGATTTCATTATTGTTTCCTCCTAAATATTTATCTAATTTATTTTTTTATTATCTCTAGGTTTAATCCTGGAGTTATTCCCATTGCATTTGCTTCATCTGTATCAAGATGACATTCTAATTTAAAACTATCATCTACCCGAATCATCACGTGTTCCAATACACCACTTCTAATTCCTGGTACTTTTAAACTAACCTCTTGATTATTTACTACATTAAATTTTGCAGCATCTTGCGGTGACATATGAATATGTCGACTTGCTACAATGACACCCTCTTCTAACTCTAAAGATCCTTTAGACCCAACAAGTGTCAATCCTGGTGTGTTATGGATATCACCTGATAAGCGAATAATACCTGACACACCTAATTTAAAGGTGTCTGACATTAATATTTCTACCTGTGTTTCTGAACGAACTGGACCTAAAACACGTACTTTTTCAATAACACCTTTAGGTCCACATAAAGTCACACATTCTTTACAAGCAAACTGGCCCGTTTGAGATAAGGGTTTTAACTCGGTTAACTCATAACCTTCACCAAACAATTTGGTGACAGCTTCTTTAGACAAATGAATATGTCGATTAGAAATCCCTACAGGTACCATTTGTTTACTTGCTGTATTCTTGATTTCATTCATGATACATTCTAATAATTCCTCATAATTGGCCATCATTTTACCTCTTTACTAATCTTTCATTCCCATTAGGACATTTCTTACTACTTTCGTTAATTCATCCATATCAATTGATTCATTCAGATAACTTGATGTTTTTGCTGAACAAGTCGATGGTGTTACCGTTTCTTTTTGACCAATATTAAAAGTCTTGTCATCTTGGACTAGTGTCGTCACATCTTTTAATCCATATGCGACTTTTTTGACATTTAATAAATTTTTAGGACTAACATTATCAGAGACAGAGCTACCACCACTTGTACCACAACCTAATGTGAAGGAGATTGGTAAACCTGTACTAATACCAGTACCACCTTGACTACCACCAGTATTTACTAAAATTCTTGACGCTGGTTTTGCCGCAAATTTCAAGACAATATCACGATTATTTGTGTGAATACTCATCGTATGCCCAATACCGTTTTGTAATAAATCAATGCTTAACTGACACGCTTCTTCCCAATCATCTACCACATAAAAGGCTAAAACAGTTGTTAATTTTTCAAATGATAACGGATATTGTGCTCCTACTCCACCTTGTCTACCAAGTAATACTTTTGTATCTTTTGGAATAGTAATTCCCGCAGCTTCAGCAATCACGTGAGCATCTCGACCAACAAATTTAGCATTCATTGCATTTCCAGCTTTAAATAATAGCTGACACACACGACTAGTTTCATCTTCAGACATGAAATAACCGCCTTGCGACTCAAACTCTTTAACAACTTCTAATTCATTTTTTCTTTCACAAATGATCGATTGTTCTGAGGCGCAAATGGTTCCATTATCAAAAGTTTTACTTGCCATAATAGTAGCAACTGCCTTTTTAATATCTGCAGTTGATTCAATATAAGCTGGTGAGTTACCTGCTCCTACACCAATTGCTGGTTTTCCAGAACTATAAGCTGCTTTTACCATCCCTGGTCCACCAGTTGCAATAATAAGTGAAATATGCGGTGAATGTAGTAATTCATTAGTGGAAGCCATTGTCGGTGTAGACACACAACCAATCACGTTCTCAGGAGCTCCCGCTTCAATTGCTGCACGATTTAATATATCTGCTGCCATCTTAGTACATTCAGCAGCTGTTGGATGTGGTGCAAAGCAAATCGCATTTCGTGATTTAATTGCAATCATTGATTTAAAAATAACTGTTGATGTTGGGTTAGTTGATGGAACAATTCCTAGAACTAGTCCAACCTGCTCTGCTACATCGAATGTTCCTTTTTCTTTATCTTCATTTATAATTCCAATTGTTTTTTGATCTTTGATTTCTTCATACAAAAGTGTAGATGCCGCATGATTTTTATAAGCTTTATCTTCAACTTTACCAAAACCTGTTTCTTTAACTGCCCATTTAGCTAGTGATAAAGCTTGTTTCTCAATGGCATCTCTCATATTTTTTAAAATCTTATCTATTTGTTCATTTGAAAAATCAGCTAATTCATTGGCTGCTTTTTTCCCATTTTCAGCTAAGTTTCGTGCTTCTTGAATTGAACACAAATCTTTATCTAACTTCACCATTCACACTTCCTCATTTCATTTATGATTTGTTACTTAAATAGTCAATAATGCCATCTACCAAATCAGATTTATTGGTACGATACAACTCTTTTCTCTCAATAACAAAATCACTATGTTGCTTAGCCATTTCTCTTAGTTGAGCAACTGTTTTATCTAGTAAATAATTTCTTGCTGCTTCCTTTTGACTGTTATCTAATAAGTTTTTTATATCTTCTTGAGATAACTCACTTTGTAAGTCTATCTCTATTTCTTCTGATTCATCACTCAAAGTAATAACTTCCACTGTTTGTTCGACTACAATCTCTTCTACTTCTTTTAGATCCACACTAGTTTTCTGATTTACTTTAGGAAGCAAACAATCAATGCTTTTGTCTGGTCTAGCGATAACATGCGAACTAACTAATAGACCTTCACCTAAGCGATTAACAGCTACGACTGCAGAATCAACTGCTGTTTTAACTGCGCTAACATCACCTGTAATCATAACCGTCACTAAGCCGCCTTTAACAATTTCTTTGTTAAGGAGCCTTACATTAGATGTTTTTAGCATGACATCACTAGCTTCAATTGCTGCTACTATTCCCATCGTTTCGATTAATCCTATTGATTCTCTCATCTTCTACTCCTTGCTTCACTTAGTAGGCCCAGTCACGTAAAATAGTTTTGCGTGATCTTTAACACACCATGTAATTTTTGATTGATTTGGAATGAAGAGTGTATCACCTGCTTTAGCATGAAATTCTATACCGTCGATAATAATCAATAGTGAACCTGAAATAACGTAATTAATTTCATTTTCAGTTAATTCCAAATCAAAGGTTGTGTCTGTTATTTCTAACATACCCGCGTTAACAGACATTTCTTTTTTTCCGATAAGCTCTTGATAAAAAACTTTATCTCCTTCTTTGCCTGTTTCAAATTTAGATAATTTAACTGTTTCACCATTAACTACTTTCAACCCATTTTTGTGAGTTTTTGCTTCAAAGTAACTTGTAGGAGCATTTCCTTCGGTTAAAACCTTTCTAAGTAAAGCAATCAATGATTCCTTAGAAAAACTTAAACCCATATCTTCTCCTTCACGTAGGTTCTGTTGAATACAATCGCTTTCGTGTTGAATTTCAATTTGGTATTCTTCCATTAAATCTTTTGCTAAAGGTGTCACAATCGTTTCTTCATTTATGATTAGATAGGTTTCACCTTGTTTATGCGCTGTTTCAATGTCTGCACAACAAATTAATCTTTTCATGGACATCCTCTTTTCTTAATCCTTAAACTGATTCACAACTCTCATCAATAATGCCAATAACTGCAGCATCAACAGGTATTAAGTCATTTTCTAACATTCTTCTAGCACTTGATCCAAAAGTAACAAGGACTCTATCACCTATCCCTGCCCCAATCACATCACAAACTACTAGGCGTTCACCTTCTTTTGTGCCACCCTTAATTTCTGCTAACATAAACTTTATGCCGTTAAGTTGATCAGATTTTCGAGTAGCCCAAACAGTATCTATTAATTCTGCTATAACCATTCTCTTTTCTTCTCCCTCAACTTAATTTGTTCAATTGCTGCTGTTACAGAAGCTACATCTCCAAAAATAGCCAACATTATCATATTTTGTGGACAAGTTCCTCTAATATCTTCAACTGTGACACCTACTGCCTTCTCAGCAATATCAGAAGCACAGACCATTTCAATTAGTTTTCCTTGTACTAAACCGACAGCACCTGGATTTTCGATATCTCCTCTGGAACCTTTTCTTCTATTTAGTATAGCTAGAGTATTTTCTCCAGGAGCTTTAATAATGCGACAATCCATAGATAGCAACCTCCTTTATTTGTTTTGTTCGTTATAACAATTTTTAGCAATTCCCAGTGGCGTCACAAACATGGGATTAATTGGTTTATGAGTTGGAATACCTAAGTAACTTTCAATAATATCTTCCATTCCAGTTAAGCAAGCCGTTCCTCCGACCAAATAAACCTCATCTACTGGATAACTAGACACTTGCCTTTTGATAATAGATGCTATTTTTTCAATCACTGGCTTTAAAGTAGTTGTAAGCTCTTGATGATTTTTGGGATTTCGTTTGTAAATTTCTGCTTCTTCAAAAGGTATTCCGTAAGAACCAGATACCACAAGAGAAAAATGAGTCCCTCCTGTTGCTTCATCTGAAACATCTATCACTTCGCCATCAACTAGAATAGAAATTCCTGTTGTACCACCACCAATATCAACAACTGCACCATTCTTAATATTTAATAATTGGTTAGCAGCTGTGGGTTCATCTAAAACACTTACAAGCTCAAATCCAGATGCTTCAATCACATTTTTAATAGCTCCTGAATCAAGAGCGTGCGTGCCTGGTGGAATAGCAGATGCAGCATAAAGTAGCTCACAACCTAAATTTGCTTCGATTTTATTTTTTAACCTTGTCACAATTTCAATGGCTCCTAAATAATCGACAACCATCCCATCTCTGACCACATCTGCGTATTCATAAGCTCCAGCCACTGGTTTCCCTGATTCATCAAGAACTGCTAATACTACACAAGCTGTTCCTAAATCAACTCCAGTAAAGTAGGTTGTTGATGTATTTAATTTAGGTTTAACCATGACTTCTTCAAATTCATTAATGAATTGATTGGATTGAGATATATCATAGTGGGATTTTTTCATGCCTATTCTCCTATTAAGTGTGCCGTTAAATGTTTTACTCTTAAACTAATTATGTCTAATTGTTTTTGTTGCTCCTCAGTGAAACAATCTTCATGCTCTAACATAAACAGATTAAGCTTCGTATCGAGATTAAAAAGCATAACTAGAAGCTCTCCTTCTTGACTAAATAGCTTATCTAAAGTGATATTATCTTGCTTTGGTAACTGATTATCATTTGGCATTTGTAAACTAAATTCTTGATTTTTATCACTAGCTAGTTGTTTAATAATCAAGCTAATTGAGTAAAGCTCTTCACAAATGTCTGAATGATAATTTTTAGCTAATAGAATGACCTGAAGAGTTGATATATAAAGTAACTGTGCTTTTAAGTAAAAAGACTTGTCTAAACACTGCTTCTCCTCGTTCATTTCATTAATCACTTTAGAAGCTGCTGAGTGATCCTCTCTAATTATCTCTACTTGTCTATCCTGTAAAAATTGCTTAGCTTCCGAAGTTAATCTATCCAACTTTCCTAACTGGTAAGTTTCAAAAGGGCGTTGACGATACTCATTTCGTAAATCAATTTCAGTAATAAATTTCATCAATAGCCCCCCTGACATAGCTGTAAGTAAATTTGCTCTAATTCTTTACTTGTAGGAATTCTAGGGTTAGTTAGTGTACATGTATCTGCCATAGCAAGTCTTGCCATTTCAGGAATTTCATTAACAAAAACTTCTTTGTCAACGCCACAATCTGTCACATATTTAGGGATACCCATTCTTTTTGTTTGACGATTTAATTGAGCAATCATACTTTGAACAGTCCCTCTTTTAGTGCCTGATTGAATGCCTAATAACTTAGCCATTGCTTCATATTTTAATAGAGTTTCTGTTTCTTGATTCAAGTCCATTCCTGCGTTATATGCAATAACATGGGGAAGTAATAAAGCATTGGCTCTCCCATGTGGAATATGAAACTTAGCTCCTAAAGCATGAGCCAAGCTATGACAAATTCCCAGTGAGGCTTCATTAAAAGCAATACCTGCCAAACAAGAAGCATTTAATAATTTTTCTCGTCCTAATGAATCTTCACCATGTTCTACAACTTGAACCAAATTTTCCCAAGCAATTCTTAATCCTTTTTCAGCACAAGCATCAGTAAAGTCTGTTGCCTTTAAGGAAACATAAGCTTCAAAACAGTGAGTCATCACATCAACCCCAGTATCGGCTGTAATGTGACTTGGAACAGTTTCCGTTAATTTCGGTTCTAATATAGCAATGTCAGGAATCATACTTGCATCTACTAAAGCGTATTTTTCTGCTTTTTGACTATCTGAAATAACTGAGAAAGCTGTTACTTCACTTCCTGTTCCACTAGTTGTTGGTATCGCTATTAATTGAATTCTTTGAGTCGAAGACTGACTATAAACTTCTTTAATTGCTTTTGCTGAGTCAATAGCAGAACCACCACCAAAAGCGATAATTGTGTCTGCTTGACATGATGAAATTGCTCCAACACCTTGAACCACGACCTCAATTGTCGGATCTGGAATAATATCTGAAAAAATATTAAATGTAACTCCTTTTTCAGCTAAAATAGTTGTAATATCCTCTACTTTGTTTGATTCAACCATATAAGGATCACAAATGATTAAAACAGATGTCATATCCATATCTTTTAATGCGTTTAATGCACCATTTCCAGATATAATTTGTGTTCCCATTTGAAAATAATTCATTTATTTACCTCCTTTCTTGATAATTTTTAATTTTCTTGCCATCTCATCTTGATTCTCTACATTGATAAAAATAATTTCTTCAAACTGACCTACTTCTTTTAATTTTTTTACAACGTCTTCTTTTACTTCTAGATTTAAACAATCTTTGTGAGTATAAGTAACAACTCCGTACACTGGAATTCTAAACACCTGCGTAAAGCCTGGCGGATAACTTTTCCTTTGATTATTTAAGGGATATAGAAAAAGAGCTAACGAAGCATTTTGTTGTAAAGATATAATATGCTGTCTCATCCAGGGACTTTCTAAATAAGTACTAGGTGTATCTATTGTTTTTTTCCCATAGACAATATGGGCTTGCTTTCTGATTGGCTTATCAAGTTCTTCTAAGAAGTGGGCTAATGTTGTTTTCCCGCTATTCCTTGGTCCAATCAGTAATATTTTTTTGTCCTTCATGAAACTGTAACGTCACAAACTGTAAAATTTAAAGTTCTCGCTAGAAAATCTGAAACAGCTTGTAAAGAAATTTCAACACTTTGAACATCACCACTAATAACAACTGAACCTGTAAAACGATCTAAAAAACCAATAGAAACATCTGCTGATTTAGTAGCAATATCTGCTGCAATTATTGCTGATTCATAAGGAGAGAGAGTTAAAATACCAATAGCACCATCTGAATCAATCCCTAAAGCTTCATAGATATCTTCGATTGGGGAGGCGATAACATGTAACATTGTAACTTGTTTACCTGGGACAGATTCTTGAATGATTCGCTCTATATTGGCCATCCTAACTCCTCCTTCCTAATGTCTAACGACTTGTACTGGAAAATCATATTCTTTAATCCATTCTTCGATCTGGTCTAATTCTTGATCACTTAGACTTGGATCTCCTTCAACTGGATATTCAAGTCCTAGTTGACCATACTTAGCTACACCCATTTTGTGATAAGGTAATAAATCAATTCCTTTAAAGTTTTCATAATCTTTATAAGGTAATAAAAAATCAATAACGGCTTTAATTTCTTCCTTACTACAGTTCACTTGCTTCAACATTGGCATTCTAATTTGAATGTCGTAGCCAAGTCTTAATAACTCTTGTAAATTTTTTAAGATACGCTCATTACTAACACCTGTTAACTCATTATGGCGAACTGGGTCCATATGTTTTAAATCAAACAAGAATAAATCTACATATTCAGCAATTTCAAACATTTTTTTCATTCGAGTATAACCACATGTCTCAATGGCTGTATTTATTCCGTCTTCTTTACACGCTTTTAGTAACGCTAAAGCTACTTCAGGTTGGGCAGTACACTCACCACCACTGAGTGTAATACCACCACCTGACATTTCATAAAAAGCATCATCTTCATGAACAACTTCCATTAACTCAGAAATTGTTTTAGCTTCACCTGTAATGTTTAGCGCTGCTTTGGGACAGACAGCAACACAGGCTTTACAGCCATTACAAGTAATATCTCTTCTGACTTGATGATGCCCCTCTTCATCAATATAGTGAATTCCTAGTGGACAAACATCTACGCAAGCATGACAATCAATACAATTATTTTGTTTATACATTACTTCATACTTTTGAGAGATTCCCTCTGGATTCGAACACCACTGGCATTTAAGAGGACAGCCCTTTAAAAACACAATGGTACGAATACCTGGTCCATCATAAATATTGTATTTTTGAATATTAAACACCATCGCTTGTCTTTCGATTGCGCTTGCTTTTTCATTTACCACTTGTTTCAACTCCTTATATATGATGTACTAAATTTTTGTTAACATTGTTCTACTGATGATTTCATCCTGAACGTCTTTACATAGCTCAACGAAGAAGGCACTGTAGCCTGCTACCCTAACAATTAAATCACGGTATCTTTCAGGATGAGCTTGGGCATCGATTAACGTTTCGTTATCTAAGTAGTTAAACTGCATTTCGCCGTTTCCTAAAATACTTGCTGTTCTTAATAACGTAATTAAGCCTTCTTCACCTTGAGGCGTATCTAAAAGTCCAGACATAATTTTAAAGTTATGAACCATACCAATATTCATTGTGTCATTTGACATTTTTGAAATAGATTTAATAATCGCTGTAGGTCCTTTATAGTCTGCACCTTGAGTTGGACTGATACCATCTGATAAAGGCGTCCAAGCGCTACGTCCATTGGCAGATGCACCTGTTAGTTGACCTAAAGGTGTGTTGTTTGAGATAGATAATGTTCCGTGACTTAAAACTGAGTATAATGTTTTAAATTTACGGTGTTCTGTTTCAGTAAAGTGAATTAAGTCTGAAGCAATTAAGTCAGCATAATCATCATCATTACCAAATTTAGGTGCATTTAAGCAATCCGTACGGATTTGATCGTAACCAACAAAATCAGCTTTTAAAGCTTCGTTTAACTCAGCTAAAGTGTATTTTTTATCTTCAAAAACTAATTTTTTGATTGCTGCCATTGAATCAGCATAAGTTGCTAAACCTGACCAAACTACACCTGGTCCAAAGTTATACATCGCTCCACCTGCAGACACATCTTTACCACTTTCCATACAGCCTTCATACATTAATGACATTAATGGTTTTGGTGCTAAATCACGGTGCACACGTTGAGTAATAACAGTTGCAACTGAAGACCATTTAGTAACATGTTTAATTTGTTCTTTAACAGCATGTTCAAACTCTTCATAAGTTTTGAAATCATTAATTCCACCAAAGTTTGGTGTCACTTGTTTGCCGTACCATAATGGCACACCTTGGTTAAGAACTAGCTCAATACAAATTGGCCATTGTGTATAGGCTGTTGAAGTCCATTGGTATAAACGGCCAGATTTTTGAGGTTCTACACAACCCATTAAACAATAATCTCTAGCGTCTTCAATACTAACGCCTTTAGAAAGCATCATCTTGATATGCGTATCATCAAAGTGACAAGCAGGGAAACCTAGACCCGCACGAACCACTGACACGATTTTTTTCAAGTATTCACGAGGTGATTTATTATGAATACGACAGGCTAATGACGGTTGATAGACTTTTACGTGGCGAACAGCATCCATTAATAGATAAGTTAATTCATTAGTTGCATCTATTCCTTGACGATTCACACCACCAACACACATATTGACAAATGGTTGGTAACCAGCGAAGAATTTAGAGCCACCTTCACTTGTAATCCACATCATTTCAGACATTTTAATTAACATACAACCTGATAATTCAAATGCTTGGAATTCATTCATACGACCTGATTCCATATCAGCTTTAAAGAATGGATACATGTATTGGTCCACACGTCCAATTGACATACCTGTTTGATTTTCTTCAACAACAAGTAATGATTCAATTGTCCAAACTGCTTGGATCGCTTCCCAATATGAAGATGGTTTGTATTTAGGTACTGTTGCGTTGATTCTAGCAATTTCTTTAAGTTCAGCTTTACGTTTTGGATTACTTTCTTTATTGGCTAATTCTAAAGCATAGTCAGATAAACGTTGCGCATAAATCATTACCCCTTCAGTCGTATCAATGATTGATTTATAGAAGTAGATTTTCTCAATATCATCTGGGTTCTCATAGTCTAAATTTTCCAAATATTCTTTCGCTTCGTTTTGGATGTCTAACATCCCTTTACCCATTAAAATGACATCGTATCCTGGGTTTGAGTCCCCACCACCATTTAATTGGTGATAAGAACAATCTGATACAAATGATTCACCAGATAATTCCCAAACACCTGCATCACGGAATTGGTCTTCACAATATTCATCAACTGATTGACCTTTCCAAAATGGGAATAACTCTTCACGCATGATTTTTTTGTCTTCTTCTGAAATGAAGAATGGATCTTGCGGACGACTTCCGATTGTTTCTAACTCTTCTTCCATCCATCGCCATGCAATATCAGGTGAGAAAGCTCCAGCTCTAGGCGCTCCATTTGGTGCCCCGACAATTAATTCATTTTCTTGAATCACTAATGGTGCTGTTTCACAACAATATTTAAAACATTTCGCTCTAAGAACACTCTTAGGCATACCAGGATTTTCTTTGGCAATTTTAGTAATTGCACGTGCTCTATGAGTTGTAATGGTAGGTACTTTTGTTAAATAGTTGTCCTTTAAGGCTTGTAAACGATCTGTAATGCCTTCAGGTAACTCAGTTTGACCACCATCACCTACATAAACACCACTTGCTTCTTCTTGTTCGATTTCTCGTGTTACAGAAGAAAACATTTTTAATAAAGCTTCTCTTTCATCTACGCCAAGCTCTTTAGTTGCTTCAGCTAACTTTTCTGAAAACTCTTTGATATCCATTAAAGTCCCTCGCTTTTCTTTTAATTGATTATTTCTTTTAATAAATCTGCAAATACGTTCAACTCATCTAAACCATCAATCACTTTTTCAGTCGTTTCTTTTGATTGACTTAAATGATTTCCATTTTGATAAGCGACACGACGTCGGTAAGTTAAGTCTTTTGGTGTCACATTTTCTGCTGAAAAACCTTTATTAGTTGTTAAGCCACCTAAGATCATTGACGTTGCCAATTTAGAATCGATTCCAATGCTATTTAATCCACCTAATCCATTAACAATGACACGACCCACTGGTTTTTTTAAAATGAATTCTGTAATAACCTGTTCATTTTCTGAATGAATTACTAAAGTATGACCATTCTTTTTATACTCTAATAAGGCAATACACTTTTCACATGCTCTTAACCAGTCCGGTTCAAGATAGTAAGTTAATAAAGGAATGGGTAAATCTTCAGCGTATGGATTTTCATCATTGATATAAGGCTGTTCAGAAACTAATACTCTTGTGGTACTAGGAACATTAAATCCCGCTTTTTGAGCCAAATAAATAGCCGTTTTTCCAATGTAATTGGAGGCTAACTTATCGTGATTTGGGAAAATTAGATTTAAGAGTAGTCCTTCCTCTTCTTGATTCATAAAATAAGCACCTTCAGAAATCAGTTGCTGTTTTACTAATTCTGCGATCGTATTTTCGACAATCACATACTGTTCAGCTCCAGGTAATAAACCATTATTTAAAGAACGACTTGTAATAATACTCTGACAAGCTTGATTAATATTGGCACTTCTTTCAATAAAAACAGGTGAAGAACCAACACCACCAAAAATGTATGGTGTTTTACTTGTTTCAATAACTTCAATACAATCTGTCGATCCAATATTGATAAATAAATCAAGAAACTCATGATTACATAACTCTCTTATCCCAAGTTTAGAGACACTTTGCATGCAACTAATAACATTATTTGGTCCATGAACTTTAGTAATAAGTTGACTTATCATATGGACTAACTGACTTGTTTCCTCAACAGCCTGTTTGTCCGGTATTACAACTAGTGAATTCCCCGTTTTAAGACAAATTAATGTTGTATACATTAAATTTAGAACCAAATTAGTTGCTGGTAATTTAACGCCAATAACACCTAGTGGAATACCAACTTCTGTTGGATTATTTGACTTGTCAAAATGTAATAAACCAACATATTGTTTTAACTCGTAGTCTTCTTTAAAACTATTAATGAATCGTTGGTATAATTCGATTTCATCTTTCTCATTTCCTAATCGAAGAGACTCATTTATTTGTTTAATAACTTTAGTTGATTCTGAATTGAAGCAGTCAATCAAACCTATTACCAATTTATCTAAGTAAGATTGTTCATATTCTTTTAGGGTTTCTTGAGCTACTTTTGCCCTCTCAACTAAAATTCTAGCTTCTTGAATGGATTGCAAATCCTTATCTTCAAAAGACATCTCATTCCCTCATTTCTTAAAGCTCTGTTGTTAACTGGTAACGATCAATTATTTTTCTTAAATCTAAATGAGGACTAGGAATAACCACTGAACTATAAACTTCAGCTCCCATTGCTTCCACTGCTTTTACGCCTGTTTCAACGGCTTGCTTACAAGCTGCTACATCTCCACGTACAATAACTGAGATATACCCTGAAGCCACGTTTTCAAATCCTAATAACTCAACGTCAGCTGATTTGCACATCGCATCAGCTGCTTCTAGTACAAAAACAATACCAAATGTTTCGATCGCACCAATTGCTTCATAACTTCTCATATAGTTTTCTCCTTACTCCTCGATATCCACATCATAAATTGAAACGATTTCTCCAACTGCTGGAATTGGTCTTGGCATAACATTTCTTGCTGTAAGTGTTCCAATTGCTGAGGCTGCTTGAGCCCCAGCTTCAACAGCGGCTTCAACAGCGGCTACATCACCTTTAACCATAATTGTCACAAGGGTTGATCCTATATTTTCATAAGAAACTAATTCCACATTAGATGCTTTAAGCATTTTATCTGCTGCATCTAAAGCTGGTACTAATCCTATTGTTTCAATTAGCCCAAGAGCTTCTTCACCATGATATTTCATCGCTTAACCTCCATTATCTTATCGGTAAGCTTGAGGGACATACTTGTCCACTGCAGCTCGACCATCATCCGTTATTTCAAAAGATAAAACCAACTCATCATCAGTACCTAATTTGTAATTTTTTAAAGAAAGATAGCCATTTGCTTCAAGAGCCATTAAATGATCTAAATACAATTCTTTGTTGAACTGTTTTTCTGAACCATAATCAGATTTCAAACTAGCCATTACTTCATCTAAATTAGCTATCTCTACTTTTTCTAAGTGATTTAAAACGGCCATTCTTGTTGGTAGTAACATGTTATTCACTCTCCTTTTTTAAAAGATCTAGTGGATTCATTGTTACTAAAATAGCTCCAGACACAATGACAATTGAACCGACAACAATTGTTGTTGTTAATGGTTGATTTAAGAATAGGACGCAGAATAAGACACCCCAGAAAGCATAGGTAACATTAAGTGACATACCAATAGCAGTCCCAACTGTTGAATTAGCTTTATACCAAGTTAAGAATGAAACAGCTGCGCTAAGTCCTGAAAGGATTAACCAATAAACAGGTTTAATCGCTAAAAATGTCTCTCCTAATAATGGAAATGCCCCAACTGCTGGAACAATTAATACTAAAACAACTAATCCTGAAATTAATTCACGCATATTTACCGCAACGTCTGTATCAATCATAGCTCCACCAAAACTTGATAACACGCCTTCTAATCCCCAACAAATAGCTGCTACTAAAGCAAAAATAATACCTAATGTGAAGTTTTCAGCTCCTTCTGGTTTGGTCCAGTTAATAACAATTGCACCTACCACACAGATAAGCATTCCGACAATTACTCGAGCTGTTGGACGTTGTTTTAAGAAAATCCAAGCAAACAAAGCTCCAAATAAAGCACAAGTCGCTGAGATTGGAATAGCATATACACCTGCTAAAGCTAACCCAATTAGGTAAGCTCCATTAGCAATTGGACCTCCTAATAAAAATCCTAAAACTAATAACTTACCTGGTTTCGTTTTTAATGTACGACGCATTTCTTTAAGGCGTCCTTTTTTAGCATTGAAAAAGAGTAAGAAAATACCTGCAAATAAATCATTTAAACCTGAGCATATAAAAGGTGCTGCTAAAATTCCCGCTGCACTAACTAATGGATCATAACCACTAGCCACCATTACTAAGGTTGAATAAATTCCGTAAGTCAAACCTGAGATTAAACCATTGGAAATCCCTGTTCTTCTAAATTTTTTGTTCAGCGCTTTCATTTTGTCATCTGCAGTTCCATATGACACTGGTTTAGATGACATTCTTACATCTGTTTTTTTACTTTCCATGCTGTTCTCCTTTTGATGATGTTCTTATTTTTTCGGTAAAATAGTTTCAACTTCGCCGTGTGGTCTTGGAATGACATGAACAGATACTAATTCCCCAACACGTTGAGCTGCAGCTGCTCCAGCATCAGTAGCTGCTTTTACCGCACCAACATCACCACGTACTAAAACAGTTACTAAGCCTCCACCAATTACTTCTTTACCTACTAAAGAAACATTTGCTGCTTTTACCATTGCATCTGCCGCTTCAATAGATCCGATTAAACCTTTTGTTTCCACCATTCCTAAAGCATCATAAGCCATCTTTTTTTCCTCCATCTTTTTGGTTATTTAATTTATAATGTTACTTTACATCATCCCCTTAGATGGAAGGTCAACAACAATCATTATTTATTTGTTAAAAACTTCACTTTCAACGATAACACAGTCTTTTTTACTCTTTGGATCACTTACTTTTGATTTTATTTTTAAAAAGTATTCTCTTTTTAGTCACAAAAACAGCTTTTATAAAAATTTTTATTTTATTAAATAACGCTATCTATAAAAAACACGTTAAAAGCAAGCGTTTACAGTTATATAAAATAACATAAATAAAACTGTCCCCTTAACGTCACAGTTACCTTCTCATCTTGCAAAAGCCTATATTGATGGGTTAGAATAGACTTAAGTTTTCAATAGAAGATAGAAATACATTTTTTTATAACTACTAGATAGTATGATTTACATTTAATTAGTTACTTATTTTGAAAGGGATTACCTAAGGGGAGGAACATTAAAATGACTCATGTCGGCGTGGAAATGTGTTTAAAAGATAAACTAGCTCCTAAAGAAGCTGAAGAGTACTGTCAATTGTGTAAACGCCAACTTTTTACGATTGGTCAAGTTTCAAGAGAATGTCACATATCAAAAAAAGCCCTTCGTTTTTATGAAGAAATCGGTGTTGTCATTCCAGATAGAATTTGTCCTGTTAATGGCTATCGTTATTATACCCGTGATACTATGAACTTAATTCCTGTTATTAAATACTACAAACAAATCGGTTTTAAGCTCCAAGAAATGCATGGTGTTCAAAATAATAAAACTTATTTTTACCACGAACAAAACTTCATTTCAAAACTAGATGAGTTAACGATTGAAAAACAAAGAATCGTTGACTGCCATACAGCAATCAACGATTGGTACAATCTATTAAGAGAAGCTTCAATGGTGATTAAAAACAACTTAACACATATCAATATCAAATTTTTACCTCCTACTAAATACTATTATTTAGAGCAACCTTTTGATTATCAATACCAAGAATCTGTTATTAATATACCTTGGGTTAATTACTTAGAAAAAAACAACTGTGAAATAACTGGACCTGTGATTCTCAATTTCTCCTCTTTTCAAGAGAAAATGGCTGGTACCATCACCCAAGCAAATATCATCCAACAACCTGTAGGGCAATTAAGCAAAACCATACCGTGTCAAGAAATCAATTACACCATGTATGCTTCTTTGTATCATATTGGTGATCCTAAAACTATTAATGAAAAATATGAAATGATTCAAACATGGGCAGATGAAAATGACTATGCTCTTGAAGAAGGTTCATTCGAAAGATATGTTGTTGATTATTGGTCAACAACTAATATTAACGACTTTGTGACTGAGCTTTTAGTGCCATTACAGAAGAAATAAAAAAAGCGAGGCTGTAACATAAGTAGTTACAGTTCTTAAATAAAAGAATCGAAATTCGAAAATCTTAAAAAGATTTTTGGATTCCGATTCTTTTTTGTTATCTATTGGTTTATTTTTCTGATTTACAGCCAATTTTATTATAT
>NZ_JBMEAO010000013.1:0-109371 GCF_048815235.1 Vagococcus fluvialis
ATAATCAGAAATTTTTGTGTCGGATTCATAAAGGTTTTAAAGAAATACAAGATACATTAGAATCAATGTTTTAACTTAACCGACAGAATGGTTTTTTCCATTTACACATAATTCTTGACGCAACCAAACGTTTATAAACTAGATATAAAACATAATAGGAGTATAATTGAATTAACTACTTTTAATTATTAACATCTACTATTTTCAATTAATAAAGGAGATATAAATTATGTATAAAACAGAAGAACTTGCTTATAATTTGTTAGACTCATTAAATATTGATTTTTTAAAAGTTGATCACCCAGCTATCACATCTGTCAAAAATGTCCCATTCAATTTACCTGGCCCACAGGTTAAAAATCTCGTCTTAAAATCTAAAAAAGGTAAAAAGATTTATTTCGTTATTTTACACGATGAAAAACAAGCTGACTTAAAAAAGTTAGCTGAATTACTGGATGAAAAACGATTATCATTTGTCTCAGAAGAAACACTCAGTACACTTTTAGGAGTTCCAGCTGGCTCAGTCACACCTCTTGCTTTACCACAAAATGAAACTAATCAAATTACTGTTATCATTGATAAAGATATAGACTTCAATAATACTGTTGGATTTCATCCAAATATTAATACAACTACTTTAATGATTCAATTTCATGATTTCGAAAAAATCTTATCATATCTCAATTATGAACCAACTTACATAACTCTTTAATAATTTCTATCGTAAAAAATGTCCTTATCATAACTGACAAGGACATTTTTATTATTTAATTTACTTTCAATAACATATCAATATGAGGGATATCATCTTCTAAATACACATCAGAAATAACTTCAAAACCAAAGCATCCATAAAAATCAGTCAAATAGTTTTGTGCTGAAATCTTGATATCTTTTTTTAAATTCAATTGATTAATTTCTGCTAATGTTAATTCGACTATTTTCTTACCTAACTCTTGTCCACGGAACTCTTCAACCACTAATACTCGACCAAATGTAACATAGTCAACTCGGTTCATAATTCTTGTGTAAGCCATTATCTGGTTATCGTCATTTTTTAAAATAATGTGTTTCGCTACTTTATCATCTTCATCAATCTCTTGATAAGGACATGTTTGTTCAACAACAAATACTTTCACACGTTCTTTCGCTACTTCAAAAAATTCTTCTGCAGTCATTTCATTTAGCTCTTTTACAATCAATTTCATTTAATTCACACCCTTCATTGTCTATGACTAATCTTACATCATGTCTGGTGATTGAATCCCTAACAGACGTAATCCTTCTTTAATTACTACTGACACAGAATAAACAAGTGACAGTCTTGCATTTTTCTCGCTATCATCTGCTAAGATTTTGTGTTTAGAGTAATATTTATTGAATTTTTGAGCTAAGTCAATTAAGAACTTGGCAATCACTGAAGGTTCATATTTTTGATAAGCCTCTTCAATTTTATTAGGGAAATTGTTTAGACATTTAATAACTTCCCATGAATCAACATCTGATAAGCTTAAGTTTTCTTCTACATCTTCAACTGACCAATTAGCTTTCGTTAAAATACTTTCACATCTAGAGCGTGTATATTGTACGTATGGACCCGTTTCTCCTTCAAATTGAATAATATCATCTAAGTTGAAGTCAAACATGTTCATACGGTCATTTTTCAAGTCATGGAAGACTACCGCTCCAACCCCTACTTGATGAGCAACTTCTTCTTTGTTTTCAAGAGTTGGGTTTTTCTCTTCAATTTGTTTCATCGTATTATTAATAGCTTCATTTAACACTTCTTCTAACAAAATGATATGACCTTTTCTTGTTGATAATTTCTTACCACCAGAAGTAATTAAACCAAATGGAATATGTTTTATTGTATCAGACCAATCTTTACCCATCTCTTTTAATACACCTTTTAATTGTTTGAAGTGAATAGCTTGTTCATTTCCTACAACATACAAAGCTTCTACAAAGTCATAGTTTTGGATACGGTATTCAGCAGCTGCTAAGTCACGTGTAATATAGAGTGTTGCTCCATCTGATTTTCTAATTAAAGCTGGGTTCACATCATATTTTTCTAAGTTAACAATATCTGCTCCAGCATCAGAAATTAATAAATTCTTTTCTTCTAATTCAGAGATAATTGGATCCATTTTATCATTATAGAATGCTTCACCGTTGTATGAATCAAATGTAATATTTAACATATCATAAACTTGTTGGAATTCTTTTAATGATTCTTCACGGAACCATTCCCAAAGATGCATAGCATCTTCGTCTCCATCTTCTAACTTTTTAAACCACTCACGGCCTTGATCTTCTAGTTCAGGAGTTTCTTCAGCTTCTTCATGGAAACGTACATATAACTCAAGTAACTCTTTAATTGGATTCTCTCTTACCTGTTCCTCAGAACCCCATTTTTTAAATGCTACGATCAATTTACCAAATTGAGTTCCCCAATCACCAATATGATTGATTTTAATTGGATTGTAACCCACTTTAGCTGCTAATTCCGCCAATGAGTTACCAATAACTGTTGAACGTAAATGTCCCATTGACATTGGTTTAGCAATGTTTGGAGATGACATATCGATTGGCACATTGCCACCTTTTCCAAGGTTAGAATCTCCATAACTATTTTTTTCTGTAATAACTGTTTTTAATACTTCTTTACTCACTTCTTCTTTATTTAAGAAGAAGTTAATATAACCACCTGTTGCAACGATATTATCGTAGTTCGATTTGTCTAATTGATCAATCAGTTCTTCTGCAATCATATTAGGAGCTTTACGATAAACTTTTGCTAACGAAAAGACAGGAAAAGCATAATCTCCATGTGAGCTTGCTTTAGGTACCTCTATAAAATTATAAATCTCTTCTGCACTTAATACTTCACCAATTGCCTTTTGTAAATCTTCAACTATTTGTTTTTTGTAATCCATCTTTTTTCTCCTCTCAGACTTATCATCAATAATAAAAAAATTCGCCTCTTATCACATAAATAATGTAATAAGAGACGAATTAAACATCCGCGGTACCACTCTTGTTGTTGGAAAAGCCAACCTCTTTAAAAAATTATGAAATTGTTTTTTTAAGATAGTTGCGATTCCTTCTGAGCATTGGCTTGGCTTTCACTATCCCAAACTCGCTTAAGCAATGTTTTTTCTCATCAGTACTTAGACTATTTATGGTAGTATATCAAATTTATTTAGATATTTCTAGCTAAAAATTAACATTGAAACAATTAATATAATTAAATTGATTGCTCCCATGATAATTAAAGGCTTCTTAATAAATTTAATCCAAGTTGAATAATTCACTTTAGATATTTCTAAACCACCCATTACAACACCAGATGTTGGTGTAATTAAATTAATTAAACCACAACCAGATACAAATATCATAATCATAACATCTGGACTAAGTCCAACTTCCTTAGCCAAAGCACCCATTACTGGAATAGATACATACGCTAAACCTGAAGTAGATGGAATTAAGAATGATAAGAATAGATATAATACAAATGCACCAATCACAAATAATACTGGTGAGAATCCTTTTAGAACATCGGCTGCACGATCCAGAATAAATAAATCTAGATGAGTTGTTTGCATCAATACTGAAGCCCCTCTGGCAACAACAATAATTAAAACAACCGATAACATGTCAGCACATCCTACAACAAATGTACTAATAATTTCTTTTTCAGGAATTTTATTGATTAACGCAATTATAATCCCCATTATGAAGAACCACATAGCTAAATCACCGAAGTACCAATCACCTAAGTTATTACCTGTTAAAATAGATGACCAACCTTCAAAAATAGTAATGCCAAATTCACCCCAAGGTATTAAAGATACAATCATAATAAGAAAAGTAATCCCAAATAAAGAAAGGATTCTTTTATGTTGTTTCGTATATTCTAATTCTTGAGCACTATCTTGACCAAAATGTTCTTTCATATCAGCTTGTTCTTGTAATGATAAAATAGTTGACCCTTTGTCCGCTTTTACTTTCTTAGCATAACTTGTTACTGTGTAGATAGAAAAAGCTGTTGTACTAATCCAAAGGATAAAACCAACAATCATAATCGTTCCTACTTGAGGTTCAACTCCGATTCCTTTTAAAGCATCCATTGCTGCTCCTGTTGCAAAAGGATTTACTGTTGAACCGATAACTCCAGAACCAGATCCTAGTAAAATGGTTCCTATGGTCACTATGGTATCAAAACCGGAAGCTACCATAGTTGCTCCTAATAAAGTATAAAATGGAATGGTTTCCTCAGCCATACCATATGTAGAACCACCGATTGAAAAAAGAATCATTAAAATAACGATAATAATGATTTCGTTACCTTTTAATTTTTTTACAACATGTTGGATTCCCGATTCAAGTGCACCTGTTTTAGTAACAATATTTAGAAAACCACCTAAAACAAGAATAAATACACAAATTTCAATCGCTTCTTTAAATCCATTAAATGGAGACATAAAAATATCCGAAATGTTTGCCCCAATAACATGATCTGCTATTGTGCCATCAGATAATTCATGGGGTGAAAATGCCTGACCATTTAACAATTTAGTTACAATACCTAAAACAATAATAATGATAAACAAAATACTAAACGAGCTGAGCTCTTTTCTTTTCTTTTTTTCCTTTGCCATAGCTAATATATGTACAATGCCTAATTCACTGTACGGCTCCTTTCTTCTTAAAAGGTTTTCAAATTTAATTATTTAAAATCTCATTAAAAAAATTTGTATCCAAGAAGGTAATATATTTACGGCGATAATCAATTTTTTTAGCTACCGTTAATTTTTTTATAACAGTACTTGTTGTCTCTCTTGTTGTTCCACTTGCCCGAGCTATATCATTTACAGTAATTGGACAAGGAACTGTCACATGACCTTGAGGATACTGTTTTTCACCTAATTCTTTATAAATGATAGCTAAAGTTGTTGTAACACGATAATTAGTATTATTTAATATTCCTTTTTGGACCTTAAGTATTTGTGTACGTAACAATGCTGACTGTTGTGTCAACGCATAAACTAGCTGTTGCGTATTGTTACTAATAATTTCTTCAAATAGTTTAGTAGGTATTGAAATAACTTCGATGTCATTATGAGCAATTGCTGAAACAAAATACGGTTCATTCGAAAAAAGATCTAAATAAGATAACAAACATTTAGCTTTTTTAAAATGTAGATAATTAAATGTTCCAGTATCATCAGTTTTTTCAAACCTTATTACTCCTGATACAAGAAAATACATATATAATCGCTCATCTCCAAAATCATAGAGGACTTGACCTTTTTTATAAGTATGTGGGACACCTATCTCTCGGAGTTTTTGAATATCTTGATCTGAGAGATGACGAAAATCTTCATGTTGTTTTCCTAGCTCTTTTCTAATATCCATACGTATCTCTCCTACAAACTATTTTTTATAACGTGATAATTGTTCCTACTTCTTCAGTACCATTCAATTTTCCTAAGCATTCAAGAGAGGTAATAATAGCTTGTTTACCTGGATTGTTCTTAGCAAATTGAATAGCTGCTTCTATTTTTGGTAACATACTTCCAGGTGCAAAATGACCTTCAGATTTATAAACTTCTAATTCTTCTACAGTTACATGAGTTAATTTCTGCTCATTTTCTTTACCATAGTTGATATAAACGTTATCTACTCCTGTTAATACAATAAACATATCGGCTTTTACTAAATGAGCTAATTTTTCTGAAGCAAAATCCTTATCAATAACTGCCTCTACTCCCTTAAGTTCTTGCCCAACAACAGGAATTCCACCACCACCACAAGAAATCGTAATCACGTCATTATCTACTAGTGTATTAATTGTTTTAGCTTCATGAATGCCGATTGGTTTTGGACTAGCCACAACTTTTCGATAACCACGACCTGCATCTTCCTTAAAAATAGCTCCTGTTTTAGTAGCTTCTTCTTTTGCTGCTTCCTCCGTTAAAAATGGGCCGATTGGTTTTGTTGGATTTTTAAAAGCCTCATCATTTTCATCTACAATAACTTGAGTTAAAATAGTTGCTACTTCTTTTTCGATACCTTCATGTTTCAATTCATTTGTCATAGCATTAGCTAACCAATAACCAATGCTTCCTTGAGTCATAGCTACACATGTATCTAATGGCATAGCTGGATTTTTATCCGAGTTGGCAGCTTGTTGTTGAAGTAATAAATTACCAACTTGTGGTCCATTTCCATGAGAAATAATTAGTTTATAATTTTCTTTTACTAAATTAACTAAATGTTTTGAAGTCGTAATAAGCGCTTCTTGTTGTGCTTGTGCGCTAGCATCATCAGATAAAATGGCATTTCCACCTAGAGCAACTACTACTTTTTTTTCCATCTATTTCAACCTCTATTCCATTATTTTTTCTAAAAAAGCAGCATGTCTTGCCTAACATGCTGCTTCGTAATTGTTACTTATTTCACATAAGGGATAAATAAATTACCTAATGTAGCAGCCATGATAGCTTTAATTGAATGCATTCTGTTTTCTGCTTCCTCAAATTGACGACCATATTTGCTTCTAAAAACTTCATCTGTAATTTCCATTTCAGCTACACCAAATTTTTCTTCAACCATTTTTCCATATTCTGTTTCTGTATCATGAAATGCTGGTAAACAGTGTAGAACGATTAAATCGCCATCCATATTTTCTGTTTTTTCAAGCATTCTCATATTAATTTGATAAGGTCTTAATAAATTAACACGCTCTTCAAATTTATCTTCCTCACCCATAGATACCCATACATCAGTGTAAAGAACATTAGCACCTTTAACACCTTTAGCTACATCGTCTGTAATCATTAATTCTGCACCAGATTCTTTAGCAAAATTTTCTGCATAATTAACAACTTCTTCAGTTGGGAATAATTCTTTTGGTGCGCAAATACGTACGTTAACACCTAAAATTGCTCCAGTTACTAATAAGCTATTTGCCATATTGTTACGGCCGTCTCCTACATAAACAAGTGTTACACCTTCTAATTTTCCAAAGTTTTCTTTAACAGTCATAAAGTCAGCAATCATTTGCGTTGGATGCCATTCATCTGTTAGACCATTCCATACAGGTACTCCTGAGTGTTCTGCTAATCCTTCAACAACTTCTTGACTAAAGCCACGAAATTCAATTCCATCAAACATACTTCCTAAAACTTTTGCAGTATCTTCAACTGATTCTTTTTTTCCTAATTGAATATCATTTTTTCCTAAAAATTCTGGATGTGCTCCTAAATCAACTGCAGCAGTTGTAAAAGCTGCTCTTGTACGTGTTGATGTTTTTTCAAATAATAAAGCAATATTTTTTCCTTCTAAATAGCGATGAGGAATTCCACGTTTTTTCAAATCTTTTACATGAATACCAAAGTCGATTAGATACTCTAATTCTCCTCTAGTAAAATCTTTTTCAGCTAATAAACTGCGTCCTTGAAAAATTGATGTCATTTTTTTATTCACTCCTATTATTTTTATAATTAAATGTCTTCACGATCTAAAGGCATACTCATACATCTTGGGCCCCCACGGCCACGAACTAACTCACTACCTGGAAGATAATTTAATTTAACTCCTGCTTCTTCTAATAATTTATTAGTAATTGTATTACGGTCATAAACAACCACTTCACCAGGTGCAATTGTTAAAGTATTTGAACCATCATTCCATTGTTCTCTTGCTGCAGCCGTTAAATTACCACCACCACAACGAATCAAATGAACTTCATCAAGATTTAAATATTTACATAAAATATGTTCTAAGGTATCTTCTTCACGAATAATATCTAAACCATCTTTACCTTGTGAGATTGAATAAACAACTAAATCTCCTTCGATTTCTGGATGGATTGAGAATTTATCATAGTCAACCATTGTGAATACTGTATCTAAGTGCATAAATTTACGATATTCACCAATATTGAATGCTAAAATATGTTTGAATCCCATATCAGCATCAAAAATATTTTTAGCCATTTTTTCAATTGAAGCTGCGTCTGTACGTTGTGAAATACCAATTGCTAATACGTCTTTAGAAAGTACTAATTCATCTCCACCTTCAATACGTGTCGATTCGTCACGATTGTATACTTTTGGAATATCTTTTCCTGCAAAACGTGGATGATAATCAAAAATATATTGGCCATAAATAGTTTCACGATTTCTTGTTTCTGCGTACATATGATTGATAGACACACCATGTCCAATAGTTGCAAATGGATCTCTTGTAAAGTAAAGATTTGGCATTGGATCAATCACAAATGGATAACTTGATTCCACCATATCTGTTAAACTAGTTAATTCATATTTAGGTAATTCAACTTTTTGCATACCAGCCATTGTTTTATCAATTAATTCTCTATTAGTTGGTAAAGCTAATAACACTTCTTTAGCTTTTGCTTTGGCTGATTTACTCTTAATATTTGATTCTTCTAAGTATTGATCAATAAATTTATTTTTTATTTCTTCATTAATCAATGACTCAGCTGCTAAATCTTCTAAATAAAGAACTTCTACTCCTTTAGATACTAATAATTCTGCAAATTGATCATGTTCTTTCTGTGCTTGTTCTAAATAAGGGATATCATCAAAAAGTAACCTTTCTAGATAATCTGGCATCAGATTTTCTAATTCTTTACCTGGGCGATGAACTAATACTGTTTTTAACTTACCAATTTCTGAAAAAACATTAATTGGACGACTCATATATCATTACCTCCTAAATTTATTTACAAACACAGATTAACAAAGTAAATAAAAATAAAAGTCGACAAAAAGACATTTATAAAGAGTTATATACATCATTATTCACATTGACTAATATTAAACACACTAATGACAGCGCTTACTTATATATGTGATGCTTTACACTAATAAATATTCTATTAATAACCAAAATTATTCATCTTTTTTTTTTTGATTTATTAGAAGTTAATTAAAGAATAAATATTTTTTGAAGTAACGATGAACTTCTTCTGCATCTTTTCGATCTTTCGATAAAATTAAGATTGTGTCATCCCCTGCTATACAACCAATTATTTTAGTATATGAAGTTCTAATACTGTCAATTAATACTCCTACAACTTGGCCATTCCCCGGTAGCACAGTTAAAATATTGGTAAATTCCACTTGTGTTAGTGAAACGCCTGTTTCTGCTACAGCATGAATTAGTCTTTCTTCATCTGTTCTTTTTTTGATTCCCAAAACAGAATTATTCAAAAGACGATAATATAGATTTCCATTACTGTCATGTCTTTTAACAATATTTAGTTCTCTAATATCTCTAGATATAGTTGCTTGTGCTACTTGAACATTTTCTTCAGCTAACTTCTCCATCAATTCGTTCTGACTTGCGATGTCATACTCCATAATTAACCGTTTAACAATTGCTTGTCTTTTTGCTTTATCCATAATAATCCTCCTAGATTGCTCATTCAGCTATAGTATATAATGTAAAATCAATTGAGCAAGTCCATATGTGAAAAAATTCATCAAATAAAAAACACTAAAATAAGGCTTATTCATATTAATTACATATTTATACAATTTAAATCACTATGCAAGTATTTCTATAGCATTAACTTTCAATTAATAATTATTTTATGAACAAAAACAGACAAATCAAACAAAAAAGCAGTGAAAACCGATTGGTTTTCACTGCCTAGATTCACTAAATTTTACTCAGCCACATCATTTGATGTAGAGCTTATTTTTTCAATTCAACTACTAAATAACGATGTGGTTCATTTCCTTCAGAGTGGGTTGAAATATCTGACTCTGATGAAAGGATTGAATGAACTTGCTTACGCTCAAAAGCTGGCATTGGTTCTAAGAAAACAGGTTGACCTGTTTCTCTTACTTTTCTTAATGTTTGTTTAGCTAGACGTTCGATAATTGCTTTACGTTTTTCACGATAATCTCCAACGTTAACAACAATTGATAAACGATTTTTCGCAATTCGATGAATATAAACTTGAGATAAGTATTGAATAGCATTAAGCAGCTTACCATGCTTACCAATTAGTAAACCTTTTTTATCAGTATCAAGATTAAAAGTAATAATTCCTTTATTTCTTGATACCTTTACCATAGCTGGAGCTCCTAAGTCTCTTGTTATATCTGTTAGATAAACAGCCAAAGCTGTGACAGCTTCATCATCTGTTAAATTAATCAACTCAACTACTTCTGATTTAGATTCAGAAACTTCTGGTGTTGATTCTTCAACAACTAGTTCTTCAATAACTTCTTTTTTCACTTCTTCATCGACAACAACTTCCATTAACTCGATTGTTTCAATTGCTACAACAGCATCTTGTTTACCAAAGCCCAAAAATCCTTTTTTAGCTTCTTGAATAACATCAATCTTTGCATTTTCTTTTGTTATTTGAAGTGTAGATAATCCTTTTTGAATAGCTAGATCGACGGTTTCACCTGTAAAATTTGGCACGATAAGAACCCCCTGTATAGTAAGTTTAATAAAAATTAACGTTTTTTCTTCGGTTGATTTGCTTTTCTTAAAGCTTTTTCAATATCTTTTTTCTTCTGAGCTTCTTCTTCACGTTCTTTTCTAATAGTAAATGGATTATTAATTAGTAATGTTTGAATTACTTGGAACCCATTAGAAATTACCCAGTAAAGTGATAAACCACTGGCTAAATTAATACCCATAAATAAAATCATAGCTGGCATCATATAGTTCATAACTTTCATTGAGCCTTGAACTTCTAATTGCCCCATTGATGTTAATTTCGTACTTGCAAAAGTAAAGACTGCGGCTAGTACAGGTAAAATATAATATGGATCAATATTTCCCAACTCTAACCATAAAAAGCTACCTGTTTTAAGTTCTGGTGTTCTTGAAATAGATTGCCACAAAGCCATCATAATTGGCATTTGTACTAATAATGGTAAACAACCTGAAATTGGGTTAACACCATGTTCACTATAAAGACGTTGTTGCTCTTCTTGTAACTTACGAGTTGTCTCAGCATCTTTTGAAGCATACTTTTGTTGTAACTCTTTTAATTTGGGTTGTATCTCTTGCGTTTTACGCATACTTTTTGTTTGATATTGCATCAAAGGCATTAAAATGATTCTGATAATTAAGGTAAAGATAATAATACCTATCCCATAACTTTTACCAAATGATAACCATTTTATAGCTTGGCCAAAATAATAAACTATATAGCGATCCCATAAACCTGTACTCGATGTACTTACTTCTCCAGTACCACAAGCTGTTAATAGGAACACTAATCCAACCATACTTAGGACTAGCAGCCATTTTTTCATTTTCTTCACTAACGTAACCCTCGCTTATTCTATTATATTTGCTAATTTAAACACATGTTCAAGGTTGCTCTTCACTTCACCTAACGATAAATCTGCTAGTTTAGGTCTCGCGATTACAACAATATTGTAGTTTGGTTTGATTGTTTCTTTCATTTCAAATAGTGATTCTCGTATGCGACGTTTCACTTTATTCCTTGTAACGGCATTTCCAACTTTCTTACCTACTGATAATCCAACACGAAAATGAGTATTACTTTCTGCTGGGTATATATAGATAACAAAATTTCGGTTGGCATAAGAATCTTTATGATAAATAATTTTTTGAAATTCTTTTTCTTTCTTTATACGATAGGATTTTTTCATTTCATCTAACCCTTTAAATTCTATAGTTTTTCTTAGTACTAAACACCATTATCATAGCACAAAGACATAGATTTTTTCATTTTTTTATAAAAAAAAATCACTGACTCAAAGATTCAGTGATTTATGCTGCTAAAGTTTTTCTTCCTTTACGACGTCTACTTGCTAATACACGACGACCGTTTTTAGTGCTCATACGTTTACGGAAACCATGAACTTTTTGACGTTTACGTTTTTTTGGTTGATATGTTCTTTTCATTCAATCCACCTCCTAAAACTAGATATGCTTTCTAAATCACATTAGACAGACTATGACATTATACAAATAAAACACTACTTTTGTCAACTCCCCTTCTAGTCTTTTCTTTATAAAAGTTATACACAGTC
Organism: Vagococcus fluvialis; assembly: GCF_048815235.1. Lineage (GTDB taxonomy): Bacteria > Bacillota > Bacilli > Lactobacillales > Vagococcaceae > Vagococcus. Next base: position 12,069 of record NZ_JBMEAO010000013.1, read on the forward strand.
TAAAATTTTAATCCACAAAACTGTTAATACACATTTTTCATAAAAAAGTTATTTCTAAGTTAGAAGTTAGTTATCAACAGGTTAACAAGCTGTTATTAAGTTATACACATTTCATTTACAAGTTGTTAACAACTCAAATTAAAGCTAATTAAACAACGATACAACCTGTTGATAAGTTTCTGAATAATAAAATTTATATAAAACTTATGCACATCTTTTTTATACTTGTGGAAAACTTTATCCCCCCTTTGTTACTAAACTATCCACAATAAAAAATATCAGTGGAAAACTTTTTTTAAAAGTGCTAGAATAGACTAGAATCTATTTTTTAGGGGGATCGTTATGCCCAATATTGACTATATATGGAAAGAGTTGGAGGATGACTATCGAAAGATATTAACACCTCCAAGTTTTAATGCTTGGATTGAACAAGCTAAACCGATTAGTTTAGTGGATAACTTATTAACAATCGAAGTACCGTCCGATTTACACAGAGAGTATTGGGAAAAAAATCTTGCTGCTAAAATTGTCGAAACAGGTTTTAAATTAACAGGAGAAGAAGTTACTCCTGTTTTTATTATTGAAAATGAGAAAAAAGAACCTGAAAAAAATAAAGAAGTAATTCAGACAGAATTACCCGATATCGTTAAACAAAGTAGCAAAAAAGCATTACTTAACTCTAAGTACACTTTTGATACTTTTGTTATTGGTAAAGGCAATCAGATGGCACATGCTGCTGCTTTAGTTGTTGCTGAAGATCCTGGTGCTACCTATAATCCGCTATTCTTTTATGGTGGGGTTGGTTTAGGTAAAACTCATTTAATGCATGCTATTGGCCATCAAATGTTAACCAATCAACCAGACGCAAAAATAAAATACGTTACGAGTGAATCTTTTGCTAATGACTTCATTAATTCTATTCAAAACAGAACTTCTGAAGCTTTTAGACAAGAATATCGTAGCGTTGATTTGCTTTTAGTGGATGATATTCAATTTTTTGCTGACAAAGAAGGTACACAAGAAGAATTTTTCCATACATTTAACACACTCTATAATGAAGGAAGACAAATTGTTTTAACCAGTGATCGCTTACCAAATGAAATACCAAAACTTCAAGAAAGATTGGTATCTCGCTTTGCATGGGGACTTTCAGTGGATATTACACCACCAGATTTAGAAACAAGAATTGCTATTTTAAGAAAAAGAGCTAATGCTGAAGGATTAGAAATTCCTGATGACGCTCTATCTTATATAGCTGGTCAAATTGATTCTAATATTCGGGAGTTAGAAGGAGCTTTAGTTCGAGTTCAAGCTTATGCAACGATGAATGGTAACGACATTACAACTAGTCTTGCTGCTGATGCATTAAAAAGTTTGAAACCTATCAAACAAAAAAGTGAGTTATCTATTTTACTAATTCAAGAAGAAGTGTGTAAGTATTATCATTTACAACTTAAAGACTTAAAGGGGAAAAAACGTGTAAAAACGATTGTCGTTCCTCGCCAAATAGCGATGTATTTATCTAGAGAATTAACAGATAATTCCTTACCAAAAATTGGAGCGGAATTTGGTGGGAAAGATCATACAACCGTTATTCATGCTCATGAAAAAATTCAACAGCTACTAGATACAGATCCAACCATTCAAAAAGAAGTAGGGGAACTCAAAAACTTATTAACATCTTAAGCTTGTGGATATCTATTTTTTTAACCATCGACTTATCCACATGTTATTAACATGCTGTTTTTTATGTGTTGGTTAGGTTCAAATAACTTATCCACAGTACTAACAAGCCCTACTACTATTACTATATTTATTATTATTATTTAAAAGGAGAAACTCATGAAAGTAACATTAAATCGAAATGCTTTTTTAGATGAATTAGCAACTGTTCAAAGAGCTATTTCAGGTAAAACAACTATTCCAATTTTAACAGGGGTAAAATTAACTTTAACTGAAAGTGGATTAACTTTAACAGGTAGTAATGCAGATATTTCAATTGAAACATTTTTAAGTGTTGATGATGAAAAAGCTAATATGTTAATTGAAAAAACAGGCTCAATTGTTTTACAAGCTCGTTTCTTTAATGAAATTATTAGAAAATTACCTGAAGCAACATTAACTTTAGAATTAATTGAAAATAACCAGGTGATTATTTCATCAGGTAAAGCTCTTTTTAATGTGAATGGTTTAAATTCTGAAAATTATCCACATTTACCAATTATTGATAATCAAAATACATTTAAATTATCTGCTCGTGTGTTAAACAAATTAATTAGTGAAACTGTTTTTGCTGTTTCTCAACATGAAAGTCGCCCAATTTTAACGGGAGTTCATTTTATTTTAGAAAACAATGAACTTTTTGCAGTAGCAACTGACAGTCATCGTTTGAGTCAACGTGTTATTACACTGTCAGATTCTAATAATGCTTTTGATATTGTTGTTCCAGGAAAAAGTTTACAAGAATTATCTCGTTCATTTAAAGATGAAGAAGAAATTGTAGAAATTTCAATTATGGAGAACCAAGTTTTATTTAAAACAGAAGGCATGCATTTTTATTCTCGATTATTAGAAGGGAATTATCCTGATACCAATCGTTTAATTCCAACTACATTTTCAACTGAAATTGAGTTTAATGTGCCAGAATTATTAGCAGCAATTGATCGTGCGTCATTACTTTCTCATGAAGGGCGAAATAATATTGTTAAGTTATCAATTAATTCAGAGCAAGTTATTATTTATGGTAACTCTCCAGAAATTGGTAACGTTGAAGAATCTCTAAATTATACATCTGTTACAGGTGAGCCTTTGGATATTTCTTTCAATCCAGACTATATGAAAGCATCACTTAAATCATTTGGAAACATTGATGTGGTTATTAAGTTTATCTCACCAATTCGTCCATTTACGTTACAACCTAATAACGATGAAGTTAACTTTATTCAGTTAATTACACCAGTTAGAACAAACTAGGATTTTATGAAAACTATCTTCGGATAGTTTTTTTTATGAATTTGAATAAAATAGCTTTTTTTTACGTTTTAAGCAATTTACCCTTTAAAATGAAAAAAATGCCTATTTTATTCAAATCTTCTTATAAGCAAAGAAAATTTGTTTTTAAGACTTAAAACAGGTATAATAAGTAATAGATATACCTTGAAAAAGAAGGTGAAAATTTGTGAAAAAAAGTTTTTTATTAACAGCTGACTATATTACTTTAGGACAGTTTCTAAAAGAAGTAGATGTCATTTCTAGTGGTGGTATGGCGAAGTGGTATTTACAAGAACATGCAGTCTATGTTGATGGTGAACTGGAAAATCGCCGTGGACGTAAATTATATCCAGAAATGATGATTGAAATACCTGATCTAGGTACTTTTTTTATGGCAAAAATGCCAGAAGATAAGGAATAAAAGAATGATTATTAAAGAAATATCGTTACGCTCTTATCGTAACTATGGCTCGTTGGACTTGGCGTTTTCTCCTAGACTCAATGTCTTTTTAGGAGAAAATGCTCAAGGTAAAACAAATTTATTAGAAAGTATCTATGTTCTTTCTTTTGCTAGAAGCCATCGAAGTAATAATGAAAAAGAAATGATTCAATGGGAAAAAGAATTTGCTCGAATTGAAGGGAACATCTTAAAAAAAGATAGTACCTTAGATTTAACTATGATTATTTCTAACAAAGGAAAGAAAACTAAAATTAATGGTTTAGAACAAAATAAATTAAGCCATTATGTTGGACATTTAAACGTAATCTTGTTTGCACCAGAAGATTTACTTTTGGTTAAAGGCTCGCCTCAAACAAGAAGACGTTTTTTAGATATGGAAATAGGTCAGATTAATGCCAACTATTTATATAATCTAAGTAAATATCAGACAGTATTAAAACAAAGAAATCAATATTTGAAAAAAATGGCATTTAGTGGCAATAAAGATTTAGTTTATTTAGAAGTTTTATCAGAACAATTAGCTGAAACAGGGAGCCTAGTTTTATTTCATCGGTTACATTTTATTAAACGATTAGAAAAATGGGCTAATAGGATTCATCAAAAAATAACTCATGGTAAAGAAGAACTAACAATTGAGTATAAGAGCTCTTTACCAGTATTAGATTCAATGACTGAAAATGAGTTATTTGAGTTATTAAAAAATGAGTTTAAAAAAACTACAGAAAAAGATTTAAAACATCTAACAACTTCTGCAGGCCCTCATCGAGATGATTTACTATTTTTTGTAAATGATAAAAATGTTCAAAATTTTGGTTCCCAAGGCCAACAAAGAACTACCGCACTAAGTTTAAAACTAGCTGAAATTGAGTTAATTAATGATGAAATAGGTGAATATCCTATCCTTTTATTAGATGATGTTTTAAGTGAGCTGGATGATGATCGTCAAGTTCATTTGATGGAATACATTGAAAATAAATTACAAACTTTTTTAACAACAACTAGTTTGACGCATTTAGAAAATAAATTAAAAATTACACCTGAAATATTTAATATCTCTCATGGGATAGTGGAAAGGAACCGTGACTAATTTTGACAGAAGAAATGAAAAACAATGAAGCTTCGAAAGCATATGATGCTAGTCAGATTCAAGTTTTAGAAGGATTAGAAGCTGTACGTAAAAGACCAGGAATGTATATTGGATCAACTGGTCCTCAAGGCTTGCACCATTTAGTATGGGAAATCGTTGATAACTCAATTGATGAGGCATTGGCGGGTTACTGTACAGAAATTAATGTATCCATTGAAGAAAACAATAGTATTACTGTTGTAGATAATGGTCGTGGGATTCCAGTTGGGATTCAAGAAAAAACAGGTCGTCCAGCCGTTGAGACTGTTTTAACAGTTCTTCATGCCGGTGGTAAATTTGGCGGTGGTGGTTACAAAGTATCTGGTGGTCTTCACGGAGTTGGATCATCTGTTGTTAATGCTTTGTCAGAACAATTAACGGTTAAAGTTCATGTAGATGGTAAAATCCATTTCCAAGAATTTAATCGTGGTAAAATTTGTGCTGATTTAAAAGTGATCGGGGACACAGATAAACGTGGAACTACGATCAATTTTAAACCTGATGCAGAAATTTTTACAGAAACAACTGTTTTTGAATACGACAAACTAGCAACACGTATTCGTGAATTAGCTTTCTTAAATCGTGGCCTAAGAATAACAATCGAAGATAAGCGAGAAGAAGAAACTAAGATTGAGGCTTTCCACTATGAAGGCGGAATTAAGAGTTATGTTGAGTTCTTAAATGCGAATAAAACTGTTTTATTTGATGAACCAATTTATACAGACGGAGAGCAACAAGGAATTACTGTCGAAGTAGCTATGCAATATACAGATGGCTACCACACAAATCTATTGAGTTTTGCGAATAATATCCATACGTATGAAGGTGGTACACATGAATTTGGTTTCCGTACTGCTTTGACTCGTGTTATTAATGACTATGCAAGAAAACAAAAATTAATTAAAGAAAATGAAGAGAATTTAAGTGGAGATGACGTTCGTGAAGGTTTAACAGGGATTATTTCTATTAAACATCCTGAGCCTCAATTTGAAGGTCAAACTAAAACCAAATTAGGTAACTCAGAAGTTCGTACTGTAACAGATCGCCTATTCTCTGAAGCTTTTAATAAATTCTTATTAGAAAATCCAGATGTAGCTAAAAAAGTGGTTGAAAAAGGAATTTTAGCCTCTAAAGCGAGACTTGCTGCTAAACGTGCTCGTGAAGTAACAAGACGTAAAGGCGCTCTTGAAATTAGTAGTTTACCTGGTAAATTAGCTGACTGTTCAAGCCGTGTTCCTGAAGAATGTGAACTTTTCGTCGTGGAAGGGGACTCTGCCGGAGGATCTGCTAAAACAGGCCGCGACAGAAGAACTCAAGCGATTTTACCGATTCGAGGTAAAATTTTAAACGTTGAGAAAGCAACGATGGATCGTATCTTAGCTAACGAAGAAATTCGTTCATTGTTTACAGCAATGGGAACAGGTTTTGGATCAGATTTTGATGTGTCAAAAGCTAGATATCATAAGTTAGTTATTATGACCGATGCGGATGTGGATGGAGCTCATATTAGAACTCTTCTTTTAACACTATTCTATCGTTATATGCGACCTGTTGTTGAAGCAGGATATGTTTATATCGCTCAACCACCTTTATATGGTGTTAAACAAGGTAAAAACATTACTTATGTTCAACCAGGAAAAGATGCAGATGAGAGATTAGCAGAGGTAGTTGAGTCATTACCAGCTACGCCAAAACCTAGCGTTCAACGTTATAAAGGGCTTGGAGAGATGGATGATCATCAATTATGGGATACAACAATGGATCCGGCTCAAAGAACAATGTTAAGAGTAAGTGTTGAAGATGCTATCAAAGCAGATGCTGTTTTTGAGATGCTGATGGGGGATAAAGTTGAGCCAAGACGTGACTTTATTGAAGCAAATGCTCATTATGTTAAAAACTTGGATATCTAGATAGGGGGATTTGTTCATGTCTGAGGAAATAATTGAAAATATTAAAGATATAAATCTGACAGATGAAATGGAAGAATCGTTTATCGATTATGCCATGAGTGTTATTGTTTCTCGTGCCTTGCCAGATGTTAGAGATGGGTTAAAACCAGTTCACCGTCGTATTTTATATGGGATGAATGAAATGGGTGTGACACCTGATAAAGCTCATAAAAAATCAGCTCGTATTGTTGGAGATGTTATGGGTAAGTATCACCCACATGGTGACAGTGCGATTTATGAATCAATGGTTCGTATGGCACAACCGTTTAGTTTCCGTCAAATGTTAGTTGATGGTCATGGTAACTTTGGTTCTGTGGATGGCGACGGAGCAGCGGCGATGCGTTATACAGAAGCTCGTATGAGTAAAATTGCAGTAGAGATGCTAAGAGATATTAATAAAAATACTGTTAATTTCCAAAATAACTACGATGAAACAGAACGAGAACCAGAAGTTTTACCAGCACGTTTCCCTAACCTATTAGTGAATGGTACGACAGGGATTGCTGTTGGGATGGCGACTAATATTCCACCACATAACTTAACTGAAGTTATTGATGCTTTAAAAGTTTTAATGGATAATGCAGATGCGACAACTGCTGATTTGATGGAAGCTTTACCAGGACCAGATTTTCCAACTGGTGGTTTGGTTATGGGGAAATCAGGAATTAGACGTGCTTATGAAACTGGTAAAGGGAAAATAATTGTTCGTGCTAAAGTTCATATTGAAGAGATGAAAAATGGTAAAGAACGTATTGTTGTAACTGAAATTCCTTATATGGTGAATAAAGCAAAACTAGTTGAAAGAATTGCTGAATTACACCGTGAAAAACGCGTGGAAGGTATTACTGATTTACGTGATGAGTCTTCTCGTGAAGGTATGCGTATTTCTATCGAAGTTCGTCGTGATGTGAGTGCTTCAGTTGTTTTAAATAACTTATACAAATTAACTTCATTGCAAACAAGTTTTGGTTTCAACATGTTAGCAATTGTTAAAGGTGTGCCAAAAGTATTAAGTCTAAAATCAATTTTAGAAAATTATTTAGAGCATCAAGAAGAAGTTATTGTCCGTCGTACAGAATTTGATAAAAATAAAGCAGAAGCAAGAGCTCATATTTTAGAAGGTTTGCGAATTGCATTAGATCATATTGATGAAATTATTAAAACGATTCGTTCATCAGCGTCAGATGATATTGCCAAACAAGCTTTAATCGAAAACTATGATTTATCTGACCGCCAAGCCCAAGCAATTTTAGACATGCGTTTACGTCGATTAACAGGTTTAGAACGAGATAAAATTGAAAATGAATACCAAGAATTACTAAAATTGATTGCTGATTTAAAAGATATTTTAGCTAATCATGATCGTGTTCTTGAAATCATTAGTACTGAATTAGATGAAATACAACGTAAATACGGAGATGAAAGACGTACTGAATTATTAGTCGGTGAAGTTTTAAGTCTAGAAGACGAAGATTTAATCGAAGAAGAAGACATTGTTATAACTTTAACGCATAATGGATACATTAAACGTTTACCAAGTACAGAGTTTAGAACTCAAAATCGTGGTGGACGTGGTGTTCAAGGTATGGGCGTTCATGACGATGACTTTGTTGAGAATTTAGTCTCTTGTTCTACCCATGATAGTTTATTATTCTTTACAGATACAGGTAAAGTTTACAAAGCTAAAGGTTATGAAATACCTGAATATGGTCGAACAGCTAAAGGCATTCCAGTGATTAACTTACTGGGAATTGATTCATCAGAAAATATTGAAGCGATTATTAGTATCGAAGGGAAAGCTGAAGAAGATCAATACTTATTCTTCTCAACTCGATTAGGAACTGTGAAGAAAACGGCAGTAACAGAGTTTTCTAATATTCGTACAAATGGTCTTAAAGCAATCGGCCTAAAAGAAGATGACCAATTAATTAATGTTACATTAACTGATGGGCATCAAAACATTATTATCGGAACACACCAAGGTTATTCAGTAACGTTTAACGAAGAAAATGTTCGTTCAATGGGACGTAGTGCTGCAGGAGTTCGTGGTATTAAGTTACGTGGCGATGATTATGTTGTTGGGATGGATGTATTGCATCCTGAATCAGAAGTACTTGTTATTACTGAAAAAGGCTATGGTAAACGTACTGGAGCAACAGAGTACGCTATTAAAGGTCGTGGTGGTAAAGGGATTAAGACTGTTAATATTACAGATAAGAATGGTAATTTAGCAGGATTAACAACTGTTACAGGAGAAGAAGATATTATGTTGATTACGAATAAAGGTGTTATTATTCGTTTTGATATTGATACAGTTTCTCAGACGGGACGTGCGACTCAAGGAGTTCGTTTAATCCGTTTAGAAGAAGATGCACTTGTTTCTACTATGGCAAAAGTAGCTAAAGAAGTAGTAGAAGAAGAAGATGCAACAACAGAAGAAGCAGAGTCGTAAGTCGACTCTGCTTCTTTTTTAGGCTTCTGCAATAACGAAATAGTTTCCTTCAGGATCTGGAAAAGCGAATGTTTGAAGAGAACCTTGTATCATGATATCCATGGCATTTTCTATTTTTTGATGTAGTTCTTTGAAGTTAGAGCTAAATAGCATGATAGAAGGTGTGTTTCCTAAAACTTCTGGCGAATACTTTTTAATAAATTCTTTTGGAAATAAAGAAAATTCCACCTGATCATTAATTTTTAGTGTAATCGATAAAAAGTTTTCAGGTAAATCTTGGCGTTCAAGTTCAATTGCGTCGATAGTGTCTACCCAAAAATGAGCTATTTTTTCAACGTCTTCAACATATAACATAATTCTTGTTTTATTTATCATTTGTAAGACCTCCAATAGGTATTTAAATCTAGCAAAATACTTCTTCTACGAGCTTTAACTTCTAAATAATCTTAGGGTTCACTTTTCTCTAAAAAAAGCTCTAGGGCTGTAAAAATGAAGGCTGCAGCGAAAGTAGCAAAATATGAGAAAGAAACACTTTCCATTATTTTATCTGCAATAGAAATTGAGATAAGAGTGTTAATAAAAATAAAGCTAATGCTAAACTCGTCTTTATTTGTAATCAGGATTTTTAAACCATCAATAATAAATTCAATTAAATAAAATAGCCCTAAAAAAAGAATTAGGAATAGGTTATTTTTATAGGATACACCGAGAAATTTAAAAAGACCTAATGTAGCTAAGTTAATAAAAATAAAGGGAATAGCAATTAGAAGAAACAACATTAATTTTTTTAGCATGTGATATCCTTTCTATTTTTTGTCAGTATATCACATGTTATAAAAACTTGAATAGCTATAGAGAATAACAAAATAGAATTGATATTTTTAGACGTATCTTGTAAGTAAATAGCAAATAAAAACTTTCAAAAAAATAGGTTGCTTTGTCTTGGCAAAAGTTGTATAATATTGTATTGTGAGTAAGCTTTTTTAGGCTTACTCTCCTTGTTCCTATTCAAATAGGAACCTTTAGTCCATAAGGAGGTGAAAATCAATGAAACAGGCAAACACTTACGAAATTATGTATATCATTCGTCCAAACATTGATGAGGAAGCAAAAACTGCTCTTGTAAATCGTTTCGATTCAATCTTGAAAGATAACGGTGCAGAAGTATTGGAATCTAAGTTATGGGGCAAACGCCGTCTAGCTTACGAAATCCAAGATTTCCGTGAAGGAATCTACCACATCGTTAAAGTTTCTTCAACAACAGATGTTGCGGCAATCAGCGAATTTGATCGTTTAGCTAAAATCAATGGCGATATCTTACGTCATATGATCGTTAAAGAAGAAAACTAATCAATGTTTCACGTGAAACATTAACAAACGAGGGGAGAACGACAAATGATTAACAACGTTGTGCTAGTAGGAAGACTTACTCGAGATCCAGAGCTTAGATTTACAGCTAATGGATCAGCTGTAGCAACTTTTAACTTGGCTGTTAATCGTAACTTCACTAATCAAAGTGGAGAACGAGAAGCTGATTTTGTTAATTGTGTGATCTGGAGAAAACCTGCTGAAACATTAGCTAATTATGCCAAAAAAGGTACTTTACTAGGTGTTGTAGGAAGAATTCAAACACGTAATTATGAAAATCAACAAGGTCAAAAAGTGTATGTTACTGAAGTAGTATGTGATAATTTCCAATTATTAGAATCACGTAATGTATCTGAACAAAGACAACAATCAGGTGGCTTTGGTCAAGATATGGGAAACAGTTTTAATAACTTTTCTCAAAATCAAAACAGTCAATCATTTGGCGGCCAATCTTCAAGTAAAAACGAAATGCCGAATTTCGACCGTGATAGCGATCCATTTGGAAGCTCATCACAAATAGATATTTCGGATGACGATTTACCATTCTAAAATAGAATAGGAGGAGCAAAACATGGCAGCTCAACAAAGAAGAGGCGGAAGAAAACGTCGTAAAGTATGTTACTTTACAGCTAACCATATCGATAACATCGATTACAAAGATGTAGAATTATTATCAAGATTTATCTCTGAAAGAGGTAAAATTTTACCACGTCGTGTGACTGGTACTTGTGCAAAACATCAAAGAAAATTAACTATTGCAATTAAACGTGCAAGAATTATGGGCTTATTACCATTCGTTGGTGAAGAGCAATAATAGATAAAGACATTCATTTTAAGTAATGAATGTCTTTTTTTGTTTCACGTGAAACATTAATATTAATATTTTATGTACTATCATAAATGTGTTAGAATAGTAAGGTAATCAATAAAATGTTAATTATAGATAAGGAGTGTTTCTTCATGAAAGTAATTTTTTTACAAGATGTAAAAGGAAAAGGTAAAAAAGGTGAAGTTAAAGAGGTTGCAGTAGGCTATGCACAAAACTTTTTATTAAAAAAAGGATTAGCAGTAGAAGCAACTCCACAAGCTTTAAGTGAATTAAAAGGTAAAACAAATGCTAAGGCAAAAGAGGATGCAGAAGTATTAGCTGAAGCTGAAAAATTAAAAGAACTAATAGAATCAGAAGGATTTGAAGTGGTTATTAAATCAAAAGCTGGAGAAGACAGCCGTTTATTTGGTTCTATTCCATCAAAACAAATTGCTGATGCTTTAGAGAAACAACATAATATTAAAATAGATAAACGTAAAATGGATTTAAAACAACCGATTAAAGCATTAGGTTATACAAATGTACCAACTAAATTACATCAAAAAGTAACAGCTAAATTAAGAGTACATGTGGTAGCAGAATAAAATTAAGGATAGGTGATTTTTAGTATGGAACTTATCCAGCAAGATAGGATACCACCACAAAGTGTTGAAGCAGAACAAGCAGTATTAGGTTCTGTTTTTTTAGACTCAGATGCAATTGTTGAAGCGATGGAATATATTGAAGCAAAAGATTTTTATCGTAGATCTCATCAAACTATTTTTCAAATAATGATTGATCTTAATAATCGTAATGAAGCGATTGATGCTATTACGATTAAAGAGCAACTTGAACAAAAGAAAATGCTAGAAGATATTGGTGGAGTCAGTTATCTATCAGAGCTAACTTTAAGTGTTCCAACAGCAGCTAACGTAGGTTATTATGCAAGAATAGTTGAACAAAAAGCTTTATTAAGAAATTTAATTCAAACAGCTACTGATATTGTTGCTAGTGGTTTTGAACAAGAAGAAGATGTAGAAAGCATTTTAGATGAAGCTGAAAGGAAAATACTTGAGGTTTCTGAAAAAAGAAATCGAAGTGGCTTTTTAGCTATTGCAGATGTTTTAGGCGATTCGATTAACAATATCGAAAAACTTTCCCAACAAGGTGAAGCTATCACAGGACTACCAACAGGCTATCATGCATTAGATAAAATGACTGCAGGACTTCAAGCAGAAGAATTAATTATATTAGCGGCACGTCCAGCGGTAGGGAAAACAGCATTTGCTCTTAACATTGCACAAAACGTAGGAACCAAAACGAATGAGTCAGTGGCTATCTTTAGTTTAGAAATGAGTGCTGAATCATTAGTTAACCGTATGTTATGTTCAGAAGGATTAGTAGAAGCAGGTCATTTGAAAACAGGTCAGTTATCAGATGAAGAGTGGGATAATATCATTGTAGCTATGGGTAGTTTATCAAAAGCCAATATATTTATTGATGATACGCCAGGTATTAAAATATCAGAAATTAGAGCCAAATGCCGTAAACTTCATCAAGAACAAGGTGGATTAGGTTTAGTTCTAATTGATTACCTGCAGTTAATTGAGGGAACAGGTCGTGAGAATAGACAACAAGAAGTTTCTGAGATTTCACGTCAATTAAAAAAATTAGCGAAAGAATTAAAAGTACCTGTAATAGCTTTATCTCAGTTATCTCGTGGTGTGGAACAACGTCAGGATAAACGTCCAGTATTAAGTGATATTCGTGAATCAGGATCAATTGAGCAGGATGCGGATATTGTAGCCTTTCTTTACCGTGATGATTATTATCGAAGTGAAGACGGAGAAGATGAGGAACCACAAGAAAGTAATAACGTTATAGAAGTTATTATTGAAAAGAACAGAAGTGGGGCAAGGGGAACAGTAGAGTTACTATTCATCAAAGAATACAATAAATTCTCGTCCCTTTCACCTCGTGAAGAGTTCTAATGTTCGTCTTTTAATATTTTATAACAAATTTAATTAAATAACATTCGGTTTTATTGAAAAATAACATTTTTTTTGCTAAAATAGTTAAGTAATAGAATAAAAGAATGGAGTGTTTATATGTCATCAGTTGTAGTAGTAGGAACTCAGTGGGGCGATGAAGGAAAAGGAAAGATTACAGACTTTTTAAGTGAGAATGCTGAAGTAATTGCACGTTATCAAGGCGGAGATAATGCAGGTCATACGATTCAATTTGATGGAACGACATATAAATTACACTTAATTCCGTCAGGTATTTTCTATAAAGAAAAAATTAGCGTGATTGGTAATGGCGTTGTTATTAACCCTAAATCAATTACGAAAGAACTTAAATATTTAGCAGATCATGGTATTTCAACGGAGAACTTAAGAATCAGTGATCGTGCACACGTGATTTTACCTTACCATATTAAATTAGATCAGTTACAAGAAGATGCTAAAGGCGAAGACAAAATTGGTACCACTATTAAAGGTATTGGTCCAGCATATATGGATAAAGCTGCCCGTGTTGGTATCAGAATTGCTGATTTATTAGATAAAGAAATCTTTGAAGAACGTTTGAAAATTAATTTAGAAGAAAAAAACCGTCAATTTACAAAAATGTATGATTCAGAAGCTTTATCTTTTGATGAAATATTTGAAGAGTACTATCAATATGGTCAAGAAATTAAAAAATATGTTACTGATACGTCAGTGATTTTAAATGATGCATTAGACCAAGGTAAACGTGTTTTATTTGAAGGAGCTCAAGGAGTCATGCTTGATATTGATCAAGGAACATATCCTTTTGTAACTTCTTCAAATCCAGTAGCAGGTGGCGTAACTATCGGAAGTGGTGTAGGTCCTTCTAAAATCGATAAAGTAGTCGGTGTATGTAAGGCTTATACATCTCGTGTTGGAGACGGTCCATTTCCAACTGAATTGTTTGATGAAACAGGTCAACAAATTCGTGAAGTAGGTCGTGAATATGGTACTACTACAGGTAGACCTCGTCGTGTTGGTTGGTTTGATACAGTAGTTATGCGTCACTCAAAACGTGTATCAGGAATTACTAATTTATCTTTAAATTCAATTGATGTTTTAACAGGTTTACCAACTGTTAAAATTTGTACAGCTTATGAACTAGATGGAGAAGAAATTTATCACTATCCAGCTAGTTTAAAAGAATTATCTCGTTGTAAACCAATCTATGAAGAGTTACCAGGATGGGATGAAGATATTACTGGTTGTAAAACATTATCTGATTTACCAGAAAACGCAAGAAACTATGTACACCGTGTATCAGAACTAGTTGGCGTTAGAATTTCAACATTCTCAGTAGGTCCAGACCGTACTCAAACAAATGTTTTAGAAAGTGTTTGGTCACAAATTTAATAGAAGATTGAGAAGAAGTAGAGATACTTCTTCTTTTTTTTTGTAAAAGATAGTAAGATGTGTACAGGAGGTTGTAAAATGACTAAAAAATTTGATTTGTTAGTAGATTCATGTTGTGATTTACCTTTTGATTATTTGGAAGTAAATGATGTTCAATTAGTTAGTATGATGATTAATTTGAATCATAAAGAATACGTGGATGATTTAGGAAAAACATTTGATTACAATTGGTTTATGGAACAATTAAAAGAGGAGCAAATGCCAAGTACCTCTCAAATTAATATTGGGGCATATAATAATGTTTTTCAAAAATATACCGATTCAGAAAAACCACTTCTTTACTTAGCATTTTCTTCAGAATTAAGTGGCTCTCAAAGAAATGCCTATTCGGCAGTACGCTTATTAGAAGAAGATAACAAAAAAGTAAATGTAAAAATAATTGATTCAAAAGCGGCTTCATTAGGTGAAGGGCTATTAATTAGAGAAGTTATCAAACAAAGAAATGCAGGAAAAGATTTAGCTGATGTTGTGACATGGTTAGAAGAGAACATTAATAAAGTTCATTCTTGGGTAACAGTAAATGATTTAAATCATTTAGAACGTGGTGGTCGTATTTCTAAAACTAGTGCAGCAATAGGTAGTTTAGTAAAAATAAAACCGATTATCCATGTTGATAAAAACGGAAAATTAGTTAATATCGGAAAAACAAGAGGACGTAATAAATCGCTTGAAAAGATTGTTGCAGAAACTAAAAGAACAATCGTCAATAGTGAAGAGCAAACACTATTAGTCGCCTATGCAGGTGATTTGGAGGCTGCTGAGCACGTTAAGCAATTGATTATGGAGTCAATAACTGTTAGAAATGTAGAACTATTACCAATGGGACCAACAATTGCTAGTCATACTGGTTATGGAGCAATCGCGATTTTTTCATTTGGTATCGAAAGATAATCTTATTTCTAATTAATGATAAAAGGACAAGGAGAGATTAGAAGTGAAACAAAAGAAAGTTTATATTTTATTTACGATGATTACATTAGCTATTATTTCACTCTTTTTTTCTATCTATCTAACTCGTTTTTTTACCACTCAAGCAAAACAAGAAGCAGCTGAAGCTAAAAAATTTGCTCAAGCACAAGAAGTAGCTAGGTTAAAAGCAATTGAAGAGAATAAAACGTATTCTGAGAAAATGAATGATCAAATAGAGCAGGGAAAATTTAAAGCTAGATTAGATGTCCCGCTTATTATTCAGACCGATGAACCATGGCGTGATGCGTTCTATGGTGAAGAAGGTGGAAACTCTTTGACGAATACTTTAGCCATTAATGGATGTGCCTTGACAGCTTTAGCCATGGTTAGCTCATTCATTGAAAATAAAGAAATAAGTCCAATTGATATATTAGAATGGTCGGGCAACCGTTATTTTACAGAAGAAAACGGAACGGCTTGGCACATTTTTCACGATTATGCTTTAGCTAAAGATTATACTTGGATTGACTTAGAGGATAAGGTAGATGCAGCTAAAAAAGAATTACAAGCTGGCCATGCTGTAATTGTCTCTGTCAAACAAGGCTATTTTACAGAGGTAGGACATGTTATGGTTTTAACAGGATATGATCCTGAAAGTAATACTTTTTGGATTAATAATCCTAGTGATAATGAAGAAAAGAAACACACATCAAAAGCTTTCACAGAAGAAGAATTAACTAAAGAAGCTTTGCGTTACTGGACAATCTATTAATAAAAAGCCCCACTTTTCAGAACCGAAAAGTGGGGCTTTTATTTATTAAAATATGTTAGCTAGTTGTTCTTTAACTGTTGGATTTTCTAAGAAATCATCATAAGTTGTTTCAGCACGATCTACAACACCATTATCAGAAACAGCAATGATACGGTTAGCTGTTGTTTGAATAAATTGGTGGTCATGAGAAGCAAAAAGGATTGAGCCGTTAAAAGCAATTAAACCGTCGTTAAGAGCAGTAATTGATTCTAAGTCTAAATGGTTTGTTGGGTCATCTAAAACTAATACGTTAGCTTTTGAAAGCATTAATTTAGATAACATACAACGAACTTTTTCTCCCCCTGAAAGAACATTAACTGATTTTAATACATCTTCACCAGAGAATAACATACGTCCTAAGAAACTACGTAAGAAGGTATTATCTGACTCTTCTTTAGATGCGTATTGACGTAACCAGTCAACAATTGATTGATCAGTATCAAATTCATCAGATGTATCTTTTGGTAAGTATGCTTGGCTTGTTGTAACTCCCCAGCGTACAGATCCAGAATCTGGTTCCATTTCACCCATGATAATTTTGAAAAGAACAGTAGTCGTAATATCGTCTTTTGCGATAAAAGCAGCTTTGTCATCTTTTCTAAGAGTGAAAGAAACATTGTCTAAAATTTTCTTACCATCAATTGTTTTAGAGATATTTTCAACTTGTAATAAGTCATTTCCAATTTCACGTTCTGCTTTAAAACCAACGAATGGGTAACGACGTGAAGAAGGTTGGATATCATCTAATTCAATTTTATCTAACATTTTTTTACGAGAAGTAGCTTGTTTTGATTTAGAAGCGTTGGCACTAAATCTAGCAATAAATTCTTGTAATTCTTTTACTTTTTCTTCTTTTTTAGCATTTTGATCAGATTGTAATCTTGCTGCTAATTGACTTGATTCTAACCAGAAATCATAGTTACCTACGAATAATTTGATTTTACCAAAGTCTAAGTCTGCCATGTGTGTACATACTTTATTTAAGAAATGACGGTCATGGGAAACAGTAATAATTGTGTTTTCTGAGTTGATTAAAAATTCTTCTAACCAAGCAATTGAATCACGATCTAAACCGTTTGTTGGCTCATCTAAAAGTAATACATCAGGTTGACCAAATAAAGCTTGAGCTAATAATACTTTTACTTTTTGACCAGCTGTTAATTCAGCCATTTTTAAGTCATGTAGGCTTTCAGGAATATTTAATCCTTGAAGTAAACTAGAAGCTTCAGGTTCTGCTTCCCATCCGTTTAATTCAGCGAATTCTCCCTCAAGTTCTGCAGCTCTTATACCATCTTCATCAGAGAAATCTGGTTTCATATAAATGGCATCTTTTTCTTGCATAATTTCATAAAGACGCTTGTGTCCCATCATAACAGTATGAATAACTGTTTGATCTTCATAATCGAAGTGGTTCTGTTTTAAGGTTGCTAGACGTTCATCAGGTCCTAACGTTACGTTTCCTGTTGAAGGTTCAATTTCTCCTGAAAGAATCTTTAAAAATGTTGATTTTCCAGCACCGTTAGCACCGATTAATCCGTAACAGTTTCCAGGAGTGAATTTAATATCTACATCTTGAAATAGTTTTCTATCCGGAAATTGTAGACTGACGTTTGATACAGTAATCATGTAATCCCTCACTTTTTTCTTTTCACTTTTTAGTGTGTCGCTTTCGATTATATAGGGCTTGTGAAGGGAATGCAAGAAAGTAGAAGGGATTGTGATATAATACTCAAAAAGAGGTGATTTAATGTGGTATTTGATGCTATTCTTCTTAGTTGTTTTACCTAGTTATTTTTTTATAAGAGGTATCCGAAAGAAGAATCATAGAAAAATTAATTTAATCCTGGCTAGTCTTTTAAGTTTACCACTCTTATTTGTGATATCTAATGAGGTCGGTTATCGGTTATTACAAAAAGACTTAACAAAAGAGAGCATCCAATTATTTGAAAAAAATTACGGAATACCTAAAGATGAGATTATTATGATTGAACCAATGGCATCTCGCATGAAACATAACATGAATATGGAAATCACAACTAAAAAAGATTTTGCTAATTGGCAAGAGCAAGTGAAGCAGACGGGTGAATTTCTAACAGGTGAAAAAATACCATCAGACAAAATGGATGAGATTATCACTCAAGTAGAAAATTGTGAAATCACTTATGATTCTAGTTACCACATAGATGGGCAGACAGATTATAATTATCCCTATTCTAAATTAAAATATAAGAAGAATAGTCAGAATGATCAAGGTGTAGGAGTGGGTGTTTCTACAGGAAAAAATAATTTACCTGAAGTGATTCGATTATCTAAAAGACTAGAAGAAACTAAGAAGAGATTGACTGAATTTTACGCCTACCCACCACTAGATAAAGAAATGGAAGAGATATTTAATCATGCCTTAATACCAGAAAATCACTATTCATTAGATGAATAAAATCAGAAAGAAAAATCAATTTTTATTGATTTTTCTTTCTTTTTTATTAAGCAGGAAAGGCAATAACAACTAAATTAATATCGGCATTAATACAAGTTTGAAGAGTAATTCTTTCTTCTGAACCAGGATCAAGAATATAGTCTACCCAATTTTCATTAGTAGCAATATTAGTTCCGTAATCATCTACTTGGAAAATAGAGCTTACAAGATAAGTTGAAGGATTTCCATTAGCGTCAGTAACAACAACTTTGTCCCCAATCACTAAAGAAAATAAGTGACTAAAAATCCCAGGGTTATGGCCAATAAAGTGTGTATTAACCCCATCATTGGCAGATTGATAAGCAGCACCACCAAAAGTGGCTACCATGTTACGATCATTATTGATAATAGATTGTCCAGTGGCTTCTCCAGCATTTTGATAAGGTATTGTTACGCCACTAAAAGATAAGGTATTGCCTTGATTTGTAATAGGAGCACTATGAGTTTCTTCTTGTGTAGACGTTTGAACGACAGAATAGTTTTCAGTTGTTGAATTATCTTGAGTAACAACAGGCTCAATAACAGGCATTTGTTGTGTTTCAGGTTGTTTTGTTATATTAGTTGTTGTGGCTACTTTTTTGGGTGTTTCTTTTTTTATAGCAGGCTTAACGGTAATAGTAATCTGTTCAGTTGTCTCTTTATGATTAGAATCGGTGGCAGTTAAAGTGACAGATTGTTCTTGTGCAACTTCAGTTGAAAATTCACTAACAGAAACAGGTAGTGTGTTTCCGGAGTTATCTGTAGCTACAACTCCATCTAATACATTAATTTTTTCCCCTTGAAAAATTTCCCAATTTTTTTGACCTTTTATAGTAGGTGGTGTGGTATCAATTTTAGGCGCGTTGATTATTTGTTCAGTTGATCCAAAAGTGGCAGCAGCAGTAGTGATTTCTTGTCCTTTTGTTTCTAGTAGAGCTCCGGCAACCCCAACTAGAAGTGATAAAGAAGCTAAGCTAATAATGATTGATTGTTTCATACTAATCCCTCCAAAAGTAAATGGTGAGATTTCGCATTTATCGATAAAATTAAAATCTGTTTTTCTATAGGTTAATCATATATCGAAAGGTAAAACAGATTAATTATTTTAACTTCGTATTTTAGAAAAGGAGAGTTTAAAATATTGAGAAGTTACTGATATCAAGGGTTATAGATGAGATTCAATATTTTCACATATATATGTAAGAGGAATCAAAAGTGCGTTATTTAAAAAGACAAACAAAAAAAGATGGCTTAAAAACCATCTTTTTTGTTTGTCTTTAATTAGTTCGAACTAAAATATTTTTAGTGATATTATAAATTTGTTCTTTTGTATTTTTTTTATCTGAAGGAAGAGATTGAATCAGATTAAGTGCAGTTTCAGTATAATGATCGGCTAACTCATACGCTTTTTTCACACCATTATAAGTCACAACACCCTCGTGAACTTTTTTAGCATCTTCATCAGTCATTAAATCTTTTTTACTTAATAGCGGCGTAAAAAATTCTTTGTTTTCTTCCATCGCACAAATCAAAGGTAAACTATAAACACCTTGCTTTACGTCTTCTAGTACTGGTTTTCCAATAGTTGTTTCAGATTGGGTGTAATCTAAGATATCGTCTACAATTTGAAAAGCAATTCCGATTGACTTACCAATTTCTCGACAAGTTCCAGCTAAGCGAGAAGAACCACCATTTTCGAAACAGCCTAAAAAACAACTTAAGGCAAATAATTCAGCTGTTTTTCCAGAAACATTTTTAATGTATTCATCAACAGTGATATCAATTTGATAACGCGTATTCATTTGGCCAAGTTCACCTAATAATACTTTTTCCATACTAGCTGTATTAAGAGAAACACTACGTAAAGAATCTGTATATTTTACTAACAATTTAAAACAAACAATAAAGAGGTAATCACCTGCATAAACAGCAACATCTTTATCAAATTTTGTTTGTAAGGTAGTGACACCACGTCTAACTTCTGCTTCATCAATAATATCATCATGAATTAAGGTAGCAGTGTGTAAAGTCTCCATTGCAGCAGCAAGAGCAATACTCTTTTTTTTGTCAGTTTTTTTACCTAGCTCAGAAAATAGTAAAAGGTAAGCAGGTCTTAAGAGTTTACCTCCAGAATGAAATAACTCTAAAATAGTTCCTTCAATTTCTTTGTTAGGTAGATCAATAGATGAAGACATTAAATCTAAGGTTTTCTCTAAATCTTTTTTGAGAGTGGGATATGGCTCCCACATTGAGTGGATATTCATAAGTATGCTCCTTTTTTAAAGGTTGGTTCCTTAATCATAGTTAAGTTTAAATTCTTGAATGGTTTTAACATGAGTCATAATATAGTTAGCAGCTATTCCAATGGCAATTCCAGCTAAAATACCAATCCAAGAGAGAATAGGTAAGTAGAGTAGCACATTCCATGATCTAGCAATCCAACTTGCAACTAGTAACTGCCCAACATTATGTAAAAAGCCACCACAAGCGCTGATACCGATAGTACTAATTCGCTTTGGACCTAGTTGTTTTAAAGAAAGCATTCCAAAGTAACTTAAAAGAGCTCCACCAGCGCTATATAATAAAGTTGAAGGAGTCCCACCTAATAGAGTGGTTAAAAATAAGCGTAGAATAACTAAGAGAAAACTATCTTTAACTGGCATTGTAAAAATAGCGATGATGGTAATTAGATTAGCTAAACCTAATTTAGCACCAGGGGCAAAAGCAAATGGAAAAGGAATCATATTTTCAAGTAAACCAATAATGACACCTTGAGCAACAAGTAATGAAATATAGATTAATCGTTTATTTTTGTTCATGTTAAAATTCTCCTATCATAGTGAGAATACTACTATCTAAATTAGAAAGCAATGTTATATATCATATAGTATATCAGAAAATAACATCACTCAAAATGATATTAAAAGGAAAAGAGGCTGACATATTCGTCAACCTCTTTTAAAGTCATCTTTAGGCGTTCTCACCGTAGCGAGATTTTACATCACCATACCACCATTTACCAGCAGTTTTTTGGATCCATGGAATTACCCATTTGTCTAAACCAAATGAACGACCTGAACCATTCATTAAGGCAAATGCGACAAAGATAAACCAAATGTTAACCCAGTAGAACATACCTGATAAACAGAACATAATAACTAGAACAATTGTTGTTGCATTTGCTAACCATGTAAATAGTCCAACGATAATTGCTAGAGCTAAGGCAACTTCAAAAATAGTCATAAATTTTTGCATGAATAAAGCAACTTCAGTATTAGGCATCATAAATTCCATAATAGAAGAGAACCAGCCTGGCATTTCTTTAAAGACTGTCATTGGTTCTTCACCGTATGCATAACTTAATCCAAAAACAGGATCAGCAACAGCAGCAACAGCTTCTCCAGCGCCTTCAGCAGCACTAGCTCCACTTGTTGCATCAGCAGCTTCTTGTAACCATGGGAATGGGAATGCTACGCTATCAGTAAACCATGAACCTTCACCAAACCAAGTACTTGGTTGGAATAATTTCCCTTGACCAACAACTTTTTTCATAGCTTCTACTAACCATACAGAACCGTAGAAGACACGTAATGGAACTGACCATAATACGTTGCTATTACGTGAAGTGTGACCACGCATAATATTTCTTTCATCACCAATTCTGAAGAATTCGTGGATGATGTATTGGAAAGCATAGTAACCAGAACGAATATCAAAGAAGTAACGTAAGTTAATGATATGTTTCATTAACATAGCGAAGAATCCGCTCATATGAATCTTGTCAAAGACACATGCTACAGCATATTTAGATCCAATAGAAACCATGAATCCATCATATTTACCTTTGTATTCTACTTTTTCAGTTCCATTGATTTCAGCTAAAATATTTTTAGCTGCACAATGACCTGTTTGTTCAGCAGCCTGAACAATTTGAGGAGTCGGCATGTTTTCTTTTTCTTCAAAGTAAACTAAATCCCCAACAACATAGATACCTTTATCTTCATAACCTTTAGCTTGCATGAATTCATTAGCTACTAAACGAGCAGCACGAGCTGATTCCATTTCAAATTCTTCAGCGTCACTGTTAGCTTTAACACCAGCAGTCCAGATTAAAGTATGAGTTGGAATAGTTTCACCAGATTTAAGAACAATGTGATCTGCTGCTACTTCAACAATAGGTGTATCTTTTAAGATTTTAACACCTTTTTTAACTAAATATTTTTCAGCTTTTCCAGCGTCATTACGGTCTAACATGTTTAAGATCGTTGGAGCCGCTTCTACAACCATTAAGTTGATTTCGCTAGGATCAAGTTTATTTTTCTTAGCAATAAACTCTTTCCAGTCGATTAATTCTCCGACCATTTCGATTCCAGTAAATCCAGAACCACAAACAACGAAGTTTAACATTGCTTTACGTTTTTCAGCATCTGGCTCCATTGAAGCAAGAGTTACTGTTTTTTCAATATGTTCACGGATTTTAATAGCATCATCCATTGACCATAATGTAAAGCCATTTTCTTTAACACCTGGTGTACCAAAGTCGTTAGGTTCTCCACCCATTGCCAGAACTAAATAATCGAATGAATAAGTGCCTTGTTCTGTTTTAACCACTTTGTTTTCTTTGTCAACGTTCACAACTGAATCAGTTACAACGCTAACGTTTTTTCTCTTACAAAATAATCTTTGTAAGTCGTATTGAATTGCTTCTGGTTCTACACGCCCACCAGCAACTTCATGAAGTTCTGTCATCATCGTTTGATATGAATGACGATCAATTAAAGTAATATGGATATCTTTATTACTTTTTAACTTTTTAGATAACATCTTAGTTGCGGCAATACCTGAGTAACCAGCTCCAACAACAACTATTTCTGTTTTAGCCATATTGATAAGTCTCCCCTTTTCGTAGATAAAATATAATAATAAGAAAAATGATTACGTGAAATAAAATACACAATCGTCTTTTATTATAAAGCCAGACAGGTGAAAAGTCTAACAAAATTTGAGCTTTCAGGATATTTTTTAAGGAATGACGCCTTTCATTAGAAATTTGTGAAAAAATGAATAAGTGGCTAAAAAACCGTTGCAATTTGTTCAACAATGATATAAAATAAAATATGTAAAATAGTTCACATAATTCTAAAAATAAAGGATGGTTTATTATTATGAAAATGAAAAAATTAATTACAGGAACTACAGTATTAGTAATGTCTACTCTATTATTAGCTGCTTGTGGTGGTAATAAAGAAAAAGATACTAAAGATTCAGCAGCAGCATCAACAGAGCAAGTGGCTTCAAGCGAAGAATCAAAAGAAGCAGAAGCTCCAGCTGAAAAAGTTGCAGGTGGCGACTTAAAAGACGGTGAATATACGTTAGAAGAGAAAAACGAAAACAATGGTTACCGTGCAGTATTCACAATGGTAGTTAAAGACGGAAAAATCACAGAATCTAAATATGATAACATCAATAAAGATGGTAAATCAAAAACAGAAGATGCAGAATACAACAAAATGATGGAAGAAAAAGCTGGAAACAGTCCAGAAAAATTCATTCCAGAATTAAACGAAGCATTCTTAGCAGCTCAATCAGCTGACGGTGTTGACGTTGTAACTGGTGCAACTCATTCAACTGAATCATTCAAAAACTATGCACAACAATTAATTCAAGCTGCTCAAGCTGGTAAAACAGACAAAATCGAAATCGACAATGGAGCTGACTTAAAAGACGGTGAATATACATTAGAAGAGAAAAATGAATCTAATGGTTACCGTACAATGTTTACTTTAGTAGTTAAAGATGGAAAAATCGCAGAATCTAAATACGATAACATCAATGCTGAAGGTAAATCAAAAACAGAAGATGCAGAATACAACAAAATGATGGAAGAAAAAGCTGGAAACAGCCCAGAAAAATTCATTCCAGAATTAAACAAAGGTTTAGTTGAAAAACAAAAACCATCTGAAATGGATGTAGTAACAGGAGCAACTCACTCAACTCATTCATTCCAAATGTATGCAGAACAATTAATCAACGCAGCTGAAAAAGGTGATACAGCTAAAATCGAAGTTGATAACATTGTAATGGGTAAATAATTCCAACTATTTAAGGCAGCAGGTCAGTTGACTTGTTGTCTTTTTTATTTGAAAAATGCTAAAATAAATTTTAAAAGAACAAGATATCCTACGGGGGAATGAAAATGAGAATTAAAACTAAACGTCATTTAACGCTATTATTAGTCCCGTTAACGTTATTAATGTTAACAGCATGTGGAACTAATTCAGATAAAGAAACAAAGGAAACAACTGTTAAATCAGGAGAAGTTACGTTACTAAAAGAACCCTATAAAAAAGAAGAGTTTCTTATGGGAACTTATGTAAGAGTTCAAATTTTTGATGAAGGAAAAGAAGATGTTTTAGATAAAACATTTGATCGTATTAAAGAACTAGACAAAAAAATTACAGTTAACGAAAAAGGCTCAGGTTCTGAAATTGAAGCAATCAACGACAATGCAGGTATAAAACCTGTTAAAGTTTCTGATGATGTGTACGGACTAGTAGAAGATTCTCTTTATTATAGTGAAGATTCTAAAGGTGGATTTGATTTAACGATTGGACCTATCACTGAGTTGTGGCATATAGGATTTGATGATGCAAGAAAACCAGAGCAAGCAGAAATTGATGAAGCTTTAAAACTAGTTGATTATCACAAAGTAAAATTAGATGACAAAGAAAAAACGGTATTCTTAGAAGAAAAAGGAATGCGTTTAGACTTAGGTGCTATTGCTAAAGGATACATTACAGATGAAGCTGTTCAAGTATTAGTTGATAACGGTGTAACGTCAGGGATTGTTGATTTAGGTGGTAATATTTATGTACTAGGTGATAGCCCAAGAAGTAAAGATGGCAACTGGAAAATTGGTATCCAAGACCCTAATGAAGCCCGTAATACGATTGCAGGTTCTGTTACTAATAAAAATATGTCTTTAGTAACGTCAGGTATTTATGAAAGAAATCTAGAAGTTGATGGCAAGTTATACCATCACTTGTTTGATTCAAAAACAGGATACCCATTTGAAAATGAAATTGCAGGAGTAACAATTATTTCTGACACTTCTACAGCAGGTGATGGCTTATCAACTGGCGTGTTCGCTATGGGTGTTAAAAATGGCATGAAATATGTTGAGGATCGTAAAGACATTGATGCTATTTTCATTACAAAAGAAGATCATATTTATTTAAGCAGTGGTGTTCAAGATCGTTTTGTTTTAAATGAAGATTCACCTTATAAAGTGAAAGACATTAAAGATTTGAAATAGTGAGGGCATAAAATGACAATGAAAGTTTTTTTTGAGTTGGTTGAAATTAGAACGAAACTAGCAAGTCTCTTTCCATTTCTAGTTGGTCTGTTGTTTTCTGCATTTTTCTTTGGACAAGTAAACGCAGAAAATATGTTATTATTTTTCTTAGCAATGTTAGTCTTTGATATGGCGACGACAGCTATTAATAATTTAATGGATTTTAAAAAAGCTAAGAATGACGATTATCAGGAAAATACTAACATCGTTGGTGTAGCGAAGTTAAGTGAAAAAAAAGTAGCGTATTTAATTTATACAATGATTGCTTTTTCTAGTGTGATTGGTTTGTACTTAACAATTCAAACAAGCTTATTATTACTATTAATGGGTGGCATTTGTTTTACAATTGGTATTTTTTATACATTTGGTCCTGTTCCTTTATCACGTATGCCTTTAGGAGAATTATTTAGTGGTGTGACAATGGGATTTGGTATTTTCTTTATTACAATTTATTTGAATATCTTTAATATGGGAATTTTAGATTTTGCTATTAGAGAAGGACAGATATTATTACAAATTGATATTAGATCTTTAATTGCGATTGTTTGGGCATCTGTTCCAATGATCTTTACGATTGCTAACATTATGCTAGCGAATAACTTGTGTGACTTAGATCAAGATATTACAAATCATCGTTATACTTTACCTTATTATATTGGTAGAGATAACGGCGTGAAGCTATTTCAATTTTTAATGTATAGTTGTTATGCTTTTATAATAGGCGGTGTCCTAATTGGTTTTTACCACTGGGCTATGTTAGTAGTATTACTAACGTTTCCTAAAATTAGTCAAAATGTTAAAGTATTCAGTGAAAAACAAGAAAAAGCAACAACTTTCAGTATTTCAATTAAAAATTTAGTGATGTTTAATGGTGCACAAATAGTTGGATTATTACTGAGTTTGTTATTAAAATAAAAAAAGAAGCCAGTTGAATTTTTTCAACTGAGCTTCTTTTTTTATAAAGCAAGTTCTAAAATTTTAACAATATCTGAAGCATTTAAAAGTTTTAGATGACCGACTGTTTGGGAGTCATTCTTTGTTGCTCGTAAAGCCATCTCTTCAAAATGAGTAGAGTCAATATCGAAAGCTGATAAAGAGTCTCGCATTCCCATTGATGTGAAAAAGTCTACTGTTTTCTGAATAGATAAATCAATAATCTCTTTCTCAGAATAAGCAAACGGATCAATATTGAAAACTCTAACTCCGTATTTAACAAAAATATCAGGATGGAACTGACTAACATAACGCATCCATGCTGGAAAAACAACAGCCATTCCTTCACCATGAACGATACCATATTCCCCACTGATTTCATGTTCAATTCGATGAGAAGCCCAATCTGGTTCTCTACCTAGCTCTAATACATTGTTGTGAGCCATAGAAGCAGTCCACATAATTTCAGCTCGTAATTCATAATTTTCTAAATCATCAATCAAATGAGTTCCATTAATTAGTAAAGATTTGATTGCACCTTCCAATAAAAAATCAGTTAGATTGACATCAGTAACTTTAGTAAAATAACGTTCTAGTAAATGAGTTAAAATATCAGATACACCAACTCCAGTATGATATTTAGGGAGTTTTAAAGTGTATTCTGGATTAAGAATTGAAAACTTAGGAATAATTAAATTACTTTCAACTCCTAATTTATGTTTTTCTTTCGATACAATTGTTGCATTTGACATCTCAGAACCAGACGAAGCAACAGTAGCAATCACTCCAATTGGTAAAGCAGTTGTAACATCTTTTTTACCTAAAAAGAAATCCCAAGTATCTCCTTCATAAAGAGAACCAAAAGAGAGAGCTTTAGCGGTATCAATAACGCTACCACCACCAACAGCTAAAATAAAATCGATATTATGTTGAGTGACTTCTTTTTCTAGTTTTTGAATAAGACTTAACTCTGGATTAGGAACTACTTCTCCATTTTTAAAAAGATTGATGCCAAAAGAATGACATTCTGTTTCAATCGTTTCAAAAATTCCTAAATCAAAAATATAGTCGCCACTATATAAAACTAATACATTTTTAGTTTTAGAATAACTGTTAATTAAGTGTCCTACTTGTTTTTCTTCCCCTTTACCAAAGTAGATATTTGCAGGGTTGTGATAATTAAAATTTAACATAAAAAATTTCTCCTCTAATCAATTGTATTAGTTGGAAGGAATACAATGTGCTAAGAAGTTTATTAATATATTAATTGAATGTCCTCTTCTTTGAAAAAAGAAATCCATTCATGATTAATCGGTTTTTGATCAGTAATAACTGACTGAATCTTTGAAAAATTTGAAATTAAATGAATTGTTCTAAAATCAAATTTAGTATGATCTACTACAAGAATATTGTGTTTAGATTGAATCATAAATTGTTTACGTACTAAAGATTCAACTTCACTATTATCAGTAGGGCCAATACCTAAAGTAAGCCCTGAGCTACTAATAAATGATTTATCAATTAGATATCTAGCAATATCAGATTGAGCATTTGCACCAACAAATGAATGAGAAACTTGTCTAAAATTACCACCAATTCCAATTAAATCAATTAGTGAGTGATCTTTTAAAACAGAATAAATATCAAGTGAGTTTGTAATAACAGTTATCTTCATTTTTGTTTTAAGTAAGTGGTTAGCAATTGCCAGACAAGTTGTTGAACTATCTAAAGCAATAGAGTCACCTTCTTCAATCAAATCAATGGCATGTTGTGCCATTATTTTTTTTTCTTCAGTATACATAGATTCTCGTAAAGGAATAGGAACTTCTTTATCTTTAAGGTTAGGCTTAAAAGCTCCTCCACGAACTCTTTTTAATTTTTTTTCTTTTTCAAGGCTATCTAAATCTTTCCTAATGGTTTCTTCGGTAACTCCAAGTTCAAGACTTAAATCGGTTACTTTTACACTGCCAGTTTCATCTAAAAGAGTCAAGATGGCATTTAATCTATCGTATTTTATCATAATCATCTTTCCTTAATAGTAATTGATACTTTCATATTAACAAAATTGATTAAAAAGTAAAGCATTAAAAGTAAAAAAGCAGAAACTTTCAAAGAATTACAAAGATATAATTCTTTGAAAGTTTCTGTTTTTCTTTGAAAAGTATTGTTTTTTTGTTTTTTGTTTTGTATAATCTAATCAGTTGGAAGCGAATACATTTTTTCGGAGGGGATTTATGGAGGCCTAGAACTACCAAAAAAATATTAAAAAAAGAAAAAATAATATTGAACGGAGAGAGAGAATGGAAAAGAAGAAAAAAGGACATTTTATGGGGATGGTTCCACTTATTATCTTTTTAATTTTATATATGTTTACAGGTTTGGTATCAGGAAGTTTTGAAAATATGCCTCTTATGGTGGGAATACTTATTGCATCAGCTATTGCTTTGCTGATGAATAATAAAGACAATCCCTCTACCTTTGAAGAAAGAGTAATGATGTTTTGTAAGGGTGGTGGAGACTCTGGTTTAATGTTAATGGTTGTCATTTTTATTTTAGCAGGTGCTTTTTATGGGGTAGCTAATGGGATGCATGCTGTTGATTCAATCACTAATTTAGGTTTGAGTATTTTACCATCAAATCTGATTTTACCAGGTTTATTTGTAATTGGTTGTATATTAAGTTTTGCAATGGGAACATCAATGGGGACTGTAGCAGCTTTAGCACCAATTGCAATTGATATCGCAGAAAAAACAGGATCCAATCTTGCTTTAGTGTGTGGTATTGTAGTAGGTGGAGCTATGTTTGGGGACAACTTATCATTTATATCAGATACAACTATAGCAGCAACAAGAAGTCAAGAAGTCTCAATGAAAGATAAATTTAGAGCGAATATATTAATGGTTCTACCTGCAGTAGTTATTAATTTAGTTGTATTAGCGTTACAACCGATTGATGCAACAGCACTTTCTAGTGCAACACATGACTATAATTTAGTAAATATTATTCCTTATTTATTGGTAATTATTCTTTCTTTAGTAGGAGTACAAGTTTTACTTGTAATGGTAGCAGGTATTATCTCTGGTATGTTTATTGGGTTAATTCATGGTGATTTTAATATTATTGAATTTATGAAAATTGCGCATGATGGAATGAAGGGTATGGAAGATATGGCAATTATTGCTGTATTAGTAGGTGGTTTAGTAGCCTTAATGAATTATCTAGGTGGAATAGATTGGTTGTTAGAATTATTAACGAAAAATACAAAGAGTGCAAAAGGTGGAGAATTATCAATCGCTGCTTTAGTTAGTTTGATGGATATTGCTACAACTAATAATACTATTTCAATTATTGCAGCAGGTCCTTTAGCTAAAGATATTTCAGATGAATTTGGAATCTCTAGAGCTAGAACAGCTAGTTTATTAGATATCTTCTCGTCCGCATTTAATGGTCTGTTACCATATGCAGGTCAGTTATTAGTAATAGGGGGGATGGCCGGTATTTCACCAGTAAGTATTATGCCATATAACTGGTATTCAATATTAATGATTATTATCAGTTTAATTTCGATTGCTATTGGTTTTCCAAAAGGTAAGTTATCAGATCATAAATCAACAGTAAAAAGTAAAGCAATTGTTGTAGAAGGGGACATGTAATCATGGATAAATTTCAAAAACACTTTTTAATGACTCATGAAGATATTAAAGAATACGTTAGTGATAAATTAGGTTTATTTGATAAGGAATCAGAATTAGAAATAAAAGAAGTTGGCGATGGTAATATTAACTATGTGTTTATCGTGAAAGAGACAAACACGAATAAAAGTGTTGTAGTCAAACAGGCAGATGTTTTACTCCGTTCGTCAGGGCGTCCTTTAGATATTAATCGTAATAAAATCGAAGCAGACATTCTGAAAATTCAATATGATTTAGTACCTGAATTTATTCCTGAAATTTTTTATTATGATGAAACGATGGCTGCTTTAACGATGGAAGATATTTCAGCGTATAAAAATTTACGTTATGAGTTAGAGGAAAAAAGAACATTTCCAAAATTTGCAGATGAGATTAGTACCTTTTTAGTTGAAACTTTATTGTCGACAACTGATTTAGTTTGGAATCGTCAAGATAAAAAAACACAAGTTAAAAATTTTGTTAATATAGATATGTGTGATATCAGTGAAGACTTAGTTTTTACTGAACCATATAATGACTATAAAAAACAAAATATTATTATAGAAGAAAACATGTCTTTTGTAGAAGAGTTAATCTATAATAATTCAAAATTAATTGGTGAAGTAGCAAAACTTAGAAATAATTATATGAATAATGCTCAGTCATTAATTCACGGTGATCTGCATTCAGGTTCCATTTTTGTTAATCAAGATGGTATGAAAGTGATTGATCCAGAGTTTGCCTTTTATGGACCTATGGGATATGACATTGGAAATGTTATTGGTAACTTATTTTTCCCATTGGCTAAAAATGAGTACTATGAGCAAGATAAATTATTTAGTCAGTGGCTAAACGAAACGATTGTAGCAATTTATAATCAAGTAAAAGAAAAATTAGAACAAGGGTTTAAAGAAAAAGTGACATTAGATATTTATCAGAATCCTTTGTTTGTAGAAAATTATATAAATGAAGTCATGGCAGATACTTTAGGGTATGCTGGAACTGAGATTATTCGTCGTACAATTGGTGATTCTAAAGTCAAAGAAATTTCAACAGCACCACTAGGAGAGAAACGTGTTTCTATGGAGAGAAGTTTACTTCAATTAGGTG
Organism: Vagococcus fluvialis; assembly: GCF_048815235.1. Classification (GTDB taxonomy): domain Bacteria; phylum Bacillota; class Bacilli; order Lactobacillales; family Vagococcaceae; genus Vagococcus. Next base: position 43,927 of record NZ_JBMEAO010000013.1, read on the forward strand.
AATCATTAATTACTAAACGTTATGAATTAACAACAGGTGAAGAAGTTATAGAAGCTTTTAAATTAATTAAAGAATAGAAAAGAGGTTATTGAAATGGAGAGAGCCGATTATAATATGCCTTTTCTATTACAATATGAAAATGTTGCATGGTATGAGAATGGATCAGTAAAAATTTTAGACCGTCGTATTTACCCAACCAAAATTGAATTTGTAGAGTGTTTTACTCATCAAGAAGTTGCTCAAGCTATTACTGATATGGTGACTCAAAGTGCTGGCCCGTATACAGCAGCTGGAATGGGAATGGCTTTGGCAGCATTTGAAGCAAAAGAACTATCATTAGAGGAACAAATTAGTTTCTTAGAAAAAGCAGCGCATACAATTGGATATGCTAGACCGACTACAGCTAACAGAATGACTCAAATAACATCTAACTGTTTTGAAGTTGGAAAAAAAGCATTAGAGTCTGGTGAATCACCTATTGTAGCTATTTTTAATACAACGATTGATTCTCTGAATCGTCGTTATACCATAATGGACAGTGTTGGAAGAACCTTATTAAAACAAATTCCTAAAAAGGGAGCTATTTTAACACAATGTTTTGGGGAAACTATTGTGGGAACGCTTCTTAGAGCAGCCAAAGAAGAAAATTATGAATTAAAAGTATATTGCGCTGAAACAAGACCTTATCTACAAGGAGCAAGATTAACAGCTAGTTGTGCTGCTGATTTAGGATTTGAAACAACTGTTATTACAGATAATATGGTAGCCTATGTAATGGAGACAAAAGGCATTGATGTGTTTACATCAGCAGCGGACACTATAGCTCGTGATGGGCACATTGCTAATAAAATTGGAACAAACCAGATTGCTCTATTAGCGCAACATTATGAGGTTCCTTATTTTGTAACAGGTATTCCAGATAGTGATAAATATTATAGAGATGACATTATTATCGAAGAAAGGGATCCACAACAAGTATTAGAATTCCGTGGTATACCTAATACGTTACCAAGTGTTAAAGGAATATATCCTTCTTTTGACATTACACCACCAAAAAGAATTAGTGGAATTGTCACAGATAAAGGCATTTACTCTCCATATGATTTAGAAAGTTATTTTGAAACAGAAGCAACGAAATTTTATTAGATATAGTTAGTAGTAGCTATAGGAGTTAAGGGAGAGGTCGCTATGAAATACATAGAAGAAAGAAAACAATTAGTTAAATATGGAAAACAGTTATTAGTCGATAATTTAACGACAGGAACTGGCGGTAATCTAAGTATTTTTATAAGAGAAGACAATGTCATGCTGATTACGCCAAGCGGTGTTCCTTATAACGAAACAACTGAGGAAGATATTGTTTTAATGACATTAGAGGGTGATGTATTAGAGGGAAGTAAAAAACCATCTAGTGAATACGATATGCACCGTATCTTTTATCAAAAAACACCGCACATTAATTCTGTTGTTCATACGCATTCAGAATTTGCGACAGTGTTTGCTTGTTTACATGAAGATATTTTGCCATTACATTATATTATTGGCTCAGTTGGTAATCGTATCAGATGTTGCTCTTATGAAACTTTTGGAACAGCAGAACTAGCTGAAGTAGCTTATGCTGAAATGAAGGAAGACAAAGGGATTTTATTAGGCAATCATGGTGTTTTAGCAATTGGAGAAGATTTATCATCTGCTTTTTCTGTTGCAAAAGATATTGAATTTATTGCAAGACTTTATTACCGTGCGAAATCAATTGGTACACCAGTATTACTAAATGATAAGCAACTGGATGAAGTAATTGATAAGTTTGGTACTTATGGACAAAATAGAATTTATGGTCAACACTAAATAAATAAATTTGAGTCTTAAGACGGATAGAAGTTATATGTTTTGGATGCTACAATTTCTCTATAAGAAATGAGGGAGAAATAAAATGGAGAAGAAACAATATCACTGTGAAAAATGTAATAACATGCATTACAAATCAGATCAATTTCAAGCAACAGGTGGCAATTTTGCTAAAATATTTGATGTTCAGAATAAAAAATTTATCACTGTTAGTTGTACTCGCTGTGGTTTTACAGAGTTGTACCGTGCAGAGACATCAGATGGTTGGAATGTCTTAGACTTTTTAATTGGTGGATAAAACACAAAGCTTATGGCTTTGTGTTTTTTTTTATTCATAAAAACGCTACCTTTTCTTTTAGAATTTTGATATGATTACCTTGGAAAACGAAGGAGGGCCCAAAATTGTGAAAACGACAATCAAAGATATCGCCCAAATTTCGGGTGTGTCAATCACAACAGTATCTCAAATACTTAATAATAAAGGTCAGAGATTTAGTGAAGAAACAAGACAAAGAGTGTTAAAAGCAGTTAAGGATAATGACTATAATCCGGATTATTTTGCTAAAAATTTAATTAAACGTGAATCTAAAACAATTGGTATGATTGTTCCAGACGTCACAGATTTATTTTTCTCTAAAGTGATTGAAGGGGTAGAAGCTTACCTAACTAAAAAAGATTATATGATATTATTATGTAATTCAAATCACTCCAATGAAATGGAAAAAGATTATATTAAGCAACTCCAAAATCGTTCAGTAGCAGGAATTATTCTTGCAAGTCCTAACTCTTTAGAATTAGAAACAAGCTTACAATCTAGTCCCTATTTGTTAATTGATAGAGGGATTAATACCCGTTTAGAAGGTAATCTATTAGTTAAAGAGTATGAAGGTAGTTATGAATCAGTTCAGTATTTAATTGACATTGGTCATACTAAAATAGGAATGCTGACTAACGAATTAGGTTACTACGAAATGACTGAAAGATATCAAGCGTATCGTCAGTGTCTTGAAGATAATCAAATTAAATATGATGATTCCTTTATAGAAGATGGTCCCGTTACTATAGAAGGTGGTTACCAAGCAGCTAAAAGACTTTTATCTCGAACTAACATTACAGCCCTTTGTTGTGGTAACGATCAGATGGCTATTGGAACTTATCGTGCAGCCTACGAATTAGGTTTATCAATACCCAAAGATTTATCAGTTATCGGATTTGATGATTTAGAAATATCATCCTACTTAAATCCACCTCTAACTACTGTTGCTCAGCCTGCTTTTGAAATTGGTTATACAGCAGCGACCTATTTGTTTCAATCTATTAAAAATCCAGGGACTAAAATACCTAATAAAACGTTTGAAACAGATTTTATTATTAGAGGAAGTACAGAAGCAGTTGACAGATAATTAAAAAGTGTGTTAAAATTCTTCTTGTAAGCGCTATTAAATAAAACAACCAAACGTAAAACGCTTTACTAGTGAAGCGTGTGTCTTGTAAATCGTTTTACCAAAAAAGAATTGAGGTTTTTTTCATGAGAATGGTAGATTTGATTCAGAAAAAAAGAGATGGTGGCGTTCTTTCGGAAGAAGAAATTAAATTCATCGTTTCAGGTTACACATCAGGAAGTATTACGGATTATCAAATGAGTGCTCTTTTGATGTCGATTTACTTTGAAGATATGACAGATGAAGAAATAACTTGTTTAACAATGGCTATGAGTCATTCAGGCGATGTTATTGATCTATCTGAAATTGAAGGTATCAAAGTTGATAAGCATTCAACTGGTGGTGTAGGTGATACAACAACAATTGTTTTAGCACCTCTAGTAGCTTCAGTAGGAGCAGCCGTTGCTAAAATGAGTGGACGTGGTTTAGGACATACAGGTGGAACAATTGACAAATTAGAGGCAATTCCAGGTTTTCAAGTTGAAATTCCCAATGACGATTTTATACGCTTAGTAAATGAAAGTTACGTTGCAGTAACTGGTCAGTCAGGTGATTTAGCTCCAGCTGACAAAAAAATATATGCATTAAGAGATGTAACCACTACAGTAGATTCAATCCCGTTGATTTCAAGCTCAATTATGAGTAAAAAAATTGCTTCTGGAGCTGATGCAATTGTGTTAGATGTAACGACAGGTGACGGAGCATTTATGAAGAGCTTAGAAGATGCAGAACGTTTAGCTCATACAATGGTTCGTATTGGTAAACTAGCTAATCGTCAAACGATGGCTATTATCTCAGACATGTCTCAACCTCTAGGGAACGCTATTGGTAATGCTAACGAAATCGTAGAAGCTATCGATGCTCTTAAAGGAGAAGGACCAGAAGACTTAATGGAAATGGTTTATACATTAGGTAGTCAAATGGTAGTTCTAGCTAAGAAAGCTGATACATTAGAAGAAGCTAGAGCTATGCTAGAAGAAAATATTAAAAATGGTAAAGCGACTGAGAAATTTAAGGAAATGATTCGTAATCAAGGTGGAGATGATTCAATTGTTGATCACCCAGAAAAATTACCACAAGCTAAATATGTCATTGAAGTACCTTCAAAAGAATCAGGAGTTATCTCGAAAATGGTAGCTGATCAAATTGGTATTGCTGCAATGATGCTTGGAGCAGGTCGTAGAACTAAAGAAGAAGCTATCGATTATGCTGTTGGTTTATACTTAAATAAAAAAGTAGGAGATTCTGTTGAAGAAGGAGAATCTTTAGTTACAATCTATGCCAATCGTGAAGACGTAGAAGATGTTAAAAAAGTCTTATATGATAACATTGAAATAGGCGAAAGTGGACAAGAACCAGTCTTAATTCATAAAGTTATTACCGAATAATAAATTGATTTTAAAAATTAATGTTCATGAAACTAAAAAGAAGTGTTGAAAAAAATTATCAGAAATAGTATCTTTATTTGTGGTATTAACGAATTGTTTAAAAGTCTTTTGTACTTTATTTCCCTTTTGAAGAAGAAGCCGTATTTAATAATAGAAGTTTTTTAATGTTAGTAAATAAAGACGGCTACAGATTAATAGGAAAACAAATAATTGTCTTTTATTTTACTGTTTATTATGTAAAAAAATGGTAAAATTGAGAGGGCTTTAAAAAACGAAAGGAGGCTAAACATTCGTTAGAACTAAGTTTCAAATCATTCTGAATGGTTAAGAAGTCAAACAGTTAAGTTTGTTACTTTATCATCTAATTATCTTTTTAGTTTTGTGATCAGTCTTTCTTAATGAACTTAATAGGTATAGTTAACTGTTTTACTAAAAGAAAAACTAACTATTAAAGCGAAAAAATTTAGAAAAGTGAGGATTCTTTCAATATGTCAACAAAACAAGAATGGATAGATACAGCAATTGAAGCAATGGATAAAGCTTATGTGCCTTATTCAAAATTTCCAGTAGGAGCCGCTTTAATTACTGAATCAGGTGAAATTTTTCAAGGATGTAACATTGAAAATGCATCGTTTGGGTTAACTAACTGTGCAGAGAGAACAGCCTTTTTTAAAGCAGTCTCTGAAGGTAACGTTTCATTTAGTCATTTAGTAGTTGCAGGAGATACAGAAGAGCCTATTTCTCCATGCGGAGCTTGTCGCCAAGTGATGGTTGAATTTTGTCAACCTAACATGCCAGTGACATTGATTAACAAACAGGGAGCAGTGAAGGAAACAACAGTTTCTGAACTATTACCTTATTCATTTGAAAGTGATCAAATGAATCATTAATTATGGTGTTAAAAATTTACATAAAAAAATTCTGGAGGGAATAACACAATGAAGAAAAGTACTTTATTCAAAACAGGTTTAGCTTTAGCTTTAACGCTAACTCTAACAGCATGTGGTGGTAACAAAGATAAAGGAGCTGCAACTGATTCTAAAGATAGCGGCGCTCCAAAAGAAGAAGTTAAAGCAGATGATTACTCAGCAGCTTTAGTAACTGACTTAGGTGGAATTGATGATAAATCATTTAACCAATCAGCTTGGGAAGGTTTACAAGAGTGGGGTAAAGCTAACGGAAAAGAAAAAGGAACTGGTGGATTTAACTATTACCAATCTAACTCAGATTCAGACTTTTCTCCTAACTTAAATACAGCTATTAACGATGGTTTCAGTACTATTTTTGGTATTGGATTTAAATTACAACCAGCTGTAGAAGAAATTGCTGGTTCTAACCAAGATACTCAATTTGTTATTATCGACTCAGTTATTGAAGGTAAAGACAATGTAACTTCAGTAGTATTTAAAGATAATGAAGCTGCTTACTTAGCAGGTATCGCTGCTGCTCAAACAACAAAAACTAAAAAAGTTGGTTTTGTTGGTGGACAAGAGGGAGAAGTTATCGGACGTTTTGAAGCTGGATTTAAAGCTGGTGTTGAATCAGTAGACCCAGAAATCAAAATTGATAGCCAATATGCTGGATCATTTGGTGATGCTGCTAAAGGTAAATCAATCGCAGCTGCAATGTACAAGAGTGGTGTAGACGTAATCTTCCATGCTTCAGGAGATACTGGTAACGGTGTATTCGCAGAAGCTAAAGATATTATGAAAACTAAACCTGCAGACAAAGTTTGGGTTATCGGAGTTGACCGTGACCAAGAAGCTGAAGGTGAATACGATGGCGGTAACGTAACATTAACATCTACTCTTAAAGGTGTAGGTACAGCTGTTAACGATTTAGCTACTAAATCTCAAAATGGTGAATTCCCTGGTGGAGAAACAATCGTTTACGGTCTTAAAGACGGTGGGGTTGATTTAACTAAAGGTCAATTAGAAGCTGACGTACAAAAATCAGTTGACGAAGCAAAAGAAAAAGTTGTTTCTGGTGAAGTTGAAGTTCCAGAAAAACCTTAATTAATAAAGTATTGAAATAAATTTATCCGAAATAGTTAGGAAGTGAAGAAAGTGGATCAGTCACAATATGTGATCGAAATGGAGAACATAACGAAAGCTTTTGGAACATTTAAAGCCAACGACAACATTAACTTAAAAGTTAAAAAAGGTGAAATTCACGCTTTGTTGGGGGAAAATGGTGCCGGCAAATCAACGTTAATGAATATTTTATCTGGATTATTAGAGCCAACTTCAGGGGTCATTAGAATTAATGGACAAGAAGAAAAAATTTCTAATCCAACAGTTGCTAACAAGCTTGGAATCGGTATGGTACATCAGCATTTTATGTTGATTGATAATTTTACAGTAGAAGAAAATATCGTTCTTGGAAGTGAGCCGACAAAAGCTGGAGTTCTCGATAAAAAGAAAGCTTTTGAGGACATCATGGCTGTTTCGGATAGATATGGATTTAAAGTGGATCCAAAAGCTCTTGTAGGAGATGTATCTGTAGGGATGCAACAACGTGTAGAGATTTTAAAAACTCTTTACCGTGGAGCTGAAATTCTAATCTTTGATGAGCCAACTGCGGTATTAACGCCTCAAGAAATTGATGAATTAATTGAAATTATGCATGGTCTTGTTGAAGAAGGTAAATCAATTGTATTGATTACTCATAAATTAGACGAAATCAAAGCTGTAGCTGACCGTTGTACTGTTATCCGTCGCGGTAAGAGTATTGATACTGTTAACGTTGCAGATGTTACTCAACAAGAATTAGCGGATCTAATGGTGGGTCGTTCGGTGTCATTTAAGACACCGAAAGGACCATCAAATCCAACAACACCAGTACTTAAAATTACTGATTTAGTTGTAAAAGAAAATCGTGGATTAGATGCAGTTAAAGGTTTAAACCTTGAATTACGTGCAGGAGAAGTTTTAGGAATCGCAGGAATTGATGGGAATGGTCAAAGTGAGTTATTACAAGCCATTGCTGGTATGCGTAAAGTAGAACAAGGAACGATTGAGATTAATGGTAAAGACATGACTAACAAATCTCCAAGAGAGAATACGGAGAATAGTATGGGACATGTACCAGAAGATAGACATCGTTTTGGTTTAGTTCTTCCAATGACAGTTGCAGAAAATATTGCACTTCAAACGTATTACAAAGAACCATTAAGCAAAAACGGTTTACTAAACTATTCTGAGATTAATGCACATGCAAGAAAATTGATCGAAGAATTTGACGTTCGTACCACAGATGAGTTAGTACCAGTTAGAGCATTGTCAGGAGGAAATCAACAAAAAGCGATTATCGCTCGTGAAATTGATCGAAACCCAGATATGCTAATGGTTGCTCAACCAACTCGTGGATTAGATGTAGGAGCTATCGAATACATCCACAAACGTTTAATTGAACAAAGAGACAATGGAAAAGGTGTACTAGTTGTCAGTTTTGAGTTAGATGAAATTTTAAACGTTTCAGATAGAATTGCCGTAATGTTTGATGGAAATATTACAGGTATTGTTGATGCTAAAGAAACAAATGAACAAGAATTAGGTTTATTAATGGCCGGTGTACCATTAGAGGAAGTTAGGAAAGGGGCTGGAGATGGTGAGTAAAGATAAATCATTATTGAAAAGTATAGCCGTACCAGTACTTTCTGTATTCTTCGGTTTAGTATTAGGAGCAATTATTATGTTAGCATTTGGGTATGACCCAATTGCAGGTTATGGTGCTATGTTAAAAGGAGCATTTGGTAGACCTTATAATATTGGTGAAGTTATTCGTTTGGCAACACCACTTATTTTAACTGGTTTAGGATTCTCAGTAGCTTATGCAGCTGGATTCTTTAACATTGGTTTATCAGGGCAAGCGTTAAGTGGATGGATTGTTTCTATCTGGTTAGCAATGCTGTTTCCAGATTTACCTAAATTGGTATTATTACCATTATGTATTATTGCCGGAACAATTGCCGGAGCTATTTGGGCCGGAATTGCAGGTTATTTAAAAGCTCAATTTGGTACAAGTGAAGTTATCGTAACGATTATGTTAAACTACACAATCTTACATATTAGTAACCACTTGGTTCGTTATGTTTTAACAAATGATGCTGATGCAACACCAAAAATTTCAGCAAATGCAAGTTTACGTGCAGACTTTTTAACACAAATGACAGGCGGATCTCGTCTGAACCTAGGAATTTTCCTAGCCTTATTGATGATTTTTGTTGTATGGGTATTAATGAATCGTACAACTGTTGGTTTCGAATTACGTTCTGTAGGACTTAACCCTGATGCTTCTGAATATGCTGGTATGAATTCTAAGAAAAATATCGTTTTAGCGATGTTAATTTCTGGTGGATTAGCTGGTATGGGTGGTGTTATTGAAGGTCTTGGAACTTTTGAGAACCTTTATGTATTAGGTAGTGTTCCAACTATCGGATTTGACGGTATGGCCGTTTCCTTACTTGGTGGAGGTAATCCAATCGGTATTTTAGTATCAGCCTTATTATTTGGGGTTCTAAAAATTGGTGGATTAAGTATGCCAGGTGGTGCAGGTGTGCCAAATGAAATCGTAGAAATTGTAATTGCGTCAATCATCTTCTTTATTGGTATTAGTTACGCAATTCGTTACTTGTTAGATAGAGTTCCTAGCAAAAAAGAAAATGCTAAGAAAGGAGATGCATAAGTATGGTCTCAATGATTGCAATTATTGTTTCTTCATCACTTGTTTATTCAGCTCCTTTAATCTTTACTGCTTTAGGAGGAACATTCTCAGAGCGTAGTGGAGTTGTAAACGTTGGTTTGGAAGGGATTATGACAGTAGGAGCATTTAGTGCGGCTGTGTTTAACCTTTCAATGGCACCAACTTTAGGGTCTATGACACCATGGGTTGCTATGTTATTTGGTGGATTAATTGGTTCTTTATTCTCATTAATCCATGCGGTAGCAACAATTAATTTAAGAGCAGATCATATTGTTTCTGGTACAGTAATTAACTTAATGGCACCAGGTTTAACAGTATTCTTAACAAAAATGATGTTTGAAGGTCACGGGCAAACAGATTTATTAAGACAAACATTTGGTAAATTTAGTTTCCCAATTTTAAAAGATATTCCAATTCTTGGACAAATCTTTTTCAAAGACACTTCAGCTCCAGCTTATGTAGCAATTTTAGTAGCAATTTTGTCATATTTCATTATCTTTAAAACAAAATTTGGTTTAAGATTACGTTCAGTAGGTGAAAACCCACAAGCAGCAGATACATTAGGAATTAATGTTTATGCAATGAAATATGCAGGTGTTTTAATTTCAGGTTTCCTAGGTGGTATGGGGGGAGCTGTAGCAGTTCAATCAATTTCTGGACAATTCTCAGTTTCTACAATTGCAGGTCAAGGATTTATCGCCATGGCAGCAATGATCTTTGGTAAATGGAATCCAATCAGTGTTATGTTTGCAGCGATATTCTTTGGATTATCTCAAAGTTTAGCTGTTATCGGAAACTTAATTCCAGGAATCAAAGAATTACCATCAGTATACTTACAAGCAGCACCATACGTATTAACAGTACTCGTACTAGTAATATTTATTGGTAAATCACAAGCGCCAAAAGCAATTGGTAAAACTTATGTGAAATCAAAATAATTATGAACGTGCCAGGGGTATTAATCTTTGGCACGTTTGTTATAAACAAAATTTTTTGGAAGAAGGCGGACCTTTATGTTTAAAAGAGTTCATTTAGTAGTATTAGATTCAGTAGGAATCGGAGAAGCACCAGATGCAGAAAAATTTGGAGATGTGGGAAGTCACACACTTGGACATATTGCAGAAGTTGCTGGTTTAAATGTGCCTCACATGGAACAATTAGGACTTGGAACGATTGAACCTTTAAAAGGAGTAAAAGCAATCGAGAATCACCAAGGTTATGCCACTAAATTAGAAGAAATTTCTGTTGGTAAAGATACAATGACAGGTCACTGGGAAATTATGGGATTAAATATTCAAACACCATTTAGAGTATTCCCAGAAGGATTCCCTCAAGATTTATTAGATAAAATTACTGAATTTTCAGGACGCGGTATTATTATGGGAGCTAACAAGCCTTATAGTGGTACAGCAGTTATTGATGATTTTGGTAAAGAACAAATGGAAACTGGCAGTTTGATTATTTACACATCAGCAGACCCAGTATTACAAATTGCAGCTCATGAAGATATTATTCCTTTAGAAGAATTATATAAAATTTGTGAGTACACACGTGAAATTACTAAAGACGATCCTTATATGATTGGTCGTATTATTGCTCGTCCTTACGTTGGTGAACCTGGTAACTTTACACGTACACCAAATCGTCATGACTATGCTTTAGATCCATTTGGTAAAACAGTTCTAGATTCATTAAAAGATGCTGGTAAAGACGTTATTGCTGTAGGTAAAATCAATGACATCTTTAATGGCCAAGGAATGACTGATGCTGTTCGTACGAAATCTAATATGGATGGTGTGGATCAATTATTAAACGTGATGAAAAAAGATTTCACTGGACTAAGCTTCACAAATTTAGTAGACTTTGATGCGTTGTTTGGTCATCGTCGTGATGTAGAAGGTTATGGTAATGCGTTAGAAGAGTTTGATGCTAGATTACCTGAAATCTATGATGCAATGGGTGAAGATGATTTATTATTAATTACAGCAGATCATGGTAATGATCCAACGTTCCCTGGAACAGACCATACAAGAGAATACGTTCCATTGTTAGCATATAGTAAAAAAATGACAGGCCAAGGGTCACTTACTCAAGGTCATTTCTCAGATATTTCAGCTACAATTGCTGAAAACTTTGGTGTACCAGCAACAGAAAACGGAGTTAGTTTTTTAAATCAATTAAAATAAGGAGTTTTTGAAAAATGACATTAAGTGTAAAATTAAAAGAAACAGCAGAATATATCCAAAGTAAAGGGGTAAAATCAATTGATTTTGGTTTAATTTTAGGATCAGGATTAGGTGAGTTAGCCGATGAAATCACTGATAAAATTGTCATTCCTTACGAAGAAATTCCAAACTTCCCTGTATCAACAGTAGTTGGACATGCAGGTCAATTAGTATATGGTCAATTATCTGGTAAAACAGTTTTAGCAATGCAAGGACGTTTCCATTTCTACGAAGGTCATTCTATGCAAACAGTGACTTTTCCAGTACGTGTGATGAAAGCTTTAGGTGCTGATTCATTAATCGTAACAAATGCTGCTGGTGGTGTTAATACATCATTCTCACCTGGAGATTTAATGTTAATTACAGATCAAATTAACTACACAGGAGATAACCCATTAATTGGATTAAATGAAGATGAATTAGGACCTCGTTTCCCTGATATGTCAGAAGCATATGATAAAGCATATGGTGAAGTTGCTAAAAAAGTAGCAGCAGAACTAAAAATTACCTTACAAAAAGGTGTATACATGGGCTATTCAGGTCCAACTTATGAAACACCAGCTGAAATTAGAATGTCTCGTGTATTAGGAGCAGATGCTGTAGGTATGTCAACAGTTCCAGAAGTAATCGTAGCAAAACATATGTCAATGCGTGTGTTAGGAATTACTTGTGTTACAAACTTAGCAGCAGGTATGCAAGCAAACTTAAACCATGAAGAAGTTGTTGAAACAACTGAACGTGTGAAAGCTGAATTCAAAGAATTAGTAAAAATTACTTTAGAAAGAATTTAAGGAGAGTTTAAATGAGCGTACATATCGGAGCCAAAAAAGGCGAAATTGCAGATAAAATTTTATTACCAGGAGATCCTTTAAGAGCAAAATATATTGCTGAAAAATTCTTAGATAATCCAGTTTGCTACAATGAAGTTCGTGGTATGTTAGGTTACACAGGAACTTATAAAGGTGTTAAAGTATCTGTTCAAGGAACTGGTATGGGAATACCTTCAGCTTCTATCTATGTGAATGAATTAATTCGTGAATACGATGTAAAAAAATTAATGCGTGTTGGAACATGTGGCGCTCTAAAAAAAGATGTTCATGTTCGTGATTTAGTATTAGCTCAAGCAGCAGTGACAAACTCTGCTTTTATGAAAGCTGATTTCCCAAATCATACCTTTGCTCCAATTGCTGATTATGAGTTATTATCAACAGCATATGGAATCGCTAAAGAACATGGCTTTAATATTCATGTAGGTAATGTGTTATCTGATGATAGCTTCTATAAAGATGATTTATCAGATACATTTAAATTAGGTGAATATGGTGTCCTTGGTGTTGAGATGGAAGCTGCAGTAATGTATTACTTAGCTTCTAAATACGGCGTTCAAGCTTTAGCTTTAATGACTGTAAGTGATCATATGATTACTGGAGAAGAAACAACATCTGAAGAGCGTCAATCAACATTTGATGAAATGATGATTGTTGGTCTTGAAACATTAATTAAATAATAATAAAAAAACGATTAGGAATTTTTCCTAATCGTTTTTTTAGATTTGTTTATTGATAATAGAGCGGGCAATTTTTTCTCGCATTTTTAGTTCATCAACACCGTAATTTTTTTCATAGTAAGTAATCAGTAAATCCATAGCGAATATCTGTGATACTTTACCCGTTAAAGAACCGCCATTTAATAAATATTCTTCGATAGCTGTTTGGATAACAACATCTCCAAGTTGAGCAATTGGAGACAAGATATAATTAGAGATAACAATAATTTTTGTCTTATTTTCTTTAGCGACACTGAGAGCATCATAAATATCTTGTGTTTTACCAGTTAAACTAAAAGCGATAATTAAGTCGTTCTCAGTACATAAAGAGGCATTCATTGCCTGATAATGAGGATCTGTAATCGCTCTAGCCTGTAAACCACCACGTAAAAAACGAGATTCCATATCGACTGCTGTGATACCTGAAGAACCAACACCAAAAATATAAATATTATTAGCTTGATTGATCAAAGTAGCAGCTACTTCTAATTTACTTTCATCAGCTAGTTTAGAAGTTTCTTGAATGGCACTAACTAAATGATTTTCAACTGTTTTAATAAAAGAAGTGTTAGTTGTTTTTGAATGATGAAAACCTTCTTTGGCAATATCAATTTTTAAATCCGAAAACCCACTATAACCAAGTTTTTGACAGAAGCGTACGATGGTAGCATCTCCTACCATGGTCGCTTTTTTTATATCTAGCAGGGTTTGATGTAATACTTTTTCTCCAGAAGAAACAATAAAATCGGCTACTTTTTTTTCTGATTTTGTGAGTTCTTCATAATGAGTATGAATGGCATCAAGGTAACTCATAGTAATCATTCCTTTTAACTATTATTAACTCTATTTTGCGTTAAAAAAAAATAATGTCAAATTATTTTTTCTCCATATTTACATTTTTGGAGAAAGGTGATATATTCTAGTTGGAGATAAACTCCTAATAAATAATTATGGAGGTAAAAATGGAGAGAGAAGAGTTTTTAACCCAGATTAAAGACGGCATTATTGTTTCATGTCAGGCGTTAGAAGGTGAACCCTTATACACAGAAGCTGGTGGGATTATGCCTTTAATGGCTAAAGCGGCAGAGGAAGCTGGAGCAGTGGGGATTCGTGCTAACTCAGTTAGGGATATTTTACAAATCAAGGAAGTAACCAAGTTACCAATTATTGGCATTATTAAACGTGATTATTTACCACAAGAACCTTTTATTACAGCAACAATGAAAGAAGTAGATGAGCTTTATGAAGCTGGAGTAGATGTTATTGCTTTAGATTGTACTGCTAGAGAACGGTTTGATGGTTTAACAGTTACTGAAAATATCAAAAAAATTAAAGAAAAATACCCAACTCAATTGTTAATGGCAGACATTGCTACTTTTGAGGAAGGTGTTACGGCATATGAAGCAGGGGTTGATTTTGTCGGAACTACTTTATCAGGGTATACAGCTAACAGTAGACAAGACGAAGGTCCTGATATGGAATTAATGGAGCAATTAGTTGCTGCTGATATCCCAGTAATAGCTGAAGGTAAAATCCATACTCCAGAACAGGCAAAACGGATTAAAGAGTTAGGAGTTTCAGGAATTGTTGTTGGTGGTGCTATTACCCGTCCAAAAGAAATTGCTAAACGATTTATTGATGGATTAGGTTTATAAAAAAAGGAGGAGTATTATGTTTAAGAAATTTTCACAACTAGGTAGGGCCTTTATGTTACCGATTGCTATTTTACCAGCAGCCGGTTTGTTACTTGGAATTGGAGGCGCTTTATCAAATGCAAGTGCCATTCAAGCTTATCCATGGTTAGACCAAGCTTGGTTACAGACAGTTTTAACGGTTATGAGTAATGCGGGGAATGCCGTTTTTAGTAATTTAGCGTTGATTTTTGCGATTGGTTTAGCAGTCGGTTTAGCAAATGGGGATAAGGGAACTGCTGGATTAGCCGGTGGTGTTTCTTTCTTAGTTTATACAGCAACTATTAGTGGGTTATTGCAATTATTTGCACCAGAGACAGCTATTGATACTGGTGTTGTAGGTTCAATTGCTGTAGGTGGAACAGTGGCTTTTCTTCATAATAAATATCGAAAAATTGAATTACCTCAATTCTTAGGCTTTTTTGGTGGTTCACGTTTCATTCCAATAGTATCATCTATTGCAGCTATTTTTATTGGGGTTATTTTCTTCTTAATTTGGCCACCAATTCAACAAGGGATGACAACTATTGGTGAAGCAGTCGCTGAGATGGGCAGTCTTGGAACATTCCTTTATGGATTCTTACTTCGTTTAACTGGAGCGGTAGGTTTACACCATACGATTTATCCAATGTTTTGGTATACATCTCTTGGAGGAGCTGAGGTAGTTGCAGGGGAAACTATTTCAGGAGCACAAAACATTTTCTTTGCTCAATTAGCAGATCCAAATCATACAGGACTTTTCACTTATGGAACCCGATTCTTTGCAGGTCGTTTTGCAACTATGATGTTTGGTTTACCAGCAGCTTGTTTAGCAATGTACCATGCGATTCCAAAAGAAAATCGCAAACAAACAGGTGGCTTGTATGCTAGTGGCGCTTTAACATCATTCTTAACAGGGATTACAGAACCAATCGAATACATGTTTTTATTTAGTGCTCCTTGGTTGTATGTCATTCATGCCTTTTTAGATGGTTGTTCATTCTTAGTAGCAGATTTATTGAATATTAGAATTGGAAATTCATTCTCTGGTGGTTTAATCGATTTTCTTTTATTCGGTGTTTTCCAAGGCCAAGCTAAAACACATTGGTTATATGTGATTCCAATTGGTATTATTTGGGCTTTAGTTTATTATGCAGTGTTTACATTCTTTATTCGAAAATTCAAAGTAGCCATTCCAGGAATGGAAGCGATGGAATCAACTGGTAATGAAGAAGTAAAAGTAACTAAAGGAAGTAATAGTCTTCATGAAGAGTCATTGATTATCATTGAAGCATTAGGTGGGGAGACTAATATTACTTCAGTAGGAGCTTGTGCAACACGTTTAAGAGTAGCTGTTGTTGATAATCAAGTCGTCGATAAAAATCGAATTCAACAACTAGGTGCCACAGCTGTTTTAGAATTAAGTGGGGGAATTCAAGCAGTGTTTGGTGGTAAGGCAGACTTATATAGCCAAGAAATTAATCAAATTTTAGGACAAGATAATTAATACGTAAATAGAGATGGACTTAAAAAATCCATCTCTATTTTTATTTTATGTTTTTTTATATTTTCTAATAATTTTTAAAGCCCAATCATAATGAGATGAAGTAGCAGAAACAGCGTAACTACCTAAACTAGTTGTTCCAGTCCAGTTATAGTACTTTTTGGTAAATAATTCTTCATCTGTATATCCTTCAATGATGGTAAGGCATTTTTTATGACTATCTGCTAGTAATTCTTTGGCAGAATCTAAAGAAGTTTCTTGATGTGTTTCCCAAAAAGCTTGGTTCATTTCACCATAGTTTTTCCAGTTGTATGGGTCTGGTAAGAAAGGCGTGACAGGTTCATTTTGATTGAGTGCTATCCAATTAATAAATAGTTGTTGCCACTCATAAAGATGAACTAGACAATCCCTTATTTGACGGTCTCGTCCTTCAAAAGGGAATGTTCCTAGTTGTTCTTCTTGAGAAAGACTATTGATTAATTTTGTTAATTTATCATAATTTTGAGTAGCTTGTGCTATTAAATCCGTTTTAGTTTGTGGTCTAGCCATTTTTAAAGCATCTCCTTTTCTTTAATAACAATACAGGCTTCGGTAACCCAGTTATCAGGATTTTTATCTTGAGCAGCTGTGACATGAAAAATGTTAATCATTGGTCCATCAATTTCGTAATGATTGGCTTCAATCCAAATAGCCAGAGCTTCCATTACTAGAGGCATTTGTTCAAAACTCCCTTGAAAAGTAGTAGATGCTACCATCATTTTAGGTGCTAATTTAAATTGGACATTATCCGTACTGACATAGTCACCAACAATGCTACTTTGAATTTCAATATCAATGTCTTGTTCTTCGTAACTTTCATTGTGATAGATGCTAATGCCAAGTGAAGGCTCAGAAAATTGAACTTCTTGTAGTAGGTATTCTTGATAGAGTTCTTGCCATAAATATTGCTCTGCTTCATAGTTTGGAACGACTCGGCGTAAGCTCATTACGTGTCGTTCGGGAATATCTTTTAGAGTAACGTGATAATTTAAGTAGTCTTGATTGTCTGTTAAAACATCAGAAATAGAATCAAGTAAATTTTGTTGGATTTGAATTTTTTCTAATGCTTGTTGCAATTGCTCTTTTTGTTGATTAAAGGATATTGTGAGCTCACTAGGTGATGAGGAGTTCAGTATCTCTTTGATATTACTTAAGGAAAAACCAAGTTCTTGGAGAGTTTTTATTTGTGCTACTGTTTTTAGTTGCTTGGGCGAATAGTCTCGGTAATTATTATTTTGGTCAGAGCGTTCAACAGATAATAACCCTATTTTTTCATAATGTCGAAGCATACGTGTACTAGTATTAGAAAGTCTAGAAAAGTCACTTATTTTCATTTCAAAATACCTCCTTTAATAATCTTATTATAAAGGATAACATTGTGTGAAGGTAAAGAAAAAAAGCCCATTAAGGACTTTTTCTTTAAAAATATTTCAAAATAAGTAGTGCAATGAGAATTCCGATGGCTAGAGAACCAACACGTATCATGATTTCTTTTTTCTTATCCATTTGTTCGCAGCCTCCTTTTACATTTAGAAGTAATAAATAAATAAACTAATTAAAGCGAAAAAATTAAGAACAATTTCTTTTTTCATAGCATCTTTTGATTTCATAAAGAAATAAAGAGCTCCTAAATTACATAGAATGAAGATTAATACTTTCCAAAGAACTGTCTCGTGAGCTAAATATTGAGAGATAAGTAAATAATAGAGAAGTATTAAGCAAAGTCCAGCTAAAAATAAAAACCACCCATGACGTTTTAAAAATGAGTACATTCCTTGAGTTAAGATAGTGATAAACAAGATGAGTACAAATGAAAAGATAAAAGGTTTCATTAATTCAAAATTATAATCAAAAGGATAGTTGATTGTTAGTAATTGATTGAAAACAATTCCTTTAAAAAAAGCATTGAGTAAGGAATAAAAAATAGAATCAATATAGAAGAATTGTTTTGAAAAAATCAGTAACTGAAAAAGTTCATAGGCAACTAAAATAGCTGCAAATTGGTAAGCTGTCTGCTGAGCTATCATAAAAATGAGAATAGTAGAAATAACTAGTTTTGTACCATATACAGGTAATGAGATGAAAGAGCCTTTTTTGTAGGAAGCTTTACCAATTAAATGAAAAAAATCGCTAATTAATAGATAAATCACCAGATAGGTTAATATGGCAGGGCCACGGCTACTATCTCGTAAAAATAGAATACCAGGCAAGAGAGAAATCAGTGTCTGGGTTAAAGTGGTTACAATTAAAAACGGTAAAATAAATAAATTGTTTTTTGTCTTATTCAATGGAATAACCTCTCTTTTAGTCTTATGAGTTTACTTTATTGTAATAAGAAAGAAAGGTCAATATATTTAGGTAGGTAAAAAGATTTTTATCTGTTATACTGTCAATGTTGCAAGATTCCCGATAGGATTTACTATACGCGTAAAGATTCCTTGTAACCGAATATATAACCAGGGGGAATAGAAATGTTAGAAAGAAAATTATTTACATCAGAATCAGTATCAGAGGGACATCCAGATAAGGTCGCAGACCAAATTAGTGATGCGATTTTAGATGCGATTCTAGCAAAAGATCCAGAGGCCAGAGTAGCCTGTGAGACATCTGTGACAACAGGATTAGTTCTTGTGTTTGGTGAAATCACAACCACAGCTTATGTGGATATTCAAAAAGTAGTTCGTGAAACAATCAAAGGAATTGGTTATACACGTGCTAAATATGGTTTTGATGGGGATACATGTGCTGTTATGGTGGCGATTGATGAACAATCACCGGATATCGCACAAGGTGTTGACGCTTCATTTGAGAAACGTGAAAGTAATGAAGAAAAAGAAGATTTAGGAGCTGGAGATCAAGGGTTAATGTTTGGGTTTGCGATTAACGAAACACCAGAATTAATGCCTTTACCGATTGCTTTAAGTCATCGCATTACTGAAAAATTAGCGGAACTTAGAAAAAATGAAACTTTAGACTATTTACGTCCAGATGCGAAATCGCAAGTTACAGTTGAATACGACGAAGCAGGAAAACCTGTTAGAGTGGATACAATTGTTGTTAGTACACAACACGATGAGCATGTGACCTTAGAAACAATTATTAAAGATGTTAAATCGTTAGTCATTAATGAAGTGATTCCAAGTGACTTATTAGATGATAAAACAAAATATTTTATTAACCCAACTGGTCGTTTTGTGATTGGTGGTCCTCAAGGGGACTCTGGATTAACCGGTCGTAAGATTATTGTTGATACTTATGGTGGTTACGCACGACACGGTGGTGGCGCATTTTCAGGAAAAGATGCGACAAAAGTAGACCGCTCAGCCAGCTACGCCGCTAGATACATTGCTAAAAATATTGTAGCAGCTGAGTTAGCAGACAAATGTGAAGTTCAATTAGCTTATGCTATTGGAGTGGCACAACCTGTTTCGATTTCAGTTGAAACATTTGGTACAGGTAAAGTATCAGAAACAGATTTAATAACAGCTATTAGAGAAAACTTCAATCTTTCTCCAGTAGGTATTATTGATATGTTAGATTTAAAACGCCCAATTTACCAAAAGACAGCCGCTTACGGACATTTTGGACGTGAAGACGCAGACTTTACTTGGGAAAGATTAGATAAAGTTGCAGATTTAAAACAAAGTTTAGGTCAGTAGAAAGCGCTCTTTGTTAGAGATATTTCTCTAACAAGGGGTTTTTTTATAAGTTTTGGAGGTAGGAAATGATAAAACAAAGAGAAACAAGCGTTAAAATTATTACGGCATGTGTGTTTATTGCCACTTTTATGACAGCAGTAGAAGGTACAATCGTTTCAACAGCGATGCCAACGATTGTTGGTTCACTCGAAGGAATATCTATTATGAACTGGGTATTCTCAATCTATTTATTAACTAATGCTATGATGACTCCTATTTACGGGAAATTAGCTGATAAAATCGGAAGAAAACCAATCTTTTTAATTGGTATTATTATTTTTATTATTGGTTCAGCTCTTTCTGGAATTAGTCAGAATATGATTCAGTTGATTTTATTTAGAGCGATTCAAGGTATCGGAGCAGGTTCAATTGTGCCTGTGTCATTAATTATTATTGCCGATATGTATCCCGTTGAAAAAAGAGCAAGCATCTTAGGTTTAAACAGTGCTGCTTGGGGAATTGCTAGTATTTTTGGTCCTTTAGCAGGTGGGTTTATTGTAGATGTCCTTAGTTGGCATTGGATCTTTTTAATTAACGTTCCAATTGGCTTAGTATTGATGTTACTGGTTTGGATGTTTTTAAATGAAGAGAAAAAAGAAGTGGATAAGGCACCAATTGATTATCTAGGTAGTATTTGTTTAGTCTTTATGCTTCTTTCATTATTGTACGGATTCCAAACAGTTAGTGAAGGCTTCAGCGCTATTACTATTATTTCATTTGTTATCTTTATAATTGGTTTTATTGCCTTTATCAAAGTAGAAAAACGTGCTGTGGATCCCATTATTTCTCTAGAATTATTTAGTAACAGAACGTATGTCATTGTAAATATCATTGCGGCATTAATTAGTGGTTTTTTAATGGGAGTAGAAGTTTATATTCCAATGTGGATGCAAGGTATTTTAGGAAAACCTGCAGCTTTGGGTGGTATTGTACTAGCACCGATGTCTGTTATTTGGATGGTAGGCTCATTTACTGGTGGAAAAGCCATGCAGAAATGGTCAGCTAAAAAGGCGATTTTTATTAGTATGTTACCAGTATTAGTAGGAGCTATTTGTTTAGCCTTCTCTAAAATTGACACACCATATGGCATTTTCTTTATTTATTCAGCAGTCCTAGGTATTGGTTTTGGTATGACAATGACGATCTTAACAGTGCTAGCTCAAACATCTGTCGATCATGAACATATTGGGGTAGCGACATCGTTCTTCACCTTGTCTCGTACGATTGGTCAAACAATTATGATTTCGATTTTTGGTTTAGTATTAAACTCTTCAATGAATAAAGGATTAGAAGCTAAAAGTGATTTAGGTGTAACAAAAGATATGATGAATAAACTAATTAACCCTCAAACTGTAGATTCTTTACCTAGTCATTTAGTAGGGGACTTAAGAGAAATCTTATTTAATAACTTACATCAAGTCTACTTAGTTGGAATCACATTGGTAGGTATTTCATTTGTATTGAACTATTTCCAAAAAACAGATGATACATTAGCATAAAAAAGAGGCTTCTCCCAAACTGGGAGAGCCTTATTTTTTTGCTTCAAACTCTTTTTTTAGAAGAGCATAGCGGTTAATATCTCTGAATTCACCGTATAAAAGTTGTTCTTCTTTTAGCGTCGCGACAAACTCATAACCACTTTTTTGTGCCACTTTATTACTAGCAATATTTTCTACAACAGCAATAATAGATAGTTTATTTAAACCTAAATCATCAAATCCAATTTCAGTTATTTTATGAACGGATTGAGTCATAATACCTTTACCTGCAAAGGAAGAATGAATCCAATAACCAATTTCAGCATGTTTATTTTTTTGGTCTATCATGTGTAAATCAATAGTTCCTGCTAATTGCTCTAGATAATAGATTAAAAATAGGCGATCAGTTCCTTCAGCTTCTCCTGTGATTTTCATTTTTAGAAAATTAGCTTCATCTTCAATGTTTTCCGTCATTTTTACAAAATCTAAAAATTCTTCTAAATGTGCTCTATCACTATCAACTAGATTAAATAGTTCTTCAGCCATTTGAATGGTTGGTTGAACAAAGAAAATATTTTCTGTTACTGGTAATGCTAAACGATGTTTCATAAGAAAACCTCCTTTTGGGTATTGTTAACGATTATATCGAATTTAATGATGAAAGAGAAGTCGAAATTAAGAAATTAAACAGAATTAGTTTATTAAATCTACATTTTAATTTGTTATTCTTTAGATGACTTAAGAAGAGAGGGCAAAAAGATGAAAAAGATAATTCGTTTATTGTTGGTATGTTTAGTATTAGGTGGTGGTGGCTTTTATTTATGGTCAACACAATTTAAAGCTAATTTATCTGAGACAGGAGTAGCTAAAAATCAGTCTAAACTAGACCTAACTAAACCAGTTCACAGTCAAACGATTTTACTAAAAAATTTAAGTACAAAAGAAACATTAGTTGAGCAAAATGTAAGTAAAACAGTAGAAATCGCTTCTTTAACTAAACTAATAACAGCCTATTTATTACTTGAATATGAATCAGATTTGACTAAAAAAATAACTATTGATCAGCGTACTATTGATCAGCGTATTATTGATGAATTGATTTCTGAAGGAGCTTCTCTTTCAGGTTACAAAGGTGAAGATGAGATAACGATTGAAGATTTAGTTTACGGTATTATTTTACCTTCTGGAGGGGACGCTGCGCTGGTCGCGGCTAATTATGTATCTGGTAGTGAATCAGCTTTTGTGAATGAAATGAATACCTTAGCTAGTAAACTTGAGATGAAGGACACTCATTTTAAAAATGCAACAGGATTAGACGCGAGGAAACATTATTCTACAGCAGAAGATTTAAGTAAATTTATGGAAGTAGCATTAAAAAACGATGCCTTTAAAAAGGTTGTAACAACAACAACCTATCAAACAGCAGGAACTAGTTATACTCCTGAAGGATATTATTTGGAAAGTACTTTATTAAAAGATTCTACAGATTTAAGTCTGTCTAATGGTGAAATACTAGGTGGGAAAACAGGTTACACTAAAAAAGCAGGACAATGTCTTATTAGTCTAGCTGAAATTGATGGTGATACCTATATGTTAATTACCACTGGAGCAGATGGTAATCCTCTTACAGAACAATATAATATGTCAGATGCGCGTTCTATTTACGAGGCAATTATTTAAGAGAAAACCACAGTAACTCTTTTGAAGAGCGTTACTGTGGTTTTTTTTCGATACAAATAAGTGATGGTGGATTGTTTCGTTGATTAATAAATTGATAACTAAGAACACTATATATTTCTTGCGGCAAGTTACTAACAAAAGACAAGACTTCTGCTTTTTCTACTTTTCCCTCATCATGACCATCATAAATAACTAATATGATACGTCCAGTTTCTTTTAAACGGAGTAATAACTCTTCCAGGGCTTTAATGGTAGTATCTTCTCTTGTCACAATAGACTTATCACTTTTAGGTAAATAACCTAAGTTGAAAATAGCAGCGCTAATACTAGTATCTATATCAATTACTTTACCGATATTCTCATGGCCTGTCAGATGTAGAGTGGTTTGTTTGTCACATTGATGTTCTTTGATTCTTATTTCTGTGTTAATAATGGCTTGTTCTTGGACATCAAAAGCATGGACGCAACCTTCCTCACCAACTAATTGAGCTAAAAATAATGTATCATTGCCGTTACCCATTGTGGCATCAACAACCGTATCCCCAAGATTAATAACTTCTTTTAATAAGTCGTGACTATAATGTAATGAACGTTTAAGCATAGATTATCTTTCCTTTTCTCCCATTGGCATAAATACCTTGATAAGTACCACGGCGTCTTAATTCTGTATCAAATCCATTAAGAACTTCCCATTTTTTTAAGCTCCACATTGGCCCGATAATAGTATCACGAGGAGCGTCTCCTGTTAAACGATGAATAATAACATTCTCAGGAATAATTTCTAATTGGTCACATATTAACTGAGTATAGTCATGTTGAGTTAATAGCTGTAAGCGACCAGCTAAATAATCTTTTTCCATTCGTGTATTTCTCATTAAATGAAGGAGATGAAGCTTGATACCTTGAATGTCTGAGTCAGTCACTGTTCGTCTAACATTTTCCATCATCATCTCATAAGATTCACCAGGTAATCCATTGATGAGATGGGTACAAACATTGATATTATGTTTGCGAAGCTTAGCAACCCCATCTAAATAAGTTTGATAATCATGAGCTCGGTTAATCATGTCACTAGTGTGTTCATAGGTTGTTTGTAAACCAAGCTCTACCCATAAATATAATCGTTGATTTAGTTCAGCTAAGTATTCAACCACATCATCTGGTAAACAATCTGGTCTAGTTCCAATAGAGAGTCCGATGACACCTTCTTCATTAACTACTTGCTCAAAGCGACTTTTTATCACTTCTAAAGGAGCATGAGTATTGGTGAAATTTTGGAAATAAACAATGTACTGAGTTGTGCCTGGCCATTTGCGATGCATTTGATCGACTTCTTTTCTGAATTGAACAGGTAAGGGATCACTTGGAGCAATAATCATGTCTCCAGACCCTGAAACACTACAAAAGGTACACCCACCATGAGCAACAGTTCCATCTCGATTTGGGCAATCAAAGCCAGCATCAATGGGGACTTTGAATATTTTAGCATCAAATTGTTCTCTAAGAGCATCATTCCACGTATAGTAGCGTTTTGAATTGCCCTCTTTAAAAGTAAACATCAACAAAAACTCCTTTTAAGCACTTAATGTGTCGTATTTAGTAAAACGAGGATAAGAGAAACTTAACCAAGCAAATCCCATTAAAAAGCCACCTAGCACGTCTGTTGGATAATGAACACCTAAATAAATTCGACTTGTTCCAACCAATAAAATGATTATCCCTAGTCCGATTTGCCCGATTAAACAAACTGTTCTATTTTTAATGAATCTAGGAAGTAATAGAATAAGTGTTCCATATAACAGCATACTTCCCATTGAGTGTCCACTTGGGAAACTTGTTCCACCAGCAGCTACAAGGTGTTCACCACTAGGTCTTGGACGATTGAATATAAATTTTAGAGCAGTGTTACCAGCTCCTTGGATAATTGCCGAATTAATAACTAACCAAATGGCAGCTACTTTATTTTTTAGTAAGAACCATAAAACTAGTGCTAATCCTACTGTTAAAATAATGACTGTAGAAGTATCTCCAAGGCGAGTGACTGTTGAAAAAAATAATGTTTTAGTAGTAGTTAAATTACCTCGAATAGCATGAATAATTGGGTTATCAATAACACTTAAGATAGTCTCATCGATAACGACAAAGATGGCAATAGCCGCAAATAATAATAAACTAATATAAGAAGCGAGATACCATGATGTTTGCGTTTTTTTTGACATAAAAAACCTCCATAATTAAAAATAAAGAAGCCCTGACATCAGGGCTTCTCATATTATAACACGATTTTAATGGCTGTCGTACTCAGTATCATCTTCATCTAGCTCATTAACCGTGATATCACCATTTTTTGAAGTAGCTTTTAGGAGGTGAGTTCCTTTATCTTTAGAGAATTTTGTTTCAGATGATAAATTTTCATTAAATATTGAAACAACACCAAAATTCGTTGCAAAATCCATTTTGTTTCGGTCATAGGATTGTTGATCGATTTCAATAAAAATGGTGCCATGAACACTTTCTAAAGTAGTATCATAATTGACTTGGTTTGAATGGAAAATAACATCGCCATTCTTATTATCAACTTTCGTTGTTCCTTTAGTGTGATTGATGTAAGTATTTCCTGATGTATTTGAAATATCCATATTCCCCTTTGTGTTCCCAGTAACAATATCCCCATTTTTTAAAGTTGATTTTAAATTCATAAAGGAAGCATCTTGAATAGTAATATTTCCATTAGTTGAATCAATGTTTAAATCTTTTTCGATTTTAGCTTCATTTAAAAAGACATCCCCATGATGACTTTCAATGGTTAATTCTTCAGTAATTAAATCATTAGCATCTACAAAGCCGTACTTTGTTTTAATGTCTAATTTTGAAAGGGTTAATTCATATGTATGAATATCTAAGCTGTTGCCATTGATCGTTATTTTTTTGTAGTTTTCAGGTAGGCTAAGAGAAATACTGTCATCGTAGATGTCTCCAAAGTTAAAGACAGTAGGCTGTATCCGTTGTTGCATATTTTGGTTATCGATGGTTACTGTAGTTTTATTGCCTTCTTTTTTTATGTCCCAAGAGGTTTCATCTTTTTTGGTATTTCCATAACTTAAACCTTGTTTTTTCATATGAACATAGTCATCTTCTGAAGTACTTAAATAAAGAGATGCACGATTTTTTATGTTTAGTACAAGTTCTTCGGAGTTGTCGTATTTAAACTTTTTATTGATATCACTTTTTGCGCGTTCAGCTTCTAATTTTTGGAAGTGATAGATACTTCCAGCAGCACCAGTAATAATTAAGAGTGTTGCCACTATTAAAACGAACCAGATACGTTTTTTCATAAAGCACGATCTCCTTTCAGCACTTGTAAATTCCATTTAGAGTAAGTCTTTAATAAGTTAAATGAAATTTTAGAGAAAGGAACCATAATAACAAGCCCTATTAACCCGATTCCACAGAATAAGAGGGACATGAAAAATTGAAATGAACCATAAGATGGCGTTAATGTTAGTAGACTATAAACACCTAATGCTGGGGAAAGGATAAATGACAGACTAATAATCCATCCTACAAGTAAAGAGAGTCCCCATGAAAAAATAAGCCAAAGCATAAAAAAGAGATTTAAGAAAATGATACCTGTTACTTGAAAGAAACGAATAAATCCAGAGCTTTGAGCTTTTTGAGGAATGTCGTTATTGTAGTAAGGGTGTGACTGCTCATTATTAAAATGGTTAGTCTCGCTAGACATTTCTACCCAATCGTTATTACTCTTTGCCGCTTCTTTAAATTCCAAATTAAATTCTTTTAAAATGGCACAAGCTATTTCTTTAGGTGTATCTAATTCTTTGGTTATTTGATATTCAGTTAAACCTTGAGCCATCTTTTCAGTGAATAAATCATCGTATTTAGCTAAAATAGCTTGTTGATCAATGAGAGAAAGTTGACGCAAGTGCAGTTTTAATTCAATTAAAAAGTGCTCTTTATTCATGACAGAATCCTTTCTTGACTGTTTTCTTAATGCTAATATACCGTCTATAATCCTTGATAACAAGAGGTTTAGGCTAAAATCGGGCTAAAGTATGAGCGATAAAGCTCTTAAAACAACTGACGTTTTTTTATTTATTGTTGCGGACAGATTACAAATTATTAATACTGTGCTATAAACCTTGATAAACGTCTATTAAGATGCTTTAATTATAGTGGACTATATGAAAAATAAGATAAGCATGTTGTCTCTAAAAATCGAGTAAAAGGATGGAAATATAAATGAAAAAGAATGTCTCTAAAAATATGTTAACGAAACAGCCAATTCTTAAAAATGTTTCGCTAATCGGAACAACCATGATGATTTCTTCATCTGTCTTAATTCCTGGAGTAACAACTAAAGCTTATGCAGATGCAGCTAAGGAATATACAGAAGAAAGTGAAAAAGAATTAATTTCAACGAAAGGTCCAGCTATGGACTTAAGTAGTTTTACAACAGAAAACTCTGTTGTAAAAGAGGAAGATAACAGATTTGAGATGGCATTTGTTTTAAATGCTCATCAAGTTGAAAACCTAGATACGATCATCCAAATATCACCGAATGCTAATTTAGTGTTCGATGAAACGAAATTAGAAGTTAAGGATGAGATTGGAAATATTGTTGGTAGTTATGAACTAGATCAAACATTAAATCAAATTAAAATTAAATTTACAAATAGTGGGTTTACCCAAGCCAAATTAGTTGTACCAATGTCTCTTAAAAAGTTTGATTTAACAGAGCAAGTTGTGACAGCTTCTATTGGAGAGAGTATGTTATCGCAAGGCCTTGTTACTGAGAAAAAAGAGGTTCAGGAAGAAGTGACAGAAGAGTCTGAAGAAATAACAGAAGAAACAACGGCATCTGAGGTGGAAGATATAACAACTGAGACAACAGAGGAAGTTGTGGAGGAATCAACAGAAGTTACGGAAGAAACAACGAGTACAGAAACAAGTGCTGAAGAAGAATCAACAGAAGAGACATCAGTAGAGGAGACAACAAGTTCAATTGATGACTCTGAGGAAACAAGTACAACAGAATCAGAAGAGCCAGTTGAATCAACAACAGAAGAAGTAGTTGTGAAACCACAGGCTGCAAAAGCAATGAGTGCTCCTATGATGGGACCAACTATGTTCAGAGCAGCAACACCACAAGCTCAGTTTATTGAAAACACTGCTCACTATGCTCAAGAAGTAGCAGGGAAAAATGATTTATATGCATCAGTTATGATTGCACAATCTATTTTAGAAAGTGGTTATGGTTCAAGTACATTATCATCACCACCAAACCATAATTTATTCGGTATTAAGGGTGCTTATAATGGTCAATCTGTAACAATGCAGACTTGGGAACATTTTAATGGACAGGACGTTATTATCAACGCCGAATTCAGAAAATACCCATCATATCGTGAGTCATATGAAGACAATGCGCGTGTGTTAAAAACAACATCTTTCTACCCTGGTAACTATTTCTATTCAGGCGCATGGAAATCAAATACTAACACATATCAAGATGCAACACGTTGGTTAACAGGGCGTTATGCAACAGACCCTAATTACAATGTGAAGTTAAATAATTTGATTGTGACTCATAATTTAACGCAATATGATACGCCAGGAAATGGAAATAATAACAACAACAATAATAATTCGAATAATAACAATAATTCAAATAACAACAATAACACTAATAAAGGCAAAACACATACAGTTAGAAGTGGTGATACATTGTATGGCATTGCAACTTCTTATGGTGTTAGTGTGGCTCAATTAAAACAATGGAATAATTTAACAAGTGACATGATTTATGTAGGACAGGTTTTAAAAGTTTCTAATGATAATTCATCAACAACTAAACCAAAACCGACTCCTAAGCCAGATCCAAAACCGGATAATGGTAATAATAATGAAACTAATAAACCAAAACCACCAGTATCGCAAGGAACAACACACACGGTTAAAAGTGGAGACACCTTGTACCGAATTGCTAATCAATACGGTGTAACAGTCGCTCAAATTAAGCAGTGGAATAACTTAACAAGTGATGTTATTTATGTGGGACAAAAATTAGTTGTTAAAGGTGGAAACACAAACAACAATAATAATAACAGCAACAACAATAATTCAAATAACAATACGAAACCACCAGTTTCTCAGGGAACTACACATACAGTAAAAAGTGGAGATACTTTATATGGTATTGCCAATCAATATGGTGTGACAGTGGCTCAAATTAAACAGTGGAATAACTTAACAAGTGATGTTATTTATGTGGGACAAAAGCTAGCTGTTAAAGGTGGAAACACAAACAATAATAATAATACGAAACCAACTACACCAAATACAGGACAAATGAAAAAACATATAGTTAAGAGTGGTGACACGTTATATGGTATTGCAACTCAATACGGTGTGACAGTCGCTCAAATTAAACAATGGAATAATTTGAAAAACGATGTTATTTATGTAGGACAAACATTGTCAATTGGTGGTAGTAGTAATAGCAACGGCGGGTCTAATCAGTCTCAAGGTAACCAATCAGGAGTAGGAACAACAAGAACACATACCGTTCGAAGTGGTGATACTCTTTATGGCATTGGTTTACGTTATGGTGTGAGTATTAATGAAATCAAACAAAAAAATGGTTTGAAGTCAGACTTTATTTATATTGGTCAAACTTTAGTCATTAGTGGTACTTCGACTAACCAAGGTGGTAATTCTGGTGGTCAAACAACTGGAACAAGCTCAACATATAAAGTGAAAACTGGTGATAGTTTATATCAAATAGCTTTAAAACATGGTGTTAGCGTTTCAGAGTTGAAGCAAACTAATGGATTAAAAAGTGATATGATATATGTAGGACAAACACTTAAAATCCCTGGTCAAACAGTGGCAACTAACACAACGAGTCCAAGTGGTGTGAAACGCCATCAGGTGAAAACGGGTGATTCACTATGGGGATTATCAACTAAATATGGAACAAGTGTTTCAAAAATTAAGCAATGGAATGGTTTAACAAGTGACGTTATTTATAAAGGTCAAAATTTAAGAGTCGGTTAATTAATTAACTGTTTTTTGATTTAGTTGCCAAGTAAAATAGATTCTGTTATCATGAGCTTAATATTTAAAACAATGACGAGAAGTAGTACGGTGGAAACTTTTTTAGAGAGTGTGTGGTTGGTGAAAACACATAAAGAAAGAAACCCGAACTTAGCTCTGAGTTCGCTAATACAGCCGGGATCAACCCGTTATCATGAAGTAGAGATGCTAGTAGTTTTAGCATAAATATAGGTGGTACCACGTTTAAAATCAACGTCCTATAAAAGCTTTTTTTGAGCTTTTATAGGGCTTTTTTTATTATATTTAGGAGGAAGAAAAATGGCATACAATCATCTTGATATTGAGAAAAAATGGCAAAAATATTGGTTAAAGAATCAAACATTTAAAACAGAAGAAACATCAGACAAGGAAAAATTCTACGCTTTAGATATGTTTCCTTACCCATCTGGACAAGGACTTCATGTAGGACATCCAAAAGGATATACATCAACAGATGTGTTATCACGTTACAAACGTGCAAAAGGCTATAACGTTCTTCATCCAATGGGCTGGGATGCGTTTGGTTTACCTGCGGAGCAATATGCTTTAGATACAGGAAATGACCCTGCTGAATTTACAGAAAAAAATATTCAAACGTTTAAACGTCAATTAAATGAATTAGGATTTAGTTTTGATTGGGATCGTGAAATCAATACAACAGATCCAAGTTATTATAAATGGACACAATGGATTTTTACTAAATTATTTGAAAAAGGTTTAGCATATGAAGCTGAAGTAGCGGTAAACTGGTGTCCAGCATTAGGAACAGTTCTTGCTAATGAGGAAGTTATTGATGGTAAATCTGAGCGTGGTGATCATCCAGTTTACCGAGTACCGATGAAACAATGGATGTTAAAAATTACAGCTTATGCAGATCGTTTAATTGATGATTTAGATGATATTGATTGGCCAACAAGTGTTAAAGACATGCAAAGAAACTGGATTGGTCGCTCTGAAGGTGCTAATGTAACTTTCAAAGTAAAAGATTCAGATAAAGAATTTACTGTCTTTACAACTCGTCCAGATACATTATTTGGAGCAACTTATTCAGTTCTAGCTCCAGAATTAAAATTAGTTCAAGAGATTACAACACCTGAACAAAAAGCAGCAGTTGATGCGTACATCAAAGAAGCTGAAAAGAAAACCGATTTAGATCGTACAGAATTATCGAAAGAAAAAACAGGTGTCTTTACAGGAGCATATGCTATTAATCCGGTTAACGGAAAAGAAATGCCAATCTGGATTGCTGATTATGTGTTATCTACTTATGGAACAGGAGCGATTATGGCGGTTCCAGCACATGATGAGCGTGACTATGAATTTGCGAAAGCTTTCAATCTAGATATCGTTCCAGTTTTAGAAGGTGGCGACATTGAGAAAGAAGCTTACACAGAAGATGGTGCTCACATTAATTCTGATTTCTTAGACGGTCTTCAAAAAGAAGCCGCTATGGAAAAAATGATTGCTTGGTTAGAAGAAAATGGTGTTGGTAAAAAAGAAACAAGTTACCGTTTACGTGATTGGTTATTCTCTCGTCAACGTTATTGGGGTGAGCCAATTCCAATTATTCATTGGGAAGATGGTTCAATGACTGCCATTCCTGAAGAAGAATTGCCTTTAGTTTTACCAAAATCAACAGATATTAAACCAAGTGGAACAGGTGAGTCACCACTAGCTAACATGGAAGACTGGATTAATGTGGTTGATGAAAAAACGGGTATGAAAGGCCGTCGTGAGACAAATACAATGCCACAATGGGCAGGAAGCTCATGGTATTACTTACGTTTTATCGACCCTCATAATACCGAAGCTTTAGCTGACCCTGAAAAATTAAAAGAATGGTTACCAGTTGATGTTTATTTAGGTGGAGCGGAACATGCAGTACTACATTTACTTTACGCTCGTTTCTGGCATAAATTCTTATATGATATCGGTGTGGTATCAACTAAAGAGCCATTCCAAACACTTTATAATCAAGGAATGATTTTAGGTGAGGGCAATGAAAAAATGTCTAAATCTAAAGGAAATGTCGTTAATCCAGATGATGTGGTTCAAGAATTTGGAGCAGATACATTAAGATTATACGAAATGTTTATGGGCCCACTTGATGCATCAGTTGCTTGGAGTGAAAAAGGATTAGAAGGAAGTCGTAAATTCTTAGATCGTGTATGGCGTTTATTTATCGATGAGAATGCTGTTTTACGTGATCGCATTACAACTCATAATGATGGTAAATTAACAAAAGTGTACCATCAAACAGTGAAAAAAGTAGGCGAAGACTATGAACATCTACGTTTCAACACAGCTATTTCTCAATTAATGATTTTTGTTAATGAAGCTTATAAGGTTGAAGCATTACCTGTTGAGTACATGACTGGATTCTTACAATTATTAGCACCAGTAGCACCATTTATTTCAGAAGAATTATGGGAAAGAATGGGTAATAAAGAAAGCATTAGTCATTCAGTTTGGCCAGTATATGACGAAAAAGAATTAGTTGAAGATGAAATTGAAGTAATCTTCCAAGTAAATGGTAAATTAAAAGCGAAAGCTGTTATTGCAGCTGGACTAAGTAAAGAAGAATTAGAAGCAACGGCTTTAGAAAATGATCAAGTAAAAGCAGCTATTCAAGGGAAAACAATCCGTAAAGTTATTGCTGTTCCAAACAAATTAGTCAACATTGTTGCTAATTAATTTCATTCATCACAAAGAGTTTAAAAATTGTTAAAAGGGTTTGCATAAAGTGATGTAAATCGCTACAATTAAAAGCAGTATGATGAAGAAAGTTGGATAGAAGCATGTCGAATCAAGAAGCCTCTTTTGAGGGTAACTCTAAAGAGTTAAATGCTAAAGAAAAAATGGTTCGTGGTTCTCTCTGGATGACAATTGGAAATGTGTTATCGAGGTTGTTAGGGGCAATCTATATTGTTCCTTGGTATCTATGGATGGGAGAAAACGCCAAAGTAGCAAATAGTTTATTTAATAAAGGCTACAATATTTATGCGTTATTTTTAATGATTGCTACAGCAGGAATACCTGGAGCAATTGCTAAGCAAATTTCATATTATAATTCGCAAAATGAATATCGTATTAGTCAGCGATTGTTTAAGCGAACGTTAATTATTATGGCAGGTTTTGGAGTTCTCTGTGCTGGTGTGATGTATTTCTTATCACCGATATTAGCAGCAGGAGACAAAAATTTAATTCCTGTTATGAGGGCGTTGAGTGTTGCTGTTTTAGTCTTCCCAAGTATGAGTGTTATTAGAGGATACTTCCAAGGTAACCAAGATATGATGCCAGCAGCGGTTTCTCAAATTATTGAGCAAGTTGCCAGAGTATTTTACATGCTTCTAACAGCTTTTATGATAATGAAGTTAGGTTCAGGGGATTATGTTAGTGCAGTTGTTCAATCAACATTTGCTGCATTCATTGGTATGATAGGTGCTTACGGGGCCTTGATTTGGTTTTATTTAAAACAAAAACCTGAAATGGACCGATTGGTTGCTGGAAGTAGTAACGAGATAACGGTCTCAGAAACTAGTTTAGTCAAAGAAATGGTTCGTGAAGCTATTCCATTTATTATTGTAGGTTCTGCGATTACAATTTTTAAATTAGTAGACCAGTATACCTTTGAACCAATAATGGGTGGTATTACAAGTTTTTCTAAAGATCAATTGTCTGCTTTGTTTAGTATTTTTAGTGCTAATCCAGATAAATTAGTAATGATTATTATTTCTCTTGCTTCAGGTATGGCGATGACGAGTTTACCTTTAGTAACAGAAGCTTACTCTAAAAAGGATGAAGCGGGTCTTGCCAAATTAATAAGTGATAACATCCAGTTGTTATTCTTCATTATGATGCCAGCAACATTTGGTATGATTATTTTAGCAGAACCTATGTATGTGTTCTTTTATCAGCCAGATCCACTTGGTGTAAATGTATTGATTGAAGCTAGTTATGTTGGTTTAATCATGGGATACTTTATATTAGTCTCTACAACGCTACAAGGTTTATATAAAAATGGCGATGCTATTTTTAATCTTGGTGTAGGTCTATTAATTAAAATAGTTTTACAATACCCAATGATTAGAGGATTTGAAGTATATGGTCCATTACTAGCGTCAGCAATTGGTTTTGCTGTTTCAGCCTATTTAATGACTAAGAAAATCCACAAAATAACTCGTTTTAATTATTCATTAACGGTTAGAAGAATTATTTTGATTTTTATTTTAAGTATGTTGATGTGTGCGTCAGTCTTTTTAGTACGTTCGTTCTTGTATTTATTCTTAAATCCAGAACGTAAATTCCAAGCGTTTCTTATTATTTCGCTCTCAGTTTCAGCGGGAGTAGCCACATATGGTTGGTTAGGATTGAAAACAAGATTGGCTGATAAGTTACTTGGTGAAAAAGTTTCTAAAATCAGAAAAAAATTAAAGATTAAATAGGAATAAGGATAGAAGCAGGTTACCTGTTTCTATCTTTTTCTTTACCAATAAGGAGCTATTATGAGATTAGATAAGTATTTAAGTCATACAGGATTTGGTTCGCGAAAAGAAGTCAAAGAAGTACTCAAGAAAAAGATAGTAACAGTCAATGAGAAACGAGTGAAGGACGGGAAACTGTCTGTTAATGAAACAAGTGACGTTATTTGTGTTGATGGAGAACAGATATGTTATCAAGAATTTGTTTACTATATGCTAAATAAACCTAAAGGTGTTGTATCAGCTACTGAGGACAACGTTCACCGAACAGTGGTTGATTTAATCGCTAAAGAAGATTATAAAAAAGGATTGTTTCCAGTGGGACGCTTAGATAAAGATACGACAGGATTTTTATTGTTAACAAATGATGGCGATTTAGCCCATCAATTGTTATCACCGAAAAAGAAAGTACCTAAGTTGTATCAATCACACGTATCAGGAATTATGACTGAAACAGATAAAGAGATCTTTTTAAAAGGAATTACCATTAGTGGTGATGAAAAATGTCTGCCAGCAAAATTAACTATTATGAGTGTGGATGAGGTAAATCAAACAAGTGAAATTGAACTTGAAATAATGGAAGGAAAATTTCATCAAGTCAAACGAATGGTCGAAGCTGTTGGAAAGAAAGTTGTGGAACTGAATCGAAAGAGCATGGGTGGGCTATTATTAGATGAAACATTAAAGTTAGGTGCTTATCGAGCTTTAAATGAGAAAGAAATTAAAATTTTAAGGGATGATAATTAGAATAAAAATAAAATAAATTATCAAAATACTTAAAAAAATGATATGATAACTTCATATAAAGGAAACAATGGAGGGATTACAAGGATGACAATTGATTGGAGAAAAGAAGTCGAAGCACGCCGCGAAGACTTAATGAAAGATTTATTTGATTTATTACGTGTACCTAGCGTTCGTGAAGATGATAAAGCAACAGAGGATGCTCCTGTAGGACCAGGCCCTAAAGCAGCTCTTCTAAAATTTTTAGAAATTGGTGAAAGAGACGGTTTCTTAACAAAAAACGTTGATAACTATGCAGGACATATTGAATACGGTGCAGGAGACGAGACTTTAGGAATTTTTGGTCACGTTGACGTAGTACCAGTTGGTTCAGGTTGGGATTCAGAACCATTCTCACCAGAAATTAGAGATAATCGTATTTATGCTCGTGGAGCAAGTGATGATAAAGGCCCTACAATGGCTGCTTATTATGCTTTGAAAATCATTAAAGAATTAGAATTACCAGTTTCTAAACGCACTCGCGTTATCATTGGTACAGATGAAGAGAGCGAATGGAAATGTATGGATCACTACTTAAAAGTAGAAGAAACACCAGATTTTGGTTTTTCACCAGATGCAGAATTCCCAATCATTAATGGTGAAAAAGGAAATACAACTATTCTTTTAGAAGTTGCTGGAAAAAATGAAGGAACATTACGTTTGATTTCATTTAAATCAGGTCAACGTGCTAATATGGTACCAGATTTAGCGGAAGCAATTGTTGAAGTATCAGGCGATATCGATGCTTTTGCAAAAGAATACGAAGAGTATTTAGCAGAATTACCAGTAACGGGTGAGTTAACAGTTACAGGAAATATGGCTGCTATTAAATTAATCGGTACTGCAGCTCATGGTGCAATGCCTGAAAAAGGAATTAACGCAGGTACTTACTTAGCTAATTTCTTAAGCTACTATGATTTCTCAGGTCCAGCTAAAGATTTTGTAACAGTAGTTGCTGATTACATTCATTTAGATACAGAAGGTAACCGTTTTGGTGTTAATTATGTGGATGATATTATGGGAGCTTTGTCAATGAATGCAGGTGTATTTGTTTTTGATGCTAATAAAGACAATAATACAATTACATTGAATTTCCGTTTCCCTAAAGGAATCACAGCAGAAGAAATCGCTACTGCTATTGAAGAAAAAGTAGCTAATACAAGCGCTAAAGTTATTTTAGCAAGTAGTAAAGAACCGCATTATGTGTCACCAGAAGATCCATTGGTAAAAACATTATTAGCAGTGTATGAAGACCATACAGGACTTAAAGGTCATGAACAATCTATTGGTGGTGGAACATTTGGACGTTTATTAGAACGTGGTGTTGCTTATGGCGCAATGTTCCCAGATAGCATTGATACTATGCATCAAAAAAATGAATTTATCTCAGTAGATGATTTAATCAATGCAACAGTCATTTATGCTGATGCTATCTATCGTTTAATCAAATAAGTAGTTTTGAAGAAGACATTTATGAAAATGTCTTCTTTTTTTGTGCGCAAAAGAGTAAGTGTCGTAAGAATCTAATGTGAATTTACTAACTTTTTTAATAAAAGGATATTTAATAAAAAAATAAAAGGATTAAGTTAAATAAATATATAATAAGATTTATTCTCATTATTTTATCATATTGTTCTACAAGTTCTTTTTAAAATACATGAAGAACAAAAATAGAAAATATGATGTAAAAAAGATGTTATTTTAAATGAAGAAACCATGTTATTTTCTGAAAAATAGCATATTTAATATTTCACAAATAAAAGCGCTGTACTAATAATGAACTAATCTATTGAACTATTAAGTGTTTACAGTTCTATTAAGATGTTTTTTATATCCTTATTAGTCTTTTGAAACTATTGAATGAATAAAAGCACCGTATATACATATTCACAACTTCACAACTTCCAAAAAGTGCATATTATTATGAAAAAAGAAGTGAACGTATTTAATGTTTATTACATATAATAAATATCGTTGTGCAAAAAAATAGTTTGAAAAACGTATGAAAGGGAAGGGAAAATGAATCAAAATAAAAAATGGTATTCGTTATTTTTAGTACTGTTAATTTCAATTTCTACTGTTATTCAACCACTTCAAGCAGTGGCAGCCGTAACAGCTATGGAAACGATGGCAACAGAAGCTAAAGTACTTAACGAAGAAATAGATACAACTCAAGCCGAAGGAGTTGTAGAAGAATCAACAGAAGAAGTAGTAACTAGTTCAAGCAGTGAGGTAGTTGAAGAAAGTACATCTTCTGAAGAAGCAATACATGAAACAGAAGAATCAACAGAAGTAACTGTCGAAAGTACGACAGAAGAAAAAGAAGTTAAAAAATTAACAGCCAAGAAAGAAGTAGAAGATAGAGAGTCAATCGATATTAAAACACTTTTAAATGGTGAAAAATTTCTTACTGATGTAGCCATTAAGATTACTGATAAAGATGGTAAAGAGTTAGACTACAAAACAGAGTCAATTCCTTTAGATGCTTTAGTTAGTTTAAAATATAATTATAAAATTCCAGAACATTTATTAACAGATAAAAAGTTAAAAGCTGGAGATTATTACGATATTACAATTCCAGCAGGTATTAATATCAATGCAGGTATTGAAGGAAAGTTAGGTAATTATGGAACTTACAAAGTAGTAGATGGTAAGGTGCGCTTAACTTTCAATAAGTCAGTCGAAACATTATTTAAGATTGAAGGTGACTTTACTTATAATGAACGATTAGATAACACTGTTGATGCTGGGGAGAATGAAATTAGAATCCCACTTGATGGTGAAGATCAAGTGATTAAAGTTAATGTTAAACCAACTGGTGGTAATCCAATCAGTAAGCAATCATCAATTGGAGACGATAAAAAATCAGTTCAATGGTCAGTATCAATTAATAATAATTTAGAAACATTAAATAATGCGACAGTAACAGATAAGATGCCTGAAGGTTTAGAACTTAAAGGGATTAAAATCTATGAACAAACAATTAATAAAAACGGAACAGTGAAATCAGTTTCTGATTCACCTATTTCAGAAGATTTATATACAGTATCTGGCGATGTTATTACATTCAAAGGTCAAACGAATAAATCTTATAAAATTGTTTATGATACGGTTATTGAAGAAAGTAAAATTCCAGAAACTGGTGGTAATGTTTCTTTCAAAAATAATGCTACATTAACAAACAATGGTAAAGATTATCCAGCTAGTGCTAGTGCGACTTTAAAATTTGGTATGCTAATTCAAAAAAAAGGTCCATCAAAAGATGATCGATTTGCAGAACAAGTATACAGATGGCGTGTTGAATATAACCATGGCAATAAAGATTTACCAAAAGGAAGTTATATTGTTGATACGTTATCAGGAGATAACCAACAATATGTTACTGAAACACCAGGAAAAGACTTTGCTCCAGTACAAATCTGGGTAGATGGTGGCGCATGGTTAGAACGTGATAAAGATTACGTTGTTGAGTACATTGGCAATAATCAAATGAAAATATCATTTCCTAACGGCTTAGATAAGCCAGTTAATATTGAGTACTTCACTAAGATTCCTTTTGTTATTGATGATAGCAATAGTAATACACAATTAAAAAATGGTGTAAAAACTGACAGTGGAGTGGAACATTCTGCTGGTGGTGGTATTCAAAATAATGGGATGCAAAAAAAATCTGATGTAGACTATGAAAATAGAAAAATCAGTTGGAGTATTGATGTTAATATTTATCAATACGAGATGGCTAACTGGGAATTAAAAGATACTATGTCTGAAGGTTTAACATTTATTAAAGATAGTTTAGAGATCCAAGAAGCTAATGGACCTAAATTAGTTTTAGGTACAGACTATGAATTAGTTTCAAGTGATGATAGAAACTTCCATGTAAGATTTAAAGAACCTCGTTCAGTATCTACCAATAAATCATATACAATTTCGTATCAAACTGATTTTGATTACCGTAGAAATGACCTTACAAATACAGCAACTTCATATTGGAAAGGTAAAGACGGAAAAGATCATAAACAATCAGCTAGCAACAAACCAGAAATTGGTGTGAATTTTATTAATGATGCAACTAAAGGTGGTTCTTATAACGCTGTGTCTAAAGAAATTACATGGACAATTAAAGCGAACTACAATTTAGAAAAATTAAAAAATGCTACTATTGTGGATACTATTCCTAAAGAACAAGAATATATTAAAGATAGTGCTCATGTTTATGAAGCAACAATAAGTAAAGATGGAACTATTAATAGAGGTGCAGAAGTTAAAACACCCATTAACTTAGAAGGTAATAAATTAACAGCTGAATTACCAGAAGGTTCTAAGAAAGCTTATATCTTAGAATTTAAAACATCTTTAGAAGGTACTCATATTTCAAAAGGAACTTATGACAATACAGCTACATATAAAACTGATAGCCATAGTACAGATGTAAGTAGTTCAGTAACTGTTCCTAACGGTGGCGAAATTGTTAATAAAGAAGGTCAGCAAGCAGGTAACTATGTTAACTGGTCAGTAGATATTAACAAATCACAATCAACTATTCATGATTTAGTATTAGTAGATACACCGTCAACAAATCAAGTATTAGATGAAAAATCAATTGTTATTTATGAAACACAAGTGAACTCAGCAGGTGAAGTCAAAAAAGTTAAGACAACTTTGGCTCCAGGAGTTGACTACAAGTATGAATTAACAACAGACAATGAAACAGGACAACAAGTATTAACAATCAAGTTTTTAAAAGTTGTAAAAAATGCTTATGTCTTAGAATATCGTTCATTGATTAACACGAATAAAGCAAGTGACGATTTAACAAATACTATCTCTTATACAGGTCAAAATGTAGAGACAATTTCAGATTCTAAAACAGGTAGCGCGAAGGTAATCACATCAGGCGGTTCTGGTAGCGGAACAGCTGCAGCGTTACGCGTTCTAAAATTAGATGCTAACAATGAAATTCCTTTAGAAGGTGTTCAATTTGAATTATGGGCAGCTGATAAAGCAACAGGCGAAAAACTTCAAGTCGTTCGTTCTGGTGAAACCAATAAAGATGGCGAACTTAAATTTGCTAACTTAATGCCAGATGCAGACTATGTTTTAGTTGAAACAAAAGCACCAGAAGGTTATACGATTAGTAAAGAAAACCGTAACGGTATTCGTATTAACTTAAAAGATACAAGTGAAATCAACTTATATGAAACTCATATTGTAAAAAATGATATTCCTCGTCTTGAAATAAAAAAAGTAGATGCTGATGGTCAAAAAGTTTTAGCTGATGCAGAGTTTGCTATTCAAAACGAAGCAGGTCAATATTACAATGGCATCAACGATAAATATGAAGTTAAGTGGGTTAAATCACTTTCAGACGTATCAAAAGAAGTAAGCCAATCATTAATTTCAGATGCGAATGGTTTAGTTAAAGTAGCCGGATTAAATGTTGGTAAATATAAAGTTATTGAATTAAAAGCACCAAAAGGTTACGACAAATTATTAGAAAATGAAGCTGTTGAATTTGAAGTTATTGATGAAAATGGCTACATTCATCCAAGTAAAGATATTGTTGTACAAAATAAAAAGTATGAAACAACTTCTATTACGATTAATAAAACATGGGACGATGGAAATGATCAAGATGGTGAACGTCCAGAGTCAATCACGTTTAATTTATTAGCTAATGGAAAAGTTCCAACAGATGAAGCAACACCAAAAGAAATTACATTAACTGAAGAAAAACATAAAAAAGCAGATAATACATGGTCAATTACAGTAGATCATCTTCGTAAAAAAGATGATGCAGGAAAAGATATTGTTTATAGTCTTGAAGAACAAACTGTAAAGGGTTATGAAAAAGCTGTAATAGAAGGTTTTGAAGTAACAAATAAACGTACACCAGCATTAACTGAAGTAAAAGGTACTAAAACATGGGATGACAAGGACAACCAAGATGGTAAACGTCCACAGTCAATCTCAGTTACCTTATTTGCTAATGGAAAAGAAGTTAAAACAGAATCGTTTAACGGACTTTCAGAAGATAAAAAAGATGAAGTAAATCCAGAATCAACATGGTCATATGAATTTACAGATTTACCTAAATATGAAGCTGGAGCAGAAATTAAATATACTGTGGTAGAAAAAGCGATTGAAAATTACTCAATGAGTCAAGAGGGTAATGATTTCACTAACTCTTATACACCAGGAAAAACATCAGTAAGTGTTTCTAAAGTTTGGAATGACGATAATAACCGTGATAGCAAACGTTTAGGTAATGTTGAAGTTAAATTATTCAAACATACTAAAAAGAATGAAACAAAAGTTGATACAGGTAAATCAGTTACTTTATCTGAAAAGAATAACTGGACAGATAGTTTTACAGATTTAGATGTTTACCAACCAGTTGGAGAAGAAATTATTTACACAGTAGAAGAAGTCCCTGTAGCAAATGGTTATACTTCTGAAGTGACTGGTAACGCTAAAGATGGATACGTTGTAACTAATACACGTCCTATTGAAAAAAATTAGCTTAAAAGGTAAAAAGACATGGGACGATGGTAATAACCGTGACGGAGCTCGTTTAGAGTCGATTACAGTGACACTATTAGCTGATGGAAAACCAGCTTTAGATGAGCATGGTGATTTAATTGAACCTGTTGTTGTAACAGGTGGTAATACAGCTAAATCATGGAGTTATGAATTTAAAGATGTACCGAAAAATCAAGTTAAAGCAATGAAAAAAGCTGCAACAAAAGAAACAGAAAAAGCAACACCGATTGTTTACACAGTAGAAGAAGAAGTAACGAAAAAAATGAAAGCTTCTAACTACGCAGCAAAAGAAGAATCAGAAGGCTCAATGAATATTACTAACGTACGTGATATTGATACAGTTGATTTAGAAGGAACTAAGACCTGGTCAGATAAAAACAACCGTGATAATGCTCGTCCAAAATCAATTAAAATTCATTTGTTAGCAGATGGAGAGCCAGCTCTAGACAAAGCTGGTAATAAAGTAGATCCAATTACTGTAACAGGTAACAATACAGTCGCTTCATGGAATTATGAATTTAAAGAAATGCCAAAAAATCGCGCGGTTAAAGCTGGAGAAGAACTTAAGTCAGTAGAACCAATCGTTTATACAGTAAAAGAAGAATTAGCCGAAGATGATAAATCAGCAGGATATACAGCAACAGAAGACTCAATGAATGTAACAAATGAACGTGATATTGAGACTGTTAATTTAGAAGGAACTAAGACATGGAAAGATAATAATAACCGTGATAATGTTCGTCCAAAATCAATTAAGATTCATTTATTAGCAGATGGAGAGCCAGCTTTAGATGAAGCAGGTAAAGCGATCCAACCAATCACAGTAACAGGTAACAATACTGTTGATACATGGAACTATGCATTTACAAAATTACCTAAACACAGAGCAGTAAAAGCAGGGGATACAATCAAAAAAGCAGAGCCGATTACTTACACAGTAAAAGAAGAAATTGCTAAAGAAGATGAAGCTGCTAACTATGAAATAGCTGAAGATGTAATGAACGTAACGAA
Organism: Vagococcus fluvialis; assembly: GCF_048815235.1. Classification (GTDB taxonomy): domain Bacteria; phylum Bacillota; class Bacilli; order Lactobacillales; family Vagococcaceae; genus Vagococcus. The sequence continues at coordinate 87,083 of NZ_JBMEAO010000013.1, forward strand.
TACTCGTCCAATTGAAAAAGTAAGCCTAAAAGGAACTAAGACATGGGCTGACTTTAACAACAGAGATGGTAAACGTCCAGAGTCAATTAAGATTTATTTGTTAGCAGATGGACAACCAGCTTTAGATGAGAATGGAAAAGAAATTAAACCAGTCACAGTTAAGGATGCTAAAACAGCTGATACATGGAACTATGAATTTAAAGATGTACCAAAATATAGAGCAGTAAAAGCAGGGGACACAATTGAAAAAGCAACACCAATTAATTACACAATTAAAGAAGAAGTAAGTAAAAAATTAATCAATGAAGAATATGTTATTAAAGAAGACGGTATGAACGTAACCAATGCTCGTCCTTTAGATAAAGTATCATTTAAAGGAACTAAAGTATGGGATGACGCAAATAACCAAGACGGTATCCGTCCAAAAAATATAATAGTTAACCTCTTTGCTGATGGTAAAAAAGTAGCTTCACAAGTAGTAACAGGTTCACGTGGTTTTGAAGAAAAAGATGCTACATGGAGTTATGAATTTAACAATTTACCAAAACATGTTGAAGGCAAAGTAGGTAAAAAAATTAAATACACTGTTACTGAAGAAAAAATAGCAAACTACGAAACAAAAGTTAAAGGAAGTACAATTACCAATAGTTACAAACCTCAAGAAACACGACTATTTGTTGAAAAAGCTTGGGATGATGCAAGTAATCAAGATGGTAAACGTCCACAAGATATCGCCATTCAGCTTTATGCAGATGGTAAAGCTTTAACAGGTAAAAAATTAACATTAAGTAGTGCTAACAAATGGAAAGCTTCTATTAAAAACTTACCAGTTAAGTTTAAAGGGAAAGACATTAAATACTCAGTAAAAGAAATTAGTGAAGCAGCTGAAAAAGTTGGCTATAAAGCTAAAATTGCTTACTCAGCAAATAAAGAAAATAAACAAAACAAAGATGTTCTTGTAACTAACTCTCGTGCAGTAGAATTAACAAGCGTTTCAGGGAATAAAACATGGAACGATGCTAATAATCAAGATGGTATGAGAGCAGACGAAGTAACAATTAATTTACTTGCTGATGGTAAAAAGATTGCTAGTCAAAAAGTAAATGCTGAATCTAATTGGGCTTATAGCTTTACTGACTTACCAGTTTACAAAGTTGGTGAAGTTGGACAAAAAGTTGTTTATTCAATTGAAGAAGAAGCAGTAGAAAAATATGAAGCAACAATTACTAAAACAGATAATGGTTTTGATGTTGAGAATACTCACGCAGTAGAATTAACAGAAATCAAAGGGAACAAAATCTGGAATGACGCTAACAACCAGGATGGTATCCGCCCAGAAAAAGTAACAATTAACTTACTAGCAAACGGTGAGAAAATTGATAGTACAACAGCTGATGAAAAATCAGATTGGACGTACGAATTTACAAACTTACCAGTTTACGAAGTAGGCAAAGTTGGTCAAAAAGTAACTTATACAGTGGAAGAAGAAGCTGTAAAAGGATACGAATCAACAAAAGAAGGAAACGACTTTACAAATACTCATGCAGTAGAATTAACAGAAATCAAAGGGAACAAAATCTGGAATGACGCTAACAACCAAGATGGTATCCGCCCAGAAAAAGTAACAATTAACTTACTAGCAAACGGTGAGAAAATTGATAGTACAACAGCTGATGAAAAATCAGATTGGACGTATGAATTTACAAACTTACCAGTTTACGAAGTAGGCAAAGTTGGTCAAAAAGTAACTTATACAGTGGAAGAAGAAGCTGTAAAAGGATATGAATCAACAAAAGAAGGAAACGACTTTACGAATACTCATAAAGTAGAATTAATTTCAATTCCAGTTAAGAAAATTTGGAATGACGCTAATAACAAAGATGGTATCCGTCCAAATTCAATTACAGTTAATTTATTTGCCGATGGAGAAGCTGTAAAAGATAAAGAAGGAAAAGCTGTTGTCGTAACATTTAAAGGTTCAATGGATACAAATGAGTGGTCATATGAATTTAAAGATTTACCGAAATTTAAAGCAGGTAAAGAAATTGAGTACTCTGTAACTGAAAATAAAGTAGATGGTTACAAGACTGAAATCAAAGGATTTACAATTACCAATACTCATGTACCTAAAGAATCAGGTAAGAAACCAACTGGTACAAACAATACAGGATCTTCAAATAGTTCATCAAAAGGAACTACAAGCAAAACAGGTAGCTTACCAAAAACAGGTGAAGCTGAAACTTCAGCTCTTGTTAACTTAGGTATGGCTGTATTACTTGTCTTATTTGGATCAAATGTATGGTTTGCTAGAAAAAGAAAACTAGATTAAGAGATAGAGTTTGTCTTTCATATCTAGAAATTAAAGAAAGTATCCTTGTTAATAAAAGGATCATGCAAGAAATGTTGTTATTAATCTTTCTTTATTGTTAATTTTTGAGACTTAGAATTTAATAATCAGAATGTTTTCAGTAGAGAGAGATAGTAACGGACGTTTCAAATGCTAATTTAACGTACACTGAAAAAGCAAATTCTGACAATATATCAGAATTTGCTTTTTTTTAGTGTTAAAAATAGAAAAAAGAGGCTAACGGGAAATGAAAAAAGTTGGATATATCTATGGAATCTGTGAAGCAGATTATTTAGATAAACAAAAAGAATCTTTAAAGCGATTACAATTAGATACAGTAGTTGTTGAAAAAGAGATGGCAAAAGATAATCAAAATGATGAAGTTCTTAAAGAAGTAGTTGGAGTGCTATCTTCTGGAGATCAATTGGTTATTTATGAATTAGGTTGTTTAGGGAAAACGATTATTCAATTAGGTGAATTTTTAGAAGAATTAACAGCTAAAGGAATTGAATTAGTTGTAATTAATAAGAAAAATGCCTCAGAAACGATTTCAAACAAAGTATATATGGAACTAGTTTGCAGCGTATCTGAAGCAGAAAAAGTAACAATCAGAAGAAGAACAACAAAAGGTATTGAGAAAGCAAAAAGCCAAGGAAGAGTTGGCGGAAGACCTAGAATATCAGAACAAACAATCAAGCAAATTAAGTATTTGTATCATAATCAATCGTATACATTAAGAGAAATTGCTGAGGAATGTGATGTATCGCTAGGAACGGCTTATAAATACATTCAGAAAAAATAAGGTTATTATATGTAGAATCCTATTCAATAAAGTTCATTATGAACTATGTTGAATAGGTTTTTTTTGTTATAGTGATAAAAAGAAGTAAAAAGGAGGGACATTATGAGTATTTTTACAGACTTAGCTAATTTAACTATGCTAACACCGAATGAAAAAGCTTTAGTACACTATTTAAAAAAGCATACGAAAGAAGTATTGAATATGACACCAAGCGAATTAGCAGAGGCTTCTTATGTGTCAGTCGCAACTGTTTATCGCTTATTAAGTAAAGTTGGTATATCAGGATTTAATGAGTTAAAAATTGCGTTAGCTTCAACAATTAGGGAAGAAACGTTAGAAATTGATCCTAACTATCCAATATTAGAAACAGATACACCAGAAGAAACAGTTTCTCGTATGAGTGCTCTTTATCAACAAACATTAGATGATACGATTAACTTAGTTGATACCAATAGTTTAAAACGAAGTGTTGATCTTCTTTTGAGAGCAAAGATGATAGATATCTATAGTTCATCAGCTAATGTCCATTTTGCCCAAAATTTTAAGTTTCAACTACAAGAGATAGGCTATTTAATTAACGTCCCAGAAGAAGACTATGTACAGAAATTATCAGCAGCGAATAGTACAGAAGGCCATGTAGCGATAGTTGTATCTTATGGTGGCAGGGGGCAAACAACGAAAGAAGTTCTCAGAATTCTTAAAGAAAATCAAACCCCAGTTATTTTGATTACATCGACACAAAATAATCCCTTTTTGTCCTATGCAACTGAAAAATTATTTTTATCTTCTATTGAAAATCATTATAATAAAATATCGTCTTTTTCAACGAGATTTTCATTATTAATGGTATTCGATCTTCTGTATGCAGGGATTTTTAATCAAGACGCAGAAAAAAATAAAGAATATAAATTAACTAATTACCGTAAAATGAATCGTGGATTGAGATAAATGTTTCAATTCATGGTTCATTTTTTTACTGGTTGAGAAATATTTATCAAAAGACTTGAAAAGACGAATAAATTGAAAACAATATGCTAATCTAAAACTAAGGAGGGGATAAGATGAAAGCAATTATCCTAGATATAGATGGAACTTTACTAAGAAGTGATAAACAATTGTCACCTAAAACTAAAGCAAGTTTGATAGAAGCTCAAGAAAAAGGGATGAAAGTTATTCTTGCCTCAGGAAGACCAACATCAGGTATGCTAGATTTAGCCAAAGAATTAGAATTAGAGAAGAATAACGGTTTAATTGTTTCTTATAACGGCTCAAAAGTTGTAGAAGTTGCGACACAAAAAGAGTTATACAATCAGACTTTATCCATTGAGGAAGGAAAAGCTGTTTTAAATCATATGAAACAATTTGATGTGACCGTCATGATTGATAAGAAAGACTACATGTATGTTAATGATGTATTTAGCTGTCAGGTGGATATCCAAGGGAAGCTCTTAAATGTTGTGGAGTATGAAGCTCGAGGTGGTAAATACAAATTATGTGAAAAAGATGATTTAGAAGAATTTTTAGATTATCCGATCAATAAAATATTAACTGCCGGAGAACCTAGCTACTTACAGGAAAATTATAAGGAAATGATGGCACCTTTTAAACATTTAAACTGTGTCTTTACAGCACCTATTTATTTTGAATTTACAGCTCAAGGAATTGATAAAGCAAGAGCATTAGATACTGTGTTAACACCAATGGGGATTAATAGACAAGACGTTATTGCCTTTGGCGATGGTCATAATGATATCACTATGTTAGCTTATGCTGGAGTTGGCGTAGCCATGGGAAATGCTGTTCCAGAATTAAAAAAAATTGCAGATATCGAAACTTTATCAAATGATGAAGACGGAATCGCAACAATCTTATCAAAATATTTATAATAAGTTAATAAAAAACAAGCCTTTTTATTTTAAAATAACAAAAGGTTTGTTTTTTTGTGAATAAAGGCAAACATTAGTTAAAATAAAGGGAATATTTCATTGATTCTATATAAGGAGTGCTTATATGCAAATAGTTTTTATGTATTTCTAAAACAGTAGTTATTTTGTTATATTCTATCTGTAAGCGAATTCAAGTTGGAGGGAAAAAATCATGAAGAGATTTGAAGACAAAATTATTGTAATTACTGGGGCTGCCAGAGGGATTGGACGTACTGTAGCAGACTTAATGTTAGAGCAAGGAGCGAAGCATGTTTATTCACTAGACGTAGCAGTTGGTGAAGAAATGGCAAACTTCACACAAAAAAAAGTAGATATCTCTAATACAGATGAAGTTAAAAAAGTAGTGAACGAAATTATTATTGAAGCCAAACAAATTGATGTTTTAGTAAATAATGCAGGTGTAACAAGAGATGGTTTAATTGAAAAAACAACAGAAGCTAATTGGGATTTTGTTGTTGATATAAACTTAAAAGGAACATTCAATGTGACTCAAGCAGTTGTTCCATTTATGAAAGAAGTAGGTAAAGGTTCAATCGTTAACTTATCATCAGTTGTTGGTGAGTATGGTAACATCGGTCAAACAAACTACGCAGCAACAAAAGCTGGTGTGATTGGTATGACTTATACGTGGGCAAAAGAGTTTACACGAAAAGGTGAAAACATCCGTACAAACGTTGTAGCACCTGGTTACGTCAATACAGAAATGGTTCAGTCAGTGCCGGAAAAAATCATTGATCGCTTGAAAGAACAAAACCCAATGAAACGTTTAGCTGAGCCAATTGAAATTGCTAACGCAGTAGCATTTTTAGCAAGTGATGAAGCATCATTTGTAAATGGACATGTATTATCAGTAAACGGTGGAATGAGAATTTAAGGAGCTAAATCAAAATGAAAGTATATATTGTAGATGCTAAAAGAACAGCAATTGGTAAATTTATGGGAGGACTTTCAAGTGTTAACCCAGTAGATTTAACAACAACAGTGGTTAAACAATTATTAGCAGATAATAATGTTTCACCAGAGTTAATTGATGAATTAATTTTAGGTAATGTTTTATCAGCAGGACATGGTCAAAATATTGCTCGTCAAGTTTTATTAAATGCTGGCTTACCAGAAGAAAGAGTAGCTTATACGCTTAATATTCTTTGTGGTAGTGGTTTAATGACTGTTCAAGAAGCTTATAAAGATATCTTATTAGGAGAAGCAGAAGTTGTCTTAGCTGGTGGAGTTGAATCCATGAGTCAATCGGCACAAATTTTACCAAACTACCAAAGTCGTAGTGGCTTACCATTAGGTGGTGGAGTAATTCAAGATACGCTTTTAAGAGATGGTTTAACAGATGGTGTTCATGGTTATCATATGGGAATTACAGCAGAAAATATTGCTGATAAATATGGTATCACTAGAGAAGAACAAGATGAATTTGCTTATAACTCACAACAAAAAGCGTTAAAAGCAATGGCTGAAGGTAAATTCAAAGATGAAATTATTCCAGTAACAGTTATGAATCGTCGTCAAGAAGTGGTGATTGATACAGATGAGCATCCAAATCCGAAGTCTAGTTTAGAAAAATTAGGTACATTAAGAACAGCTTTCAAAAAAGATGGAACAGTAACAGCAGGTAATGCTTCTGGTATTAATGACGGAGCTAGTATGTTACTTTTAGCTTCTGAAAAAGCGATTGAGAAATACGGATTTGAACCAATGGCAGAAATTGTGTCATTTGGAACAGCTGGTTTAGACCCATCAGTTATGGGACTTGGACCTGTTTATGCTATTGAAAAAGCTCTTAAAAAAGCTGATTTATCATTAAATGATATTAATATTTTTGAGTTAAATGAAGCATTTGCTTCTCAATCATTGGGTGTTGTTAAAGAATTATCAAAACAACATGACATGACAGAAGAAGAATTAATGTGTCGTGTTAACTTAAATGGTGGTGCGATTGCATTAGGTCATCCATTAGGAGCTTCAGGAGCTCGCGTTGCGACAACTCTTTTACATCAAATGAAAGCAGATAAAAACTTAACTTATGGAGTTGCTTCTTTATGTATTGGTGGCGGTATGGGTGTAGCGATGATTGTTAAACAGGTGGTGAAGTAACATGTCTGACAAAAAAGTTCAATTTATATCAGCTAATGAAGCAGCGGATTTAATTAGTGACGGTGCGATGCTTGCTGTAGGTGGTTTTATTGGAACAGGTGTTGCAGAAGAAATTCATTTAGCTGTTGAAAAAAGATTTCTAGAAACCGGTCATCCACAACATATTGGATTAGTTTATGCTGCAGGTATTGGTGACAGAGGTGCTCGTGGTTTAAATCATTATGGTCATGAAGGTTTAGTGAAACGTATTATTGGAGGGCATTGGGGCTTAGTCCCAACCTTCCAACCACTTGTGGAAAACAACTTAGTGGAAGGTTATAACTTTCCACAAGGCGTTATGTCACAAATTTTTAGAGACGCAGCTGCTAAACGTAACTGGCATTTATCAAAAATTGGTTTAGATACATTTGTTGACCCTGATATTGATGGTGGAAAATTAAACGAAGTAACGACTGAAGAATTAGTCAAAAAAGTATCTATTGAAGGTGAAGAATTCTTAGCCTACAAAACCATTTATCCAGATGTGGCCATTTTAAAAGGAACATATGCAGATGAGAATGGTAACATTTCTTTTGAAGATGAACCCCTTGTGTTAGAAGCTATTTCAATGGCAATGGCAACTAGTAATAATGGTGGTAAAGTTATTGTTCAAGTAAAAGAACAACGACCAGCGGGTACACTAGATCCTAAGTCAATTGTTGTACCAGGTGTGTGTGTGGATTATGTGGTAGTAGCAACAGACATGAAAAATCATCAACAGACTTTTGATACATTATATAATGAAGAGTTTGTTTCAGCTGGTATTGTGGAAAGAGATGAAAACGCTGACTTAACACCTCTAACGGCTAAAAAAATAATAGCAAGACGTGCAGCGATGTTTTTAAATCCTGAAACAGACCACGTAGTTAATTATGGAATTGGTGTTCCTGAGGTTGTAGCTCAAGTATTGAGTGAAGAAGGACAGGAAGAATACTTCACACCTACTGTTGAACCAGGTATCTTTGGTGGTACGCCTCAAGGTGGTTTAGATTTTGGTTGTGCGGCATTTCCGGAAGCAATAATTCAACAAGGTGATATGTTCCAATTTTATAATGGTGGCGGAATTGATACAGCCTTTCTTGGTATGGCTGAGACAGATAAAGCTGGTAACGTGAATGTGTCTAAGTTTGGTCCTAAGATTGCTGGTGCTGGTGGTTTCATCGATATTACTCAAACAGCTAAAAAAGTAATATTTACAGGAACTTTTACAGCTAAAGGGGTTAAATATGGTATTAACGAAGCTGGTTTAACTATTGTAGAAGAAGGACAAAAACAAAAATTAGTTGAAGCAGTGGAGCATATTACATTCAGTGGTTCTTTTGCAAGAAAAAATCATCAAGAAATTTATTATGTGACAGAAAGAGCTGTTTTTAAATTAGAGGAAAAGGGTTTAACTTTAATTGAAATTGCTCCAGGAATGGATCTTGAAAAAGATATTTTAGATCAAATGGCCTTTAAGCCGCTTATTTCTGACAACTTAAGTTTTATGGATTTAACTATTTTTAGTCAACATAAAATGGATTTAAAATTTTAAACAAAAAGGGAGAATTTACATGGAAAATGTAACAAAGCAAAACTCATCAAGAGCACATATTATTGAAATTATTATGTTTTTAAGTTATGCGTTTTTCGCGGTTAACTGGATTGCTGGAACAACTTTAACACCACAAATTATGGAGCACTTTGATTTAAAATCATTTTCATCAGCAACATTTATCTCAAATGCGATTACAATTGCTAAAATTATTGGTAACTTAATGGCAGCCAAAATTTTAATTAAATTGTACCCTAAAAAAGCAATTACTTTAGCAGCTTTATTAATTGTTGGGGGTAGTTTCTTAGGTGTCTTTGCACCATCTTACTTAATCTTTGTTATTGCTCGTTTCATTATGGGATTTGGTGGCGCATTATTCGTTGTTTACTTTGGCCCAATCGTGATGAACTACTATTCAGCTGACAAACGTGCCATGGTTAATGGAATTAATGCTGCAGCGTATAACGTAGGTAGTATTTTAGCAATGGTTATTGTGGCTCCAGTTATTAACTGGTTAGTAACATGGCAAAAGAGTATGATGTTCTTTGCTGTTTGTAGTTTAGTATTGTTAGTAGCTTGGTTACTTTTTGGTGAAGACTTTGAAATCAATAAACCAGCAGCAACAGCAACAAAAGCTGAAGATGAATACACATTATCTCAAGCATTAAAAGAGAAATTTACTTACGCTTTCCCATTCACTTATGCTGGTCTTTTAACATTATATATCGTTGTTTTAACTATTTTCCCAATCTCAGATGGCGCTCCTGTAGATCCTAAGTTCTTAAGTGCTACAGTAGCAATCGCAGGTGTGGTTGGAGCAGCAGTTGGTATCGGAGCAGCTAAAAAGTTTGCTAAACGATTACCGATTATTCGTTGGTCAGGTCTTTTAATGAGTTTATCAGGTTTAGCAATGGTTTTAACTAACTCAACTTCAGTGGCTTTAATTGCTGCAGCATTTTTAGGATTCTTTATGTTTGTTCCAATGACAGCTCTTGTAACGATTCCACAAGAAATGCCTGGTATGACACCATCTAAATTAACATTAATCATGGGTATCTTCTGGTCATTCTCATATATTTTTGAAACATTCTTCTACTTTGTTATTGGTATGATTATCGATAACGCTGGATTCAAAGCAGGATTATTATTAGCTGTTGCTTTAAGTTTCTCATTCTTTATTGGTTCATTTTTATTACCAGAAACAGGAAAAAATAAAAAATAAACATTATCTTAGGGGGATTTTATCGTGGAATTAATGAATATCGAAAAAAAATCATTTAGTTTAGATTCTTATACATTGGAAAATGGCAAAAGTATTCCAGTAACATTAGGGTATGAAACATATGGAACATTGAATGAAGATAAATCAAATGCTATTTTAGTAGCTCATTACTTTAGTGCATCAAGTCATGCAGCTGGTAAATATTCTGAAGATGATGTAGCTCCTGGTTACTGGGATGGTTTAATTGGACCTGGTAAAGCAGTAGACACTAATAAATATTTTGTCATCAGTACGGATAACTTAGCAAACGTTCAAGCAAACAACCCAATGATTATCACAACTGGACCAAGAAGTATTAATCCAGAAACAGGTAAACAATGGGGAATGGATTTCCCAGCTTATACTTTTAGAGATATGGCAGGAATTCAAAAAGAATTTATTACAGAACAACTAGGTATAACTAAGTTACATGCTATTATGGGAGCTTCTGCTGGTGGATTTATTGCCCAATCTTGGGCAGTAGAATACCCAGAGATGCTAGATAATGTGATTGGTGTTATTACGAATCCTCAAAATCCAGTCTTAACATCATTTACTGTATTACAACATGCAATGCGTGCTATTGCTATGGATCCAAAATGGCAAGACGGAAATTATGCAGATGGCGAAGGCCCAACTGAAGGCTTAGAGTTAGCTATCCAAATGATGAATGCTGGAGCTTTCACAGAAGAATTTTATGAAAATACTTATAAACGTGATAGTAGTGAAGTATCAACGTATGCAGATATTCATGAGCCAACGTCTTACGAAAAACAACTTGGTGAAGGAATTAAAGCAGGAGCTGCAGCAATTGATGCAAGCCACTGGTATTACACAAGCCGTGCAACAATGATGCATGACATCGCTCATAATCACGAGTCTTTAGAAAAAGCATTGGATAAAATTACAGCTAATGTATTAATGGTTTCTTGTACAAGAGATTACCTACAACCAACTATTTTTAATAAAAATATGGTGGATACATTAACTAAACTAGGTAAAAATGCTGAACTCTTTACTTTTGAAAGTGAAAAAGGTCATATGGGTGGCGTGTTAGATACACACCTATTTGATGAAAAAGTACGAGAATTTTTAAATAAATAAGTGAGAGGAGGTTGGCCATTTAGGTCAGCCTCTTGTTTTATTCTATGTAGTATTTAAATCGTGACTAAAATAAGATACACTTAAGAAAAGAAGTCAGTGGAGGCCAATATGAAATCAACTTTAAAGCAATTAAAGTATATTTATACTGTTTTAGTTACTGAGAACATTAGTCGAGCTGCAGAAAAATGTTTTGTTTCTCAACCTGCCATGAGTCAAGCAGTCCAAGAATTTGAGAGTGAACATGACCTATTACTTTTTGAACGAGTTGGAAAAAAGTTAAAAATTACGCCCCAAGGTGTGGAGTTAAAAAAAGAATTAGCAGTCTTCTTATTAGCTGCTCAAGATTTTCAAGATAAGTTAAGTGAGTTAAAAGATGACAAACGCGGAAAAGTAAGAATTGGAATCCCACCAGTTACATTATCTGTTTATTTCTACGATATTTTATCGAATTTTATGCTACAACATCCGGATATTGAGTTAGATATTTTGGAAGTTGGTGCCAATCGTTTAATCAATGATTTAATGCACGGGGAAATCGAATTAGCCGTTCTAATTGAGCCATTTGATAATGAATTGTGTAAAAAAACAACTCTAACCGAGAGTACTTTTTCGATAGTTATCAACAAAGATAATCCTTTAAGTCAGAAAAAAGTGGAAGATATTATTGAACTAAAAGACCATCCATTGGTAACGTTAAATGAAGATTTCCAACTGTATGATGTTATTATGACGGCCTTTAAACAACGTAATGCAAAACCTAATATTGTTTTTACAAGTAAGCAATGGGACTTATTAATTAATATGGTACGCCATAATCCGGATACAATTAGTATTTTACCAACACCGATTGTCGAACAATATGCTAATCCTCAATTAGTTAGCTATCCAATTAGTTTAGATCGTAATTGGGAAATATTACTTGTGGAGCGAAAAACGTTGAATAAAACACTATCCAATAAAAAGTTTATTGATTTTGTAACAGATTGGTTTAAAAAATAGAGAGAATGACTAATAAGTTGTTCTCTTTTTATTTTCACCTACTATAACTTTTAGTTATACTATATATGAAAAGTTGGTATTAGAAATTATACATAACACGTCTTATAATAAAGACATGAAAGAGATATAAAAAAACAATCAAGAAGATAACTTCTTATTTTTTTAATTATACTTGTTCAATGTTTAACAAACTTTAGAAATAGGAGTGGTTTATCATGTTAAAAACGTATACCAGTGTTACTCAGGATCAAATTAAAGTAGGCCAAAAAGCGAAAAAATCAAAAAGAATTACGTTAGAAGATGTAGAAATGTTTGCTCAGGTAACCAGTGATATGAATCCGGCTCATATGGATGAAGATTATGCAAAGAACAGTTTATTTGGAAAAAGAATTGCTCATGGGATGCTTGGAGCTGGATTAATATCAGCGTGTTTAGGAATGGATTTACCAGGTCCTGGGACTATTTATTTAGGGCAAGAAGTTAAATTTTTACATCCTATTTATTTTGATGATGAGATAACAGCAGAAATCGAAGTCATTAATTTAATTGATAAGAAAAAATTTATTTTAGCAGAATTAAAAACAACAGTTGTTAATCAACATGGTGAACTATTAATTAGTGGAACAGCAACAGTGATTCCACCAAAAGGAGAATAAGGAAAATGAAAGTAGAAATGAAATTAAAAGGAAATGCAGCAAGATCAGTTAACCCTTACGGATGTCGTCAAGAAGTTTTAAATCAAATCAATTATGTGAAAGAACAAGGAACTTATGAAGGAACTAAAAAAGCTTTAATCTTAGGAAGTTCATCAAGTTATGGCTTAGGAAGTCGTATTACAGCAGCATTTGGTAGTGGAGCAGATACTATTGGCGTTTCTTTTGAAAGAGGACCAAGAGATGAAAATATGTTAGGAACAGCTGGTTGGTATAATAATATTTTCTTTAGAGAATTCGCTGAAAAAGAAGGATTAATTGCTAAAAACTTCATTGGTGATGCTTATAGCTTAGAGATGAAAGAAGAGGTTATTGCTTATATTAAAGAATCTTTTGGTGGTCAGATTGATTTATTAGTGTATAGCTTAGCAGCACCGAAACGAACAGATTACAAAACAGGTATTACTTATTCTTCAGCATTAAAACCAATTGGACAAACTGTTAGTGGTGAAAATATCAATCTTGAAACAGAAGAACTATTCACTCAGGTTATAGAACCAGCTATGGAAGAAGAAATTGAAGGCACTATTAAAGTCATGGGTGGCGAAGATTGGGAATGGTGGATTGAGTTATTAAAAGAAGCTGGTTGTTTAGCTGAAGGATTTAAAACAATTCTTTATTCTTACATTGGACCTGATGCAACTCACGCTTTTTATCATGATGGTTCACTTGGTAAAGCAAAAGAACAAGCAGAAGAATCATCAAAACGAATTAATGAATTAGTACAAGATATTAAGGGTGAAAGTATTTTATGTGTGTCTAAAGCTGTGACAACTAAAGCAAGTGTGGTAATTCCAATTTTACCGAAGTATTTAATTTGTTTATACAAAGTTATGCTTGAAGAAGGCACTCATGAAACACCAATTATGCATAAAGATCGTATTTTTAGAACTATGTTATACGGTAATAAATCAGAATACGATGAAAAAGGTCGTTTACGTCCAGATAGCTGGGAGTTAGATGAAAAAGTACAAGCAAAAGTAAGTGCCTTAATGTCAGAATTAACACCAGAAAACTTTAAAACAGATTTAACTTCATATGATTTATTTAGAAAAGAATTTTTAAATTTAAACGGTTTTGAAGTAGATGGAAATACAGTGGATGAAATAGATTTTGAGGAATTAGTTACCTTAAAACCTTAGGAGGAAATGTGATGGGTGTCAAATTTATAAAAGCGGACGAAGTACCAAGTTTGCTACAGGATGAGGATATTATTGGAATTGAAGGCTTTATTGGTTCAGGAACGGCAGAAGAAGTTTATCAGGCAATCGGAGAACATTACGAAGTATCTCAATCTCCTAAAAACCTTACATTACTTTACTCTGCAGGTATTGGAGATGGAAAAGATAAAGGCATGAACCTTTTAGCTAAAGAAGGATTATTAAAAAGAGTAATTGCGGGTCACTGGGGATTATCTCCTAAACTTCAACCTCTAGTATCTGACAATAAAATTGAAGCCTATAACTTCCCACAAGGGGTCATTGCTCAAATGTTTAGAGAAATGGCTGCAGGAAAAGACTATCTGTTTTCGAAGGTTGGTATTGGGACTTTTGTTGATCCAGATATAACAGGTGGTAAGTTAAATGAAGTCACAACGGAAGAGTTAGTTTCTAAAATGACTTTCAATAATCAAGAATTATTAGCTTATTCTTTAGTTAAACCAAATGTAGCGATCTTAAGAGGTACCTATGCAGATGAGCGAGGAAATATTGCTTTTGATGAAGAGGTATTAACATTAGGTTGTACCTCATTAGCAACAGCTGTTAAAAATAATGGTGGTATCGTCATTGTCCAAGTAAAAGGAAAAAAAGAAAATCTTGATCCAAAAATAGTTAAAATTCCAGGGTTATTAGTGGATTACATAGTTGAGGTGGCAGATGAAAATAATCATATGCAAACTTACGGAACAGCTTTTAATGAGGAATTTGTTTCTTCTAAAGGTAAAAAAGAAGAAGAAGGTCAACCATACCCATTGAATGAACGTAAAATTATCGCTAGACGATCAGCATGCTTAATTCCTGAAACAGCTAAAATTGTTAATTATGGAATTGGTGTACCAGAAGTCATCTCGGCTGTTTTAGCAGAAGAGGGTGTTAATGATAAGTATACAACGACCATTGAACCTGGTAGCTTTGGAGGAATTCCTCAAGGTGGCATGGATTTTGGTGCTGCCATATCGCCAGACGCAATCATTGATCAAGCTTATATGTTTGATTTTTATGACGGTGGTGGTATTGATATAGCTTTCTTAGGATTAGCAGAATGTGATCAAGAAGGAAATATTAATGTCTCTAAATTTGGCCCTAAAATCGCAGGCTGTGGTGGATTCATCAATATCACTCAAAGTACTAAGCATGTGGTTTTCTGTGGTACTTTTACAGCAGGTGGTTTTAAATCAGACATCATAAATGAAGAATTAGTCATTCAAAATGAAGGTAAAAAATCTAAGTTTGTTAAAGAAGTAGAACAGATAACTTTTAGTGGTAAACAAGCTATTAAAAATGGTCAAGAAGTTTATTACGTTACTGAAAGAGCAGTCTTTAAATTAGTTAAAGAAGGCGTTGAATTAATAGAAATTGGCCCAGGCGTAGAGTTAGAAAAAGATATTCTAAATCAAATGGCTTTTAAACCATTAATTTCTCCTAATTTAAAAGTAATGCCAAGTTGCTTATTTAAAGAACAACTTTTTATGAAGTAAATAAGTAGCCCCATATTGATAAGATGTTTCCCACAATTTAGACAAGTGAGGTTATTATTTAATAGAAAAAGAGATTAGCTCTTATTTTAGAGCTAATCTCTTTTTGCTTGTGTATCTTCATTAAAAAAATCTAGGAAAAAATTTTCTGTGTATTTAGTTAAATGATTGTGATGTACATTATCAAGACGGCAAATATTCACTGTCCATTTAAGAGGTGGTGTTAAGGATCTATAGAGCAAATTATTTTGCGGATAGTGAGCAATAATAGGCTTTGGTAAAATCGTCACCATATTTAAAGATTCACACATACTAACAAGCAAATCCCAGGCACCAGACTCAAAGAAGACATAGGGAGTCACATCAGCTACTCGAAAATTCTTTTTAATTTGATGATGTAACATAAAACTATCATTTAGAAGGAGAATTTTTTCATTACTTAATTGAGAATAACTAATCGCGTCATTTTCTTGGCTTAACTGATGTTGATCGTTAAATATGACCACAGCTTCATCAGATACCACAGTTTTATGAGTGATGTTAGGTGTGTCTATGGGATCAATTAAAAAGGCGATATCAATTTCTTGAAGTAGTAGCATTTTTTGTAAATCATAAGCACCCGCTTCAACAATTTCTAACTGAATATCAGGATTTTCCATAATAAAATGGGGAATCGCTCTTTTAAAAAGAACAGTCAGAATGACAGGAGGGATGCCAATTTTTATGGTTCCCTTAATAGTGTCTTTATTGATGCGTAAACTTTCCATTAATTGTTGGTGTTCAGATAAAACCACTAGAGCGTTATCGTAAAATTCTTTGCCAATAGGAGTTAAACCAATTAATCGTCCTTTAGATCGGATGAAGAGAGAGACATCTTCTTGCTCTTCAAACTCTTTAATGAATTTAGTTAAAGCAGGTTGAGAGATGAGTAAAATGGTGGCAGCTCGTGATAAATTGAAATTGTTTTCCACAATGGTTATAAAATAATCTAAATGTTTAATATCCACAAGTCTCTCTCCTTTCTATTAAATCTATTGTAGCTAAGAAATGTGGAAAGATAAAGTGTATAAAGGTGATTTATAGGGGGAAAAAAGAGTTATCAACAAAAATTGTGGACAAGTGTGGATAACTTTATGAAGATCAATGCAATTTTGAGGGCATAAGTCAATAGGAACGAGCGTTTGTTTTAACCGTTTTCATCTATCTGTTGCTGTTATATCAATGTTTGTGTCATTTTTTTTTGTAAAATAATATCAAAATAAAATGCTAAACCTAGGTATAAATAAAATGAAAAATAAAAAAATAATTTTGTGAATAGTTTTTGACAAAATGGTAAATGTGGGTAAAAATAGCAAAAACTGTGGATAACTCTGTGGACAATGTGCATAACCTTTGGAAAAGTGATTAAATCAGCTTTGAAAATGTGTAGAACTTTTTGTGGATAGTCTAAAGTTATGCACAGGTATAATGGACTAATAAAGAGCTATTTTGCCTCTGAATTATTAAAGATAATTGTGTATAAAAAAATAAGGATGACTTAACTAGTCATCCTTATCTATTAACCATTGATTATCCTGTTTAGCTCTCAATGATTCGTTGTAAAAATTCTTTAGTTCTTTCTTTGGTGGGATGGTTGAAGATGGCATCGGGAGAGCCTTCTTCAGCAACCACACCTTTATCCATAAAAATGACTCTATCAGAAACTTCTTCTGCGAATTTCATTTCATGAGTAACAATAATCATCGTTAACCCAGTTTCGGTTAACTCGCGCATAATTTTTAACACTTCGCCTACCATTTCAGGATCCAGGGCTGAAGTTGGTTCATCAAAAAGCATAACTTCTGGGTTCATAGAAACTGCTCGTGCAATTGCCACACGTTGTTTTTGTCCACCAGATAGTTGAGAAGGTTTGGCGTGAGCAAATTGTTTCATGCCAACTTTTTCCAAGTTTTCAATAGCAATTTTTTCAGCTTCTTCTTTGCTTCGTCCTAATACTTTAATCTGTCCAACCATACAATTACTTAAAATATCATGGTTATCAAATAAGTTAAATTGTTGGAATACCATTCCAACGTGGGCTCTAAATTTTGGAAGATTATAGCCAGGAGCTAAAATGTTTTCTTCCTTATAAAGAATTTCTCCACCTGTTGGTTTTTCTAGTAAGTTAATACAGCGTAGTAAAGTTGATTTCCCAGAACCAGATGGCCCAATGATAGTAACAATTTCGCCTTCTTTAATAGAAACATTAACATCTTTTAAAACGTTATTATCTCCGTAGCTTTTTTGTAAATGATTAATATCAATAAATGAAGTCATTAACGCTCATCCTTTCTTTCAAGTTTTGAGGTTTGCATTTGGTTAGCGTATGGTGCGTATGTACCGTCACCATCTAATCTTTTTTCTAAGTATCTTAAAATACGAGTTACAGTAAATGTCATAACAAAGTAAATCACACAAGTAATCATGAAGGTTTCAAAGAATCTAAAGTTAGCACCTGCCACCGTTTTAGTAGCAAAGAATAACTCTGATACAGCAATAACGTTTAATACAGACGTATCTTTAATGTTGATAACAAACTCATTACCAATAGCAGGTAATGTATTTCTAAATACTTGCGGAATAACCACGTTTTTCATTGTTTGCCAATGAGTCATACCAATGGCAGAGGCAGCTTCGAACTGACCTTTATCAACTGCGAAAATACCACCACGCACGATTTCAGTCATGTAAGCTCCTGTATTAATCGAAACAATAAAGAGAGCAGCTGTGATTGGATTCATATCGATTCCGTAAAGTTGTTTTGAACCATAGAAGATAACCATTGATTGAACAATCATCGGTGTTCCACGGAAAATTTCAATGTAAATTGAGAACAATGTATTAATTAATTTATACATAAAACGTAGAAATGCTTTTTCTGGAGTTGGGATAGTTCTGTAAATACCAATACCTAACCCAATAGTTGTCCCAACGACAGTACCAACTAAAGCAATAAGCAATGTGACACCAGCTCCGCGAAGGAACATTTGCCAATTTTCAGTAGCAATATCTTTTACCCAAACATACCAAGGTTTATTATTAACCACTTCAGGTTGTTGGCTAATAGCGTCATCCATAATCTGATCACGTTCTTCTTGAGAAATATTAGCTAGAATTTGATTTACTTCACTCACTTGTGGTGAACCTTTTTTCATTCCAATGGCAATAGCGTTGTCAGCTTCACTTGTTTGGAAACCTTTGCCATCTTTAAATTGAATCATTTTGAAATTTGGATTTAGTTTTTCGGCTGTAATCCCTTCAGGAATTTCTGTTACATAGCCATCTACTTTTCCTGAATCAAGGGAAACACGCATAGCTGAAAAGTCAGTCATTGGTGTTTGTTTTGCCACACCAGGAATCTGGTCAATAACACCATAATGAAGGGTGTTAAGTTGTCCCGTTATTTTGGCACCTTCAAAGTCTTTTAAAGAAGTTGCATTAGCATAGGGACTGTCCTTTTTAACTAAAATCGTTAGTTGCGAACTGTAATAATAGTCAGAGAAATCAAGTGTTTGTTTACGTTCTTCAGTAGGAGACATACCAGCAATAATGGCATCTGCTTTTCCAGAAGTAACTGCAGGAGGTAAACCATCCCACTCAGTTTTAAAGATAACTAATTCTTTTCCTAGTCCGTCAGCAATGCGTTTGGCAATCTCAACGTCATAACCGCCGGCAAATTCTTTACTACCTTTAATTGGGACTGCTCCATTACTGTCATCTTTTTGTGTCCAGTTAAAAGGCGGATATCCAGCCTCCATTCCAACTGTAAAAGTGCCATCTTCAGCAAAAGTAATCGTTCCTAAAGTGATAACGCTACTAATCATTAATAGGAGGGTGTAGAAAAAACGGTTGAACTTATTATGTGTTTGAGAGTTCATTTACTTTCAATCCTTTCTTATACGAAAAAAGAAGCAACCTTATTATCTAAAGGTTGCTTCTACGATGGTTTAATAATAAATAAAAAATTATTTATTAAAATCATAGCGCAACTCAGTTTTGTAACTGAGACAGTGCCATAGTTATTCACCATGGCCCCAACACCAATGAATTAAGGAGTTCATTGATATTTCGGCGAAAACCCCTCGTAATTAGTGTCAACACATCCTTATGCTCGACTAATTGTCATGATCTTTCGCAACCTCTAGATTATTTATTTAATTGTTCTTCTCGTTCTTCGTAGACCACTATAGCACATAAAAATTGAAAAGTCATGAAAAAATGAAAATTTTATTGACGTATTTTCTTTTTTGAGCTATTTTTGATTCGTATCTAAATCGAAATTAAAGGGAGTTTTGTTATTATGTGGTTTATACCCGCATTGATTGCTGTGTTTGCTTGGGGAACGGCAGATTTATTCTATAAGATAGGAAATAATGAAAGAGATAAACACAGTGCCATTAAAACAACTATTATGGTAGGCCTTGTAATGGGGATACACGCTATCTTCTATTACGGTTTTTATGAAAAAGTTCAATTTCATCCGAGCTATTTATTAACCTACTTACCAGTTTCTTCCATGTATATATTATCTATGGCTTTAGGTTATGTGGGGTTACGTTATATTGAATTATCCATTTCCTCACCAATTAGTAATTCTTCAGGAGCAGTAAGTGCTTTATTAACTTTTTTAATTTTGGGAACTAAGATGGTCTGGATTCAATTTATTGCAATAGCTATTATTTCAGTAGCGATTTTTATGCTGTCTTATTTTGAGAAACAAGAAATGGATAAAGAGATTGCAGCCAGTGGTGAAGTAGTGGAAAAAAAATATCGGATAAGCGCTGTAGCCATTATTTTTCCAATTCTTTATTGTATTATTGATGGATTAGGAACTTTTTTAGATGGTTACTATCTAGATTACGCTAAAATATTACCAGAATCAGAAGCTAATATGACTTATGAACTGACTTTTTTGATTGTTGCTATTATTTTGTGGCTGTATTTAAGATTAGTGAAGAAAGAGAAAATGTCTTTATTTAAAGAAAAAACAAAAGGATTAGCGGCGATTTTTGAAACTGCAGGACAGTTTTTCTATGTTGGAGCGATTGCTAGTAATGCAATAGTTGTCGCACCGATGATTGCTTCATATAGTATTGTTTCAGTATTATGGTCTCGGATTTTTCTAAAAGAAAAATTATCTGGTAAACAATATGCTATGATACTAGCAATTATTGTGTCTATTGCGATTTTAGGATTTTATGATGGCTAGTGCTACAATAAGAGAAAAGAAATGTAGGTGAAGAAAATTGATTAATGAAGGAATGGAACTGATTAAAAATAGTAAGCGAATTGTTTTTATGACTGGAGCAGGTGTTTCAACTGCCTCAGGTATTCCTGATTACCGTTCGATGACAGGTGTCTATCAAGGTCATGAAAATCCTGAATACTTACTAAGTCATACGTGCTTAATGAGAGAACCAGAAAAATTTTATGATTTTGTTAAAGGACTGTATCACCCAGAAGCAAAGCCAAATATCATTCATCAAGTGATGAAAAAGTTAGAAAATCAGCATGAGGTTAGTATTATTTCTCAAAATATAGATGGACTTCATGATTTAGCAAGTAGCTCACGTGTAGTAAATTTTCACGGGAATTTAAATGATTTGTATTGTTTAAAATGTCAGCAATCAGTCACAACTGAAGAGTACTTAAAAGGTTATTCTCATGAGAATTGCGGTGGAATGATTCGTCCTAATGTTGTTCTTTATGAAGAAGGTCTGTCAGAAGAGGCCATTCAAACATCTATTAAGTGGTTAAGTGAAGCCGATTTAGTGGTTATCGTAGGGACAACTTTTAAAGTCTATCCTTTTAGTGGTTTAATTGATTATCGAAATGCTAATAGTCAGATTTTAGTTGTTAACAATGAAGAAATTAATTTATTTGAGCCGCACGTGCTAGTGAAACAATCAGCAGAAACTTTCTTTGCCGAATTATAAGAAAAGGGGAAAAAGATAGTGTTAGATAAACCAAGAAAAGAAATTAATCAGATTGATAAAGAGATTTTAAAGTTATTAGAAAAAAGATATGTCTGTGTGGATGAAGTTGTCAGGATAAAAAAAGAAAATAATATCCCAACACTGGATACATCAAGAGAAAAAGAAGTCATTAGTAATCTATCATCGATGGTTACAAAAGAAGAATATGAAGAATCAATATTAGAAACTTTTCAAAGTATTATGGATATCTCAAAGAAATATCAAAATAATAAAAAAGAAGATTAGAACTCAGTTCTAATCTTCTTTTTTTGTTATATTATAAATATAAATAATTTTCATTATATTGTTTCGAGTGTTCATGTTGTATGCGTTTACCTAGATTAGGTTATCATTAGAAAAATTAGATATAACTGTGTATCGTGAATATTTAACGTTTGTAAAGGTTGTGTAAACAGAAAATAGGATGTTAAATGAACAAATTTGGTATTAGGGTTATAAAACTTGACGGACATTGTCTAAATAGATAAATTATAGGTATATGTATGATTCAATCGTTTTATTAAAGTTGTTTTAAAAATTTATTTATTTTAAATTTGTTATTTAATGTTTTGCGTAAGTGGTTGATTAATAAAAAAATCTTCTACTGTAGTGCACCCCTAAAGTTAGACCAAAAAATCTAACTTTAGGGGTGTATTTTTATGACAAAGTATAACTATAAATTTAAGCATAAAGTTGTCCGAGAATATCTAAATAGTGATGTTAGTTATTCCT
>NZ_JBMEAO010000014.1:0-99612 GCF_048815235.1 Vagococcus fluvialis
TCACTTTAACCATAGCAGAAAGGGGTTCTTTTTTCATCACTTAACGGGTGAAGATGAAAAAGTAATTGTAAGCTGCCGTGAGGCAGTTTCACATGGTTTTAATTAAAAGTATGAATTATTCAGGTTAATAAGCTCTTTCATAAATATTTCATTCTTACATTTTTTATTACCATGTACAGTAAAAATAGACCTAGACTTTCTGTTGTATGCTTCAAATCGTCTATTATCCGATAACATACTCTTTATTTGTTGTTCATCATACCCACACATAAGTGATGAGCCATTATCATATATTGGACTAAACTTTTTATCTCTAGTATTAACAGAAGTTAAAAATCCCCAGTTTTCACAATGTCTATCTTGATTAGCGATCACATAATCAAATATACTCATTTGAATAAATTCAGATACACAATTATACTTCTCACAAATTGACAATGCCGTTTCTAATTGATACATAGATAAATCATCAGCATCAAATTCTGGTCCAAAAAAATCAATAGCTTCTTCAAGGCTATATTTCTCTTCTCCTTCAGATAAAAAGCTTTTAACTATTATTCCTTTGGTACCGTTAAAATCAGCTAATTTAGTTTCAGGTATTTCTAGATCAAATAATTCAGTACCTAATTTGTACGCTAAAAATTCAGCTATTCTTTCACCCTCAACTTCTGGTTCTTTAAATAACCATCTCTCTCTGGATGGATCTATAAGCCAACGTTTAACTCTTTTACCAGTTGTAAGAAAGTCATCTATTTCCCAACTTGTTACATTCACTTCCAATAAATCCACTCCAAACGAAATTTATATGCACGTTTAATTATACACAATTAACTGGTATTTGTTAATAACATTTATTTTTAGCCAACACAAATCTGTGCCCACCTTAAAGTTAAGGATAGAAGACAAGACGATTTTTGTCTATTACATTCTATTCATCATAGAATCCTATTTTAGATGTTGTACGGTTAATAATTTATACTTAGCGCTTTGTAAACATAAAAAATACACCCTAGGAGTAGGGTGTATTGATTCACATACTCAAAAATCTTCATTACCACGGGCGAGTTTTTGACTTATAGCTAGTATAAAGATAGTATTATTTAGTTGGGAGCATATCTTAAATAACAATATTTCTATCTTAAATAATTAAAAATTACAGGTAGCATTATGCTTCGTTAAAGTTACCTTTAGCGTCCTCAAAACTTAAGATACAATATATAAATCCAAAGAACAATAACCCTAGAATAGCTGCTGCTTTACTTAAAGCAATTTCTGTTTTTCCTTCTGCATATAAAGCTGTTGAATTTATTATAATAAAATATATTGGAATAAATTCACCAATATTTGTAACAAAATTAACAAGTAATTTTTTGTTATAAGATATCTTCAAGTCATTTATATATGATAATTTTAAAGGATTAAATACAAAAGTAAATACAACGATAAAAACATACACAGTGTACAAAAATCCCATACTAGTGGACACTGTGATGCCTATCTCATTTAACAACGAGAATACAAAACTAATAGCTAATAATACAAAATAAACAACTAAACCTAACTTTTCTTTCACGAAACGTTCCTCCTTTTTTTACAACTCTTATATTATACACAATAAAGCACACCCTGTTAAGAGTGTGTATGATAATCTAACTATTCATTTTTTTCGTATTATTACTCCTACCTAATGAATCGTCCAAAATTATTCTCGCAATACTTCGACTTAGATCTAAAGATAAAACCACCTTAGATAAATCTTCGATTAATTTTCCTGTCTCATCATAGTTTTTAACAACGAATTTTGGTTTATTATCATCTTTATTTTTATTACTATTTTGCTTGTCTGCCATTCTCTCACTTCCTTTTTAAACCATCATACCAGTTAAAAGGTTCGAAACACTACTTCGCACCATTGCCACAAATGGCAACGTACCTCATGCCCACAAATGGACAAAATACCTGGATGAACAATTACTTCATTCAGCTATCCACCAAAAGGATAGGAACATTGTTCGCAGTTCGCACCCTTTGACCTGACGTGAATAATAAGCACCTCAGCTTTTCACTATCACTTTGAGTGATAAGCACTGTACAGTTGATACATTTAAAGATTTATTGAATAAAGTTGAAATAAATCTAATTATATAAAAATGTATAAAAGAACTCTATCTTTAATTGGTTAAAGGTCTTTTAACACTTTGATAACGTTTTATAAGTATAAATGTTGGTGTTTTTTTATTTTTTATGATATTTTTTAGTTGTACCAAATAATATCTAGGAGGTTATTTTATGACAGACAGAGGTTTTACGGACAAAATCAAAGGGAAAGCTAAAGAGACTGCCGGTGATATTACAAATGACAAGGAATTAAAAGGTTCCGGTTTAGTCGATCAAGCTAAAGGGAAAATTAAGGAAATTAGTGAAGATGTTAAAGACGCTGCCGAAGAAGTTAAAGAAAAGATAGAAGATAAGTTAGAAAAGGATAAGTAAAAAGCCTAAATCTTATTTTTAAGAAGATAAATAAAAAGCCTGTTCTCATTATGAGAGTAGGCTTTTTATATTTATGTTACTTTAAATTTCTTGACAAACTTCCAGTAACCGTTGCGCATAGATACATATCTAATATTTTTATAAATTCTAGTATTCATACTTGTCTATTTACCTCTCTTAATAAAATACCTGGAGTAAGCATTCCTTACTCTAGCTAGACCAATATTTCGGGCATCTTCGGAATAGCCCTGTAGTTATAACTGCGTACCACAAGCGTAGTTCTAACTACAGTTGTTCAGAGTATCAAATAGATACCAGGTTAAAAATGCTAACCACGTTAAAGAGTTAAGTCGATTTTTCTACCTAGCAAAAAAATACAATCTTATCCCTTTACTTACTTCTATAGCATTCATAGGAACACCATAATCATAAAAAACATATTTTTATAATTATTGGATTTATCTACATTTATTAGTACGTTTTGTAACAAAGGTAGTCAAAAAGTATCTTTTTTGCTATGCTTAATTAAAAGGAAGTATAAGATATTAGAGGAGTTAATAAAATGAAGAAAAAAGCTTTTTATAAAAAATGGTGGTTCATTTTAATCATTGTTATTTTAACTGTAGGTTCCATTGGTTCGTTATATGCAATTTCTGCAAAAGAAAAAACTAGAGCTAAAGAAGAAGCTATATCTGAAGCTAAAGTCAAAAAAGAAGAAATAGAAAAGTTAAAAGAAGAAGAAACTTTAGCAGAAAAGAAGAAAAAAGAGGAACAAGATAAACTCGAAAAAGAGAAAAAAGAAAAATTAGCTTTAGAAAAAGAAGAACAAACTCCTATAGCTCAAGAAGAAACAATTGAACAACAACCTACCATCACTGAAGAGGCTGTTGACCCTAGAACTACTGACCCACGTTCAGAATATTACCAAGCAACGCCTGAAGAAATAGAACAAGGTAGATTAATGGAACAACAAGCTCAAGATGATTTTTGGGCTAATCAAAATTCAAATAATGATGAAATTAGTACTGATGAAACAACGCTTTCTGGTTTTATCAATAAATACGGCATGAGTCCCGCAATGTATAAAATTCAATACGAAGGTATGTCGGAAGAAGAAGCTCTTAAAAGTACACCCGATTCAATGAAAACATCCGGTGAAATACAATTAGGGCACTCAAATTATGGCATCTAATACAAAAAACATTATCAATCATGAACTCACTACTATCAGTGTTTTGAGTTCATGATTTTTTATATATCAAAAAAAGCCCACTAATTAAAGTGAGCTTCCTTTATTGTTCAATAAAATTCATAGATAACCCATTCCATTTGGCTTTTTCAAACTTATTGTTCCAAGAATAAGAAGGAGCCGTTCTGTCTCCAACGTAGAATGTTTTAGACATCTGCTTACCTTCTTCTGGGTCGGGATATTCTATGGTAATAAACTTATTTTTTACTGCTTTTAAAATAGAAGAAGCCTCTGAATCACTCAAAGGCCCCCACTTACATTCTAATTTTACTTTTTGAGTGATAATATCCCGAAACATGTCGCCATTTGCATTACGTCCAGAACTATCAGCGTCAATTGTATTTAACCCTACTGAAAATTCTTGAGGTGGTTTTACTGCCACCCCATTTATTTTAAGGTTTCCAGACATCTAACCACCTCCTAGATTTTTAATGGGCTGTAACCTTGATTATTTACGAATTTGTTATGTTCTTTAATGACTACATCAGCTACTTTAGAACCTTCTAATTCAAGAGTGATATTAATATCTCCACTTTGATTTTGACCTTCTTCGCGCATATTTAACGCCATCATAACCGCATTAACAATACCTTCTGTTGCACCATTCATACCTCCGCCAATATCTCGCTTATCTGGTGTGTAGGTATACTCAACCGGTTTAATTTCCTCTCTAAATAACTCTGGCATTTGTAATGTTTGAAAATCTGCCATGTTGTTATAAGGGTTAAAATCAGCAGGTACGACCATTTCGCCTTTATGTAATAAAGCGATTTGGTCTTCTGGCATGTAAGGCGTACCTTGAGCGTAAGGTCTGATTGGATAACCACTTGGACCCCAACCTCTATTACCATAAGGTAAATCAGAACGCCATCTTGAGTTATTGAAGAACGCCATTAATTGATGGAATCCGTTCATAATATTTCCGTATCCTCTAACTCTAAAAGCGTTAAAGGTACTCGGAATATATTGTAATAACCCTTTAGCTGGATTACCATTTGCCATGTTAACGTCCCAAACAGCTGAACTTTGAGTAATTCTTTCGTTACCTCCAGATTCACGCTGAATTTGAGCTAAGATTCCATTAACTTCGCTAGCTGTAGCGTTAGCTCTCATCATGTTTGACGCTCTCATGATAGGTCCACGCCAACTTCCAACAGAACTTCCTCCACCACTTGAGTTAGAAGAACCTCCTTGGCCTTGAGCAATAGCACCGTTGATATGTAAATGGTCATAATGGTCATTATCTGGCCAATATTTCCACTGTCCACTTGAACCTTGCCCACTCATACCGCTTCTATCACGGACTTTACCTTGAGTAATAACATAAGCAACTTTGTCACGGAATTTCTCAAAAGCATAGTTAGCTGGTTTAAAATAAGCTGAAGCACCGTTCATACTTGCTGGATAAGCAATGTCAATCGCTTGTCGTTTACCATGCGAGTAAGGATCACCATGACGATAACCAGAAGTCGCTACCATTCCAGGGAATTTCTTCATTACATCAGAAGCAATAGTTGATAGGTAAGACATAACTCCCATCATTCCGCTTGTAGATGTGTCGGCATCTCCTCCAGCTGATTCAAAGAATGATTCCATTGCTTTGCTGACAAAAGAAGCAGCTCCACTCATAGACGTTGAAATAGCTCCTTGAGAAATAGATAGAGCTGGCTCAATTGCGTTTTTTAGATTAACAAACTTACTAATACCGGCTTCTAGTAACTTACTAGGATTAGAAGCGTAATCCCAAACATCGCCAGTAAACTCTTTTACGCCCTCCCACTTCTCTTTGAACCATTTACCTACACCGCCAGCATAAGCGGGCATGTCACCATACATTGATGCTGTTCGAGGTCCACTCAACACAGAAGAACCTGCAGGTAAATCAACCATTAAATTCCGTTGATTAGGAAATAGACCTGTTTGACCATTCGGTAATTGATAAGCTTCACGGAACTTAGAACCATAACCATCATTGACTAATGCCATACCTCCTGGGTGATAACCTGTACCTTGAGCGTATTTGAAAGTATATTCTTTCATGCTTTTAGCAGTATCTTTAGCTCCTACTAAATCGAGAACCCACGCAACACCTTTAATCATTCCGTTGATAGCTTTCATAGGGAACTCGTAAATGCCTTTACCAATATTTTTAGCACCTTTAGCAACCGCTTCTTTACCTTTTGTTAATTTATTCCCAAGTTCTCCACCTAATTTAGAAGCCCAACCTTTAACTGCATCAAAAGCTTTGCTAGTGTTAGTTTTTATTGTATCGTTGTAACCAGAAATATTAGTTTTCATTGTTGACCAAGCGTTAGAAGCGTTAGTTCTTGCATTACTAGAAGCAGTTGTTACTTTATCTTTAACTTTGTCCCATTTATCTACCGTCCAACTTCTGACCGTTTCAAAATTATCGCCAGTAGATTTTTTGATGCCTTCCCACTTATCTTTTACACTAGTCCAAGCTTCGCTAGTTTTAGTCTTAACTTTAGTAGATACGTTATCCCAAGTCTCTTTGGTTTTCTCTTTAACGTTATTCCAAGTTTCTTTTGTAGCAGTTTTAATACCGTCCCATTTTTCGCCAATCCAAGAACCTAACTTACCTGCCGCTTCGGATATTGTATCCCAATTTTTCCAAAGCAAGACACCCGCGGCTATTAAACCACCAATAGCCGCAACGACTAATGTGATAGGACTTGTGAGAATGGCTACAGCGCCAGCTAAAACAGAAGTTACTCCAGCTGCTATACCACCTACTACATTCCATACAACCATAGCACCATTAACTAATCCCCAAGCAGTAGCAAATGAACCAACAATGACTGCTAAAGTTTCTATTTTACTTTGATTATTATCGATCCATTCGCTAATGCCTTTTAATCCATCAGCAACATTACCTAACACATCAACAATCACGCCACCAGTCCACTCCGCCATCGGTTGTAAAAAACTATCCCATAACCATTTTCCTAACGGTTTAAGAGCTTCGATTACTGAATTAACAACATCAATAGCACCGCTTAACAGGTCAAAGAAATTAGGAATAACTTCTGTAATAGTGAACCCAGCAAGTGGAAGTAAAATATTCTCATAAAACCAACCAATACCGTCAAACACATTCTTTGTTAATGGTTCGATTGATTTTAATAAACCGTCAATCGATTTCAATAGAGGAGTAAAATCTAACTTATCAGCCCATTCGGCAGTCGCTTCGGTCATTTTATTCAAAGTTTCAAGCATACTATCAACAAAAGTTAATAATGTACTGAAAATAGATTGTCCCACTTCACCTTCGGCCCAAACTTCTTTGAATCCTGTTGCTAGGTTAGTCACTGTATCATTTACGTTTGTTAAAATTTCCAATAAATTAGCGAAAATAGATACTCCAACTTGATTTTCTTCCCAAGCATCTCTAAATGATTCAGTCAACTCATTAGTCAGTTCTAAAATTCCGCTAAAAGCATTAAATAATGATTGAATCAATTTAGTTCCACGCTCATTTTCATCCCAAGCAAGCCTAAATCCTTTAGTAATATCACCAACAAGATTTAACATGGTAGACAATAGAATAAGCATGTTACTGATAAACTGTTCACCGGTGCCATTAGTCCATACTTCCATGAAACTCTTACCAATCGAACGAACTAAACCGCCAATCTCTCTTAAAGCGTAATTCCACGAGTCAGTAACAGCTTTACCGTGTTTTGCCCAACTATCTTGAAATGGCTTAAAGAAGTCTCTCAAGATACTATTAGCTTTATTAATCCAGTCTGGCATTGGTGGATTAGGTGTGTTGAAATTGACACCATCTTTATTAGCGTTATTGTCTAATTTATCATCAGAACTATCATCTAACCCGATTCGGTTAATCTCATCAAATCCCATTAATGAGCGTTGAAGTTTTTTAACCTTCTCACGGTTCTTATCAGCTGCGTTTCCAGAATCATTCATAGCTTGGATATTTTGATACAATCCACTTGCGCCTTGTTTAGCAGCAGTGTAAGTTGTTCCGAATAAACTAGCAGTGAAATGTGCTATTTGACCTGTAACAACTGTTAAAGATCTCATAAGTGCGTTAATAGCAGGTAGAATAGTTGTGTAAATCGGATAGAAAGCAGTCAATAGATTAACTTTAATCTGGTTTAACGAGTTGCTAAATTCATCATTAGATTTTAAAGCGGCTCCTAAACCACGACTTACTAATTGCAGTCCTTTATAGATTACGCTGAATATAAATGCTTGTTTAACCATTTGGCCTAATCTATGAGTGAAACCACCCATACCTGTACTCATACGCCGTGAACCGTGCGCTATATTATTAGATGTTCTATTAAACACTCCACCAAACTTAGAGAATAGACCTTTTGAGTCATCAGCACCTTTACCAACCTTCTTCATTCCCATTGCAGCATTGCCAGTAGCTATTGACGACTTGCCTAGTTCAGTATTTAAACCTTTAACCGCTGAACGCAGTTGTTTAGTTCTATCTTCTGCTTGTGAGTAAGATTGTTGCAGCATGTCATTTTTAGCGATAAGCTTTTGAATCTCTTTGTTGTATTTTGTTATCTCTGCACTAGTTTTCTTTGACGATTTAGTGTCTTCAAACTTAAAACCAGCTTGTTTAACTTCTTTTTGATAACCAGGATCATACGTACTTCCGTATTTTTCATAAAGCTTTGTTAATTGACCAGTACTTAACTTACTAATTTTCTTAGCTTGCTGTTCGTATAAGGCTGTTAACTCTTTAACTTTAGATTTCTGACCTTCAATAACAGATTCATTTTTAGACATCTCTTTAGTCATAGCATCTAAACTAGCTGGAAGTGTTTTGAACTCTTGCTTAATACTATCAGCCATCGACTTAGCTTGAGATTGATACTTATTCATCATTTCTTGAGCCCTAGCTATTTGACCATCATATTTAACAACATTCTTAGTATCACCTTTAGAAGAAGCGTCTTGACGTTGTGCTTGTAAGAAGGCTAACTTCTCTTGTTCAGCTTTAGCACGTCCCATTTTAGCGTTAATATCCTTTACTAACGCATCTACTTCTTTACCTACAGTTTTACGAGATTGTTGGAAACCTTTTGTTAAACCTTTGTTGATGTTGTCAGTAGAAGATGATGTGATTTTCTCCATCATTTCAAGATTCTTTTCATACATTTTCTTCATTTCTTCAAACTGTTTAGATACATTGCTAACTCCATCGCCAACATCCATATTTTTCTCAGTGTTGTTAATTGAAGTTCCCATCATACGTTCTAAGTTTCCCATAACACGCTCTGCAAAAGGTGCTACTTTAGCCATTTGTTGTTCAAATTTCTCCGTATTGGCTTCTATAAATATTTCTAGTGTTTCTAGTTCCATCTAATCACCTCCTTGTTTTCTTTTTAATTTTCTTAATGAATGTGAGTGCTACTAACTATTTAGCTCTCCTCACCTCCCTTAAGTTGTTCGTGAACCTTAACATTACTTAACAACTCTAAAAATTCAGTAATATAATTATCAAAAATATCAGTTTCAAATATCTCTTTTCTTAATTCATTAATATCAGTATATTTAATAGCAAGGTCAGCAGACTTCATACTGATTTTAAGAGATGTAACAAATAATGGAACAACTACTTTTTTTATTTCTGTTAGAGATGCTCCATAGTCTGACATTCTCATAATTTCATTATTTAATTTATGAGATAGTCCTTTTTCTTCTGCGCCAATTAATTTGTCTAACTCTTTATCAGTTAGTTCTACATCATTCTTTTTTAACCCTTGCCTAATTAATTGAAATAGTAATTGATCTATTTTTTTAGCTGCTTTATTTAAAAATTTATTATTATCTTTCATTCTTTCACCTCTATTACATTTTGTTTTTAACATCTATAAAATAATCGATTTTAAATACATATTGTTAAGACATCGTATGTTATTTATTGTTATAATATCCTTATCAGCAAGTGGTCTGCTGAAATAATTGATAAGGTTGTGATTGTTAGTTGTCTATAAATATTTCTTTAACTCAATTTTTAAACTATTCATCAAAAATTAGTACTAGCGCTAAAATAAAAGCTGTAAGAGATATCAAAAATGCTCCTGATTACCACCCGGCTATTGATTACTGGAAAGTTTTAAGAGATGAGATTAAAAGAATTCATAGTAAAGGTTTACCAATTGAAAATCTTAGAGATATTATTCCTAATTTACCAGAATCAAAAATAAAAAATTATACTAATGTTATTAACACTTATATTAAATTCATTAATAAAAATAATGTCACTTATTTTGAAACTGGTAAATCTTATTGGAAACTTGATGAAGATCTTTTTGTTGGCTGTTCTCCAGAAATAGGTTTAATAATCAATGGAGAAAAATTATATGTTAAAAACTATTACAAAAAGAAATCAAATGATACTAAGATTACTCAGCGAAACATAAATTCAACATTAACTTTAATGCAGATTGCTGAAAGAGATTTTCTTCTTGAGGATTCTTCAAACTTCGCTGTTTTGAATTTACAAAATGGTAAATTAATTAAAGCTCCACCGCTAGTAAGTGAAGATATTTTAGAATTAGAAATAGACGCTCAGAGTTTTGTGACGACTTGGAACAAAGTTTAATCGATTGCCAACTCACCTTGAATTTGAGCGCATGTATCACAAATATATTTATTATTCTCAAGAAACAAACAGGCTGGCTCTTGACAGCTAACACATCTATAAGTAACACTATGCTCCTTGCTACTCTCAATAGCTTGGAGCTTTTTAATTTCATCAGACAATTGATTAACCTGTACTGTTAACTGAATTAAACTTTCGAGTTGCCAATCACCTTTAGTTAAAAGATTAAGCTTCTTGTTTTGTTTCCTTAACTCATACAAAATATCTCTTAATAATTGTTTCAAAATCTCACCTCTTTTTATTTATCAATACTATTAATTGTCATTATTTTCTTACTTTATTCTAAAATTAGTATTATTTAGTATTTTTTAAGACATGAGAAACTTGAGATTTTCTTTTTATTGCTGCCGAAAGTGCTGATTACCTCCCCAAAACCTCCCTAGAATAATATCTTTTTAGGTGTTCGATTTGTCAGACTTTAGCTCTCTCATTTTCCAACAATTTTAATGTCGATACCTATAAAATCCAACATTCCACTAATTTCCACTATTTTTTATTTCCAACAAGCCTTGTTCTAACCTACAATTTTGAGCTTGCTGAGATACCGTATATTTTCTAGGACACATCACTTCATATAAAACATTTGTCCCTCTAAACATATACATGTCATACCAAAATAAAATGCTATTGAACTTGCTCCACTTCATATTTTTAGGTTTTGGCTCTGGAAATATCCACCAATGATTGAAAACATCATTCAAGTCTTTAATTCTAAAATCTGAGTCTATTTTCCTAGCTTCATTCTCTGCCCTTCGATACCAATAGCGCGGATTGCTCTTAGTTCTTTGTTGACTGTAATAAACTAAGTCGTGGCACTTATAACATCTCCACTCATTTTCTTTTAGGTATAAATCTCTCCTAGCATTCCTACAACTAGGACATATAAAGAACGGTACTTTTCCATTCCCTAAATTACTATCGTGATAGGTAACTTCGACAGTCTGACCATAAACACCTACTTCGTTATGCGTAGTCATGAGCGATTGGTCTGCTTCAGAGATATTTATTTTAAGATATCTATCAATTAGTCGCTCATTCAAATTACCACCTCCTATAAAATGCCTAAATGCCTAGAGAACCTTAGCCTCTTATATTTTAAAATCTCAAGTTTTGTCAAGTTCTATATTCCACCTTTTTCCACCAATCTAAGGGAAAAATGCTATCAATTTCTATCTTAAAATGTCATCATTTGTCAACATCAAACTATCAAAAAATTTAGCAAGTGTTATCATTAATACCCATAATTGCCAACAATAACCTGAGTATTCCTGAGCAAGCTATACCACATTTATACTAGCAATTACTAGCATAAGTACTAGGTTATACTAGAGGTTAAACTCACTCTTAAACAGCTTTGTAACGCTACAACGCAACATGAAACGCGACACTTAGTGTGTGCAACCTTTTTTTGTTTTGTGTGCATACCTTTTATGCCCACTTTTGCAACTAATTTTCAAATAAAAAAGCGGTAACAAGCAACTACTCAATTAAGAGTAAGACACTTGCATCCGCTGGTTCTTCCTAGTCAGATTACTATATTTAATCATCTTTATTATACCATTTCCAAAGTGTTGAAACAACTTCAAAACGTTGGTATATAAAGGTTTTTCAATCTAAAATCGTACTTGTAACAGTATCATATTTGACTACTTTATTATCTTTAATAATTAATCTGACCTCACCATATTTAGGTAACTCTACTGTTGTGTTTTTTCCTTTTGAATCGATATATAATTTATCCATTATTTTCCCCTCTTTCTTTTATGCTAATACATTCTTATGTTCTTTTTTATTAATAGCAATCTTCGTATAATTAGTTGCTATGGTCTGCATCACTTTTAAATCTTCACTACTACACTTATTCAAATTCCCTAATGTCATTAACAAGTCAGCTTGAATCTTACGATTTTCCTTCTCAACCTCTTTAGCTTCATGTAAAGCCGTCTCAGTTTGTTCAAGTAAACCCTTTTGCCTTTCAATCAATTCACTATAACTAAGTTTCCTTAATTCTTTTGGTACATACATCAGTTTAAGCATTTTATCATCCTTTCTAACCTTGTCTAAACCTTGCCTTTCAACCTACCCAAAACCTCACTAGTATTTATAAGTTTCACATCGTTTAAATCCGTTTCTTTCGTAGTGTTCTACTAGACTTAAAGTATCTTTATCAGTTGTATCAAAACTAAGCGCTTTTTTATGACTCACTGTTAAAAGCACTTCTGCATTACCATACCAAAACTTATTCCAGGATTTATCTCTATTACTAACTATTTCCTTAATATAAAAATTATCTTTTATGGCTAAATTAACCATCCGGCTCTTTATATTGATTTCTTCATGAACCTCTTTAACAAATTTCATGAACTCTGATTCTGCTTTAACTCTCATTTTTCTATAATGATATGGATCAATTTCTAACTTCCTAGCTAATTCTTTATCAGAAATAGGAACATTTACTGTATAGTCATTAAAGTATTCGCTAAACATAGCAGGGCTATCATGATCATAATATTTCTCTTTAAGTATTTGCCTGTTTTCTTCAGACATTCGATTTAAAGCATTGAATAGCAGCACTCCCATCCTTTTATCGTCATCATCTAGTCTATTTCGATTTCTTTCTAAATACTTCCACCGTTTCAAATACCACATAGGTCTTGCTATTCCCATCATTACCAATCCCTATCTAATAATTTTCTTTTAAATCCGTGATTTTCAAATATCTCAACAACTTTACGTTCATTCCTATTTTCAGTATCAAATTTATACGCTACTGACATATCACTATTCAGAACAATATCGTTACTGAAAAAACTAAAATAATCAGTATTGCCAATATTTGAAACATACAACCCTTTTAACACCACAAAGACAAATCTTTCTTGTTCGATAATTTTCTGACTAACATCATCTAACTTATTTTCTAATTCAAGTTGAGCTTTATTTTTAAGTAGTCGATAATCCTCTATCAACAAGCCACGATTTAAGGCTAGTACATCATCTTTAACAGGCATAACAGTTGTATAAACTTTTCTATCCTTATCATATTTAGCATACTTATCTGAATCATAGTATTTCTCTTTTAAGACTTGACGACTGTCAGCAGATATTTCTTTTAGTGAATTAAACAGTAGTCTTGCTGATTTTCTTTCATGCTCAGTTAGAACATTGATATTTTTTTCTAACATCTTCCATTGCCTTAAAAATAACTCTGATCTAATTTCAATCACTCCTATATAGCAAACGCATCACACAAAATATCTAGATTATCCTCAAAAGTTTTTCCTATTTCGACATAAGGGATTACTTCCTCATACTCAATTCCTTCCCTTAAACAAATCATCATTTCGATTTCTTGAATTTCTTCTAAGGTTTCATAATAGATTTTTTCAGATAAATCAAATTGATGTTCAGATCTTACTTTTTGAATTAACTGGTATCTGTCCTTTATAGGTAACTCATTCAAGTATCTATTAAAGTATTTCTGCCTTAACCTTGCACGTTCAATCCGCTTATCAACATGCTCTAACGCTTCCATAAGGTCTAATACTTCAATGTCTTGCCTAAATCCTTTTGAATATATCCCAAGCTCTGAATATTCTGTGTGAGTTGCTAAATTTTGAGAATAGAACCATGTCCGAACTTCTTCTTTTGACTCTTCAAGTCGTTTGATAGAGTTCGACAATCTAAAATACTTTTTTATCGTGTATAAATCTTCAAACATGGCTCTACTCCCTTTTTATTGTTTTAATTTATAAGCTATTTCTCGTTTATCTGATATATTATTAAAATCCATGTAAATAACATTTGTCCTAATTCTCGAGATAATTCTTTCATCCATTAAGCCTTTTAATTGCTCTATAGTTAAGTTACTAGTGAATAAGGTAGATTTACCTTCTCTAGCGTTTAGAATGTTATAGAGCGTGTTTATAGTGAAATCTGTCGCCTGTTTAGTTGTATTCATTGATAACTCCGCTCCGATATCATCCAACCCTAAAACATCCGCATCACTTAACAGTTGCATATAATAAGCTTCGCCCTTTAATTCAGTAGGATCATTAAAAGATTTCTTGATATTGCTTAATAATTTAGGTACTGATACAAACAGACAACGTTTTTCAGTGCTTAACTCATTGATATTTTTTAAGATACCTACTAACAAATGACTCTTACCAGTTCCAGCTCCGCCATACATAAACACATTTCTACTATCTGCGATTACATCATGAGCTACTTGGTTAGCTTGTTTCTTGATATGACTTTCTTGCTCGTCTTTATTGACATAATCCCTAATACCTTTATCTAAGATAATTTTATTGTGAACGATACTATTTTTATAAAAGAATAATCGTCTACCTTCTGCAGTGTTATCAAAGTGTTCCAATGTTTTTTTATAAGCGAACTCTTGACCTCTATCCATTAAGAAACATCTAGGACAGATAATCTCACCGTGAAAATGAATCATATTAACTTTTTCATGACCTTTAATATCACAGTACTCAGATAATTCAATATAGCCAGTACGTTCAATCTGTTCATCAGGTATTTTGACACTACCCATTTTCATTGCCATCTAATCCCTCCTAAAATGGTAAACTATCCAAATCATAGTCCTCTTTTGGTTCAGGCATCTTTCCAACATCTTCATACATTTCTCTCCATTCAGGAGGTACTACCACATAATCAGGTTTATTACTTGAACTGTTATTAGTAGTAATATATTCATCATTCCAACATTTACCATTGAACCAAGTTGAACCTTGCTTAATATATTGAATATCTGTCTTTTGAAGCTCAATTTGTTTCTTATAGGCATTTATACCGTTTAAGATAACTTCATCCGTTACACCGTCTTTTATAGCCTTTTTATAAGAATTAAATGCTTTGTCCTTACCTTGCTTACGTCCAGTTGGATATTGTTCCCAAATTTCTTCAAATCTATTTTTTAAACTAACTTTGTCATCGGATGATGACGGCTCTTTTTTCTTTTTATCTGACTTTAATTCTTTCTCTTTCTTTAATTCTTTCTTTATCTCTTTCTCTGGTGGACGTTTGTCGGACGTTTGTCCAGACATTTGTCCTATTTGTTCTTTTTCATCATCAATTCGTTTCCTATAAGCTCGTTTCCTATCTCCTTCTGTGGAAGATAAACCTATAAAATTTTGAATATCTAACATATAGATTTCTCCAGTTTCAAGAACTTCCACAAGTCCTAAACTCTGAAACATCTTAATTGCACCCTCAACATCTTCTTGCGTGTGTCTCAATATTTTAGCTAACACACTTGATGTGTAAGGTATCATGTCGTTAAACATTAATTTGCCGTCATATTTCAAACTCCTGAGATACATCTTTAGCAAGATTGTGCTGTATTTATATCCATCTGGCATGCTCTCAAGCAAGATCATAGCTTCATCATCAAAGAAATTATCTTTTAATTTTAGATAGTAATATTTTTTATTATCTGACATGCTAAACCTCCAACTTTTCTTGATAATTCAATTTCAAAGACCTATCCCAATTATCTAGGTCAGACGATTCAACTATCTCAATTCGTTTCGTTAAATCTATAACTTGGTTTTTAATCCCTTTTAAGCCTTCTAAGCGTTGTTCATCCGTTAAAGGTATAAACACCCCACCACTGCCACGATTAGCTACAATTGGTATTTTATACTTGAATACAAGGCAATTAATGACACTTTGGACTTCTCTTAGAGATAAACTAGTTAATTGGCATATATCATTTAAAGTAACCTTTTTTCCTGTTCCTCGTGGAATCATGGAAAGCACTGCTGACTCGATTACTGATAATTCATTTTTCACTCAATCACCTACATTACTCAAAAAATTCTATTAAATTATCAAATTGTTTACTGGATATAGAATTAAGACACGACACTAAACCGTTTAACGCGCTTATATCATCAACTGTCACGCTACCTAAATGAGTAAATCTATCATTTACAAATATTTTTAACCCTGTTAAAGCATTCGATAAGTCACTCTGGCTTGTAATCAACTCATTTGAATCTATTTTATTTTTCATTAATATCCTCCTAGTTGTATGTAAAGTGTTTATACTTTATAATGGAGGTATATAATCTCGGATAAGTTTATATACCTCAGCACTGTTAAGACGGCAATCTTACGGTGCTATTTTTATTTTTCATCAAGATAGATACTTTCATGTCCTAACAAGTCCATCAAGTTAATAATTTCTTCTTGAAATAACTCTTGAACATCTTTAATAGTTGCTTCTTTTCCATCAATTCTAAAATTAGTAACTGTAGTTAATTCATACAGATTTTTCAAAGATTCTTTTACATTATTATTTTCATGCATATTAATTCCCTCTTTTCTTTTTATTGGTATAAAAAATCTTCAATCGTGTCATACATTTTAATCCACTCTTTTAAATCGTTTAAATCCTTAATAACCATTTCTAGCTTCTCAATAGGTAAAATCATTTGAACACCTTCTTGATTAAAAACTCTTGCTTCCTTACACTGGTAATCAAATAATACTTTTAAAATCTCAGCGTTATTGTTTACCCTTTCTTGGAGTGCTTTTCTTTCTGTGTTAATTTTTTCCTGTAATTCTTCAAACGTTGGATCTTCTTCATTTCCTAAACTAATAACTTTACTCATGTTTAATTTCCTCTTTTCATTCTCATATTTTTTTGATAACTAACTTCATCATGGTTCATTAAAAGAAGTATACTCAACGGTGTTACAATTACTAATAGTAGTTTTAAACTGATTGAGTAAGTTAATGCTCCTAGTAGATAAATTGCTAGTAATAGCCATAATCTCCGTATTCTCTGCAATGTTCTCACCTCCTTAAACTTTTACTTTAGTTGGTACTGTAACCTCGATACTTGCACCATTTAGCACTGACTTAATTTGTTGGTAGTCCATGCCCATTTCTAAGAGAAAAATTGTTTTCTGTTCTAAGGCTTGGTACTTTTCAAATTCTTCACTTGTGTAAATTTCGGGACCTTTAACGTCTTTAGCTACCTGCCTACGCTCTTTTAATTGCTTGGTACTGTAACCAGTGATTGTCTTACAAATAAGGTCTGTGATTAAGCGATACGTCCATTTATTACTATGTTCACTTTCTTTAATAGCATCCGTTAATGACTTCCTAACTGGTTTCTCAAGTTCTCGGAGTGTTTGCCGTTTCATTAATTCTTGTTTCATAGAGAAAAATTGTGATACTAACTGCTGCTTAAATTTTCTTACTGGTTCGGTATTGTCTAAATAAGTAATAATTAAAGTTGCCTGTTGCTCGTTTAATTTGTAAATTTTCTTTCTCGCCCTACCTAACGGAAGGATTTCAAATCTGACCGTCCCGTATAATTCTAAATCTGTAATATACTTTCTGATAAGCCGTGTAACACTTTCCCTTTTAACTTCTGAATATTCTGCAATAACCTCACAAGTTGTATAAGGCTGTTCGTCTAACTTTGCCGATTCTACAAAAACTAATTCTTTCATGAGATACCTCCTTAATTTTCTACCTCGCAAACGCCCATTTGCTTATTTTTCATTTTCTAACATGAAACGATCTAATTCTTTAGTGTAATAAAATACGTTACCTCCTTCTATCGGTTCATAACGTTTCAAACCACGTTTTTCGTATTTAAGCAGCGTTCCAATTGAAATATCATCATAGTATCTAGTGACATTCTTCTGTTGTATGAATGGTGGTTTTTGAGCCTGTTTTTCAGCTAATTCAACCATTCTTTGATAAGTCTCTTGATGTTGTTTTAGTAATTCGCGTTCGTAGTCCTCGCTGAACATTTTCAAATTAATCACCTTCTTATTTTGTTAACTCTTCGATAGCTTTTAAAACCCTCTCTTTGCGCTCATCGCTTAATTCAGTTCGTAACCATACTGATAATGTTGTATCCGCAATTCCAGCAGCGTTGGCCACTTCCCAATTTCTCAATCTTTTACCACTAATTAAATTT
This sequence comes from Vagococcus fluvialis, assembly GCF_048815235.1. Taxonomy (GTDB): domain Bacteria; phylum Bacillota; class Bacilli; order Lactobacillales; family Vagococcaceae; genus Vagococcus. The sequence continues at coordinate 18,379 of NZ_JBMEAO010000014.1, forward strand.
CTAATCTCTTGATTAGCCTTCATTTCTTCACCTCTTCCTAAAATACACTATTGACGTCATTTGAAACAAAAAAACAAGGACGCTATTGACGTCTAAATTGATAGTATCATTTTTCTAGACTGTGGTCAACAATTTTTATTGCTATTGACGTCAATTTTTGTTAAGTTTAACCTATAAATAATAAAAGGTGGTGTTTACATGTCTTTAGGAGATAACATAAAAAGAATTCGTAAAGAAAGAAATATGACACAAGAAACACTAGCTAACGAGTTAGGAATTTCTAGATCATATCTAGGTGATTTAGAAAATAATAGAAGAAATCCAAGTTCGACTACACTTGAAAAATTATCAAAAAAACTAGGCGTATCTATCCAATTTCTTTTAACTGGATTCGATATAGAAGATGTAGCTGACAGCATTAATTTCGATATTGAAAAAGAAGCCCTAGAAAAACTACAAAAAAAATTCGATGAAAATATTGATAAATCAAAAGAACGAATTATTGACCAACTAACTAATAATTTAGATGATTTCACTAGAATTCAAACTCTTTCTTTATCTAAATTTATTACTCTTTTAAATCAATATGAAGAACATTCTGAGTTTCTAATTGATTTATTAAGTTTAATTAATTTTATATCTATAGGAAAAGACGAATTTATTAATGATGATATTGAAAATTACGAAAAACTAGCAAAACATGCTCAAATTAAAGTTAAATGGATGCTTGATAAATTAAGATAGCTAAACAATCCCCTTACCATCTCGCAAACGCCCGTAGCAAGATAAGGGAGAGAATTACAATGGCACAATTTACACAATACGAATTAAAGAATGGATCTAAGAAATGGATGTTTAAGTCCTATCTTGGAGTTGATGAGGTTACAGGAAAAGAAATAAGAACCACTAGACGCGGCTTTGATACGTTGAAAGAAGCAAAGCTTGAGGAAAAAAGACTGCAGCATGATTACTTAACTAAAGGCTTTCAAAAAGCCAAAGTAACCACGTTTAAAGAAGCTTATGAGATGTGGTTCACTCAATATAAGAACACCGTTAAAGAAAGTACCTGGGCTAAGACTGGGGAAATGTTTGTTAATCATATATTGCCAGCTTATGGTGATTTAAGGATTGATAAAATCGACGTGAAGTATTGTCAGAAGATAATTAATAAATGGTTTGATCATACTAAATCTAAATATAAAAGAATGCATGACTATACATCTAGTGTTTTTGAATTTGCAATTTCAATAGGAATAGTCTCAGATAACCCAACAAAAAAAGTAACAGTTCCAAAGGTTATGAAAGAAGTTGTGGAAGAAACTGAGTTTAACTACTACTCTAAAGAAGAGTTAATTCAATTCTTAGATTTAATAAAACAAAGTAATAACGAAAAAGCTTATAGTCTATTCTATCTTTTAGCCTTTACCGGACTTAGACAAGGCGAAGCATTAGCTTTAACATGGTCTGATATAGACTTTGAGCTAAAGACATTGACGGTTAATAAAACTCTTACAAGAGGCGAAAATTCACGTTTAATCGTGTTACCTCCTAAAACTAAAAAAAGCGCCCGAACAATGGCACTTGATGATGGTACTCTTTCAGTTTTAAAATCATGGCGAAAAACTCAACGTACTGAAGCTTTACAATTTGGTTTTAATACTATGAGTAAGAATCAGTTAATATTTACTAACATAGATAATAACTTTCTTTCTCCTGCTAAACCTCGTAAGTGGTTAATAGCGATACAAGATAAACATAATCTAAAATCTATCACTGTTCATGGTTTTAGGCATACTCATTGTTCTTTGCTTTTTGAAGCAGGCGCAAACATCCAGGAGGTTCAAGAGCGGCTTGGCCATACGGATGTAAAAACAACAATGAACATCTATACTCATGTCACTAAAAAGACAAAAAAAGAAACTGCTTTGAAGTTTGCTAATTATATAAATATTGTCTGACCGTAGTCAAAACCGTAGTCAGAGAACAAATAAAAAATGCTTAAACAACGACATATCATTGATACATCAACGTTTAAGCATTCCTTTTTATGTTGGTATATGGGCTATGAGGGGTTCGAACCCGCGACCCACGGATTAAGAGTTGGCAGATTAACATTCTTATACCCATTATAACACCTAACAATCCTTTATTTTAAAGGCTTGTCTATTTTTATGACCAGTTAAAACAAATGTAAACAAGTGTATCTCTGCCAAAATCTCTGCCAAGCTTTACAAACCGAACGTATGTTTGTATAATAAGAACAACAAATACACGAGGTGATATTATGCGAAACAACTTAATAGGATCTATCGATAAGATTAAACCTTTAACAGACTACCCTGTCTCTCTTATTAGGTTCACTTTAATTGTTGGTCAAGAACGTATTAATTGTATAAGCAATAACAAGGAGATAATTGATTCTGTTCTTTGTTTGGTAGATGGGAAAAACACTGTTGCATTGTTTGGCTCTTATAATAGTAGAAAACAATTAGTCGTTAAAAAGATGTTTATAAAGAACCCTACATCGTTTGAGAAAGAATTTGCTGTGAGGTGTTTAGCGTAACGTATGAAAATAAACTATTAGTGACAATAGCAGTTAGAACATTCGTTCTTATTTAACATTTTACACTCTAATGGTATTATTTTATAAAGGAGTGTGCTGATGTTGAATGATGAAATTCTAAATGAGATTATCAATTGTTTAAAAATATTAAAAAGTAACTCTCTAAATATTCCTGAGAATAGAAAACAGGCATATACTAAATTTATGAACAATCATGATGAAGAAGATATTTACAAATTGTTGGTTAATAGAAAAGGACGTGTGCGTGAGAATCCTTTATCCTACACCTTTTTTTCTGAGAAACTCGGAAGAATGATAAGATTAGATATGACAGGTTCTCCACATGAAGATATACACGAAAATTTGATAGAAACTCCCCATGTACATATTTTTGATGAAACTCATAATGATGGAAAAATAGTCGAGCCTTTAAGTTATATTACAGATGACGTTTTAATTCATGAATTAAGAGATAGTTTAATAGCTATTTTATTATTTTGCAATGTAGATATAGCAAATATACAAATACCTATTACGTAGAAAGGAGAAATATTTATGAATTCGCAAACAGCTAATTTATTAAAGGAGTATTTTGCGTGGTATGAAAAAAAATATTCTGTTACAGAATTAGAAAAAGCGAGCGAAATATTAACGCCCTTTAAAAATCATATAAATGATCGAATAGCTATTTATATAGAATATCTAGATTCTGGGAGAATTAGAATTACTGATGATGGCATAACTATTCAAGAATTAGAAATGGCTGGATTCAAATTAACTGAAACTAGAATAAAGTTGTTAGATTCAATAAAAAAAGATTTTGGTATTTCTCAATTTAATGATGAACTTTGTATTATAGCAGAAAACCCAAAAGAATTCCCTCAAAAAAAACATAACTTGATTCAAGGTATTTTGAAGGTATATGATCTTTTATTTACTATACAAAGTAAAACAAAAACTATGTTTGCTGAAGATGTGTATAATTTTCTATATGAAAATGAATTTGGTGGCACCGAAAAACCGCACATGATTGGCGCTTCTGGTATACTACATCACGTAGACTATTCATTAGGGAAAACTAAAACAAGACCTGATACTATTTTTCAGTTTCTAGGAGATCCCTCATTCGATAGAGTAGCAGCCCAAAAATATGTTAAAGAGGACTTAATAACAAACAAACCACAAACAAAGTACATTTTAATTGGTAATGATTTAAATGGGAAAAAAATTCCTGAAAAATCTCTGGCAGTTGCTAAAGATGCTGATTTAAAAATAATTCCATGGTCAAAGAAAGATAAATTATTAGGATATAAATAAGGAAACCTCTAACCAATTAAGGCTAGAGGTTTTTTTATTTCATAAAAGCAAGGGATTTTTTTACTATACGCAAAAATTAGTAACAAGGCCCCCAAGATTCAGTTTTTTTCTTGCCGTTAGATTTACCAATAGCAACAAATCCAAACGAACCGTCTGCTCTTGGTTGTCTAACCCAAACATAACCATCTTTATGAGTGAATTGATCATATTTCACTTCTTGACCTGGTTTAATCCAACCTAATACTTTACCATCCACCGCTTTATTAAGAATGGCTATATTTTGATTACCTGCGTTAGACTTAAACGTTCCTTTTTCCATATACCAACCAACTTTATCAGGTCTTTCTGTATTTGGTACTTCGATAGGTTTGCTAGTATCGATATTATCATTACGATATACATACCAACCCATGTAATATGGACAAGTTGTAGCTTCATTGTCAACGTAGACACCGTTCATTTGTGGGTTCTTGTAAGTACAATGAATAATTTGAGTGTTGTTGATAAATTCTGCTACGTGGCCTGCTGCTCCACCAGAAGCTCCTTTTTTACCGAAGATGACAATGTCTCCACGTTTTGCAGTCCACGATTTATTGTCTGCGATTAATTTATAACCATTTTGAGCTAACCATGCATGCATTGAATCAGTGTTATATAACCAAGCTGGTTTACTTGCGCCAGCTTTTTCTACTGAACGGACAATTGTGCCTGAACAATCACCAGTTCCGTCTGAACCGTCACGAGCTCCAGTCATTGAGTATCTGATTCCTTGTTGTCTTAATCCGTCCATAAATCCAATTGATGTTTCAATATTGATTCTTGTCATTTTACCACTCCTAATTTTATTTATAAAAAATAGCCCTCAAATTAATGAGGACTATTAATATCTTTGTATGTCATAGCTCTATCGCTATCTGATAAACCTTTAGTTACTGGATCAATCACAATCCCTAGTATTGATAGGACAGCAAATACTGCGTTAATAATTGCAATTAACTGACCTGATAATGTAGTGAAATCCCACTCATAACCGAATGGAATCAAAGTCACTTGGATAACTAGTAAAATAGCAGGTACTATTGTTAACCAAAATGTTTTATTTTTAATACGTACTTCCCAATTAATTTTTTTCATGTTAATTTCCTCCTAAAAATTTAATTAATATATTTCCGATAAATGTTAATCCGAACACAATTAAAAAGCCCCAAGACCACCGATTGCTAGATTTAATATCTTTAATCTGCTTCTCATTGCTTGTAGCCAATGACAGTGCTTCGTTTGCTGTCTTTGTTGCTTCGTTAATGCCTTTCGTGTTTTCTTCGATTCGTGTCAATCGTTGAAGGATTTCACGAGTTAAAGTTTCATCACTCATAATCATAGCTACCACCTTTTCTATTTTTTGACAAAATAAAAACAACCAGAAGTTAATCTAGCTGTTCTTTTCTACTAAAATCCATTCTGAAAGTTTCTGACGAGATACTTCTTCTAAACCTTTGACACCTAGGTTTTCGATTGTTTGGCCATCTTCTAAATCTGCATCAGTTAACGTTACTTTCGCGTTGTAATTGTGCTGTGAGTTGTACGATTGGAATTGTACTCCTGCGTTAATAATGTCACCTTGTTCGTTGAAACCGTACGTCACTGATGTTGCTGGAATTTTGTTTTTCATTATTCTTTACCTTCCTTTTCTTGTTCTAATTGATCTAAAACTTTATCGTAAATAAGTGAGTCTTGACCGCTAAACTCAACTTCGCATGCATGCAACCCTGTAATAAGATGCTCTAAAAACTGACTATACTCATCAAAATTTGCTGATGCTTCTTCAGATAAAAGCTGTCTAAACTCCCGATTATAGTTTTCAATCTTCTCTTGATTCTCAGGAATTGCTTGTTCTTCATCTGAAAGTGATTCGTCAATTCCTACCTCTTTTTTAAGTTCTTCAATATCTTCCATCAGTTCTTGATGCTTTAGAGATAGAACCATAACCAACTTCGTTCTACCTCTACTAGTTCGACCTTTTAATGGCACATCAGTTAAAAAGTTGATGACTGGTGCTAATTCTGAATTTTTAAATGTTAACATTGTTATTCCTCCTATAATCCTAATTTACTGAATATTTGACTGAAACTAATCTCTTTAAAATTGTGATAAAGATATGCGTTACCGCTACTGAAAGTTATCCCACTTGTTAAATCATCATTTAAAACACCAGTTTTATGATTAACACCTATCGTAGTTCCGATCCTAATTGGAACATCTTGCGTACTACCTGACCACCCGAAAGGTACTATACTGTCTAAAAACTCAGTATGACCAAAAAATGTAATTCGAGATTGCCTTAAATATGATGCGTTGGCACTTTTTTCGCCTCTTTTTAACGTCATAAATGATCCGTAAGTACCATCGCTGTGAGAATGCCCGATGTAAATATGCTTTCCTTTTGGCATCAGTTGAATATGCAACGTCTTATCGCCTTGGTTTTCTCCTGTCATAAACGTACCTACCTCGATACCGTTATGATGTAATGTCATTCCTTTAGAATCAATAGTAGACACTGCATTTTGCCAACTGTCAGAAATTAAAAGTCCGTTGGCGTTAATCGATACACTTTTACTAATGCTATTCCAATTACTTTGAACAAAGTTTGTTGTATTACCTGATATTTTATCAACATCTAGGTTAATAATTTTAGCGTTAGCAATACTAGCATCTTGAATTTTAGCTCCTGTTACTGATAAATCAGCAATGTGAGCTGTTTTTATTACAGCGTTATCGATTAATGATGTCCCATTTAAGTGGATAAATTTAGCTTGTATTCTAATCGTCTCAGGTGAAATATTAATTTGAGCTACGACCTTATTTTTCTCAACCCTTAAATTGATGTTGTCTGAAAGTTGAGTTATTTGAGACGACTGAACAATCTGGTCATCTTTAATTAGAGCTACTTCTGTTTTAAGACCATTAGCTGTTTGCTCAACTGTTGAAATTCTACCGTCCATTACTCCGTTATCTATTTGTATGTCTTTCACTTCTGTTTTAAGACCGTTGGCAGTTTGTTCAACTGTTGAAATTCTTGCGTTGAGCGATGCTGTATCAACAGTGTTTTCAACCCTTTTACTGCCTTTGTTTAGTTTCATCTTGCTAAAGTAAGACTCTTGCCGCGCTTCACCTGTTGCTGCTAATTCAAGTGAGTAACTAGTTGCGCCTTTAGGTATTTTAAAAGTAAACTCAAAATCTTGCTCTCCTGAAAGATTAAGTGTTTTAGTGGTAACTCTATTTACAGTTAGTTTTATTGAACATGGAAGTGTCAACTGTTTGTAATGACCTGAGAAAGTTACATCTTCATCTTTTGGAATACTCGAGTTTTGGTCTGTTATGCTATAAAATCTATCTCCGTTGTATCGTTGGTACAACTTAAGAGTTCCTTTATTCATAACAGTTCCTTCTAAACCGATTAAGCCAACTTGCGGAGGACCAGGCATCCCTATAGTGTATGGAAGGTTGTCCGAGAAATCATCAGCATTAATCAAATAGTTAACATAAGTACCGATGTCAGCTACAGCTTGACCAATCTCGACAACTTCGCTTCTGATAGCATCTGTTGTCTGTTCAATCTTGCTGTACTTGGTATTTAGTTCTGTCTGTTCTTTAACAACAAGCTCAATCTTGTCGCTCAATTGATTAATCTGAGTTTGTTGAGCTACGACTTTACCGTCAATCAAAGAGCTGTCGATTCTTGTGTACTCTTTAGGGTCTCCGTTGATTTTCGGATGGTCTAACACACTTCCTAATGTCTCTGTCATTCCTAACGCTGCACCTCCTTTTCTAAACCAGTTTTTAATACGTTGGAACATTTAATCACCTCTTTTTATCTGTGATTTCTTTATGTATTCTATCTAAAGAATCTGCAATTCTTTTTAATTTACTTCCGATATAAAAAACTAAAATAGTTATGAATAAATTACTCACACTACCCCTCCTAAACTTTTAGCCCCCACTGACTAGCCATAGTTAAAACTAAGTACTGAAATGCATCACAAGTATGATCGTCAGTCTTAACAACTTTAGGGTCATCAGTATGTAACGTCTTTTCATCCCACATATATTTCTTGTGCTCTTCAACAAACACCTGATTGTTTGGTGTATCAAGGTAATAAAAACGACCTCGTGCTAATAAATCTTGCACAAAGTCAATCATGATAACCTTTTTCTGTTTGTTAACCGTGTCTAATCTGATACCGTAATCTAAATAATATTGATTCCTTAAAGCACCCTCCGCTGAGTCTATCAACTCAATTTTAATAGGTTTCTGCCATTCTTTCTTAGTTGACAATACAAACTCATTCATATCATGCGACATTTGACTAGGAGCCTTTTTATTAGCTTTTCCCATCGGTGAATAGTAATCGGTATCTAAAAGAATTACGTTACCTTTATTTGTATAAGCCACACATAAAGTTGTTGTTGCTGAAACTTGGTGACCGCTATCAGTCGTATAGCAGATATAAACAATAAACTCATCATCTGGAAGTTTATCCAACTTCTTGATTAATTCCATATTGTAGATATTAGTTCCTAATCCAACTGGTTCGCCTAAATAGATATATCTGTAATAGTCATAATCATTCTTCTTGATTCGCTCAATATCAGCTAACATCTGAGGTGTAACAAATCCTAGCTCATCATCAAGATAACTAGATTCATGAACCAAGTAATCAGGTTCCCCTTTTAATTCTTCGGCCCACTCGTTTATCCAAGCGTAAGGATTACGAGGTGGATTGTATGACCAAAAGAACTTAACCTCATCAGCATCAGGATGTTTCTGCCTCATGAAAGTGATATTCGTTTGATCAAACTCCTCATGACTTTCAAACTCGGCAGCTTCTTCATACCAAACGGCGATAATGTTGTTAATATCATTTGATTTCAACTTAGCAAAATCATCTTGTCCGTAAAAATAGAACGTACTACCTGTTTTAATATGAGTAATTCTAAAAGGCGCAACAGTCGCTTTAAACTCCTCAAAGATAAAGAACTTCTTTAATGCCCACTGTATCTTGTTAAACACTGAATCTCGTATCGTATTACCCACTTTACGAATGACAACGATATTAGCTTGTTTGCCTTGTAAAATAAACGGAATCATCATATAAACAAGTAATAACACGATTACGGATGACTTAAACGAGTTACGGCCACCCTTTAAAACATTGTTAGGTTTCTTAGTGGTCCAAACGGATTTAAAATGAGGATTGACTTCTTTCTGAATATTGATAACCTCATTACTCATCTTCATCACTCCAAGCATCTACGATAGTAATATTTGAAGTTTCAGGCGTTTTGTTGTCTGATTTAAGCTTGTCAATCTGGCTTTCCATTAACTCAAGTTTAAGTCTGCGTTCGTCTGCTTCATCAGCGACATTGATAAATTGTTTAATCAAGTTAGCTAACGTTGACATCGCTCTAGATTGAGCGTTCATGAAAGAGGCGTGCTTATCCCAAGCGTACTGAACCGCATAAGATGTAGCACTACCCTCGATAGATTCAGAGCGACTTGCAACTTCATTAGATAAATCATGTTCATTATCAACAAACATAATCTTCTGCGCTCTAATAATAGCTGTGTATTGAAACATAATAGAATCCCAAAGCATATCGACTTCCGACCTATTTTGGATAGTTTCCATAATTTCAGCCGTTTCTTCAGGAAGCCATTTAGCGAATAATCCGTGAGTTACAGCATTCTTATTCTTTTTAGGCGCAGAAGCTTTTTTGTTCCCTTTATTTCCCACGCTATTTTTATTATTAATTTGAGCGCCTTTTTTATCTGTTGCAACAACATTATTTTGCGTTGCAACATTTTCTGTTGCTTCGCGTTGCCAATTTTCTCTGTTTTTCCTACTCCTTAAAGTCGATGGACTGACATTAAATTTTTCAGCTAAAGACTTCATAGTACAAGTAGTTGATTCGAATTCCGTTCTTATCTCTTGCCAATTAATCACATCAGCCTCACCACCTCACTCTTCGAGTTTTGTTTTGTAATCAATTAATGGCGCTTTCCAATCTCTACTAAAATTAATCATTTCAATCACATTCTTCCCTGGTTGGTTAGATAGTTTGTATTTCTTTCATAAAGCCGAGCTTCTTCTATCCTCTTCTCAGCGATCTTAAAATACTCGGGATCCAACTCCATGCCGATAAAATTTCTATCCAAATTAACCGCAGCTACTCCAGTTGATCCTGAACCCATCGTATTATCCAAAATAGTTTCACCCTCGTTTGAATATGTTTTTATTAAATACTCTAATAACGCTACAGGTTTTTGGGTCGGGTGCACTCTTTTTCCGGAAGCTACTTCAGCACCTCGATTAGATATAGAAATCGTTTGAAGAGGGTATCTAAGCGACCCGTCGTAATCTTTATGACTTTCAAAACCTTTCATAAAAAAATTATCGCTTTTTTTATCTGCAAACTTGCGTTTAGGATATTCACGCTCACCTTTAGCCATTTGAGGATTATATGTAGGTAATTTTTTGTAAAAAACTCCTATGTTCTCTATATTTCTCATAGGCATTTTTCTAGCCAACATAGGATTAGAACCCCTCTTTTTATCCCAATACCAATCGTATCTGTACATTTTAGGTTGACTAAGTCTTAACTTACTAATAAAGGGTTCTTGACCAAATAGAAGTATAGCTCCGTTTTCCTTTATTATCCTATTGTATTGTTCCCAAAGTTTATCTAAAGGGATAACTAAATCCCATTTGTTCGCTGTTGTCCCATAAGGCAAATCACATAAAATCATGTCCACTGAACCATCAGGAATATCTTTCATTAATTCTAAACAATCGCCATGTTTTAAATCTATCATTTTAAACTCCCTTTCCTATTTATCTGATAACACAAAAAGACACATAACCCTACGAAAAGTTATGTGCCGATATAGCGCGATAGTCCCAGGTGACGATTTCCACGTCATCTTCTGCTTATCAGGCAGACGCTTGAATTAAGCTAACCCTCAACCGCCGTACGCTACTACCAATAATAGTCCAGTTTATTCTGGAGGATAAGGGAACCACCCCTCAACTATTTGTGGTGGTTGTATGGCAAAATTTAAGGCAGCAGATTTTCAAAAATTTCTAATTCAGAAGATTTGATAATAATTCCTAAACCTATAGGAATTTTAGAATAGGATGAAATATTATCAATATAATCTGTGGTAATTAACTTTCCCTCTACTCCTTGTATAAATACACTGGAGTTTATCCCTAAAAATTTAACTCTTGGTTGCCCATCTAAAATAAAATTTCCGTCACCTACATGATGGGTTCCGGTAGAGTAAGAAAATACTGGAGAGCCACTTGAACCGCCAACAATCTCGCAATCAATAATAAATTTGGACTCACCCTCATAATCAAGTTTGTAATCAGATGCTGTAATTCCCCTTCTAACTAACGGCCTAACATTCTTACTGTCCCATAAACCGTTTGGATATCCGATAACAAGAACATCCTCTACAGATGACATTGCTGCAGTCTCTGACACATTAGGTATTAATTCCTTCCCTAAAAACGTAACAACAGGATCATATTTTAAATCTGATTGAATCTTGTTAAATAAATCTGTGACAGGTATAACAGCTAGATCTGTCTCTGGATCCGGATGATAAACAACTAACTCTCTCAAATTTTTTATATTAAAGTCTTGAATTTTTTCGCTTCCATCTTTAGTTAACTTTAAGGTTACGTTTAATATACAGGCATTCTCTACAACATGCCTGTTAGTGACAATCACTATCTTGGCCATGTCGTTTTCTTGTTCACACATTTTATAAAAAAAGCCTGTACCTGTAGAATTTTCAGTCTCTAACCTTACTGTGCTTAATATTAATTGATCAATAACATTCATCTAACCACTCCTTTTACATACAATCATACTAAAAAAGGCTAGTTTGTGCACCATCAATTAGAGATTTATTCAATTTCTCCATACCTCTGTTCACATAACTTTGAACTGTAGACCTTGAGACTTCCATATAATCAGCTGTTTCTTGATAACTATTTCCTTTAGCCACAACGGAGTTAATTGCTTCTTTTTCCCTATCAGTTAGACAACTCATATAATCATCTAGCTTCTTCAAATCTTCCTCGGTTAGATCCTCGCTATCAAACCTAAACTTATTCACCACTACTAAATCCATGTCAGACCATAACTGAGTACGCTGATACCTTGAGCGATTGCTTATCTCACGTCTTGCTCCTGGTTCTTTTGCATCACGTAACCATTCAATCGAATACATTGAACTAGAAACGACTCCACCTAAAATGCTGATAGGCTTTTTTAATTCAATGAGTTCTTCACTGATAGATGGTATTTCTTTCCATTTGGCATGATTCTCGCATTCTCTCTTATATTTCAATAAATAGTCCCTACGATTTTTAAGTTCTTCTAAACGACGTCTAACGCCCTTTAAATCATTTCTATATTCTCGCTCTAGTTCATCAGCATACTTCCAAGTCATGGTCTTTTTCCTCCTTAAAATAAAAAAAGAGGACACCTCAATAAACGTATTAAACGTTCATCAAGATATCCTCCAGTTGTCTGGTCAGATAATATTTAATTTTAAAACTTACTTTTAATTTTCTGTTCTACAAAAGTGACTTTTTCGTCATGGCTAGTAATTTCAACAATTCCAAACTTTGGCAATTCTGCTGATTTCATCTGGCCATTGCTGATAATCACTAGAGCGTTCTTTCCTTCGAGTTCTTTTATATCGTTTAAATCCATTGATTTTAGTTCCAATCTTGCCAGCTCCTTGTTATAATACTTTTAGGCGGTATTATTGAGTGGCAAGAGTGATCTTGCTGCTTTTTTATTTATAAGTCTTTGATAGCATATAAAATTGCTTCCATACGTTCTTTCGTTAAGTAGCCTACTACGTCATATAACAAATCAGAATCAATATTCTCGATTTTATCTCTCAGTTCTTTATCCTTTGTATTTATATGACTAGGAGTTCTTAACATCATTTCCAAACCATAAGAGTATTTACCAAGAATTACGCTTGCACCAAACCCATTATGAAATTCATAAACAACTTGCTGATTAAAATTGTTTGTTCTTATTTCTCGCCAATCTTCTAGCTCTTCAATTTCTGGTATAGTTTTCATTCTCTTTTCCCCTACGCCAAACTTTCTAAATCGGTAATAAAACTCTCAAACAAACGAGCTTCTTGCCTTAATTGGCCTATAAGCCTTAATAAGGATTCAGAATCATCTGATTTTTTATACTGTTTCATAAAATCATTTAAACTTTTATTGGTACTTTCTAACTCTTTTCTCCATTTTTTTATTATTTCTTCTTTAGTCATTTCCTCACCTCACGCCATTTCTTCCTCAAACGTCTTACTCTTATAATCATATTTTGCTAGTATCAGCGGTATTCCGTATCTTTTCATGAACATCTTAGCCTTGATGTTAAAAGCCTCTGTACGCTTCCCTTTTACGTCTACTACTTTGACAAGTTGGCCACCTTCATAAAAAGTGAAGTCAGGCTTATACTTGATTGCCTGCTTCCGTTTGCCTTCAATCTCAAACGCCTCCTGTAGAAGAAATTCTTCTTGCATCTTGAAATTGGTGATACCTCTCATTTTTAGCAAATAGTAATATTTAGCTTCTGCCTTAGAATCGAACACGTGACCATCTAAGACAGTTTTCTTTGCTCCGTACTTATTAGTCGGTTTATTCTTTTTACTCGGCTGTACTGCTCTAATTTTGCGTTGTTTTATCGGTGTTGGGTAGTTAAGTTGTTTCATCTAAACAATAAATCCCATATATATCGAAGAACCCATAATGATAAAATAGATGGAATGCCAAAAATTAATGGCATTAAAAAGCAACCTACCGCAGGACCAAATAAAAGCTTGAAATTCTCCGCTGTTTCTTTCACTTGTTTCATCATTACCCTCCCAACAACTCTAGGTTCTCGTAAATATTACCGATAACTTCGATTTCTTCCGTATCTGTATTATTTATCGTACTTAGTACATTGCTTTCGTAAAACCACATGCCAGGAATATGCTCGTAATTCAAATCGAATGCTGGGTATTCTTCGCCACCAAAATAAACATCAGTTACATAACTGTCAACACCGTCACAGACTCTAACAATATCACCCTCATAAATCTCAACACCGTTTTTATCTTTTAGGCCTGTGAACTGCATGAGAACAACATTCCATATTCAATTTTAGCTGCAGATTTTAGTAATGACACTTGACCGTAAGGAGTTTTAATTTTAGCTTTAGGATCATCAACTAATAATTCTCTGTGATACTCTGATATTTTTTGTTCAAAGAACTCAACACTTTGTTTGTGAGAGCTATTTTCTTTTTGTTCCCATTGATCAATACGATATCTTTCTTCTTTAGCAAGCTGCTCATTTTCTTCAATTTGATTATTTAAAGCAGCAATTTTCCTTAATGCCCAATTAACACTTTCTAAATCATTAATCGCCCAACCTTGTTTTTCTTCTTCAGAACTGTTTGTTAATTCTTCAATCTCATATCTATTTAATGCGTTCATGTTTTCCCTCCTCAATAACTTTAGCAAGCTCTCTTAACATGCTAGGCAAATCCTTAGTTTCTAATACAATCGCTACATCTAAACCATTAATTGCGTCATTTAGTGTATCTTGTGATAAAGGAGTATAGTCCTTCCATTCACTTAACAAACAATCCGATTTATCTTTGTACTCTACGCCTATCCATGATTTATTTTTTTCGTGTGGACGAATGATTAAACGAGTCTCTCTATCTGTCTCTACAAGGTATTGAGCGTTTTTTTCATCCGTTTTAATTACATATCCCACTTGCAAACCTCCTAATTTCGTGCTATTTTTAACGTAATAATAATAAAAAGTGTAGTTTTCTAGTTAGTGTTCTCAGCACTAGCTAGATTTTTTTGTTTCTAATAGTTCTGGATTTTCACTGTCATTTAAAATTTCACCACTTTCAAATATATTGCCTATGACTCTTAAATCTCCATGTCTTACTTCAATAGCTGGAAAGTTATAACTAGCTGTTTTCTCATCGTATTTAACAACTTCTTCAAACTTATCTTCACCACTATGCCAATGAGAACCTATCCATCCACATAATATATCCCCCTCAAAAATTTCAACACCGTTTTTATCTTTTAAGCCTGTGTATTGACCAACAGAACCTGGTTCAACCATTACCATTTTATTTCTTACTAAATCAGCAAAAGTACTACTACTTGCTGATTCATGACCTTGAAATATAAATTTACATTGTTCATCGAATGAAATTAAACTCCCATAAATCCAATCGCCTGTTAAAATACATTTACCTCTAAACTTAATCTCTCTCACTCTTCCTCACTCCTTTCAAAATTTTCTAGTAGACAAAGGTAAACCTCTATCTATACTTTTTGTTCCAGACTTAACAAACTCACCTGTTTTCTTGATAAATTGCATACGCTCGCTGTTAAGTTCAACAATTATAGTGTTAGTTAAATCACTTATTAACCTGTATTTAGTGCGACCTATCTTAACTTCATCGTTGCCTAGATATGTTAGTTTCATGTGACTTTTTCCTTTCTGAGTATTCATAACTCGATATATCGCTGTCCATAAAACTTGCTAAAAATAGTGGTATCAAAGCGATCAATACAAGTAATCCAAATTTATATGTAGCTAAGCACGTTATAATCATAAGTAGATATGCTCTAGTTGTGTGCTGACGCTCGATGTATTCTAGTTTCATTTCTTCCTCTCCTTCTCATTCAGATATAGCCACACTAAGCTAAATATAACTGTTATCAGTAACACTACTTCCATTGCACTAACTCCAATATGTAGAGGATTATCCACATTAGGAATATGCTGAGAGCTAGTTTGCTAGCGTATAATGCAATACGTTTGATGTGTTTCTTCACTTCCTCACTCCTTACTATGTTGATTAGTTATTTCTGTTTGGTATAATTTGTTTAAAAAGGTTGTGTTTATTTTGGAAATATCATCCAATGAAATCAAAATTCTTAAATCACTTCGTTATGAATTCCTTACTATCAGAATCCCTAATCAGAATATGAATAAAGAAATGATTTCTAACAAAACTAAAATCGATTTCCATTTAGTAGTTCATTGTGTAGATCACTTATTAGATGCTGGATATATTCGTAAAACCATTTTCGGAACTGATGAAAACTCTTATTTTGAATTAACTCCAAAAGGTTCTAACTTATTAGATGAGAAAAAGTATGATTTGAAATCAAAAATATTATGGAATGTGATAACTCCAGTTGTGTTATCTGTTATCACTACTTTGATTACCCTGTGGTTTAACTCTCTATCAAAATAAATTTAATTTAGTTACTATTAACGTTGTGATTATAGAAACAAAAATCGATATTAATACTGATATAAGACGCCATAGTGTGTCTTTTTTCATTTCCTCACTCCTCTAGCTTTCTCCTTGCGTTGCTCTTTTAAATGAGCTTCGTAATCGTCGCTTTTTTCGTAGTAAGCCATGACTACGAATGCTTTTTCTAACGCTTGTTTTCTTGTCATGTAATGTCTCCTATCTGTTTAATTTCATTTTGCTAACGTACTCAAATAAAGCAATAGAACTAAATTTCCACTCAACACCTATTTTGGCACCAGGTATTGTTCCTTCTGCTGCTTGTTTTTTTACTTGAGCTACACTACAACCAAGATAATCAGCAGCTTGTTTAGAACTCCAAACTTCATTTTTTATAGTTTGTTTGGCTATAAATACCTCTAAATCATCCAATGATACTAAAGCTAAATTAGTTCCCATTAGTGTTCCCTCCTATGCGATGTCGTCTAAATTGACACCGTATTATTTTTTATTTGATATACTATCCTTATCAGCAAGTGGTCTGCTGAAATAACTGATAAGGTGGTGAAAATATAATGCTTAAACACTATTACTTTTATAATAAAATGGATGATAAGTATCGCCACGAAGTGCATACAGAAGAATGCGTTTATCTACCTGCGTTAGAAAACCGAACTTACATCGGATACGAATCATCTTGCAAGGAAGCAATCAACCTTGCTAATACCAAGTTCCCTTCAAAAATTTTTGACGGTTGCTTCTGGTGTTCTAACGCCTGTCACAAAGGCTAATTTACTTGAGGAGTAGTTACCGCTACTTCTCATTTTTTTGTCCGACTGCGATACTTTCTAATCGCCTCTCGATCAACCACAGTTTCCAGATGACTTTGATAAACTTTAACAACAGTTTGTAGAGCTTCATTCTCTTTTCGCAAAAAATCGTTCTCTACAGTTAATTTTTTAACTAGTACTTGATGTTTTTCAATTTCACTCATCCCTATTCCCTCCTATGCGATGTCGTCAATTTCAATCATTGGTAAAATTCCATTTTGCTTTAATAATTCATAAATAAAGATATGACCTTTTTGAGTCCATTTCATTCTTGTTTTAACTTGTTGCTTACCATTGGCGTCTGTATAATCAAACGGTTCAATATGTGTATAACCTTTAGCTTGATGTTTGCTATAAAGTAACCACGTGCCACTTTGATTAAATTGAACGCCTAAATCATGTAACAACTGATTAAACTTAACAGCTGACATACCGTAATTTTTAGATATCTTACTGATAGTTACTAAACCTTGATTGTTTAGAATGCTGTCATAATAATCTGCTTTAGGTTGTAACTCGTTAACTCGTTGTTCAGCTACAAGTCGTAAAGTGCGTTCTTCTTTCAATTGAGTTGCCACTTCGATAAGTAAATCTGGATTGTCTAGTAATTCTTCTTTTGCATACATTCCGTGTTTGCGGATATCTTTTAGAATTTGCTTAACTTCTTTTTTAAACTTCTTAGCAATAGGTTTTCTTGATTGCATTAAAACTTCGTAGAGACCATCTTCTGTTAAGAACCATGCTTCTCGTTTTTGACCTGAGGTAACTAATTGTTCCTTCAGCTTTTCTTCAACATCAATATTTTCTAACATTCTTGAAACTTTTGAATGTTCAATCCATTCAGCGACATCTTTCGCTAAAAACAATGGATTGTCTAAATCTCCATAAATTTTAAAATCTTTAGATAAAACTTCTCGTTGGTCTATTACTTGTAAATTCATTTAACTTCCTCCTTTATTCTATATGATTTAAAATCATATGTGAGTCAAAAAAATTAAAGAGTTACCTCTTTGTCTTTGTTAATACCTAAAATTTCATCCGATGTCACTCCAAAAAACTTACATACTTTTACAATGTTGACAGCGTTCATTGACAATGGATTATTTTCCCACAAGCTAATTGACGCTTGAGTAACTCCAATTTTTTCAGCAAGTTCTTTTTGGCTCATTCTATTTTTTCTAGCTCTTAACTCTGCTATGTTCGTCATTTATTTCACCTCGCTTCTTAACTTGGTTTAATCATACATGATTTAAAATCATATATCAAGTATTTTATATGATTTATTTTATATATTTTTAAAATACATATCAGTCTATATATTAAAAATGTTATTTTTATAAGTTTTTTACTATATAATATTGATTTTAAATCATACTATGATATAGTAAACTTATAATTTAATAAAGGAGGTTACAAAGATGCAAATAGGAGAGAGAATAAAAGAATTACGAGAAAATAAAAATTTAACCCAAACGGAATTAGCTGAACTTTTAGGTTTTAAAACATACACAACTGTCTCTAAGTGGGAAAGTAATGATAATTATCCTAAAGGAAAAGATTTAAAGAGGCTGTCAGAAATTTTTGGAGTTACTTCTGATTACTTGTTAGGTTTAACTGCTGAAAGTTTATTAAATAAAATAAGCAAATTTGTCAAAATACCAGTCTTAGGTGTTATAACTTGTGGCGATCCAATTCTAGCGGAACAAAATATTATTGATTACAAAGAGGAAATAGCTGATAATTTACCTTCAGGCGAACTATTCTACCTACAAACAAAAGGAAACAGTATGACACCTACTATTCCTGAAAATTCATTCGTCATGATAAGGAAACAAGAAACTGTAGAGAATAATGAGATTGCTGCTGTTTTAGTAAATGGAGACACAGAAGCTACTTTAAAACGTGTTAGATTTCAAGGTGATACAATCATCTTAATGCCTGACAACAGCGAACATAACCCGATTATAGCTAATGAAGAAAATCCAATTAGAATAATCGGTAAAGCGATAAAAGTTAGTATTGATTTATAAAAAAACACACCGTTCTCCCCTACTAAAAGTTGAACGGTGTGTTATATAAAAGTAACGCCAAAAATATTATAACATATCAAAGGAGTTTAACTAGATGAAAAAGACAATGTATATTTCTTCATTAATCGTTCTGTTAACAACTAGTTGCATTTTTAGTTACTTGTACATAAAGAATACGCGCTTGTTGAGCGACTCAAATGTAGCTTATTCAGAACTGTCCACACAGTATGATTCTCTAGCTAAAAAGAATAGTGAGAACGATAAAAAAATTAAAAATTTAAAAACAGAATTGGATAAAGCTGAGAAAGATTTAAAAATCGCTAAAGATAAATTAGGAAACGGATTGCCTGTTGCGCAAGAACAATTTGACAAGCCTACTATAGATGATACGAATTCTGTTAATTCAAACAACGAATATCATTTGACGCATAAAATGCCTATAACTGAATATAAAGTGCCGACTAATGAAGATATGGAAAAATATAAAGAACAACATGAGGAAGAATTAGCAGATCAACAACAGAAGGATAATGAACCACAATATGCTATAGCTGGTGAGAATAATAGCGGAGTATTCCGTTTCTCAGCTGACAACGGAATAACAGTTGATGAATTTTATAAATTAAACCCAAATTTTGATACATATACTCCTGGTGATTCGTATAGAATAAAATAATATATTGGAGGTAATTTTAATGGGAATTTTTTCTAATAAAAAGAAAGAAGATGCACATCCTGAATTTAAAGCAACGTTTTCTGCTGGAGACAAAGTACTATTCGATGATAATAACAGGTTAATAAAAACGAATTTTTCAGCATTCGGTTTAAAAGCAAAAGACTACTTATCGTATGATGATATTTTAGATATAAATGTAATAAACGATAATGAAGTGATTAAAAAAAGTGGCGCAGGCGGTGCTGTCGGAGGTGCATTACTATTCGGCCCAGTAGGAATGGTTGCAGGCGGATTGATGTCTAGAGGTAAGAAAAAGAAAGAAGTCACAGAAAAATTACATATAAATTTAATATTAAAGAATGGTAATGTAAAAACGATATATTTTATCAATTCAAAAACAAAACATAGTTCATTTTTATACAAAGCTATCTACCCAGAATTTTTAAGCGCTGGAAGTAAATTGGAAAGCATTATAAGCGAATAAAAAAACACGCCCCTCACCTTGGACAGTAAGAGCGTGCTTAACGAAAAAAAGACAAAAAAAATAGAGCGCAAATCATGGATACCGTCCCATGCGACCGACGCTAGGATAACCCTCCCGCTGGGGAACGTAGCTGCGCTCTTGCTACTTTGACTAGCACGGAAATACTAGCCTAAATCATTTTTGAGAGATAATCTCTCTTCACGTATATTTATACCACGATATACTGTATTAGTCAATAAAACAACACGTCTTCCCCGACCAAGAGAAATGACGTGTTTAACATAAATAACCTAAGATAGGCTTCTTTAATTATGCCTATTTTAGCATAAATAGGAGGAAAATGTAATGGACGATATAAAAGGATCTTACGAACTAATCTCACCTGGAACTTACCGTCTTAGATATCCAATCGGAACTACTGCAAACGGAAATGCTAAACGTTTATCTAAAACCGTTAAAACGAAGAATGATAAGGCTGCACTTAAAGAATTAATTATGTGGAATATCGACTTAGAAGAAAATGGTTATAACGAACTAGATTCTATTACTTTTAAACATTTCTATAATGACTATTGGAAGAAAGCAGCCCAAGAAAATTTAGAAATAAAAACATATGAAGCTTATAATTCAGTTATTCAAGATAGATTTTTAAATACTTTCGCTAATAAGAAAATCAAAGACATTAAACCTTACGAAATAAAAGAAGTTGTGGTTAATGCCAAAAGACTAAAAGCTGTCGATAAATACGGAATTGAATTATCAAGACAAACTAAAAAACGCATTTTAAGCGCAATAAGTAACGTTTTCATTGTCGCTAGGGATGAATACGAGATTGTTAAAGAAAACCCATGTAATCGTGTTATAATCCCCAAAGAGAAGAATGCAAAGAGGTTGACTTACGAGCCTTACACATCTGACGAGATTGCTTTATTATTCGAGAAAATATCTGATGCACCTATTAGAACGAAAGCAATAATTATGACGGCTTTCTTTACTTCTGCTAGACAAGGTGAAATAGTAGCACTCGAAGAACGTCATTTCGATTTTGACAACAATGAAGTTTTATTCGATCAACGGATTATTCAAAAAAGAGATTACTCTTTAGAAAGACTGGATGGTTTAAAAGCTTCTGATAATAAAAAAATGGTTGTTCCTAGCGAGTACATGGGCATCATGAAAGAGTTTATTCAAATCAATATCGAACTCCGCAAAGAATTAAATATAGAAGAAGTTAAACACAAATATATTTTTGGTTCTCCTGAAGGTGAACCTGTCGCACCAGTAAGCTTAAACAGACATTGGGCAAGATTTTGTAAAAAGTACAACTTGAGAAAAATTAGATTTCATGATTTTAGACATACTTCTGCTACTTACTTAATCTCTCAAAATACACCTGTAAAAACTGTACAAGAACGTCTTGGTCATAAAGATTATTCAACAACGATGAACATTTATGCTCATGCATTAAAAGAAGTTGATAAAAAAGCCAGTGATTCATTATCTAAATTTATTTAGGTATGGTGTTATTTAATTATTTTTTATTAAAAAAGTTGCCCCAAAGGTTGCCCCAAAACCTAAAAATGTTGGACAAAAAGAAAAAACGCTGATATACAGACACCTTACAAATGTCTACATATCAACGTTCCTAACATATGGGCTATGAGGGGTTCGAACCCGCGACCCACGGATTAAGAGTCCGTTGCTCTACCAACTGAGCTAATAGCCCTGTTGGCTTTATTATATCACTAGTGTTTTTTTCTTTCAATGAAAATTAGCGATTAATTTCTCTTCTTGTAACTCTGATATATTAACAATTTTCAGTTTTGAGATTTTTTTTTTTGGTTCTTCGAAAAAGGAAACAAATTTATAAAGACGGTCTAGATCACTTAAATCTGACATATCTAATCCTAAATCATCACCTAAATCAAACAACTTTTCTTCAGCACTATCATTTAAATTAACTTGAACTTCCTTAAGCATTAAACCACTACAATTTTTCACACCGTCAGCTAGCTCTAAACCATTTTTTTGTTGGTTGGTGTGATATAAAAATTCGAAAAATTTCACCAAAACTTTTTCAACTTTTTCAAAGAAAGGTATATTGGCAACGATTTTAGTTGGGAAAATAGAAGTTAGCACATCTTCTAAAGCACAATTGCTCCATAGGCACATTGACTCTAAATGATAATCAAACATAAATTCACCAAAGTGATTAATTATTTCTACTGCTGATTGTTGTTCACGGTAACTCAATTGTTTATATCCTAATGTCTTAGTAAAACTCTTAGCGGCAAATTCAACTTCTGTCATAACATTATCAAATAATTCTTCTGCTTCCATTTTATTATATTTTTCTTCCATCATTGTCTATTCCCTCTCTTTCGGTTAAGGGTCTTTTTATAAAAAACCTATCATTTATAAATATACCTTAAACCCGTTTGTGTGTCTATATTGTTTTTGTTTCATTTCTTATGAACTTAGTATAGTTGAGGATAGGCTTTATTTTTTAATTGATTAAGTCTTATAACGCGACAAAAAACTTCTCTTTTCACATTCCTTATTTTTTTGAACAAAGTATTATATTAAGTTTATTCTTATGACTTCAAACAACACAAAAACACTCCTAATAAGCATCTTTTACAGAGCTTTTAAGAGTGTTTAATTATTTATTACTATATAATGGTTTAGTTTAGATGGTCTAATGCTTTTTCTGGTACTTCTTCTTTAGTAACTTCTTCCCATTTTCTGACATCTTGTCCTTTTGTTTTAACTTTTAAGTATTTATCAGGTGTTAATTTTTTACCAAAGGAAACATATTTTAATTCTCGTGTTTTTCCTCTTTTATCATAACTTGTTGTCACATAAACATAATTTAGCTCTTTATCACTTCCGTTACTTTTATAAGTATCAATATACTTATCTGTTGTTTTAACATAAACTTCTTTATTCTTTACAAAAGGATTAAACAAATCAAGCACCATGGCTGTGTCAGATGTGTTGTTTTTAGTGATTAAAGGCGTCCCAAAAAATATAAAGGCCATTCCTAAAAATGAAATAGTATAAATAATTGCTTTTTTTCTCATATAACGACTCCTCTTCCTTCTTCTATATAAAGGATACGTTAAGCTTAAAGCTTTTACCTTTTATCAAACTTACAAAGAACTAACACTTTTGTCACTTATTAGTTTATTCACTAACTACTATATATAGTAGTTAGTATTTTTTTGTTCTAATAACCACGTTTTATTTTTTATCCTTCTATTTTTAGTAAATATTAAATTTCCAAGACACTATATCTTGTTTAACAAAACAATTTAAAACTAATTATGCACAGACTATTTAGCTATAAACACTATATTTATCATGATTTCCATTAACTTATCCACTGCTTATCCACAGGTTTTTCCACAAAACATAGTGTATCAAAAAAAAATAACCACTATATATTGTGTTTTTAAAGATTGACTTTTTTCTCTAACAAGATATACTATTACTTATAGAAATTAAACGAGAGTGAGTGAATAAAATGAGTACAATAACTTTATACACAAAAGATAACTGCCCACAATGCAAGATGACAAAGAAATTTTTAGCTGATAAAAATTTAAGCTTTGAAGAAATCAACATCGATGTTGAGACACAATATATAGATTCATTAAAAGAAAAAGGATTTAGAAGCGTTCCTGTTATTACAACAGCAGACGAAAAAGTAACTATCGTTGGCTTCCGTCCTGATCAATTAAGAACGTTGGCTGTTTAATATGAAGTTAGTCTTTTTTTCTTTAACCGGGCAAACAAGACGCTTTATCAAAAAATTAGGACTTCCCTCTTATGAGATTGATACGAGTAATCCTTTTCACGAGATGAATGAACCTTTTGTACTAATCGTTCCTACTTATGACGCTGAAGTCACTGAAGTAGTGAACGATTTTATTGAGTACAAAACAAATCAAATGAATATGCAAGGTGTTGCTGGTGGGGGAAATTTAAATTTTGCCGATCTTTTTATTTTTACAGCCAAAGACATTTCTCGTGACTACGAGACTCCTTTGCTGTATAGTTTTGAGTTTAGTGGGACTGACACTGATGTAGAAAATTTTAAGAAAGTAGTGAGTAAAATTGAGTCTAAAAAACCTTGATAATGTATCTTATTTTGAATTAAATAATGAAATTAATAGACCTGTGGATGATCAAATCCCATTATATAAAGATAAAGAAGCTTTAGCTGCTTTCTTTAACGAAAACGTTGAACCTCATACAAAGAAATTTGGAAGTGTTCAAGAAAAATTAGATTATTTAATTGAAGAAGATTATATTGAAGCAGAATTTATTGCTAAATATTCTATCCAATTTATTGAATCTTTATATGCTTATTTAGAAGAGCAAAATTTTACCTTTAAGTCATTTATGGCTGCTTATAAGTTTTACTCTCAATATGCTTTAAAAACAAATGACGGCAGTGCTTATTTAGAGCGTTATGAAGACCGTGTGGCATTTAATGCCCTTTATTTTGCAGATGGTAATGAAGAATTAGCAATGAGTTTAGCTGAAGAGATGATTTATCAACGTTACCAACCAGCTACTCCTTCTTTCTTAAACGCTGGTCGTAAACGCCGCGGGGAACTCGTTTCTTGTTTCCTAGTCCAAGTAACTGATGATATGAACAGTATTGGACGCACTATTAACAGTGCCTTACAATTATCTCGTATTGGTGGTGGAGTTGGGATTACTCTATCTAACTTACGTGAAGCAGGTTCTCCTATTAAAGGATTTGAAGGAGCTGCAAGTGGTGTTGTTCCTGTTATGAAGTTATTTGAAGATAGCTTTAGTTATAGTAACCAATTAGGACAAAGACAAGGTGCTGGTGTGGTTTATCTAAACGTTTTCCATCCAGATATTGAAATGTTCTTATCGACTAAAAAAGAAAATGCTGACGAAAAAATTCGTGTTAAAACTCTTTCTTTAGGATTAGTTGTTCCAGATAAATTCTATGAATTAGCTCGTAACAACGAAGACATGTATTTATTTAGCCCATATAGCGTTGAGCGTGAGTATGGTGTTCCATTCTCTTACTTAGATATCACAAAAGAATATGATAACTTAGTAGCAAATCCAAATATTCGTAAACAAAAAATTAGTGCTCGTTACCTAGAAAATGAAATCAGTAAGTTACAACAAGAATCTGGTTACCCATATATCATTAACATTGATACAGCTAACCGTGCTAACCCTGTTTATGGAAAAATTATTATGAGTAACCTATGTTCTGAAATCTTACAAGTTCAAGAGCCTTCTATGGTGAATGACCGTCAAGAGTTTGAAGAATTAGGAACAGATATTTCATGTAACTTAGGTTCAACTAATATTGTTAACCTAATGGATAGCCCTAACTTTGGTAAATCAGTTCGTGCGATGACTCGTGCTTTAACATTTATTACAGATGCATCTGATATTGAAGTTGTTCCTTCTATTCAAAATGGTAATAGATTAAACCACACAATTGGTTTAGGTGCCATGGGACTTCACACATACTTTGCTAAAAATCAAATGGAATATGGTTCTCCTGAGTCTATCGAATTTACAGATGTTTATTTCATGTTATTAAACTACTGGACTTTAGTAGAAAGTAATAACATTGCAAAAGAAAGAAAAGAAACTTTCCATAACTTTGATAAATCTGATTACGCTAATGGAACTTACTTTGATTCTTATATCAATGAACCAATCTTGCCACAATCAGACAAAGTAAAAGAATTATTTGGTAATGTTGATGTACCGACAGCTGAAGATTGGAGTGCTTTGAAAGCCTCTATCAAAGAGCATGGCTTATATCACCAAAACCGTCTTGCTGTAGCTCCAAACGGCTCTATTTCTTATATTAATGATACAAGTGCTAGTATCCATCCTATCACTCGTTTAATTGAAGAACGTCAAGAGAAAAAAATTGGTAAGATTTACTATCCTGCTCCTCATTTATCAAATGAAAGCATGCCGTATTACACGTCTGCTTACGACATGGACATGAGAAAAGTCATTGATGTTTATGCAACAGCTCAAAAGCATATTGATCAAGGAATGAGTTTAACTCTATTTATGCGTTCTGAAATGCCTGAAGGGTTATACGAGTGGAAAAAAGATACGAATAAGCAAACAACACGTGACTTAAACATTTTACGTCACTACGCTTTCCACAAAGGGATTAAATCAATTTATTACGTAAGAACCTTTACTGATGATGCTGAGGAAATCGGAAGTAACCAATGTGAAAGCTGTGTTATTTAAGGAGGAAATCGACCGTGACTAATAGTTATTACAAAGCCATAAACTGGAATGCTATTGAAGATATTATTGATAAATCAACATGGGAAAAACTAACTGAACAATTTTGGTTAGATACTCGTATTCCTTTATCAAATGATTTAGATGACTGGCGTACATTGTCAGAAGATCAAAAAGAAAATATTGGACTTGTTTTTGGTGGTTTAACATTACTAGATACTATCCAATCTGAAAGTGCTATTGATGCATTAAGACCAGACGTAAGAACACCTCACGAAGAAGCTGTTCTTAACAACATTCAATTCATGGAATCTGTTCATGCGAAAAGTTACTCTTCAATCTTTAGTACATTAAACACTAAAGCTGAAATCGAAGACATCTTTGAGTGGACTAATACCAATGAACAATTACAGAAAAAAGCTGAAATTATTAATGAAATCTATTTAAATGGAGATCATTTACAAAAGAAAGTAGCAAGTGTTTACGCTGAAACTTTCCTATTCTATTCAGGTTTCTACGCACCTCTTTATTATTTAGGTAATAATAAATTAGCTAACGTAGCTGAAATCATTAAATTAATCATTCGTGATGAGTCAGTTCATGGGACTTACATTGGTTATAAATTCCAATTAGGTTTTAATGACTTATCTGAAGAAAAACAAGATGAAATGAAAGATTGGATGTATGACCTTCTATTCAAACTTTATGAAAATGAAGAAACATACACTGAGCTACTTTATGACAAATTAGGTTGGACGGAAGATGTTAAAACATTTTTACGTTACAACGCTAACAAAGCATTAATGAATCTTGGAATGGATCCATTATTCCCTGATACAGCAAATGATGTTAACCCAATTGTTATGAATGGTTTATCAACTGGAACAAGTAACCATGACTTCTTCTCTCAAGTTGGTAATGGTTACCTACTTGGAACAGTAGAAGCGATGAACGATGACGATTATTTAATCGGAATGTAACAAAAAGGATTGATCCTAAAAAGATCAATCCTTTTTTTGTCTTAAGAAATAAAAAAAGAAGCTGAACTTTTTCTCAGCTTCTTTAACTTAATAAACCATTTCAATATCTTGTTCTTTTTTGAGGTTAAAAACTATTTTTTTCGAAACAACATAGTTAATAACTACGCCAATTACTTGCGATAATAAGGTAAAAATAAACTCATTTAATAAGTATGGATTACCTACGAATCTCTGTAGCATTGGTAAACTAAACAAAGAATTATTGTAGTTAATCTGTTGCAGTCTTAAAACTTGGATCCAAAAGTTACCAAATTTATCAACAAAAAAGTGCGCAGTACCAATATCAATCGCAAAAACTAACGCGCGACCAATACAAAATTCTAAAAACTGCTGACACGTTTTCTTAAAACCTACTCCAACGTTTTTAAATACAAAATATTTATTAGCAAAAAAAGCAAAGACAATGGCACACCCTTGACCAATGATAACTGGTAATAGGACGCTAGTTGTTAGGTTTTTCGAATAAAAACGGGCGAAAAAATAAATAATAGTACCTAAAGTACCTGCTATGGAATATAATAGTAATTCTTTTCTCAGTAACAAGGGGTTCACCTACTTTCTTTTTTGAACATCTGAACAAGATAAAAGGAATGCTTTCACATTCCTCTGTGATTCATTATTTAAAGTAATGTCGACTCAATTCTAATGCATTTCTATCCATCAAGATTTCGCCGTACTCATCTAAGATATCTGCTGTCACATTAGAACTATGTGCATATTCGTAAAGCTTAGCTAAGTCACTATTGATTTCAATCTCATCTTTTTCTTCAACAAAAAAGGAAACACTTAGATAATAATCTCCTTTATAAATATATAAAGAAGTTAAAACATTATGTAATTTGACATGTTTCGCTAAATCAATCATTTCTTCAAAATCGTTTAAACGTAAAATTTCTTCTTTAACCTTATCTCCATGTTGAAGCATAAAAATTTCCTCATCAACTTCTGCATCAGATTCTTTATCATGAGTTGCTATATGCTCTTTTAAGAAATTAGAGAAGCTATCACCTAAGAGACCATCATCCCCATGTTCGATGTTATTCATATCGTCTAAAGGTAAGTTCTTACTAATAAATAATTCTAGCCCATCTTGATTGGGTAGCACTTGGAAAGTGACAGAATCGGTTTCTTGAAACTGCTCATCTACATCGACTTCTTCCAAAATACTATAGAAAAAACTTTCAATTTGTTTCTGATTACCTAAAAGATCTAAAAATGTTATTCCTCTTTCTTCTAAATCTTCATTACCAATCGAAACTCGAATAGTATTATCGTTAATCCTCTCCATATCCATCTTGCTACACCTCGTTTCTTTATATTTATCTTCTATCATTAGCTTCATTGTATCTAATATTCAAAAAAAGTAAAGTAATCACTACCAACTCCTTTAGAATGGAAATCAAGCTTTGAAAGAATAAAAAACAGCATGCTCGATCTCTCATCACATGCTGATTATAATTATTTAAATCTTTTAAATACCTGCCATCATTTGTGCATGCTTTAACTCGATTGCTCTTACTTCTCTTGGTAAAAAGCGACGAATCTCATCTTCGTTAAATCCTACTTGAAGCCTTTTATCGTCAACCATGATTGGGCGACGCAATAAACCTGGATTTTCCTGAACTAATTTTAAAAGCTCTGGAAGTGATAATTCATCTAAATCAACGTCTAACTTTTGAAACACCTTAGAACGCGTAGAAATTATTTCCTCTGTTCCATCTTCTGTCATCCGTAAAATTTCTTTTAACTCGTCTTGAGTCAATGGTTCTGAGAAAATATTTCTTTCTACAAAGGGAATTTGGTGCTCTTGTAACCAAGCTCGTGCTTTCCGACAGGATGTACAGCTAGGTGAAGTATATAATTTTAACATACCAGTCACTCCCTTTCTAAAAGTAATAGATTAACAGTTAGTTTTTTCTGTTCACTACTCTAACCTAATTATACTATATTTCAGTTCAAAACACTAGCCTATTTTCACTTTAAAATCGAAAAAACACAAGATAAAAACCTTGATATAACAACATTTCTATCCTAATAATAAATTCTTATGACATATTTCACAATTGAGACAAAAAAGAAAAACAGTTATTCTAAAGTGTACCATCTATCACAAAGTTTTGTTATAAAAAACAATACTAGGCAAATGATTTTCTGTTATTATTTTTTCTTTTTAGTATAATAGACATATGACTTAAGACAAAGGTGGAATTTTTAATGGAAACAATTTTTTCTGGAATCCAACCAAGTGGGATTCCGACAATCGGAAATTATATTGGTGCAATGAAACAGTTTGTTGATCTTCAAAAAGAATACAAATGCTATTTTTGTATTGTAGACCAACATGCGATTACTGTACCCCAAGATAGATTAAAATTAAGAGAACAAATCCTTCAATTAGCAGCACTTTATTTAGCTGTTGGAATTGATCCAGAGCATGCCGCAATCTTTGTGCAATCAGAAGTTCCAGCACACTCAGAAGCTGCATGGATTGTTCAATGTAACACTCCTCTTGGTGAGTTAGAACGTATGACTCAATTCAAAGATAAATCACAAAAACAAGTTTCTGTTAACGCTGGTCTTTTAACTTATCCACCATTAATGGTTGCTGATATTATTCTCTATGATACTAATTTAGTGCCTGTTGGAGAAGATCAAAAACAACATTTAGAATTAACTCGTGATTTTGTAGATCGTTTTAATTCTCGTTATGCAGGTAAAAATCAAGAAATTTTAGTGACTCCTGAAGTTAAGATTCCTGGTAAAAACAATGGTGGTCGTATTATGAGTTTACAAGAACCTACTCGCAAAATGAGTAAATCCGATGATAACGCTAAAGGATTCATTTCTATGCTAGATGATCCTAAAATAATTACTAAAAAAATTAAATCTGCTGTAACTGATTCAAGTGGTGTCATTGAATACAATCCTGAAGAAAAACCAGGAATTTCAAACTTACTTGTTATTTATTCATCAGTAACAGATTACTCTATTGAAGAATTAGTTGAAAAATACAAATACAGTGGTTACGGAGATTTTAAAACAGATTTAGCAGAAGCAGTTGTTAAATGGATTGAGCCAATCCATGAAAGATATAATCATTATCTAAATTCTGAAGAGTTACATGATATTTTAGACCGTGGTGCTTTAGAAGCTTCTCAAAAAGCTAACAAAACACTGCAAAAAATGAAAAATGCCGTTGGACTAGGTCGTAAACCAAAACGCTAAATATGAGTATTTTTTTAAATTTATGTTAGAATAATAGTAATAGATATTGGGAGGTTTTTTAATTTATGGAAGAAACAAAAAAACAAGATGTAAACAGCTTACTAACACAAAAAATGATTGAGAATCGTACTATCTTAATCTATGGTGGTATTAATCAAGAATTAGCAAAGGAAGTTAGTAGTCAACTTCTTCTTTTAGCTTCTCTTAGTGACGACCCAATTACTATTTTTATTAATAGTCAAGGTGGTCATGTTGAAGCTGGAGATACAATCCACGACATGATTAAATTTGTCAAACCAGAAGTAAAAGTTATTGGAACTGGATGGGTAGCTAGTGCTGGGATCACTATTTTCCTAGCAGCAAACAAAAAAAATCGTTACTCATTACCAAACACACGCTTCATGATTCATCAACCAGCTGGTGGGGTTCAAGGACAAAGTACTGAAATTCAAATTGAAGCTCGTGAAATCGTAAAAATGCGTGAACGCGTAAACCGTTTAATTGCTAAAGCAACTGGCCAAACTTACGAAAAAGTATCTGAGGACACAGATCGTAACTACTGGATGACTGCTGAAGAAGCTGTTCAATACGGTATTGTTTCAAAAATTATTAAAGCATCTAAGCAAGTTAAATAAGCATAATAAAAAGGACTAGCCAATCTTCATTGGCTAGTCCTTTTTGATATCTAATCTTCTTGATGATCTGTTAAGTTAACAACATTTTTAGAGCCTCTTGATGCAAAGCTTTCTAATAATTCTTTTACATCTAACCCTGTTGTTTCTTTTAATGTTTCTTGAGAAGAAGCTAAAAGGTTTGTAGCGTAATTAGTGATTTTGTTAGCTCCACTATCTTTGCCACCTTGTCCTGTATCAACAACTGTGATTTTTTCAATATTTCCAAGTGGTTGAGAAGCTTCTTTAACAAGTTCTGGTAACATCTCAATCACCATACTTAAGACAGCTGCTTCACCGTATTGTTTGAAGGCTTCAGCAATTTTTGCTTTAGCTTCAGCTTGAGCTTGACCTTGAGCTAAAATAGCATCGGCTTTAGCTTGTCCATCCATACGTACTTGTGCTGCGTTGGCTTCTGCCATCGCTTCCACACGGAATTTTTCCGCTTCTGCTTCTGCTACTTCTTTAGCTTTCATTGCTAAAGCTTCTTGTTCTTTCGCATAACGATCAGCATCCGCTTTTTTCTTCACTTCTGAATCGTATTGTTTCTCACGACGAGTGATTTCTTTTTCTTCTAATTCAATTTGTTTTTGACGCTCAATAACTTTAACTTCCATCTCTTGGGCTACTACTTTTTGTTGTGCCACAGCACTTTCTAAGTTGTAAGCTTGGTCAGCTTTGGCTTTAGCAATATCTTGTTCTTCTTTATAAGCCGCTAGTTTTAATTCTTTTTCTTTTGTTGCTTCAGCAATCTCAGTTTGACGTCCAAGTTCGGCTTCTTGAGATTCTTTTTCAGCTTGTGCTTTTTTAATACGTGTTTCTTTTGTTGCTTCAGCTTCAGCAATCTCTGCATCACGTTTCACTTGAGCAATACGTGGTTTACCTAGTGAATCTAAGTAACCATTTTTATCTCTTACGTCTTTAATCGTAAATGACACAATCACAAGTCCCATTTTAGCTAAATCCACACTGGCTACTTCTTGGACACTTTGACTAAATTTATCACGGTTTTGATAAATTTCTTCTACTGTCATTGACCCTAAAATCGAACGTAAATGACCTTCTAATACTTCTCGTGCTTCATTTTCTAACTCTTCACGAGATTTACCTAAGAATTGCTCTGCTGCTGTTGCGATTTCTTCTACTGAAGAACCAATTTTAATAATTGATGTACCATCAGCCATAACAGGTACACCTTGTTCTGTATAAACTTCTGGTGTTGATACATCAAGTTTACTTGATAGTAAACTTAAACGATTTGATCGTTGGAAGACTGGTAACACGAATGCTCCTCCACCACGAACTATTTTTAATTTATTTCCAGAGTCATCCTTATGAACGTTTTTAACGCCTAAGTAACTCCCACTAATAATTAACGCTTCATCTGGTTGTGCTGTTTGATATTTAGATACAAATACCACTAATAACATTAATAAAATAACCCCAACTAATACAACTGGTAATAATAAAATTCCCATACTCTTGTTCTCTCCTTTTTATTAAACAAAATTTTCTTTGTACGGTACTACGTAACAAACTCGGTCTTTGATTTCAATAATTAAGACCTCATCTCCAGCCTTGACTTCAACTTCTTGTGCTTCGTAATAAGAAGCTGGACGTGTCATACTTCCTGTCACACTAGATATTTTTATTTCTCCCATTCCTTGGAAAGGAATAGGTGTAATCACTGTAGCCGTTCTTCCTTCAATATCTTTTTCAGAAACAGATAAACTTGATTCTGAATTTCGCAAAGGTACCAAAATATAAAAATTCATTAAAAAAACGATAATAGTAGATAACCCTCCACTAGCTAACAAAATAACAAGGCTACTAAAATCAAAGAATTTCTCGCCAACAATGCCAAATAAAGAGGTAAAAGCCAGCCATGGAATGATTAACATCGGATCAATCGGCCCATCAAAATCAAAAATATCTCCAAAAATAAATAAGAAAATCGAAATAACCGTACACCCAATTAAGACATACAAATAGACCGTGTCAATAGGATAACCTTCTATCAAATGCCGCACACTCCTTTCTAAACTCCTACTCCTATTTTACCAATTTTCCCTTTAAAATGACAGGAAAATCGGACGAATCAGTCTTAGGTCTTAGTTTATAAATAACTATTTATTTATTTGAGAACAATTATGTTTATTGTCTTTCTTGCAACTAAGTAAATTCTTTTTGCAACTAAACAAATTAAACTACAAATCAAAATTATTTCTTGCTATTCTATGGGTGTAAGGAGGAGACAACATGAAATTTAACTTCCATTGGAATGAAACACAAGACACACAACAAATTGACCTGATCAGTCATCCTAATAACAAATTATTTTTACAATCTATAGAAATGCACTTTAATAAAGAACACACACTAGTCGTTACCCATCCTAGTAATGGGCGCAATCAAGTGATACAAGTAAAAGAAATCGAAGCAATTGAAGCTTTAGGACACTTATCCAAAGTGATTTTACAAAATCAAGAGAGTTTCTTTTACCCAAAGCGATTAAAAGAATTAGCTTTTCTAGAAGAGTTTGATCTTTATCAAATCAACCAGTCAACTTTAATTAATTTAAAAGAAGTTCACTTATTTCAAACTGAAAAACATGCACGTATCGAAATTATCACCAAATCACATCAGCATTATATGGTAAGCCGCCATTATGCTAAAACTATTAAGGAGAGATTATTATGTTCAAACAATTAAAATCAAGCTTTATTCAAACTACTTTAGGAAGTACTATCTGGATTACTTTTTTAGCTACTTTATTATTTTATGATAAAACAGTACCATTTACTTTCATCTGGCATATTATCGGAATCGGATTACTATTTGGATTAACTTTTGGCGTAGCTTATCCTTATTTTTGGAAATATTCGACTTTAAAAGCCAGTACTAATATCTTTCTAACAACTATCATCAATAGTGTTTGTGGGCTTCTCAGTGTTTTTATTTTTTCTTCTGAGATGTTTGCTCTTGTTAAACCTTATATTGGGTTAATTGTTCTATTAACTTTGATTCTTCACATTATTGCTTTTTATTTTTATACAAAATATGATAACCGCAAACAAGCCAAACAACTAAACCAATTATTAGCATAAAAATAAGCCGTAGATGATTTTTGACTCATCTACGGCTTATTTTATTCATTTGATTTTAACGCTTCAATCATGTCTACTTTTCTTAGTTTTCGGTGCATAAAATACATAACAACACTTGAAAACAGAAGTGTCAATATAGCTGAATACACGTAACTAATTAAGTGAATATCTGGTGGAAACATCATCATATCGACTTCCGCCGTTTTAATCACAAAACTATGTAACAACTTACCTAACACACAACCTAATAAAATACCTAGTAGCGTTAGAATATTATTTTCGCGGTAAACATACATCGTTACTTCTTTGTCATAAAAACCTAACACTTTAATTGTTGAGAGTTCTCTAATTCTTTCTGAGATATTAATGTTAGTTAAATTGTATAACACAATAAAGGCTAACATTGCAGCTGATACAATCAGAACCCAAACAACAATATTTAAACTTCCCATTGTGTCATCCATAGCTTCGCCAATTGTACTTGTAAAGCTTACGTTAATCGCTTTTTTGGTATCCATTAGTTTTTCAGCTAGTTGCTCTTCTTCTGATTCAGAAAGAGTCTCGTTAAATTTCAACAAATCAACATTATACTCAGGTTCTTTCTCAAATATTTTTTGATAATAAGCGGGTGTCATATAAATAAAATGCATCGCATAGTTTTCAGTAACATGCTCTACTTTTAACTCTTTAACTTCATCATCTGCTGTTTGAATGGATAAGGTGTCTCCCGCTTTAACATCAAATAAGTTAGCTAATTTTTCATTAATAATAACCCCATTATCATCTAGTTGATAAGTCTCTTCCTTTTGACGCTCTTTAAAGACAATAAAATCTTTAAAAGCTTCTGTATCTTTTGGCGTATCAATGACTACCTCTTGTTTTGTATATCCTTTTTTAATCACTTCAACTGTTTGTTGAGAGAGAGGCAAATGATTCTCAACTTCTTTTAATTCATCTCTAACGCTGATATAGTTTTTATTTTCCTCTTCAGTCGCATCTGGATTATATGTCACAGTGGCATCATATTGCCAAATTTTTCCAAATTGTAAATCAACAATATCTCCAATTGAATCTTTAAGGCCAAATCCTGTAATAATCATCGCCATACATCCCGCAATTCCTAAAACAGTCATTAGCATTCTTTGTTTGTATCTAAATAGGTTTCTTGCTGTCACTTTTTGGTTGAAGTTCATTCTAGACCAGACAAATGGTATTCTTTCTAAAAAGATTCTTTTACCAGGTTTAGGTGCTTTAGGTCGCATTAAGACAGCTGGTGTACTTAATAAGTCAACTCTTAAAACAACCATTGCTGAAACCAACGTACACAGTAATGCAACAATCACAGATTGAACAGCATAACTAGTGTAATAAGTAATAATAACTGGTGGTAGATTGTAAAGAGAACCGTAAGCATTAAAAATCACTGTTGGGAAAACGTGATACCCTACTATTAATCCTAAGACACTTCCAATCACACTAGCTAATGTCGCATAAATGATAAATTTCTTAGCTATCTCACCGTTTGTATAACCTAAAGCTTTTAAGGTTCCTATTTCGCCTCGTTTTTCATCTACCATACGAGTCATAGTCGTTAGACAAATAAGGGCTGCTATCATAAAGAAGAAAACAGGAAAGACAGTCGCAATAGAAGAAATACGGTCTGCGTTGTCCTTGTATTCACTATATGCAGGATTATCATTTCTATCCTTGTAGAGATATTCTGGTTTCTCTAACTCACTTAGTTTATTTTCCTCTTCTTTTAATTCTGATTTACTTTTTTCTAAGTTTTCTTTTTCAGTTATAATTTTTTTCTCTTGCTTATTAAGTTCTTCTTCAGCTTTTTCTAACTCTTTTTTAGCTTCATCTGGAACAGGTTGCCCCATGGTTTCAGCTAATTCTAAACCTTCTTTTTGAGTCTTAAGTTCATTTTTTCCATTGGTAATTGCCAAAGTAGCATCAGCTAATTTAGTTTCACCATCAGAAATCTTATTTTTGGCTGAATCAATTTCTTTTTGACCTTTATTTTTTATCTCATCAAATCGGTCATTAATTCTTGGTGTTAACTCTTTTTCCAATTCTTTTTGATTAGCTTCGATTTGATCCTCATAAGATTTACTGTAACTAACTTCATCTACGGTATTTTTATAAGACACATAAATTTCTGTCCAAATTTCCGAATCAAAGGCTTCTTTTGGGACAACACCGAACAAGTCAACTGAACCTTTTCCAACGGTTGTATTGCCTCTTGAAACTTGATCAATGTACATTGGACTTTTTACTAAGCCGACAACTTCATAAGTGTCTTCTTTTAAATTGCCATCAGGATTATCAAAAGTTAGTTTGTCACCTACTTTGTATTTACCAAGTTCTATTACACGACTATCAAGAGCAATTTCACCTGTTTTACTCGGTAAACGCCCCTCAACTAGTAGTGGTTTGTTTAATGCTTTTTCTGATTTGGTGTCATAAGACATCACTCGAATAACTGAGTTTTCTTGCTTTTCAATAAAATCAAAAGTGTAACTTCCTTCTGCTTCTTTCACATTAGAGTTCTTTTTAATTATGTCTAAATCTTTGTCTTCCAGCCCATAAGTCGACATCACTTTACTATCCATTAATGATTGCTTTTTATAATAGGTATCTGCTGTGTTTATCATATCAGGACCAGTTGCTTTAATCCCTGCATAAAAACAAACCCCTAAAAAGATAATTAATAGAATAGAAAAAAAGCGTGCTTTGGATTGAAAAATTTCTCTTATGTTAGATTTTCTCAGTGCTTTTTTTGCCATAATTATCCCACCTCTACCATTCTATTTCTTCTACAGGTATTGGATTAGGATTTAATTCGATACTTCTAACTTTCGCGCCATTCACACGAATAACCCTATCTGCCATTTTAGCAATCTCTGAGTTATGAGTAATCACGATGACTGTTGTTTTGTACTTACGACAAGTATCTTCTAAGATTTTTAGTACTTGTTTACCTGTTTCAAAGTCTAAAGCCCCTGTTGGTTCGTCACATAAAAGTAACTTCGGATTTTTAGCAAGTGCTCTTGCAATAGCGACACGTTGTTGCTCCCCACCAGATAATTGAGCTGGGAAGTTCTTTACTCGGTGAGTTAAATTCACCATCTCTAAAACCTCATCCACATCTAAAGCTTCTTTAGATACTTGAGACGCTAACTCAACATTTTCTCTAGCTGTCAAATTAGGAACTAAATTATAAAATTGAAAAACAAATCCTACATCAAGTCTGCGGTAAGTAGTAAGTTGCTTATTATTATGTTTGGCAATATCAACACCATCAACAATGACTTCTCCCTCTTCACAACTATCCATACCACCAAGAATATTTAAAACCGTTGATTTACCAGCCCCACTAGGACCTAATATCACAACAAACTCCCCTTCTTCAATTGAAAACGAAACACCGTTATTAGCTACAATGACGTTATCTCCCATGTAATATCTTTTATAAACATCTTTTACTTCTACAAAGCTCATCATGACACCTCTCTTTTTCATTTTATCTTCATTATAACAAAATAATTGTTGTTTTTTTATGAAATATCAGCGAACTAACTCAGAAGATAATAACGAACTCTTGTTCTTGTTACTTTATTCCCGTATAATAAAAGCGTCAAAGATTCTTAGGAGGTTTCAATGGTCAAAAAACAAGCACAAAAAAATAGTTTTAATCCTAAAACAGCTTTAGTTGTTTTAGTTATCGTTTTAGCTCTTGCTATTTCAGGTAAACAATTCCCTGAAATAATGGATATTATTTTAGGGAACGAGCCGCAAGTCGAAACAAAGGAAGCAGCTAAAAGTCAAAAAGGAGATAATCCTGGCCCTATCGAGAATGGTCAGTCAACTTTTACTAAAGAAGAGTTAACTGATAGTAAAAAAGGCTGGATTACATATGGTAAATTGGATGCTTTAAATCGTCCAACTACTGCTAACGCTCTAATTACACCTGATATGATAGGTACAGGAACTGGTGCTTCTCAAGATATTAGACCACCTGGCTTTATTTCTGGATTAGACCCTCATAATCATTCCCGAGGACATCTGATTGGTAAGCAACTTGGTGGGACTGGGGAAGATTTAAAAAATCTAGTCACTCTTTATCAGAATCCGGTTAATACACCTTTTATGACCAAGTACGAAAATATGGTCAGAAAAGCAGCTGACGAAGGTGATACTATCCGTTACCGAGTTGCTCCTATTTATGATGGTGATATTGGCATGCCCATAGCTGTTGATATGGAAGCTAAAAGTCTTCACTCTAATAAAATTGATTTTAATGTTAGAATTGAAAATAAAAAATAAGGTGGGTGTCTTATGAGTATAAAAGAACTTTCTTTCTTAGATTCGTCTAAAACAACACAATCCTTTTTATCTACTTTAAAAGCAAACAATCTCACAGATTTAAATGACTATCTCTTATTTGATTTAGATAACCAAATGAAACAGGAGTTATTACAACAACTTGATTTTTTAGCTGATGATAGTTTATGGAATAAAGAAGATCTAGCTGCGTATCAAACGGTGGCTAAAACAATTGATAACGACTGGATTTTATGTAACGATGTAACTGTACTTGTTATTCCGTCACACCTCTATAAAAATGATTCAGAAATTTTTACTTTATCTATTTGGGACTTTTTTATTCAATTTGAGGAAAAAAAATTAGAAACGCATATCTTAGCGCTTAACTAAAGGAGAAAAAACATGAAAAAATTATTTTTAGTGTCTTCATTTGCTGATAGTTACAACCAATTCCCTGATTTTGTAGGAGAAAATATTTCTGGCAAATCAGTAGCTTTTATTGATACAGCTAGCCATACAGAAGAGAGAAAAAGCTACGTTGATAAAGCTGAAGAAGCTTGGATTGACCTAAGTTTAACTGTTAACCGTGTCGATATTTTTGACGCGAATATTGCTACTCAAATTAAAGCAGCAGACTATATTTATGTTGCTGGAGGTAATACTTTTTATTTAATGCAAGAACTTCAGAAAAGTGGCGTTGATGAACTCATTAAAGAACATATCAAGCAAGGTAAAATCTACATTGGAGAATCTGCTGGTTCAATCATCATGTGCCCTAATATCGAATATATTAAAGAGATGGATGATATTACTATGGGACCTGAACTTAACTCCTACGAAGGCTTTAATTTCATCTCTGAATACCCACTACCTCACGTTGGTAACAAGTATTTAAACGAAGCTGTTGAAACGATTATTGAAACCTATCAAGCAACACTTCAATTACATCCTTTCACAGATGAAGAAGTATTTTTAATTAAAGAATAGAAATAAGAGCTTTTTCAGCTAATTGTATCTAGCTGAAAAAGCTCTTTTCTATTATTTAATAATCGTTAACTCTTTTGGATAGTGATTTAATAATTCACAACCGTCTTCAGTTGCTACAACTAAATCTTCAATTCTCACACCTACTTCACCAGCAATATAAATGCCTGGTTCGATTGAGAAAATCATCCCTGGTTGAACCACATTATGATTAATCGCTGACACGTCTCCTGCCTCGTGACATTCCATTCCAATAAAATGTCCTGTACGATGAGTAAAGTATTCTCCGTAACCTTTTTCAGTAATATAATCACGAGCGGCAGCATCTAT
Source organism: Vagococcus fluvialis (assembly GCF_048815235.1). GTDB lineage: Bacteria > Bacillota > Bacilli > Lactobacillales > Vagococcaceae > Vagococcus. The sequence goes on from NZ_JBMEAO010000014.1 coordinate 58,625, forward strand.
TTCTGCAAATGTCACTCCTGGTTTAACTGTTGCAATGGCACGTTTGTTAGCTTCTAATACTGTTTCATAGACTTCACGACTTTTATCCGATACTTCTTGATAGAAAAATGTTCTCGTCATATCTGAGCAGTAACCATTTTTAACTCCACCGATATCTAGGATAATGCTATCTCCTTTTTTAACCGTAGAGCCATCATTCATATGATGTGGATCTGCCCCGTTAGCTCCATAAGCAACAATTGGATCAAATGAAAAGCCTGAATTGCCTAAGTCTTCATAAATGTCACCTAGTCTTTCAGTCATTTCTAATTCTGTTAGTTCTAGTGGAATTAAGTCTGCTAATAAACCAACAGCAGTATCATTGTCTTTTGAAACATCTTTCATTAAATTGATTTCGTCTTCTGATTTAATCCCGCGAATCTCGTCTGTAATATCTGAGCTGAATGTATAATGATCATAAGATGCTCCAACTTGTTTCATTAAACCTAATAAAAATTCAGCTGGCCAATTCTTATCTACACCAATTGATTCTGCATGATTTAATTGTTCTGATAACACAACAATTCCTTTTCCTTCGTTGGTATCATCTACTGGAATAATTGGCATATTGATTTCTGATTCTAATACTGGGAATAAGCGATTAATAACTGCGACATGATTGTCATCAGATTTTAAAATAAGAGCAACTAGCCTCTCACCTGGTTCAATCATTTTTCCTGTTAAATAAAATATTGTCATTGGATCTGAAATGATTAATTGCGTCTGTCCTAAACTCTTCATCTTTTCTAATACTTTAGCAATTCTCTCTTGATACATGGCTTTTGCCTCCTTTTAAATTGAAAAAGGTTGACCAATTAGGCCAACCTAGTTGTTCTATTTTATTGTACTTGATAACGACACACGCCGTCTAGGTATGTTGCTTCTAAATCTAATTTATCTGATAAAACGATAAAGTCAGCAGCACGTCCGCGAGTGATACTACCACAAACATCTTCCATTTTACAACTAACTGCAGGCACATAAGTAGCCATCATAATCGCTTCTTCTGGTGTTGCAATTCCCCATTCAACCACGTTTTTAACAGCTTCTTTTAGTCTTAAAATACTTCCTGCTAAGTTTCCTTCTTCCATTCTAGCAGTTCCATCTTTTACAACTACTGGGAATTCACCTAACATGTAATTTCCATCAGGCATACCGCCTGCCATCATACAGTCAGTAATTAAAGCAACATGGTCATGACCTGCTTTTTCCATCAAGATTTGTGCAGCATCAGGATGAACATGATGACCATCACAAATTAATTCTGAGAAGACATGTTTCAAATTCATCGCCGCTCCAACCATTCCTGGTTCACGGTGATTTAATCCTCTCATACCATTAAAAGCATGAACAAAGACACTTGCGCCGCATTCAACCGCTTCACGTGCTTCATCAAGAGTTGCATTACTATGACCTAAAGCCACTACTACTCCGCTATCAGTTACTTCTTTAACAAATTCAGAAACGCCATCTCTTTCAGGTGCTAATGCAATTTTTTTAATAATCCCACCTGAAGCTTCTTGCCATTCATTAAAAATATCAAGACTAGGGTCTGAGAAATAATCTGGATTTTGAGCGCCTTTATACTCTTCTGTAAAGAAAGGTCCTTCAAAATAAATCCCTTGAATTTTAGCTCCTTTAACGTCTTGGTAAACTTCACCAATCGTTTTAGCAACAGCTGTTAATTCGTCACGGCCAGATGTTAATGTTGTTGGTAAAAATGACGTTACTCCACAAGATAATAAATCTTCAGACATTTGTTTAATACCATCAGCATTGTTATCCATTACATCGTTATTTTTAAACCCGTGAATATGAGTATCAACTAAACCTGGGGCAATCCATTTACCTGTATAATCAATCACTTCTGTGGTGTCATTTGGTTTTTCTTTTGTTAGCTTACCAAAAACGCCATTACTTACATCTAAATATCCTGGCCCTTCTACTCCACTTGTTAAGAAAAATTTTTCTGCATAAATGACTGTTTTCATGGACAAAACTTCCTTCTCTATTTGATTTACCTATAAACTATCACTAATTCTTTTTTTCGTCAAGGAATGGTCTATACAATAACAGATCTTCAATAACTGGATATAAAACATTTCACCTATTTTTTTAGTATTATTTTAAAAATAAGACTTTTTTTATACACAAATTGTGCTATAATAAATCCATTATTAAATAAATAGTATTTTTTATAGTATATAACTTGAGATAGGAGCACTACGATTTGGAAATTAATAGTACCGTAACTTTTGATTGGCAAGGTTTAAAATTCGAAGGAACCATTGAAAAAGAGTACGAAAACTCTGTTCTTATCAGTGTTATAAATCCTTCTTTAGAAATCAAAGACAAATATTTAGGGCGTTTAGTAGTTAGTAAAAAAAGTATAACTGCCTAACAAAATCCCAAACAAAAAAACCAAGAATCTCATTCTTGGTTTTTTTTATTTTCTTCTATTAATACATTTAATTTACTTTTGCTTATAAGTTAATAAAAAATCTGCTAATGAATCCGTTGTTTGCTTCAACTGGTCAATTTTTGGTAAGTAAACAATTCTAAAATGATCAGGTGTCGTCATATTAAATCCTTTTCCATGAACAAGTAATACATGTTTTTCATGTAAGAAATCTAAAACAAATTGCTCGTCATCTCTAATATTGAATTTTTTAGTATCAATTTTAGGGAAGATATAAAAGGCCGCTTTAGGTTTTTTAGCTGTAATTCCTGGAATGTCATTTAAAGCATTTGTAATAAATTCACGTTGCTCATAAATACGTCCTCCTGGAAGTAGTAACTCATCCACACTTTGATATCCACCTAAGGCTGTTTGAATAATTTGTTGAGATAACACATTAGAACATAGTCGCATAGAAGCTAACATGTTTAAGCCTTCAATATATCCTTTAACATGGCGTTTCTCTCCACTAATGACCATCCAACCACATCTAAATCCTGCTACACGATGAGATTTTGATAAACCATTAAAGGTAATCACACATAAATCTGGCGCTAAGGTCGCAATAGAAACATGCTCTAATCCATCCATTACTAAACGGTCGTAAATTTCATCTGAATAAATAATCAATTGATGCTCACGAGCTATTTTAACAATTTCTTCTAAGACTTCTTTGGGGTAAAGAGCTCCTGTTGGATTATTAGGATTAATCAAAACAATTGCTTTTGTTCGACTTGTAATTTTACTTCTAATATCAGCCATATCTGGATACCATTCTGCTTCTTCATCACAGACATAATGAACGGCATTTCCTCCTGATAATGTAACAGCTGCTGTCCATAAGGGATAATCTGGCATTGGAACTAAAATCTCATCTCCATTGTCAATTAATCCTTGCATAGACATTGTGATTAACTCACTGACACCATTTCCCGTATAAATATCATCCATACCAACATTTGGGAATCCCTTTAGTTGGCAGTACTGTTGAATGGCTTTACGAGCAGAAAAAATACCTTTTGAATCAGAATAGCCTTCTGATTGTCTCGCATTGGTAATTAAATCATTAATAATTTCATTCGGAGCCTTAAAATCAAAAGCTGCAGGATTTCCTGTATTTAGCTTAATGATATCAATTCCTTTTTTTTGCATTCTTTCAGCTTCTTCGAGTACAGGTCCACGTACGTCATAGCTGACATAATCTAGTTTAGATGATTTATTAAAATACTTCATATCTGTTTCCTCCCGAGAAAAATAAAATAACTTTTTTTTAAAAATACTCCTAGATACTAACTTTTGCAAGTGTTTCACTAATTTGTCACAAGTAACCTAGAGAAAATTTAATTTTTAGCTTGCCACACAATATTAGCTTCTGCACTAATGTCATCTTTTGACACGATTTGGTGGTAGCTGACACGCTCTTCTTCTTTGAGTTCATAACTACTAAATACTTTATCACCATATAGTACTTCTTTATTGAATTTAATCGAAATTTTTTCTGGTGTATGGGCTAATAAAAATTTAGCATCTAAAGAATCCACTATCCAATCCAAATAAACCGCATTATTAACATGTTTATTTAAATCAATGTCATAATAACGAACGGTATAATCTTTTTCGCCCATAGCCGTTTCAACAGGTAGAATTTTTTCACCACGTTTAATTCGTTTAATTTTTTCTGATTCAAAAGGAGCAATAATTTCTTCATCAACACTTCCCATTTTACGCTCTTTCATATCCATAATAGCAAATGTTGTACTCATAAAAGCACACTCGTTACCGGCTTCATCATGAACCCAGAAATGACGGTAACAGAAAAATTTATTATAACTTTCAGCCTCAGTTGTTAACGTAATTGTCTCACCAGTCTGAGGTAATCTTTTAATATCTATATCATGTTGTAAAATAATCCAACCTAATCCAAGAGAAGCCATGTACTCATCACTTACTCCTAAACTCTCGCTTTGAGCACCTGATATTTTAATAAGCATTTTAACTAATGTTGGAATTTTTAAGTATTGAGTCGTATCACACTCATAGTACGGGATTTGATGTTTTTCTGAATATTGTTTTGCCACGGATTTTGACCTCTCTTCTTTTCTTTCTCTATAGCATATCAGAAAAATAAGTCTGTCTCCATGCCTTTTTGTTTCTTTTTTAGAGAATTAAATATAAAATAAACTCTTATTGATTGCATTGTTCGGCTTTTACAAGTAGAATATATAATGAATATTATTCGATGAAATCTCACTATTGTTAGGAAAGTAGGCTCTGCTATGTTGCAAGAAAATAAAGCGTTATTTATTATATTTGGAGGAACAGGGGATTTAGCTAAGCGTAAGCTATACCCATCTTTATTTAGACTATTCCGAAAAGGAAACATCAATCAACACTTTGCTGTTATTGGAACAGCCCGTAGTAACTGGTCTGATGAGCATTTTCGTGAAGTTGTAGCAGATTCCATTCAATCTCTAAATCCAACTAAAGAAGATTTAGACAAATTTGTTAGTCATTTTTATTACCAAACTCACAATGTTGATAACACTGAGGAGTATCATTTGCTAGGACAGCTAGCAAACCAATTAGACCAAAAATACGAACTTAATGGCAATCGCTTATTTTACTTAGCTATGGCCCCTCGCTTTTTTGGAACTATCTCTAAACACATCAAATCTCAAAATATTATGACTGAAAATGGCTTTAATCGTTTAATCATTGAAAAACCATTTGGAACTGATTATCAAACAGCTCTTGAATTAAACAATGAAATTTCTGCTAGTTTTGATGAAGAGCAAATTTTCCGTATAGACCATTATCTAGGAAAAGAAATGATTCAAAACATTTCTGCTGTCCGTTTTGGCAATAATATTTTTGAATCACTTTGGAATTATAAATATATTGATAATGTACAAGTTACTTTAGCAGAATCTGTAGGCGTTGAAGAGCGTGGTGGTTATTATGACCAAAGTGGTGCCTTAAAAGATATGCTTCAAAATCATATCTTACAAGTTGTAGCTCTTTTAGCTATGGAACCACCTACTGTTTTCTCTGATGAAGCCATTCGTACAGAAAAAATTAATGCCTTAAAATCAATCCGAATTTACAATGAAGAAGAAGTTAAAGAAAACTTTGTTCGTGGTCAGTACGGTCCTGGAGAATTATCTAACCAAACATTTGCTGGTTACACAAATGAACCTGGTGTAGATCCTAATTCTCAAACAGAAACTTTCCTTGCTGGAAAATTCTTGATTGATAACTTTAGATGGGCAGGTGTACCATTCTACGTTCGAACAGGTAAACGAATGACTGAAAAAGGAACACGTATTAATATCGTCTTCAAATCAACTCCAATCAATGTCTTTAGAGAAGGCAATGATCTAGAAAGTAAATTACCTGAAAACATTTTAACTATCTATATCCAACCAACAGAAGGTTTCTCTTTAACTTTAAATGGTAAAGAAGTAGGAGATGGTTTTAACATCGACCCTGTTAAATTAGATTACCGTCACTCTCAAGAGAATCTATTTAACAGTCCTGAAGCCTACGAAAAATTAATTTTAGACTGTCTCAAAGGGGACGCAACCAACTTTACTCATTGGGATGAAGTAGCCAGTTCATGGAAAATTGTTGATACGATTCGTGAAACATGGGATAAAGGTAATGTTAATTTCCCTAACTATCCTGCTGGTTCAATGGGACCACAATGTTCTTTTGATTTACTTGAAAAAGAAGGTAAACAATGGGTTTGGCATCCTGATACATGGTATAAAGAACAAGGTTTATTAGATTAATAACAACAAAAAGCAACTCGTACTGATTCTAAAATCAATGCGTGTTGCTTTTTTAGTATAAAAAAATTGTGATATAAGTTATCCACTTATATCACAATTTTTATTTTTTATTCTAGTCCTTCAGCTAATGCTTCTGGGAAGTTTTCTTCTACGATTGTTGCACAACGATGACACAGGTTAGCTAATTTTTCGTGGCTTCCTACATCTTCTTTAACCGCGCGACAACGTTGACATGTTTCACCAGTTGCTTTTTCAACTAGTACTGCCATTGATTCAAAGTTGATAGCTTTTTCTGGTGCTTCTTCTTGGCTTGAAGCAATTTCTAATCCTGAAACAATTAAAACTTGTTCTAAGTTAGTATTTAATGCTTCAAATAATACTTTAGTCGCTTCATTAGGGTAAAGTGTTACTTTCGCTTCAAATGACTTACCGATTAATTTTTCGTTACGAGCTTCTTCTAAAGCTTTTAAGACATTATCTCTTAAAGGCATGAAGTTATTCCATAATTCTAAAATATCATCTTGGTCAGCAAAAGTTGTGTATCCTGGTAATTCAGCTAACTGAACGTATTCTTCTTCTTCTTGTAAGTACTCCCAAATCTCTTCAGCAGTATGAGGTAGGATTGGCGTCATTAATTTAGTTAATGCCACTAATACTTCATAGAAAACAGTTTGCATAGCACGGCGATCATAGTTATTTTCTGCTTCAATATACACAACATCTTTAGCAAAATCTAAGTAGAATGATGATAACTCATTGTTACAGAAGTTAACTAAGCTCTTATACACAGTTGAGAATGAATAACTGTCGTAACCTTTTTCTCTAATTGTTTTAATTTCTTGATTTAAGCGAACCATTAAATATTTATCCACAGAACGTAAATCTTCATAAGCTACAGCATCTTTTTTAGCATCAAAATCAGATGTGTTAGCTAATAAGAAACGCATAGTGTTACGGATTTTACGATACACTTCTGCAATTGAGTTTAGAGTGTTCATATCAACACGAACATCTGACTCATAATCCACACTTGCTACCCACAGACGTAAGATATCAGCACCTAATTGGTTAGTTACTTTACCAGGTTCAATTGTATTTCCTAATGATTTACTTTGTTTACGACCTTGAGGATCTAACGTAAATCCTTGAGAAATAACTGCTTTATATGGAGAAACACCATTAATAGCAACACTTGTCGTAATACTTGAGTTGAACCAACCACGGTATTGGTCAGAACCTTCTAAGTATAAATCAGCTGGGAATGTTAAGTTCTCACGGCCTCTTAAAACAGCTTCATGAGAAGAACCAGAGTCAAACCAAACATCCATAATGTCAGTTTCTTTTCTAAACTCACCATTTGGACTACTTGGATGAGTAAATCCTTCTGGTAATAAATCTTTAGCTTCACGTTCATACCAAACACGTGAACCATGTTCAGCAAATAAATTAGCTGTGTGCTCAATTGTTTCTGGTGTGATAATGGCTTCATCATTTTCACCGTAGAAAATTGGTAATGGAACTCCCCAAGCACGTTGACGAGAAATTACCCAATCTCCGCGGTCACGAACCATATTGTAAAGACGTGTTTTACCCCAAGGGATAATCCAATCTACTTTTTCAATTTCAGTTAAAATGTTATCTCTGAATTTATCAATTGATGCAAACCATTGTGGTGTTGCACGGAAAATAACCGGTTTTTTAGTTCTCCAGTCATGTGGATAACTATGTGTAAAGAAGTCTAATTTTAATAGCGCTCCTTTTTCTTCAAGTAATTCAGTAATCATTGGATTAGCTTTGTCGTAGAATACTCCTTCAAATCCAGGAGCTTCTTCTGTAAAGCAACCACGGTTATCAACAGGTGAGATAACATCAATACCATATTTACGAGAAACAATATAGTCATCTTCCCCGTGTCCTGGTGCTGTATGAACTAAACCAGTACCAGCTTCTAAAGTAACATGGTCTCCTAATAATAATTGAGATTCACGGTCATAGAATGGATGTTGAGCTGTCATTCCTTCTAAGACTTCACCTTTAAATTCTTCAATAATTTCTGGGTTTTCCCAACCAATTGCAGTTGATACTGTTTCAAGTAATTCTTTCGCTACAACATATTTTTTACCATCAACTAAAACAATCACGTAAGCAAAATCAGCATTAACAGTAATCGCTAAGTTAGCGGGTAAAGTCCAAGGCGTTGTTGTCCAGATAACAAAGTTAACATCATCTGCTAATTTTCCTTTTCCATCTTTAACTTTGAATGCAACATAAATAGAAGCTGATTTTACATCTTTATATTCAATTTCCGCTTCTGCTAATGAAGATTCACTTGATGGTGACCAATAAATTGGTTTTAAGCCTTTGTAAATATAACCTTTTTCAGCCATTTTACCAAATACGCGAATTTGAGCAGCTTCATAATCTGGTGTTAAAGTCACATATGGGTTATCCCACTCACCAGCAATCCCTAAACGTTTGAAGTCTTCTCTTTGAGTATCTACTTGTGTTAAAGCATACTCTTCACATTTTTTAAGGTATTCAGCTCGTGACATTTCTTTACGCTTAACGCCTTTATTTGTTAACACTTGTTCAATCGGTAAACCATGAGTATCCCAACCAGGTACGTAAGGAGCTCTAAAGCCAGCCATTGATTTGGAACGAACAATAATGTCTTTACTAATTTTATTTAAAGCATGACCTAAGTGAATATTTCCATTTGCATATGGAGGTCCATCATGAAGAACAAATGTTGGTTTACCTTCATTTAATTCTTGGCGACGCTCATAAATCTTGTTTTCTTCCCATCCTTTTTGCCATTCAACTTCTCTGTTAGGTAAGTTCCCACGCATCGGAAAACCCGTTTTACCTAAATGCAATGTCTCTTTTGTTTTCATTTTATTTGTCCTCTCTTTTTTGGCAATAAAAAAAGACTCCTCCCCTTGGAAAAGGGACGAAGTCTTCGTGTTACCACCCATATTTTCAGTCTAAAAATTAGACGTACTCTTTCATGTTAACGGTCTTTAACCGGATTAGCTTACTAGGATTCAGCTAATCATTAAATGAAGGATCTTTCTTATTTTAGGGTCTTATTGGGTTTTCACTATTTCCCAACTCACTAAAAGAATAAAATAAGCTTTTCTATTTCATTTATTATTTTACGCGATTTCTATTAGCACGCTCTGGACGAGCTGATTTTTTACTGAAATCTTTTGTTTGTTCTACTGCTGGTTCAGATTTTTTCATATCTGGTAAAACAATTTCTTTTTTAGTTTCTGATTTTTTTTCTTGTGTTTCTTCTTTAAAATCAGGTTTTACTTCTACAGCTACGGGTGTTGGATCGCCACCAGTTGAAGCTTCAACTGCATCTAAAACTTCTTTGAATGCTTGATGACTACTGTCAACATAGGCACCAAATGGTTTTAATAACTCATCCCACTCGCCACTTTTCACAATTTGTAATTGTGATTCTAACAGAACAGATAAATTTCTGTGGAAAACACGTGTTTTTTTCTTCAAATCATCTGTTTCAACAGCTAATTGACGAGCACGTTCGCTTGCTTCCATTAAAATTTCGTTGGCTTTATTAGTTGAACCAGTAATTAATTCTTCACTCATTTTATTAGCATGAGCTAAGATATCTTCTGATTGAGCTTGAGCTTGTTGAATAGCTAAGTCGCTTTCTTTTGTTGCATTTTCTTTTAATTTGTCTGCTGTATCTTGAGCGACAATGATTGATTGGTTTAATGAATCTTTTAATTCGTTAAAGTAGCTTAATTTTTCTTCAGCTTGTTTAGCTTTTTTTTCTAATTCTCTGTTTTCAGTACTTAATTTTTCAACTTCTAAAGCGATTTGATCTAAGAAATCATCTACTTCGTCTTTATTGTATCCTTTAAGTTTTGAATTAAAGCTTTTATTTGTAATATCAATTGGCTTAATTGCCATACTCTTCACCTCATAAGTAAGTTACTTTCTTAAAACACGAATGCTTAAGCGAACTTTCTCTTTTTTTGTTTTTCCTTGTTGCTCCATAATTTGAATTCTACCAAGACCTCGCACTGAGATAATATCCAGATAGTCTACTAAATAATCTACTCGCTCATTCTCAATCCAATTTATTTTGACACGCTTCGCTTCAACAATTTGTTTAGCTCGTTGTCTAGATACATTATATACCGATGATATGATATTATCAATTCTTAAGGAACTAATTGTTAAACTCTCATCTTGCCACTCATTGATTGGGACTAAAATGTCAGTATAAGGTAATTTTTCAAAGCGAACGCCAAAAGAGCCAATCTTTTCAATTTGAGAAATGACATAATTTGCCATTGACTCTTTGATAAGGACTTGCCACTTTTGTCCATCCGTTATAATATCGCCAATAAACTCTCTTTTAATTCCTGTACTCATCATAGTACCTAATATCTTACCATGACTTAATGAACCAAATTTAATTGGGTATTTAATTTCATACAAAGCTATTTCAAAGTCCTCTTGTTTGGGCTCAAAATAACTAGGATAAATAACAGCGCATTGTCTTTCTGAATTCTCATAACCACCATAGGTAGAATATTTAATATCATTCTTTTTTCCTATTAATGTTTTGAGAATATAAGCTTCTCTTGGATTTAAAAAATCCGTTACATATGGTGCATATTGATTTTCTACTTGTTCGAACCATCCTGTTATTGTATCAATAAAAGGATGTTCGTCCTTGCGAAAATGCTGGTACACATTACTAAGCAAAAAACTCACATCCTTTCTCTTCTGTTGTTAATAACCTAATAATAACCGTACAAATATTTCTACTCCATAACTTATAACATTCAAGCCAACTAAAGCTACAATAATCGTAAAATCAATTGGACCAAAACTTAAATTTAAGTTATCAAATATACTCAAGTAAGGACGACTAATTTTTATAATAAATTGCCCTACTTTTGACTGATAAGCTCCTGGAAACCAAGACATTAATGCATATGCGATTAAAACAAACGAGTATACATTAACAATTGTCAAAAACAGCCCTAACAATTTCAAAATAAAATATGCCATGCCTTCACGTCCTTAATAATTAGTTAAATGAGTGGAAATTAAACTTTGAGCAACTGAAGAATCTATATCCACATTTGCTGGTGTACAAATAAAGATTTCCTCTCCAATTCGTTGAATATCTCCATCAACAGCAAAAATTGTTCCTGTGATAAAATCAACGACACGTCTTGCTTGTTGCTCTTCCATAGCTGAAAAAGTCAAAATAACAATTTCTTTTCTGAATAAAGCTTGAGCAATTGCTTTACAATCTGCATAAGCACGTGGTTCAAATACTGTAATTTTACGGTGCACTCTTCTGTTTTCAGGTTGACGTGATCTATCAGTTGATGTCTGATAAGAATTCATATCAACTACTTTTTTATTTTTATACTCATTAGAAGAAGAAGATAAATCTGAAAAATTCTCCTGTTTTTCTTCTACCATTTCATTTTCATAAGATGGTTCATTAGAATATTGAGGGATTTCTTGTTCAAAGCTTTCTTCTTCATCTACCATTGGTGATTCTAAAGAAAAATCCTCTTCCTGAGAGTCATCTAATCCAAAAAAGTTAGACCAGTTCGTTTTTTTCTTAAATAAATTCATCGTTCTTCCACCTCTTTCTCTTCTTCGTCAAAAAATTTAGAGCCGACTCGAATAAAGGTTGCCCCTTCTTCTATAGCAATTTGATAGTCACCACTCATTCCCATACTTAATTCAGTACATGGAGCATATGGTAATTTTTTAGCTGCTATTGTCTGATTTAATTCATTCAACTGATTAAAAATAGAATGTAACTCCGATTCTTCACTATCAAAAGGTGCCATTGTCATTAATCCAACTACCTTTATTCGGTCAAACTCTTTCAAAGAAACAATAAATTCTTCCAATTCATTTGGCTGAATTCCTTGTTTTGATTCTTCTCCTGAGACATTAACTTGAACAAAGCAGTTTAGAAGATGGTTAGATCTTTTCTGAATTTCTCCAGCCAACTTCAAGCTATCAAGCGCGTGGAAATAATCTATTTCATTAACAATCTCTTTAACTTTTCGTCTCTGTAAATTGCCAATAAAATGCCATTTAATTGCTTCTGAATCTATCAAAGAATTTTTTTTATCTAAAAGCTTCTCTACTCGATTTTCAGCTAAATGTGTTATTCCAACATTAACAACTTGTTGTGTTGTTTCTAAATCCACTGACTTACTAACACAAATCAAGGTCACAGTTTTTTCACTGTGCCTTGTCTCCTGTGCTTCTTGAATCTGTTTTTCTATTTGTTGAATGTTATTTCTGAGTGTTTTTTCAAGCACTCCTACTCACCTCTTATTTTTTTCTTCTAAAGAATGGTGGTGTACTTAATTCGTCGTTATCATCTTCTGAGTTATGATCTGCTTCTGTATTACTAAAGGTATCAAAATCTCTTTTTTCGATTGATTCAAATTGAGTTTCGTCAGGTACTGCACGAGTGTTAGGCTCACGACGGATATCCCAATCACCAAAAGCGCCACCTGTTTGAGCTGGTGCTTCAACTTCTGGTTGTCTTACTTCAGGAACTGGACGTGTTTGACGTTTTACCATTCCTTGAGTTGTCATGTTACTTCTTGGGCTCATTGGACGATCTTTTTTCCCTGGATCAATTCCTGTAGCAATAACTGTTACAACAATCTCATCAGCTAATTGATCATTTACAGATGTACCTAAGATAATGTTTACATCACTACCAGTTGCATTAGCAACAATTTCAGAAGCATCTTGAGCTTCGAATAATGTCATGTCTAATCCACCAGTGATGTTTAATAACACTTGCTCAGCGCCTTCAATAGAAGTTTCTAATAAAGGAGAAGCAATTGCTTTTCTAGTTGCTTCGATAACGCGATCTTCACCACTTGCAACACCGATACCCATTAATGCAGTACCTTGGTCTTCCATAACTGTCTTCACATCTGCAAAGTCTAAGTTAACGTAACCTGGTGATGTAATTAAATCAGAAATACCTTGAACACCTTGGCGTAATACGTTATCAGCTTCTCTGAAAGCTTCTAACATTGGTGTTTTCTTATCAACGATTTCTAATAAACGGTTGTTTGAAATGATAACTAATGTATCAACATTTTCTTTTAATTCAGCGATACCTTCTGCAGCAAAACGGCTACGTTTAGGTCCTTCAAAACTAAATGGACGAGTCACAACACCAACTGTTAAAGCTCCTTGAGCTTTAGCAATTCCTGCAACAACAGGAGCTGCTCCAGTTCCTGTTCCTCCACCCATTCCTGAAGTGATGAAAACTAAATCCGCACCTTGTAATGCTTCAGCAATTTGTTCTTCACTTTCGCTTGCAGCTTTCTCACCAACATCTGGTAAAGAACCTGCTCCTAAACCTTTTGTAAATTTAGGTCCTAATTGAATAACTGTTTCTGCTTTTGAATGTTGTAGAGCTTGAACATCTGTATTAGCTACGATGAACTCTACTCCTTTAACGCCTTCATCAATCATGCGGTTTACGGCGTTTCCACCTGCTCCACCAACACCGATAACTTTGATAACTGCGCCAGTATTTAATTCATTATCTAATGAAAATTCCATTGTTTGTTTCCTCCTAGAATATTAGTCGAATATGTTAGACAAGAAACCTTTGAATTTACTTCCAATTCCTTCTTTGTCTGTCTCTTCGATTTCCACTTCAGTAATCGGTTCTTGTACTTGAACTGGACGTGCTTCTGGTTTTGGTTGTTCTAATTTAACTTCTTTGTTTTGTTTAACAACTTGTTTTTTATTGTCATAAATTGCTAATTTAGTAACATGATAAACTTCATCTAATTGAGCGACATATTCAACAATTGCAATTCCATTGGCGAATACTGGGTTACGTAATCCCATATGATTTGGTACGTATAATTTAACGTTAGTTCCAAATACATCTGCAGCTAATTCAACAATTCCTGGTAAACTTGCTGCCCCACCTGTTAGAATAACTCCTCCAGGTAAGTTTAGAGCATCGATACTGTCTAAAACTGCTTTAGATTTGTTAAAGATTTGCTCTACACGTGCTTCAATAATTTCAGATAAATAACGTTCATCAATTTTAACTGGTTCATTTTTACCAATCACATCTACTGGGAATTCTTCATTAGCAGATGTTCTTTCAGGGTAAGCATAACCATAATTGATTTTTAATGCTTCTGCATTATTTAATGATGTATTTAATACAACTGAAATATCTTTAGTAACGAACTCGCCACCTTCTTGTTCTACGTGTGAGAATTTTAATTCTCTTTCGTACATAACTGAAGTTGTTGTTTGTCCGCCACCTAAATCAATAATAGTTGTTCCAAAGTCTTTTTCACCATCTGATAAAATAGACTCTGCTAAAGCTAAAGGTGTAATGACCATCTCATCAATAGATAATCCGGCTTTTTCCACACATTTACGAATGTTATGAACAATTGTTTTAGGTCCTGTAAATAATAGACCTTTCATGTCTAAACGGACACCAATCATTCCACGAGGATCTTTGATTCCTTCAAAACCATCCACTTTAAATTCTTGAGGAATTAAAGTAATAACTTGACGTTCAGGTGGTGTAGAACGTACTACCGCTGCTGAAGCAACATTTTTCACATCTTTTGAAGTGATTTCTTTTGATTCTGAGTTAACAGCAATCATACCTTCACATTTTTCAACTTGTAAAAGATTAGCTGGAATCCCCACGCTAACGCTTCTAATTTGTACACCTGATTTTTCTTCTGCTTGTTTAACTGCTCTTTGAATAGATTGAACCGCTTTGTCAATATCAATAACAATTCCACGGTCTAATCCGTTTGATTTTGCATTTCCAACACCAATAATATTAATTTGATTTTCTATGTACTCAGCTACTACTACTTTCACTGAAGTTGTGCCGATATCAAGACTCACATGTATTCCTGTTTTTGCCATGAAAGGTGTTCCCTCCTATTTTCTAACAGAGTCTTCCTCTATTATTGCATATACCTCAAACTATTCTATCACAAAAGTTAGTCTGAAATAAAGAATAATACCACAAATGTTGTATATTTTCTTACTTTTTTCTTTACAACTATTCTGGTTGACTGATTTCCTCTGTTTCCTTGGTTTCTTTCGTTTCAAATGGTGATGAAAAGACACCTGAAGCTCCTGCTTCCATATCAATCACACCTTTATAATTCATTTCAGCTACAATTTTATCGTAAAATGCCATTTTATCCGCAATCGTTGTGGATAAACCGATAACTTCATTACCATCTTTCATTTTAAATTTAATTCTAAATGGATTTGTTTTTGTTGCTAATGATTCAATTGTCTCTATTTTCTCTTTAATTGTATCATTCATTTGTTCGTAGGCGTTGATAAACTCTTTTAAGTTCTCACCTTCTTCAAAGTTTACTAATAACGGTAATCCTTCAATCATTTCTTTTGTTTCTTGTTTTAAGAATTTGCCATTAGATAGTACTTCATAGGTTTCTTTACCTTTTTTGACATAACCAATGGTATCAAATTCTTTCACTTTAATTTGAAGTGTATTTACACCCTTTAGTTGTACATTAGCTGTATCAACACGTGGATTTTCCTTTTGAATCGATTGATTAGATTCTTTTCGATTAAAATACTGATCCCATAAGCTTTTTCCAACCTTTAATTGTGATGATTCTACAATTAAGGTGGCATCACTATTATTCACACCACTAACAACTATTTTCCCAACTTTACTAAAAGGAGAGATAAAGTACAAGGTAACAAATATAGCAATAGCTAAACAACTTAATATGATTGACAGACGTTTAAACAGCTCTTTTTCTTTTTTCGTCTGTTGATAACGCCAATTAAAGGATAACTTAGAGATTGGCTCATTTGCTTTATTTGGTTTTTCATTGGTTTGCTTGGTTTCACTCTCTGTTGTTAATAACAGTTGTTTTCCCTGTCGATTTTGCCCTTCATTATCAGTCACAATCGTGCCTCCTTTATGAAGTTAATTCCATCATTAATTGATACAAACGATCCGTCGCATCTTGGATACCTTCTTTTTTAGATGCTATTGCCATTTCTTTTCTTTTCTCTTCATTTAGCATTAAGTCATCAATAGCTTTAACTAAAGTTTCTTGATTCAAATCAGCATTACTTATCATAAGAGCTGCTGATTGTTTAACTAAACTTTGAGCATTTTTTGTTTGGTGATCATTGGTTACATTAGGACTAGGGATTAAAATGGATGGCAACCCGATAGAGGTGATTTCAGCTAAAGATGTTGCTCCTGCACGTCCCACAACTAAATCAATATTCCCTAAGACATTCTCCATATTTTTAATATAAGGAACAACTTTTACGTTGTCACTTGGTGTTAAAATTTGCCATTTTTGATTCACTTCTTCAAAATAAATCTCTCCAGAAGCATATAACACTTGATAAGGTTTTTCTTTAAACTCAGCCAAACTTTCGATTATCGCATCGTTAATTGCTAAAGCTCCTCTACTACCTCCAAAAATCAGAACAGTTGGAATTTCAGGATTTAAATCAAATGTCTCTAATATTGCTGATTTCTCAATTCCTGCTACTTCTTGGGCTCTAGGATTACCTACCATAACCACTTTTTCTTTTGGAAAATCTTGAGCTACATCTGAAAAACAAATACCGATTTTATCCACATGTTTTGATAGAAATTTATTGGTCATTCCAGCAACACTATTTTGCTCATGAATAATAGTTGGAATCTTTAATTTGCTTGCCGCATAAACAACGGAGCCACAAACATAACCACCTGTTCCTATAACAACATCTGGTTGAAAGTCTTTGATGATTTTTTTTGCTTCTTTGATACTATTTAAAAATAAATAAACTGTTTTAAAATTACTTAATGATAACGATCTTTTAAATCCTTGAATTTCAATTGTTTTGAAAGGAATTCCTTGATCTGGAACAATTTTACTTTCCAAACCTTTTTTAGTTCCTATATATAAGAACTCTGCATCAGGGTTCTTTTCTTTGATATGTTTTACTAATGAAACAGCTGGATAAATATGTCCACCTGTTCCCCCTCCAGATACAAGTACTTTCATTTTTACTTACCTACTTACTATTTGTTTTATTTCTTTGACAAAATCGTCTCCACGAAGTTCAAAGTTTTTATATTGGTCCCAACTAGCGCACGCTGGTGATAATAAAATAGCATCCCCAACCTCACTAAGTTCCCAAGCTGCTTCCACAGCTTCTTTCATTGTTTCTGTTTGACGACTTTGACTTACATTAGCTTCATTTGCAGCAGTGATTAATTTCTCTGCTGTTTCACCTAAACTAACTAAACCTTTTAACGAATTAATATGAGGGACTAATTCTTCAAAACCATTTCCTCTGTCTAACCCACCAGCAACTAAAATTAACTTACTGTTCTCAAATCCGCTTAAAGCTTTTTCTGTTGCTAAGATATTAGTTGCTTTAGAATCATTATAGATTTTTCTACCTTTAAATTCACCAATGAATTCAGTTCTGTGTGGTACTCCTGAAAAGCGACTTAACGTTTCTTTGATGCTCTCATTAGAGATACCGTATAATTTCGCAATAACAATTGCCGCAAGCGCATTTTCTACATTATGAGCTCCAGGTACGCCTAAATCATCAACAGACATAATTCGCTCTTCTTGATAACATAAGTGCCCATCTAACAGATAAGCTCCCTCTAATTCCACTGATGTCGTTGAGAAATAAATAACTTTAGCATTAGTTGTTTTAGCTAATCCTCTTAATTCTTCTTGATTACCGTTTAAAACTAAGTAATCTTCATTTGTCATATTTTTTTGTAATTCCCATTTAGCTTTAACGTACTCTTCACGACTACCATGATAATCTAAATGAGCTTCAAATAAGTTGGTGATTAAAGCCACTTTAGGTCTAAAAGTTTCAATTCCCATTAGTTGGAAACTAGATAATTCAGTGACTAACACATCTTCTTTTTTAGCTTCTAACACAACATCACTTGTAGGAAAACCAATATTTCCTGCTAATTTGGCTTCACCTGCTTTTCTTTCGCTATTTAATAGGTGATAAATCATCGTTGTTGTAGTTGTTTTACCATTTGTTCCTGTAATGCCAATAAAGTCAGCTTCAGATACTTCATAAGCTACTTCAACTTCAGTTACTATTTGAATGTTTCTTTTAATTGCGTTTTCGAGAATAGGATTCGTATACGGAATCCCAGGATTTTTAACAATTAAGGAGAAGCCTTCATCTAATAAGTCAATCGGATGACTACCTGTTACGACAGTCATACCAAGTTCTAGTAGTTCTTGGGCTTCTGGATTTTCTTCAATTGGTTTGCCGTCATTTACAGTAACAAAGGCTCCTAATTGATGAAGTAACTTGGCAGCAGCAACCCCACTTCGAGCTAAACCTAAAACTAATATTTTTTTATTCGCAAATTTTGTCGTTGCTTTCATTCCAATCGCTTCTCCTTAATTATCTTATAAGTATAAAATTCCTAACGTTAATCCTGACATAACTAATCCTACTATCCAAAATACAATATCTATTTTCCATTCACTCCAACCACTTAATTCAAAATGGTGATGAACAGGTGACATTTTAAAAATTCTTTTTCCAGTTAGTTTAAATGAACCAACTTGTAACATAACACTAGCTGTTTCTAACACGTACACTAAACCAATTAATAATAATGTCCATTCTTGGTGAAGTAATATTGAAATAGCTGCTAACATACCACCTAAAGCTAACGAGCCAACGTCTCCCATAAATATTTTTGCAGGTTTTTTATTATATAGGAAGAAACCTAGTAAAGCTCCCATTGTTGACACACAGACTAATAAAATATCAAACTGTTTTTGTTGCCAAGCAATAATCGCATATGTTCCAAAAGAGATAATACCTAAACCTGACACAAGTCCATCAATTCCATCTGTTAAGTTAACAGCATTAGAAAAGCCTACTAACCAAAAAATGGCAAAAGCTCCGTAGAAAAAGCCAATATCAACTTGACCGATAAATGGAATAAAGAGAAAATCATCAATTCCTTCTGACTTCATAATAAGGTATAAAATAATACCTCCTACGATTTGGCCAATTAATTTTTGTTTTGAATTTAATCCTAAATTTCTTTTCTTAAAGACTTTAATAAAGTCATCGATAAATCCTAAGCCACCATATAGAGCAAGGATAAATAAGATACTCCAAAATGAAGCTGTTAGCTCATTTTTCCAAATCCCTGTAATAATTGAAGCTAACACAATACTAATTAAGAAGATTAAACCTCCCATAGTAGGTGTTCCAGATTTAGCTAAATGGGCTTGTGGTCCTTCTTCTCGAATCGCTTGACCCATTTTTTTCATTTTAAAATAAGCAATAAAAAGTGGCATTGCCATTAAGACAAAAGCAAACCCCAGTGAAAGGGGTATTAATAACTGTGATAATATCATGATTTTCTCCTATTTCTAATCTTGTGAATTGGTAACATCTACAGTAAAGGCATGTTTAAGCATACTGTTAGAAATGTCTGAAACTAATTTAGCAGGATCACCGTGTTCTCCTGTAATCGTTGGTTTTTTCAAGGTAACGTACATAATATACTCAGGATTTTCTGTAGGGGCAATTTGAACCACTGAATATAAATAATCATTCGGCCCTGTTAATAATTGACCACCATCAAAAATCTGTGCTGTACCTGTTTTAGCTGAAACATTTACGCCGTCAATGTTATAAACACCATATCCTGTTCCATAAACTTCATCCTCAACAGTGTCCTTCATGTAATCTAATACTTTATCAGCCGTTTCTGGTTTAATTGGATTCCCTACTTCTTCTGGTCCATAAACTTTTTCTTTACCTTCTTCATTGGTAATTTTTTTAACAATTTGCGGTTTTAACATAGTTCCCTTATTGGCAATGGCTGTAAAGCCTTGCATCATTTGGAAGTTAGTTACCCCTATTGCTTGTCCAAAAGCTGACATCGCCGTATCGACTGGGTTTTTATCATTAATAGCCCCTACTTCTTCATATGGTAACCCTGAATTAGTTGTTTTACCAAAACCAAATTTGTTTAAGTATTGTTGCCATGTCGTTCCCATTTTTTGTTCTAAATGAACCATCCCAACGTTACTTGACCAAGCTAAAGCTTGTCGATATGTCATAGTTCCTTTTCCTTCAGGTTTCCAATCGCTAATCGGTGTATCATAGACTTGAATTTTACCAGATTGGAAAGTTTCATTTTCATTTAAATTGCCTGAATCAAGAGCTGCTGCTACTGTGAATACTTTCATAGTAGAGCCTGGTTCGTAAGGCGTTTGAATTAACATATTTTGCCAAACAGCATCATCTCCTGATAGACCTTCTTTTGTTTGTGGATCAAAGGTTGGTCTTTGAGAGGCAGCTAAAATTTCTCCTGTTTTCGCGCTCATTAACATCGCTGTAATATTATCAGGCGTTGATTTTTCAAACACATCATCCATCACTTCTTCTAATCTCAATTGTAGATTAGAATCTAAAGTTGTGTAGATATCTTTTCCATCAACAGCTTCTTTATCAACAATAACAGATCCTGGTAACTCATTACCTTTACTATCTTTTTGATAATACTTGTAGCCATCTTTTCCTTTTAAAATATCGTCATACGCTTTTTCAAGACCCATTCCTTTTTCACCAGTTAATTTAGAGTCTTCTTCATCTTTATTTTCTGGCTGAGCATACCCTACAACATAGGAAGCAAACTTCCCATTTGGATACATTCTATCTGGATGTTCTTTAAAGTATATCCCTTCAATTCCTGCATCCTTTAAAGCTTTTTCGATTTTAGTTTTGGTTTCTAGAGAAAGATTTTTCCCTTTCAACCCAAATTCAGCACTACCATAGTACTTACCATTTTCGTTCTTTTTAACTTCTTTACTTAATTGCTTGATAGTGAAATCTTTTTCAATTCCTGCATACTTGTTTAAGATGTTTGCTATTTCTTCATGGTCTTTCTTTTGAACATATAGCTTTTTGTTATTTAAACCGATGTAATCTTTTCCTAATTCAGCATATAACGAATAGGAAGTAGCATCCTCAGCAATTGGTAAACCATTTCTATCATAAATGGTTCCGCGTTTTGCTTTTATGATGCTACTTCCTTGATACAGGTCTTGTCTTTTCTTATCTAAACTTTCAGAGCCTACCTTACCAACTCCGATAATGTAGATAAATCTCACTGCAAAAAGAAGGAAAATGACAATAGAAGCGGAAAAAAGAATAATTCCGACATTTCTTCTATTGCCAGCAGGTGTTAGATTTTTAGATTCTATTTTCGCTTTACACTTTCGAATAAAATTTTTCATTATTTGATTTTCCTTATATTATCTTCTCTAAGTTCAATATCTGCTTTATTAGCAATTTCTTTTACTCGATCTGATCGTAACAGTTCATTCTTTTCTTGTTCCAACTTATCAATTGTACTTTTTGACGTATCAATTTCTTTTTGAATAGAAGTAATCACTTCTTCTTCACGATTAATAGCTGTTGTCATTTTAATCGTCGCAACTGATAAAAATAAAAATGTTAAAATAAAGGCGCAAAATACTATTTTCTCTAGTTTACTCACTTTTCTCAATTTACTTTGAGGAACAAGATAAGGAACTGTTTCTCTTAACCTTTCATCCTTAATAGAAGGTTGGGCATCCGAAACTACATGAATATGTAAATCATTTCTTTCTGGTAACGACATACCTATACCATCCTTTCAGGAATTATTTTTTCAGCTACTCTTAGCTTCGCACTTCTAGCACGATTGTTCATTTCTAACTCTTCATCTGTTGCAACAATTGGCTTTCTATTTATCAACTTTAATGTTGGCTGATACTCGACTGGAACCATTGGTAATCCAGGCGGTAAATCTTTAGCTTGACTATATTCTTTAAAGATATTTTTTACAATCTTATCTTCTAAAGAGTGGAAAGTAATCACACTAATACGACCTTCGTGATCTAGTAGATCAATTGCTTGCTCTACAGATTCTCCTATAACATCAAGTTCACTATTAACTTCGATTCTAACTGCTTGAAAAACTCGTTTGGCAGGATGTCCACCTTTACGTCTAGCAGGAGCTGGAATAGCCTCTTTAATGATATCCACCAACTGACCAGTTGTTTCAATAGGATTCTCATCACGTGTTTTTTCAATCAATCTAGCAATTTGCTTAGAAAACTTTTCTTCACCAAATCTAAAAAATATTTTTACTAATTGCTCATAAGGATAGTTATTGATCACTTCATAAGCAGAAAGTGATGCACTTTGATCCATTCTCATATCTAAAGGAGCATCTTGATGGTAACTAAAGCCTCGCTCGCCCTCGTCTAATTGAGGAGAAGAAACACCTAAATCGTAAAGTATGCCATCAATTTTTGTCACGCCTTGTTCTTCTAGCTTTTCTTTTAAATGTCTAAAGTTGCTTTGAATAAAAGTAACTTTCCCGTCATTTATTTCTTTTTCTAAACGTTTTTTAGCGTGTTTAATTGCTGTTTCATCTTGATCAAATGCATATAGATGACCCTCTTTAGATAGTTGTGAGAGAAGATACTGGCTGTGCCCAGCGCCTCCTAATGTACAGTCAACATAGACACCATTAGGTTTAATATTTAATCCATCAACTGTTTCTTTTAACAAAACAGTGACATGTTCAAATGTTTCTGACATATTCATTTCTCCAACCTTTTAATTAAAAACCAAAATCAATCATCGTTTCAGCAATATCATCAAAATTCTCTTCAGCATCTTGAGAGAATTCATTCCAACGTTCCTCGCTCCAAATCTCAATGCGATTTGAAACTCCAATAATGATACAGGGCTTTTCTAATTGTGCGTATTTTCTTAAATTAACAGGGACATTTATTCTCCCTTGTTTGTCTATTTCACATTCAGTAGCGGCAGAATAAAAAAAGCGTACAAATGTTCTTGCATCTTTTTTTGATAGTGGCATATCTTTCATTTTTTCTTCTAAGATTGCCCATTCTTCCATCGGATAACCAAATAAACATCCATCCATTCCTCTTGTTACGATGAACTTATCACCTAAGCCTTCTCGTAGCTTTGAAGGAACAATTAGACGCCCTTTTGAGTCAATGTTATGTTGATATTCACCCATCAGCATATAAGGTCACCTCACGTTACCACTTACTAGAACTAGTCTACCACATTCCCCCACTTTCTACCACACTATTAAGAAAAAAAATGACTTTGGTATTCCTTGTGTGAAAAGAGCAAACAAAAAAGACAATAATAGTAACTTTACTAGTTATTGTCTTAGTTTTTATTTAAGAAACATGAAAATACTGACTAAAATAAGTAAAAAATAAATCAGTAATGTAATCAAAAACGTCACACGCCAAACCATCTTAAAGTACCGCTTGTACCTAATTTCTTTAAATTGATAAGCTTGAAACACCGCAATCAACATCGAAACTAATAAGACAATTAATAAAGTGTATGGTAAAAAACTTTCGCCAAAAGTCGCCTTTGATAAATTATGAATACCAATTAAAAGAAATGCAGTTGCGATATCAGGCGCTTTGACACCATATTTAGTACCAATATTGGTTTTTTTTACAAATAATGAGCTTAAAAACAGTAATACCAATGGAAATAAATACCACAGAAATATGCTAATTGTTATGGTCATGTATATACCCCTTCACAATCCCATGTTCTTTACTAAGACAGTCATATTATACTCTAACTAGATGTCAATCTAATAACATTTACAAAACGATACACGACTTCTTTGTAACAAACATTACATAATGGATTGTTTCTTTTTTTCATTCTTTATATATTATAAAACATATAGATAGCCGATTCAATCAATACTCACATCTAAAAGCATTTACACTTGAATTATAGCCTCTATTCAGTGTAAACTAAGTCATGAGATTATCAAACTAAGGACGTGTAAAACAATGGACAAAAAAGAAAAAAGTACTTTTTCAAAAATTACTAAAGTAGTTGTTTGGGTTATGTTACTTGCCATGGTTGGCGGTACTGTACTAGCTGCCTTAACTAGTTTAGGTATGTTCTAATCTAATCATTTAAATGAAAAAAGCCGTTATACTGAAAGCTTCAAACCTTTCAATATAGCGGCTTTTTAGTTTGTTCTAGTTATTTACCTTGCGCTAAAGCTAATAACTCTTTAGCATGATCCAGTGTTAACGGCGTCACTTCAGCACCTGATAACATTCTAGCAATTTCAGAAACTCTTTCTTCTGAGGTTAGTTCTTTAACACTTGTTTCTGTTCGATTATTTATAATCTCTTTTTTGATAAAGTACTGCGTATCAGAAATAGCTGCAACTTGAGGTAAATGAGTAATGCATAACACTTGAGAATTTTTCCCAATTTCATGAATTTTTTCTGCAATTGCTTGAGCTACTCTTCCACTAACACCTGTATCTACCTCGTCAAACACAATACTAGTAATTCCTTGCGTTTTAGAAAAAATCGTTTTAATAGCTAACATCACTCTTGAAAGTTCTCCACCTGAGACAACTTTTGTTAAAGGTTTCAATTCTTCTCCTACGTTAGCAGAAATAAAGAATTCAATTTTATCCTTACCAGACTCCCCGTAACCAGCCATCTCTTCAAAAACAACTTTAAATTTCGTATTTTCCATATAGAGACTTTTAAGCTCTTTTAAAATATCTTCTTCAAGTGACTGACTAATATTTTTACGTTCTTCAGTTAACTTCTGACTTAAATCATCTAACGTTTTTTCTTCTGCAATAAGTGCTTTTTCAAGACTCTCAATATCCAAGTCGTCCATCTCAGCATATGAAAGTTCTTCAGATATTTTTTCAAAATAAGCAATTACACTCGCCACATCTTCACCGTACTTGCGCTTCAACTGACGAATCAAATCAAGGCGACTCTCTACCTCATTTAAACGCTCTTCATCTAGCTCTAAAGCGTCTAAGAGTCCAGTCACATTACCTATAGCTTCTTGAAGAGAATAATATCCCGTTTGAATTAACTCAGAGACTTCTTGATAATCTGAATCCAAATGCTCAATACTAGTCATCTCATTCATAGCTTGAGCAATGTAATCTAAACTATGATTTTCTTCCCCGTTAATATATTGGTAAGTATTTTTTAGAGCCTCTGTTATTTGCTGAAAACTTAACATCTTCTTACGCTCATCTAAAAGTTTTTCTTCTTCACCCTCAATTAACTCAGATTCTCTGATCTCATCATACTGAAATTGCAACATGTCCATTCTTTGAACATGTTCTTTCTCATGATCATAGAATTTTTTTATTTTCATTTTTAATTCATGATGTTTTTGATAATGTTGGCGATATGGAATTAATAAGCTATCGATAGCTCCTCCTGAAAATTCATCTAATAAACTTAGATGATGGATAGGATTCATCAATTCTTGGTGTTCATTTTGACCGTGTATATCAACTAATTGTTGTCCTACTTCTCTCAAAACCTTAGTGTTTACTAGTTGACCATTAATCCGGCAATTATTTCTTCCATTACGAAATATCTCTCTTTGAATGATTAACAAATCGTCTGGCATTTCGATACCTTTTTCTTCAAGGTAACTAGCCATATACTCTTTATTCTCAATGTAAAAAGACCCTTCAATTCGACATCTATCCATGCCGTCACGGATAAAATCACTGGATCCTCTTCCGCCTACAAGCAGTCCCATAGCATCAATAATAATCGACTTACCAGCACCAGTTTCACCAGTTAGAACTGTCATACCTTCTTTAAATTCAATATTTAAACTCGAGATAATCGCAAAATCTTGAACAGATAATTCTTGTATCATTTCTTCTTCACCTTCTACGCTAAGATTTCTTTCATCTTGTTTTGAAGAATCTGAGCTTCTTGCTCCGTTTTCATAATAACTAAAATTTTATCATCATTGGACATTACTGTAAAAAGACCTTCTGGATAAGCTGATTCAATCAATCCTCCCAGAGCAAAACCACTTCCTGGCTTTAAATTAACAACAATCATATTATCTAAACAATCCATTTGAACGAAACTATTTTTTAATAGTTTTTTGAAGCGAACTAATTCAGAGTTATCTTGTTGAGGTAAGCTATATTTATAAACTTTGTCTTCTGATAACACTTTGATTAAATTCATTTCTTTAATGTCTCTAGAAACTGTTGCCTGTGTGACTGGTATATTATTTTCAATTAATAATCGTACCAAATCCTCTTGCTTTGTCACGCTATTTTCTTTTATTATTTTTGATATCCAACGTTGTCTCTCTTGCTTTCTCACTAGTTAACCTCCTATTTAATGCTAAGATAACCTACTATGAGAACGCTCAACGATTTCATCTGTTGTTACCTCGCTTAAAAACTCACCTAAGCCATCTGCATGTTTTAAATGAGCAAGAAATTCAATATTACCGTCACCACCTGTAATAGGTGAATAATCTAAAGCCACTACATTAAATCCAAACTCTTGAATAAAAGCTACGACTTCATTTAAAACTGACAAATGAACCTTTTTATCTCTAATAATTCCTTTTTTCCCCACTTGTTCACGACCAGCTTCAAATTGAGGTTTTATTAAGGCAACTACTTCGCCCTCTTTTGATAGTATTTCTTTTAAAACAGGTAAAATTAATTTTAAAGAGATAAAGGATACGTCTATTGTCGCAATATCTGGCTGCCCTTTGGAAAAATCTTCTAATTTAGAATAACGAAAATTAGTTTTCTCCATTACTTCTACACGTTCATCTTGACGCAACTTCCACGCTAATTGATTAGACCCTACATCTAAAGCATAACTCATTCTAGCTCCATTCTGAAGAGCAACATCTGTAAACCCTCCAGTAGAAGAACCTATATCTAATAATGTTTTCCCTTCAAACTCAATTCCAAAAACAGTCATTGCTTTTTCAAGTTTCAATCCACCACGAGAGACATATTTTAGTGCTTGCCCCTTCAATCTCAATACAGTATCCACTGAGATTTTTTCACCTGGTTTATCATAACGAATATTTTTTTCATCGCAAACTAACCCTGCCATGACATTACGTTTTGCTTTTTCTCGTGTTTCACTTAGACCTTGTTGCACAAGCAATACATCTACTCGTTCTTTTTTTATTTTTTCAGCCATTAGATTACCTTCAACTCTTCTATAATAATTTCTAAAAGCGTCGTTTCTTTGGTATGATTCAAGAAACTTTTTGCTTTTTCCAGGGATTCTTTTGCCAAATCACAATGATTTTCAAAAGCTTTAGTCGCTCCTTCTACCCCTAATAAAGATACGTAAGTATTTTTATTATGAGCTTCATCAGCGCCTACTTTTTTACCTATTTTCTCTTCGTCACCAATAACATCAAGTAAATCATCACGAATTTGAAAGGCTATTCCAATATTTTGAGCATATTCTAGTAGCCATTTTTTCACTTCAAAAGACGTCATACTCATGACACAAGCCGCTTCAACAGCGTATTGAATTAACATACCTGTTTTTTTCTGGTGCATCTTCTGTAATTCTCTAAAACTAATTTTTTTATCTTCACCTAAAATATCTTCTACTTGGCCAGCAATCATTCCTTCTGAACCTGACGCTTTAGATAAAAGACGAATTAATTCTATTTTTAACCCACTATCTACTTCCATCGTCGCTAACAAATGAAATGCTTCTGTTAATAAAGCATCCCCTGCTAAAATAGCCATTGCTTCACCGTATACTTTGTGGTTAGTTGGTTTCCCTCGTCTTAAATCGTCATCATCCATTGCAGGTAAGTCATCATGGATAAGTGAATATGTATGGATCATTTCAAGAGCTGCTGCCACTTCATAATGAGATTTATCCAAAGTATTGCCAATAAAAGAAATAGTCGCTAATAACAGTAATGGTCTAAATCTTTTCCCACCAGCATCTAAAGAATAAGTCATGCTTTCAAATAATAAATCTGATTGATTATTCTCTTCTAAAAAATCGTACATCTTTTGATTAATCACAGGACCATGTTCTAATGCAAATTCTTTATACGTTTGTCCCATGACTTACTCTCCCACTTCTTCAAAAGGGATTTCTTGTCCATCATCTGACATAATTTTAGTAAGCGTCTCTTCCGCTTTCACAAGTGTATCTTGACAAGACTTACTCAAAGCCATTCCTTTTTGAAATTTCTCTAAAGCCTCTTCTAGAGGAACTTCACCTGTCTCTAATTGTTTTACAATGACTTCTAAGTCTGCAATTGCTTCTTCAAATGTTTGTTTTTTTTCAGTAGCCATTCTCTTATTCTCCTTCTCGTAATGAAACGTCCCTTACTACGGCTGTAGCGGTACCATCTGCTAAATGTATTTCTATTGGTTCATCCACTTCTAACCCTTTTACGGATTTCACTATTTGATTTTCTAATGTTACATAACTGTAGCCTCTTAACATCGTTTGAAGAGGACTTAACATATCTAACTGGGACACCATTTCATTAAAGCGTCTTGTTTTATCTTTCATTAAGTTTATCATCGCTTGTTCTAATTTTTCATCTAAATAAACAATTTGTTGATTTCTTAACTTAATCTTATCTTCTGGCGTTTGATTTTCCAAACGCTTAACCAATTCATTATACACACGTTCCTTTTGACGAATCTCAAGACTTAACCCTTGCTCCAATCGTCTATTGAGCGTATCTAATTGAATTGAAAAAGCTTCATACAATCTTTTAGGTTGTTTGAAAACAAAGGACTCTGACAAATGAGTGTAACGTTGTTTTTTCACTGTAATTTGATGAGTCATCCCTTGAATTAAACGATTTTCTCTTTCTTTTATTTTCATGATTTCTTCTGATAAAACCGGCGTACATAGTTCTGCCGCGGCTGTCGGTGTCGCTGCTCTTACGTCAGCAACTAAATCAGCCAATGTAACGTCTGTTTCATGTCCTACCGAAGACACAATCGGCGTTCGTGATTCAAAAATAGCACGAATCACCCGCTCTTCATTAAAGGGCCATAAATCTTCGATAGAACCGCCACCACGACCAACAATCATCGTATCAAATTCACCTGAATCATCTACTTCTTTAATTCGTTTAACAATATCATCAGCAGCTTTATCTCCTTGTACAAGTGTTGGAAAAACAACCAACTGAACAATCGGGTAACGCCTTTTCACCGTTGTTATAATATCTTTAACTACCGCACCACTCGGGCTAGTAACAACCGCAATTTTTTTAGGGTATTTAACTAGTTTTTGTTTAAATTCTTCCTTAAAGAGCCCTTCTTTTAACAGAACTTGCTTTCTTTTCTCTAACTCTTGATAAAGAGCTCCTACACCATCAGGTTCCATATGTTCAATGTAAATTTGGTAACTTCCACCAGGTTCATAAAGTGAAATCCTACCAATAACAAGAACTTTCATTCCTTCTTCTGGTTGGAATTTCAACTTGTTAAACGCACCCTTAAACATAATCGCTGAAATTTTGGCTTTATCATCTTTCAAGCTAAAATACTGATGAGCATTAGGACGCATTCTGAAGTTTGACATTTCTCCTGTTAAAAACACTCGCTCTAAATAAGGATCTGCTTCAAATTTACGTTTTAAATATTTAGTTAGCGCTGTGACCGTTAAATATTTTTCAGTCATTTTCTCACATTCCTTTTACTTCTCTCTTCTATTTGCTACTGTCTGCTCCATTAACATACTAATTGTCATCGGTCCAACACCACCAGGAACTGGCGTAATAAAAGATGCTTTTTGACTTACTTCATCAAATTTCACATCTCCAACTAAATGCCCGTCATCATGACGATTCATTCCTACATCAACCACTACTGCACCTTCCTTGATGTAATCAGCCGTTAAGAATTCACCTTTACCTATAGCTACAACAACAATATCAGCTTGTTTCGTTAACTCTTTTAAATTTTTAGTTCTAGAATGAGTTATCGTCACTGTCGCATCTTCCATTAATAGCAGTTGCGCCATTGGTTTCCCTACAATATTACTACGTCCAATAACCACAGCATTTTTACCTGATAACTCAATGTTGTATTCTTTTAATAATCTAATAATTCCATACGGTGTGCAAGGTAATTTATCCGGTTCTCCAATAAATAATTTCCCCATATTTAAAGGATGAAAACCGTCTACATCCTTTTTAGCATCAATGGCTAAAAGGATTTTTTCTTCATCGATATGTTTTGGTAAAGGTAATTGTACTAAAATACCATCCACATCGTCATCTAAATTATAATCCTCGATCATTTTTAATAATTCTTCTTCTGTTACAGTTTCTTCTAAACGATCAACTTGTGAATAAAACCCAATTTTTTTTGCAGCTCTTTCTTTATTTCTAACATAAACCTGGCTCCCAACGTCATCGCCAACCAGTATTACTACAAGTTTTGGAAGTTGTTTTCCAGCTTCATTCCATTTAGACACTTCTTCTTTCAGCTTATCCTGAACTTTTTCTGCTAAACTTTTTCCATCTAACTTAATTGCCACAAAAAAGCACCTCCAAATTTAATCACACTTATCCCCATTTTAGCATAAAAAAAGACCGCTTCAAACCAACAAAAAAACTCAAGCAACTTAATTGCTTGAGTCTAATTCGTTCATTGCAGATGATAAGACACCGTTAATAAAACGACGTGATTCGTCATCACTAAATGTTTTAGCGATTTCTAAGGCTTCATTTAAAGAAACTTTATTTGGTATATCTGACACATAAAGCATCTCAAATAAAGCAAGTCTTAAAATGACCAAATCCGTTTTAGCGATTCTGCTCACTTTCCAACGTTTTAAATGTTTTTCGATTAACGTATCTAACTCTTCTTGGTGTTCTTTAACACCTGTTACTACTAATTCCACATATTGAGGAATAACTACTTCTTCTTGCTCTTCATATAACGCCATAACATTTTCAATTGCTTCTTCAACAGTTAAATCTGTTGCATATAACATTGAAAAATTAACTTGAAAAGCGACTTCTCTTAATTGGTGTCTTGTTAACTCCACTTTATTCTTCCTCATCTTCTGAAGCAAACAACTCATCTAAATCAGGTAATGTTACTTTTTCAGGCACAACACCCACAACGTGAATATTTACTTCTGAAATTTCTAAATCCGTCATATAAAGAACTTGTTGTTTTACTTTTTCTTGCATGTCCATTGCTACTTTAGGTACTGAAACACCATAATTTAAGTAACAGAATAAATCAATTTTGATATTGCCATCATCATTTTTTAGGTGAACGCCTTTATCATGAGCTGAACCACCAAATAATTCCGTTACATTAGATGCTAAATTACCGCGCATTGCATAAACACCTTTTACTT
Organism: Vagococcus fluvialis; assembly: GCF_048815235.1. Taxonomy (GTDB): domain Bacteria; phylum Bacillota; class Bacilli; order Lactobacillales; family Vagococcaceae; genus Vagococcus. Next base: position 90,244 of record NZ_JBMEAO010000014.1, read on the forward strand.
TAGATGCTGCAATCCCCACAATAATTTCTAATACTTCAGGAGCAACAACAATTTCTCCACCAATTTCTTGATTATTATTGCTTAGGACTAAGTTTTTATTTTCTGCCATCTGTCTTTCCTCCTTCAGTTATTGACTAAGCACGTGATACATAAGAGCCGTCACCAGTATTGATAATCAAACGATCCTCAGCATTGACAAAGAACGGCACTTGAACAACTAATCCAGTCTCCATAACTGCTGGTTTTGATCCACCTGATGATGTATCTCCACGAATACCTGGCTCAGTTTCTGCTACAGTTAGTTCAACCGTATTCGGTAAATCTACTCCTAGAGTTTCACTACCATACATAATGATGTTGCACTCACTATTTTCCAACAAGTATTTCAATTCTTCTTCAATAACGTCCCCTGGTAACTCAATTTGTTCATAAGTATTCATATCCATAAACACATGACTACCTGCTGATTCGTACAAGTATTGCATTTTATGGTTATCAATTTGAGCCTTAGCTACTTTTTCACCACCACGAAATGTTTTTTCTGCTGTATTACCATTTCTTAGGTTTTTTAATTTAGTACGAACAAACGCCGCACCTTTACCCGGTTTCACATGTTGAAATTCAATTACTCGAAAAATGTTGCCATCAACTTCTATCGTCAAGCCTGTTTTCAGATCATTTACTGATATCATACACTGCCTCCTGACTGTTCACTTTACACTAATAAGCGAACGATTCCTATTCTATAAAATAATAAGCTCTTTTTTAGAATGTGTCAACGTCTTAATACCATTCTCTGTTACTAACATATCATCTTCAATACGAACTCCACCAATTCCTGGTAGATAAATTCCCGGTTCGTTAGTAATGATGTTTCCTGGAACAAAGGCTTTTTCTGCTAATTTAGACACATTAGGTCCTTCGTGAATCTCTAAACCAATACCATGCCCTGTTGAATGACCAAATGCTTCTCCGTATCCTTTAGAAGCAATATAATCTCTTGCTACTGCATCTAGTTCAATACCTGTCATACCTGGTTTCGCTACGTCTAATACTTTTTGTTGTGCTTCTCTAACAATTTCATAAATTTCTTTTAATTTTTCACTTGGTTCACCTAATGAAATCGTTCTAGTCATATCAGATACGTAACCTTGATAATAACAACCAAAATCAATCGTAACAAAGTCACCTTCTTCAATTACTTTATCACTTGCAACACCATGTGGCATCGCTGAACGTAACCCACTAGCTACAATCGTTTCAAAAGATACACCACTAGCGCCTAGAGAACGCATATAAAAATCAAGCTCATTAGCTACTTGAATCTCAGTCATACCTGGTTTAATGTAAGTCAAAATGTGAGAAAATGCCTTATCTGCAATTTCACAGGCTTTTTCTACAATTTCAATTTCCGACTGATCTTTCACTTCACGTAATTCTTCAATCATTCCTGAAACAGGAATTAAATCAACTTCTAATAACGTTTCTAAATCAACATATTGTTTAAAAGGAACAAAACTTTCTTCAAATGCTAAGTTCATCATTCCTTTTTTCTCTACTAAATCTGCTACTACTTCTAAAATAGGACCAACATTTTTCACTACTTCATAGCCAACACATTGTTCTGCAGCTTGCTCAGTATATCTAAAGTCTGTTATAAAAAAGGCTTCTTCTAAACCAATTAATGCTAAACCTGTTGTTCCTGTAAATCCTGTTAAGTATCTTAAATTATAAGGACTTGTTACTAAAAATGAAGTGATATTTTCAGCCTTCATTTTTTCTCTTAAGTTAGTTATACGTTGTGTCATTCAAATACCTTCCTTTCACTTTCCATTCCTATCCATTATAACAAATCAAGCTGTCAAATTAAACCAATCCACCCATGAAAACAAAAAAACAACCCGTTAAAAATAACGAGTTGTTTTAATTAATTATTTAGCTACTGGGTATACAGATACTTGAGTTTTGTCGCGGCCTTTACGTTCGAAACGTACCACACCTTCAACTTTTGCGTATAAAGTATCATCTCCACCACGACCTACGTTTTCACCTGGGTAGATTTTAGTACCGCGTTGACGGTATAAAATTGAACCACCTGAAACAGTTTGTCCGTCAGCACGTTTAGCACCTAAACGTTTTGATTGTGAATCACGGCCGTTTGATGTAGAACCTCCACCTTTTTTAGTCGCGAATAATTGTAAATTCATTTTCAACATGAGTAAAGCACCTCCTCTATATAGTCTTCACTTGAATATATTCTTTATATTCTTCTTCGATACCTCTTAAACCAATCAATAAACTTTTTAACAAAATATCTGTAACCGCTCTTTGTACATCTGACATTTCAGATAACAATTCAAGGTACAAATACCCGTCAGATACGTCAACAATTGGTTGATAACCAGCTAGCTCTTCAATACTATTAACTGCATTTATAGATAAACTAGAAGCTGCAGCACATACGATATCAGAACCCATCTCAGCAAAATCAGCATGGCCTGTCATTTCAAAAGAAACGATTTCACCATCTTCTTTTTGTTTAAAGGTAGCCTTAATCATCAAGATACCTACTTTCTAATTGCTTAATTAAGCGTTAATTGCATCGATCATTACTTTAGTGTAAGGTTGACGATGACCTTGTTTACGATGTGAATCTTTTTTAGCTTTATATTTGTAAGTAACAACTTTCTTTTGTTTTCCTTGTTTTTCAACAGTTCCTTCAACAGTTGCACCTTCAACAGTTGGAGCACCAATCTTTGTTGTTTCTCCACCTACTAAAATGACTTCGTCAAACATAACTTTTTCGCCAGCTTCAACGTTTAATTTCTCAACGTAAATAGCTTGACCTACTTCAACTTTTAATTGTTTACCACCAGTTTTAATAATAGCGTACATGTTTGCTTCGCACCTCCTTCTTTTTTCTTAGACTCGCCAGCTTAAGCGCCATATAAATATGGACTTAGTAACTTAATTTGTGCGGTTGTAGATGTGGTGCACACAAATACAACATTAGTATCATACCAAAAATAAAAAGAGAGGTCAATCTATTTTTGACCTCTCTTGCTATTTTTTTAATCCATTTTAGCGATAAAAAATTCTTCTAAGCCAATTTCAATAAATAATTCTGACTTAAATAATTTAGCAACATTAGTCGCCATGTAGTGGTTAGCATAAATTTTACCTTCTACTACCCAAGCATCAGCTATTCCTAATAAAGCATAAACTAAGAAATTATTTAATAATTCTTTTGGTGTTTTTCTAACAGGAATAGAATTACCAAAGCTAACATGTTGTAAAATGTAGTCATACATTTTATCACTAAATAATAAACGGTACTCTTCTGCATCGTTTTCTTTTAATAATGTCACAAAGAATTCTGGTGACTCACCAATGTAGTCAAATACTCTGTCTAATACAATTTTTGGTACCATTTTGTCTTCGTTACCTTCAAAAGGTACGTATTCAACAACATGATCGTAAAAATCTTCAATAATTTCTTCCATGATTGTTTCAACGAATGTGTCTTTATCGCGGTAATGTAAATAGAACGTCCCTCTTGTGACACCGGCTTGATTCGTTAAATCCTTAATATTCATGTCCATCAATTGACGTGTTTTTAATAAATCTAAAAACGCTTGTCTTAATTTTTTACGAGTTTTCACAACTCGTGGATCGATTTTCCCCATTTTGCATTCTTCCCCTTAACTAAATTTAATATTAATTGATTATAAGATAGTTTCCCACAACTTCTAATAACACTTCAATGATTATATATCACATCAACCCTTTTTGTCTAGTAATTTAACCTAAAAATGATTTATTATCTATTTTTCCCTTCTTTTCATTAAATACACGATTTTTAGGTATTCCAACGTGTTTTAACTTTTTTTAACTTTTTTTAAAATAACAGTTGACTATTGTCTCAAAATTGATTATGATATTCATGTTGCTTAAAGCAAACCAGTCGCAGTAGCTCAGCTGGATAGAGCATTCGCCTTCTAAGCGAACGGTCAGGGGTTCGAATCCCTTCTGCGACGTTTATAAAAAAACAAAAGCAAAAGACTTGGTCTTTTGCTTTTTTTGTTGCTTATAATTCAATATTTTCTTTATCTTTAGATATCATTAAAACACCATCACCTAAAGGTAAAATTGTTACTGTTAAGTCAGGATGATTCAACACCACATCATATAATTGATTTAACTTACGATATATAGTTCTCTGACTTTTAGGTATTTCTTTAATATCATGCATCACTGTCCCCGCTTGGAAAACATCATCAATCATTAATACCCCATCAACTTTTAAAACTCTTAAACACTCTGGTAAAAACTCAATATACTTAGATTTAGCACTATCCATAAAAATAAAATCAAAAGGACCATCCAAAGTAGGTAAAACTTCTTTAGCATCTCCTTCAAGTAAAGTCACCTGATCTAAAACACCAAGTTTCTCAAAATTCTTTTTAGCTTTTCTGATCATCACATCAAAACGATCCACAGTTGTCACGTGAGCACCCTCACCCATCGCATCTAACATCAAACTAGCTGAAAAACCAATAGCTGTTCCTATTTCTAATACATTTTTAGCTTTAATTTGTTTTAAGAAAAAAGTTAAGAAACTAGCTGTCTCATTTGGAATAATCGGCACATTATCCTCTGTAGCTTGACGTTGGATTTCTCCTAATTCACCAGTCACTTTATTTTGTCTATTTCTAACTAAATCCAACACTTCGTCCTTTAAAACCGGACGATGCATCATTTCATTTCTCATCATCTCATCCTTCCTCTTAATTCCTTGTTGATTATACAAACTTTTTAATCAGATTACAATTCAAAAAACATACTATTAATTGGTATACATTTGACTAACACTAAATATTATTCTATTATTACATTAAAAACTAATAGAGGTATATTTATAAAATGATAAAAAAAGATAAGTATTTCGACCTATTAAGCACAAAATTTAACTCATCTTCTGAGATTATCAGTGAGATTATCAACTTGAAAGCCATCCTTGATTTACCCAAAGGAACCGAACATTTCGTCAGCGACTTGCACGGAGAGTACAGCGCTTTTCAACACATTTTGAGAAACGGTTCAGGCAATATTAAAGAAAAAATCAAAGAACTATTCCACCATTCTCTATCCGAGCAAGAACAAAATGAATTAGCAACTTTAATTTATTACCCTGAAGACAGACTAAAGATTCTAACTGCAACTAAATCAAATGAGTGGTATGAAAAAACAATTGACCAATTAATTCAATTAATTCGCTTCTGCTCATCAAAATACACTCGTTCTAAATTAAGAAAAACATTCCCAAAACGATTTTCTTATGTCATTGAAGAATTATTATCAGAGACAAATACTCACGACGATAAAAAAAGTTACTCTAAACAAATAATTGAAAACGTTGTCTTTTTAAAACAAGCTGAGAATTTAATTATTGATTTAAGTTACACTATCCAACGATTAGTAGTCGACCACCTACATGTCGTAGGAGATATTTACGACCGTGGACCTGAGCCTGATAAAATTATCGAACGTCTGATGACTCACCACTCTCTTGATATTCAGTGGGGCAACCACGATATCATCTGGATTGGTGCAGCTGCTGGTTCTCCGATTTGCATGATGAACACTATTCGAATCTCAGCTAGATACAATAACCTTTCTATCATTGAGGACACTTACGGCATCAATTTAAGACCTCTTTTAACTTATGCTGAAAAATATTACGATGACAACTCTGCTTTTCAACCAAAAGTAGAAGAAGGGACCCACTTCAGCAAAGAAGAGTTACTTGAAACCAATAAAATACACCAAGCCGCAGCTATCTTACAATTCAAATTGGAAGAGCAACTTGTTAAAAGACGACCAGAATTCATGATGGATCATCGTTTATTATTAAGTAACACTGATTTCGAAAAACAAACTGTTCAAATTAAAGGAAGCACATATAAGCTACACGACACTTGTTTCCACACTGTTAATCCAGATTCCCCTGCCACACTGACAGCTGAGGAAGAAGAAGTAATCAGTCGTTTACTGCACAATTTTATCTACTCAGAAAAGTTAAGACGCCATACTAACTTTCTTTTAGAAAAAGGTAGCATGTATCTCGTACATAACGAAAACCTATTAATTCATGGTTGTGTCCCCCTAAGCGATGATGGTACTTTCCAATCAATCATCTTAGACGGTAAAAACTATAGCGGTAAATCTTTAATTGATTATTTCGAAGTAGCCCTTAGAAAAGCTTATCAAACGCCTCACACGCCTGATAATTACGAAACAGATAGTCTTTGGTACTTATGGTCTGGAGAATACTCTTCTTTGTTTGGAAAAAAAGAAATGACGACTTTTGAACGATACTTTATCAAAGAAAAAGAAACTCATACTGAAGAAAAAAATGCCTATTACGCTCTAAGAGAGAAAGAAGAGACAATACAAGCAATTCTAAAAGAATTCGGTTTAAACGGTCCTGATAGCCATCTAATTAACGGACACACACCTATTAAAGAAATAAAAGGTGAAAACCCTATTAAAGCAAACGGAAAATTAATCGTGATTGATGGTGGTTTTTCAAAACCTTATCAGAAAACAACTGGTTTAGCTGGCTATACTCTTTTATACAATTCTTACGGTATGCAACTAGTGGCTCACAAACCTTTCTCTTCTGTCAAAGAAGTCATCGAAAATCAAGATGACATTTTATCAATAAAACGCCTAGTTGATAGACCTGTCCAAAGAAAAAGGGTAAAAGATACATCTGTCGGTTGTAAAATTCAAGAAGAAATCAATGAATTACAACTACTTTTAGAGTACGTCAATTATCACTATCACAAATAAAAAAACGAGAGCATGTCATCTAACTGACACGCTCTCATTTTTCTAACCTAAATGACTATCTAACACCTTTTTTTACTTTTTCAATTGTATTCATTTTATGTTGCCAACACTCCATTGATAAATCAACTGGATATTTTTGAGGGTTTAAGTTACGTTTATACTCTTCCCACAATGAATCTAAGTTACTTTTAGCAAATTCTTTTATCGATACTAAATCAGGTAAATCATACACACGTTCACCTTCAATATAAATATCTCGAAGTAAAGGACGTGCTTCAAAATTACTAACCGTTTTATTAATAAAGGTATGAACTGGATGGAACATGTATAAATCTTCTTGATCACGAGGATCTTCATGCCATAACGTCACATAATCTCCTTCAGATTTACCATCTTCACCAGTAATACGCCATACTTTCTTTTTACCAGGTGTCGTTACCTTTTCAACATTACTAGAAAGTTTGATTGTATCAATCATTTCACCACGTTGATTTTCTATTGATACTAACTTGTAAACTGCACCTAAAGCTGGTTGATCATAAGCTGTAATTAATTTGGTTCCAATTCCCCACACATCAATTTTAGCTTTTTGCATTTTTAAGTTCAAAATAGTTGATTCATCTAAGTCATTTGATGCGTAGATTTTAGCTTCTGTATATCCCGCTTCATCTAACTGACGTCTAACTTTTTTAGATATGTAAGCCATATCTCCACTGTCTATTCTAACACCTAGAAAATTAATTTTATCGCCCATTTCATCGGCAACACGTATCGCATTAGGTACACCCGATTTCAACGTATCAAAGGTATCCACTAAAAAGACACAATCTTTATGAGTCATCGCATAAGCTTTAAAACCTTCATAATCATCTAAATAAGATTGCACTAAACTATGAGCATGAGTACCTGAAGCCGGCATACCAAAAATTTTAGCCGCTCTAACGTTACTTGTCGCGTCACAACCACCAATATAAGCAGCACGCGTCCCCCAAATAGCAGCATCCATTTCTTGCGCTCTTCTTGTCCCAAACTCCATAACCATATCATCTTCACAAACAGCTCGTACTCTTGCTGCTTTAGTTGCTATTAACGTTTGATAATTAATAATATTTAAAATAGCTGTTTCAATTAATTGACACTGTGCTAAAGGCCCTTCCACTTGGAATAACGGCTCATCGTTAAAAACCATTTCACCTTCCACAACAGATCTAACCGTACATTTAAATGAAAAATCTTTCAAATAGGTTAAGAACTCTTCTGGGTAGTCTGTCACTTCTCTTAAATACGCTATATCACTATCTGAAAAAGATAAATTATCTAAATAATTAACCACTCTTTCTAAACCAGCAAATATGGCATAACCATGTTTAAAAGGCATATCTCTAAAATAGCATTCAAAAACAGAATTTAAATCAGCACGATCTAACTCCCAATAAGTTTTCATCATGTTTAATTGATATAAATCTGTATGTAACGCCAAGCTATCGTCTTTATACATATTGTCTTCTCCATTCCCTTTTTTTGCTCTCACCATTCATTTTACGTCTAAGTAAACAGTTTCTCAACCTTTTTACACTTTATTTTCATCTAACTCACATGATATAGTAAACAAAGAAATCAATTGGAGGAAGAATATGACCATCTTTTTATTAGCAATCGGTTTAATCGGAAGCACTCTTTTAAGCCTTACAGGTTATCATTTTAAAGCTATTTCTTTTGACGGTATTTTTACTACTATCATCACTGGAACTATTATCGCTCTTTCAGGAAACTTAGCCATTTGGAGCTCTATTATCTTTTTATTCGGCTCTTCCTTAGCTATTAAACTGTTCAAATCTATCTTTTTCCCATCTAGTTTAGAACTAGAAAAACAAGTACACGAGAAATTAAACGCTAGAGACTCCTTCCAAATTTTAGCTAACACATTACCAGCAACTCTGTGTATTATCGCTTACCTTATCACAAATAACACTACTTTTGTATTAGCCTATTTAACATCCATTGCTGCAGCAACAGCAGATACATGGGCATCCGAAATAGGAATCCTAAGTAAAAGAAAGACATTTGATTTAAGAAGTTTCACAGTTATCCTAAAAGGTATCTCAGGAGGTATTAGCCTTCTAGGAACACTCGCTTCACTTGTTGCAAGTATTTGCGTTGTTTTCCTTTTTCTCTTTTTCAATCTTTTTCATACGATATCAATTGATTCAAACCAATATATCATCATTATAAGCCTCGGTTTTCTGGGTTCTTTAGTAGATAGCTTCATAGGAAGCTTTTTTCAAGGTTTATTTAAAAATAGTAATCAGGAATTAACAGATAAAAAAGAACACAACCAATTAGTTAAAGGCTTTACTTGGTTAAACAATGACGCCGTCAATATTATCAGGCTCTATAATTTCTACTGTTGGTAGTTTAAAACTATCAACAGTTTTTTTATACAAAAAAACATGTGATATCCGTTAGAATGAAATTGCGAAAGAACAATCTAAGGAGGACACCACATGTCATACT
>NZ_JBMEAO010000015.1:0-94658 GCF_048815235.1 Vagococcus fluvialis
GCGAGGGTTCAAATCCCTCCTTCTCCATAGTAGTATTTTTCTAAAATCTGGCCCGTTGGTCAAGCGGTTAAGACACCGCCCTTTCACGGCGGTAACACGGGTTCGAGTCCCGTACGGGTCATTATATAAAAGCTTAGAATATAATATTCTAAGCTTTTATTTTACAAAAAAATAGATTGGAGCTGTTTGATGAATACAAAATTATTAAGAAAAGATCGTTTTTTTATTGGCTCATTAATTTTTGGCTTGTTTTTTGGAGCAGGTAATTTAATTTTTCCTATTCAAATGGGGCAAGAGGCAGGAGCCAATGTATTAAGTGCTAATTTAGGTTTTTTAATAACAGGAATAGGGTTACCTTTTTTAGGTTTACTATCTTTTGGTGTATCAAGGAGCCCTAATTTATTCTCTTTGGCAAGTAAGGTGGGAGAAGGGTATGCTAAGTATTTCACCTCAATTTTATACCTTATTATAGGTCCTATATTTGCTATGCCTCGTCTAGCTAGTACTTCATTTGAGATTGCTTTTTCTACATTTATTCCTAAAAATCTTCACACGATATCGTTATTGTTATTTAGTACTTTATTTTTTTGTACTGTATACTTTTTTTCAAGAAAACCAAGTCGAATATTGGATTATATTGGCAAGTTTTTAACGCCATTATTTTTAGTTCTATTATTTATGATATTGGGAATGGCTTTTATTAATCCACTAGGTTCTATTCAAGATGCAGCAGTACAAAGTGCTTACACAGAAGGAGCTTTTTTGAAAGGTTTTCAGGAGGGGTATAATACTTTAGATGCTTTAGCAGCTTTGGCTTTTGGCATGTTGATCATTGAGAATATTCAGAATTTTGGAATTACAGAACCGAAACATATAGCAAAAGAGACAATAAAATCGGGTGCCTTAGGAATAATTTTAATGGGTGTCATTTACACATTATTAGCATTGTTAGGAACTATGAGTTTAGGGACATTAAATCTGAATAAAAACGGTGGTATTACATTAGCTCAAGTAGGAGAACATTATTTTGGAGTAACTGGTAGTATTTTACTGGCTGCTATTGTTATTGTTGCATGTTTAAAAACAGCCATAGGTTTAGCAACTTCATTTGGTAGAACGTTCAGTGAATTATATCCTAGTAAATCCTACACATTTTTTACAGTTGGTTGTATCTTTCTATCAGCAGTAATTGCTAATGTTGGATTGAATCAAATTATTGCTATCTCTCTACCAGTGTTAATGTTTATCTATCCATTAGCTATGACATTAATTATATTAGGTATTTTGGATCCGTTTATTGGTGATAAGCAATGGATTTATAAAACAACGACTTACTTTACGATGTTTGCTAGTTTTTTTGATGCATTAAACTATTTACCTGGTAATTTAAAAGAGTTACCTGTGATTGAGAGCCTACTTAAAGTAGCTAATAGTTACCTCCCTTTCTTTGAAATGGGGATGTCATGGTTAGTTATTTCCTTTATTGGTTTTATTGTTGGTGTCTTAATATCATATATGGATAAAAAGAAAAGAAGCTAGAGTCAGTAGTTATACTGATTCTAGCTTCTTTTTATAGATAATATTTTCTATTAAAACTTAAATCATCATTTAATTCATAAACGAGTGGTTGTCCAGTAGGTATTTCAAGAGCCATAATATCTTCATCTGAAATAGATTCAATATGTTTTGCTAATGCTCTTAAGGAATTACCATGTGCTGCAACAAGAACTGTTTGATTATCTTTTAAAGATGGAGCAATCATGTCATTCCAAAAAGGTAATACTCTTTCTAGTGTTACTTTTAAGTTTTCACCGCCAGGAATAACACGTTTGTCTAGTTTCGCATATTTAGGGTTGTTCACGTCAGAATTAGGATCATCTGCTGCTACTAATGGAGGTAGCGTATCGTAAGAACGACGCCATAGTTGGACTTGATCAGCACCATATTTATCTGCCGTTTCTTGTTTGTTTAATCCTTGTAGAGCACCGTAATGACGCTCATTTAATCGCCATGATTTCACTTCAGGAATCCATAATTGGTCAGATTCTTCTAAAACAAAGTGACAGGTTTTAATAGCGCGTTTTAAATAAGATGTATAGGCAATGTCAAACTGGATATTAGCTTCTTTAATTTTTTGACCTGCTTCTTTTGCTTCAGCAACACCGGTATCACTTAAATCAACATCTTCCCAACCTGTGAACAAGTTAAGGGCATTCCATTCGCTTAGTCCGTGACGTACAAATACTAATTGTTTCATTCCTATCATCCTTTCTAAATTAACGAGTTACTTCTATAGTCTTAACTCCTTCAGGGGTTCCTATAATAACACGATTAGTAATATCTAAAAATAAACCATGCTCTACTACACCAACTTGTGTATCTAGCCAAGCAGCTAATTCTTTTGGCGCAGTAATTTTTTCAAGATGTAAATCTATAATATAGTTTTTACTATCTGTATACAGCTTACTACCATCCTCATTTAATCTAAATGTAGGATTATAGTTTTTGGCAGCCATTTTTTTGAAAATTTGCTCGCTCCCGTAAGGAATAACCTCAACTGGAAGTGGGAAAGCACCTAGGTAGTCAACCATTTTAGAGTCATCTACAATCCAAATGTTTTCTTTAGAATTGGTAGCTACGATTTTTTCAAATAAAAGTGCAGCACCGCCACCTTTAGTTCCTTGGAAATCATTTGAAATTTCGTCAGCACCATCAATTGTAATATCCACATAATCTACTTCATCAATACTTTTCAAAGGAATTCCTAAAGAAAGTGCTTGTTTTTCAGTGGCATGGGAAGTGGTCACTCCGATAATATTTAAGCCTTCTTCTTTCATACGACGACCAATTTCTTCAACCATGAAGTAAGCAGTAGAGCCAGTTCCAAGGCCTACAACCATTCCGTCTTTAACATATTTTGCAGATTCAATACCAACCATTTGTTTTAAGTTCATGTGTTTCCTCCAAAAATGTATTTGTTATATACAATAATTGTAAATCTAATAGTAAAAAAAAGATAGTGAGAAGATAAACTTTTTTTAATAAAAGGTATTGACTAAATTTGATTTCATATGCTATAGTTACAAAGGTGCTTCAGACGGGTCTTAATAGGTCGTGCTGGTAACAAAAGCACAGAAATAATGCAGTAAATTATTGCATTAATTTTTTTAACTTTTAAAAAGAACCACCTGGATGTGTGGGTCTATAGAAAGCATTAAGGAAGGAGGAACTATCATGCCTACAATTAATCAATTGGTACGTAAGTCTCGTAAATCAAAAATGACTAAATCTGGATCTCCAGCTTTAGGAAAAAGCTACAACAGCTTTAAAAAATCTCAAACAGATGTGAACTCTCCACAGAAACGTGGTGTTTGTACACGTGTTGGTACGATGACACCTAAAAAACCTAACTCGGCGTTACGTAAATATGCCCGTGTTCGCTTGTCAAACTTAATCGAAGTGACAGCTTACATTCCTGGTATTGGACATAACTTGCAAGAGCATAGTGTTGTATTAATCCGTGGTGGACGTGTGAAAGACTTACCTGGGGTACGTTACCACATCGTTCGTGGAGCTTTAGATACTGCTGGTGTTACAGACCGTAAACAAAGCCGTTCTAAATACGGAACTAAAAAACCTAAAAAATAAATTAATCTAAAAAATTAAAAATTCTTGGAAGGAGGAGTTACACATGCCTCGAAAAGGTCCTGTTACAAAACGTGAAGTTTTACCAGATCCAATTTACAATTCTAAATTAGTTACTCGTTTAATCAACCGCGTAATGATTGATGGTAAGCGTGGTGTTGCTTCAAGCATTATTTATGATGCATTCGATATTATTAAAGAATCTACAGGGAATGATCCATTAGAAGTTTTCGAACAAGCAATGGAAAACATTATGCCTGTTCTTGAAGTTAAAGCTCGCCGTGTTGGTGGTTCTAACTATCAAGTACCAGTTGAAGTACGCCCAGAGCGTCGTTCAACATTAGGATTACGTTGGTTAGTTAACTATTCACGTTTACGTGGAGAGCACACTATGGATCAACGTCTTGCTAAAGAAATCATGGATGCAGCTAACAATTCTGGCGCTTCTGTTAAAAAACGTGAAGACGTACATAAAATGGCTGAAGCCAACAGAGCATTCGCTCATTATCGTTGGTAAGATCCTCTTTGTAGTAATTAATCTAATTAATTACTACTTATGTTTATATACAGCGAATTACAATAAGAGAGGAGAATTTATTTAAGATGGCAAGAGAATTTTCATTAGAAAACACTCGTAATATCGGAATCATGGCCCACGTTGATGCAGGTAAAACTACAACAACAGAACGTATCTTGTATTACACTGGTAAAATCCATAAGCTTGGTGAAACTCACGAAGGAGCTTCACAAATGGACTGGATGGAACAAGAGCAAGAGCGTGGTATTACAATCACTTCTGCTGCGACAACTGCACAGTGGAAAGGTTACCGAGTAAACATCATCGATACTCCTGGACACGTGGACTTCACAATTGAAGTTCAACGTTCTCTACGTGTATTAGACGGTGCGGTAACTGTACTTGATTCACAATCAGGAGTTGAGCCTCAAACTGAAACAGTTTGGCGTCAAGCAACTGATTATAAAGTTCCTCGTGTTGTATTCTGTAACAAAATGGATAAAATTGGTGCTGACTTCTTATATTCAGTAAAAACATTGCATGATCGCTTACAAGCTAACGCTCATCCAATCCAATTACCAATCGGTTCAGAAGATAACTTCACAGGAATCATTGACTTAATTACAATGAAAGCTGAAATCTATACTAACGACTTAGGAACAGATATCCGTGAGGAAGAAATCCCTGAAGAGTATATGGAACAAGCTATTGAATGGCGTGAAAAATTAGTAGAGGCTGTTGCTGAAACTGATGAAGACTTAATGATGAAATACTTAGACGGAGAAGAAATCTCTATCGAAGAATTAAAAGCAGGTATTCGTCGCGCTACAATCAATGTTGAATTCTTCCCAGTAATGGCTGGTTCAGCATTTAAAAACAAAGGTGTTCAGTTAATGCTTGACGCTGTTTTAGATTACTTACCAGCTCCAACTGATGTTGAAGCTATCAAAGGTATTGATACTAAAACTGAAGAAGAAACAGTTCGTCCTTCAGACGATTCTGCACCATTCTCTTCATTAGCATTTAAAGTTATGACTGACCCATTCGTAGGTCGTTTAACATTCTTCCGTGTATACTCTGGTACTTTAGAAAGTGGTTCTTACGTATTGAACGCTTCTAAAGGTAAAAAAGAGCGTATCGGACGTATCTTACAAATGCATGCAAACAGCCGTGAAGAAATTACAACAGTTTATTCAGGTGATATTGCTGCTGCTGTAGGTCTTAAAGATACTACAACTGGAGATACTTTATGTTCTCTAGATGCACCAGTTATCTTAGAATCAATTGAGTTCCCAGAACCAGTTATTCAAGTAGCTGTTGAACCTAAATCTAAAGCTGACCAAGATAAAATGGGTGTTGCTTTACAAAAACTTGCTGAAGAAGATCCTTCATTCCGAGTTGAAACAAACGTTGAAACTGGAGAAACTGTTATCTCTGGTATGGGTGAGTTACACTTAGACGTTTTAGTAGACCGTATGAGACGTGAATTCAGAGTTGAAGCTAACGTTGGTGCTCCTCAAGTTTCTTACCGTGAAACATTTAGAGCTCCACTTACTCAAGCTGAAGGTAAGTTCGTACGTCAATCAGGTGGTAAAGGACAATACGGTCACGTATGGGTTGAATTTACTCCTAACGAAGAAGGAAAAGGCTTTGAATTCGAAAACGCAATCGTCGGTGGTGTGGTTCCTCGTGAATACATCCCTGCAGTTGAAAAAGGATTAGCAGACTCTATGAACAATGGTGTACTTGCTGGATATCCTTTAGTAGATATTAAAGCTAAACTTTATGATGGTTCATACCATGATGTTGACTCGAACGAGACAGCATTCCGTGTGGCAGCATCTATGGCATTACGTGCCGCAGCTAAGAAAGCACAACCTGCAATCTTAGAACCTATGATGAAAGTTACTGTAACAGTTCCTGAAGAATACTTAGGGGACATTATGGGACACGTAACAAGTCGTCGTGGACGCGTTGAAGGTATGGAAGCTCATGGTAACTCACAAATTGTTAACGCAATGGTTCCTTTAGCTGAAATGTTTGGATACGCAACAACTTTACGTTCTGCAACTCAAGGACGTGGTACATTCATGATGGTATTTGACCACTATGAAGACGTACCAAAATCTATTCAAGAAGAAATCATTAAGAAAAATGGTGGAAACGCTGAATAGAATTCACTAGGCATTTGCTTAGTTTTCATGTAAAATGAATAGTCGAAGGAATAAAAAATATTTTATTCCTTCTTCAATATATTATAAAAATAAAAAATTACTTTTATATTTTAGGAGGAATTATACAAAATGGCAAAAGAAAAATTTGACCGCTCGAAATCCCATGTAAACATCGGAACAATCGGACACGTTGACCACGGTAAAACTACTTTATCAGCAGCTATTGCAACTGTATTAGCTAAAAAATTAGGTGGAGAAGCTCGTAACTACGCTGAAATCGATAACGCTCCAGAAGAAAAAGAACGTGGAATCACAATCAACACTTCTCATATCGAATATGAAACTGAAACTCGTCACTACGCTCACGTTGACTGTCCAGGACATGCGGACTACGTTAAAAACATGATCACTGGTGCTGCTCAAATGGACGGCGCGATCTTAGTAGTATCTGCAGCTGACGGCCCAATGCCACAAACTCGCGAGCATATCTTATTATCTCGTAACGTTGGTGTACCATACATCGTTGTTTTCTTAAACAAAATGGATATGGTTGATGACGAAGAATTATTAGAATTAGTTGAAATGGAAGTTCGTGACTTATTATCTGAATACGATTTCCCTGGTGATGACACTCCTGTTGTTGCTGGATCAGCTTTAAAAGCTTTAGAAGGCGAAGAAATGTACGAAGAAAAAATCATGGAATTAATGGCTGAAGTTGATGCTTACATCCCAACTCCAGAACGTCAAACTGACAAACCATTCATGATGCCTGTAGAGGACGTATTCTCTATTACAGGACGTGGTACTGTAGCAACTGGTCGTGTTGAACGTGGACAAGTTCGCGTTGGTGACGAAGTTGAATTAGTAGGTATCGCTGAAGAAACTGCTAAAACTACTGTAACAGGTGTTGAAATGTTCCGTAAATTATTAGATTACGCTGAAGCTGGAGATAACATTGGTGCTTTATTACGTGGGGTAGCTCGTGAAGATATCCAACGTGGACAAGTATTAGCAGCTCCTGGAACAATCACTCCTCATACAAAATTTACAGCGGAAGTTTACGTTTTATCTAAAGAAGAAGGTGGACGTCATACTCCATTCTTCACTAACTACCGCCCACAATTCTATTTCCGTACAACTGACGTAACTGGTGTATGTCAATTACCAGAAGGTACTGAAATGGTAATGCCTGGTGATAACGTAGCTATGGAAGTAGACTTAATTCACCCAATCGCTATCGAAGAAGGAACTCGTTTCTCAATTCGTGAAGGTGGACGTACTGTTGGTTCAGGCGTTGTAACTTCAATCTTAGCTTAATTATAACAATTAAACTTAAATTTATATAAAAGCAACATGTGTCCGGACGTAAGGTTGAAAACGAAAGTTTTCAACCTTTTTTTGTTCTTAAAGTTGTTAATTGCGTTTTAATGAGTTAACATAAAAGAATAAAAAAACAATGGGGAGCAATATAAATGAATAAAAGTGGTCGAGTATTAGGGCTTATGGTTTCTGTTCTATTTGCAGTCAGTGCAGTTGTTATTGGGGCTCTGTATGATTCAAATCGCGCTAATCAGTTAGAGTTAACATCTAATAGTAGTGCGAAGAATGTGAAGGATAAAGATACAGGTAAAGATATTACTATAGATAGTAGTAGTAAAACGACTAAAACATCTGAGACAACAAAAGATTCTGTTGGAGGGAAGACGGCTGAAGAAAAAACGGCAGAAGAGTTAATTAGTCGTATATTAGTTCAAGGGCAAGTCCAATCGGATTTTACTTTAGATGATTATAAAGCAGCGAAAGAAGCAGTTACTAATCTACCATCAACACCAACAAAAACTGATTTGGAAGAACAAATCAGACAAATTGAAACAGCTTTAACCAATATGGGGATTGCCTATTAAAAAAAATAAAAAAAGTTAAGAAAAAAGCTTGTAATATAGCTTTTTTTTTAGTATACTCTTAAAAGTGCTGATAAAAAAGTATGATGGTATCTCAGAAAGATATACCGGGCTTTGAAACGAGAGGTTGCGACACGCCAGGGAGCTTTGCCATGGTGGTGTGTTGGAGATTTTCGTGGAGCTATGTCTACTAACAAAATAGGCGAAGGAGGGAACAAAATGGCAAAACAAAAAATTCGTATCAGATTAAAAGCGTATGAACACCGAGTATTAGATCAATCTGCAGAGAAAATTGTAGAAACAGCAAAAAGAACAGGTGCTGAAGTGTCGGGTCCAATCCCATTACCAACAGACCGTTCAGTTTATACAGTAATCCGCGCTACTCATAAATACAAAGATTCACGCGAACAATTCGAAATGCGTACTCACAAACGTCTTATCGACATCGTGAGCCCAACACCAAAAACAGTTGACGCTTTAATGAAGCTTGACTTAC
Source organism: Vagococcus fluvialis (assembly GCF_048815235.1). GTDB lineage: Bacteria > Bacillota > Bacilli > Lactobacillales > Vagococcaceae > Vagococcus. Next base: position 8,734 of record NZ_JBMEAO010000015.1, read on the forward strand.
CAAGTGGTGTAAACATCGAAATCAAATTATAATAAAATCATGGAGGTGTACTCATGACTAAAGGAATCTTAGGAAAAAAAGTAGGTATGACACAAGTCTTTACTGAAAATGGTGAATTAGTACCAGTTACTGTTATCGAAGCAACGCCAAACGTTGTTTTACAAGTAAAAACAGTTGAAACTGATGGCTACGAAGCTGTTCAAGTTGGATTTGACGATAAACGTGAAGTTTTATCAAACAAACCTGCTAAAGGTCATGTTGCTAAAGCAAAAACTGCTCCTAAGCGCTTCATTAAAGAATTCAATAATGTAGAGCTTGGAGAATACGAAGTAGGTCAAGAAATCAAGGTTGATGTCTTCCAAGCAGGAGACGTTGTTGATGTTACAGGTACAACGAAAGGGAAAGGATTCCAAGGGGTTATTAAACGCCATGGTCAATCACGTGGTCCTATGACTCACGGTTCTCGTTTCCACCGTCGTCCTGGGTCAATGGGTGCTGCATCTTATCCAGCCCGAGTATTTAAAGGTAAAAAACTTGCAGGACGTATGGGTGGCGATCGTGTAACGATTCAAAACTTAGAAATCGTAAGAGTTGATGCAGATAAAAATGTTATTTTAGTAAAAGGTAATGTACCAGGAGCTAAAAAATCATTAATCGAAATTAAAACAGCAGTTAAAGCTGCTAAATAATTGTGGGAGAGGAGGAACTAAAGAATGACATCTGTAGCATTATTTAAACAAGATGGAACTCAAAATGGCGAAATTACTTTAAATGAAGCAATTTTTGGTATTGAGCCTAACGAAAATGTTGTCTACGATGCAATTATCATGCAACGTGCTTCATTAAGACAAGGAACACATGCTGTTAAAAATCGTAGTGCTGTTCGCGGTGGTGGACGTAAACCATGGCGTCAAAAAGGAACTGGTCGTGCACGTCAAGGATCAATCCGCTCACCACAATGGCGTGGAGGTGGAGTTGTATTTGGACCAACACCACGTTCATACAGCTACAAATTACCTAAAAAAGTTCGTCGCTTAGCAATTAAATCAGTATTATCTGAAAAAGTTGCTGAAAACAAACTTGTTGTTGTTGAAGGATTAGCTTTCGACGCACCAAAAACAAAAGAATTCAAACAAGTTTTAACTAACTTGAGTGTTGATACAAAAGTATTAGTTGTTTTAGAAAGTGGTAATGATTTTGCAGCTTTATCAGGACGTAACTTACCAAACGTTTCAATCGTTGAATCAAATAACGTAAGTGTTCTTGATGTAGTATCAGCTGACAAAATGTTAATTACTAAAGCAGCTCTGACTCACGTAGAGGAGGTACTTGCATAATGGAATTAATCGATGTAATCAAACGCCCAGTTATTACAGAAGCATCTGTAGCAGCAATGGACGAAAAAAAATACACGTTTGAAGTGGACACAAGAGCCAATAAAACATTAGTTAAGCAAGCTGTAGAATCAGTTTTCGGCGTTAAAGTTGAAAAAGTAAATATCATGAACGTAAAACCAAAATTCAAAAGAATGGGTAAATACGCTGGATATACTAAAAAACGTCGTAAAGCAATCGTGAAATTAACTAGCGATTCAAAAGAAATTCAAATTTTTGATGCTGAATAAATCAGACATCATTTAAAGTAGGAGGGAATCACGTGGCGATTAAAAAGTACAAACCTACCACAAATGGTCGTCGTAATATGACTGGTTCAGATTTTGCTGAAATCACAACATCTACTCCAGAAAAAACATTATTACAACCACTAAAGAAAAACGCTGGACGTAACAACCAAGGTAAAATTACTGTACGTCATCAAGCTGGTGGACACAAACGCCAATACCGTTTGATTGATTTCAAACGTAACAAAGACAATGTGGTCGGAACTGTTAAAACAGTTGAATATGATCCAAATAGATCTGCTAATATTGCATTGATTCATTATACAGATGGAGTGAAAGCTTACATCTTAGCACCAAAAGGACTTAAAGTTGGTGACCGTATTGAATCTGGTGAAAACGCAGATATCAAAATTGGTAATGCATTACCATTAAACAACATTCCTGTAGGTACTGTTGTTCATAACATCGAGTTAAAACCTGGAAAAGGTGGACAATTAATCCGTTCTGCTGGAACAAGTGCTCAAGTACTTGGTAACGAAGGTAAATATACATTAGTTCGTTTAAACTCTGGAGAAGTTCGTATGATTTTAGGAACTTGTCGTGCAACAGTTGGTACTGTTGGTAACGAGCAACACGAATTAATCAATATTGGTAAAGCCGGCCGTAGCCGTTGGATGGGTAAACGTCCAACAGTACGTGGTAGCGTAATGAACCCTAACGATCACCCACACGGTGGTGGTGAAGGTAAAGCTCCAATCGGACGTCCATCACCAATGTCTCCATGGGGTAAACCAACTCTTGGATACAAAACTCGTAGCAAAAAAGCTAAATCAGACAAACTTATCGTTCGTCGTCGTAAAAATAAATAATTTAAAACTCTTTTTTAAAGAGTTCCAAATCTTGAGAGGAGGCTCACCATGGGTCGAAGCTTAAAAAAAGGACCTTTTGTCGACGACCACTTAATGAAAAAAGTGGAAGCTCAAAAAGATCTACCAAAGAAAAAAGTGATCAAAACTTGGTCTAGACGCTCAACAATTTTCCCTAACTTTATCGGATACACTATCGCAGTGTATGACGGAAGAAAACATGTACCTGTTTACATCCAAGAGGATATGGTAGGACATAAATTAGGTGAATTTGCACCAACAAGAACTTATCGCGGACATGCAGCTGACGATAAGAAAACTAAACGCTAATTGAGGGAGGCATGAACATGTCAGAAAGAATTACTTCAGCTAAAGCAACTGCTAAAACAGTTCGCGTTTCACCTCGTAAATCAAGATTAGTGATTGACTTAATTAGAGGTAAGAGTGTTGGAGAAGCAATTTCAATCTTGAAATTCTCACCAAACAAAGCGGCAGGCATTATCGAAAAAGTATTAATGTCAGCAATTGCAAATGCAGAAAACAACTTTGACTTAGACGTTGAAGATTTAGTAGTATCAGAAGCTTTTATTAACGAAGGACCAACAATGAAACGTTTCCGTCCACGTGCGAAAGGTTCTGCATCACCAATCAACAAACGTACAAGTCATATTACAGTAGTAGTATCAGAAAGATAAGGAGGGACAACCAGTGGGTCAAAAAGTACATCCAATTGGAATGCGTGTCGGAGTTATTCGTGACTGGAACGCAAAATGGTATGCAGAAAAAGAGTATGCAGAATACCTACATGAAGATTTAAGAATTCGTAAGTACATTGCGACTAGATTGGCTGACGCTTCTGTATCTACAATTGATATCGAACGTGCGGCTAACCGCGTAAATGTTTCAATTCACACTGCTAAGCCAGGTATGGTTATTGGTAAAGGTGGATCTGAAGTTGAGGCTTTAAGAAAAGAATTAAACAAATTAACTGGTAAAAGAGTTCACATCAACATCGTTGAAATCAAAAAACCAGATTTAGATGCAAAATTAGTGGGTGAAGGAATTGCACGTCAGTTAGAAAACCGTGTTGCATTCCGTCGTGCACAAAAACAAGCTATCCAACGTACTATGAGAGCAGGAGCTCAAGGGATCAAAACTCAAGTTTCTGGTCGTTTAAATGGTGCAGATATGGCTCGTTCTGAAGGTTATTCTGAAGGAACTGTTCCTTTACATACTTTAAGAGCAGACATCGATTACGCTTGGGAAGAAGCAGACACAACATACGGAAAACTAGGAGTTAAAGTGTGGATTTGCCGTGGAGAAATTCTTCCAGAAAAGAAAAACACTGAGAAAGGAGGGAAATAATCATGTTAGTACCTAAACGTGTAAAATACCGTCGTGAATTTAGAGGTAAAATGCGTGGTGAAGCTAAAGGTGGTAAAGAAGTAGCATTTGGTGAGTACGGCTTACAAGCTGTTGAATCATCATGGATTACTAACCGCCAGATTGAAGCTTCTCGTATCGCAATGACTCGTTACATGAAACGTGGTGGGAAAGTATGGATTAAAATTTTCCCTCATAAATCATATACATCAAAAGCAATTGGTGTTCGTATGGGTAAAGGTAAAGGGGCTCCTGAAGGATGGGTTGCACCAGTTAAACGTGGAAAAATCATGTTTGAAGTTGCAGGCGTACCTGAAGATGTAGCACGTGAAGCTTTAAGACTTGCTTCTCACAAATTACCTGTAAAAACAAAAATTGTAAAACGTGAAGAAATGGGTGGTGAATCGAATGAAGGTTAAAGATATCAGAGAATTAACCACTACCGAAATGATCGCTAAAGAAAAAGAATTTAAAGAAGAATTATTCAACTTACGATTCCAATTAGCAACAGGTCAATTAGAAAATACAGCGCGAATTTCTGAAGTTCGTAAATCGATTGCACGCATTAAAACAGTTTTGCGTGAAGAAGCTGCTAAGTAATAGTGGAAGGAGGCCATTACTAGATGACTCAAGAAAGAAATGAACGTAAAGTTTATACTGGACGTGTGGTTTCAGACAAAATGGATAAAACTATCGTTGTTGTCGTAGAAACTAGAAAAACTCATAAAATTTATGGTAAACGTGTTAAATATTCTAAGAAATATTACGCACATGATGAAAACAACGTTGCAAAAATGGGAGACATCGTTAAAATTATGGAAACTCGTCCATTGTCTGCGAAAAAACGCTTCCGTTTAGTAGAAGTTGTTGAAGAAGCAGTAATTATTTAATTCGAATTTTCCTATAAGAAACTGAAAGTTTGAAAGGAGGATACACAAAGTGATCCAACAAGAAAGTCGTATGAAAGTTGCAGACAACTCAGGTGCTCGTGAAGTATTAACTATCAAAGTACTTGGTGGTTCTGGACGTAAAACAGCTAACATTGGTGATGTTGTGGTTTGTACTGTCAAACAAGCAACACCTGGTGGAGTTGTCAAAAAAGGCGAAGTGGTGAAAGCCGTTATCGTTCGTACAAAATCTGGAGCTCGTCGTTCAGACGGTTCATATATTAAATTTGATGAAAATGCATGTGTGATTATTCGTGATGATAAGAGCCCACGTGGAACTCGTATCTTTGGACCTGTTGCTCGTGAACTACGCGATAGCAACTTCATGAAGATTGTCTCACTAGCACCAGAAGTATTATAATATTACTCTATGTTTAAAGGAGGTGCGAAACAAGATGTTCGTTAAAAAAGGCGATAAAGTAAAAATTATCACAGGTAAAGATAAAAGCAAAGAGGGAATTGTACTCCAAGCGTTTCCTAAGAAAGATCGCGTCATCGTTGAAGGTGTTAACGTTATGAAAAAACACCAAAAACCTAGCGCGGCTGCTCCTCAAGGAGGAATTATCGAAATGGAAGCATCTATTCACGTTTCTAATGTAATGGTGATTGATCCGTCAAACGGTGAACCAACACGTGTAGGATATAAAGAGGTAGATGGTAAAAAAGTACGTATTTCTAAAAAAACTGGTGAAGTTTTAGATAAGTAATTATTGAGGAAGGAGGATACTCTGAATGAACCGCTTAAAAGCAAAATATGTTAGTGAAGTAACACCTTCATTAATGGAAAAATTTAACTATACTTCAGTAATGCAAACACCAAAAGTTGATAAAATCGTTATTAACATGGGTGTTGGTGATGCTGTTTCAAACACTAAAAACTTAGATAAAGCTGTTGAAGAACTAGCTTTAATCTCAGGACAAAAACCAATTATCACAAAAGCTAAGAAATCAATCGCTGGTTTCCGTTTACGTGAAGGTATGCCAATCGGTTGTAAAGTAACTTTACGTGGAGAAAGAATGTACGAATTTTTAGATAAATTAGTATCTGTCTCTTTACCTCGTGTACGTGACTTCCATGGTATCAGCAACAAATCATTTGACGGTCGTGGTAACTACACTTTAGGTGTTAAAGAACAATTAATCTTCCCTGAAGTTGACTACGATTTAGTAGATAAAGTTCGAGGAATGGACATTGTTATTGTTACAACTGCTAACACTGACGAAGAAGGTCGTGAGTTATTAACTCAACTTGGAATGCCATTCCAAAAATAATTTAAGGAGGCGAACTACTTGGCTAAAAAATCAATGATCGCTAAAAACAAGCGTCCAGCAAAATTTGCAGTACAAGAGTACACTCGTTGTGAACGTTGTGGACGTCCACATTCAGTATATCGTAAATTCAAACTTTGCCGTATTTGCTTCCGTGAACTTGCCTATAAAGGACAAATTCCCGGCGTGAAGAAAGCAAGCTGGTAAAATAGTAAACCGCTAAAGGAGGTAAATGAATCAATGGTGATGACAGATCCAATTGCAGATTTTCTAACTCGTATTCGTAATGCGAACATCGTAAGACACGAATCATTAGAAGTACCTGCTTCAACTATTAAATTAGAAGTCGCAAAAATCTTACAACGTGAAGGTTTTGTACGCGACGTAGAATTCATCGAAGATGACAAACAAGGCATCATCCGTGTTTTCTTAAAATATGGTAAAAACGACGAACGCGTTATTACTAACTTAAAACGTATCTCAAAACCAGGTTTACGTGCTTATGTAAAAGCTAACGAAGTACCTAAAGTATTAAACGGTTTAGGTATCGCTATTATCTCAACTTCAGAAGGTATCTTAACTGATAAAGAAGCTAGAGAACGTAATATCGGTGGAGAAGTATTAGCATACGTTTGGTAAAAAATATTTAAAAACAAGGAGGTGCCCTAGAATGAGTCGTATTGGAAATAAACCAGTCGTAATTCCTGCAGGTGTAACAATTACACAAAACGGAACTAGCGTAACTGTTAAAGGACCAAAAGGTGAATTAACTCGTGAGTTTTCACCAAACATTACTTTAAACATTGAAGAAGGCGTAGTTACTTTAACTCGTCCAGATGATAGTAAAGAAAACAAAACAATGCATGGTACTATGCGCGCTAACTTAAACAACATGGTTGTTGGTGTTAGTGAAGGCTTTGCTAAAGCATTAGAATTAATCGGGGTTGGATACCGTGCGCAATTACAAGGTAAAAAACTTGTATTAAACGTTGGGTATTCACATCCAGTAGAATTCGACGCGCCAGAAGGCATCGAAATCGAAGTTCCTTCAAACACATCTATTATTGTTAAAGGATCTAACAAAGAAGTTGTTGGAGAATTAGCAGCTAATATTCGTGGAACACGTCCACCTGAGCCTTATAAAGGTAAAGGAGTTCGCTATGTTGGTGAACACGTAAGACGTAAAGAAGGTAAAACAGGTAAATAATAAAAAATAACTCGAGGTGACAAGTGTGATTTCAAAACCAGATAAAAATAAAGTGCGCCAAAAGCGTCATGGTCGCGTACGTAGTAAAATCTCTGGTACTGCCGAGTGCCCACGCTTGAACGTATTCCGTTCTAACAAAAACATCTACGCTCAATTAATTGATGACGTAGCGGGTGTGACACTTACAAGTGCCTCTACTGTAGATAAAGATATTACAGCAGAAAACAAAACTGAAGCAGCTAAAGCTGTAGGTGCTTCAATTGCTAAAAAAGCAACAGAAAAAGGTATTAAAGAAGTAGTCTTTGACCGTGGTGGATACCTTTACCATGGCCGCGTAGCAGCTTTAGCTGAAGCAGCTCGTGAAAACGGACTAGAATTTTAGGAAAGGGAGGAAAACTATTCATGGCTAATATTGATCATAGACAATTTGATTTAGAAGACCGCGTTGTTGCGATTAACCGCGTTTCTAAAGTTGTTAAAGGTGGACGCCGTATGCGTTTCTCTGCTCTTGTAGTAGTGGGCGACAGAAACGGACATGTTGGATTTGGAACTGGTAAAGCGCAAGAAGTACCAGAAGCTATTCGTAAAGCTGTTGAAGATGCTAAAAAGAACTTAATTGAAGTTCCTATGGTAGGTTCAACAATTCCTCATGAAGTTATCGGATCTTTCTGTGGTGGACGTATCTTAATGAAACCTGCTTTAGCTGGTTCTGGAGTTGCCGCTGGTGGACCAGTTCGTGCCGTCCTTGAATTAGCTGGTATCTCAGATATCACATCTAAATCTTTAGGATCAAACACACCTGTAAACGTTGTTCGCGCAACTGTTGAAGGATTAAACAGATTAAAACGTGCAGAAGATGTTGCTGAATTACGTGGCATTTCTGTAGAAAAATTAATCGGATAGGAGGACTAAAAATGAGCGAATTAAAAATTACTTTAAAACGTAGTATCATCGGACGTCCTCAAAACCAAATTGATACAGTTAAAGCTTTAGGTCTAAGAAAAATCAACTCTACAGTTGTAAAACCTAATAACGTAGCTATCAAAGGTATGGTAAATACTATTTCACATTTAGTGGACGTAGAAGAAATATAAGAAGTATTCTTTAGAAACTAGTACAAGGAGGTGCCGAGCTAATGAAACTTCATGAATTACATCCGGCAGAAGGATCAAGACATGTACGCAATCGTGTAGGACGTGGATCATCATCAGGTAACGGTAAAACATCTGGTCGTGGACAAAAAGGTCAAAAATCACGTTCAGGTGGTGGAGTACGTTTAGGATTTGAAGGTGGACAAACTCCATTATTCATGCGTTTACCAAAACGTGGATTCACAAATATTAATCGTAAAGATTATGCAATCGTCAACTTAGACGTATTGAACCGATTTGAAGATGGTGCCGAAGTAACACCAACTACTTTAATTGAAGCAGGAATTGTGAAAGATGCTAAATCTGGAATTAAAATTTTAGGTAACGGTGAGTTAACTAAAAAATTATCAGTTAAAGCAGCTAAATTCTCTAAATCTGCACAAACTGCAATTGAAGCAGCTGGCGGATCAGTTGAGGTGATCTAATGTTTAAACTGTTGAAGGATTCGTTTAAGGTAAAAAACATCCGTAGTAAGATATTTTTTACGCTATTCATTCTCTTCGCGTTTAGAGTTGGTGCCCATATTACTGTTCCAGGTGTTAATGCTAAAGCGTTATTAGATCTTAATGACTTAGCATTAGTAGCAATGTTTAATCAGGTAAGTGGTAATGCTATGGAAAAATTCTCATTGTTTGCAATGGGAGTTTCCCCATATATCACTTCATCAATCATTATTCAATTACTCCAAATGGATATTGTTCCTAAATTTGTAGAGTGGTCAAAACAAGGAGAAGTTGGTCGACGTAAGTTGAATCAAGCGACTCGTTACTTAACATTAGTGTTAGGTTTTGTTCAATCGATTGCGATTACAGCAGGTTTTAACTATTATACAAACGCAGGACTTGTTAATTCTCCAGGTGTCTACACGTACTTCACGATAGGATTAATCCTAACAGCGGGTACAATGTTAGTAACTTGGATGGGTGAGCAAATTTCCGAAAAGGGAATTGGTAATGGTGTTTCAATGATTATCTTTGCAGGTATCATTGCGAAACTTCCTGGAAGCATCAAAGAAATTTACCAAGCTTACTTTGTAAATATTGATAAAGGCGATTTGACTAAATCATTCATCTTTATTGCAATCCTGATTGTCGCTGTTTTACTTGTCGTTACTATGGTAACGTACGTGCAACAAGCGGAAAGAAAGATTCCAATTCAATATACAAAACGTGTAGCTGGAGCTCCTCAAAGTAGTTATTTACCATTAAAAGTAAATGCGGCTGGTGTTATTCCAGTTATTTTTGCGAGTTCATTTATTGCTACACCACAAGCTTTTCTAAGTGCCTTTCAAGTGTCTCAAGGTAGTAAACCTTGGTTCCAGTTCTTAGAACAAATCTTTAACTATTCAACTATTCCTGGCGGGATAGTATATACAACCCTGATTATTGCTTTTACATTCTTCTATGCCTTTGTTCAGGTTAATCCTGAGAAAGTAGCTGAGAACTTGCAAAAGCAAGGAAGCTATATTCCAAGTGTACGTCCTGGGAAAGAAACAGAACAATTTATATCTAGTCTTTTAATGAAGCTAAGTACAGTTGGATCTGTGTTCTTAGGGTTAGTGGCAATCTTACCAATCATTGCTCAAAATGTTTGGGACCTACCACAATCTATTGGTTTAGGTGGGACAAGTTTACTGATTGTCATTAGTGTGGCTCTTGAAACGAATAAACAGCTTGAAGGGTTACTACTGAAACGTCAGTATACTGGTTTTATCAGAGAGTAAGAGTAGTGTGTTGGGGGTTAAACCTCAGCACTTTTCTCGAACTTAAGGAGGAAAACAAATGAATCTCATCCTAATGGGATTGCCAGGAGCTGGTAAGGGTACTCAAGCAGAGAAAATTATCGATGCTTACAGTATTCCTCATATTTCCACAGGAGATATGTTCCGTGATGCAATGAAGAATGAAACTGAATTAGGTCTACTTGCTAAATCATTTATTGATAAAGGTGAATTAGTACCTGACGAAGTAACAAACGGTATTGTTAAGGATCGTTTATCTCAAAACGATACAGAAAAAGGATTCCTGTTAGACGGTTTCCCACGGACACTTGCTCAAGCAGAAGAATTAGATAAAATTTTAGAGGAATTAGGTAAAAAAGTAGACAATGTCTTAAACATTCATGTCGCTTCAGAAGTTTTAGTTGACCGCTTAGCGGGTCGCTTCATTTGTAAAGATTGTGGTGCTACATATCATAAATTATTCAACGCTCCAAAAGTTGAAGGAACTTGTGATCGTTGTGGTGGACATAACTTCTATCAAAGAGAAGATGACAAACCTGAAACGGTTAAAAATCGTTTAGAAGTTAACATTAAAAACTCTGAACCTATTTTAGCTTATTACGAAAATCAACAAGTACTAAGTACAATTGATGGTGATCGTGATATTCAAGAAGTATTTGTTGATATCGAAAAGATTATCACAAGTAACAACTAGTCATTTATCTAGCTATCTATTATTCTATGAGAATCAAGCCTTTTTTTGAAAACAGAAGTTGATGACAGGAATTTTTCCTATCAACTTTATTTTGTGTTGTACTTATGATATAATACAAAAGTTGGAAAGAAATAGGCTAAAAGCTCTATTTTTTGTCAATTTGTCGCATATGTCAGATGCAAACAATGTATAAGGAGGTACTAGTTGTGGCGAAAGAAGATATGATTGAAATTGAAGGTACAGTCGTCGAAACTTTGCCGAATGCAATGTTTAAAGTTGAATTAGAAAATGGCCATGTTATTTTAGCACACGTTTCTGGAAAAATTAGAATGCATTATATTCGTATTCTACCAGGAGATAAAGTAACAGTTGAATTATCTCCGTATGATTTAACACGTGGTCGTATTACTTATCGCTTTAAATAGTTGTACTCCGTAAAATTCAAGGAGGTATAATCATGAAAGTAAGACCATCAGTAAAACCCATTTGTGAAAAATGTAAAATAATTCGCCGTAAAGGTCGAGTTATGGTTATCTGTGAAAACCCAAAACATAAACAACGTCAAGGATAAAAGGAGGTTAACGAATAATGGCTCGTATTGCAGGTGTAGATATTCCCCGTAATAAACGTGTAGTTATTTCGCTTACTTACATTTATGGAATCGGAAAGAAAACTTCTCAAGATATCTTGAAAGAAGCTGGAGTTTCTGAGGAAATCCGTGTTAGCGACTTAACTAACGAACAAACAGATTCAATTCGTGCAGCAATTGATAAATTAAAAGTCGAAGGTGACTTACGTCGTGAAGTGAACTTAAACATCAAACGTTTGATGGAAATCGGTTCATACAGAGGTATCCGTCATCGTCGTGGTTTACCAACTCGTGGACAAAACACGAAAAATAATGCACGTACAAGAAAAGGTCCAGCTCGTTCTATCGCTGGTAAGAAAAAATAAGAATTTTTAGTGAAGGAGGTATAAAGCTTCATGGTAGCAAAAAAAGTATCTAGAAAACGTCGTGTGAAAAAGAATATCGAAGCTGGTATTGCACACATTCATTCTACTTTCAACAACACAATCGTAATGTTGACAGATGTTCATGGTAATGCAATCGCATGGTCATCAGCTGGATCATTAGGATTTAAAGGAAGTAAAAAAGCAACACCATTCGCAGCTCAAATGGCAGCAGAAGTTGCAGCTAAAGCAGCAATGGAACATGGTTTAAAAACTGTTGACGTAACTGTAAAAGGACCAGGTTCTGGTCGTGAAGCAGCTATTCGTTCATTACAAGCAACAGGATTAGAAGTGACAGCGATTCGTGACGTTACTCCAGTTCCTCATAATGGATGTCGCCCTCCAAAACGCCGTCGTGTGTAGTGAGTGAGTTCATTTTTGATGATTGGAACTTATAGCGACATTGAGCAGGACACTTTTCGTTTTGAAAGGGGTATAGAGAAGAATGATTGAATTTGAGAAACCAAGAATCACAAAGATTGATGAAGATAGAGATTATGGCAAGTTCGTCATCGAGCCACTTGAAAGAGGCTATGGAACTACGTTAGGTAACTCATTACGCCGTATTTTATTGTCATCTCTTCCAGGTGCTGCAATCACTAATCTTCAAATTGATGGTGTATTACATGAGTTCTCCACTATCAAGGGAGTTCGTGAAGATGTCACTCAAATAATTTTAAATATCAAAGGCTTAGCCCTTAAGTTATATGCTGAAGGAGAAAAAACTTTAGAGATCGATATTACTGGTCCAGCTAATGTTACCGCAGGTGACATTATTACTGATAGTGATGTTGAAATCATGAACAAAGATTTATTCATCTGTAGCGTATCTGAAGGTGCGACTTTCCGCGCTAGTTTAACTGTTAAACCAGGCCGTGGTTATTCAAAAGCTGATGAAAATAAAAGTGAAGATATGCCAATTGGTGTTTTACCAGTGGATTCTATCTACACACCGATTAAACGTGTTAACTACCAAGTAGAAAATACACGTGTTGGTCGTCGTGACGATTTTGACAAATTAACTTTAGATGTGTGGACAGACGGTTCTATCGCACCTCAAGAGGCTATCAGTTTATCTGCTAAAATCTTGACTGAGCATTTAGACATCTTTGTTAACTTAACAGATGAAGCTAAAAATGCTGAAATCATGATCGAAAAAGAAGAAACACAAAAAGAAAAAATGTTGGAAACAACAATCGAAGAATTAGACTTATCTGTTCGTTCTTATAACTGTCTGAAACGCGCTGGCATTAATACATTACAAGAATTAACAAATAAATCTGAAGCAGAAATGATTAAAGTTCGTAACTTAGGTCGTAAATCACTTGAAGAAGTAAAAGCTAAATTAGCTGATTTAGAATTAGGTTTACGTCAAGAAGATTAATCATTAATTGATATAAGGAGGAATACGACGTGAGTTATCGTAAATTAGGTCGCACAAGCAGCCAAAGAAAAGCAATGTTACGTGATTTAACAACTGATTTAATTATCAACGAACGCATTGAAACAACTGAAGCTCGTGCTAAAGAAATCCGTTCAACTACTGAAAAAATGATTACTTTAGGTAAACGTGGAGATCTTCACGCTCGTCGTCAAGCTGCAGCTTTTGTTCGTAACGAATTATTAGAAGCACGTTTAGGCGAAGATGGTGAAACAATCATCCAAGAAACAGCTTTACAAAAATTATTCAATGACTTGGGACCTCGTTACCAAGATCGCCAAGGTGGTTACACACGTATCCTTAAAAAAGGACAACGTCGCGGAGACGCTGCACCAATGGTAATTATTGAATTAGTTTAATAATTAAATTAAGTTTTGATCACTTTATAGATGATTCTTTTAGAGTGTTATGATGTTGGAAAATTAATTTTTTCCGAGTCTAGCTCGGTGCTATTCCTCTGACTTTTGTCAGAGGATGCGCGCTCATCATATAAAGTGCTTTTTTTATACATTCGTATTAATGCGCTTTAATTGTCTTTTAATTGAATAAAGATTAAGATAAATAGGTATTTATCGAATCTGAAAATGTTTCCTTGTATTTTTAATTAACATTAAGAATAGAATGAAACATTTTTTTAAAATAACCATAAAAAGGATAAGGAAGAGGCTTGAATGGAGACTCCTTTAATTGAACTTAAAAATATAACATTTAAATATCAAAGCGAAGACACTAAAAATGCATTAAACGATGTGTCACTTAACATATATCCAGGCGAATGGGTGGCTTTAATTGGTCACAATGGTTCTGGAAAATCAACTTTAGCTAAAACAATTAATGGTTTAATTACACCTACTTCAGGAGAAATTGTTGTTAAAGGTGAAACTGTTTCTGAGGATAACTTATGGGATGTACGCCGTTTAATCGGTATGGTGTTCCAAAATCCTGATAATCAGTTTGTTGGTTCAACAGTAGAAGATGATGTGGCTTTTGGATTAGAGAATCAAGGTGTACCTAGAGACGAAATGGTTGTCCGTGTGAAAGACGCACTTGAAAAAGTACGTATGAGTGATTTTGCTATTAAAGAACCTGCTCGACTTTCTGGTGGACAAAAGCAACGTGTGGCGATTGCTGGTGTCATAGCTTTAAGACCAGACGTAATTATCTTAGATGAAGCAACGTCTATGTTAGACCCACAAGGACGTCAAGAAGTGATTGAAACGATTCGTAAAATCAAAGACGATTCAAACTTAACTGTTATTTCGATTACACATGATATTGATGAGGCAGCTCATGCTAATCGTGTGTTAGTGATGCGTCAAGGTGAAATCATTCAAGAGGGAACTCCTGGTGAGATTTTTTCTCGTGGAGAAGAGTTAATTGAATTAGGTCTTGATGTGCCATTCCCAGAAAAATTAAAAGCAGCTTTAGCTGAACGTGGTATGGAAGTACCTGCAACTTATTTAACAGAGGAAGGAATGGTGGACTTTCTATGGAAATCCGGTTTGAACAAGTAGATTTTACCTACCAACCTAATAGCCCGTTTGAACAACGTGTGCTTTTTGATATTAACTTAGAAATTCCTTCTAATAGTTATACAGCTATTGTTGGACATACTGGAAGTGGTAAATCCACGTTACTTCAACATTTAAATGCTTTACTAAAGCCAACAGCTGGTAAAGTGACTCTTGGAGATCGTGTGATTACTCCTGAAACAGATAATAAAAATTTAAAACCAATTCGTAAAAAAGTTGGAATTGTGTTCCAATTTCCTGAATCACAGTTATTTGATGAAACAGTTGGACAAGATATTGCTTTTGGACCTAAGAACTTTGGTGTCTCTGATGAAGAGGCAACTAAGTTAGCTAAGGAAATGCTTGATTTAGTTGGATTAGACGAGTCTTACATGGACCGCTCACCATTTGACCTATCAGGTGGACAAATGCGTCGTGTGGCGATTGCTGGGGTATTAGCAATGGAGCCTAAAGTGGTTATCTTAGATGAACCAACAGCAGGACTTGATCCTCGTGGCCGTAAAGACATTATGGAAATGTTTTACCGTCTGCATAAGGAAAAAGGAATTAATATTATTTTAGTAACCCATTTAATGGATGATGTAGCGGAGTATGCTGATTATATGGTAGTTCTTGAAAAAGGAAAAATCCATAAACAAGGTGATCCTCGTGAAATCTTTAAAGACGTTGAATGGTTAAAAGAAAAACAATTAGGTGTGCCAACAGCCACTGATTTTGCTTTTGAGTTAATGGAAAAAGGTTATGAATTTTCTCAACTACCATTAACGGCTGACGAACTAGCTGATGAATTAGTTGGTTCTTTGAAAGTAGGTGGCCAAGATGATGAATAAACTGATTTTAGGACGCTATATTCCTGGTGATTCAGTGGTTCATAACTTAGACCCACGTGCTAAATTAGTAGCCAGCTTTTATTTTATTGGGATTATCTTCCTATGTAATAATTTTATTAGTTTTGGTGCTATGTTTTTATTTACTATTTTTGCGATTTTAATGTCTAAAATAAGTATTCGTTTCTTTATTAATGGGGTTAAACCTTTAATTTGGTTAATTCTGTTTACCGTGTTACTCCAGGTACTGTTCTCTCAAGGGGGAGAAGTTTACTTTAAGTGGTGGATTTTTAGTATTAGTGAGTTTGGTCTAAAAAACGGTGCCTTTATCTTTATTCGTTTTGTCTTGATCATATTCATGTCGACGTTGTTAACTTTAACAACACCGCCATTATCTTTGTCTGATGCTATTGAATATTTACTACGACCATTAAAAGTAGTGAAGTTCCCAGCACACGAGATTTCTTTAATGCTTTCAATTGCTTTGCGTTTTGTTCCAACTTTAATGGATGAAACGGAAAAGATTATGAATGCGCAACGTGCTCGTGGAGTCGACTTTGGTGAAGGTAACTTAATGCAGAAAATGAAAGCTATTGTGCCATTATTAATTCCATTATTTGTCAGCAGTTTTAATCGTGCTGAAGATTTAGCGATTGCTATGGAAGCAAGAGGTTATCAAGGAGGAGACGGACGAACTAAGTACCGTGTTCTCCATTGGGAATTTGCTGATACAGTAGTAATTATTGTATTTGCTTTATTAACAGGCCTTTTAGTCTTTTTAAGAAGTTAGAAGTGAATGGGGCTGTGACGTAAATATGTCACAGCTCCTTTTTTACAAACTAAACGGTGTCTCAGGAGTAGCTTCTTCGGAAATAAGCTGAATACTTCTGTCACAACCTCAATTTTAGTTAGAGGAGGAAATGTTATGCCACGTTACAAAGCCGTGATTGCGTATGACGGAACGAATTATGCAGGATTTCAAGTACAGCAAAACGCTCATACCGTCCAAGCAGAAATTGAAAATACCTTAAAGCGATTTAATAAAGGAAAAACAATTACGATTCACCCATCTGGAAGAACAGATTCAGGAGTCCACGCTAAGGGACAAGTGATTCATTTTGATTATCCTTATGAACGAGAAAATGAAAAATTCCGCTTTGCGTTAGATACGCAAACACCAGATGATATTAGTTTTATCTCAGTGGAGCAAGTTGATGAAGAATTTCATGCTCGTTACTTAGCTAAAGAAAAGACGTATCATTATTATGTGGACTTAGGTCAAACAAGAGACCCATTTAAGCGTCTATATTCAGCTCATTACCGTTATGAATTAGATTTAGATAGAATTAGGCAAGCAGCCAAAGATATTGAAGGAGAGCATGATTTTAGCGTTTTTTGCGCTACTGGTAGTGCCGTTGAAGATAAAACCCGTCATGTCTATGAAGTAAATGTTATTGAAGTAAGTGAAACTGAGCTTCGTTTTGAGTTTCGCGGTAACGGTTTTTTATATAAAATGGTTCGTATGTTAGTTGGGACTCTTTTAAAAATCGGTAATGGACAATTACCAGTGGATGCGATAAAAATAGCTTTAGAACAACAAGATAAGCAGATGACTGGTCCAACTGCCCATCCTGAAGGCCTTTTCTTAATGAAAGTTGACTATGAAAAATAAAAAAAATATTGAAAATACCGTCAAAATTTATTGACATATCAAGGGATTCACGATAATATGTTAGATGGTATTGTTTGACCACAACATGGTGAGCCCCGGAAACTTATTATGTAATGCCAAACATCAAGAACATAAATTGGAGGAAAAAAACCATGCGTACAACATATATGGCTAAAGCTGGCCAAATCGATCGTAAATGGTATGTAGTAGATGCGACAGATATTCCTTTAGGTCGTTTATCTACTGTAGTAGCATCAATTTTACGTGGAAAAAATAAACCAACATTCACACCACATGTGGATACTGGTGATTACGTAATCGTAATTAATGCAGACAAAGTTAAATTAACAGGAAACAAAGAAAGTGACAAAGTATACTACCGTCACAGCCAACACCCAGGTGGAATTAAATCTATCACTGCTGGTGAATTACGTGATAAAAACTCACGTCGTTTAGTTGAGAACTCAATTAAAGGTATGTTACCAAAAAATAGTTTAGGACGCACTACTGCTAAAAAACTATTTGTATACGGTGAAGCTGAACACAAACATGCAGCACAACAACCAGAAGTATTAGATATCACTAACTTAATTTAAGGAGGGAATTTCATTGGCTAAAGTACAATATTTAGGCACAGGCCGTCGTAAAAAATCTGTAGCTCGCGTACGCTTAGTACCAGGTACAGGAAAAATCGTTATGAACAACAAAGACATTGAAGAATATATTCCACATGCTGATTTACGTGAAGTAATCATGCAACCACTAGTATTAACAGAAACTAAAGGCGCATATGACGTATTAGTTAACGTTAACGGTGGAGGATACGCAGGACAAGCTGGGGCAACTCGCCACGGTATTTCTCGCGCTCTTTTACAAGTAGATCCAGATTTCCGTCCAGCTCTTAAACGTGCAGGATTGTTAACTCGTGACGCTCGTATGGTTGAACGTAAAAAACCAGGTCTTAAAAAAGCTCGTAAAGCATCACAATTCTCAAAACGTTAATTACGATTATCGTTCGAGTTTACGAGTTACGAGAATCGTACTGGGCGAAGCCTTGCTGAGCGCAGTTACCTTAATCATAACTTACAAAGGTATCTTCCAATTGGAAGATGCCTTTTTTTGTATTAGGCGTGATAAAAAGACATTCTTATTGGCAAAATTAAGTCAACTTAACTTTATTAATAAGAATGCCTCTATGAATAATAATATAACTTAGTAATGGGATAAGTATAAAATAACAAGAATTTATGTATATGAAACTTCTAAGTCTTCCTTTTCAATTGTTACTAAGCTCTCATTATCAATTGTCTCAAGACATGAAATACGATTTGCTTGGTTAACTAGTGAATGTTCAAAAAAGTTTCTAACCTCTCTACCATTAGAAAAATTATCACTTTTATTCAAAACAACATTTTTAAAATAAATTTGTAGAGTATTATTAGCTTCTGAAGTCAATTTTAAATTATTTTCTTCAACTAATTTAAGAAATATATTGCTCAATTCTTCTGAAGTATAATCTGAGAATTCAATAAATTTATTGAATCTAGATTTAAGACCAGGATTCGATTCTAAAAAATTAGCCATTTTATCTGGATAACCAGCAACAATAACAATCAAATCATTTCTATTGTCTTCCATAACTTTTAATAAAGTATCTATAGCTTCTTGTCCGAAATCTTGCTCTCCTTTATCTGATAAAGTATATGCTTCATCAATAAATAAGATACCTCCAGTTGCCTCATCCAGTAAGTCTTTGACTTTAAGAGCTGTCTGACCAACGTATCCACCAACTAAACCAGACCGATCAGTTTCAATTAGGTGACCACGTGAGATTACGCCAAGATGTTTATAAATATTGGCTAACAATCTAGCAACAGTTGTTTTACCTGTCCCAGGATTTCCTGAAAAAACGAGATGTAGTGAGATTGGGGGTTGTTTTAGACCTTGATTCTCTCTTAGTTGTCTAACTTTTAGAAAGTTGATTAGGGAGTTAACTTCATGTTTTACAGCATCTAGACCTATTAAATTATTGAGTTCTTCTAGGGAGCTTTCTAAAGTGGATTCCTCATTATTGGCTAGTATGGGTGACTCATCAATAGCATCAACAAATAGAATATCTTTGTTTTCTTTTATATATTCTCTATTGGTTATTTCGAAATTTCTTATGAATGCAATGCCCTCTTCGTTATATGGATCATCTGACATTAATGCAGCATTAAGCAACTCAACTAACCAATCAATAAATTCTTCTGAACAGTTTTGAGTAGAGTCTAATATATTATTATTATCAAGATAAATAAAGAAAATTAAAATAGCGAGAACTTCATATTGTAACTCATAAAGATCATCTTCATCCATCATTTCAATACAATCGTCCTTAGATATTGACTCTTCACTATTTAAGAAACTTTTATAGCAATTTAAAACTCCTAAATCCAACTCAGTAAGTGACTCTTTAGCCAAACACAATGTGGAATATGCTTTAAAGATATTAAATGTGTAAAGGTCCATTGTTTTTGAACCGTCTAAATTAGCAATATTATTTATAGTATGTCCTTTTTCAAGACTTTCGAAAAGGTATTTAGAAAAGCGATTATTTCCATCTTCGATTAGATCTAATACATTCATGTATAGGTCTCCCTGTAAATTTTATTTTAATAACAAGTGATATTATATCAAATTTTAATAATTCATACTATAAAAATAGGCAAAATGACTTTTATTATACTTATGTAATAAAGATAGTAACTATTGAAAAAAACTCAATCATAACTTACAAGGTATCTTCCAATTGGAGAGTGTCTTTTTTATTTGAAACAAATTTCCATAAATGTGAAATTTTACACGAAATCATTTTCTATACTATCTCCTATGCTATAATTATCCCTATACAAATTGTTAGGAGGAAATCATATGGTTAAATTTGATGAATTAGGTATGGAACAATTTTTAAGAACATTTAGTATAGAGGATTTTATTGTTAGTCCTGATGAGAAACAAATTGTCTTTAGTACGAATTTAAGTGGCAAATTTAATTTATGGGGAATGGATTTACCAAGCCAATTTCCTAAGCAATTAACCTTCAAAGATCAAAGTTGTAATGGACTCGTTTATGATAAAAAGGGTCAATTTATCATTGCTGGGTTTGATAAGGATGGAGATGAGAACACGCAATTCTACGCTCTACCTCCTAAAGGTGGTCAGTTGAAAGAAGTTATTTTTAATGAAGGTACGAGAAATACGATGCCAATGTTATCAAAGGATGGGGATGTTTTATACTACACGTCATCTAAAGATAATCCAACCTTTTTAAATGCTTATGCCCACCATTTAGAAACGGGTCATGAAGAAACCGTTATTGAGGGAGATGATGGGATTCACTATCTATTCTCACTAAGTCCGAATGAAGAAAGTTTCCTGTATTTGAAAATGTTTGCGAATACGTATAGCTTAATGTACGTGAAGCATAAAGGAAAAGATATTCTCTTAACGCCGGAGACAGAGGAACAATACACGGTTAGTGGTGGTTGTTTTGTTTCTGATAATATTATTTATTTTCTAACAAATCACGGAGAAGAATTTTCTTATCTTGCTTCGTTTGATTTAGAGACAGAGGCATTTCGTAAGGTCGCTTCGGTTACACAAGAAGAGTTTAAAGATATCTCTTTTGATAAAGCAGGTAATCAGTTGTATTTAGCAGCTGAAAAAGGCGTAGAAGATAGACTTTATACATTCGACCTAGAAACTAATGAGTTGAAAGAACTATCTATTCCATATAGTGTGGTAGATAAACTGGTAGTCTTAGAATCAGGTTCTGTTTATACGTTGGGAAGAAGTGCAACGAGTCCATCTAATATTTATCGATTAGTGCAAGATGGATGGGAGAAAGTCACAGATAATGTGGTTCCTGGGATTGAAGAAGACGAGATGATTGAGCCAGAAGTTATTACCTATAAGTCATTTGATGGTTTAGAAATTGAATCTCTATTTTTTAAAGCAAATCCTGAAAAATCGAATGGTGAAATCATATTTTGGCCACATGGAGGGCCGCAAGCTTCTGAGCGAAAAACATTTAGAGCGTCATTCCAATTCTTTTTAAATCAAGGATTTAGTCTTTTTGCACCTAATTTTCGTGGTTCAACAGGTTACGGTCTCGAGTTTGCTAAGATGGTAGAGGGTGACTGGGGCAACGGGCCAAGACTGGATAATGTTGCTGCACTAGATTGGTTGATTGAAAATGGCCACACAACAACAGGTAATATTCTATTAATGGGTGGTAGCTATGGTGGCTATATGGCCTTGTTATTACATGGCCGTCATGCTGATTACTTTAAAGCTGTTGTTGATATTTTTGGTCCATCTGATTTATTTTCATTTATTGATTCTGTGCCTGAGGATTGGAAACCAGTCATGGATCAATGGGTAGGAAATCCAGAAAAAGATCGCGAGAAATTAATTGAGTATTCACCTATTACTTATGTGGATGGAATGACCAGACCCATGCTAATTATTCAAGGGGCAAATGATCCACGTGTGGTAAAAGCTGAATCAGACAAGATATATGAGGCATTGAAAAATAAAGGAACTGATGTTGAATATATGCTTCTTGAGGATGAAGGACACGGCTTCTCGAAAAAGACTAATGAAATTGCTGTATATCAAAGAATATTAGATTTCTTTATGGAGCAGCTATCTTAATAGAGAATGAATTAATCATTTAGTGACCTACATAAATCTATTAGCTAGAAGTTGAAATAAATAATATTTAGAAACACTTTCTATTTAGAAGGTGTTTTTTATTATAATCAAGAATAAGAAATGTATTCAGTGCATTTCAAAGAGTTGTCCACTTATATGGACATTTTAATAAAGTAAACGTTATCATTTTGATGGTATTGTTTTATTAAGGAGTTGAGTGTTATGAAGTTAAGCAAAAAAGAATCAGATTTACTTGAACTTTTTGTCTTAAAAGATACTAAACTTACTGCGAAAGAAATAGCCGATTCATTAAGTATATCTTCCAAAACAGTTTATAGGCTAGTTCATAAAATCAATGAAGCCAGTGAATTTGGTATTTTAATTGAAACATTTATTGGTAAGGGAATGAAATTAAATTATCGTAATTATTTGAAATATCGTTCCATTTTTAAGCAAAGTGATTCAGAAACTGAAGAGCGAGTTATCTCAGTATTGATGAATTTACTAAGCTGCTCCCCTATATTTATCTCAATAGAAAGCTTATTTCAAACCTATTTTATTTCTTCAGAAACTCAGTATAAAGATCTTGAAAAAATAAAAAAGAGACTTAAATCATTTGATTTAAACCTAGAAAGAAAAGGAAAGAAAATTAGAATTATTGGCAATGAGCAAAATATTAGAAAAGCAATCTATCACATGTTACTCAGAACAGCCATTACAGATCAAGATTTTTACGTGATTGATAATACAAATATTAGTCAATACGATATTGATTTTTTAACCTCTCAATTAGAAATAATAGAGAAGAAAGTCAAAGGAAATATTCCGTATCCCTATAATATTAATATCTTTTCACACTTGTACATTTTAGTTATGAGGATAAGAAATGGATTCATTCCTAAAGATAGAGAGTATAAAGAGTTAGATGCGTATGAAGTAACTTTAAAAGAATCGAACCAAGAAATATATGGGATTTCTCGAAAAATTGTTAGAAATTTGAGTCATTATTTATCAGAACCAATTGATGAAATTGAAGAGTTTTATTTGTTTCAATACATTATATCTTCAGGAATAGAAGAGCAATCATTTGAATTGTATTCGGATGGACAATTAAGAATAATTTTTGAAGATGCTATTGATTTTGTGAGTAGAGATATGAATATTGATTTCTCCAATTTAAAAGAAGATAAAAGTTTTTTCAATCATTTTAGAGTGATGTTATACCGAAATAAAAATAAGATAGTCATTGTTAATAATTTATTAGGAGAGATAAAAAAAGAATATCCTGAGTTATTTGAATCAGTTAAACAAATGAGTAGCTATTTATCATTTGAATACTCATTAAATACAATATCAGAGGATGAAACAGGATTTAATATGTTATATTTCGCCAAAGATTTTGAAAAATTAAAAACCAAAAAAAGAGTCATTATTATGTGTAGTAGTGGAGTTGGGACAAGTGAACTATTAAGAGTTAAAGTTCAGAGAAATTTTCCCAATTTAGAAATAATGGATATCGTCTCAGTGAATCAGTTTAAAAATAAATACACTGAAGGGAAGTTGAAAGTTGATTTTATTATTTCAACAATAAACATTAATTTGTATAACTTAGTTTTAGATGTCCCAGTAGCTTTAGTTAGCGCGATGTTCACAGGAAAAGATCAAGAAACTATTAGAACTATGATGGAGGGGAAATAAATGGAATCGATTGATATTAAAGAGGTTATTAGTCAAGACTTGATACTTGAAGATTTAAATGTAGAAACAAAAGGAGAGGCACTGGAAGCACTTGTTAAATTACTAGATACT
Source organism: Vagococcus fluvialis (assembly GCF_048815235.1). Classification (GTDB taxonomy): domain Bacteria; phylum Bacillota; class Bacilli; order Lactobacillales; family Vagococcaceae; genus Vagococcus. Next base: position 32,603 of record NZ_JBMEAO010000015.1, read on the forward strand.
CAAGGCTATTTAAATGATCCAGAAGAATTTCTAGCAGATGTATTACTAAGAGAAGAGGAAGGAGTGACAGGGTTAGGAGATGGAATCGCTATTCCGCATGGAAAATCCGATGGAGTGAAAAAAACGGTGATAGCTATTGGAAAAAATAAAAAGGGGCTTGATTGGGGTTCGTTAGATGATGAAGTCGTTGAAGTTATTATTTTATTTGCTGTGAAAAAGACAGATGAAACGACGTTACACATTAAAATGCTTCAAAAAGTGGCGATTTTATTGGCGGATGAAGAGTTACTACACAAATTGAGAAATGCTACAACAAATCTAGAAATCTATGAATTATTAACAAAATAAAATAGGAGGTTTTGACATGAAACTAGTAGCAGTCGTTGCTTGTACATCAGGCATAGCACATACCTATATTGCAAAGGAAAAATTAATAGGAGCATCAGAAAAAAGGGGGCATACAATTAAAGTAGAGACGCAAGGCACGATTGGAATTGAAAATGAGTTGACTAGTGACGACATAAAAAATGCAGATGTTGTTATCATGGCGACGGATATTCAAACAACTGGTAATGAACGTTTTAACGGTAAAAAAACGATAAAAGTTCCAACGAATGTTGCTGTTAAAGCAGCAGGACAGCTTATTGAAAAGATTGAGAATGAATTTAATAAGGAGGATTAACTATGAAAAAGGTGTTAAATGAATTAAAGAGACATGCACTGACGGCCATTAGCTACATGTTGCCATTAGTTGTAGCTTCTGGTTTGTTAATCGCGATTGGTAACTTGATGGGAGGTCAAGTTATTGAGAATTATACTGAAAGTTTTACAGTTGCTAGTGCTCTAACTAGTTTAGGTGTAATGGGTATGGGGCTTTTAGCGCCATTTATTGCAGGGTATATTTCATATTCTATTGCTGAAAGGCCAGGGATTGCTCCAGGGTTCTTAATGGGGATGATAGCTAACGCATTAGGAGCTGGATTTTTAGGTGGAATGATAGGTGGTTATTTAGTTGGTTACTTTATTTTATGGATGAAGAAAACATGGAAAGTACCAAAATGGGCAGATGGATTAATGCCAATGATGATTATACCTACAGTATCTTCAATCGTAATCGGACTTGTTATGTTCTTTGTTATTGGAGGACCTATTGCTTGGATGACCGAATTACTTGTTGCTTTCTTAAATAACTTAGATGAGTCATCAAGGGTTGTTTATGGTTTCATTTTTGGTGTACTAGGAGCTTTTGACTTTGGAGGTCCGATTAGTAAAGTACCTAATTTAATGGCAGATGGTTTATTGATGGAGGGAATTCTTGAACCAGAGGCTATTAAAGTAATTGGGGCAATGGTACCACCAATTGGAGTTACACTAGCTTGGGTATTCTCTAAATTTAGTAAAAAGAGAGTATTTACTAAAGTAGAAGAAGATGCTATTAAAGTTGCTTTTCCAATGGGATTAACCATGATAACAGAAGGCGTTATTCCTATTGCAATGAATGATTTATTACGTACAGTTTTTGCCTGTAGTATGGGGACAGGAGTTGCTGGTGCTATTAATTTCTATTTCCAAAATGGATCACCAGTCCCATCAGGAGGAGTATTTGTTATTCCTGTTATGACAAAACCTTTAGTTGGTTTGTTAGCTCTAGTAGTTGGTTCAATTGTTACTGGAGTTATCTTATTGTTGATTAAGAAAAATATCAGTGACGAAGAATATGATTCAACTCAATTAGAAGAAGAACAAGAAATGGATTTATCTGGATTTAGTTTAAATGGTTAAAAAATAATAAAAAAATAAAGGTGGAAAAAACATGTTAATTTCAATGAAAAAAATGTTAGAAGTAGCGAAAGAAAATAAATTTGCTGTAGGTGCTTATAATATTTCAGATGCTAATATTTTTAAAGCTGTTGTAGAAAAAGCAGAAGAATTAAATGCACCAACTATTATTGCGATTCATCCAGATGAATTAAGTTTTGTAACAGGTGAATTTATTGCTTATGTTAGAGAGAGATTATGTAATAGTCCAGTTCCATTTGTTCTTCATTTAGATCATGGTGGCTCTGTTAAAGATGTTATGACTGCTATAAATCATGGATTTACTTCTGTTATGATTGATGCATCATTATTACCTTTTGAAGAAAATATAGCTATAACTAAAAAAGTAGTAGAAATAGCTCATACAGTGGGAGTATCTGTCGAAGGTGAGTTAGGAACAATTGGTGATACAGGAACATCTATTGAAGGTGGCGTGACAGAAATTACTTATACAAAACCTGAAGAAGCTAAAGAATTTGTTGAACGCACAGGAGTTGATACCCTTGCTATTGCTATTGGAACAGCTCATGGTATTTATCCAGAAGGTTTTGTCCCGAAATTAAAACTAGACTTATTAAGTGAAATTGCGGCAGAAGTTGATATCCCATTAGTCTTACATGGTGGATCTTCAAACTCAGATGATGAGCTAAGAATTGCTGTTGAGAAAGGTATTCAAAAAATTAACATTTCAAGTGATATTAAAAAACCTTATTTCGTTAAATTACAAGAAGTATTGAATGATAACTTCTTCTGGGAGCCAAATACTGTATTCCCTCCATGTATTCTTGAATCTAAAGCTGTGGTAGAAAATAAAATGAATTTATTTAGTTCGGTTGATAAAGTAAAATATTTTAACTAATATGAGCTAATTGTGGTGGAATATAAAAAATAAACCTATCAAACAAATGTTTCTTTTGCATTTGTTTGATAGGTTTTTATGTGACATAGAGAGATGTGTTTACTAGAAAAATTTGTAACAAACTCCATTTTTATTAATCTACTGAACGTGTTACTTCCATCATGAAGTTACCTGTATCAGTTTTATCTTTAATAAAATTTGATGGAACATAGGCTCTTTGCTGATTAGCTCTTATTCTATAATTTACATGATAAGAGTGTTGATTGCCTACAGATTGATAATGATCAAATAAATAGGTAATAGCATAATCTAAGTCATTTATATCATTAGTTCTATAATATTTATCAAAATATTCTTTAGATAGTGTTAAAAAACGATATTGAGGTGAGTTATTGACATAATCATCTCCATAAATAGTCTTCATGAAATCTTGGACTTCAAAGTAATCTGGAATCATATCATAAAAATAATAAGAGCGCTGTTTTATATCGTTAAATGTATCAATAGTATCAACATTAAAGTCATTAGGTTGTCTTACTTCATATGAATTTAATTCTTTTGTTTCTGAATGAGCTGAAGCTAATGTTGTTCCTGCAAAAGTAATTGTAGAAATTGTAAATAAAATCATTAACATTTTTCTTTTCATTTAATCTCGCCTTTCTTAAAACGTATATTTTTTAAATTGCTATAATAAAAAAATATCATACTTTAAATTAAATGGAAAATCATAACTTTAGTTATAATTTTTTTATTATTTATTGAAAATAGAATAAAAAATAAGTATTATCAGCTAAGAGAGAGGTTTAACTATTCCAAAATGGAATAACAAAATTTCAAAAGTGTTGATTTACTTTCACTAAAGAATTTCCTCAATTCCCCATCTATGTTAAAGACCTTCTTTCAATAAAAATGAAAAGCTAGCATATTTAAATTTTTTTAATGTCTTGCTAGATGTTTTTTTATTCAAAATACAATTTTCAAAAGAGACGATTTCGTCATTTGATTTAACGAATATTTATCATAGAAAATGCAGCGTATTCGACATGTTAAACGTTATATATTATACATTTAAATCTATAATTACAGTGCAATTAAAATAGGATAACAAATCTAAGATACATTGTGAAAAGATGATTAAACTGATAAACAATAGATTGTAAGCGTTATCTCACGGTGCTAGCATAAGGTCAATCGAAAGGAGATTGAACAATTATGAAAAAGGCAGCAGGAGTTATCAGTTTAATAGCATTAGCTTTAAGTATACCAACCTCTGTTCAAGCGTGTACTACAGTATTAGTTGGTAAAGAGGCATCCGTTGATGGTTCAACGATGATTGCAAGAAACGAAGACATGGGTACAGCGTGGGCCAAGCACTTTTATGTTCGTCCTGAAAATTCGAATGATAGAAATTATGTATCAAAAGGAAATGGCTTTAAAATGACTCTTCCAAAAGAGCAAATGAAATATACAGCAACACCAGAGTGGGATGATTCTGAAGGTTTATACGAATCAGCTGGTATCAATAGTAAAAACATAACAATGAGTGCAACAGAATCAGCAACCACCAAAGAAGAAGTATTAAAACTTGATCCTCATGTAGAAAATGGAATTGCAGAAGATTCTTTAGTGACTGTTGTGTTGCCGTACATTACTTCTGCTAAGAATGGTGTAGAGTATTTAGGTAAATTGATTGATGAAAATGGTTCTGCAGAAACGAATGGTATTATTTTTTCAGATAAAAATGATATTTGGTATATGGAATTACTAACAGGTCATGAGTGGGTAGCGGTGCGTATTCCAGACGATCAATATGCAGTGATTTCCAATACACTAGTCATCCAAAAGATTGATTGGAATGATAAAGAAAATGTGATGTATTCTAAAGGACTTAAAGACTTTATTAAAGATAATAAATTGGCAGATAAGGTAGAAGAAGCGTCGATTCGTGAAGTATTTGCAGATACTGAATCAGATGCAGAATACAATTTACCACGTATCATGATGGGCCAACAAATTCTAACACCTTCTGAAGCGGATAAATTAAAATTAACAAATGATAGCTTTGATTTATTCAAAAAAGCAGATGAAAAAGTGACATTAGCTAGAGTTGGTTTTGTTTTACGAAATCATTTTAATGGAACGGAGTATGATACTTATACTGGTGACAAACCAGAACAATTCCGTCCAATTAATGTACCAAGAACCATGGAATCTCATATTTTACAAGTAAGAAATAATGTACCAGAAGAAATCAGTGGTATCCACTGGCTTGCAATGGGTGTTCCAGAAACAAGTTCGTATGTTCCTTTCTATTCAGGTATCACAGAAACTCCTAAAGAGTACCAAATGGGTACAGATAAACCAGATACCGAGTCAGCTTACTGGAATTACCGTATGACAAATGTTTTAACGATACCTTACTATGAAGAATTTAAGAAAGATAATATTTTACCAGTTAGAAAAGAAGTCAGAAAACATTTAACAGAAGAAGTTGAAAAAACAGATAAAGAAGCAGAAAAAATCATCAAAGATAACCCAGATAAATTACCTGAGTATTTAAATAAACAAACAAAAGCTTTTTCTGATTACACTTTAAACAAATACAAAGAATTAAATAATGAATTAATTATTAAGAGTACAGAAAAAACAAAAGTTGAGCATAAAAAAGAATTGTAATAACTATATAAACCAAGTAAGAGACTAACTTTTGAGGTTAGTCTCTTATTTGTTATCGATACATGATTCTTAATCCCTCATCCACTTGAAATCCATTCTTTAAATAAAAATCATAAGCCGGTACATTTTTACTAGTGTTTAAAATAATCGCGTTTAATCCTTTTTTCTTAATATCAGCATCAACTAAATCTAAAAATTGGGAGCCGTAGCCTTTACCTTGGCTGGCATATGAGACACAAAATTCATCTATATAATATTCGAGTCCTTCAATCCATGGTTTAATCATGCCAATACTCATAACTTCTATTTTTTCATCAACTATTCCCACATAACCAATACATTGGTTACTAGCTAAAAAATGATGATAATAAGCTCTGACTTTATCAGATGATTCAAAGACGTCATTCCAAGGTTCTTTTGAAAAAGTATCCATGTATAAGGTAATACATTCTTCCACATTTTCTAGGGTGATTTTTTCTAAATACATATAAACAACCTCCTTTATTTATAGTATCTAATATATTTATAACTGTCTATAAAAAGGACTAATTATTAAAAATAGGTTTTTTTGTATTAGACTGATGAGGAAATTAGTAATAAGATAGATACAGAGTAAAAAAAGTAAAAGGGGTTGTTGATGTGAACAAAGGAAAGATATTGTTAGTTTTTGGTTGTTTACTAGGTAGTATAGGTTTATTTGTTGGGTGTACTGATAAAAAAGAAACAGTAGAAAGTGAAGAAATAATTAGTTCTTCAAGTACAATAGAAAGTACAACACAAAAAACTGAGGAAACCTCTCAATCTACAGAGGTTGAGGAAGAAATACAAATGGATTTCACTCAAATAAAAAAAGGCGATTATGGTAGCCTATTAGGAGAATGGGTAGAGATAGCAGTTTCAGGAAATAATCATGATGCGATGGGAAGTCAGTGGAAAGAGCCACAAGGAGGAACATTAACGGTTTCTCAAAATGAAATAACTAATGGTTTTATTACTTTAGTAGGTGATATTTTAAAGGAATCTGAAGATCAACCAGTTACCTTTCAAGAAAAGGAATACTTAACAGCTAATAGTAGCGGCGGTGCTGTTATTTACAGTGTTTTCTTTTATCCTAAAGGAGTTGAATTAAGTGATTTCGGCGAAGATGTACCAGAAACGATAAAAACTGATACGGATCGAATTATTATTAGAAGTAGCAGTAGTAGTTATGTTCAAGTTTTTGAAAGAAGGACAGTAGTTAAACCAAGTGAAAAGTCAGATGAAAAAAGTAAAAGTAGTATAGCTAAAGCTTCCCTTGAAATGGATATAAAACAAATTGAAAAAGGTGATTTTTCAAGTGTTAGTGGTGTTTGGAAAAATGGTCGTGGTGCCCAAATTGTTGTAAACAATGACGTGGTTGAGTTTTCCGATGTTATCGGTATGGGTGAACCTGAACCTGCGATTATGACTAATTTATTTTTAAATCTGATTAACTCAAATGCACCAGATGGAAGTCCTGCGCTACAAAAAGGTTGGGGTGATACTGAAGTCCCTAAATATACACAAGATTTGCGAACTCAAATGATGGATGGGTATGTTTCTTTAGCTAGTACTTTACCTGGAGCTATTCTTTATATTTCTTTTTTACCAGAAGGAGTTGCTGGTGATATTCAAGATGGTGATGCAAGTCGAGAGAAAATAGTTGCAATAGGAACTCAAAATAATCCAACAATGGTAATGAATGAACATGTTTATTATCGTGTTGATTAATAGCAGATTATTCGGATTACATGATTTATTTTAAAGGGAAAGAGACTAATCTAATGAGATTGGTCTCTTTCTTTATATTTTAATGGTATTTCAATCTATTTTGTTTGTCTTTTTAAGTAAAATTGATTATTCTTATCGGGGAAATCTAAATAGGAAAGAAGGAATTGATGAATTGAAAAGGTTAGCGGTTTTTTTGGGAGGTATTATTTTAATATTAAGTGTGTTGTTTGGCACAAAACTAGTATTAAATGCCCAATCGGAGAATAAAGATACAACGGGAAGTAATACTCTAGTCATTTTTAACTGGGGAGAATATATCGACCCTGAGTTGATGAAGGCTTTTGAGAAAGAAACAGGTTACCATATTATTTATAGTACTTTTGATTCTAATGAAGCAATGCAGTCGAAAATTAAACAAGGTGGCACGCGTTACGATTTAGTGTTTCCTAGTGAGAGTGCGGTTCCTAAAATGTTAGAAGAAAAGTTATTATTGCCAATCGATCATAGTCAGATTAAAGGATTAGAGAATATTTCTCCTTATTTACTCGATAATAAATTTGATCCTAAGAATCAATATACGATTCCTTATTTTTGGGGAACGATAGGTATTATGGTGAATCAGAAAAACTCAGAAGCAAATAAGATTACTAAATGGGCCGATTTGTGGAATCCAGCATTTGAAAATGACATTTTAATGGTAGATGGGGCAAGAGAGAGTATTGGTTTTGCATTGCAATCGACGAATCAATCATTAAATGAAAAAAATGCTGATACTGTGGCTCAAAGTGTCAAACAGATGGAGACATTACAACCAAATGTAAAAGCCGTTTTGACTGATGAAATCAAGACCTTAATGATAAATAATGACGCGCCAATTGGCATTGGCTATTCAGGTGACGCAGCTTTTGTGATGTCAGAAAATCCTGATGTGCGTTATGTAGTACCAGAAGATGGTAGTGCTATTTGGACGGATAATTTTGCGATACCAAAAACAGCGCAGAATTTTGAAGGAGCCTATGCTTTTATTAACTTTATGTTGCGTCCAGAAAATGCTAAGCAAAACGCTGAGTATGTGGGATACGCAACGCCTAATGAAAAGGCAAAAGCTATGTTACCAGAAGAATTAACAGCGGATGAATCGTTTTATCCAAGTATTGAAACGATTGAAAAAATGGAGCATTACGAATACCTAGGAAAAGAAACTGTAGAGATGTACAATGACCTTTTCTTAGCATGGAAGATGGGGTTATAATGACAGTTATTTTGCGTTCTAATCATATATTTGATACAAACACTAAGACAACATTTCCAGGATTTATTCAGGTTAAAGATGGCATGATTGAAAAAGTTGGAGACCTTTCAGATTTGCCAACTACAGGAGAAATACTTGATTACAGTGAAGAAATGATTATTCCAGGATTTATTGATGCTCATGTGCATTTTTATTTATCGGCCCTCATTCATAGTGGGTGCTTAACTCATATGACAGGTACAACAGAGATGGCGTTTGTTGAAGGGCTTAAATATGTTCCTGTCACTAAGGGCTGGAAACTAGGTATTGGCTGGTTTAGTAGTGATTTTGGTCAGAATGTTTATCCGACTAAGGAATCTATTGACGAGCTATATCCAGAAACACCAGTATTATTAATTTCAGGAGATGCTCATAGTATTTGGCTAAATTCTAAAGGCTTAGAGGTCATGAATATTATAGCTAATACGGTGCCTACTGATTTAAGTGGAGAAGCGATGGTAGATGAGTCAGGCGAATTAACGGGTTGCTTTTTAGAAGCGATTGCGATTAATTATTTATCGCAAATTTTAGAAGTGTTTAAAAAAGAAAGCCCTGAGTACTTCTTAGCTTACATGAAACACTTAAATCAGATGGGTGTTACTAGTGTGGGAGATGTGGCTTTAACGGGTGAATGCGAGGATGATTTGGTTTATCCAAGTCTTTACCAACAAGTCGAAGAAGTAGCTACCATTCGAACTAGTTTTTATCCTGCCATGCGGGACAAGTTAGAGCCATTACAAGCTACTTATAAGAAGTATCAATCACCAAAACTTCAAATGGGTGGTGTAAAACAATTTTTCGACGGGGTAACAAGTATTCATACGGCCTATTTAAAAGAAGAATACGAAACGCCTTATTTTGAAGGTGATGTGGGAAGTCCATTAATTCCTGTCGAAAAAATGAAATCATTTATTTTTAAAGCAAACGAACAAGGTTGGCCGATTCGGATTCATACAATTGGGGATCAAGCTATTCATAAAGCACTGACTTTTTATCAAGAAAGTCTCGCTAAATTTTCTTTAGAGCAAGGGAAATACAATACTTTGGAGCATTTGGAAGTGATGGATAGTGTGGATTTACCGTTAGTCAATCAAGAGCAGTTAGTGATATCAGTTCAACCAAGTCATTTATTGGTGGGATATGACACCTTAGACGAAGAAGTTGGAGAGTCACGTGCAGCAGAGATGTTTCCTTTTAAATCATTTTTAGAGATGAAGGGAACGCTAGCTTTTGGAACAGATACACCAGTTGTAGTGAATGTCACACCTTTAGAGTCATTGTATTATGCAGTAGCTCGTCGCGAAAAATCAGGTGTACCAACAGAAAGACTAATGCCAACAGAAGTGATAAACATTGGTGAAGCCTTGTACGCTCATACTAAGGGAGCCGCAAAAGCTTTAAGTCGAGAGGATATTGGTTCGATTGAAGTAGGAAAACGAGCTGATTTTTGTATTCTTTCTCAAAATATTATGGAAATAGATGAAATGGCATTACTGAAAACAGAAGTTGTTGGGACTATGTTTGATGGGGAAATGATTTAAAGAGTTTATATCTATTTCTTAAATCTATATTTATCTCACCAAAAATAATGTATAATAAACTCTCAGAAAAGGGTGGTAATTATGGACAATAAAGCAAAAATGATGGAAATTATTAAAAATAAACAATCTGGTGGTAAATCATCTAAGAAGATGGCTGAACCTAAAAACGATCGTAAAAATATGCGTAAAGGGCCTAAAATTTTTAATTAAATCTAATATGAAGACACTTTTCAGACAGGGAAGTGTCTTTTTGTTTTCATTTTGACTGTTTATGAAAATCTAGCTGTAGTACAATAGGATAGAATGAAAGTTAGATGAGGAGTTGTATTAATGAAGAAGAAATCAATGGTTGTTTTGTTAAGTAGTTTGGTGCTTGGTATGGGAGTGCTGAGTGCTTGTTCAACAGACAAAAAAGAAGAGGTAAGTGAAACGAAAGTAAGTAGTACAACAACTGATGTGAAAAAAGAATCTAGTTCTTCTGAGAGCCAGACAAGTGAATCAACTACAGAGGAAGTAGAAGTTTTAGAGATGGATATAGCTGAAATTCAACAAGGAAATTATGCTAGTGTGAATGGTACATGGCAAAATGATGTTGGCCAAAGTATTGAAATCAAAGACAATACGTTAGTCTTTACCGATATTACGAATCAAAAACAACCAGGTGAAATCAATGGTCTAAAGATTAATGTACCAAGTATGAATGACGAAAGTGGACAACCTGAAATTAGAGATGTGTATAATGAAAAAAGGCCAGCTTATTCAGTCCAATTAGAGCCAATCGAAACAGATGGTTTATTATCTTTAAAAAGCGAAATGCCAGGAGCTGTGATTTACGTTTCTTTTTTACCTAAAGGAACAATGGGTGGCTTATTAGATGGAGATATTGATCAAGATAAAATCCTTTCAATCGGAACTCAGAATAATCCAACGGCTGCTTTTGGTGAGTTAGTGTATTATAAAGTAGAAAAATAATTTCTTATAAAAATAAAGTTTTAACTCCTAATGACATCTATTACGATAGATTGAATCATTAGGAGTTTTTGATTATATGAGCAAATTACTTTCTAAAAATAAGTCTATGTTTTATAATTGACCGGTCAACAGTTGATTAATCAATCGAGAAAGGAAAGAGACATGAATTTAAGAGAAACAAGTAAATTACTTTATCAATTAAAGTTAGCTAATCAAGAAATGACTACTAAATTTGAAGCTAAAACAGGATTTAGTATTACTCGTTATGAGTTAATGCTAGTTTTAATGGAAAATGCTCCTTGTTCTCAGTCGCTGATTCAAAACGAATTAAAAATAGATAGCGCAGCTGTTACAAGACACTTAAAAATTCTTGAAGAAAAGGGCTACGTTATACGAGAAAGAAATCAAGCTAATAACCGTGAAATATCGGTTAAAATAACAGAACAAGCAATAAAAGATTTAAAATCGTGTGAGACACAACATCAGCAACATAAAAAATTAGATCTTTCTTTAACGGAAGATGAAGAAAAAATGTTACTACAATTATTAAATAAAATTGTTCAATGAAAGAGGAATAGACATGTCAAAAAAACTACAAAATAATGATTTTTCAGATATCGCTTTTGGAAGAAAATCAGTTCGTGTATACGATGAAACTTTTAAAATTTCACATGAAGAAATGCTGGAAATGATACAAGAAGCAACAACAGCTCCGTCATCAGTAAATATGCAGCCATGGCGTTTTGTTGTGGTTGAAAGTGAAGCAGAAAAAGAAAAGTTAAAACCATTAATTCGCTTTAATACGCGTCAAAATGACACATCATCAGCCATGGTTTTATTTTTTGGCGATATGAAATGCCAAGAATTAGGAGAAGAAATCTACGATCAAGCAGTAGCAGCAGGTAAAATGCCTAAAGAAGTTAGAGATGAGCAGTTAGCGGCGATTATTCCTCATTACAATAGTTTTTCACCAGCCAAAATGAATGATGTTGTAAAAATTGATACTAGTTTAGCAGCAATGCAGTTTATGTTAGTGGCTCGTGCTCATGGGTATGAAACAAACCCAATTGGTGGTTTTGAAGAAGATCAAATAGCTGAAGCCTTTGGATTAGATAAAGATCGCTACGTACCAGTTATGATTGTTTCAATCGGAAAAGCTGTTGAAGAAGGGTACGAATCACTTCGACTACCAGCAAGTAAAATCACTGAATTCAAGTAATAAATTGGAGGAGATGACATGGCAATTTTCTTTTATGGCTGTATGACCTTAGATGGTTATCTAGCAGATAAAAATCATGAAATTAATTGGTTACATGAAATTGGTTCTGTTGAAGAAACTAGTTATGATGCTTTTTATAAAGAGATGGATATCTTAATTATGGGGCGAAAAAACTATGATGAAATCAAAGAAATGGCTGATTTAGAAACCTTTTATGGAGCGACTAAAAATTATGTGTTAACCCATCAAAAGATAGAAAATACGAATCTATTTGAATTTGTTTCAAAAGATATTGTCGAGTTTGTTTCAACTTTACCTGCAGATAAAAATGTATGGATAGTTGGTGGAAATTCATTAATAGCTCCTCTTTTAGATAATCAATTAATTGATAAAATGTATCTTCAATTAGCGCCAGTACTACTAGGTGATGGTATTCCGTTATTTACTCAAAAAGAAGGCAAACAATTATTTGATTTAAAAGAAGTGAAACAATATGGTCAATTTGCTGAGTTAGTATTAGTAAAGAAATAAGAAATATCTTAACAATCAAAAAAGACTGAGACATCTAGTTCTCAGTCTTTTTTTGTTAAATCATCTCCATGATTTTTTCTTTAAATAGTTTTCCGTCAATCGATTTAACAACTGTCGCATTGTCTTTTGGATAATTATGAATAACCGCTAAAGCATCCGTTCTGTCATGCATCATGACTAGTCCATACGTTTCAGATTCTTTATAAGCAACAGAAGCATAGACACTTTTTGATTCAGTCACTATTTCTTCAGGCCAAAGAGCAACGGCAAGTGCTACCGCATCAGGTAAGTCGATAATTGCTTCACCAGTACGCGTTATATTGTAGTTAAGCAGTGTTTCGTTGGCGTCCATTAAGAATTTACCAAGTTCACTTTGTTGACGGAGTGTTTCAATTTCTTTTTTGACAAAAGCATTGGCAATACACACATCAAACCCAATGATTGTTTTAGGCACGTCACTTCTTAAAAGTGGTACATAACTTTCAGCATCAGCGTAAACATTAAATTCGGCTATTGTTGATGCATTTCCTAATCCAAATCCACCAGTTCCCATAATGTAATAGTGTTTTACTTGTTGCATAATAGTTGGCTCTTTCATAATAGCTAAAGCGATGTTGGTTGCAGGACCGATAATGGCAATTTCTACTTCCCCAGGGTATTTTTTAACCATATCGATAATGAAATCAACACCGTGTCCGTTTTGTGCAGTTGTTGTTGGATGAATCAAGTCTAAATCCCCCATGCCATCATCCCCATGAACTGAAACGGCATCCACCTTTTTTTCACGTAATAAAGGTAAAGCACATCCTTTATAAACGGGTACATCCACCTGACACTTTTCAAGAGTCATTAAAGCATTTAAAGTTGCTTGCTCCATATCACAGTTACCAGAAACCGTCGTAATCCCCAAAATTTCGACCTGTTCTGCTAAAACACCCATTGCTAAAGCTACTGCATCATCGCTACCAGTATCTGTATCAATAATCATTTTTCTCATGTTTTCCTATCCCCTTTGTGTTGATAACTCTATTATGGTGGATGAACGTCTGACTATCTAGGACACGTGTCCTAAATTAAGTTATACTGAATATAAAAGGAGTGTTTGTCAGATGAATCATGTCATAATAAAAAATATCCCCAAAGAATTTCAAAAATACATTCAAATGCTAAACCTTTCAAAAGAACAGTTAATAATTGAATCAGATGGCAATAACAAAGGCGTTTACTTCATAGATTCAGGGAAAGTTGCGGTAAAAAAATTTTTATTAAATGGTGAACATATCTTTTTGAAAGAACTCCAAGAAGGAAACTGTTTTGGTGAGATGGAATTGTTTTCTGACCGCGATGGCACGTATGAAATTACAACCTTAACAGAAGTCAGTCTGTCTTATTTACCCAGAGAGATAGTTCAAAAATGGATGCAGAAAGATTTTCAAGTAACTGAATATTTATTTGAAGAACTCAATGATAAATTACAATACAGTTCAAATTATATTGTGGAGCAAAAACAAGGAACAACTTATGAGCATCTACTAAATTATTTAGAACAGTTACCTAAAAATGAATGGCTCAACATCAATAAATCAGAACTTGCTGTAACCTTAAATACTAGTCTAAGAAACTTAAATCGAGCTATTTTAAAAGGTAGAGAAGAAGGAATTATTGAATGGAAAAAAGGGAGAATTAAAAGAATAGTAACTAAGAGCGTGTGATGTGTTAAAATGTAATAAAATTAGCAGTGGTGACAAGTAAGGGGAGGTTTTATCATGGGATTATTTAGTCATCTTCAGGCAAATCAAAATTTATTAAATGAACAAGAATTAACACTCTTAAATTACATGATGGATAAAGAAAATTATCATTTTTTAAAAAGCAGTACGTTAAAAGAATTAGCTGATAGTTTGTATGTTTCTTCGAATACGATTGTTAGAATGGCTAAAAAACTAGAGTATCGTGGTTATACGGAACTAAAACTAGCCATTGAAACAGAACACAATAAGAGCCATGCACTAAAGAAAGAAAACCGACTAAAGTTAATTGACCAAATTAATCGAACAGAGGAGTTATTAAGTTCAGAAACAGTAAAAGAAGTATTAAATTTAATTTTAGCTTCTAACCATATTTACTTTTTTAGTTGTGGTCCGTCCAAATTTCCTTGCGAAGAAATGAAAGAGAAACTAAGAATATTAGGTTTTGAATCATCTCTTTATTTTGAGCCGCATGTAATGAGTCAACGAGCAAAAAAATTGAAGGAAAATGATTTAGTCTTCGTAGTAAGTTTAAGTGGAGAAACTAAAACGCCATTGGACGCAGCTCGCTTAGTTAAATTAACAAAAGCTAAAATGATTTCCATTACAGGTTTTTCTCAAAATTCAATTTCTCAGATGGCAGATGTTGCAATGTATACTTTCTATGACCGATTAACATATGCTGATATGGATGTTTCTTCTAGACTAGGTATTCATTACGTCTTAAACTACATATTTGAAGAGCTAGCACCGTTGTGTTGAGGAACACATCGGTGTGTTTTTTTTTGAAATGTGTGTTGCTCGTATAGAGTCATTAAAAAAGCGTTTTTTTGATAAAAAATCATATAGACTAGGTTTATCAAATGAAACGGAGTGGTTAGAATGAGAAAAAAGAATAATATTGTTATTGTTGGAGGAGGATCTACTTGGTCTCCAGGAATTTTAAAAGCATTGACAAAACATCAAGATATCTTTCCTTTTGATAAAATAACTTTGTATGATATTGATGAAAAAAGACAAGAAGTCATCGGAAAATTTGGCGAAATTTTATTCAGAGAAGAAACACCTGATATTGAGTTTAGCTACACAACAGATAAAGAAGAAGCTTTTAAAGATGTGGATTTTGTTTTCTGTCAAATGCGTACAGGTGGCTATCCAATGCGTGAAAAAGATGAGAAAATTCCATTATCAATGGATCTTATCGGGCAAGAAACATGTGGACCTGGTGGATTTGCTTACGGAATGAGATCAATTAGAGATATGATAGAATTAGTTGAAGATGTTCGTAAATTAAGTCCAGAAGCTTGGATTTTAAATTATACGAATCCAGCGGCGATTGTTGCACATGCATTAAATATGGTATTTCCAGATGACAAACGTATCTTAAATATTTGTGATCAACCAGTTAACCTATTACGTTCATTTGGACGTTTAATTAATCGAGATTTCAATGAATTTGAACCAACTTATTTTGGACTAAATCACTTTGGTTGGTTTACACACGTGTATGATAAAGAAGGAAATGATTTATTACCTGAAATCAAAGATTACACGATTAAGAATGGTTTTTTACCAGTTGATGCAGAGCAACGTGATCAATCATGGTTAGATACTTATGCAATGGTGGAAGACATGATTAATGATTTTCCAGACTATCTGCCAAACACTTACTTACAATATTATTTATATCCTGAATACAAATTATCTAAATTAGATCCTAATTATACAAGAGCTAATGAGGTAATGGATGGACGTGAAAAACGTGTGTTTGAAGAGTGTGAAAGAATAGCTCAAGCTGGAACAGCCAAAGACTCTCATATTGTTCATAACGATGCTCATGGGGATATGATTGTTGAAGTGGCAGCTTCTATTTATGGTAACTTAAGAAGAACCTTTATTGTGATTGTTCCAAATAATGGAATTGTCTCTAATTTACCAAATGATTTAATGATTGAAGTAGCCGCATCATTAGGTGTTAATGGACCACAACCTTACGCAGTAGGTGAAATTGGTACCTTCTATAAAGGGTTAATTGAAGGCCAATATGCTTATGAAAAATTAACTTGTGAAGCTTATTTAGAAAAATCATATACAAAAGCACTACAAGCTTTAACTTTAAATAGAACTATTGGGGACGCTAAAAAAGCTAGAAAAATCTTAGATGCTTTAATTGAAGCAAATGTAGATTACTGGCCAGAATTAAAATAATAAGAAGGAGCTAAAAGCTCCTTCTGTTATTTAATACAAATAAATGAAATCGTTTTTTTGGAGGGAAACAATGAAAAAAGAGAAGATTTTAGAATCATTTCAGAAATTAGGAAAAGTTTTAATGGCTCCTGTTTTAATTTTACCGATATCAGGTATTTTAGTTGGTGTAGGAAGTGCCTTTTCCAATCCCAACTTAATCAAATCAGTTCCATTTTTAGGAAGTACTTTTTTTGTTTATCTGTTTAGCTTGATGAAGGACGCTGGAAATGTAGTTAATAATAATATTCCGGTCATCTTTGCTATTTCAATTGCTTATGGATTTGCTAAATCTGAAAAAGGAACCGCTGCTTTAGCTAGTTTTTTAGGTTACATGACACTTAATACTGTAATGGGTTCTTTTTTAGTTTTAAAAGGGACCATTGATCCAGAAAATTTATTAACGGGTCAACGTAGTATTTTAGGGGTTTTAACTTTAGATACAGGTGTTTTTGGTGGTATTATCATTGGACTTTTAGTCAGTTACTTACATAATAAATATTATAAAATTGAATTGCCATCTGTTATCTCTTTATTCAATGGGACACGATTTATACCAGCCATTACCATTATTGCATCTTCTTTTGTTGGATTAGTGATGGCATTTGTTTTTCCACCGATTCAAAATGGTTTGGGGGCTATGTCTGAATTCATCGTTTCGACTGGGGCTTTAGGTTCTTTTGTGTACGGAACGTCAGAGCGTTTATTACTACCATTTGGTTTACATCATTTTATTTACTTACCATTCTTCTTTACTAGCTTGGGGGGCGTAGAGGAGATTGGTGGTCAAGTAGTTGAGGGAGCCGTTAATATTTATAACGCTATTTTAAATACACCAGGTGCGAACTTTGATATCAGTGTCAGTCGCTTCTTGATGAACGGTAAAGTAATCTTTGCGATGTTTGGTTTACCGGGAGCTGCGTTAGCTATGTATAAAACAGCTCTACCAGCCAATAAGAAAAAAGTTGCTTCATTAATGATTGCTGCAGTTATTCCTTGTGCTCTAATGGGAATAAGTGAACCATTAGAGTATAGTTTCTTATTTGTAGCGCCAGTATTATTTGGTATTCATGCAGTTTTATCAGGAGTTGCATACCTATTAACTTATATAGTATCATTTAACGTAGTTGGTTCTGCTTCATTTGGTGGCCCATTTATGTCACTTATTTTCAACGGAATTATGGGAGCTGATAAAGGTTCTAACTGGTTATGGGTGATACCTTTAGGTGCTTTATATTTCTGTTTATATTATTTCATTTTTAAATTTGCTATTATTAAATGGAATTTAAAAACACCCGGTAGAGAAGTAGAAGAGGTTGTTGCTATAGATACTGTTGAAAATACAACAGATTCTAAAGAGTTTTTAGAAGCAATCGTTGCTGCTGTCGGTGGTAAAGATAATATTGAAAAAGTAGACGCTTGTTTTACTCGTTTGAGAATAACTTTAAATGAGCCAAGTAAAGTTGAATCAAGTACTTATTTTACAGAGAAACTGGGGGCAAACGGTGTTGTTAATGTCCCATCTGGTATTCAAATTATTTATGGAAACAAAGCAGCAGTTTACAAAACAGAAATGAGGGAATTACTAGATCTGGAGTAATTGTCTCTTTGAAGGGAAGGATAATTATGAATTTATTTAAAAAATTAAAAAAGAAACCGAATGAATTAAACTTACATAGCGTGAGTAATGGACTATTTGTTCCAATTTCAGAAGTGAAAGATGATGTGTTTTCTCAAAAGATGTTAGGAGACGGCTTTGCTATTAGGCCTAATACAAAAGAGGTGTACTCACCAATTAGTGGTGTGGTAACATCTGTGTTTCCAACAAAACACGCCATTGGTTTAAAATCAGAAACTGGCGTTGAAGTATTAGTTCATATGGGAATTGATACGGTGGAATTACAAGGAAAACCTTTTGAAGTCTTTGTTAAAGAAGGGGACACAATTACACCATCAACGAAAATAGCTGATATGGATTTAGCTATGCTAGTAGAAAGCAATAAACAAAGTGATATCTTAGTCATTGCCACAAGTGGTGAAGCTATTGATTTCCAAATGACAAGCAGTGTAGAAGTATCTGCTAACGATGTAGTGGGAAATATCATTTTTAATTAATAATAAACATAAAAGCCAAGTGTGAGTTTCAGCACTTGGTTTTTTGTTAGTAAATTGTTTTAGCTTAAGATTCTCTTAACTTTTTCTTCACAAAAAAGGAACAGTTGGTTGTTTTTTTCTTCGTATTTGGAAGCTATTATATATGTATACCAACAAAACAACCCTAACAAACTTTTTCATTTTATTTACTCCTCCAAAGTAGATAAAACAACTCCTTTTTAAGCCACTAGCTAAGAGCTAGTGGCTTTTTTTGCTTTTTATGTGCAAATAGAAAAGAAGAGATTGTCCTAAAATGCCAGCTTCAATTTTTAGAAATCTAGAAATAAAAGTTCTGTTTTTTGTAATTTGAGGATGTGAACATATTTAGATAATGGCATATAATCATTATCTAATAGCTATTAATCGAAGAGATTTTTTAGAAGTTGTATAAAATAATGTTGTTTTAAAAATTAAATTGAAAGCGCTTGACAAAAATTAAGTTTAACGCTAAACTTAAAAAGGAGAGAGTCAGATGAAAAAAAGTTTTTTGAAGGTACTAGGTTTAAGTTTTTTAGTATTAACTTTAGGGGCATGTGGTTCGAGTAGTAAATCTAATGAGGGTGTTGAAGACAAGAAGGCGGATAAAGGATTAGAAGTTTTAGGAGATAAAGTATCTTTTGATCCTAACAAACTAATTAATGACGGGAAACCTATTGATTTAGAGTATTGGACTTGGGGCGATAATGATCCAGTGATTTCCATGGCGAAAGAATACGAAAAAATTTATCCAAATGTCACAATTAAGACAGTTGTTCAACCGTGGGATGATATGTGGAAAAAAATTCCTTTATCATTAAAAGGAAAAGATGGCCCATCGGTATTCAATATTCATAATTCGCAACATTCAATCTTATTTCCTTACATGGCACCTTATGATATAGCCACAGAGGATCTACAAGCTGATTTTACTAATGTGGATTCTCATATAATTGACGGTAAAGTTTATTATATTGATACAGCAGTTAACACTGGAAATATTTACTATAATAAAGCGTTATGGAAAGAAGCTGGATTAACTGAAAATGATATTCCCAAAACATGGAATGATTTCAGAGAAGTAGCTAAAAAACTGACAAAAACCGAAAATGATAAAATTGTACAAGCTGGTTTTAACTATAATGGAGCAGGCGGATACAATGCAATGATACTAGGGTTAAATTATCAAAAAGGAGAATTATTATTTAAGGATGATAAAACAACTGTTAATTTTGATAATGAGGCAACAAGAGAAAATACAAAATTTTTAATTGACTTATACGAAAAAGATAAAGTAGGATCTAAAGATTTTGGTGATGATGCTACGATGAGTTTTGGTAATGGACAAAGTGCGATGGTGTACAGATGGGGATGGATGGCTGGTGAACTAGATAATAAATATCCTGATATTGACTACGGCATTTTCCCTACACCAACTCCAAGTGAAGAAACGCCATTTGCCTATGATAGATATAATGGTGAAAGTTCTCCAGGTGTGAACAAAAACCAAACACCTGAAAGACAAGCTGTAGCACAAGATTTTATTAGATATGTATTAGCTAATGACGAATATTCTAAAAAAATGGCTGTAACAAATGCTTCATTCCCAACTAAGAAGTCATTAGCTACTGATGAAGATATCTTATCTCACCCTGTGTTAAAAGAGATTGGTCCTAGAATGGATAGATTAATTTGGCCTGGGGCCTTCCCATCAACAATTGAAACGACCGGTGAACAGGTTATCCAAAATATTATTTTCAATGATCAAGATCTGAATAAAGCTATTACTGATGGTCAAACAGGTATGGAAAAAGATATGAAGGGATCAGACTTTGTTTCTTTAGAGGACACATATCAATTTTTTAAAGAAGTGAAGTAATTTTGGAAAAAGAGTAGAAATTCATATGCGGATTTCTACTCTTTTTCATAAAACTTCATAGGAAAGGAAAATAGAGATGAAGAAATCAGCAAAGGATATTATTAGTTTTAAAACAGGTGTGTTATTATTTATTGTTATTTATTTTTCGATTTTTATGATTTATCCGATATTCAAAGCTTTTGCAGGAAGTTTTCACGATTGGAATCCATTGATTGATGAATATAATTATGTTGGATTTAATAACTATAAAGAAATATTAGGAGATTCTGTTTTCTGGGAATCAATATCGAATACATTATTTTTCTCTTTCTTTTCGGTGTTATTCAGAATAGTATTTGGCCTAGGATTAGCATTATTATTACACTCGAAACTAATAAAGGGGAAATCATTTTTTAGAGGACTATTCTATATGCCTACTATTACCCCATTAGTAGCAATTTCTTTTGTATGGATGTGGTTATATAATCCACAGTTTGGATTAATTAACAAAATATTTTCACTTGATATTAATTGGTTAAATGACTCTAGGTATGCTTTGCCAGCTATTATTGCAATGACAGTTTGGAAAGACTTTGGTTATGCAACAGTTATATTTTTAAGTGGTTTGATGGGATTACCAGAGGATGTTTTTGAAGCAGCTAATATTGATGGTGTAAATGGTTGGCAAAAATTTCGTTACGTCACGTTACCTTTGTTAAAACCAACAACTATTTTTATAGTTATAACTTCTTTAATTAGTTATTTACAAACGTATATTCAAATATTAATTATGACTAAAGGTGGTCCAGGAACTGCAACTAACGTAATTTCTTATTTGATTTTTGATGAAGCTTTTGTTAAATATCGTTTTGGAACAGCATCTGCTATGTCAATTATATTATTTATAATTATAGGGATTTTAACAGCGATGATGTTCAAACTGACAGCAGAAAGGAAAGTTAGAGGATGAAATCAATAAAAACTATTATGCTAAACCTTATTTTATTAATTATGGCACTTATTACCATTATTCCTTTTCTGTGGATGTTAGTGTCGTCATTTGCGCCTAATAGCGAGATAGTTAAAATAGGTGGGAGTTTATTACCTAGTACGTTTACATTAAGCAACTATGTTACCATTCAAGAGAAATTTAATTTTATGGGAATGTTTTTGAATAGTTTATTTATTGCAGTAACAGTAACTGTCATTGTTATTTACACAAGCGCATTAATTGGATACTTGTTTGCTAAATTTGAATTTAAAGGAAAAAAAATATTATTTGGTGTCATTTTATCAACAATGATGCTTCCATGGGCGGTAACAATTATCCCTAAATACGATATGATGGTACAATTTAACTGGTTAGACAGTTATAAATCATTAATTATTCCATCAATGATTAGCGCTTTTGGTGTTTTTATGTTCAGACAATCTATTTCACAAATTTCTGATGAAATGATAGAGGCAGCTAAAGTTGATGGTGCAAAAGATTTATATATATTTCATCGTATAATATTACCTATGTCACGCAATACAATTTCAAGTTTGGCTATCTTCCAGTTTCTTTGGACATGGGAAGACTTTTTATGGCCGTTTTTAATGATTAGTGATGAGAAGAAACAACTTTTACCAGTGGGGTTAAAATTATTTAATGGTCAATATGGTACTGATTATGGTGGTCTTTTTGCAGCTACGACGATTTCGATAATTCCAGTAGTAATAATTTATTTGATTTTTCAAAAACAATTTATTTCAGGCATCCAAAGTGGGGTTGGGAAATAGAAAAAAATAAGGAGTGGGACTTAGTGAGTGTAACAACTAAACAAATAGCTGAAGAGGCTGGAGTAAGTATGACAACAGTTACGAATGTACTGAATAATAGAACTCAAAGAGTATCAAAAAAAACACAAGAAAAGGTTCAAGCTGTTATTGATAAATACCAATATATTCCAAATATGAATGCTCGATCTCTTGCAAGTTCCAAATCTGGTTTAATAGGCTTACTATATTTTTCTGAAAATGAACACATTGATTTTTCAGACCCATTTGTTGCTGAAATATTACAAGGAATTGAAAACATAACAAGGAAAAATGATTATTTTGTTTTAGTTCATAATATATTAGATGTTACAGAAATTAAACGAATCCAAAAATATTGGAAATTTGAAGGTTTTTTAATAGTAGGAGCAAGTTCAAAAAGCGTGATAGGTATAAGTGAAGTCGTTAATAAAAAAACGCCAATAGTTTTTATTGATAGTCATTTTACTTCAAACGAAGAAGTTAATGCTGAAAATAATAGGTATTTTGTTGCAACAGATGATTTTGCTGCTGGACAAATAGCAACCAAGTATTTAATAGAACAAGGGCATAGGCAAATAGCTTTTGTTAGTTATCCGTATTCAGAAGAGTATCCGAATGTTATATATTATCGGAAAAAAGGTTTTGACAAAGTTCTTAAGGACGAAGGTATTATTAATGAGAATTCCAATAGCTTTGTTTCAACTAATATAGAAGAATTAATTAAAAAGCTGTCGCACTATACAGCAGTCGTAGCTTCATCAGATTTATTGGCGATGGAGTTAATTCAACAATTCAAAGAAAATAGATTAATAGAGACTAGGAAGATATCAATAGTAGGGTTTGACGATTTGAAATATTCAAAATATATCGAACCCGCATTAACAACAATCGCAATCCAAAATATCAATAAAGGGGAAACTGCAGCAACTAAATTATTGAATCTACTACAAGGAGTGGAAGAACCAAGTGAAACACTGTTAGATAGTAAATTAGTTGTGAGGGATTCCGTTTATACTGTAGAGTGAGGAATAGAACATGAAGAGAACTAGAGTAATTCAAGGAAATAATTATCGTTTCACTATAATAACAAATCAGTTACTTCGTATGGAGTATTCTGAATCCGGACAATTTGTAGATCAAAAAACTAAATTTGCTCAAAATAGACAATTTGATGAGCCGAATTTCAAAGTAGTTGATAAAGAAACGTCAATAGAAATTATAACTGAATATATTCACCTTTATTATAATAAAAATCAACCGTTTACTAGTGAAAATCTATATGCGGATCTAAAATTTAATTTTTCACCATATGGAAACAGATGGCATTTCGGAGATATTCCAGAGGAAAACTTAAAAGGTACACTACGAACGTTAGATCATATTGATGGTAAGGCACCCTTAGAAGATGGTGTGTTAAGTAAAATTGGTTATGCAATTATTGATGATTCTGATACTTTTTTTGTAGAAGGTAACATAATCTCTGAAAAAACATGGATAAGTGATGATTTATATTTATTTGCTTATGGACGGGAATATAAAAAAGCTATTTCAGATTTTTACCGTTTGTCAGGGCCAGTACCATTATTACCTAAGTATGCATTAGGAAATTGGTGGAGTAGGTTTTGGAAATACGATGATAAAGAGTATTTAGATTTAATGGATCAATTTAAGGAAAAAGGAATTCCATTATCTGTAAGTGTTATTGATATGGACTGGCATTTAACAGATATCGATTCTAAGTATGGTAGTGGTTGGACTGGATATACGTGGAATAAAGAATTATTTCCAAATCCTGAGGAATTCATGAGTAAGCTACATGATATGGGAATGACAACATCATTAAACGTTCATCCAGCTGATGGTATTAGAGGATTTGAAGAAGCGTATCCTTTAGTTGCAGATAAATTAGGATTAGATAAGGAAAATGAAGAGCCAGCTTTATTTAATTTATCAGATTCAGTTTTTAGAGAAAGTTATTTTACGGATGTTCATCATCCGCTAGAAAAACAAGGGACAGATTTTTGGTGGCTAGATTGGCAACAAGGAACGAGTGGGTACGGAAAAGTTGATCCCTTATGGTTATTGAATATTTATCATTATGAAGATATTCAAAGAAAAGGAAAGAATGATATCATATTGTCTCGTTATGCTGGTTTTGGTAGTCATAGATATCCTATCGGATTTTCGGGTGATTCACATATTACATGGGAGTCATTAGAATTTCAGCCCTATCTAACGGCAACTGCATCTAATGTGGGTTACTCATGGTGGAGTCATGATATCGGAGGTCATATGAAAGGATATCGAGATGAAGAATTATCTTTAAGATGGCTACAGTTTGGAGTTTTTTCACCTATCAATCGTTTACATAGTTCTAACAGTGCTTTTACCGGTAAAGAACCTTGGAATTATTCTTTAGAAATAGAAAATAGCATGACAACTTATATGAGACTACGTCATCAATTAATATTGTATTTATATACAATGAATGTTCGAAATAATGAAAACTTTCATCCGTTAGTAATGCCAATGTATTATGATTATCCGTTAGATGATCGATCATATGATGCTGAAAATCAATACATGTTTGGTAGCGAGTTAATGGTATTACCAATAACACAAAAAACTGATTTTACTATAAAAAAATCCTTAGCTACAGTTTTTTTACCTGAAGGCATCTGGTTTGATTTTTTCACACATCAAAAATATAAAGGTAACTGTGAACTAGACATTGTAAGAGGAGTAGAAAATATACCAGTATTTGCTAAAGCAGGAGCGATTATTCCAATGGATTTATCAATCAAAGACGTTGGTAATATTAGTGAATTAATTGATGAAATACATTGGAAAATTTTCCCTGGAGCTAATAATGAATTTGAATTAATAGAGGATAGTCATACTGGCCGTGTTATTACTAAGATAGTTTTAGATATTGATAATGATGAATTAATCATTTCTCATCTAGGCGATGTGTCTTCGATACCTGAAAATAGAAAACATGTTTTTCATTTTGTTGGAGCAACACCATTTATACCTAAAAATAAAGGAAATAATGAAGTCAGAAATTATGCTTATGATAATGAGTTTCTAGAAAGTCAGATTGAATTATTCGTAGAAGATATTAGTAAACAAATAGTAGTTGATATTTCAGGTTTTGAACCAGTTACCTATCAGAATGTTAACAATTGTTTATTTAAATTTCTAAATACATCTGAAATTCCATATGATGAAAAGCAGTTGCTATGGGATCAATTAAAAGATTCATCAGATTTTATGACTGATGTAACGGTAGTTCAAAAAGTAGATAACGATAAACTTAAAAAAGGTTTATTAGAAATTTTACATATTAAATATAGTTAAATAAATAAAATAAAAAACTGCCATAGAAATTTAATATGATTTCTATGGCAGTTTTTATGAGATCAAGTTTATTCTTAATCTTGATCAAACAATCATTTTATGGGATCCTAAATGATATATGAATAAAAAAAGAGGTCATACATAAAATGAAAAAAGAAATAAAAGTTGTTGGAGCGATTATCCTTCGAGACGGTAAAATACTATGCTGTCAAAGAGGTCCTGGAAGAGCTTTAGAAAATTTATGGGAGTTTCCAGGTGGGAAAATTGAAGACAATGAAACAAAAATTCAAGCTTTGGAACGAGAAATAAAAGAAGAGTTAAAGATTGAAGTAAGTATTGTTGAAGAAGAATATGATTTTTGTCGATATGAGTATGATTTTGGTTTTGTTAATTTAACAACATTTATTTGCCATTTGAAATCAGGGGAACCTCAATTAACAGAGCATCTGCAAGCTAAATGGTTACTACCAAACCAATTAGATGAGATTAACTGGGCACCAGCTGATATTCAAGCAGTGAAAAAATTAATGACGATTCCTATAGGAGGCTGACATGGATACATTAGAAAAAGCTTTGCATAGAGCTTTTATCAATAAAGAGATAACAAGTGATAAGTTAAATCCTAAGTTTATTGTTAATAATCCAAAGAAACACGATTTTTTATTAACCACTCTTCAAAATGATTTCAAACAATGCCAAACTTTCTTTATATCAGTAGCATTTATTACTCAAAGTGGTTTAAATGCTATAAAAGCACAACTCGCTGATTTAGCTGACAAAGGAGTAAAGGGGCGAATTTTAACATCTACTTACTTAGGTTTTAATCAACCAGAAGTATTTGAGTCTCTTTTAAAAATACCTAATGTAGAGGTTAGAATATCTGAAAGAGATGGTTTCCATTCAAAAGGTTATTTATTTAATATGGGTGATTATCAAAGTTTCATTATAGGTAGTTCCAATCTAACTATGTCAGCTTTGAAACAAAACTATGAATGGAATGTTAAGCTAACCTCTAATGAAAATGGCGAAATGATTTCTAGTATTGAAAATCATTTGGAAGATGAGTGGAAACAAGCTAAATTATTAACATTAGATTGGATTAAAGACTTTAAAGCGAATTATAAACCTGCTATAAATATTCAAATGATTCAACAATTATCTACGGTTGTTAAGGATGTAGAAGGCGAATACATTACACCTAATAAAATGCAAAAAGTAGCATTAAAAAACTTAGTCGATTTACGTGAAACAAAAGCTAAACGTGGATTAGTGGTATCAGCAACAGGAACAGGTAAAACTTATCTAGCAGCATTTGACGTCCGTCAATACAAGCCTAAAAGAATGCTATTTATAGTCCACAGAGAACAAATACTAAAAAAAGCAATGGAGTCCTTTCATAAAATTATAGGAGGACCAGAATCTGATTTTGGTATATTATCAGGAAACTCTAAAGACTTATCTGCTAAATATTTATTTGCAACTATCCAAACGATTTCTAAAGAAAGTTACCAAGAAATATTAGGTCAAGATGCTTTTGATTATATTTTAATTGATGAAGTTCATAAGGCTGGTGCTAGTTCGTATCAAAAAACAATTGATTACTTTGAACCTGATTTTTTACTTGGAATGACTGCAACGCCTGAGAGAACAGATGGTTTTAATATCTTTGAATTGTTTGACTATAATTTAGCATATGAAATTAGATTACAAGAAGCTTTAGAGGAAGATTTGCTGTGTCCATTTCATTATTTTGGTGTAACAGATTATGAGCAAAATGGGTTTTTAATCAACGAAACAGCAGATTTAAAATATTTAGTTAATCAAGAAAGAATAGATTTCTTAATTGAAAAAATAGATTATTATGGTTGTCATGGAAATGTTCCTAAAGGCTTAGTTTTTTGTAGTCGTAAAGAAGAAGCTAAAGAGTTATCTAGATTATTTAACGAAAGAAATATTCCAAGTTCGTATCTGTCTGGGGAAGATAATTTAGACATACGTGAAGCAGAAATTGAAAAACTAGAAGAAGGAATTATTCAATATATATTTACAGTAGATATTTTTAATGAAGGTATTGATATTCCAAAAATTAACCAAGTTATTATGTTAAGAAATACGGAATCAAGTATTATTTTTATCCAACAACTAGGTAGAGGTCTAAGAAAAGATAAATCGAAAGAATTTGTGACAGTTATAGATTTTATTGGTAATTATAAAAATAATTATATGATACCAATGGCTTTATCTGGTGATAATTCAGGAAATAAAAGTAATCTAAGAAGAGATACTATTGATGTGACTTATATATCTGGCTTGTCAGCCATTAACTTTGAACAAATAGCAAAAGAAAAGATATTTAGTTCTATTGATAATGTGAAGCTTGATTCCATGGCAGAGTTAAAAAGAAATTACATATCCTTAAAAAATAGACTGAATCGTGTTCCTTATTTATTGGATTTTGAAGTTCAAGGAAGTATTGATCCTTTAGTAATTGTAGGAAAAGAGAAAAATTATTATCAATTTTTAAAACGAATTGGAGAGTTAGAAGGCTCATTAACAGAACAAGAAGAACTCGCTTTAAAATTTATTTCTGTTGAATTACTATCAGGAATTAGAGCTCATGAACTAGTAGTATTACAAGAGTTTTTTAGGAATAAAAAAGAGGAATTATCTTTTAGCGAAATAAAAAATCTGTTTGAAGAATCAAGTGTTTATTATACTGAAGATGATTTAGAATCTACGATTAAAGTACTAGATTTATCTTTCTATGAATCCGTTCAAAAAAGAAATTATATGCCGGCACAGATGTTTATATCCGACGAATCTAATCTACTAGCTAGTGATAATTTAAAGGAATTTTATAAAAACGAATACTTTAATAAATTAGTAATAGATGCTATTCAGACGGGGCTAGAAAAAAATAAAGAGTATCATCCAAAAGAGCCGTTAAATCTATATAAAAAATACCGTCGTAAAGATGCTTTACGTATGCTTAATATGGATTTTAAACAAAATGAACAAGGGATAGGTGGCTATACTTTCAGTAACCAACATTTTGCTATTTTTGTAACCCTAGATAAGGGAAAAGATTTTAAAGCTTCATTGATGGCATATGAAGATGAGTTTCTAGATGAAAGTACTTTCCGTTGGTTTACTAAATCTCCAAGAACCATAGAGTCTCCTGAGGTAGAAGTTTTGAAAAATGCAGAGGACTGGAATATCCATTTATTTATTAAGAGAAAATATAATAAAAAAGACAATGAAATTGATTTTTATTATTTAGGTGAAATGTCTCCCATTCAAGAGACTATTCAACAAAAACAAAAACCTACATCAGATGGAGCACTAAAAAATGTTGTAGAGATGGATTTTAAATTATTGAATCCTGTCGAAACAAATATGTATGAATTTTTAACAAAAGTAATTGAGGAATAACTAGAAAGAGTAACACATTCTTTACTTAGAATGTGTTACTCTTTTCTTTCCCACCTCATATACCACCAATCATCTATCCCTGTCATCCTTCTACCAATCAAACTACTTAAATCCTTATCCACGAGAAAATCTTTTGACTGATACAGTTTATAAGCGCCAATGTTGCTTTTAGCAACGTGTAGCGTTAAAGAGCTTTCTGAGCAATGATCCTGACAATATTGAATCAATTTCCCGCCAATCCCAAGGCCTCTAAAAACAGGAGAGACAGCAATAAAATCAATATGCTGTTCATTTGCTTTGGGTTGATGAGATAAGAATCCGAGTAATATCCAAGCCTTAAGTCTTTTACTTTTTGGCAGACTCTGTTTGAGGTAGTGTTGAAGTAATTTAGACCCATCTGTTTTAGTAATAAAATACAAACAACCTGATATTTTGCCATTTTTTTCAGCAATCAATAAGTTGTTAGGTTTTTCAGACGCTAGAAAAACACTTAAAGCATAAGCAATTGTTTGAGCTTCATCAGTTGTAAAAAAGCGATGAGTAAACTTTGCTTCAAAGCCAGCAAGTATTAGGTTAGTTAATGGTTGAATGAGCTGCTCTTTAGGGTAGTTAGAGCCTTTTTGGATGGTAATGGTCATTATGAATCACTCCTATAAGATTATATTGGCAGTATAAAGTGTGATGTTACTTCATAGTCAAGGGTAAAATTGACAAGCTATTTTTTTAGTGATAGGATGATAAATAAATCGCATACATTTTATGGATTGTTACTGAAAAAATCAGGCAAGACCTATTTCTCTCTTTATATCAGCATAGTCATTGCTACTGTAAAGAGAGAAATGGGTCTTTATTTTTTAGAAAGAAGGAATAGTATATGAAACACATATCATGTTTAATCAAACCTGCGTCTTCTTTGTGCAATATGAGATGTACTTATTGCTTTTATTTTGATGTCAGTTCTCATCGCGAGGTAGAAACATTTGGGAGAATGACTCAAGAAACAACAGAGCGAATGATTGATCAAATTTTTATTGACTTAAATGATGGAGATAAATTGACATTAGCTTTTCAAGGCGGAGAACCAACCTTAGCAGGATTAAAATATTATCTTCATTTAATTGATTATGTTGATAATCAACCTAAAAAAATTGATGTTTCATATGCGATTCAAACTAATGGCTTACTAATCAATAAAAAGTGGTGTGAATTATTTAAGGAAAATAATTTTTTAGTAGGATTATCTATGGATGGTTATCAAGAATTACATGATGAGATGCGCTTTAGTAGCAAAAAAGGCGGTACTTTTGACAGAATAATGAAGTCAAAAGCCTTACTAGATGAGTACGAAATTCCTTATAACATATTAACAGTTCTAACTAAATCATTAGCTGAGCATCCAAAAGAAATATATGATTTTATCACGAATGAGCAAATTGAATACATTCAGTTTATTCCTTGTCTAGATGAATTAGGTAAACCTTGTTATACCTCTTATGCTCTTGAGCCAGAAGAGTTCCACTCCTTTTACCAAGAGCTATTTAAACTTTGGTTAAATGATTTAGAAAAGGAGATTTATAGAAGTATTAAGTTATTTGATGATATCTTTAATTTGTTTTTAAAAGGGCAAGTAACTGCTTGTGGTATATTAGGAAATTGTCAGATTCAGTATGTTATTGAGGCAAATGGAAACGTGTATCCATGTGATTTTTATTGTTTAGATGATTACTGTTTAGGAAATATTAAAGAGCATTCTTTGAAAGAATTATTCAATACAGATATTGCTTTTCAATTTACTTGCCAAAAGGAAAAGAGTCCTCCTTATTGTCAAAAATGCCCTTTTAAAAAGGGATGTGGTGGTGGCTGTCGTCGAATGAAAGATGCTATATATGTGAATAAGGAAGAGACTTTTTGTGGTTATCAATCGTTACTCAATACGATGCTACCAGAGCGTCAAAAAGTAGTGACTTACTTAGGGGATTTGGTGTCGTAATTAGATATAGTGAGTAATTTAAAAGGAGGATGTTACGATGATATTAATACCATCGACTCAAAAGTGGATAGGTACCGAAAGTGATATCGGTTTTGATACAGACAAAGAAGGACCAAGAGTATTAGTTGATTTACCAGCTTTTGAAATAGATGAGACAACTGTGACCAATGAAGAATTTGCGGAATTTGTCCAAAAAACAGGATATCTGACAGAAGCTGAAAACTTTGGTTGGTCTTTTGTTTTTGGTTATTTTTTATCAGATGAAATGAAAGTAAAATCTCAAAAGGTAAATGACTTATCTTGGTGGTATGCCGTTCCTGGTGCGTGTTGGAAACACCCCGAAGGAAAAGGTAGCAATGTCTCAACGCGGTTGGATCATCCAGTAGTTCATGTTTCACGAAACGATGCAGTGGCTTATTGTCAATGGGCGGGGAAAAGATTACCAACAGAAGCAGAATGGGAAATAGCAGCTAAAGGTCTAGGGAATGAAGAATTATATCCTTGGGGAAAAGAGCGATTAGTTAACAATCAACATCATTGCAATATTTGGCAAGGAGATTTTCCAAAGACTAATACGATGTTGGACGGCTATGCCAACACAGCTCCCGTTAAAACATATGAGCCTAATGATTACGGTATTTACCAAATGATTGGTAATGTCTGGGAATGGTGTGTTAATCCAAGAGGCATTGATTTAGCTGTTTTTCAAGAGATATCTGGAAGAGAATTTTGGGAATCGTATCAACTAATAGATGATAATAGTTACGCTATTAAAGGCGGTTCTTTTTTATGTCATGATTCTTATTGTAAAAGATATCGAATAGCAGCAAGAAATGGAAATACAGCTCAATCAACAAGTAATAACACAGGATTTAGATGTGTGAGAGATGTAAAATAAAAAAGTATCTGCTAATTTTCTAGCAGATACTTTTTTGATTATTTTTTATAGCGAATGATTAAGCCAAATGCAGTAGCAGCACTTAACACAAGTCCTAAAATAGCAGTGCTAATTGATTGTTTAGAGCCTGTTTTAGGTAGAGTATTACTACTTTGTGTATTGGTAGTAGATTTAATCACGCCATTTTTTTCATTTGAAGTTACTGTATTTTGGTTAGTTGATTCAGTAGTCTGACCATTGTTTTCAACCGTTTCTTCAGTTACTACTTTAGAAGGGTTAGTTGTACTTTCTTCGACAATAGAAGGTTCTGTTGTTTCAGGAGTGACTTCATCAATTGTCTCAATAGTCTCCTCAGTAATGACTTCAGTGGTTTCTCCAACGTTGATTTCAGGTTGAGTAATTTCCACAGTATTATTAGTGTTGTCCTCAACTTCAGAAGACTCAACAGTTTCAGAAGTCACATCTTCAATACTTCCAATTGTTTCTTCGGTAACGTCCTCAGAAGATTCTCCAACGTTAATAATAGGTTTATCAGACTCAGAAGGTTTAGTAGTGTTGTCCTCAACTTCAGAAGAATCAGCTGTTTCAGAAGTCATATCTTCAATACTTCCGATTGTTTCTTCAGTAACTTCTTCAGAAGACTCCCCAACGTTAATAATAGGTTTATCAGTTTCAGAAGGTTTAGTAGTATTATCTTCAACTTCAGAAGAATCAGCAGTTTCAGAAGTCACATCTTCAATGCTGTCGATTGTTTCTTCAGTAACCTCTTCCGAAGACTCTCCAACATTAATAATAGGTTTGTCAGTTTCAGAAGGTTTAGTAGTATTGTCTTCAACTTCAGTAGATTCAGCAGTCTCAGAAGTGATATCTTCAATACTTCCAATTGTTTCTTCGGTAACCTCTTCAGTAGTTTCTCCTACATTAATGATAGGTTTATCAGTTTCAGAAGGTCTAGTAGTGTTATCTTCAACTTCCGAAGAATCAGCAGTTTCAGAAGTGATATCTTCAATACTTCCAATCGTTTCTTCAGTAATATCTTCAGAAGATTCTCCCACGTTAATAATAGGTTTGTCAGTTTCAGAAGGTTTAGTAGTGTTATCTTCAACCTCAGTAGACTCAACCGTTTCCTCAGTTACATCTTCAATACTGTCGATAGTTTCTTCAGTAACTTCTTCAGAAGATTCTCCTACATTAATGATAGGTTTATCAGTTTCAGAAGGTTTAGTAGTATTGTCTTCAACTTCAGTAGATTCAGCAGTCTCAGAAGAGATGTCTTCGATACTGTCGATAGTTTCTTCGGTAATATCCTCCGAAGACTCTCCTACGTTAATGATAGGTTTGTCAGTTTCAGAAGGTCTAGTAGTGTTATCTTCAACTTCAGTAGATTCGGCAGTCTCAGAAGTTATATCTTCAATACTTTCAACCGTTTCTTCAGGAATATCAATTTCTTCTTCAGTTGCATGATTGTTATCTAAATCACCATTTGCCTCCCCATTAGCAAATAAATTCTTTACATGTGATGTATTTTTTTCTGATACAGGTTGTTTGTTCCATAATTGGTAATCAATGGCATAGTCATTTGTAAATTCTTTTTGATTTTTTCCTTTTTCAGTAATATTACTTGTATACATGACTGTGACAGAAGCCATTCTTGCGTGTTCACGTCTAATGCGAATGACAAAAGTGTTATCTGACTTAAATTCGATTGTTCCAAATCCTTTTGCAATAAAATCAGTGATACTATAAGTTCTTGATC
The DNA here is from genome assembly GCF_048815235.1 of Vagococcus fluvialis. Lineage (GTDB taxonomy): Bacteria > Bacillota > Bacilli > Lactobacillales > Vagococcaceae > Vagococcus. Next base: position 66,475 of record NZ_JBMEAO010000015.1, read on the forward strand.
CTAAGTAGTTATCAATGACTACTTTAAAGCTATCTTTATTTAATTCTTGTCCAGCTCCATGAGTATCTGTAATGACAATATCGTTATGTAAATCAGCTTTATTTAGATTGGCATTTAAAAACCAACGAACAGTGTTAGAATCACCTAATAAATCCCCTGATTTGTAAAAGAAAGGAAGGACACCTGTTCCAGGGTTTTTAGGAATCCCTTTAATAGTTACTTTTTGGCTAGGTAAACCTAAGCCAAAATCTGTTTGAATTGTATTATCATGTTCGCTGTTTGTCACAGAAGATGTAAGACCAAAAGAAAAATTACCCGAAATATTATTTAAGTTCTTCACATTCTCGTTAAAAGTAGCGACTACTCTATCTTTATAAACTAATGCAGTTCCTAAATTACTCAAATTAATTTTTCTAGGAGCACCACCTGTTTCGACCATTCCTTCTAATCCAGAAGGGATCGAAATAGTAAATGTGTCACCAGGATTAATTGAATTTGTCTTTTTTTCACTAAATGTTACTTTTAGTGAGGTTACTTGGCCCTGAGACAGTTGTGAATCTGTAAATGTAACAGAATCAATAATGCCTGAACCAGTTAGTTCTGCTGCTGAAACAGAGATGATACCTAAGCTTGTTCCTAATAAAATGGATAGGAAAGTTAATACAGTTTTTATTATATTTTTCATGAAAATTTCCCCTTTTCTTTTTTCATTTGTGAATACTACGTGAAAAAAACATGAAAAACAAATCTACTGCTTAAAAAAACATTCGTTTTAATTGAATTTTAATTTTAAAACGTTATCATTTGTAAATTAAAGAGATGTTTTGTACATTTCTTAAAACGTTAATGGTTTTTAGTGTTAGTTTACTTATCTTAATCATTGTATATAATAATTAATCCTTTGAATAATTGAATAAAGGTTATATTCTTTACTTAATAGAACAAAATAACATAAAAAAACACTTATTATCAACTGATAATAAGTGTTAGTTGTTTTAAAAACGAAATATAAGGCGAATAGGTTAGTTTTTGTCTATTTATTTATAACGAAAATATCTGGATTTTTGTTAACACGTTCTCCTGTATGAAGGGCGTCAATTTTAGCCATTTCTTCAGCAGTTAATTCAAAGTCAAATACATCAATATTGGCAGCAATACGTTCAGGATTAACAGACTTAGGTACAGCAGTAATCCCGTTCTGAATATCCCAACGTAAGATAACTTGAGCAACAGATTTATTATGTGCCTTGCCGATCTCTTCAATAATAGGATTATCTAGTAAGTTACCATGTCCAAGAGGAGAGTAAGCTGTGATAGCAATATTTTTTTCTTGGCAGTAAGTAACTAACTCTTTTTGATTAAGATTAGGATGTAACTCGATTTGATTAATCATAGGTTTGATTTTTGCTGTCGTCATAAGATCTTCAATGTGTTGAGGGTGGAAATTAGAAATACCGATAGCTTTTGCTTTACCAGATTCGTAAATTTCTTCCATAGCACGCCAAGTCTCATGATATTTTTCAGTAATTGGCCAATGAATTAGATAAAGATCAACATAGTCTAGTTGTAATCGTTCCAAACTTTCTTTAAAAGATTGGTGAGTTTCTTCGTAACCTTGGCAATCATTGTAGACTTTGGTTGTAATAAACAATTCTTCTCTATCCACACCTGATTGTTTAATGCCTTCACCAACAGCCGCTTCATTTTGGTAAACAACAGCTGTGTCAATTGCTTTATAACCTGATTGAATTGCTGATTTTACAGCTAATATTCCTTCTTCTGGATCTTTGACTTGCCATGTTCCTAAACCAATAAATGGCATTTTAATTCCATTACTTAATGTGATAGTTGACATATAATCCCTCCGTTTAATTGATAGCTTAAGAGTACCATATTTTATGCTATTCACCCCTTAATAAGCTTTTCTATTTGACTAATAGTATCATCTGTTTTAATATTATGAATATATTCATGAATGTGTTCATAATTAAATAAGAGAGTAGTTGAGAGAATGGGAATTAGAGAAGAGAAGAAAAAAGAGTTACAACAGAAGATAGAGTCAGCTGCTCGATCCCTCTTTTTAGAAAAAGATTTTGCTGAAGTGACGATGAGTCAAATTGCCAAAAGAGCAGATGTTGGATTAGGTACTGCTTATAATTATTATGCTTCAAAAGAAGAGTTATTTTTAATTGCAGGGGGAACTTCATTTGTTTTTGGAGAAGGAATGGCTATTCTTAATAAACTGACTTCAAAAGAAGAGTTAATTGATGTGATTGTAAGTGAGATGAGACGACTGACAGAAATTGATATTTTAACATGGCGTATTTCTTTATCATCTTTAACAAAAGCAGCAGAAAAAAAGCCACATTTATTTTTAGATTTGGCTCAGATGGATCATCAATTTCTATTATCTGTTGAAAATGCTTTGCAAGAGTTACAAAAAATGGGTCAATTAAGTGAAAAAAAAGAAATTTCTATTTTAATAGATTTGATTTATCATACATTGTTTTCAAGTTTTTTAATGTTTATCTATCAAGAAGAGCCATCTTTTGAAGTGTTTGAAAAAGAAGCTAAAATAAAATTAAGTTATTTATTAGGGTGTTAGAGGAGAGTAAAAATGGATGCGACTAAAATAATAAAAGAAAAAAGAATCATGACAGTTTTTACTATTATTGCCATGCTTATTGAGATAAGTGTTTTATTTAAAGGAGTTATAAGCCTTGAAAGATCATTATTTTTTATAGCTGTTTTAATCTATCAAGTGAGATTTATCTATTTGAATTGGGGATTGAAACCAAATCGCTTAACTTTTCAAGCGTCAAGTAGTCAAAAAAAGCCATTGTTAATGGATTACACTCTAAATGCCTTGTTTTTTGTTGTTTTTCCACTAGGATATACTTTTTTACATGAAACGTTTTATGCTAAATGGAATGTGGGAGTAACAGTTCAAATTATCATGTTTATTCTTTATATAGTAGGTACGAGCATTACGATGATTTCAGAATACCAAAGAAAGAGATTAAAACAAACAAATCCAGCTGCTAATTACCGTCAACATGGTCTATTTAAATTGGCTATTTGTATCAATTATTTTGGTGAAATACTAGCTTTACCAAGTTTATTTTATTTGAGTAGTGGATCACTTATTTTATTTGTGATTATAATGGCACAACAAGTTCTGGATTTTTCGTTTGTTCAAATTCCACGCCAAGTTGACTACATTAAGAAAAATTACCCAGATAAGGCTGAAGCAATATTAAGTCAAAAAAAATTAATCCCATTTATTTATTAATTACGAAGAGGCTGACTGAAATGTCAGTTTCTTTTTTTATAGTCAGGGGATAAAAAGTCTAATCCTACAACAACTGGAACAAAGCAACTTTTGCCACCCTGTTTTTTATATTGCTAAAAGTTTCACTTAATGCTAATATAACTGAGAGTGAGAATCATTATCATTCGTAAAAATGGTTTTTTAATTACTTATTATATAGATGGGGTGATGGAATAATGGGAAAAGTTATTTCTGATGTCGTTATTATTGGCGGGGGACCAGCTGGCTTGTATAGCAGTTTTTATGCAGGATTAAGAGATTTATCAGTAACTCTTTTAGAGGCACAAGAAGAACTAGGTGGTCGTTTAAGTTTTTATCCTGAAAAATTTGTGTGGGATATTGGAGCATTAGAAGCTACTCAGGGAATAGATGTCAAAGAAAATTTGATTAAGCAAGCATCTGTATTTAAGCCGAATATTTATTTAAATAGTCAAGTTCAAGGAGTAACAAAAGAAGGAGATATCTTTAAAATAACTGATCAAAATAACCAAACTTATTTTGGAAGAACCATTCTATTTGCAACAGGTGGGGGAATTGTTCAACCTAAGAAGATAGAAACGTTGATTGGAGAAGGAGCTAAAAAATTTATCCATTATGCATTTCCTCCTTACCAGGAAATTAAAGGTCAACATGTAGTTGTGTCTGGTGGCGGTGATGGCGCAGTGGATTACGCAATTGAGTGTCAAAAATTTGCTGAAAAAGTAACGATTGTTTATCGCGGAGATACATTAAAAGCGATGGAAGGCACTGTTAAAGTGTTTGAAGAACAAGGTGGCATCATTTTGACAAATACAACAATCGAAGCTGTGACTACGCTAGATGAGACGTCTGCTTCAATTACGTGCCTATCTAATGGTAAAAAAATAAGCTTATCAGCTGTGGCATTGTTAGTTCAGCATGGATATGATCGCAGTGAAAATCTAATTGATGAGTTAGATTTTGATTTTGAAAAAGAAGATGACTACTATTTGAAATGTACTAAACCAACATTTACTAATCATGAAGGGATTTATGCGGCTGGTGATATGGTTGTTTATGAAGGCAAAGTTTATTTGTTATTAGGAGCTTTCCAAGATGCAGCTTACGCTATTAACCTTATCAAAACGTACTTAGATCCTGAGAGTTATCTGAACGGAAGAGTATCTTCTCATAATGATCGATTTGATGAATTAAACGAAGCGTTACTTCAAGAAATAATTTAAAAAAGTGATGCAGGGATATTCCTGCATCATTTTTTTAGATTTTTAATAACATTTTTCCTTTAATAGGTGAATGGATGAGATCGTGTTGAGCTTGAGCGGCTTCAGCTAAGGGGTAAATCTCACCAATTTCTGGTTTTAAAATACCTTGTACAAGGTATTCTGAAATAGCATCTAAACTTTCTTTACGTTCCTCATCAGTCGCATTCCAAATAGCAATGCCTCTAATATCAGCTTCTTTTGCCATAGTTAATCGTGGATTAAAATCTAGAGAGCCACGATTACCGATGATAATCACACGCCCACGTTGATTTAAAAGTGCCAAATCTTTTTCTAAATTAACATTGGCTAACATTTCTAGAACTAAATCAACTTTAGGAGCATTAGCTAAATAATCAGTTTTGTTGTGGTTAAGGACTAAATCAGCACCATTTTGACTAACCACCTGACAACTATCTTCACTACCGGCAGTACCAATTACGTAAGCACCAGCTTTTTTTGCCATTTGGACAGCTAAAGTCCCGACACCACCAGAAGCTCCGTGAATCAATACTTTTTCTCCAGATTTAAGTTCTCCACGTTGGAATAAGGCACGGTAAGTAGCAGTTGCCGGAATTCCTAGAGCAGCTCCTTCTTCAAAAGTAACCTCATTAGGTATTGGGCGAACTGAATCTGTTGTACAAGCTATAAATTCTGCATAAGTTCCAGTAGCATTTTTACCAAGAGAAGCAGAAATAAATACACGGTCGCCCACTTTGTAATTTTGGACGTTTTTTCCAATATCAGTGACTATGCCAGCTCCATCAAATCCTGGGGTGTAAGGTAACTCGGGATTAAAGAAGGCGTAACCACCTTGTCTAATATAAGTATCAGCAGGATTAACACCTGCGAAATATAGTTTAACTAACACTTCGTTATCACTAATAACTGGGATAGATTTTTCGATTACTTTTAGTACGTTTGGTTCTCCAAAAGAATACATTTCAACTGCTTTCATAGACATCCTCCTAAATAATGTGTTCTCTCATATTGTAACAGAAAAAATTAAATTTGTTTTTTTCACAAACTTAACCTTTTTTTAAATATATATTTATCTACAAATTATTATTCTATAACATGAAGTCTATAATATATACTAATATATATATGAAACTTATTTTTGGAATATGTGTATTATAATTAGTATATATATTATTAATGTTTTTATTTATGTATTATAGAGTTTAGAAATCATTGGCTTTAACCTACATCTATTAAAAAAATTAATATGAATTTTGTTCATAATATGGTAGAATAAAAAACGTGTAGTTATATATGTTAAATAGTTTACATTTATAAAACAGATATTATTATTGTTTTATGTTTATTATCAGAAAAAAACATCTGTTATTTATATATAAATATGTGGAAGGTGTTTTTGGAGGTGCATATCAGATGCGGATTATCAAAAAAAATAAACCTATTAGCTTGCTTATTTTGTGCATAATCTTTTTTTTAAGTTTTGAAAATAGTCATGCTAGTCCCATTTTACAAGATAATTGGGCAACAATATTTGATTATAAAACAGGCAAATATATACAAGGACATAGAAAACTTCCGGATACAAATATTGTTAGATTAGCTTATCAAGGTGGTTCTCATTTAAAAAAAGATCTTAAAATAGGCGGGCAACCAATTAAGAGATTCCCAGTAAAAGTAGGACCACATCAAAAAGTAACTATAGAAAATGTGGGTTCTTTGTACGGTGAAGAAGTAGTTTTTGCAATGGAAGCTAAAACAGGGTTCTATTTAGATTTTGATGAAGGTGGTTTAGCTGTCTCTAGTAATGAGGAAAACTCATATCAAATTACAGATTATTTCAAATTTTGGATAGAAGATAAAAATAAAAACATTATTAATGATGATAGTACTCTTTTTTTACTTAGTACTACAAGTAAAAGAAATGCTAATATTCAGTTTTATGAAACAATTTATATGAGTAATTCCTCGGAAGTTTATATAGTTGCTTCGAATCAAAGAGAAGATTTGAGTTTAAGTACGTTGATTTATCCTAATAGTAGTAATGTTGAGGTGGAATCGAATGCTAATTATTCAGAGGAAGATATACCCAATAATTACTCATATGGATTTCAATCTTTAGGTAAACCAATTGAAGTTCAAAGAAATATGGCTTCGATTGCTTTAACAAGAATTACGGACATTTTTCTAAGTCCTAATAACCCAGTAGGTGTTGAACTACCTTACCAAGCACCCAGAGTTATCAATACACTTAGTCAAAATTGGGGAGTTGCAGAAGTTGAAGTGATTCAAGAAGTGATTAATCAAGGATTTGACAATCATTATCCGCAAAGTCTAGATATTATTATTGAACCAGATTCAATTCTTGATATTGAGAAAATTGGAGCTAAAGATGTTTCAGTGAGTAGTTCAAACGGAATGGAAATTGAAAATTATAAAGTGAGTTTTCCGGTAACTGGCATTAACAAAAATAAACTAGTTGTGTCATTGCCTAGTAGTACATTAAAAAAATTAAAAGATACTAATGTTGTAATTAAAACTAAAATCCCACTCAAGTTAGAAGAACCAACACTAAAAGATCACTTGGATAATGGAGTGATTAAGACAGTAATTAAAGCTAATAATAATAAAGCTTTAACAAGTTCGAAATTACCAATAGTGGCAACAGGAAATGCAAATGTGGTCGTTCCTAAGCCTACAGGAGAACCTAGATTAGGTAAAATTGTTTATCAAAATTCGTTTGCAACAGAATTAGTTGCAACAGAACTTGTGAAAAATCTAAAAAGTGAATTTCCTAATGACTCAGTAAAAATTAATAAGGTCCTGGATACAAAGGAATTTGAAGTCATTGGTGAAGACAGTGTAAAAGTTGAAATTCAAAGTGTTTTGACTGGCGTGAAAAATGAAATAGAAGTACCAATGATGGTTATTTCAAGAGGATTAAATATTTTAGAACCTATTGAAATAATACCTGTTAAAGATCAAATAGCAAAACAAAAAGAAGATTTAATCTATTATCCTACAATTAAGCAAAAAATAAGTAATGTATCAAATGCGTCAGAGACATTAATGGATGATTTAAAATTAGTCATGGTGTATTCTCCTTATCTTAATAAAGAAGAGATGACATTTGAAATATTTGTTGATGGTGAACCAATGGCAAGTGATAAATATGTCAGTAAGGATGAAGGCGATAATACGTTTAGTATCTCGTTTAATAATAGTACTATAAATGAAGAGTTGTTAGGAAAAGAGGTAACGATTGAGCATAAAGCTCCTATAGGGGTAAATGATGGTTCCATTATGAATATCTATCAAGAAAGTTCTAAGGAGTTTGCCTTTCCAATTATGGCTTATCATACTTATAAAGAAAAAAAAGAGACATTTATATATACTCAAAAACCTAAAACAGAAGAAACTCAAAAGATAAACTATCAACCAAAAATAGAAGCTGAAGGAATAGATAAAGAAGAGGTGATAGTTGGTTCAGAAGTGAAAAATCCCGAAGAGTATATAAAAACTATAAGTGAACTAGATTTTACTTTTGATTCATATAACTTTTTCTTTAAAGAAAAGCCAGATTTTTCGACAGTAGGTGAAAAAGAATTTATAGTTATAGCAGAAAGTATTTCTTTTAAACATCAAATAGAGATACCAGTAGTAGTAAATGTGGGTGTGCCAAAATCAGAATTATCGATTAAACAGGTCTATAAGGGAACTAATCAATCAATTTATTCAGAAATTTCACCAGAAATAATAGTTGATAATAGTAATAATAAAGGAAGATATCCAATTGGAGATCCTTTAGAACCTATATTGAAAAGTATGACGGAAGACGAGTCTCAGTTACAGTTAAATTTTAATTGGTATAAACAGTTAACTTATAAAGAGTATTCGGTACGAGTTGATGATAAAGTGATAGAAACAGATAGAGTACCGGCTGAAGATTTTGAGGTGATTTATGAATATAGTGGTTTGTTGTCTCTATCAGTATCCGACATAGATTTTGATGAGGTTGCAGTAACGTCATCAAATCATTTCTTACATCCTTTAAAGACAACCGATGATAATAAAAATAAAGACATAGAAGTCGTAAATACAACACTTAATCCCCATTGGAAAATTAAAGTTGCTTTACCAAGTGGAATTACTAATTTAAATAATGATGAAACTTACTTAGGCGGTTTAGAGTTTACACGAACAAATGAAACAACCCCTGTGGAAATTGGAAATTCAGGTGTTGTTTTTGCAGAGCGTTGGGCGACCAATAATGACATAAAGACAATTATTCCATTATCGATTAACTTGTATCAAGATATAGGGAATATGGTAGGAGAGTATCATGGAGAGGTAGTTTGGTCTGTTGAGGATGCCCCTTAAAGATTACAGTGTAAAGGATATTTAAAATAAAAGATAGGATTCAAAAATGAACATCATTTTTGAATCCTTATTTTTTATACATAGAATTAACAGCTAAAAAATATAATTCCATCCTCCTTCGATATTTTTAACAAAGTAACCACTTAGATAAAGAGATTGAGATTAGCATTTTCACTATCTCCAAGGTAAGTAGCAACCCCACCAAATTCAACGAAATCAAATAATTCTTCTTGTTCAATCCCCATAATATCCATACTCATAGTACAAGCCACAAATTTTACGCCTAAATCATTAGCTTTTTGAATCATTGTGGGTAGTGACTCCACATTTTTCTGTTTCATAACTGTTTGAATCATTTTAGAGCCCATTCCTCCCATATTCATCTTAGAAATAGGTAGTTTGTTGGCGTTTTTGGGAAGCATTATGTCAAAGAGTTTTCCAAGACCAGTTTTCTTCACTTTCTGTTTTTTCAAAATACTTAATCCCCAGAATGTGAAAAATAGAGTAACCTCTTTACCCATAGCGGCAGCACCGGAAGCAATAATCATTGAAGCTAACGCTTTGTCTAAGTCCCCACTAAAAACAACCATAGTAGCGCCATTCTTGCCTTCTACAAGAGTACCTTCTTTAGGTAAACTATCTAAATGAAAGCCACCCTTAGCTACAGTTGCAACGACTTTTCCATCCTTAATTTGATTATCTATTATAGTGTTACCAGTATTTTTTGCCCAAGCAGCTATATCGGCATGGAAGCCGAAGTCACTAGCTTGTACAATCATTTGCTGTCCATCTGCCATTTTATCCATTTGTTCTTTCACTTTTAATATCGGACCAGGGCATTGTAAACCGCAGGCATCAACTTCAATTGTTTCTAAAGAAGACTGAGTCATTACTGATTTAACTACTTGTTTTGGTTTATTAGGACTTAGTGTAGGTTGTTCAGTTAGTTGGTAATGAGCTATTTTACAAGTTTTATAACCACCATCTAAATTTTTTACTTTAAATCCATTATGCATAAGAACACGAGCGGCGTTGTATCCACGTTGTCCCACTTGGCAATAAATGTAAATAGTTTGATCTTTAGGTAGTTCATCTAAACGATTTCGTAATTGATTTAATGGAATTAGATGACTATTTTTTAGTTGTCCAGTTGTTAATTCAAAGTCCTCACGAACATCTAAAAAGTAGTTGCCTTCCTCGATTAATTGATCCACTTCATGCCACTGGAAAGTGTCTACTTTTTGATTAATGATATTGTCTGCTGTATACCCAAGCATGTTAACAGGGTCTTTAGCGCTTGAATAGGGAGGAGCGTAAGCTAGTTCTAAATCGGCTAATTTTTCAGCGGTAGCTCCTAATTTCATCGCAGTAGCAATCACATCAATTCTTTTTTCAACACCCTCTGTTCCAATACCTTGGGCTCCTAAAATTTTACCGTCTGTTCCAAATAAAAGTTTTAAATGGATAGGACTAGCATTTGGATAATATCCTGCGTGAGAGTTAGGATGGATATGAATGGCAGTGAAATCAATGCCTTTATTTTTTAGCAATCTTTCGCTATTACCAGTAGAAGCAACAGTTAGTTCAAAAACTTTTGCTACAGACGTACCTTGAGTTCCAGTGTAGTCAATTTCTAAGCCATTAATAATATCAGCAACTAGACGGCCTTGACGATTCGCCGGCCAAGCTAATGGGATGTTAGTAGGAGATTGATCAATAAAGTCTGGTACTTCAATAACGTCTCCAATGGCATAAATGTCCTTAATACTTGTTTCAAACGTATTAGAAACTTTGATTGCTTGTTTAAAACCAAGTTCAATTCCAGCGTCTTTTGCTAAAGTATTCTCAGGAATAACACCGATTGAAAGAATAGTCATATCAGTTTGTAGTGTTTTTCCACTAGTTAATAATAATTGATTTCCATTATCTTGAATTTCTTTAAGCCCATCATTTAAGAAGAGGTCAACCCCGTGAAGATTTATCTGGGTATGAAGTTGCTGAGCCATTTCAATATCAATATTTGGCATCACTTGTGGAGCCATTTCCACTAGTTGAACATGAATCCCTAGTTCTTTTAAATTCTCCATCATTTCAAGACCAATGAACCCACCACCAATAACAGTAGCTGTTTGGACTTGGTTCTGTTTAATAAAATAGTTGATTTGATCCATATCAGGAATATTTCTTAAGCTAAAAACATTTAAAGCAGAACCAAGCCCGTTGATAGGCGGGATAAAAGCTTTAGCTCCTGTTGAAATAATGAGTTTATCAAAGGATTCTTGATAGGTTTTGTTAGTTGGAAAATGATGAATAGTCAATTCTTTTTTGACACCATCAATTTTTGTTACTTCTGAATAATTTCTAATATCAATATTATATTGTTCTTTCATACCCTCTACGGTTTGTAAAAGTAAATCATCACGTTCTTTTATAACGCCTCCTACGTGATAAGGTAAACCACAGTTGGCAAAAGAGATATATTCTCCTTTTTCAAATAAGATGATTTCCGTATCTTCGTTTAGTCTTCTTAAACGAGTTGCAGCAGTTGCGCCACCTGCAACCCCACCGATAATTAATACTTTTTGTGTCATTATAAGTCTCCTTCATTGTTTTTATTAAGTTTAAATCATTGACAAAATAGGCTGTTACCTGTTTAATATACCCTATAAGGTATATAGAGACAAGGAGATAATGATGATGTTTAGTTTATTTAATAAAATACCGTCTATTTCTACAAAGGAATTAGAAAGTAAATTAGCAGAAAAAATAGTATTATTAGATGTACGCACACCGGCGGAATATAAGAGTGGACATATTTATCAAGCAGTTAACAAACCACTGGATAAAATGAATACCTATCAAGGTAAGGAAAAAGAAGTGTATGTGATTTGTCAGTCGGGAATGAGAAGTAAAAAAGCAGCTAAAACCTTGAAAAGCAAAGGTTATGATGTCATTAATATACGCGGTGGCATGAGTCAATGGCGTGGTAGTGTCAAAAGAGGAAAATAAGAAAAGAGGATAAAAAATGTTTAAATCAGCAGGAATGCCAGAATTTTATCAAGAGTCTAAAAGAAATAAAGTAACTATTATTGATGTAAGAGAATCTTTTGAATACGAGATGGGACATATTCCAGAATCTATTAATATGCCTTTAAGTGAATTAGGAGAGACTTTTGAAACTTTGGAAAAAGAAACACCGTATTTCTTAATCTGCCAATCAGGTTCACGTTCTGCCACAGCAGGCGAATTTTTAGGTATGCAAGGATATGATGTAACGAATATTTTAGGTGGCATGGGATCTTGGCCAGGTGACATAGAGTAATAGATTAAGGAGATGAGTAAAATCATCTTCTTTTTTATTTAATTGATATTGAGAATCGTTATCAGTTGGTGTATATTTAATAGCAAGAACCTTGAAAAGAAAAGGAGATAGGTTATGGAAATTTTTTGGACAACTATTAAAGAGATCGTTGATGAAACAAATGACGTTAAAACATATAAATTAAACTGCCCAGAAGGATTTATGTGGGAGGCAGGTGCACATACACATTTTGCTTTAGAAGGATTTAATATTGGAGAGAAACCAAACCGAAGTTTAGTGCGCCATATGTCGATTTCAACATTACCTGAAGAAGGTAGTATAGGGATTACGACACGGATTAAAGAAGAGTGTTCAGAGTTTAAAGGTATTCTTAAAAAAGAAGGGAAAAATAGAAAAGTTGCTTTGTTTAAAACATCTACTAATGTTCCTTTAAAAAGAGATAATCGTCCTATCTATTTATTGTCTTCTGGAGTTGGGATTGCGACTTTCCGCCCCTTAGTATTGGATTATTTGAAAGATGATTCGGCAGTAGCTAGTTTACATTCATTAACAGTGAACTCTGATACAGAAATCTTATTTGATTCTGTTTTTAAAGCAGATAAAAACAAAGGATTTAGTGTCGCGACAGCTAAAACTCGTGATGAGTATTATGAAGCATTATCTTTATTGGCTTTAGATAAAACAGCATATTTTTATATTGTAGGAAGTGATGATTTCTTGCGACAAAATATTGCTCTTTTACAACAAGCTGGTATTTGGAATGAGCGTATTATTTTAGATAAACATGATTTTCAACAAGTAGAATTTTTAGAACCAACAAAAAAATAAAAACAATGAAGGACGTTTTATGAGCGTACTTCATTGTTTTTTATTAGCTCGTCGTCTAATAAAGGACGAATATCTGGATAGTTATTAAGAAGAGATAGAGAGCCTTTCTCTAGCGTATTAAAATATCTAGTTCCTTTAGGTTTAGAGATGATTAAATCAATTAGCTTTTTGTTTTCTTTATTTAATTCATCATTTTTTAAAAGAGTATTTGGGACTAACTTATCTTTTTGTTCTATGAAGCCTAGGGTGCATTTTTGATTAGCCGTGGCTAGTTTGCAATAAATTTTATTTTTTCTAAATTCTTCTTCTAGGTAAAGATCATCACTTGTAAAAAAATCTTTTAAGAAAAGCAAAGATTTTCTTTTTCTTCTGACAGATCCCTTAGCAGATGGATTTGGAATAATAATGTGGTGAGGTTTTAATTTTTTATTTAGAGCGTAAGAATAAAATTGATTGGTTTTTAAGGGTGTTTTAACACCTGTTAGATGTAAAAAATTATTACTTTTTCCTGTAATATGAAAAACTTTCTTATCATCTATTTGAGAAGAAATGAGTAGATATTCTTTATCAACTAACTCTTGTTTGTAATAGTCGACAGCTAAGTGAATATCTTGAATTGTATTTTCTTCAAATGATGTCTCATTCTTTTTTTGAGTCATTTTTTTCTCCTAAAAAAAAAGTGAGAGAAATAAATTTCCCTCAACGTAATGGATATGGGTTTAATGTCTCCAGTCCGACTATGAACATGTACTTGAAATGCTCTTGTCCCCATTATACCGCGTTTACGAACATAATACAAATAGAAAACAAGGTTGTTTTTATAAAGAAACTAATTTCGTTTTTCAAACGTTTTCTAGTTAAATTTGTTTATTAAGATTGCTTATTAAATTGATATCGGATACAATGTGGGTAATTAAGAGCACTAGGGGAGTTATTTAATAACTGAGATGAAGTCCTTCAGACCCTTTGAACCTGATCTAGCTAGAACTAGCGTAGGGAAGTGTGGACATTAGCAATCATACCCCAAAAAGCAACTGCTTTTTAATTATGCTGTTACTGTGCGCACTTTTCTATATTTAGAAAAGTGCGCTTTTTTTATCAAAACATAAGGAGTGAATGGTTTGAGTAAAACAGTATTAGTAACAGGTAGTAGTCGTGGATTAGGTGCGGTGATTGCAAGAACGCTTGTTGAAAAAGGGTATCGTGTAATTATCAATTATTATAATAGTCAACAATTAGCAGAAGAGTTAGTCGCAGAATTAGGATTAGAAAATGCAGTAGCTATAAAAGCTGATGTGCGAAATAGCGAAGAAGTAAAACAAATGATTCAAGAAGGAACAGATAAGTTTGAACAAATTGATGCAGTGGTCAATAATGCCTTAGTTAATTTTAAATTTGATCCTATTGCTCAAAAGGCTTTTGGTGATTTGAGTTGGGAAGATTACCAACAACAAATCGATGGGACATTAAAAGCAGCATTTAATGTCATTCAAGGTGTGCTCCCTCAATTCACAGAAAGAAAAGATGGAACAATTGTGAGTATTGGGACTAATTTATATCAAAATCCAGTTGTTCCTTATCATGAATATACAACAGCTAAAGCTGGCTTAATAGGATTTACAAGAAACATTGCTGCGGAGTTAGGTGCAGAAGGAATCCGTGCTAATGTTGTTTCAGGTGGTTTACTAAAAATGACAGATGCAAGTAGTGTGACAACACCAGAAGTCTTTGACTTAATTGCACAGTCGACGCCGTTAAGACAAGTAACAACTCCGCAAGATGTGGCTAATATGGTTGCCTTTTTAGTATCCGATGAAGCTAAAGGAATCACAGGTCAAAACATAACCGTTGATGGCGGTTTAACAATGAACTAATAATCATTTAAAAAGGAGACGTTTATGGAAAAGAAATCACTTCATTTAGGTGTTTTATTATTTGGTTGTGGACACCATCAAGCTGCTTGGAAAATGCCAAACTCTAGTATTGAACGCTTAGGAGATATTGCCTATCACCAATCACTAGCACAGCTGGCTGAAAAAGGGTTATTTGATATTGTGTTTTTTGCGGATAATCAATCATTTCCAGGAAACAATACGGAATCTTTCCCAGTTTCTTGGTTTGACCCTTTAATAAATTTAACGGCGATTTCACAAGTCACAAACCATGTGGGACTAGTTCCAACGGTTTCAAGCACTTTTTCTAATCCTTACACAGTAGCTAGGCAGTTACTAAGTCTAGATCATATAACTGGCGGACGAGTGGGATGGAATTTAGTGACTTCTATGACTGATTTAGAAGCACAGAATCATAGCATGGAAAAATTACCACCTCATGAGATTCGTTATAAAAAAGCCCATGAATTTGCTAAGGTAGTTAATGGTTTATTTGAAACATGGCAATTAGATAGTTTCAAACCCAATCGTGAAGTGGGCACTATTCTTGATACCTCGATGATTCGTCCTATCAATCATAAGGGAGATAATTTTGAAGTAAAAGGTCCTATGTCAACGCCTGGTAGCCCTCAAGGAAAACCTGTTGCTTTACAAGCAGGGGCTTCGGATTATGGAGTTGATTTAGCTAATACTTATGCAGAATGTGTTTATTCTGTTTCTTGGAATTTGGCTCAAGCTCGCCAGTTTAAAGAAAAGCTAGTTGCTAAAGAACCTAATAGAAAACAGCCCTTGAAAATTTTTCCAGGGTTAGTCACTTATGTAGGAAAAACAAGGGAAGAAGCTTGGGCTAAAAAAGAAGCATTAGATGATTTACTTGCTGTAGAAACAGGATTAAATCAGTTAAGTTTCTTTACCCAACAAGATTGTGCAACGTGGGATTTAAATGAAAAAGTACCATCTTTACCACCATTAGAAGAATTCACAGGTCCTAAGGGTCGCTATCAAACTATTCTTGAGATTATTCAAGATAAAGATCCGACAGTTAAAGAGTTACTAGGTTATCTAAGTGCGGGAGGTGGACATTTTACCTCGATTGGAACGCCAGAAGATATTGTAGATGATATGGAGAGATGGCTTGAAGCAGGTGTTGCTGATGGCTTTAACTTAATGCCACCAACTTTACCTGGTAGTTTAGATGATTTTGTTACCTTAGTAGTACCAGAGTTACAAAAAAGAGGGCTATTTAGAAAAGCGTATCAAGATGAAACTCTACGTCAGAGGTTAGGGTTAGCCTAAGATAATAAAAATGAGGATAGCTTGAAAAAGCTGTCCTCATTTTTGGTTTAATTAATTCCTTTAGTTAAATCTATAACAGCGTCATTAAAACTACGTTGAAATTGATTGAAGTTACGACTTTGATTAACAATTAAACTAATCAAAATATTAGGAGCATCTTCAATAGGGACTTTGACAAGTGAGGCATGTTTTGGGACAATTATATCACTCATAAAAGCAACCATATTAGTTGAAGAGGCAACCGAAACCGCAGTTCTGATTTCCTTTGTGTAAAGAATTTGTGGTTTTTTGATGTGATTTTCATCTAGCCATTGTTGAAAAATACGTTCGTGAAGATAACCTTTTTCAAGTGAAATGCAAGAAAGATCCTGTATTTCGCTTAGTCTGATGAATTTTCTTTTAGCTAATGGATTATTAACCGATACCCAAGCAGCCATTTCTTCTTGTTGCAAGGGAATTTGCATGATGTGATAAGGATCAACAGGAGTAAAATCACTGGCAATAATAGCGAGTGGTACTTCTCCTGTTTTAACTAAATCAAGCATAACATCAGAACTTTCTTCCTCAATTAGTTTAAGGGAGTCGGCATATTTTCCAAGATTAGGTAAAAGTTCAGGCATGAAGTGTCCACCAATTGTTGGAAGTAACCCAAAATAAACAATTTGGTGATTAAAATCGTGAATTTCTTCGTGTGCTTGTTCAATTGATGTGATAATTTGTTGAGAATATTTTAATAAAATGTGACCTGTTTCTGTTAATGAGAGTTTCTTGTGATTGTTTTTTCTATCTATTAAGAGAGTATCGAGCTCATCTTCAAGACGTTTTATAGCCATTGAAATAGATGGTTGAGAGATGTAGAAGTGAGATGCTGTCTCAGTAAAGCTGAGAGTTTGTGCTAGATGATTGAAGTAAGTTAAGTCTTTTATGTTCATAAGATTCTTCCTTTAATTGTGATTTTTTTATCATAAGTAAAACATATCATAAACCCTTTAGCATAAATTTTACTTATGATAACATAACTAATCGATATTATCCAAAGATAAAATTGCGTGTTATATTGGTCTCGTTAAAACGTTTACAGGTAATGGAAGGATGGATTTTTGTGAAGTTGATTAAAGAATTATTTATCATTATGCTGTTCGCATTTTTTGGAGAAATGCTTTCTCTGCTTTTCCTAAATGTGATGGTTATACCTGGTAGTGTGATTGGAATGGTGTTATTATTTTTAGCCTTACATTTCAAATTAGTACCAATGAAAGACGTGGAAGATGTTGGTACATGGCTAACCAATAATATGGGCATCTTTTTTGTTCCTGCCGGAGTTGGCTTAATGGCTAACTTTGATACACTAGCAGATACTTGGTGGCAATTACTATTAATCATAGTAGTAACAACTGCTTTAATGATGGCTTTTGTCGGAAAAGTCGTTCAAGCGATGAAACGCCGCTTTGATAAAAAAGTGCTAACAAGTATGGAACATCATATTGAAGAAAATAAAGGAGGCGATACTCATGTTAAGTAAATTAGTTGAAAGTCCTTTTCTGTGGATTTCTTTAACAGCCGGTCTTTATTTATTAGGTGGAAAATTAAAAGCTAAGTGGCCAATAAACCCATTATTTAACCCCTTAGTATTCTCGATAACGATTATTATTGGTATCTTGATGTTATTTAATATTCCATTAGAGACTTATGAACAAGGTGGTCAGTTGTTTAGTCTACTTATCACACCAGCAACTGTGGCTTTAGCGATTAAGTTAGAACAGAATTTTGACTATTTTAAAAAATATTATCCAGCAATATTAGTTGGTATCTTTACAGGAGTTATATTCCATACAGCGATGATTTATTTCTTCTCACTATTACTAAAACTTGATAAAAATCTTGTCATGACGCTTTTACCAAAATCTATTACCACAGCCATTGCTGTTGATGTTTCAAGTGCCCTAGGTGGTATTGTTTCTTTAACAGTTGCCGTAGTCGTTTTTACAGGTGTAGTTGGATCGTTAGTAGGTCCTTGGATTATGAAAGTCTTTAAAATTACAGATCCTGTTGCTCAAGGTGTTGCTTTTGGGAGTTCAGCCCATGCGGTTGGAACGTCAAAAGCCATTGAACTTGGTGAAGTTCAAGGAGCAATGTCAGGTTTATCAATTGTAATTACTGGAATCACTGTTGTAATCTTAGCGCCATTAACAGCACCAATTACCAATTTATTCTTTTAAACATACCCAAAAATAATAAAGGTGGTTATTCAAATGACAGAACAAATTAAATACGATGCACCAACAGTAGAACAAGAAATCGAAGTAATCAGCACATATCACTTAGAAGAAGCAGCAAGTAAAGTGGTTCCTAAAGGTGGATTTGATTATATGGCAGGTGGATCTGGTAAAGAATTCACTTTAAAACGTAATGATTCAGCTTTTGAGAAAAAAGGAATCGTTCCTCGCGTATTAGCCAACGTAGAAAATCCTGATACATCGACTTCAATTTTTGAACATGATTTAAAAGTACCTTTCATCATGACACCAATCGCAGCTCATGGTTTAGCTCATGCAACTAAAGAAGCAGGAACTGCTCGTGGGATTGCTGAATTTGGTGGAACAATCATGTCAATTAGTGCTTACTCTGGTGCGACATTTGAAGAAATTGATAAAGGATTAAACGGTAATCCTCGTTGGTTCCAAATCTACATGAGTAAAGATGAAGAGATGAATAAAAACATCTTAGATGAAGCAAAACAAGACGGTGCATCAGCAATTATTTTAACAGCTGACGCAACTTTAAGTGGTAACCGTGAACGCGATATTACAAACAAATTTGTTTACCCATTTGGTATGCCAATTGTTTCTCGTTACCTAACAGGTTCTGGAGAAAACATGTCATTAAATAATATCTATGCACAATCAAAACAAAAAATTGAACCAGCAGATGTGAAATTCATTGCTGAATACTCTGGTTTACCTGTATTTGTTAAAGGAATTCAAACACCAGAAGATGCATTACTTGCGATTGGTGCTGGAGCATCAGGTGTTTGGGTATCAAACCATGGTGGACGTCAATTAGACCAAGCACCAGGTTCATTTGAAACATTAGAAGCTATTTCTAAAGCTGTTGCTGGCCAAGTACCAATCGTTTTTGATAGTGGTGTGCGTCGCGGAGAGCATATCTTCAAAGCTTTAGCTAGTGGAGCAGATATTATTGCAATCGGTCGTCCAGTTTTATTTGGACTAGCTTTAGGTGGATACAAAGGCGTTAAATCTGTTTTAGAATACTTTGAATCTGACTTAAAACGTGTGATGCAATTAGCAGGAACACAAACAATTGAAGACGTGAAAAACGCTCAATTAGTAGATATGGATTAAAAAGATTTTATTGAGGCTGACCTTTTAGGGCAGTCTCTTTTTTATTTATACGAATAGTTATTAGTAGTCAGAGGATAAAAAGTTTGCTCACCTTGTTTTTTTATTGAGATTTTTATAAATAATCGATAAATGATTGCTTACTTTAAGAATAGGATTTACTTTAAAAGTATGTCTGTTATGAATAAAGAAGATTGATATGAAAAAATTGATGAAGTGGTTGTTTTGGTTGAGTATTCCTTGTATTTTTGTAGGCTATTTTTTACAAACGATTTTAATTCCTATTGCCGATTTTGAGACGTTAACCAAAGCCGAAATTAAGGCAGATCAATTAGAGTTTGCTATTAATTATCCATTAGGTATTTTTATGTTATATTTTGGACTCGCTATTTTAATCGTATCAAGTTTCTATTTAGTTATCGCTAAACTAAATTTGTTATAATGACAATAATAATTAAAATATACAGAAAAAGGAGTAATAAAGATGATTATTCATGCTACCAAAAAATCATTACCACTCTTTAGTTATTTAACACCAACTGAAAATATTAATGAAGCTAAAAATCGCTCAAATCAAAATCCCTTAAATAGTTGGCATGCTAATTATTTTAATATTAATCGTAAGAAGATGTTGTTACTTGTTAATGATGCCTCACTTTATACTATATTAATACCTGATGTGAATGCTAATAGAAAAAAAGAATTAGATGAGTTGATTTTTGAAACTTTAAAGTATCAACTTAAAACAGATGGTTTGCCAATAAAACTAGCGCAATCATACTTAGATCAACTTGGTTCGATTGAAGTTGCAACAGGTTATAATAGAAAGGTAATAAGTACATCGAATCATTTTATTCTATTACTTGAAGATCTTATCTTTAGTAATAATTATGCTACAACACCTAGTAAATTAGCTTCATGGCTCAACAAAGTTCCTGTATCTTCATTAGACTATGCTTATCCTGTAGTGGAATTAAAAGCGTGGTTGAGTGGAGAAAAGCAACCCGTAACTATGAAAGAGACATTACCTAATGGAAAAATAGCTATTGAAAAAAAATGGGATGATTTTAGCCTTTGGAAATATAGAAGTGAACAAGTAGAAGTGAATAGATTGAATTTATTAAAATTAGAAGATGATTTTATTGAACATTCAGCTCAATTGATGGTAGGATTTCGTACTTATCTAGAAAGTGAAGAGAAATTATCAGATAAAGTTATTAAAAGGCATATTAATAATGGTGAGTTTTTTATGGACTATTTACAAAGCACAACTATATACACACCATTATCAGATGACTGTGATTTAATGATGTATCTATATTGGTTAATTGACCGATATGTTATTACCACTGATGGTGAATTTAATCGACATGTAACAACATTAAAAAAATTCTATCATTTTTTATTTTATGTTAATGAAATCGACGAAAAAGAACTCCGGAAGAAAAAAGAAGATATTAAGGATGCAAAAGAAATTATATTTGAACTTTAAAGGAGTCATACTATTGCAAGTACATCTTTTTGATTCTTCTTACTTTTCTTAGTATAATGAGCAAAGAAAATCAGTCTTAAGAGAAACGGAGCATATATAATGACAACCAATTTTTGGGCAGAATTACCAAAGCCTTTTTTTATTTTAGCACCAATGGAAGATGTGACAGATGTTGTCTTTCGCCATGTCGTTAAAACGGCAGGAGCACCAGATGTCTTTTTTACAGAATTTACCAACTCAGATAGTTATTGCCATCCAGATGGACGTGATAGTGTTAGAGGACGCTTAGTTTTTACTGAAGACGAGCAACCAATTGTAGCTCATATTTGGGGAGATAAACCTGAATTTTTCCGTGAAATGAGTATTGGAATGGCCGAGATGGGCTTTAAAGGAATTGATATTAATATGGGATGTCCAGTTCCAAATGTTGCAGATAGAGGAAAAGGTAGTGGTCTGATTTTAAGACCTGAAACAGCAGCTGACTTAATTGAAGCCGCCAAAGCTGGTGGGATTCCAGTAAGTGTAAAAACGCGCCTTGGATTTAAAGAATTATCTGAAATGGAAGCTTGGATTACCCATCTTTTAAAACAAGATATTGCTAACTTATCTATCCACTTAAGAACGCGTGAAGAAATGAGTAAAGTAGATGCTCATTTTGATATGATTCCTGCAATTATGGCGATTCGTGATAAGGTAGCTCCTAATACGTTAATTACGATTAATGGAGACATTTTGGATCGTCAAATGGGACTAGAGTTAGTTGAAAAATATGGTGTTGATGGCATCATGATAGGTCGTGGCGTATTTAAAAATCCATACTGTTTTGAAAAAGAACCTAAAGAGCATACATCAGAAGAATTATTAGGTTTATTGAATTTACAAATTGATTTACAAGATAAATATGGTGAATTAGTTCCACGATCAATTGTTGGTTTACATAGATTCTTTAAAATTTATGTGAAAGGTTTCCCAGGAGCAAGTGATTTACGTGTGAAATTAATGGGAACTAAATCAACAGATGAAGTAAGAGAAATTCTTGCAGCTTTTAAAAGAGGCGAGTTTAAACCAGAATAGAGAAAAGAGGTTAATCTAACAAGATTAGCCTCTTTTTTGTCATATATATTTGACATTTTTAAAAAGCAGGCGTATGCTTTGTTTGTCACATATATATGACAAAGGAGAGCGAGATGAACCGAGTAAAAGCTTATCGAATTGAAATGAAAATGTCTCAAAGTGTCTTAGCCCAAGAAATTGGCGTGGCTAGACAAACGATTAATTTAATTGAGAATAATAAATATAATCCGTCACTAGACTTGTGTATTCGTTTAGCAAAAGTGCTAGGAACTGATTTAAATAGTTTGTTTTGGGAGGTAGAAGGGGATGGAGAGTAAAGAGAGTTTAACAGTTAAGATGATAAAACGAATGTATGATGTGTCTGGGGTGTTAGATGAGTATCGTAAAAGTAGAATTGACGAGGTTGGTAATCAAGCTTTTATGATTTTTTATATGTACACACCACTATCACTTCTTATAGCTACTTTATTTATAGATAGCTATCCAAGAGAAGCATTAATAGCGTTATTAGGAAGTAATTTTTTATTATTTATGATTATCACAGGTTATATTTTTATAAAAACGGCGGACTTAAGACTGCAAGATATTGAAGTCGAAAAGAAAAATTATCAAGCGCAGAAGAAACGACTGATTAAAAAAAGTCTAAGAAATGGCCTTTATACTGCGATAATGATTTATGTTGTAATGCCATTAATTTCAGTTGCTGTATCAGGTGAATCGTATAAGGATTTATTAACTTCATGGTCACATATTAAAACAAGTTTATTAGGTGGAATTTTTATCTGTCTTCTATTGTTAGGGACGAATTTGTTACAACTAAAGAAAATAGAAGAATAAGTAAACTGTAAATTGAATTTTTTGGAGGATGAATAGAAATGGAAGCGAAAGAAAGTTTAACTATTAAATTGATTAAGCGTTTTTATGGGATTACAGGAGTTATAGACGAGTATCGTAGAGGAGAAATTGATAAAATTGGTAATAAAGCTTTTATGTTGTTATACGGTTATATTCTTTTATCAACCTTTATAGCTATTCTGTTTATTGAAAATAATCCTCAAGGAGCATTATTAGCTTTAGCGGGAAGTAACATAGTTGTTTTTATGGGTATTAGTGGCTATATCGTTTGGAAAACATCTCGATTAAAATTAATAGATATTGAAGTAGAAGAAGATAAAATGAAAGTAACAAAGCGAAAATTAATTATCAAAAACATAGGTGCCACTATTTATTTTGCTATAACGATACATTTCTTAAATGCTTTAAGTACGATCATGATGGACGGTGGTTCTTTTGTAGCAGAATTAACTTCTTGGAGTCATATTAAATCGAGTCTGTTGAGTGGTGTTTTATTTGGCGTACTGATGTTAATTTTTTCTTTCATGAGATTAAAGAAAATAGAAGATGAGTAACCCTTACTTAAATTAAAATCCTTAACAAAAATAGGTGGTATAATGTAATAAAAGGGGAGAATTAAAATGTACGCGACATTGACGTTAGTTATTCTCATTATTATATTTGGATTATGTGTGTTTGGTCTTTGGAAATTAATTAAGTGGTTATCTCAAAGAAAATAAGTAAAATGCCCTCAATTTCTATTGAGGGTTTTTAAATAAGCTAAAAGGGTATCAATAAGAGTTTTAAGAGTTAGTAAAAATCTGATTTCCATTTTGTCGAATAAAGAAAAAAGCACATCCAAAACCTCCTTAAAAAGGCTCTGAGAGCAAATTAAAGAATATGCTTCAAAAGTGTTTGTAAGGCTTGATATATCAGTGTTTTTAAGGTAATAATATGAGTATAAATTAAAAAGTAATACGTATAAGGGGGGGCTTAGGTGTTAAAAAAAATAATCCAAATGGAGCCATTTCAAAAAAGGAATGACTATCCATTTAATCTAAAATGGTTAAAAAATACACCAGAAATAGAGTTTAGAAAACCATTAACTTTTCTAGTTGGAGATAATGGTATTGGGAAATCCACACTTCTTCAAGCGATTGCGATTCAAAATCAAATACCTCAATTAACTAATGAACTATATGAAAATGACCCTGAATACGAAACCATTTCTAGACTATCTGAGTCTTTAAAATCTCATTGGGATGTTAAATCTAAAAGCGGCTTTTTCTTCAGAGCAGATGACTTTATTAGTTTTGTTAGAGAAAATAAAAAATTGCGAAAAGAGTTAGAAGAAGACTTAAATCGGTTGGACGAAAGAGGTGTCCATAAACTTGCTTTTGAGAGACAACCTTATCAAAATTCTTTAGATGCCTTAAAAAGAAGTTATCCGAAAGAGCTTCATAAAATGTCTCATGGGCAATCATTCTTAGCTTTGTTTAAAAGCAGATTGACACCTAATAGTTTGTATTTATTAGATGAGCCAGAAACACCACTTAGTCCTCAGAATCAGCTAACGTTACTATATATGATTGATGAACAAATCAAACAAGGTTCTCAGTTCATCATAGCATCACATTCTCCAGTTCTCACAGCTTATCCTGATGCTGATATTTATAATATTAAACCTGAAAGTATTCAATTAATAGATTATGAAGAAATTGAAAATGTTGAGTTCATGAAAAACTTTATGGCAGATCCAAAACGATTTATGTATTATACATTTGAAAATAACCATCATTAAATTATTAAGGAGTGAATCTAATGTCAAAAAGCCAATATATCTATCAAATTTCAACAAATCCTATCATACAAGAGAATCCAACTGTTTTTTTACAGGAGGAAGAATCCTATTCATTTGGTTTTATAGGAGATTTCTCCGTAGTCACTGGTATGAATGACTCGGTAAATAAAACAATGGACGCTATTAAGAATAGTTTATTTGTGTATATAACTGGAGAGATAGATGCTACTACCTTTTTTGAATTAGGCTTAGCAGTTTCATTAGAGAAAAAGATTTATTATGTAACGGACAAGCAGCAAAATCTATTTGATGTACATCTTCCGTATGACTTATCAAACTTAGAAATGATTGATTATAAAAGTTTTATGAACGTAATTGAAGAACTGTAATTTTAGTACGATTAAATAATATGAAGTGTTTTAAGAATCAATAAAATCAAAAAGCCAATAAAAATCGGAGGAACATACTTTAATAAATAGTCAGAAGTAGTACTTCCAATATAGCGTTCTTTTTCATAATTTGGGTTATTTTTATCCTTCTTATATTGTGTAATAGATCTAGCAAAAAATAAGCCATTAGAACGTTTCATAAACAAAGCAACAGCAAGTAACAATCCGCTAATAGAAACGTCAAGGAACAACCAATTAGTTAAGCTATCGTTATTTTGAAACATGTCATCACCTCTTTTAAATAAAGTATAACATAAGATGGAAATGATTTTTATACATGGAAGAAACTATCAGATTAAGCTGGAGGTAAGGAATGAATTCTATAAAAACAAGACGAATATATTTATTAATGTCATATGTATGTGGATTAGTTGTATTTCAGATGAGTTCGATTTTTCAAAGAATGGCCTATTGGGGAAATACGTTAGTTTGGTATTGGGTAGGAATCTCCTTAACTTATTTGATTTGGTTAGTAGGAGTTATATTCTTAGTAGTGAGTTTTAAGCAGGGGAAAAATATCAAAATTTTAGGTTTCATTTCTGGAGTGATATTAGTCTTAGGTTTTCTATGGACTACTTTTATCATAATAGCAGGTCTGTCTGGTATCTGATAAATCAGTTGAATTGATACTTGGTTAGAATGGGAGTAGTAGAATGAAAGACTTAAATATAGCCATTATAGGGGTTGTTCCTTTTTGACGTAGATCTTTGTAGATACGAGTTCCAGAGACTAGAAGAGTGAGTATTAACATCAATAGTATTACTAATAGTAAAATCATAACGATCATCCTTTCTTAGGGGGGAAAATAGTGTCTTAATTTTGACTGGTTACAGCAATCTCTTTATAAAAATTATATCATATTAAAATAAACACTTCTTTATGTTAATTTTACCATCAAAATCAACTTTATATAATGCCACATTATGTTAACCGTGATACACTTTAATAAAACGTTAGGAGAATATTTATGGTAATTAATAGCAATTATATTCATAATAACGATGTTAGAATTCATTTTTTAGAATCCGGAATAAAAACAGAAGAAGTACCTAGTCTATTATTTATTCCAGGTATGCTTGGATCGGCTGATCAATATGAAACTGAATTAAAAGAGTTTTATCCTATGCATAGTATTGCTATCAGTCTAAGAGGAAATGGAAAGAGTGATATGCCTTTGGGTAAATTTGCTTTTGAAAACTATTATTCTGATATAGAAACTGTAATAAATCATTATAATTTAAATGAAATTCATTTAGTTGGACATTCTATGGGAGCTCTTCTAGCTATAGAAACTGCTGTAAAATATCCTGAGAGTGTAAGAAGTTTAATTATTTTAGATTATCCGTTTAAATTTAATTCATTTTCAAAAAATTGGATTGATAAAACTGCAAGCTTTGGATACGATGAAGCTCATTTAGAAAATATTTTTAATGATTTTCATAGCATAGACTTAACTGAAGATTTGAAAAAAATAAACTGTCCAGTTTTAGTAATTCAAGGTAAAGAGAGTGATTCAAAATTAACTGAAGAACACATAAAAGTATACAAACAAAACTTAAAACAAGTTAAAACAATTACTTTTGAAAACTCTGGACATGAAATATCTAAATCTGATTATCAAAATTTTATAAGTACTATTAATAAATTTATAGAAATCAATTAGCCTTATTTTACTAGTTATAACGTCAATTATGTTTACTCTGACGTTTTTAATAGCAAAATATAGAAGATAATTGCCTTATAAAATATTTAAAGCCCTCAGAACGACTCTGAGGGCTTTTTAGCTATTAATAATAGAGATTATATCTACCATAAGGTTAAATAACTAATTATTAAATTTTCTTGATTTAAATATAATTACTACAAAAGATAAAATTAAAACAAAACCAATACTTACTAAACCTATATTAATTTTGCTTTCCCCAGTTTTGGGTAATTGATTTGTTGTTTTAGAATCTTTTTTTGTCTCTTTTTCGGTACTAGATGTTGTTGCTTTTTTATTTGTTTCTACTTGTTTCTCAACTTCTTGCCAAATAGTATCTAACTCTTCTACTGTTTTCGCTTTTTCTACTTTTTCTAAGAAAGAACTACCTTGTTCCTTTGTTAAATCTCCATTCTTTATTAATAATTCTATTTGAGTTTTTATATTTATATACTTATCAGCAAATGCTCCCTTTGTTAATTCTTTACTGTCACTTAATTTTTTTGCCTCACTTAATATAGCTTCTGCTTCTTCTCTTGTAGTTACTTGACTAAGTCTATTTAAAAAATCATTCATTTCTTTTTCTGTTAGTAGCTTATCTTCGTACATTTTCTTAATATTAAAACTAATATCATTTTTAGTCATTTCTAAAAAATAATTATCACTAATTTTTTTTGCCTCATCTAATATAGCTTCCGCTTCTTCTCTTGTAGTTACTTGACTAAGTCTATTTAAAAGATCATTCATTTCTTTTTCTGTTAGTAGCTTATCTTCGTACATTTTCTTAATATTAAAACTAATATCATTTTTAATCATTTCTAAAAAATAATTATCACTAATTTTTTTTGCCTCATCTAATATAGCTTCCGCGTCTTCTCTTGTGGTTACTTGACTAAGTCTATTTAAAAGATCATTCATTTCTTTTTCTGTTAGTAACTTATCTTCATACATTTTCTTAATATTAAAACTAATGTCATTTTTAGTCATTTCTAAAAAATTTTTGGAAATAATTGTGTCTGCTTCTTTTACTATCACTTCAATGTCATCTACTTCGATAGCTTGATTAAGTCTATTTAAAAAGGCTCTTTGTCAACTAGTGTTGGTGAGAGTAAATAGTAAGAATGAGGATCTAGAAAACAAAAGTTTTCTAGATCTTTTTTGGTGTTTTAAAAGCATTTCCTTTGAGACAAATAGTGATACGTAGTTT
>NZ_JBMEAO010000016.1:0-93465 GCF_048815235.1 Vagococcus fluvialis
TTGGCTGTAAATCAGAAAAATAAACCAATAGATAACAAAAAAGAATCGGAATCCAAAAATCTTTTTAAGATTTTCGAATTTCGATTCTTTTATTTAAGAACTGTAACTACTTATGTCACAGCCTCTTCATTTAATCATATTAAGCACTATGACTTGTTATTACCAATACTCCTGTACATCAACCGGAGTTAATATAAAGCCTATTTTCTAGTGTTTGTTTATTATATTCTTTCTAATTTCTGGATAGAGTAACTCTAAAACATTCATTGTTAAGCGGCGACTTGGTCCTGCAAATGGATAAATGTGCATGTGCATCGCTGGATTAAAGTTCCCTTCAATAATGCCATAAGTTAAGCTACCTTTTTCACCTGGGATTGTCTTATCCGGAATAATTAAATCAATTCCACAGATTTTAGCCCCTAAAGCTTCAACTGCTTCTTCAGCAATTTTTTTATAGCTCTCATCCATCTCATCTGTCACGTCTATTGAATCGCCACCTGTACTAACATTGGAATTTTCTCTTAAATAAACAATTTGATCTACTTCTGGAATACTATCAATAGTTAAGCCTTGTTCTTTTAACATTAATTGTTCCAAATCACCTAATTGAATTAATTCCAATGGTGACCGGTGATTCGTTCCACGTAAACTGTCTTTATTTTTTTCTGCTACTAATTCTTTAACAGTATCTTTACCGTTTCCTTTAACGTTTGCTGGAACTCGCAACATAATAGCTCGTGTTTTCCCATCTAAAACGAAGAATCGGTATTCTGTTCCAGGTAAGAATTCTTCTACTAATAAGTCAGAATCTTCTTTAAAGGCGATTTCTAAAGCTTTTTGATAATCTTCAAAAGAAGCTCCTTCTTTAAAAATCGAAATACCTAATCCGTAATTGGTAGATTTAGGTTTGACAACAAATCCTTTATTAGCAAATAAATCATAGGATTCCTGAGCTTTTTCCATTGTTGAAAATTCTTTTCCTAATGGTACTCTAAAACCTGCTTTAGCTAACACTTTTTTAGTAACTGTTTTGTTTTCCATCAGTAATGGCACAATATAAGAATCTTTACTTGTCATGTTGGCATTTTTAACATACTCAACTTTTCCTAAGTAGTTTAACTTCAAGAATTGATCATTTTCATCAAGAACTTCTACTTTCACACCATGTTGAATGGCGTCAAATAGCATAATTTGAGTAGATAACTCCATGTGTCGATAACCAGATAGCTGGTAAGGTTTATCAAAAGCTCTTTGATAATATGACTCTCCAAGAGAAACTGCAAAATCTTTATGAGTTCCATTCATGTCAGACATTGACTCTACTATTTGAGCTGCCAAAGTATGTTTGGGTTCTTTTAGAGCTGATTCAACTTGATTAATTACGGCTAAATAATCTTTTGATAGTCCTAATACTTGTGCCATCTCTTTCATTTCTGCTAAAACCCAAAAACCTTCTTCACTATTTTTAGTTACTTCGTTAGGGTGTTCTAATGAAACATGTTCATTTTTTATTGAACCTTCTTTTAACATTTTTTCTGAAGTTTCATCAGATTCATCAATCCAAAGCATCGTCATCATAAATAAATGTAAAAAGTTTAATGTTTCAATAGTAATACCATACTCAGCAAATGGATTTAAATCAATATTACGTAACTCAATATAAGACACGCCATCAGTCAATAAGTCATCAATCTTGTCTGTTCCTCTTAAACGAACAGCAGAATAAAATTCTTTTGCTTCGATTAAGTCACCGTTATCCACTAAGCGATTAATATCTGAAACATATTGCTCAATCGACTCATATGAGACATTAATTTCTGGTCGATTTGTATAACCAAAATGACTATTTCTAAAACTTCTCACTGGCTCACTAACTGGTTCTTTAAAGAAATATCCCTCTTCAGCATAAGGACTAGCACCGTATAAATACGTTACTAACCAACGATAACGTAAATAGTGACGGGATACTTTCATGTAACTAGCTGTTCTAAAAGCCTCAAAATCAGTATATTCTGTTTGTTTTTTAAATAATTTTTCTAAAAATTCATGAGAAAATTCAAAATTATAGTGAATACCACTAACCATTTGTTTTCTTTTACCATAAACTTTGGCTAAATAGCGACGGTAATTTACATCTCCTTGATCACTTAATTTAGCAATCATAATATCTCTGTCGTCTTTAGGTAAAACTGGTGGCATACTCATAGGCCAAAATCTCTCTTGGTTCTCTAAAGAACGTAAGGATACATCATGTAAAGCCCCTAAAAAACGAAGCGTTTCTTCACTAGAATCAAAAACTGGTGTAATAAGTTCCATTTGAGTTTCACTAAAATCAGTTTGGATATAAGGATGAATATCACGAGAAGCGACTTGTTGTGGATGATCTGTTGTCGCTAAATCTCCCTCAGGAGTAATTCGTTGGCTTTCCTTTTCTAAACCAATTCGAAATTCTTTAAAATAAGCTTTAATTTCTTCAGATTGTAACATCTGTTTAATTGTCTTCATTAAATTTCCACCTTATACTTTTTCAACATGTTTTATACGCACCTATTATATCATTCAGTGAATACTTTCTCTAAATATATGATTACAAAAAATAAGCAACATTCTATTCAAAAAAAAAACAACACCTAATGATGGACTTAGATGTTGTTTCGTATATTGTTCAAATTTAAATGATTATTTTGTTGCGATTACTTCAATTTCTACTTTTGCATCTTTTGGAAGTCTAGCTACTTCAACACAACTTCTTGCTGGAAATGGTTCAGCAAAAAATTCTCCATATACTTCATTAATAGCAGCAAAATCATTCATCTCTTTAATGAAAACTGTTGTTTTAAATACTTTGTCCATTGATGTCCCTGCTTCTTCTAAAATAGCTTTGACATTTTCTAAAGACTGCTTAGCTTGCTCTTTCACGTCTTCAGAAATAGCTCCTGTTTCAGGATTTACTGGAAGTTGCCCAGAAGTATAAACTAATTCTCCCACTTGAATAGCTTGTGAATAAGGTCCAATTGCTCCAGGTGCTTTTTCTGTATGGATTGGTTTTAATGTCATTATCTCATTTCCTCTCTACTTTATTATTTTTGTTGTAACTACATTTATTATATCTAAACAAACGGTCATCCACAACATAAAACTGACGCTTTTTGTGTTTTTTCGTGTAATTCTATTGTATTTCAACGCCGTATTCTGTATATTTTTTCAGTATATCTGGATTTAGATTGGAATCAGTAATAATTAAATTAATATCCTCAATGTCTGCTATTTTCACTAAGGATTCATTATCAATATTATTACTCGTTACGAGTATGATAACTTCTTGCGCAATTTCCATAAATTGTTTTTGAATATGAATTTCACTCATTAAGTAGTCTGTTACTCCTCTTAACAATGACACTCCCCCGACACTTAAAAAGGCTTTATGTGCTATAAAATTAGAAAGCATGCCTTCAACAAATTGACCATCAAAAGAGTATTCTTTGCTGTTCAAGACACCACCTAATAAGATAAGAGTAAAGTTTTCTTTATCCGCTAGTTCATTAACAATCATTAATGAATTCGTAATAATCGTTAAATCTTCAAAATGACGCTTAATTTCTTTCGCTATTTCTAAGTTGGTTGTACTATTATTCAAAACAATTAATGAACCTTCTTCAATATGTGTAACAGCTTTTTTAGCTATCTCAATTTTTTCATTAATAAATTCGTCTTTTCTTTTAGAATAATTTAATTTACCTGGTTTATTCCCTTTAAGAATAGCCCCTCCGTGTACTCTCTTGAGTAATTCTTTTTTTTCTAAAATTTCTAAATCTCGTCTAATTGTCTCAACAGAGACATCAAATTCACGCGTTAATTTTGATACTTTGACACTTCCTTCTATAGAAAGAGTTTTTAAAATTTCATTTCTTCTATCTGTTGCTAACAAAAAATTACCTCCTCGTTATTCTAATTAGTTTCTGAATTCATTATTTCAAATGATTTACTAACGTTAAATATTCATCTGTTCGTTCTTTAATTTTTTTTCTTAACAATATCAAAGCAATAATATTAGGAATAATTAGGATACCTAAAATACTGTCTTGAATACTCCATACTAGTGATAAATTCACCCAACCACCAAAGATAATCAATACTATAAAGATATACTTATAAAAAACACTTTTTTTATTTCCTATAATATACTCAATCGCTGTGTTTCCAAGATACCACTGAGCTACCATTGATAAGAATCCGAAGACTACTGTCGTTAGACCTACAATGTACTCAAACATTGGATGAACTGTTCCATAAGCCATACTTACTAATACTGCTGGTGATGCCCCCGTATCTAAAACACCTGTCGTTAAAATGACTATAGCACTAATCGAGCAAATAACAATAGTGTCTACAAATACTTCAGTCACACCAAATATTGCTTGTTTACCAATATGATCTACTTTAGCCGAGGCATGTAATACAGCTGCAGTTCCTTCGCCAGCTTCATTAGAGTATAACCCTCTAGCTACCCCGTACCTCATACTTTCACGAATAGAATATCCTAGTACACCACCTACACCGGCTTCAAATGAAAAAGCACTCTGAAACATCGTTACAAAAACAGTTGGTAAACTTGATATATTCATACAAATAACTATTATACCACCAATGACATAAAATGCGGCCATAAAGGGAACAACTCGTTGGGAAATAGATCCTATTCTTTTCATACCTCCTGCAATCATCAAACTTATTAGAACAATAACGCCAATTATTGTCATTATGGGAGGTACACTAAACATTGACTGCATATTAGCTGTGATAGCATTGGCTTGAATCATCGTACCACCAGCATTTTGTAATAATAATAGAACAGCGTATAAAATTGCTATTTTAGGTAAATGAAGTCCTTTTGAAATATAATACATAGGTCCACTAATAAAACTACCATCTTCAAGCTTCTCTCTGTATTCCATACCCAATAATATCTCACTGTATTTAGTCGCCATACCTATCATGGCAGCTATCCACATCCAAATAACACTTCCAGGACCCCCGGCAACTACAGCTGTGGCAACACCTACAATATTTCCATTTCCAACACAACTTCCAAGCGCCGTACATAGTGCTTGAAATGAAGTTACGTTGCCTTCTCCTGAAGTAGATTCCTTATTGATAATAGGTTTAATAATCGTTTCTTTCAGAATCTGTGGCAGTTTCCTGATGTAGAAGAAACGCATTAACCATCCCAAGTATAACCCTGTTCCAATTAAGAGCGCTACCAACCAATTTCCCCAAATAATATGTGACAAGCTAGTAAAAAAATGTTCTAATTTTTCCACAACTAATTCCCCATTCTTCCTAATCTAAATAGACCTGTTCAACGATTCGATTATAACGAAAAATAACTATAGAAGCTACATTCTCCTATAGTTAATTTTCTTTTGCTACTATCTTTATTTTTTTGTTTTTATTTTTTTAACTAATACGTTACTTATAAAAAATCCGGCTAATCCAAAACCACACATAATTAAAAAGACAATTTGAAATCCTTTTAATCCAGGAAATGTATCCAAAATGCTACCATACAATCTATAGGCAAAAATACCAGGTGCATACCCTACAAAACTTCCGATAGACATCGCTGCTCCAGTCATTTCATTTGGGATTTTTATCTCTCCCATAGGAGCAAAAAATACTGACCTCATTGCAAAGACAACCGCTCCAACAACTAATGTTAAAATCATCCCTGTATATACCCCTAATGATTCATGAGGTAAAAAAGTAAATATCCCCAAAATAACTACTCCTACAAGAAATGAAAATCTTAAGAATTTTGATGGTGATTTAAATTTCTTATCTGCTAATACACCACCTACTGGACCACTTAATATTTTTAATCCATATTGATTAATAATTCCATAAACACCAACTAAAGCAATTGGTAATGCATATATTTGCTCTAAAAATGGTAAGAAATAAACCAAGCCACAATACATACCATATACACAAAAGATTGTCATAGAAACTAACCAAACTTCTGGCATTTTTAATGTAGCTTTTACTGTTGCTAACGTATCATTTTTACCTTTTTCTGTTTTTACCTTCACTACTTTTTCATCATGTTCTAAACAGAAGTACGAAATAATACCAATAACAATCATAGCTACTGCAAAAAATGTGATAGAAGCTTTTAATCCTACTGCGTTACTTCCTACCCATGTAAAAATACCTAAACTAATGAACGCCACTACTGTATCAACTACTCCACGTCCACCTTCTAAAAATCCAAATAATCTCCCTTGCTCTTGATCTGTTCCAAGAGACTTTAT
The DNA here is from genome assembly GCF_048815235.1 of Vagococcus fluvialis. Classification (GTDB taxonomy): domain Bacteria; phylum Bacillota; class Bacilli; order Lactobacillales; family Vagococcaceae; genus Vagococcus. Next base: position 6,312 of record NZ_JBMEAO010000016.1, read on the forward strand.
TGATTTTAAAAGAATCGGCCAATAAAGCATGTCACATGTAATTCCAAACATTGCATAGATGAAAAGAATCACACCATAACTCGGAAATGTTGCTAACCATAAACTTAGCAATCCTGTTAAAATTAATGCTAATGGTAACATTATTTTTTTGGAAAACTTATCTGATATATAGACTGAGAAAATAAAACCAAAACTTGCTATTGTTGACCAAGTACCTACTACAGTCCCTAACTGTGTATGTGATAACCCCATAAATTCTTGCATAGGCACATAAAATGTCGATTGTAGACTGGCAACTTTATAAATTGTTCCTGCCCCTAAAACAAGAATTGTAAAAGTGAACCATTTCTTAAAATTTGCACTCTTTGTATCCATTCCATACTCCCTTATAAGCTATTTTGATGAAACTAATTATCTACAGTATTTATCTCTTAAAGCTAGTGTATATTTAGCACATTGCTCGACACCTTTTGCTTGATCTTCAATCATTTGATCCATCAATTCAGCTGGTGGATAGTAATAATCTAGTGGTTTAATGACATCATAATCATATGGTGGTTGTTCTACTTTAAACGCTCCCTCACCAACTTTATCAATTCCGCCAGCTCCAGGTTCTCTTCTAAATTTCGTGCAATAAGGGAAACACATTTCAATGTTAATACGAGTTAGTGGTGATTCTTCTACTAAAATTTTGAAACACTCATCTAAATCGATATTCCCTGTTCCAACTGGCACGCCACATACACGATAGTCATCACCATCTTGAACAATAATATGATCTTTAAAATGTGTTGTATAAGCATATGGTGCTAAGTTTCTAACAGCTTCGACTGGATCTTCCCAAGCCATCATTCCGTTACCGATATCGCAGTGAGCCTTCACCCAAATACTATCTACTTCTTCAATCATCCCAATCACTTCATTCGATGTTTCAAATTCATGGTTTTCAAGAGCAATTTTTACACGATATTTTTTTAATACCGGAACTAATTCTTTTAAATCTGATACGACAGTTGGAAATACTGAATTATCAAATTCATCAAATGGGATGTAAGTTCTAATAACATCAGCTCCAATAGAGTGAGCTACTTTTACAATCTCTGTTAAATGTTCTACATCTGTTCCACAGGTATCAATTTCGGCAAATAAATTATATTTATCAATTTCTGCTTTTACTTTTGCTAGATACTCTGGTTCAAAAGATTCGAGAACTTTAATATGCTCACGACCTGGCCAAGGGATAATATTTAACATAACTCCTTCTAAACCTAATTCTGCTGTTTTTTGAATAAACCCAAAAACATCCATTTTCCCTGTAATAAACTGTAAATGATAACTTTCTGTTTCTAAACCAATTTTCATTATTCATACACTCCTTGTTTACTTTTGATAATCTGTACTATACACCATTTTGAATCCGCTATCAACACATAAATACAAATTATTTGTGTTTTTTTGTGCTTTTTAACAACATTAACCACGTTATAAACCACAAAAAAGCTACTTCTATGTTTTTTTTGTGGAATTACAACATTTAGTTTTATAAGGAATCTTTTATAAATTTAATGTAGTATCTATTGAATTACCTACGTAAAATAAAAAAAAGAAACAAAATCATAAAAAGATTTTGTTTCTTTAATCATTATTTCTTGTTATTATTTTTTTGTTTTAAAAGGAACCCTAAAATCAAGGCACTTACAATAGAGCCAACTAATATGAACACTAAATAAAGAATCGGCTGACTAACTAGCATGATAACAAATATACCACCATGAGGAGCCATTAATTTAATTCCTAATGCACCTACTAAACCACCTGCTAAAGCTGAACCTGCTATGAAACTTGGAATCATACGCAATGGATCTGATGCTGCAAATGGAATAGCTCCTTCTGTAATAAATGAGAATCCCATAATCAAGTTCGTTACACCAGCTTCTTGATCTTTTTTAGAAAATTCATTTTTAAAGATTAATGTAGCAATTGCAATCGCTAATGGCGGCACCATTCCACCTGCCATTACAGCAGCCATTACAACACTACCTCCTGTCGCAACTGATGCTGCTAATGTTCCTGTACCAAATACATATGCCGCTTTGTTAATAGGACCACCTAAATCTACTGCCATCATACCACCTAGTAATGCGCCTAAAATAGCTGCATTTCCACCTGATAGATTGTTTAAAAAGTTATTTAATCCTGTATTAATAGCTGACATCGGGATATTAATTAACAACATCAAAGCACCTGTAATTAACAAGCCAAACACTGGATAAAATAAAATCACTTTAATACCATCTAAGCTTTTCGGTAAATTTGAAAATACTTTTTTCAAGAATAAAATGACATAACCTGCTAAGAAACCACCAACTAAAGCACCTAAAAATCCTGAAGGCATTGGATTTTCTAGTTGTCCAATAGCTACTCCAGATGCTGCCATCGCTCCCGCTGCAAACCCAACAATTAAGCCAGGTCTATCAGCTATACTTGAAGCTATAAATCCAGCTAAAACAGGTAACATAAATGAAAAGGCTGTACCACCTATTGTATTAAAGTAAGCTGCTAATTGGTTATATGAGCCTAATGAACTTAATGAATCAGTTGGAACACCTATCATTTGATCAATTAGAAAGGCTAAAGCAATGGCAATCCCACCACCTATAACAAAAGGTAACATGTGACTAACACCATTCATTAAGTGTTTGTAGATTTGTGAGCCTACACTACCAGAACTTGTCTCTTGCTCATCACTATCACTAGAACCAGTATGGTGATAAACACTTGATTTACCACTCACTGCTAAATCAATTAGTTCTGCTGATTTTTTGATTCCATCACTTACAGGACGGTTAACTAATGGTTTTCCTTCAAAGCGTGCCATCTCAACATTTTTATCTGCTGCAATAATAACTCCAGATGCTCTTTTAATATCTTCTTCTGTTAAAGCATGCTTAATTCCTTCAGAACCATTTGTTTCTACTTTAATATCTACGCCTAATTCTTTTGCTTTATTTTTAAGTGCGTCCTCAGCCATATACGTATGTGCAATCCCTGTTGGACAAGCTGTTACAGCGATAACAAACGGTCTATTTTCTTCTACTGTCGCTTCTTGTAATGACTCTGCTTGCTCTTTTTCATCGTATACGCGTTGTGCTTCTTCAAATAAAGCAATGACTTCTTCTGGTTTTTCAGCCTTTTTTAAGTCTCTAATTAAATCAGGATTTAATAGTAATCTTGATAAACTTGCTAAAGCTTGTAAATGAGTGTCATTTGCTCCTTCAGGTGCAGCTATCATGAAGAATAAATAAGTCCGTTGGCCATCTAATGCTTCATAGTCAACGCCTTGATTACTTTTAGCAAATAACACAGTTGGTTGAACAACAGCTTTATTCTTAGCATGTGGCATCGCTAAACCATCACCTAAACCTGTTGAAGTTTGAGCTTCTCTAGCTAAAATGCCTGCTTCAAATACATCAGTATCATTAATTCTTCCTGTCTCTGCTAACTTTTCAACCATCTCATGAACTGCTTCATTTTTACCAGTTGCTTTTAGTGACATTACCATTGCATCTACAGCTAATAAATCAACAATTTTCATTTACATCTCCCCCTAATATGTTTTTATTATTTCTATTTTTACTTGATCAACTAAACCCGATATCGTTTCTTTTGAACCTAAATCATCACTAAAAGCTGTAGCACTGCCTGATGCCACACCATAAGTTAAACATTCTGTAATCTCTTTATTTTGAACCCATCTACTTATAAAACCTGCAACCATTGAATCTCCAGCTCCAACTGAATTTTTCAATTCACCTGTTAAGCCCTCTACACGGAAAATACCAGTCTCACTAAACAATATAGCTCCATCTTTTCCCATTGAGATTAAAACATTTTGAGCGCCACCATGTAATAATTTTTCCCCATATGGCAACATTTCTTCTATTGTCTCAAATGTTGTTTCAAATATAGCTGCTAACTCATGATGATTTGGTTTTACCAATACAGGTTTAAAAGGAAGAATATCTAATAATTCCTGACTACTAATATCCACAACAAATGGAATGTGACGTTGATTCATTTCCTTAACCAATTCTAAGTAAATACCTGTTGATAACCCTTTAGGAATACTTCCAGAAAAGACGACTAAATCATCACTAGTCAGTGAGTATAATGTTTCTTTTAGTTTTGCTAGGTCCTCTGCTTCAATAATAGGTCCTCTGCCATTTATTTCAGTTTCGACCTGACTTCTTAATTTGATGTTAATTCTCGTATCGCCTTGTACTTCGATAAAATCAGTCATTAAACCTTCTTCTTGAAGCTTTTCTCTAATAAAATCACCTGTAAAGCCGCCAATAAATCCCACATTAGTTGACGGAACTTCTAATTGTTTTAATACTCGAGAAACATTAATTCCTTTTCCCCCTGGAAACTTATGCTCTGTATCAGTTACATTAAGTTGCCCTTCATTAAAATCTGCTACTTGAATAACATAATCAATTGCTGGATTTAGCGTTACTGTATAAATCATAAGTCGACCTCCTTAATCGTTGTTTGACTCTTAATCTCATCACTAATAATATTTTCCCCAATTTTATTAGTAATTACGATAGCTTCTTCAAGATTCCCCATCTTTGAAAAATTAACTTTGTTAAATTTAGTCTCATCAGCTAATATAAAAACATGTTGTGCTTGTCCCATTGCCGCTTTTTTAGTCGCAGCTTCTTCGGTGTCTGCTGTTGTATAGCCATATCTTTCATGAATACCATTAGTTCCCATAAAAGCTTTATCGAAATAACAGGTTTTAATTTGTTCAATCGCTTGATTGCTAACAGCTGCTTTGGTTGTTAAACGAATACTTCCACCTAGCATAGTTGTTTGCAAACCTAAATCTAGACTTAAACTAGCATGATCTACAGCATTAGTAATCACATGAACCTTTTTATCTTTTAAGAAAGGTAACATTTCATAAGTTGTTGTTCCTGCATCTAAATAAATAAATTCTCCTGGTAAAACTAATGATGCAGCATATTTTGCTATTTTTTTCTTTTCTTGAACGTTTTTGGATGATTTTTCAATCATACTCATTTCTGTTTCTAACTTGATTATTTTTTGAGCGCCACCATGAACACGGCGTAACCAACCAGCTTCTTCCATCTCTTGTAAATCTCTTCTAATCGTTGATTCTGATACATCAAACAGTGACATTAAATCCCTTGTTTTAAGGATTTCTTTTTCTCTTAATAGTTCTAAGATTTTTTGTTGTCTCTCTTCTGTTAGCACTTTCATCACCTCATACTGTTATAATACTATCATTCTCTTTCTTTTTCAATCAAAAACATTCATATTTTTGGTAGTTTTTGAAGGAATTTAAAGGAAAAAGAAAAGGCTGACTTTTTCAGTCAACCTTTCCATTTTTTTAATTCTCATACATTTCCATTAAATCTTTAAATAAACCATAAACAAATTGATTTGGATCAAAATCTTCTAAGTCAGTTATTCTTTCACCTAAACCAACTAATTTAACTGGTAAGTGTAACTCATTGCGAATCGCAAGAACCATCCCACCTTTAGCTGTGCCATCTAGTTTAGATAAAACAATTCCAGTCACATCCGTTGTATCTTTAAACTCTTTGGCTTGAATCATTGCATTTTGACCTGTTGTCGCATCAACAACTAGTAAAACCTCATGAGGAGCTGATGGGTATTCACGTTCAATAACGCGTTTCATTTTCTCTAACTCTTTCATTAAGTTCACTTTATTTTGTAAACGACCTGCTGTATCAACTAAAAGAATATCATAGTTTTCTTTTTTAGTTTTTTCAACGGCATCAAATACCACAGCTGCCGGATCACTACCAGCGCTATGTTTCACCACATCTACACCAGCACGCTCTCCCCAAACAACTAATTGATCAATTGCTCCAGCTCTAAAGGTATCAGCAGCTGCTAAAAGAACTTTTTTACCTTCTTGTTTGTAACGATGAGCTAATTTACCAATACTTGTTGTCTTACCAACACCATTAACCCCTACAAATAAAATGATAGTCGGTCCGTCCGGCTGAATGTTTAAACTGTTATCTTCCTCAGCACCTTCAGTTTCATAAATCTCTACTAGTTTTTCAATAATAGTGTTTTGTACGTCAGATTGTTTTTTAACATTTTTTAATCTGACTTCTTCTTGTAGCTCATCAGAAATTCTCATAGCTGTTTCAAAACCAACATCCGCACTAATTAACGATTCTTCTAACTCTTCAAAGAATTCATCATCTACCATACGGAAATTGGCAAATAAGTTGTTCATGAATTGTCCAAATGTTTTACGTGATTTTTCTAATCCTTTGTCATACTTTTCAATCGTTTCTTCTTGTTTAGAAGGTGTTTCAATAACTGGCTCAGATGTTTTCACTTCATTTACAACTGGAACCTCTACTTCTTCTATTGGGTCTTCTTTTGGTTCCTCTACTACTTCTTCTTCAAATTCAACCACTGTTTCTTCAGAAGGTATTTCTTCTGTCACTTCCATCTGTTCCTCTACTTCAACAACTGGTACTTCAGAGGATTCTACTTCTTCTACTGCAAGTTCTTTTTTTTCTTCTTCAACGACTTTTTCACCTAAAACAGCCTTTTTTATCTTATCAAAAAATCCCATGTCGTCCCCCTAATCTACTAAAACAAATGTTTCAACAGCGTGAGCTACACCGTCTTCTTGATTTGTTTTTGTAATAAATTGTGCTATCTTTTTTAATTCTGAGTTTCCATTTTCCATAACAACACCCATACCAGCATATTCTATCATAGAAACATCATTTTCCTCATCACCAATAGCCATAACTTCAGATTGCTTGATTCCGAGCTCTTTTGCTAATAAATCAATTCCATTAGCTTTACTAACTTCTTTATGAATAATTTCAAGTAAACAATCTCGTGATTTCATAATATTAAATGTTTCATACCATTCTGGAGATAATTCTTTTAATTTTTCATCTAAGTAAGCTGGGTCTGTTCCAACCACCATTTTATTATAAACAGTCTTATCATCTAATTCACTGACTGATTTAGTTACTGTTTTTAATAAGGGATTTAAGCTAGGATAAATCGATTCCTTACTAGTTGATGTTGTTAAATGGATACAAGTATCTGTTGTAATGATATCTAAAGGTAAATCAAGCTCAGTCATTACCTCAGCAACAGACTTAACTTCTTCTAATGACAATGAATATGATAATAACTCTTCTCCAGTATCATTCTTTTGAATGGAACCTCCATTGAAGGTAATACTATAGTCGCCTTCATCTCTTAACTCTAAACGGTCTAAATAAGATTCCACTGCTAAAAGTGGACGACCTGTACAAAGAACAACTTTCACACCTTGTTCTTTCGCTTTTGTTAATGCTACTTTATTTCCTTCAGAAATAGTCTTATCATCTCTTAATAACGTTCCATCTAAATCGATAGCAATTAATTTAATCATCTGACTTCTCCCTTTACATCATTTCCAAATTTTCTTGATTCTCCAACTCTTCTAAGTGAACCGAAACAATTTTAGATACTCCCGATTCTTGCATTGTTACCCCGTAAAGCATATTGGCAGATTCCATTGTTCCCTTACGATGCGTAATTACAATAAATTGTGTATCTTCGCCAAATCTGCGTAAATAATTTCCATACCTTGTTACATTGGCATCATCTAATGCTGCCTCTACCTCGTCAAGAATACAGAACGGCACAGGTCTAGCTTGAATAATCGCAAATAATAAAGCGATAGCTGTTAGAGCTTTTTCTCCACCAGATAACAGGCTTAAATTTTGTAATTTTTTCCCAGGTGGTTGAGCTACGATATCTATTCCTGTATGAAGTAAGTCTGTTGGGTCTGTTAAAATTAAATCTGCATGACCTCCTCCAAACATATTTGGAAAGACATTTCTAAACTCTTCCCTTATATCACAAAAAACATCATGGAATTTTTTGATGACTAACTCATCCATTTCATTCATGGTTTCGAACAATTCATCTTTAGCTAATACTAAATCAGCTTGTTGTGTCACTAAGAATTGATGACGTTCGTTGACTTCTTGATATTGATCAATGGCATTCAGATTCACAATTCCAAGTTGTTGAATCGCTTCTTTTAGTTCCTTAATTTGTTGTTTGCCTAAATCAAAATCCTCTACATCTGGATAACTAGCTTTTCCTGCTTCAAAGGTTAAACCATACTCTTCTTGTAAATACGTAAGACCTTGATCTAAACCAATATTAGCACTATTTTTAGCTACTTCCATTGTTGTTTTTTCATTCATTTGTTCTTGAATAACTTGATTCATTTGAACAACTTTTTCGTCACCTTCAGAAATTTGTTTATACAATTCTTCCCGTTCTTGTTTTAACTCATCTAATTCATTTAACAACATTTCTTTTTCTTGTTTCAACTGACTCATTGTTTCTTGAATTTGTTCGCTTACTTCACCATGAGTCATATGTTCTGTTGATTCCGAGTCTAATTGATTACTCAAATGACTTTTTCGGTTCATTAACTCATCAACTGCTAATTGTTTTTCTTTTACTCGTTGTTTAAGATAGACATTTTTTTCAGCAACTCCAGCTAATTCTGCTTGTTTAACAGTTAATTTTTGCTGAGCCTCTTCTTTTTTCTGAGTCACTTCTTCCTCTAACTCATTCGTCTCCTTCAACAATCTATCCAGTTCGTCTTTTTTCTGAATTAATTTTTCCTGAGCTTCTAATAATTGCTCTTTTTCTTCTTGATAATCTTCCAAGAAGCGTTGTAATTCACGTTTTTCATACTCAAAAGCACGGCGCTCTTTTTCTTGACGACTTACTCGTTGTTCATATTTTTCTAACTCATTAGTTAGACTTTGTTCTAACATTCTAGCTTCTTCACCTTCACGGCGAACACTATCTAACTGTTCTTCTGCTTTTTGTAGTTGCTCTTTTAAGCTTTTTACTTCTAATTCTTTTGTTTGATACAAACGTGTCATTTGAGCAACTTGAACTTCTAATTCTTTTAGCTCTTGCCCTTGAGAAAACAGTTGATTGTTTTGACCTTGTTTACTTGCTCCACCAGTCATTGAACCACCTGGATTCATTACATCTCCTTCTAAGGAAACAACACGGTATTGGAAATTAATACTTTTAGCCAATTCATTGGCTGTTTGTAAGTCTTTTGCCACTATTGTTAGGCCTAGTATATTTTCAATGACTTGAGAAATACTCTTATCATACTCTACTAACTCACTAGCAACACCTACAAAACCTGGATGTGTTGCTACTCTGGCTTTTATTCCACTATTTAGTTGACGTGGTTTAATCGTTGTTAACGGTAAAAAAGTGGCACGACCAACACGTTTTTGTTTTAAGTAGGAAATAGCTTTTCTAGCACTTCCCTCATTATCTGTTATCACATGTTGGGCTGAAGCCCCTAATGCCGTTTCTATGGCTAGACTAATTTCTTTTGGTACTGTAATTAATTCAGCAACAGCTCCAACAATTCCACCTAAAGAATCACGTTCTTTTAACACAGAACGGACTCCTTGATAAAATCCTGCATAGTTAGCTTTTAATTCTTGTAAACTTTTTTCTTTAGCTTGTCCTTGTTGCAATATCTTTAAAGCTTCATACATTTGTTTCTCAGTGTTACTAGCTTTAGATTTTAATCCTAGAACTTCTTGTTGAACTAGACCAAAAGATTCCAATAGCTTAGCAACTTTCTCTTTTTGCTTCACTAATTCTTTGTTAGTTTTTTCAAAGCTAATTTTAGTTTCTTTTTCTTCTAACAAAAGCGTTTCATAGGTGGTAACGTCTTTTTGATTTCGAGCCATTTCTTGTTGATGTTGTTTTTCTAAATGCTTTAAGTCATTATTAATATTTGTTTGTTGTTGCATCACATCAACATAGTCACTTCTAAGTTCCTCTAGTTGCTCTTTAGTCGATTTACTAAAACGCTCTACTTCAGCACTTAATGTCCCAACTTCTTCACTTAGTTCTTTTTTTAGAGTGCTTAACTTTATTTCTTCCTCTTTTAACTTAACTAGCTCTTCTTGTAATTCTTTTTCTTTATCAAAAACTTCTTTTAAATCTTCTTCATAAGCTGTTTTATTTTGAACTGAAAAACGTTGTCTTTCTTCTAAAACATTTTTTCGACCTTCTAATTTTTCAAAATTAGTGGTTGTTTCTAATAATTTTCTTTGATGAGAATCAATCGTAGTTTCTAATTCTTCTCGTTTTTCTTTTAATTTCTTTTGCGTTTCTTCTTGTAAAAATAGACTTCTCTTTTTATCCTCAATGTTAGCAGTGATAATTTTTAGTACTTTATCTTGTTCTTCCCAGACCTTCTTGTGAGACTCAATTTCTTGAATCGTCACATTTACATCAACTGCGGTTAATTGCTCTTTATACACTAAGTATTTAGCTGCTATCTCACTTTGCTCTCTTAAAGGATGTAACTGTGCCTCTAGCTCATAAATAATATCTTGTACACGATTTAGATTATCTTCTGTCTCAAACAATCTTTTTTCAGCTTCTTTTTTTCTTGTTTTATATTTTAACACTCCAGCTGCTTCTTCAAAAATACCACGTCTATCTTCTGGTTTACTATTAAAAATAGATTCTACTTTACCTTGGGAAATAATCGAAAAAGATTCTTTTCCTAAACCAGAATCCATAAATAGATTAACAATATCTTTTAGGCGACAACTTTGTTTATTAATAAAGAAATCACTATCACCGCTTCTAGTTAATCGTCTTGTGACACTCACTTCACTAAAATCAATTGGTAAAAAACGCTCTTCATTGTCTAAAACAAGAGTCACTTCTGCTAAATTTAGAGCCGGACGTGAAGAAGAGCCAGCAAAAATTACGTCTGGCATAGTTCCTCCACGTAAATTTTTTGCTGACTGCTCTCCCAACACCCAACGAATAGCTTCAGTAATATTACTTTTTCCACTACCATTGGGACCAACTACTGCTGTTAACCCTTGATTAAATTCAATAACTGTTCTATCTGCAAAAGACTTAAACCCTGCAATTTCAATTCGTTTTAAATACACTAAAGCTTAGTCTCCTTCCTAGCACTGATTATCTTTCTTTAAATCAGTTAAAGCAACCTCTGCTGCCTTTTGTTCTGCTACTTTTTTAGATTTCCCAGAGCCTACTCCTAATAGTTTTCCGCCTGCATTAACTTCCACATGGAAAATACGGCTATGAGCTGGGCCTTCTTCTTTTACTAAACGATATTCAATGAAGATGTCCCCATTTTTTTGTAATACCTCTTGTAAGGCTGTTTTGTGATCCATCTCATGTGAAAAAGCACCTGCTTCAATTTTTGGAATAATGACTTTATAGATAAATTCATTCGCCTTTAGACTTCCTTGATCAATGAATAAAGCTCCTAAAAAAGCTTCAAATAAATCACATAAAAGAGACGAGCGACTTCTACCGTTTGAATTTTCTTCACCTTTACCTAAACGAACATAGGCATCAAAGCCACAATCTTTAGCAAACATCGCTAGGCTGTCTTCACGTACAATTGTCGCACGTAATTTTGTTAATTTTCCTTCAGGCATGTCTTGGAAATGATGATATAGATACTCAGAAATAATTAGCTCTAATACAGCATCCCCTAAAAATTCAAGGCGTTCGTTATCTGTTAATTCCAAATGTCGATGCTCATTCACATAGGATGAATGGGTAAAAGCTTGCTCCAATAGACTAATATCTTTGAAAACAATATCATATTTATTTTTTATTTCTGTTGTTAATTTTGTTTCTATCATGTTTTTGCTCTTCCTCTCATTCAAAATGTTCATTTCCTATTATACGTTGTTTTTTAATCATTTAAAACAAAAACTATCAACTTAAAGGATAAACCTTTAAGTTGATAGCTAAATTGTAATTATTTACTTAAACCAATAGTTGACCATGGGTTTACTTGTGCATCATATGCCCAAGTGAATCCTGTTACATCTTCACTGATTGGTAAAACTTGATCTCTAAATAATGTTGGGAATACAAATGCTTCTTCACTTGCATATTCTTGCCATTCTTTAAAGGCTTTTGCACGGTACTCAGTATCAAATGATTTTTCTGAATCAATGTTGTTCATTAACTCAGTATTTTTCTCTGATTCAAAACGAGTGTAGTTAAATGACGCAGTTGGTGCGTATAATCCTGATTGAGAAGGATCACTACTTAATCCCCAAGCAGCTTGGTATACATCTACTTCTGGATCATCGTTTTTAAGTTTGTCGTAGAATGAGTTGAATTCGATTAGACGACCTGTTGCTAATTTAACATCTAAACCAATTTCTTTCCAACAGTCAACATAGTATTCAGCGATTGGTTGAGCAGTTTCTCCACCAGCCATAGAAGCGAATTTAATTTCTAATTTCTCGCCTTTTGGATCACGACGGAATTCTTCGCCATCTTTTTTCTTGTATCCAGCATCATCTAATAATTTATTAGCTTTTTCAATATCTTGTTTTGTGTAACCTTCTAATTCTTTATTAGAGAAGTCAGCAAAGATTGGTGGAACTAATGAGTTAGCTGGTTGACGTAAACCATGGTAGAATTTCTCACCAATAGCAGCGTTATCTACAGCGTAAGCCATTGCTTGACGTAATTCTTTGTTAGCCATTTTAGCTTCTGGGTTATAAACAACTTTTCCTTCTTTATCATCCCATTTACCTAATTTAAATCCAACATAAGTATAAGCTAATTCAGGACGACCTAACATTTCATAGCCTTCAATATCTTTATATGATGGGTAGTTATCTGTTGGCATAGATAATACCATGTCATATTTTTTAGCTTTCATTGCTTCAGTAATTGAGTTAGATGGAGCAACTCTCATAATGATTTTTTCTAATTTTGGTTTTTCTCCGTAGTAATGTTCGTTAGGAACGTACTCTACTGATTCACCTTGGTTAATTTTAGCCATTTTGTATGGTCCAAATGTTACAGGGTTCTTACGAACTTCTGGACTTGATTCCATACCTTTAACTGGCATATCTTTAAAGATATGAGAAGGCATTGCACTTGACCAAACAGTTTCACTTGTTTGTTTCATACCTGGGTTCATTTCTTTGTAAGTAATTTCGATTGATTTGTCATCAATTTTTTTGATTCCTGAAATTGAATCAGCTTTTCCATCATGGTACTCTTCAACACCAACAACGTTAGTAAAGTCTTCACCGTAACGAATTCCCGCGTAGTCAGGGTGAGCGATAATTAAGTATGGTTGAATTAAATCTTCAGCAATAACAGGTTCACCATCAGACCATTTAGCGTCTTTAGTAATTGTTAATTTGATTGTTTTCTTTTCAACATCAATATCTTTCTTAACTAAACCATTTTCAGTTGTTTCAAAGTTACTATCTGAAACAAAGATTGATTCATGTGACGGTAACATGAACTGAGCGTCATAGTTGTTTTCGTAGAATTCTTCTTGGAATAGACCTGCAAATTGAGTATCCATAACAACAGCAACTTCTAAAGTGCCACCTTCTTTGGCTTCTTCTTTGTTACTTACTTCGACTGGAAACTGTGATACGTCCTCTTGTTTGTCCGTACTTCCCGATTTCTTTCCATCATCTTTTTTTCCACCACAGGCAGCTAAACCAACTGTTACTGCAGCTCCTAGTGCCATAGCACTAACTAACTTTTTGTACTTCATCCTTCATTTCCCCCTATTCTTTTGTTAACCTAATCGCTGACGAGCATCAGCTGAACGCTTAAATGCTTGACCAACATAATTTATACTCAGCATCATTACTAAAATAAGCGCTGATGCGGGAGCCCAAATCCAAATTTTCTCAGATAATACGACACCGTTTGACGCAAATCCGATTAGAGTTCCTAAACTTGGCGTTGCTGGTGGCAAACCAAACCCTAAATAAGATAGAGTTGTTTCAATCCCGATGTTTGCCGCAAAGTTGATTGTCAAGTTGGTAATAATTAAAGAACTCAAGTTTGGCATTAATTCACCAAACATAATTTTAAAATCATTTGTACCTAATGTTTTAGAAGCACTAATGTAATCACGACGAGATTCAGATAATGTTTTACCTCTGAATAAACGCGCTTTGGCTACCCAATAAAAGGCACTCATAATTAATACAAAAGATGTTACGTTGTATTTAGGTGTGATTGTAACGAATACGATGATAACCATTGTAATTGGTAAAATCATAACAAAGTCAACAATTCTCATAATAACCGTATCAATAACCCCACCGTAATAACCTGCTACAATACCTAATCCTACCCCGATAATAGAAGTAATGATAGTGATTGTAAAACCGATAACTACTGAGTTTCTAGCACCGATGATTAACTGGCCAAATACATCACGACCACCCTCATCAGCTCCTAATAGGAACCCGTTAACGCCAGGCTCTCCGTATTTATCAAAAATACTAACCTTCATAACCGCATCTTTATCTAACATCATCGCGCCAATAAAGATACCTAATAATAATACTACTAATAATCCCAATGAAAATAGGGCTAATTTATCTTTTTTAAATTCTCGAACAATCATTTTAAAACCTGTTGGTGGTGCACTGACTGTTTCTTGTTTTTTCTCTTTACTCATGTTCATTCTCCTTTCTTTATCCTTTTCGTTATTGAATACGAATACGTGGGTCTACAATACTCATGACGATATCAGAAATTAAGTTTCCGACAATCGTTACAATACCTAAGATTAATACTAAGGCTGTAATAACTGAGTAGTCACGACCGTTGATTGCATCGATAAATAATTTACCGATACCAGGATAAGCAAAGGTTTGCTCGATAACAACTGATCCACTGATTAAAGCTGAAATTTCATAACTTAATTGTGCAGCAATTGGTAATGATGCATTTCTGAAAATGTGACGAGTAAATACTTTATTAGTTGGAACACCCTTAGCTCTTGCAGTACGAACAAAGTCCATTTGTTGTGCATCAATTACTTCATTACGTAAGTATTGAATTGTAACTGCTGTTGCAAGTAATGCTTGTGAGATAGCAGGTAAGATCATGTGATATAACTTACTGCCAAAGTATGCGAATGTTCCTGGCTCTAAACCAGATCCAACCGAACCTGTTGTTGGGAACCACTCTAAACGGTAACCAAAAATAAATAACATTAATAACGCAAAGATAAAGATTGGTACTGCGAAACTGACAAAGTTGTAAACAACTACTGTTTTGTCAAATAATGAATTTTGGTATCTACCTGAGAATAAACCTAAAGGTAAAGCAATTAAGTAAGTTAAAATTGCTGTTAATAATGATAACCAAATTGTATTCGTTACACGTTGACCAATAATATCAGTTACAGGTAATTTAAATAGGAAACTTTGTCCAAAATCACCTTGTACAGCATTAGTTACCCAATCCCAATACTGAACGTACCAAGGATTGTTTAAACCTGCTGCTTCACGCATTTTTTCAATAGTAGCTGGGTCCATGTTAGGGTTAATTAATCCTGTAAACGGATCCCCTGGCATTGCCTTAGCTAAAATAAAGATAAACAAACTTAAAATAATGATTTGAGGAATCATTGCTAGAACACGACGAAGTATTGTTTTCCACATACTATTCTCCCCCTCTTTCGCTCAATTTAACGGCAGCTTGATGAGTTGAACTAATAGTTTGTAGGTCATAAACTCGACCGTTTTCATCGTAATATTGATTATAAAGTTCATCGTATTCTCTTTCGACTTTACGACGATTTTCTTTATGAGCTTCACGGTTATCAACGTCAATTTTAGGAATCGCTGATAATAAACGTTTCGTATAAATATGTTGTGGGTTGTTATAGATATCATCTCTAGTTCCAATCTCAACAAAACGACCTTTATTCATAATCGCAATATTATCACACATATGTTTTACAACACCTAAATCATGTGAGATAAACAGGTAACTTAAGTTGTATTCTTCTTGAATACGTTTCATAAAGTTAAGTACTTGTGCTTGAACAGATAAGTCAAGCGCTGATACTGGTTCATCCGCAATGATTAATTTAGGGTTAGTTGCTACTGCACGAGCAACACCTAAACGTTGTCTTTGTCCACCTGAAAACTCATGTGGGTACTTGTAAAGAGCATCTGTTGGCATCCCTACAATATCTAATAAACCTTGAACTTTTTTCTTTTCTTCTTGATCAGATAATTTTTCAAAGTTACGAATTGGTTCAGCTATGATATCTAATACACGTTTCTTAGGATTCAAACTTGACATTGAATCTTGGAAAATCATTTGAACATCTTTATTGTAACCAATTTGTTTGCGAGCACTCTTTTTGATGACGCTAGTCCCTTCAAAAAGAATATCTCCAGATGTTGCTTTTTCTAAACCAACAATTGTTTTACCAATAGTTGACTTACCAGAACCAGACTCACCAACTAAACCGTAAGTTGTTCCAGCTTCAATTTCAAAATTAACACCATCTACCGCATAAACGTAATCTACAACTTTATTGAAGAAACCTCCGCGAATAGGATAGTGTACTTTTAAATCTTTAATTTCTAATAATCCCATTACGCTTCCCCTTCTTCTCTAAAGTCAAAGTTTTTGTAGCATGTACAACGAACAAAATGTCCAGGCCCTACTTCATGTAAAGTTGGAGTTGCTTCATGTTCTTCAGCTGCTACCCATGGAATACGTTCAGCAAAACGACAACCAACACGTTCCATGTTTTTAAGAGTTGGTACAACCCCTTCGATCACATGTAACTCACTATCATGCGCATCTTCTTGCGGGATAGAGTTTAACAATGATCTTGTATAAGGATGCTTTGGATTTTTAAATAACTCAGCAACTGGTGCTTGTTCAACAATTTGACCTGCATACATAACCGCTACACGGTCTGCTGTTTCGGCAACAACCCCTAAATCATGGGTAATTAAGATAATGCCTGATTCAGTTTCTTTTTGTAAATCATTCAATAAATCTAAAATCTGTGCTTGGATTGTCACATCTAAAGCTGTTGTAGGCTCATCCGCAATAATAATAGGTGGCTTACATGAGATAGCAATCGCAATAATAACACGTTGTCTCATACCTCCTGATAATTCATGAGGATACTGTTTTGCTACTCGTTCTGGATTTCTAATTCCAACTTGTTCTAATAAATCAATAGCTCTCTTATTACGCTCATCTTCATTTAAATCAGTATGATAAAACAGCGCTTCGGCAATTTGATCACCAATTCTCATTAAAGGATTTAACGCAGATAACGGATCCTGGAAAATCATCCCAATATCATTTCCTCTTACCTTGTTATATAACGTTTCAGATAAACCATTTAAATTCAAATCGTTATAGATGATATCTCCTGTAATTCTAGTTTGGTCTGGGTTTTGTAATCCCATAATCGTCATGGCTAAGGTACTTTTACCACAACCCGACTCCCCAACAATTGCTAAAATTTCATTTTTGTCTAATGTCAGCGATACGTCATCAACTGCATCATAATAATCATCCTTGATTCGAAAACCAGTGTGCAAATTTCTAATTTCTAATAACTTGTTGTCAACAAACAATAGAATTCTCCTTCCTGTTCTATTCCCGTACTGATTTCATTTCTTAATCTATTTCATAAACTCTTCATTATTGTCCATGGATTTTCATACAAAAATCCCAAGATATCCATTAATTATATTAGAATTACAAACATTAATCAATAGTATTCACTAAGAAACGATTAAAAAAAAATGATAAGAAAAGGTGCGCTCGCTCATTTTATCCTTATTTCATCTCATTATTCTTAAATAATTAACGTTATGTTATTGTTCAAATCTCGTATAATCGTTCGCAAAATGCCCATTTCATCCCTTTTATCGTCTAAAAAAAATTCACGTGAAATTAAAACAATTTCGTATAATAAAAAAGATTAAAATGCGATAAAAGAATTTTTTAAAGACAAACTTTTTTTATTTTTTTATTCTTTTTATAACATTTTTTACTAAAAAACCTGCTTTTTTTGCTGTATATCAGTTAAAATTTACTAAAAAAACGAATCAACATAGACTGGAGTTTTCCAATTTAGTTAATTCGTCTTACTTATTCTATTGATTAGCCATAATATAATCGACTGCCGCACCGACTGTTTCGATTTTTTCAGCTTCTTCATCTGAAATCTCAGCATCAAACACATCTTCTAATTCTAAAACAAATTCCATAATACTGATTGAATCTGCTTCTAAATCATCCTTAATGCTAATTGCTTCAGTTACTTTATCTTCGTCAATTTCAAAATGCTCCACGATAATATCTTTGATTTTTCCAAATACTTCTTCACGACTCAATTTACTGCACCCCCAATATTTGATTAATGCGTTTCTAATCCCTCTTAGTTACAATTTTACTTGTAAAAATAACATTTGTCTATCTCAAAAAAAGTTAAGCTTTTGGCTCCTCGAAAAAGGTTTGAAGTTCTTTAACCAAATCTGCTTCTAACATCGTTTTAATTTGACTGATTGTGTGTCTCACAGCAACTGGTCCTGTCGATCCATGTGTTTTTACAACTGGCGCTTTAACTCCAAATAAAACAGCCCCACCATGACTTGAATAATCTAATTGGTCTTTCATACCAAGTAAGCTATCTTTCAGTAATAAAGCTCCCATTTTACCTTTTACTCCACTGCCTTTAATAGATGATTTTAAAACAGTCATCAACGCTTGAGCGGTACCTTCAACAGCTTTTAATACAGCATTCCCTGTATAACCATCTGTTACGATAACATCTGCCCCACCATCAAACATGTCACGAGCTTCAATATTACCAATAAAGTTAATACTTGGTTCATTAGATAATAATTCGAAAGCCGCTTTTGTTAATTCACTGCCCTTTGTTTCTTCAGTTCCGTTATTAAGTAAAGCAACTTTTGGATTAGAGATATGTCTTACCTTTTTAGCATAAAAAGAACCTAGAATACCATAAGTTAATAAATGCTCTGGCTTATTATCAGCATTTGCACCCATATCAATGAAATCAAACCCAGCATTCTCGCCACCTGTAAAAACTGGCATAGTTGTCATTAAACCTGGACGCTCTACATTTTTAATTCGGCCAATGATAAATAATCCTGCTGCTAATAAAGCACCTGTGTTACCAGCAGAAAAAATAGCATCTGCTTCTCCATTTTTAACCGCATGAGCTGCTAAAACCATAGAAGCTTGTTTTTTCTTGCGAATTGATTTAACAGGCTCGTCATCACTTTCGATTTTTTCATCTGTATGAACGATTGTTACATTTACTTCGTTGTCTAAATATTTTTTTATTTCTGCTTCTTTTCCAAATAATAAAAATTCTATTTCTGGAAAATCTTTTTTAGCTAGGTTTATACCTTCTACAATTGCTTGAGGAGCATTGTCGCCACCCATAGCATCTACTGCTATTCTCACATTCCTACCTCTTTTCTTAATACGCTTTTATTCTATCATAAAGCTCTTAATCAAAAAACTCCGATTCTTCTTGTTGTTCTTTCAAACTTGCTACTAAGGTTTGATTTTCTGCCTTATCCATCCAACCCTCTTGAGTTAATAAAAGGGCTGCTTCTACACGAGCCGTTTCCACAATCATCTCATCAGCAACAATATCTCCTACTTTAAAATCTGGTAAACCTGATTGTTTCGAACCAAAAAAGTCTCCTGGACCACGCATTTCTAAATCTTTTTGACTTAACACAAAACCATCTGTTGTTTCTGTCATAATCTTCATACGTTCTTTTCCCTGATCACTTTTAGGATTAGCTACTAAAATACAATAAGAAGCTAAACTACCACGCCCAACTCGTCCTCTTAATTGGTGTAATTGAGCTAATCCAAATCGATCAGCATCCATTATCATCATCGTTGTGGCATTAGGAACGTTCACTCCAACTTCAATAACAGTGGTTGATACTAAGACCTGCATGTCATTTTCCTTAAAACTCGTCATAATTTCATCTTTTTCAGCAGCCTTCATTTTTCCATGAAGTAACCCTACATTAAAGTTAGGTTCGTAAAATTGTTTTAGATGCTCATATATTTCAGTCGCATTCTTAACGTCTAACATTTCAGATTCTTCTATTAAAGGACAAATAACATATACTTGCTGTCCATCCATTAATTGACGATTTAGCCACGTCAAAACTGAATCTACTTGTTTAGGTAAAATCCATCTTGTTTCTATAGGAATCCTTCCAGCTGGCAGTTCATCAATCACTGAAACATCCATCTCACCATAAGCCGTAATTGCCAAAGTTCTTGGAATAGGAGTAGCTGTCATAAATAAAACGTCTGCTCTATTTCCTTTTTCTCGTAAAGCTTTTCTTTGATTGACACCAAACCGATGCTGTTCATCAATGATAACTAAACTTAAATCATGAAAGACAATATCATCTTGAATTAAAGAATGAGTTCCAACCAATATGTTTAGTTCCCCAGATTCTAAATCAGCTAATAGTTGACGTCTTTCAGCTGTCTTTGTAGAACTGGTTAAAAGCCCTATTTTGACGTTTGTTTGTTCAAACACACTTGTCAAACTTTCCATATGCTGCTCAGCTAAAATTTCAGTAGGCACCATTAAAGCTCCTTGCAATCCTTGGCTAACAACAGCAAACAGAGCAATAGCTGCTACAATGGTTTTCCCACTTCCAACATCACCTTGAAGTAGTCGATGCATGTGATCTTCACTTCTTAAATCAGCACAAATTTCATTAACCACTCTTTTTTGAGCATCCGTTAATTCAAAAGGTAGGGTTTGAATAAATCCTTTTAAAGCTTTCACATCATAGAGAATAGATTTCCCAAAAGTTTTAGCTGTTTCTTGCTCTTTTAATTGAAGCATTTTTAATTGAAATAAAAAAAACTCTTCAAATGCTAAACGTCTTTTTGCTAATCTATTCTCTTCTACATTCTCTGGAAAATGCATAGCATAAGCCGCTTGTCGTTTTGGCATTAAGCGGTACTTTTCAATTAACCAGCTAGGCAAGTTCTCCGACATCTCTTGACCGTAATCTTCCCATGTTTGACGAATCAAATCTACTAAAGTTTTTTGTCTAATATTTTTATTAACATGATAAATCGGAGAAAAATCCACTTCTTCTTCCTGAGTCGCTAATACTTTCATTCCTGATAAAGCTTTTCTCCGACCATCCCATTTACCATATATCGCCACATCTTCATTGGCGTTAATTTTAGATTTTAAAAATGGCTGATTGAAGAAGGTAACGTTAATCACTGCTTGATCCGTCATCATCCTAAAAACCAAACGACTTTTTTTGAAACCATAGTAGCTCACAACAGGTTCAGCTAAGACAGTTCCCTTCAATACAACTTTTTCTTGATCTTGAATTTCATCTAACATTTTTTCTTGTATATCATCATATCGAAAAGGATAATACGTCAATAAATCGTTTACTGTTTGAATGCCTAAACTAGCTAAAACTTCAGTTCTTTTAGGGCCAACACCTTTCATTCCAGCTACAGATTGTTGTAATGAACTCACTTTGTCTCCTCCCCCTTACTATAATCAATTATTTAAAAAGGCTGACCAATAACGGGTCAGCCTTCTAATTTATTATTTTATTCAGCTGAGAAAAGGTATGGATAAACTGGTTGATCTCCTTGATGAATTTCAACTTCTAATTCATCATTCCATTCAACTAAAGCTTGTTCTAATTTTTCAGCTTCTTCTGTTGATCCTTCTTCTCCGACAATAATTGTCACAATTTCAGAATCTTCATTAATCATACTTTTTAATGTTGCTAGAGAAACATCAAAACGATCTGGATTAGAGATAACAATCTTACCTTCAATCATTCCTAAGCAATCATTTTCTTTAATTTCAACACCGTCAATTGATGTATCACGTACAGCAGTTGTAATTTGCCCACTAACTACCTCTTCAAGCATATCTCTCATAGCCGCTTCATTTTCATCCAATGATAATTGATCATTGAAACCTAATAATGCCGTCATTCCTTGAGAAATTGTTTTTGATGGAATCACAATAGCTGGAATTTCACTTACTTCAGCGGCTTGATCAGCAGCCATAAAGATATTTTTATTATTTGGTAAAATAATAACTTTTTCAGCATGAACAGCATCAATTGCTTTTAAGATATCTTCGGTACTTGGATTCATTGTTTGGCCGCCACTAATTACATAGTTAACGCCCATACTGCGGAATAATTCTTGAATCCCTTCACCTGCAGCAACTGAAATAATACCATAAGGAACACGTTCTTTAGGTGTTTCAGCTTTTCTCTCACCTTCGTGCTCTAATATTGTTTCATGTTGAACACGCATGTTATCAACTTTGATTTTAATTAATGAACCAAATTTTTGTCCGTAATTCATTACTTCACCAGGTTGTTCTGTATGAACGTGAACTTTGATAATCTCATCGTCTGCTACAACTAATAAAGAATCCCCTAAGTCATTTAGGTAATTTCTAAATGTATCATAGTCAAATTCGCTATCAACAGTTGGACCTTCACCAATACGAACCATAATTTCTGTACAGTAACCGAATTTAATATCTTCAGTTGCAACAGCACCAGAAACGCTTCTATGATGTTCAGCATTTACCATAGCATCCATTTGACCAGGTGTTGGTTGATGTAATTCACTTTCAACGATTTTTCCTGATAAAGATTCTAAAAAGCCTTCATAAACAAATACAAGACCTTGTCCACCACTATCTACTACCCCTACTTCTTTTAAAACAGGTAGCATATCAGGTGTTTTAGCTAATGCTTTTTTAGCACCTTTTAAAGCGGCTTCCATTACTTCGATACAGTCATCTGATTTAGCTGCTTTTTTCTCAGCGCCAATTGCAGCACCACGTGAAACTGTTAAAATAGTTCCTTCAACAGGTTTCATAACTGCTTTATAAGCTGTTTCTACACCATTTTTAAAAGCGTCAGCTAAATCTTGTGCATTAAGTGTTTCTTTTTCAATAATTTCTTTTGAAAATCCGCGGAATATTTGAGATAAAATAACTCCAGAGTTACCTCTTGCTCCCATTAATAATCCTTTTGATAAAATCCCTGCTAATTCTCCAACATGCTCGCTAGTTGCTTCTCTGACAGCTTTAGCGCCACTTGTCATTGATAAATCCATATTTGTTCCTGTGTCACCATCTGGCACAGGGAAAACATTTAAGGAATTGACAAACTCAGCGTTTTGATTTAGGCGGTTAGCACCTGCCTGAACCATTGCTTGAAATTGCCCTCCATTGATTGCTTTGACTTCCACTAAAATGTTCCTCCTCAATTCTTTAAAAACATATACATTCGATTGTCTAATGCAATCAATTATTTCTCAGATTGTACGCGTACACCTTGGATAAAAATATTTACTGAATTAGCTACAACGCCTAGCATTGTTTCAAGATTGTATTTAACACTTTCTTGGACATTTCGACTTACTTCAGAAATTTTTGTTCCGTAACTTACCATGATATAAACATCAACTGCTACACCATTCTCTTCTTGGCGAACTACAACACCACGTGAGTAGTTTTCTTTACCTAAAATATCGTTTAAGTTATCTTTAATTTGATTTTTACTTGCCATTCCAACAATCCCATAGATATCTGTTGCAGCACCGCCGACAACAGTAGCGATGACATCATTAGAAATTTCAATGGTACCAGCTTGTGTTTTAATTTTTACAGCCATTTTGCTACCTCCCTATAGTCAGTATATTCCCATTATCATTCATCATTTTATCATAGAGCACAAGATTATTAAAGAAAAATTCCTATATTAACGAAACTAATCGAATAATTCTTCATTTTTTTATTGCATAAGTCTTAGAACTATGTTAAATTATTCTAGTGTGATTAATGTACAAATGATATATTCAAAGCAAAGGAGGGAATATCATGGCAAAAGAATGTTATATAACTGGGCGTAAAGCAAGATCAGGAAACACACGCTCTCACGCAATGAACGCATCTAAACGTACTTGGGGTGCTAACTTACAAAAAGTTCGTATCTTAGTAGACGGTAAGCCTAAAAAAGTTTGGGTTTCTGCTCGTGCTTTGAAATCAGGAAAAGTTGAGCGCGTTTAATTAAAAACAAACAAGAGTTTAGGAATATTTCCTAAACTCTTTTTCTTTTATTATCAAGCATAATATACACAAAAAAGAGGAGCACTTAGCTCCTCTTTTTATCTTTGGATTGAATGACACACATAATACCTTCCGAAAATGAAAAACGACTGGTCTGGCCTACAAATTCATTACTTGATAAAGAAGTTGGTATATTGAAATCTACTCTATCCAATTGATATTTAGCATCATACAAGCTTAATGATTTAACAGCAGTTAAGCAAACATAAGCTAAATATGGCTTATCTTCTTCTTTTACTATCGTATATTCTCCAGGTAAAAAATAAGAAACACTATTTTGACTATCCGTTATAAAAATTTGACTTATAAAGGGCAAAAAACGCTCCTGAAGCGGTAGCCATAGATTAGATAGATAATGATCCAATCTACCTCCTGTTGCTCCTATCAAGTGATAATTAGCCTCTGGATACTTAACCATCGCAGCAAGAACCCCCAACTGCATATCTGTATCATCTTTTTCAGCTGCACATCTTTCAATAACTGGTACTTTATCTTGTAACCAAGTCCATTCTTCATCTGATAAAGAATCAAAATCACCTACAGCTTGTTCAATAGAAAAACTAGCTTTTAAACCATATAAACTACCACGATCGACACCAATAAAAGCTGTTGTTTCGTTGCTAAATGAAGATAAATCTGGCCACTCATTAGGCGTTCCGCCTCCAATAATTACAACGTCTGTTATCATTATTTTGTCACTTCTTTTAATTTGTTAATTCTTTCTCCTACATCCGGAGAATTATAAACATAAGAACCAGCTACTAAAACATCTGCTCCTGCTTCTACGCATAATGGAGCTGTTTTATCATCGACACCACCATCAATTTCGATTTCATAAGTGTAGCCTTTTTCTTTTCTTAACGCATCTAATTGTTCTACTTTTGTCAAACACTCTGGAATAAAGGCTTGACCACCAAAACCTGGGTTAACAGTCATAATTAAAACTAAATCTGCTAAAGATAAAACATGTTCAATCGCTGAAACTGGTGTTCCTGGATTTATTACCACACCTGCTTTTACGCCTGCATTTTTAATCATTTGCATTGCTCTATGAATATGGACAGTACTTTCTTGATGAACCGTTATGATGTCAGAACCTGCTTTAGCAAAATCTTCAATAAAACGTTCTGGCTCTTGAACCATTAAATGGACATCTAAAGGTAAATCCGTCACAGGTCGAATAGCTGAAACAATATTAGCTCCTAAAGTAATATTCGGAACAAATTGCCCATCCATAACATCAACATGGATGTAATCAGCTCCTTTTTCATCTACTAAACGAATATCTCTTTCTAAATTAGCAAAATCTGCACTTAAAATTGATGGGGCTATTTTTACCATTGTTATCTTCCTCACTTTTTATTATATTTCGGCTTACGCGTTTTAACTTCCTCATAAAATTGTAAATAATTATCGTATCTTTCTTGCAGTATTTCTCCCGATTCAACACGATTCTTCACTTCACATTTTGGTTCTTTTTGATGCTGACATTCTCTAAATTTACAGAAATCAGATGCCTCTACAAATTCTGGGAATTCTTTAGGTAAATCTTGTAGCTCAATTTCTAAAAATTCAATCGAACTAAATCCTGGAGTATCTGCAACTAAACCACCATGTAATTCTAACAATTCCACATGTCTAGTTGTATGTCGACCACGACCTAAAGCTTCAGATATATCTCCTACCTCTAAATCTAATTCTGGAGCAATTTTATTTAAAAGCGTAGATTTCCCTGCTCCTGATTGACCCATAAAAACCGTTAGTTTATCTTTAAAAAAGTCTGTCAGCTCCGCTTTCTCATCTGAACTAGAAAATAACACTGGGTAACCAATAGACTCATAATAGGTTCTCATACGTAACATCTCTTCTTTAACTGACTCTTCTGCTAAGTCTAATTTCGTAATATAAATTAATGGTTGAATATTTTTAGATTCTAAAGTCACTAAAAAACGATCTAATAAATTATACGAAAAATTCGGTTTGACACAACTTGTCACAACAACACCTAAATCAATGTTAGCTACTTGAGGACGAATCAATTCATTTTTTCTATCCAAGACTTCTAATAAATAACCGTCTGTTAAATTACTGCTTTCAAAGACCACCCAATCTCCTACAAGAGGTGTGATGTTTCTATTTCGAAAATTCCCTCGACCTCTTGTTTGATAGGTTTCTCCTTCATGTTCCACATAATAAAATCCACTTAACGCTTTTCTAATTTGCCCTTGTGGCATAGTGACCCTCCTTGATACTACTCCGATATTAGTTATATTGTAACACAAAAAAGAAAAGGCTAAGGTATCAACCTCAGCCTTAAAACATATTTATTTAACTAGTACTTTCTATTTTTTCTTCAGTATCTATCGTTCCATCAGTAGAGTCACTTGATTCTTCCTTACTTTCTGAGGAACTAGATGAAGATGATGAACTACTATAAGATTCTTCTGAAGAGCTACTTGAAGGAATAGTAGATGGATCTTTCCCAGCTGAAAAGATTACTGTCACACTACTTCCTTTTTTGACTTCTTCGCCACCACCAGGGAATGTATAAATGACTTGTCCCTGAGGAACCGATTCACTGTACTCAGAGCCTTCATTAAGTATCAAACCGACGCTATTTAGATAATTTTCAACGCGTGTTTTAGAATAACCATACATATTCTCTAAAGCAAATGTTTCAGCTCCCTTACTAACATAAAGTGTTACCTTCGTTTCTGAAGGGACTACATCTCTATCCGCTTTTGGTGTTTGTTTAAGTACTTTTTTCTCACCATACTTGTCAGAATTTTCTTCTTTAACTTCGATGTTTTCTTCTTTAAAACCACGACTAATCAAGTCTTCAGTGGCATCAACAACATCTTGTCCTTCATAGTCAGGCATTTTTATTCCTTTTTGACCCGAACTGATATAAACCGTAATATCACCACTATTTTTTTTCACTGATGTACCAATTGGTGGCTGAGTTTTTACTACCAACCCTTCCTCAATCTTTTCATCAGCAATATCTTCAACAGCACCTACAGTAATGCCTCTTTCTTTCAGCATTTTTAATGCTTCTGTTTTCGTTTTTCCTGTAATATCAGGAATACTAACATCACCTGTATCTTTTTGGCCAATAAAATATAAACCTCCAGATACAAGTAGAGCAATAGCTAATAAAGCAAAGAATATTTTCATTCCTCGTTTTGATTTCTTTTTAACATCTTCTAATTCAGAATCATCTTCATCATCAACTAAAGCTACTTTCCCAGTATTTTCAACTTCTGGTACATAAATATCATCTATCGGTTGCATTAAAATCGTTTCATCTAACATTGCAGAAGGAACAAATAAGGCTTCGTTAGCTCTATCAGGACTTAGTGATGTTCTAATATCTGCATACATTTCATTAACAGTTTTATAACGATCCGCTATTTCTTTAGCAGTCGCTTTTAATACCACGTTTTCCAATGCTTGAGGAATATTAGGATGTTTTTCTCTAACAGAAGGCATCTCATTTTGGAAATGTTTTAAAGCAATTGATACTGCTGATTCTCCTTCAAATGGCACGCCACCTGTTAATAATTCATAAAGAATGATTCCTAGAGCATAAATATCTGATTGTCTAGTAGCCATACCACCTCTAGCTTGCTCTGGAGACAGGTAATGAACCGAACCTAATAAAGTATTAGTTTGCGTTAAAGAGGTTTCTGATAACGCAATAGCAATACCAAAATCAGTAATTTTAACCGTTCCATCTTCATCTACCAATACATTTTGAGGTTTAAGATCTCTATGAATAATTTGATGTTCGTGAGCAAGTGAAATCGCTGAAAGTATTTGACCCATAATATCAACAACTGTTGGTAATGGAATATCTGGTTGTTCCTTAATGTAGCGTTTCAAGTCAGTTCCTCTAACGTATTCCATAATAATATATTGCATATCTCGTTCTTCACCAACATCATAAACACTTACAATATTAGGATGGACCATCTCAGTAGCTGCTAAGGCTTCTCGTTGAAAACGACGAATGGCGTCTTGATCATTTTGAAAGTCAAATCGCAAAACCTTAACGGCCACTTCACGATTTAAAATCAAATCCTTCGCTAAATAAACATTTGCCATACCTCCACTACCAATATTGCCAATTACTTCATAACGTTGACCAATTTTTGTGCCAATACTAATCATCTAGTTCCACCTCCTCTTCTACCTTTATTAATAGAACAGTAATATTATCACTACCGCCTGCTTCATTAGCTTCTTCAATTAACTGATTGACTTTTTCTGAAAGAGGTTTCCCTTGCAAGATAATTCTTCTTATTTCTCGGTCTGATAGCATGTTACTTAAACCGTCTGAACATAATAAAACATAATCTTTATTTTGGACAGAAACAACTGAAATATCAACATCTACTTCTCCTGGAACGCCCACTGAACGAAGTAATACATTTTTCCTCGGATGTCTTTGTGCCATTGAAGAAGTTATTTCTCCAGTTTTAACTA
This sequence comes from Vagococcus fluvialis, assembly GCF_048815235.1. Taxonomy (GTDB): domain Bacteria; phylum Bacillota; class Bacilli; order Lactobacillales; family Vagococcaceae; genus Vagococcus. The sequence continues at coordinate 34,933 of NZ_JBMEAO010000016.1, forward strand.
ATTCATTGACTAAGGAATGATCACTTGTTAACTGCTTGATAGCTTGGTCTCTAATAATATAACCTCGACTATCCCCAACATGAGCCACTAACATAGTATTTTTTAACATAACTACAGCCACAACTGTTGTTCCCATACCAAATTTCTCTGGATTAGCGTTACCTTCTTCATAAATTTCTTTGTTCTCTTTTTGAATAGCTGATACAAGCCATCTTGCTACTTCTTCTTGAGTTTCTAATGCTGTTTGTTCCCATGAAGTTCCCAATCCTGTAACAGCTAATTTACTAGCTGTGTCTCCTGCTTGGTGTCCTCCCATACCATCCGCAACAATCCCAATAACAATACCTACTTTATTCGTATAAACTCCTACTGTATCTTGATTACTTCTTCTTTTGCGTCCGACATTTGTCTGGAATTCAATCTGCATGTTGTCACTCCCTTTTTAATCCATTACGCTTTTCTTTGTAAAGCGCAGATGAAAAAGCCGTCTGTTTGGTAATGATGTGGATAAATTTGTAACATCTTATCCTCATAACTCAGGTCTAAGTTCTCTGCACCTACTAATTCAATTTTCTCAAAGTTTGGATGTTTTTCTAAAAATTTAGTGATTACTTCTTGGTTTTCCTCAGAAGTAATTGTACACGTACTATAAGTAATTATACCCCACTCTTTAACTTTTGTAACAACACTTTCCAAAATTTCAAGTTGGATGGCTTGTAATTCTAGAAAATCTTGGCTACTTTTACTGTATTTAATATCTGGTTTTCTTCGTAATAAACCAAGTCCTGAACAAGGAGCATCAACTAATACACGGTCAAATGTGTCATTTTCAAATGTTCTTTCCACTTCACGGGCATCTAATAACTTTGTTTTAACAACTGATGAAACACCTAAGCGTTCAGCATTTTCTTCAATTAATTTAATTTTATGATCATAGATATCTAAAGCTACTACTTCTCCACCTGCTGATTCATCTAAATAAGTAGCAATATGGACTGTTTTCCCACCAGGAGCTGCACAAGCATCTAACACTTTATGGTGAGGTTCTACTAGCATACTTGGAGCTACTAACATCGAGCTTTCATCTTGTATCGTTAAAACACCTTCTTTAAATAGGCTACTTCCTGCTAAAAAACCTTTATCCGCAACAACACCAAAAGGAGAGACAATACTTGCTCTAGCATCAATTCCTTCTGAAATTAGTACATCAACAGCTTCTTCTCTAGACATTTTTCTAGTGTCTACTCTAGCACTTACACGACTAGGTTCTAATAAAGAATAACCTAATTCTTCTGTGGCCTCATAACCAATATCTTCAATTAACTTTTTAGTTAACCATTTCGGTAAACTAATTTCAGTAGATAAACGTTTTAGTTTATTTTTAATTTCCTCTGTTGGTCTAGGACCTTGACGTTGGACACTGCGTAATACACCGTTGACAAAACGAGCAATTCCATCATTGCCTTTAGCTTTTGCAATATTTACAGCCTCACTAATAACACTATAAACAGGTACTTTATCTAAGTATTCCATTTGATACATTGATAATAATAACAGCTCTCTTACCCACACTTCTATTTTAGAGGTATCTTCAACAAAGTCAGTTAACCCGTATTCTAATGTCATACGACGACTAATTGTACCGTAAACAATCTCTGTCATTAAACGACCATCTTTATCAGATAGACGATGATTCGTCATATATGTTTTTAATAATAAATTAGAGTAAGCTCCTTCTTCAGCAACTTGAGTTAGTAGTTCTAAAGCCGCCAATCTAGGTGATTCATATACTTTTCTAGGTAATTTACGATTTTTATTCAAAAGTTTGCCCTACTTCCATACTTCTTCCCACACCGTTCAGATACTCAACTGCTTTTAGTTGACCTTTTCCAGCTGGTTGTAATTCATTAATTTGTAGCACTGTTCCCTCACCACTTGCAACCCAGAAGTTCTTTTTATTAATTTTAATAATAGTTCCTGGCGCTTCAGTCGTTTCTTCTTCTAATAAAGGAGTGACATCCCATAATTTAACACGTGTTTCTTGATAAGTTGTAAAAGCAACCGGCCAAGGACGCATACCTCTTACTTGGCAATCTATTAAAGTGGCACTTTTTTCCCAAAAGACTTGCTCTTCTTCTCTAGAAATATTAGGTGAATAAGTCACTTCAGCTTCATTTTGAGGAATTTCTTCAATCTTACCTTCTAAAAAGCTTGGTAACATAGTTAGTAGCATCTCTTTACCTAATAAGCTTAATTTGTCGAACATACTTCCTACATCATCTGTTTTTGAAATAGGTAAACTCTCTTGAGCTAACATATCTCCTGCATCCATTTTTTTGACCATTCGCATGATAGTAACACCAGTTTTTTCATCACCATTAATAATAGAATAATGAACAGGCGCACCTCCACGATATTTAGGTAATAAAGACGCATGAACGTTAATAGCACCCAATTTTGGCGCCTCTAACAAAGCTTCTGGTAAGAACTGACCGAAAGCAGCTGTTACAATTAAATCGGCTTCTAAACTCATAAGCTCAGCCATTTCTTCTGAACCGCTAATTTTTTCAGGTTGTAACACTTTAATCCCATGCTCTAAAGCAGCTTCCTTTACAGGAGGTGGCGTTAACACTTTTTTACGTCCCACTGGGCGGTCAGGTTGTGTCACTACTCGTAATACTTCATAACCTTCTTCTACTAAACCATTTAAAATTGGAACTGAAAAAGCTGGTGTTCCCATAAATATTATTTTAGTCATAACCATTCTCCTCCATAAAAGTAGCTAAATTTTCTGGAGCAATTTTTTCAATCATTTTATCTGTAAAGACTTTGCCATCTAGATGCTCCATCTCATGTTGGAAGGCTCTGGCTAAATAACCTGTTGCATCAACTTCCATTTCATAACCATCACGGTCAACGTAACGAATCGTTACTTCTTCATATCTTTCTACTGTTCCGTAGACATCTGGAAAACTTAGACAGCCTTCTACATCAATTGATTTACCTGAGTGTTTAATTAATTCAGGATTAATCATCTCAAATAATCCAGATTCTTCATCTAACTCAACTACAAAAACACGTTTTAATACACCTAATTGATTAGCCGCTAAACCTATAGCGTCTTCACGTTTAATGATTTCATACATTTCATCTAATAAAATAATTAACTCATCATCTATTTCTGTTACTTTTTTAGTCGCTTGTTGTAATGCAAAATGAGGGTACTTCACTATTTCTCTCATTATTATCCTTCTTTCTATATAAAGTGCTGAGGTTCTTGGTCGATACTAATTCTTAAACCATTACGCATTTCTTTTTGAGAATCTTCTAAGATACTCTTCAACGCTTCCGGTAAGTTCGGTTCATTTTTATATTTAATCACTGTTTGATAGTAATATCTTTTATTAATTCGTGCAACTGATTTTGGCGTTGGACCTAACATAATAGCATTAGGTGATAAATATTGTTTCATAAAGTGAACTATTTCATGCATTTTTTTAGCAGCTTGATGTTCTTCTTCATGGCTCACCACTAATTGTGTTGTAAAATAATAAGGCGGGTAACTTCCTCTATGTCGTAATTTCATTTCATGTTGATAAAAACCTTCAAAATTTTGTTCCTTGGCCAGTTGAATGGCATAATGATTTGGATTAAAACTCTGAATCAACACTTCACCTTTTTTATCACCACGACCTGCTCGTCCACTTACTTGTGTTAATAATTGAAATGTTTTTTCACTTGAACGAAAATCAGGAAGATTCAACGCAGTATCAGCATTTAAAACACCTACTAAGGTCACATTTGGAAAATCAAGACCTTTTGCAATCATTTGAGTTCCTAACAAAATATCTGCTTCGCCACTACCAAACTGAGTCAGTAATTTTTCATGACTTCCTTTTCGCCTAGTGGTGTCCACATCCATTCGAATCACACGCGCTTCAGGTAAAATAGTTTGTAGCTCTTCCTCAACTTTTTGAGTTCCTGTTCCGTAATATCTAATCTTATCACTATCACAAACAGAACAACGATACGGTATTCGCTCTTCATGACCACAATAATGACACTTCATTTGTTTAGTATCCATGTGTAATGTTAGTGAAATATCACAATTTGGACAAGGTAGAACAAAGCCACAATCCCGACACATGACAAAAGAAGAATAACCTCGACGATTTAACATTAAAACAGATTGCTCTTTTTTTACTAATCTCTCTTGTAATTTTTCTAATAGGAGAGGTGAAAAATTTTGACTCGTTGAATACTTCATGGATTCTCTCATATCAATAATTTGAACATCAGGTAAACTCGCCTTTGCCACAGCTCTTTCTTTCAAAGTTAGCAGCTTATACACATTTTTTTGCGCTCTTGCTCTTGCTTCTAAAGAAGGTGTTGCACTTCCTAATAATACAGGACAATTATGATAGTTTCCTCGCCAAATAGCTAAATCTTTAGCATGGTATCTTGGAGACTCGTCTTGTTTATAACTACCTTCATGCTCTTCATCAATCACAATTAACCCAATATTATCTAAGGGAGCAAAAATAGCAGATCTTGCTCCAACAACTACTCGAGCTTCTTTACGTTCTATTTTTCGCCATTCATCATATTTTTCACCTTGAGACAACCCACTATGAAGCACTGCTACATCATTTCCAAAACGTTTTTTAAATCTAGTTACTGTTTGAGGCGTTAAAGAAATTTCTGGTACTAACATGATAGCCGTTTGATTTTTATCTAAGGCATGAGCAATGGCTTGTAGGTACACTTCTGTCTTCCCGCTACCTGTTACACCTTCTAAAAGAAATACCTTTGATTCTTCCGCATCCATAGAATCCGTAAGTGCCTGTAAAGCTTCATTTTGCTCTCCGTTTAGATCTAAAGCAGAATCTTGTTTAAAAGATCTCAACGCATAAGGGTCTCGGTAGACTTCTCTTTCTTCAATCACTAACCAACCACTTTTAGCAGCATCATTAATAGCGCTTCTAGCAATATCAAAATTCTCTATTAGTTCCGAAATAGCAAACTCTTCTTCCCCAATCTCGAGTAAGAAATCTACTAAACGTAATTTTTGTGTCGCATTTTTTCGTATACTCTCTTTTTCGATTAGTAAAGACTCATTAATCATGTTCTTTTTGATAACTCGTTTTGTTTTCACTTTATTCTTAGTCATGACTTCATAACGAATATCGACTTTCCCTTCAGCTCTTAGACGGAGTAGTTCTGGAAAATGAGGAGATTCTTTAGCTTCCTCCCAATCGATTTCACCTAATCCTAAAAATAAATCGTCTTTAATAACAAGAGGTAAGTCATCACTAACTTGGGTCACTAATTTTTTATAGGAAGAACGCATCACACTAGGTAACATAGTTTGGAGACAAGTTATTTTAAATGAATAAGTTGTCTCTTTCATCTCATCAGCTAATTCAAGTAATTCTTCATTTAATACTGGATGAAGATCCAGTACATTGATTATTGGTTTTAATGGTTGAGTTGTTGTTTCTTCTTTTAACCCCACAATAAACCCTTGTATATGTCGATTACCATTTCCAAAAGGAACTTCTACACGCATTCCAACTGCAACAACTTCTTTTAATTCTTCAGGAATAAGGTAGCTGAAAGGTTGATCCGTTTGCATAGTTGGTACATCCACAATAATATCTGCAATAAATGCCATCTCTTTCATCCTTTCTCATCTGCTTAATTGTACTAAAAAAAAGAGGTCTTGTCTGTTACTACTTTTTACTGACACAAAAGCTCTCAATAAAAAACTGAAACATAAGCTTGAGACTTATGTTTCAGTTTTATTATTTATAACCTAATGTTAAACACAAACTAGCATCTTCTTTCATAAATAGCTTTTCACCTTGATAAAAAGTATCTGAGGAAACATGGACAAAACCCGTTGTTTGCATCTTTTCTTTTAATTCTTGTTTGTCAAAACCATTATGAACTCTAGAGTCAGTAATCTTTTCATTTTTATCAAAATCAACAATGATTAATTTCCCTTTTGGATTCAAATGTTTATACAATTGTTTTAAGACAAAATCTGTATCTGGAATATGTAGCAATACTAAGGAAACTAAAATAATGTCTACTTTAAAAGTTAAATCTTCTTTTATTAAATCACGACATAAAGCACTTGCGTTTTTTATTTGATTGGTTTGGATTTTGTTCGCTGTGATTGCAGTCATTTCTTTTGAGCTATCAACTAAATATAGTTCATCCACATAACTAGCTAAATCAAGGCTCACTAAGCCGGTGCCACTCCCATAATCTAAGAATGTTTTATCTTGTGACTCTTCTAACTCTGCTTCAACTTCTTTTTGAATAATACTCGCCAAAAAGATTTGTTTGTCTGAATCATAGCGTTTTGCTAATTCATCAAATAGCTCATTAGCCAATACATTCGCCTACTCTCTTTTTTTAAATGAATCATCAGTATATCAGAAGTTTAAACTATAGACTAAAATAAACCTTTAACTATTAACGGATTAACTCCTTTACAACATTATTTAATAGCGTAACTTCTGAAACAATTTCTTTTTATTCTTGAAAAAAAAGATTGCGATATAAGTTTTCAACTCATACCACAATCTTTTTTTATTACATCTTACGGTCCATTTGAACGCGTGCTTCTAATTCTTGGTGTTCACGACGTTTTAATGCTTTTTTTTCTTCTTCTTGACGACGAGCTAACTCACGTTTTAATTCTGGATTTGGGTCGATTACCACATCTCCATTAGCAATTTCTTCTAATCCACGTCCAACATTTTTTACAGAGACAAACTTGTTCTCTTCAATCATTGGTTGAGCTCCTAAGTCTAACTCATGAGCACGTTTACTAGATAAAATAACTAGTGAATATTTTGAATCTACTTGTTCTAATAATTTATCAATTGATGGATGTAACATAATTAAAACTCCTTTAACATTTTCTCGTAGCGTTCGATTACACGATCAACTCGGTAATGCTCGCTTTCGATTATTTTTTTGATACGATCTACTGCTAGTTCTACTTTATCATTAACTACAGCATAATCATAATGACGCATCATTTCAACTTCTTCACGAGCCACTTTCATTCGTTCGTCAATAACTGACATATCATCTGTTCCACGATTAACGATACGTGATTTTAATTCATCAAAATCAGGTGGTGTTAAGAAAATGAATACACCATCAGGAACTTTCTCTTTAACTTTCATTGCTCCCTGAACTTCTATTTCCAAAAAGACATCCTTGCCTTCATCTAATGTTTGATTGACATAGTCTAAGGGTGTACCGTAGTAATTTCCTACGTACTCTGCATGTTCCAGCATTTTATCCGCTTGAATCAATGCTTCAAATTCCTCTCTTGAACGAAAGAAGTAATCAACTCCTTCTTGCTCTCCTTCTCTCATTTTTCGAGTTGTCATTGAAATCGAATATTCAAACTCATTGCCTTCACTCTCAAATATTGCTTTACGCACTGTCCCCTTACCAACGCCTGATGGACCTGACAATACGATTAGTAACCCTCGTTCTGACATGGTGTCTTCCTTTCCATACTTTTTTAGTTTTATCTATTATAATGCACTCTAGAAAGAAATTTTGCAAGGACTCTTTGATTAAAATATTAAGAAATATTCTCTTTTATTCAACATTTTGGACCTGTTCTCTAATTTTTTCGATAATTGTTTTTAAGAGAACAACTTGTTCTTTAATACTAATACTTGCTGATTTAGAACCAATCGTATTAACTTCCCGGTTCATCTCTTGAATTAAAAAGTCCATTTCCTTCCCAACTCCATCTTCTTTAGCTAAAAGAGTTACCATTTTAGCTAAATGGATACCTAATCTATCTAATTCTTCATGGATATCACCACGTTCAATTAACAAAGCAACTTCTGTTAGTATTCTCGTTTCGTCTACTGCTTCTCCAACTAAGTCCATCACTTTTTTCTCTAACTTCTCATGATGCTCTTTTTCAAACACTTCTGATTGAAGAGAGATCTGTTGTACCGCAGATTCGATGTCTCCTATATAAGTAACAAATAACTCTTTAATTTTTGAACCTTCTTCTAATCGACTCTCATTTAAATTGATAACAGCTTCTTCAAAAGTCGTTAGTAAATCTTTTTCAAGCTCACTATCAGTCATTTCACTTTCACTTACTTCAAATAAAGAAGGATGATTAACAGCACCAGTTAAAATATCACTTGGTGAAAAAGAGAATTCCGAATAACGACTATCTTTAGCGTCATTTAATTCTTTGACAAGTTGGTCTAACAAGCCCCACTTAATATCTATTTGTTGATAAGCATCTGCTTCTTTTTTTACTGTCACAAAACATTCAACACGACCACGAGTTAAATAGGTTTTGACACAATTTTTCAACTTCATTTCCAGAGCATTAAAATCTCTTGGCATTCTAATAACCGTATCTAAGAAACGATGATTCACTGATTTTATTTCAACCACAATCTGATAATTATCTCTTAAACAAGTACTTTTACCATATCCAGTCATACTTTTCATTTCTTCACCTACATTTGTTTTAGTGTATTTCTTAAAATATCAAACTCTTCATTTGATAAGGTAATTCCCTTACCCATTTTTTCATGTCCTGGAGCCCAATCTCTTAAATCGAATTTAGGTGGACGTCCATTCCAACTAACCAGATTCAACTCTTTTGTCCATCCTTTTGGGTTCTCTGATAAAACTGCTATTTCTTCTACAATTTCATATGAAAATTCTTGTGCCATTTTATTTATTCCTCTCTTCTAAAAATATTAAAAACAATGCTTCTAAACCAGTCATCCAAGAAATTTCCATCATTCCCCAGAAAACTTCTTTGTGTTTATTGCCCTCAGTTTTAAAATACGCATAATAATAATTTAACAATTGTTTAGTTGAAAGAGGGGACTTTTGTTGTAAATATAAAGAGAACCACTCACTGACAGACTTAAGCATATTATCAGAAAATGCCCCTACTTCTTTATTATGCCATTTATTTATTACTAATTCAGAAAAACTCTCTAAGGTATAGCTTTCTGTTGGTGCGATTCCTAGTTCTTTTCCTAATGATTCTAATAGCGATAAGCTAATAGTTTCTGGTCTTTGACTATTCTTTATCAACCATTCCCATATTTTTAATGACGTCTTTTTATTATACCACTCAGTAAAAATTTGTTCTTTTTGCAAAAAGACAAAAAACTCTTTACTTAAAGAAACACAGTCTTCTTTAAAAGCTGTTTTAAAAAAAGTATACTCGACTCCCTTTAGGTGACCAAAAACTTTCATAGTTTCTAAATACCCAAGCTCCATATTCCATGTCGCTCTATTCCCATCAAATAAAAGCATACTTCCTAATTTCCATGGACTTTTCAATTTAGTTTCAACAATAGTTTGAGGTAACTTATAGGATTTTGATAAGCCTGGCCCACTTACATCAACTACTATTAATTCTGTTGCCCCCTGCTCAACCAGTACATCTTTAGGTACATTATTTCGGTAACCACCATCGATATAGTAATTTCCATCAATAAAACAAGGAGCCATAGCAGGATAAAAAGAAGAAGATGCAAGCAGCCATAAAGGAAGATTATCAACAGTCATCTCTTTTAAAGAAACTATCTTTTCTTCCATTTTCGGGGTTGTTGTGACAACAAGATAAAAATCAGTTTTTTTCTCAAAAATAATATCAGGAATCATTAATCTATTAATTAAATCTAACAAAGGTTTAGTATCGACACCACCACTCTGGATAGCTCGCAATGTTAAGTTTTGCCAATTTTGAATCAATTGATTAATAGAATATCCTTCTTCCATACCTGGAACATCTAATATTTTATTAGTAGTAATCGTTCGCCACATTTCTTCTGCTACTTCAATATCTCCTTGTAGTAACAAAGCTCCATTTAAGGCACCTACAGACGTTCCACTTATTAACTGATACTCTATTGATAATTCTTCTAAAGCTCGCCACACCCCAATTTGATAAGCTCCTTTAGCACCTCCACCACCTAGAACTAATCCTGTATGGTAATCAACACGTCTAACATAACCTAAATCAGAGATATAACGATATTTTTCAGCCCTCAGTTTTTTATCTACCACATCAAATTTTTTATTGGTTACTAAAACAATCTGAGTCATTCTAAATTTTTTAGCTAACTGAAGTAATATCTCACTTCCCTTTAACTCTAAATTATTTGGTTTTAAATCTATAAATTGTTTTACTTGAAGTTGATTATCTTCTATTGAAACATGTAATAAATATTTTTCTTTATCTTTATTAGACCATGTACAAAAATAATCATTATCCTTTAAAAGGATAATATCTTTCCCTATTGCTTCAATTGCTTCCTTCACATTAACTTTAAAAGGTAAAATTTGAACAGCCCTTTCAAAGGAAAGTTGTATAAAATCAGATGGATATAATTCCTTAAACATGTCATTCACATCCTTTTTTTGTAAAATCCAAGTAATAACTACCACTTTTTTAATTAATCATTTGACTATGCCTATAGCCATTCGTATAATAAGATAGTAAAGATTAAAGGGGAGGCAAAAACATGGTTAGTAGCAGCCGATCAATTAAACCAGAGCCAGAAAACAGCGTCAAGAAATTTACGCGATTTATTTCTCAATCATCTCAACGGTTTTTATCTTCTTTCATTGACTCTGATTCTGAGAAAGAAAAACAAGCTAATCATATTTTTCAACAAATCAATCAAGCTATAGCACAAAAAAGTATTGTGGTTATTCAATATAGGGATGATCTTCAAGTTAAAGCTACAAGTCGTTTTGAAACTTTGGTTGGACGCATTTATCAACATGCAAACAATCCTGAAGCTATTGTCATAAAGCTTCAAAAAAATAACCAAGTTCGAATGATTTCAGCAAAAAACATCAAAAAAATATCGATTGTTAATAATCGAAGTAATCATCATAAACCAACTATTTAAGTAATGAAGTTCTTTGAATTTCATTACTTTTTTATTTACTCTTCTAAAATGATTTGCGCAATCCCTGTGTCATCTGTATGTGAAATCGAAACATGAACATTCCCATTAAATGGTGATTGTGTAATCACAGGGCGTCCATTTTCCTCATTTAATATCTCAATATCAAGTAATCTTACTTTTCCAATTCCAGTTCCATAAGCTTTTGAAAAAGCTTCCTTGCAAGCAAATCGACCACCTAAATATTCTACTTTTCGTTTTTCTCCCAATGATTCAAACACTTTTTTTTCGTTATCTGTTAACACACGATCAATAAATTTAGGATTATTTTTTATAATATCTTTTATTCTTCTTAAATCAACAATATCAATTCCGATTCCAATAATCATTTTTTTCTCCTTTTTATGTCTTATTCGTATTATAAAATGAATAAATAAAAAAAGCCAATACGAATCGTATTGGCTTTTAACTTATTATTTTGCGTTGTTACGGATAACGAATCCACGTGATTTATCTTTACCACCATTATCATTACCGCGTTTACGGTTTTCACCTGGTTTGTTGTTATCACGATTTTTTTTGTTGTAGTTATCTTTTTTAGAGAAGTTACCTTCACGATTTCCTCCGCGATTGCCTTCACGGTTTCCACCACGATTGCCTTCACGATTACCGCCACGGTTTCCTCCGCGATTACCACCACGGTTTCCTCCGCGACCTCCGCCACGGTTTCCACCACCACGTTTACCACCACGACTAGGTAATGGACGTTCTGGTGTAATGTTTACAGGAACTTCTGACGCATCATCTTTAGCGATTTGCTTAATTAATAAGGCTGCTAAATCTTCTGCTGAATAAGTTTCTAATAATTCATTTGCTGCATCTTTATAAGAATCTAAGCCATTTTCAGCCATTGATTCTTTAATTGTTGTAATAGCTGACCCAATTTGTCCTTCAATTGCTTCTTTTTTAGAAGGTGGACGAAGTGGTGTCATTTTTTTCTTAGTTAAATCTTCAATAACGTTTAAGTAACTCATTTCGTTTGGTGTTACAAAAGTTACTGACATACCTTCTTTACCAGCACGCCCTGTACGACCAATACGGTGAACATAACTTTCTGGATCTTGAGGGATATCGTAGTTATACACGTGAGAAACTCCTGAAATATCTAATCCACGAGCAGCTACGTCTGTTGCTACTAAAATATCAATTTCGTCATTTTTGAAAGCTTTTAAGATACTCATACGTTTATGTTGAGGTAAATCACCATGAATACCTTCTGCTTTATAACCACGCATCTCTAATCCACGAGCTAATTCATCAACACGACGTTTTGTACGACCAAATACAATTGTTAGTTCTGGATTTTGTACATCGAATAAACGAGTCATAATATCGAACTTTTCAAATTCTTTACAACGTACAAAGTATTGATCAATTAAATTAGCTGTCATTTCTTGAGCTTTAATTTTAACGTGTTCTGGTTCTTTCATGAACTTAACACCAATACGTTTAATACTATCTGGCATAGTTGCTGAGAATAATAATGTTTGTCTTGTTTCTGGTACTTTAGAGATAATTGATTCAATATCTTCTAAGAATCCCATGTTTAACATTTCATCTGCTTCATCTAAAACTAAGGTTTCAACTTTATCTAATTTTAATGTTTTACGGTTGATATGATCTAACATTCTACCAGGTGTTCCTACAACAATATGTGGATTATTTTTTAATGATTTGATCTGACGACCAATATCGGCTCCACCATAAACAGCTTGTACTTTAATTCTTTTTTCTTTACCCAAACGGTAAAGTTCTTCTTGTGTTTGAATAGCTAATTCTCTTGTTGGAGCAATAACTAATCCTTGGATTGCCGATTTCGTTGTGTCAATTTTGTCTAACATTGGTAAACCAAAAGCAGCTGTTTTACCAGTACCTGTTTGAGCTTGACCAATAACGTCTTTACCTTCTAATGCCAAAGGAATTGTTTCACTTTGTATAGGGGTTGCTTCCTCAAATCCAATTGCTTCAATTGCCTTTAATAATTTTTCGTCTAATTTTAATTCACTAAATTTCAAATGATATCCTCCTAATAACTCTGCCTCAGTATCAACTCTCTCTCATCATTTGCCATTTATGAAAAAAAATTGAAAACGAGCATTCGTGTAATACTATCATATTATAAATAAATTCTCAACAGAACAAGCCTTATTAATGATTATTTAATAAATATTCAACAATTTCGCTTAATCCCATCCCATTACTTCCTTTCAGAAAAACAGTATCTGTAACAGCTAATTGATTTGATAATTCTGATTTTAATAATTCTTTTTCTTCCTTTTTAAATAAGTGTAAATGTTCTTTTTCAAACTTATCTTCTAACGCTTTATATAAATGCGCCATTTCACTTCCGTACAAGTAAACATCTGCAATTTTTTTAGGATCTAAATGAGCTGCCACACTTTCATGCATCAAGTTAGATTCATGACCTAATTCCAACATATCTCCAAGAACTACCTTTTTCTTACCAACTGTTTCAACTTTTGAAAAAGAATCTAGCACTAACTTCATCGCTGTTGGGTTTGCGTTATAAACATCACTTAAAATTGACATACCTTCTTTTGTTTCTAACCACTCTGTTCTATTTTTAGTTAAATCAAAAGTTGCTAATCCAGATACAATTTTTTCAACAGGAACACCTAATTCTTTTCCTACTGAAATAGCAATTAATGCGTTATTCACATTATATTTACCTAAAACAGGAATACTAAAAGTAACATCTGGATATAAATTAGTGACAAAAGTTGTTTTAGTTTTTAATTCAGACAGAATCGTTCCTTTAATAGTTGCTTCATCATTCAATCCAAATTGAATAATTTTTTGTGTCACATCTTTTAATAAAGGTGTTAATAACGGTTCATTATTAGGAACAATCAGACTTCCTTCTTTTTTCAAACTTGAAACAATTTCCATTTTAGCTTCAGCGATTCCCTTACGAGAGCCTAAGTATTCAATATGTGATTCCCCAATAATCGTAATTGCTGCTATATCTGGTTGACCTATTTTTGACAACAGCTCAATATCCCCTTTACGGTCCATTCCCATCTCTAATACAGCCACTTCAGTCTCTTCATCCATGCTTAAAATAGTGTAAGGTAAACCTATCTCATTATTATAGTTACCTTGAGTTTTATAGGTTTTAAACGTCTGACTCACAACTGCTGCTGTCATATCTTTTGTTGTTGTTTTCCCGTTACTTCCTGTAATACCAACTACTTTAGGATTAATTTTGTTTAAGTAATATTTAGCTAAATCTTGTAACGCTTTTTGTGTATCCTCTACTAATATATAAGGCACATCTTCTTCTAATATGTGGTCTGATAAAGTTAATGCTGCGCCATTTTCAAAAGCTGTTTCAATGAAATCGTGGCCATCTCTATTTCCCTTTAACGGAACAAATAAAGTGCCTTCAACTACTTTTCGCGTATCAAATTCGACTTGGGTAATTTCTGTGTTAGTTGATTTTAACTGATGTAAAACACCATTAACAGCCGATACTATTTCTTCTATTTTCAATCTCATTTGTTTCATCCTCTCATTATCATATAAAAAAGCTGAACAATCCGTTCAGCTTAACTTTATTGACCTAACTCTATTTGTTGCTTTTTATCGTATCTAAATTTAGCTAATTGAATTAACTCTTCTAACAAATCACTGTAGCTAATTCCCATATGTTGCCACAGCAATGGATACATACTAAAAGGTGTAAAACCTGGTAATGTGTTAACTTCATTTAAGAAGATTTCATCATTCGCTGTTACAAAGAAATCACAACGACTTAGCCCACTGCCATCCAAAGCTATATAGGCTTTTTCAGCATAATCACGCATTTTTTTATGTAACTCATCAGATACAATCGCTGGAACTTGCAAGGTTACTTTATTATCAATGTATTTAGACTCATAGTCATAGAAAGCTACATCTTTAACGATTTCTCCTGCTTCAGTAGTTCTAATTTCATCATTTCCTAAAATAGCTACCTCTAATTCACGTGCTTCAATACCTTGCTCTACAATAACACGGCGGTCATAACGGAAGGCTTCTTCAATCGCTTTAGTTAATTCTGCACGAGATTCTGCTTTACTAATACCAACACTTGAACCCATATTTGCTGGTTTAACAAACATTGGGTAAATAAGCGTCCCTTCACACTGTGAGTAAATTTTTTCAGGTTCTTCTTGATAAGCTCTTCGAATCACAGAGACATATGGTAATTGCGGAATACCAGCTTGTTGGAATAATTGTTTAGCAACAATCTTATCCATGGCACACGCACTAGCTAATACACCCGCTCCTACATAAGGCATGTTTAGAACTTCAAACAATCCTTGTACAGTTCCATCTTCCCCATTTGGTCCATGTAATACTGGAAAGATAACACTTCCTTCTTCCTTAATATCACTTGGCTCTATGACTTCTGAATCTTCTATTGTTAAGTGTAATTCTTCTTCATTTTCAGGTGCTTGACTGTATAATTTTCCTTTTAGCCATTTACCCTCTTTAGTAATATAAACAGTTTGCACTTCATAATAATTATAATAAATCGCTTTTAATATTGAAAAGGCCGATAAAATAGAAATATCATGCTCAGCACTTTTCCCCCCATAAATTAGCGTTACTTTCATCCCAGTCCTCCTAAGTTTCGTAGACTTTATTATACTGTATTTCAGCAGAAACACCAATAACCTATTTACTCTAAAATAATAAAACCACTCATCCTTCTTGTCAATTTAAAAGGTAAGTGGCTTTTTATTATAAGGTCATTATTGACTCAAATTCTTCTTTTTCAATTCGCCAGACACCAGCCACATTGGAATAAATCAAAGTACCTATTTGATATTCTTGCTTGAAATGGTAGTTTTCGACTTTTCTCAAATTATCCTCTACTACATGAATTGGAACAACATATTCTTCATTTACCCAATTGACTTGAGAAAAATTAAAAACAATACCTTCTTGCATCGTTCCTTTTAGTCGCTTGATAATTTCATTAGGTACTTCTGGTATTTCAGCTTTCAAACGTTTCTTAAAAAAGCCTGAATTTCCTTTAACTTGCTGTGTCGCTAGAAAACTAATTTTTTTAGCTAACATACCATAAAAATCTTCAATTTGACGATAATAAATTTTAGTTGTTTTTTTAGTTAATTCAAAAAAAGCAAAGCTATTTTGTAATTGGTAGAAAAACGGTGAACGTAGTTGATTTTTCATATGACCAAAATAAAGTAGCTCTGAGATTTCATTAGGTGTTAAACGCTTTAACATCTCATAGTCTTTAAAATCAATCCACTTCATGTCACTTTGTGATCTATTTTCCATCAACGCAAAGTATCGCTCCACGTTTTCGCTTCCTCTGACAACATGAAATCCAGTATGAGGTTCGTACTCTCCCTCTTTTTCATAAGGATTTAGCAAAAGAAGATTCTCTGGGCGATTAGTTGTATACCGATTATAATCTTCATGGGTCATCCCTTTAGTTAAAATCGAGTTACTAATCCCATCGAAATGAACATACAAATAATCCTGCAACACTTCACACCTCTTTTCTCATCCACAAACATTTTTTTCATTACTCTAACTATACCATTTATTCCATTATTTTGAATCTAAAAAGACAATTTCTTAAATTAAGTTTATATTACACTTCTAAAGGTTAAACCGTTTTCCAGACATACTTATGTAATATTCAATTTTTTTATGTTATCATATTTTTGAAGGCCACAAGGAGGGATTTCTTATGAGCAGTAAAAAAAGACAGTCGAAGAACCAATCATCCCAGCAAAGACGACCTAAAAAAAAGAGTATGGGAACTAAAATAAAAAACTTTATTATTAATTTATTAATGCTAGCACTACTACTAATTGGATTAGCTCTCGTCTTTAATAATCAAATTAAAAACTATCTTGTTAAAGATACAACGAATAAGCATACTATTAGTAACGTCACACGAGAAGATGTTAAAAAGAACGAAGAAAAAGAAGCAACTTTTGATTTTGATCAAGTAGAGTCATTAGACTTTAATCTAGTTGCACAGGCAACTAAAGGTCGAGATACTGGACTTAATACTATCGGTGGAATTGCCATTCCTAGTGTCAAATTGAACCTACCAATTTTTAAAGGCGTCTCCAATTATGTTTTAGCTGTTGGAGCTGGGACAATGAAAGAAGAACAACGTATGGGAACTGGTAACTACGCACTTGCTAGTCACTATATGTATGATCCTAGTCTTTTATTTGCACCTTTAGTTAATGTGGAACTTGGCAGTAGTATTCTACTCACAGATTTAGAATACATCTATGAATACAAAGTTACTTATAAGGAATATGTCGAACCAACTCGAGTAGAGGTAATTGATGACGTCCCTGGTAAAGAAATGGTTACTTTAGTAACTTGTGATGTGTCAGGAGCTAACCGTTTAATTGTTCAAGGAGAACTTATTCGAGAAGTCAAAGGAAAAGAAGCGCCAAAACATATGCAAGAAGCATTTGAGATGGATCAAACAAATTATTATTAAAACAAGAATAGGCTACCCTTAAAGAAGGGCAGCCTATTTTTTTATAAAAATATTCTAAAAAAAGGACTAAAGAAACTTATCACTTTTAATAATAATCGCTTAGCCGTGCTTAAAGGTTCTTCAATGTTTTTTTCAGATTTTTTATAACCAAATAAACTATCTGCTTCTAAACTCCTGTCTTCATATGAATGAATCACTTTTTCTAATTCCTTAGCTGCCATCGGACTGTTGATTAATAACATATTCTCACTACTAAAGAAAGTCGAACGTGAATCAACATTAAATGAACCCACTCCGATAATTTTTTCATCAACTAGTAATGCTTTTTGATGAATCGAGTTTTTTGATTGAAATTCCCAAATGTTCGCCTGACTTAATAATTTATTTTTTTGTTTTAAGTAGCCACCAAACGCTAAAACGTTTGGACTACTCGCTCCTGAATTTGTTATGATATTAAGTTCTCTTTTATCATTAGGTTCCAAGTAATTAAACATCTTATTACTAAGAACAACATAGGGACTCATCAAATCCACTTGCTTATTAGCTTCATTAATTAAAGTACTTACTTGTTTCCAAACAATCGGTTCTTTTACAATAGAATTAGTTTCATTAAATGTCATATAACCATTGTAGATAGGAGAAAAAGTCATATTTTCTAGACAAGGCTCTTTCAATAAATCAGCATAACTGGTTATCATTTCTTGGTTCATTTTATCTAATTTTATTTTTTGTTTTTCACTACGTGATGATTCATCATATCTCTTCTTATTTTTAGCATAATCAGCTTGCCACAACTTATCGTAATAGACTCGTCCTTGACTAATTAATGAGTCCTCTGTTTGTTTCCCTTCACTTTTAACGACAATATCCATATCTTCCGTAACACTTTCTGTGTCAGATGGAATCATAAATCGATTAGAAATATTTCGTCCTGAAGACAACATATACGTGTCATCTACTAGTATTAATTTATCATGTAGGACATTATTCATTTCCCACGGTTTAAGTAAATTAATACCACCAACTACTTTTATCTCTACATTCTCATATTCATCTAAGATACTTAAATACGAAATTTGCCGTTTGCTACTGGATAGTCCATTAACTAGTATTTGAACATTAACGCCTCTCTTAGCTGCTTCTTCAATCTTTTTAATAATGTAAAGTCCACTATCATCATCTGATATTTTATATTGTGCTAAAGAAAGAGTTGTTTCAGCCTGATCAATTAACTCACCTCTTAAAACTAAACCATCTTCTATTTTACTAGTTATAGCAACACTCTCATTCATCATAACAGTAGATGATAAGTCATCTAAAGATTTTACCTTTGTTGACTGAACATCTTTATCTGATTGATTTATTTGGTGTAAGCTGAATCCGTAAACACTCACAGCTACATAGATAACATAGCAAATAATTAGTAATCCTATTATTTTCATGCTTTTTCCTCTCACTTCCTACCCTTCCTTCTGTTCATAAAAACACCTCTATACAAACACAATAACACGATATAGTTATTGGTGCAAAAAAAATAAGAGAACATTGTCTCTTATTTTTTTAAATTTTAGGTAAATAAAAATTTCGATTATCTAAACCAAAAATTCGTTCTGTATATTCACCTGGATCTACTTGTTTAAGAGCACCTAACATCATTTGCATAGATGCGTCTAGGTTATCCAAATGGTGTAATATCTCTGCTTCCATAATTTTAGGTCTAACAGGAGAACCATACTCTAATAAACCATGATGAGCTAAGACAACGTGTTTTAACACCAAAATCTCTTCATCTGTTTCAGCAATATTTAACTCCATACATGCTTTCGTAATTTCTTCATCAACCATTACAATATGGCCTAATAAATTACCAGCCAATGTGTATTCTGTTCCAATCGGTCCTGATAACTCTTTCACTTTGCCGATATCATGTAAGATAACACCTGCATAAAGAAGAGATTTATTCAACTCTGGGTATTGCTCACAAACACTTTTGGCTAGTTCAAGCATCGTAATGGTGTGATAAGCTAATCCACCCACAAATGCATGGTGATTCCGTTTAGCCGCTGGAAAATCAAAAAACTCTTTTTGATATTTCCCAAAAATATGACGTACGATTCGATGCCATTTAGCTTGTGTAATATCAAATAAAAAACCATTAAACTTCTCTTTTAATTCTTCAATTTGAACAGGAGGTTTTTCCATATATAAAGTGGGATCATTAGGTTCACCCTCAATAGCCAAACGCAAACTTAAAATTTTCACTTGTGGCATGTTTTGGTAAACCTCTCTTTTCCCTCCTAATAAAACAATTTCTCCAGCTACAAAGCGTTCGATTTCGTCATCTGAAGCTCCCCAATACTTGCCATCGATTGTTCCAGAAGTATCTTGAAAGGTAAAAGCAATAAACTTCTTGCCATTTCTAGCAACTCTAACATCGGCTGCTTTTAGTAAAACAAAAATTTCAAAGGTTTCATCTAAAGCAATTTCTCTTAATTTTTTCATTCAAGATTGTCCTTTCCGATTTTTTCTAAAGATAAATCTTGTGCTTCGTAGTAAGCTCTTACTGATTCATCCGAAGATAAACAGATTATTTGTGTTCGCTGACTGAATCCTTTTAAGAGGCGGAATAATACCATTTTTCTTTGGTGATCAAAATGTAACCAACCATCATCAATAATAATCGGCGCATCATAATCTTCGTTATGCAGATGAACAAAACCTAAACGAAAGGCAATATAAAGTTGATCTTTTGTTCCTGTAGATAACTGAATAATCGGCCATTTTCTTTGATTATTA
Organism: Vagococcus fluvialis; assembly: GCF_048815235.1. Classification (GTDB taxonomy): domain Bacteria; phylum Bacillota; class Bacilli; order Lactobacillales; family Vagococcaceae; genus Vagococcus. The sequence continues at coordinate 55,243 of NZ_JBMEAO010000016.1, forward strand.
TCTAATACCATTAATTGACCTTCTCTAACAAACACTTTAATATAACGACCTTCTGTTAAGATTTTGAAATAAGAAGTAACTGTAGCCAGCAACGCTGGTAGTTGTTGATCTGACAAATACCTAAATACATCCTGCGTTAACTCTTCAGCTACTCGGTAAGTCATCCATTTTTCAGATAAGTCTTTTATAACTGATAGACGATTTTCTTTTTCTTGATAGAGCTGATCTAAAGAACCATTTTTCTCCATTTGAAGAAGTTCGTATTTCAAGGCTTGATAGGTATCTTGATTTTGGTTAATTTTCTCATGACATCTATCTATTTCATTTTTAACACGGATTAAGTGTTGATTAATAGAAACTAATTGATAGCGTTTATTTAAATCAAAGTAATCTTCTAAAGATAAAGCAAGTTCTTCTTTTCTACTTTGACTTTTCTCTGACATTTCTTGTTTTTTCAGCCACACTTTTCCTTCTTCAACTGTGGTTACTTTTGATGAATCGATAAGTGACAACACAGTTTCCTTAGCAGAAGCTACTTCTTTTCTAATATCATGAAGTTTCTCTTGGAATGACTGTTGGTTATTAGTAGCCATTGCTTTATCTGTTAAATAGCGTTGTTGTTCATTAACAAACTCTTTTAGCGCATGGAAACTCTCTTTAACTGATTTATTTTCAATAGATACCCATTGTTTAGCAAAAGATAACGAGTCTTTATACGACTCCAAGACACGGTCAATCTCTGCTAAATTACCAAGCATTTCTTCTTCTTTTTCTTGGATATTCTGTAATTGTAAATAGATTGGAATACGAGATAACCATAAAGTCATGGTTTCTTTCATTGAGAATCCATAACGATCCGCCCAGTCTTGTTTTTTTGCTTGAAGCTGAACATCTTTTTCATCTACTTCAGCTAGTTGAGTATCAATGTCATGCATTGAATGGGCAACTTCATCTGCCATACTAAGCTGTAATAAATAATCTTCTTTAGCCGATTCTTTAGATAAAGGTGCTTTGTTATTTTTTGACTTATTAGTATAAATAAAACCGTATACTCCTGCACCAGCCAAAATAATAACCACAAGATATAACCAAAACTTCCCAATCACAAGAGCTAGCATTAAGAATAACAAAGCAATTGCAAGAGCCAAACCAGAGAACCATTTAATACTAGATGACATATTAGCTGTTTCTGACTTGCCACCTTCATAGGGGGTTAATTGATTTTCAACTGTTGTTAAAGCATAATCAACGTCCTTATGACGAATGCTTAGACGGCTTTTTTCATTAGAAAGAACTACTTTTTGACGAACTAACTCTTCTTCTTCCTTAGCTAAAGCAAGCATTTCTTGTTCTACATCTTCTGCTAACTCCACTGGTAATGTCTCTTCAGAAAGACGGTATTTCTCAAATAGAGTTTGCTTACTATTTTGATACTCTTTTAACTGTTGATCTAGTAGCTGACGTCTTTCTGTTAAAGACTCTACTAACAATTGTTCTTCCAATAAGTCATCAAATAATCGCTGATTCTCTAAATAAAATTGATACGCCGGTGATTCTGTTTCTAAATGAGCACTTTGACTTTCTAATAATTCTTTTTCTTTTCTTAATAAGAAGTCATAATTAGCCAATTCTTGGCGAACTTCATCCAGTCTTCTTTCAGAAACATGACCATCTTCAGAAAATTCTTTTTCAAGCGATTCCCACTCGATATACATTGGAAATCGTTTTTGTTGCTCTAAGACAGTTTTTTCTAATTCTTGTTGATATATTTTTTCTTTTTCAATTGCAGTAATCTCTTCTGTTAATTCACTCATCTGATGACGCTTTTGTTGATATGTTTTTTCTTGAGCTTCAACAATAGCGATTTGTTCTTCAATTTTTTCAAGTTGACGTAGTTTTTGATTAATTTCTGGAACACGTCCACTTGGCTTAAATAATTTTTGACGTTCCTTTAAAAAATTATCTCCCATACGCGTTAATCTTCGACTACCTGTTAAACCAACAGACAGTAATAAATGTTGTAATTTCGTTTCGTTTAACTGATTCAATTCAGTTAATTGTTCTTGTTGGAACGTAAAAATTTGATCAAATGTTTCTTTTGTTAAAGGAGATAGCATTTGTTCTAATAAAGATTCAGAACCAGTAGTTCCATCTTCTAATCGAACACTTGCTTGTCCTTTATTTTTTTCTTTGTATCGTTCAACAACCACTTGACCATGTATTTGATTCTCAAAAGTAATTTTTCCGCCATAAACGGCTCCATTAACTGGCGTAAAGTCACGTACCATTTCACGTTTTTTAGGAAAACCAAATAAAATAGTACGAATAAATTGATAAATGGTAGACTTTCCAGCCTCATTAGCACCAAATATCAATTGATTTTGAGGATCAATCGTAATGATCTGATTATTAATTTTTCCAAATCCATCGATCTGTAACTGTTTTAATTTCATTATTCTTCCTCATTTTTAAAAATCATTTTATCTTTAATTAATTGACTACTTGCTGTTACCATTTCCAATAAATCTTCTTCCGACCAATCTAAATTTTTAGATATTCCTGGTTGGTTAATTAAATCTTCAACAACTTTTTCAAATTGTTGTTTTTCTTGATAAATATGACTTAAGTCATCAATAAGAGTTGTTTCAAATCCCATAATCAGTTTGTCTGATGATAACTGACCAAAGCTTAATTCTTTTAGCCAAATCTGTTTATTTGATGCTTGATATAATTTCTCCTGTAAATAAGCTAGGACTTCATCTTGTTCTTTTAGTAAGCTACTCGTATTCTCAGAACTAGCTAATAGGTGTAAGCTAACGATATTTAAAACTGGCTCATAAGATTTTTCTAATAAAAATCGTTCTACTTTATTTAATAACTCTTGTTTGGTTATATCTTCTTCTAAATGACACTCTTCCTTATGCCACTTTACAGTTTCAACATCTATCCATTCAAATTTTCTGCCACTACGGTCAATCTCAACTAATGCAATCCCTTTAGTTTGGCTTTCTTTTTTAGTGTGCCCTTGAGGTGTTCCTGGATAAACTATTAATGGACGCTCTGCAATCTTCTCACTTTTATGAATATGACCTAAAGCCCAATATTCATAGCTCACAGGAAGTTCTTGATAATTAAAAGGCGCATAATTTTCTGTTGTATCTCCGTGATAAAAACCAATATGATAAGTTGTTCCAGTCTCTCTTTTAGGATACTCTTCTACTTTAGATGTGTTTATCCATTTATTTTCATAAGAAAAGCCACTGATAGCAACAGAATCCCCATTTTTTAAATGAATCGTTTTAGTTTGAACTTCTTCTTTTGTGTATAAAATGACATTTTCAGGCCAGTCAAACCAATAACGTTGTTCAGAATAATAATCGTGATTTCCAAAGGACATTACTACTTTAATACCTTCTTGATTTAATCTTTCAAATTGATCCATTACCATTTTTTGGGTATGAATAGAAGGTTGTGGTTGATGAAAGGTATCTCCTACCACTAATAAAAAATCAACTTTATTTTCAATACATTGATCTATAATATTTGATAGAACTTGTTGGTTACTTGTTTTTAATAATTCTCTTATTTCAGCATGATCTGAATGAATGCCAGAAAAAGGTTGGTCTATATGTAAATCTGCTGTATGAATAAATTTCATTCGTATCACTCCTCCTCTACATCATACCTATTTATGAGGTATTTTTCTATAAAAATGACAAAAAAAGGGAGCTAAGTTTCCTTACGCTCCCTTTGAATTATTCACCCATTTCGTATAACTCTTGAACTGGTTTCATGATAATACGATTTAAGTCGTTAATAATAACGCTAAATGCTTGTTCTTTTTGCATTAACTCTTGAATAACAGCAGTTCCTTGAACTTTTACTGCCATTTCTTGAGCTTGTTGAGCATCTTCTTCTGAGAACTCAATACCTTGCATTTGTTTTTGTTGTAATTCAACTTGTAATTCTTGGAAATTTTTAAATAATTCGAATGATTCAGTATCAGCTTTCATTGCATCAAAAGCTGCTTGTAAAGCTTTGAATTCATCCATTTCACGAATTTCACGTTCGATTTGATTAGCGCTATCGTAAATATTAACTGTCATGTATATTGGCTCCTTTAATGTTTAATCTGATGTTATTGTAACATTTATAACTCTAAAAACCTACTATTTACCTAGTAACTTTATTCCATAAACTATCCCACATGTCGCCTACTGCATCGACACCTTTTTTAATACCATCTCCAACGGCATTAGCTCCTTCAACTACTTTGTCTCCAATATCATTCATGGTTTCGCCAAAGCCATTTTTTTCTTTCTTTTCTTCTACTGACTCTTGTGTGATATCAGCTGTTGAAAAAGGAGTATTTGGTGAAGCTGCTAGGATACGTTGTGTTTCATCTCTAAAGATGTTCGCTAAGTTACTACCACTGCTACCTGTTAAGTAATGGTCTGGTCCACTCTTATCAAAACCAATCCAAGTAGAAACAACTACATCAGGTGTGTAACCAATAATCCATTGGTCTTTTGACATACCATCAGCATTTATATTTTCAGTTGTCCCTGTTTTACCTGCGATTGTATAGCCATAAGGTTTTGCTTCCATCCCAGTACCAGAACTGAAAACACCTTGAAGCATCCCTGTCATTTCTTCTGCTACTTCTGGTGTTGTAACGCGTTTTGTTTTTGGCTTTTCATTTTCATAGATAATAACACCATTAGCATCTTCTATTTTAGTGATAAAATGAGGCTCAGCTTTCATTCCTTCATTAGCAAATACCGTGTAAGCACTCGCCATATTTATTGGGGTTGTCCCTTTAGTTAATCCCCCTAAAGCTAAACCATGATAACGGTCTTTTTCATCTAATTTAATGCCAAATTGTTCTACTTTTTTATAGCCTCTATCAATGCCAATTTCGTTTAGTAACCATACAGCTGGTGCGTTTAAACTATTAATTAAAGACTCCGTCATTGTCGCTTGTCCTGAGTAAGTACGAGAATAGTTTTGAACATCATAATAACTCAATGCTTCATCTTTTAGTATATCATCTGGTTTATATCCTGCTTCTAAGGCAGGTGTATAAACTGATAAAGGTTTTAAAGTCGAACCTGGTGATAACATAGATTGAGTTGCTCTATTCCAACCTCGATAGGTATAATCACCACGTCCACCAATAATCCCTCTAACGCCACCTGTTTTAGGATCCAAAGCAACTGAGGCTGCTTCAACAATCGCTCCGTCAGATGCCGCCGCTGGGAAAAGACTGTCATTTGCAAATGTTTGGTCCATTCCAATTTGATATTGTTGATCTAAAGCTGTAAAAATTTTGTATCCACCATTAGAAATATCATCATCGGTTAATTTTGTTACATCAACTGCTTCACTAATAACTGCGTCAAAATAGTACGGATAACGATAAGAGTCATGCTCTGGAACATAAGAATCGGCTATTTCTAAGGGTTGAGTCATTAAATGATCAGCTGTCTCTTTATCCAGTTTCCCTGTTTCTACCATCACAGATAAAACAGTGTCACGTCTTGCTACTGCATTTTCCATGTTATCTATCGGATTATAAATACTTGGTCCCTTTAACATTCCGACAAGGACGGCTGCTTCATCAATAGTCACGTCACTTGCATTTTTCCCAAAATATTTCAGTGAGGCATCCTGAACACCCCAAACCCCATTACCAAAATAAGCTTTATTCAAATACATTTCCATAATTTCATCTTTGCTGTATTCTTTTTCTATCTCAATAGCTAGAAATAATTCTTTTGCTTTTCTGGTCATTGTTTGCTCTTGGGTCAGAAAGGCGTTTTTAGCAAGCTGTTGGGTAATGGTACTACCACCACCACCACTATTATTTCCTCTCAGAACTTTTCGTACAGCAGCTCTAGCTATCCCTTTAATGTCATAACCTTTATGCTCATAAAACTTTCTATCCTCAGTTGCTACCAAAGCATCTTTAATGTATGGTGAAATATTGTCAATTTTCACAAAGCTTCCTTTTGAACCATACTTAGCCATGGTGCCTGCCTCGTCGCCATCTTTATCATAAATCGTTGTGACTTGTTCTAATCCTGATTTCAAACTAGAGACATTTGTATTTTTGGCTAAATAGAATAAGTACACACTCATTACTAATGTCACTGTCATAATAGCTAAAATAATAATTTTGTTAATATGATATTTTTTCCAAACACGTTTACGCCATGCTCTAAATCGTTGGAAGTACGGACCAAACCATGTCCAAAACTTATTAAAGTAGTCTTTTATGGTTGCTCCTATTTTTTTTATATATTCCATGCATAACTCCTCTTTTTCTTTAATTAAGTTACTTTTATAGTAACACAGCCTTTGTCTAACTTGGATGAGACCAAGGACTTATCTTAAACACTAGCCTATGGTAACATGAAGTTGTTAATAAAGTGTGTTACAATTCTAAAAAATATATAAAGTTTTGTAACAAATAGATTGGAGTCACCCATGGAATTTACTTTTATTCTACCTAAAGAAACCAAACAACAAACCATTAAAGAGTTACTTGAAAACGAGTGGCTTATTCCTAGAAAAGTAAAACATTTTTTACGAACTAGAAAAAATGTACTCCTTAATGATGTACCCGCAATGTTTCATGAGATGGTTAATCCATTAGATAAAGTCACTCTTATCTTTGAAGAAGAAGACTATGAAAAACCTACTATTTTACTAGGAAAAAAAGAAACTATTAACCCGTTATTTGAAGATGAACACTTAATCATCGTTAACAAACCAGCAGGTATTAAAACTCATCCTAATCAACCAGATGAAACTGATACCTTGTTAAATGATTTAGCTGCTTATCTTATGTCAAAAAAACAAACACCATACGTAGTTCATCGATTAGATAAAGAAACGAGTGGCGCTGTTTTATTTGCTAAAAATCCAGTAGTTCTTCCTATTCTGGGTAGAATGCTTGAAAAAAAAGAAATTAATCGTTTATACGAAGCTCAAATTGAAGGACAGTTGCCTAAAAAGCAATTAACTATTAATAAAGCTATTGGTCGAGATAGACATGATCGTAGGAAACGAATTGTTGATGAAAAACGAGGTCAACATGCCATTACACATGTTAAAGAATTTAAACATAGCGGAAAAAATACTTGGGTCGAGTGTTCTCTGGATACAGGACGTACCCATCAAATCAGAGTTCATCTAACCTCAATTGGCAAACCAATTATTGGTGATCCTTTGTATCACCCTAGAGGAATACATAACAAAAGACTTATGCTTCATGCGAAGGAACTTGAATTAATTCACCCCTTTACAAAAGAAAAGATAACTGTTAAAGCCAAGCCTTTTCTATCCGATAATTAAGTGTAAGGAGGTTTTCAACATGAACAAAGTCCTAATTATTGGCTCTCCTGGATCTGGTAAATCTACTTTAGCCAACAATTTAAGAACGCAATTACGACTACCTTTGTATCATTTAGATAAAATTAATTGGAAAAATAATAAAGACTATCTTTCCAGGGAAGAATTTAATACCGAACTTGTTAAAGTATTAAAAACAGACCGCTGGATTATTGATGGTAATTATAATCGGACAATGGCACTTAGAGCAACTTATGCAGATACTATTATTTGGTTAGATGCTCCAAGAACACTATGTTTATTCCGTGTTAGTAAACGTTACTTTTCTTATTTCAGAAAACAAACACCTTTTGGCAATCCAAATAAACTTAGTTTTAAATTTTTACTTTTTGTCTGGCGCTTTAAAAAGAACAATGTTCCTAATATTCAACAAATCATTGACGAACATGGGGCAGAAAAACAAATTATTAAACTAACAAGTGATGAAGACATTGCAACGTTTATTAATTCAATCAAACAAAATAGATGAGGTGATATATTGAGTTCTTGTATTTTTTGCAAAAACATCCAACCTACTAATATTTTAGCTGAAAGCCAACACTTTTTTGCTGTTTTAGACATTGATCCTATTCAAGAAGGACATATCTTACTTATTTCTAAAAAGCACTACCTAACTCTTTTAGAAATTCCTGATAATGTCCTTTTAGACTTGTTCTCATTTGAAAAAAAGATAATCCATCTATTAGAAAACGAGTTTCACGTGTTAGGTGTTAGCGTCCTACAAAATAATGGTGCTACAATGGATGAAGGTACTCATTTTCACGTTCATCTAGTTCCAAGATACAAAAATGATGATTTTTGGGATAGTCAATGCGTCTCTAAAATACCTCTTGATTTGTATTTATTGAAACACAAATTAAATCAACTTAATTAAAAACCACTGTGATTTCCTTTCAAAAGAAATCACAGTGGTTTTATTTTAATTCAAATACTTTTTATCGTAAGTTTTTTTCCAATAAATAAAGAACGTTCCTAATATGACTGTCCAACCAATCAGTAAAAGATGACTTGAAACTTCACCTGTTTTAGGTAAGAATTTTCCTGTTGGATTAGTTGGTGTCGTTGGATTCACTGGTTTAATTGGGTCTACTGGTTTAACAGGTGTTACGGGTGTTACTTTATTAGTAACTTTCACTTGTACCAGTTTTTCTTGGGAATTTTTATTAATTGTAAATGGATGTTTTTCTTTAGATAGAGTATATCCTGTTGGTGCTTTCGTTTCCACAAAATAGTAGTTACCTTCTGCTAATTTTTCAACAACCAATTTACCATCTTTATCTGTCAAAAGTTTTTCTGATATTAATTTATCATGCTCATTGTAAAGTGAGAATTCGGCGCCTTTTAATACTTTTTTTGTATCTGCCTCATCTGTTTTAATTAACTCCACTGAGCCAAAGAATTCTTCTTGTTCATTAGTTACTTTTACTTGAGTCATCAGATTCAATTCATTAGCTTTAATTTCAAATGAATATTTCTTATCTGTTTTTTTGTAACCAATGGGTGCTTTGGTCTCAATAAAATAATAGTTTCCTTCTTCTAATTGACCTACTACGATACGCCCTTGTTCATTGGTCATTAATTTTTCTCTTACAATGTCGCCATTTTCTTTATACAATGAGAATTCTGCATCTTTTAAGAACTTGTTCTCATCTTCCTTATCTGTTTTTCTTAACTCAACAGCTCCTAAATAAACTTTCTCTTCATTAGTTACTTTCACTTGAGTGACTTCTGAGACTTCACTTACTTTAATGTCAAAGTAATATTTTTCATTTGATTTTTGATAACCAATAGGAGCATTAGTCTCAATAACATAGTAGCGACCTTCTTCTAGATGAGTTATTTCCAACTGCCCATTTTTATCAGTTGTCAATCCAGCTTGAAGTAAATCCCCCTTCTCTGTATAAAGAGCAAATTCAGCTCCCATTAAGACTTTAGCTTCATCATTCTTATCGATTTTTATTAATCTTACTGTACCCAATTTAGGTTCTACAGAAGGTTCTTTAATATTCTCAGCTTGAACTTGAACGACATCTGAACTATTATTTTCTGTTATCTCGAAATTGTATTTTTTAGTCGTTAATTCATAGCCAGTTGGTGCTTTGATTTCTAGGAAATAGTAACTTCCTAATGGTAAATTAGTTACCTCGATGATTCCAAGTTCATTCGTCATTAGACTTTCCTGTAATAGCTCTCCTGAACTAGTAAACAACGAAAATTCTGCTCCTTTTAATACCTGTGATGTATTTTGACCATCTACTTTAGTTAGTCTGACAGAGCCTACAACGTGCTTAGCTAAATTAGTAGCTTCAACTCTTACGACTTCACTTGTTTCATTTTCATTGATAACAAAAGGATATGATATATTTGATAATTCATAACCTACAGGAGCTTTAGTCTCTGTAAAATAGTAGTTCCCTGGATCCAGATTTTCTACTCTAATCTCACCTTGATTATCGGTTACTAAACTAGATTTAACTAATTCTCCTGATTCTTTATACAAACTAAATTCTGCTCCTGATAAAACTAATTGACTATTTTCTTGATCTGTTTTTCTAAGAATAACAGATCCAACGTACTCTTCTTTTTCATTGGTTGCCTGTAGTTGAACAACTTCTGCTACGTCATTTCCTTGAATCGTAAAATTATATTTTTGAGAAGTAGTAGCATAACCTTCTGGAGCCTTGTTTTCTACAAAGTAGTAATTGCCTTTTTGCAAATTATCTACAACCAGAATACCTGCTTCATTTGTTACTAAGTCAGCATGAATCAATTGGCCATTTTCATTGTATAAAGAGAAAACAGCTCCTGATAATTTAATTCCACTATTTTCACTGTCTACTTTTTCTAGCATCACTGATCCCACTAATTCCTCTTTTTGATTGGTAATAGTAACAAGAGTGGGCTCACTGGTTTTTCCTTTTTCTATCTCAAAAGGAATTGCTTCAGTTGATAATTGATAGCCAGTTGGTGCTTTCGTTTCTATAAAATAATATGAACCAATTTCTAAGTTGTCTGCCATCAGTTGCCCATTTGCATCTGTCGCTAATCCCTCATGTACCAATGCTCCAGTTGAGGTATAAAGATTAAACACCGCACCTACTAATCGATTCGACTGATTTTCTTGATCAGTTTTCCTTAGGATAACTTTGCCTTTTTCTTTTTCGGGTACTACTTCTTTAACATTTTCAGCTTCTACAGTAACAACTTCTTCTGTTTTTCCAGTTTCTATTTGGAAATACCATTTTTCAGTTGATAGTTCATAACCTTCTGGAGCCTCGGTTTCTACAAAGTAGTAATTGCCTAAGTCTAAATCTTCGACAACTAATTTCCCTGCACTATCTACTTTTAGATTTTCTTGTAGTAAAACACCAGCTTCTGTGTACAACGAAAATTCGGCTCCGCTTAATGTTTCTTTTGTTTCACTATCCACTTTTGTTAATTCAACTTTGCCTTTTTCTGGTACTTTTTCTTTTGTATTCTCAGCTGTTACTTGGATAACTTCTGATGTTTTTCCTGTTTCTACTTTAAAGGCTAGCCGTTTAGTAGATAACTCATAACCAACTGGGGCTTTCGTTTCTACAAAGTAGTAATTACCTAAGTCTAAATCTTCGACAACTAATTTTCCTACACTATCTACTTTTAGATTTTCTCGTAGTAATACATCAGCTTCTGTGTACAATGAAAACTCGGCTCCGCTTAATGTTTCTTTCGTTTCACTATCTACTTTTGTTAATTCAACTTTGCCTTTTTCTGGTACTTTTTCTTTTGTATTTTCAGCTGTTACTTGGATAACTTCTGATGTTTTTCCTGTTTCAACTTTAAATACTAATTTTTCAGTTGATAACTCATAACCAACTGGCGCTTTCGTTTCTACAAAATAGTAATTACCTAAATCCAAATCTTCGACAACTAATTTTCCTGCACTATCTACTTTTAGATTTTCATGTAATAAAACATCAGCTTCTGTGTACAACGAAAACTCGGCTCCGCTTAGTACTCCTTTCGTTTCACTATCCACTTTTGTTAATTCAACTTTTCCTTTTTCTGGTGCTTTTTCTTTTGAATTCTCAGCTGTTACTTGGATAACTTCTGATGTTTTTCCTGTTTCAACTTTAAATACTAATTTTTCAGTTGATAACTCATAACCAACTGGCGCTTTCGATTCCACAAAGTAGTAATTACCTAAATCCAAATCTTCGACAACTAATTTTCCTGTGTTATCTACTTTTAGATTTTCTTGTAGTAAAACACCAGCTTCTGTGTACAACGAAAACTCGGCTCCGCTTAATGTTTCTTTTGTTTCACTATCCACTTTTGTTAATTCAACTTTGCCTTTTTCTGGTGCTTTTTCTTTTGAATTCTCAGCTGTTACTTGGATAACTTCTGATGTTTTTCCTGTTTCAACTTTAAATACTAATTTTTCAGTTGATAACTCATAACCAACTGGCGCTTTCGTTTCCACAAAGTAGTAATTACCTAAATCCAAATCTTCGACAACTAATTTCCCTTTACTATCTACTTTTAGATTTTCTTGTAGTAAAACATCCGCTTCTGTGTACAATGAAAATTCTGCTCCGCTTAACATTGTTTTCGTCTCACTATCCACTTTTGTTAATTCAACTTTGCCTTTTTCAACAATCTTGGTATTCGTCATAAAAATATGACGTGTCTCAAAGGGATCTGTCTCACTAATTGTAAATTTAATAGGAGTGGCATCTAACTCATACCCCTTAGGTGCTTTCGTTTCTACAAAGTGATACTCACCTGGAACTAACTTATCATAAATGAGTTTCCCCTCTGAATTTGTAGTCAATTTCTCTTTAACCAATGTACCATCTGCTTTAAATAAAGAAAATTCAGCTCCAGCGAGTAATAATTTAGCATTATCTTTATCGGTTTTTTCTAAAGAAATAGAATATAATTTTTTATTTGGAACAGAGAATACAATATCTTTTGCTGACTGAATGATTTCTTTCGTTATTTCAAATGGATATGTTTTTTCTGATATTTCATATCCTTTAGGTGGAGTTACTTCTTTAAAGTAATACTTCCCTTTTTTTAGATTCGTTACTTTTAATTCTCCCCTACCATCAGTTGTTAATTTATCACTAATTAATACAGGTTCTTTCCCTTCAACTTCTTGATATAAAGTAAAAACTGCCCCTTTTAATCTATTGGTTACTGTATTTCCATCTGCTTCATCTACTTTTATTAAACGAACTTCACCAAGAAATAGTTCTGGTTCTTCTGGCTCAATTGGTTTATTTGAAACCTCAACGCTTTCAATTGTTTCAAGTGTCTTATCTTTTATCGTAAAGTGATATTCTTTATCTTCTAGTACATATCCTTTTGGGGCAGCAACTTCTTTAAAGTAATACTCACCTGGTTTTAAATCCGTTACTTTGATTTCTCCTTTAGCATCTGTTGTTAGATTACTAAGTATTGCTTTGTCATTGCCAACTTTATACAAATCAAAAATAGCTCCTTCTAAAAACTTACTACTATCTTTAGAAGATGTTTTTCTTAAAACAACATGACCTTTTTTATTTTTTTGGAAATTCCATCCATGGGTTTCTCCTGCACCTTTAAAATGATCAACAATGATATTCCCATCAATATTTTGACCACCACCTAAAGCTGCAAGTGGTGCTAAAATACTTCCTAACCAAGTACTACCTAAATTAATGTCACCTGAAAAAGGTTTCTCATTATGAGCAAAAGTCCATAAAACAGTACTATCAGAAAAATCTACAGTTTCTTTATTTCCTCTTTCAGAACCATCTGTATATCTAAACTTAATCTGACTTTGCACATTATAATTGTTTGCATTATCTGTTTCTACAATAATATAGACATTCTTAAATTGCCCATCACCATTATTTTTTTCCAATCCTTTGATAGTTAATGGTGTATTTATTCGTAATACTTCAGGTGCTAATTTGATATAAATATCATCACCCTTATAAAGAGACACATCAATTTCTCTTTCATTTTCATTTTTAAAATCCTTATTATAAAAAGTTTTTACTGGTTCTTTCTTAATTAAATCACTACTAACTGACTCTAAGTGTTTAAACTCTTCCTCAAAATTAATATAGAACTGACCATTTTTATCTTGATAAATATCATCACCTGAAACTCGGTCCATTTGTGTACCATTTACTCTTGGACGATTGTATTCAGATAAATCTATTCTGGTTTCTTTTCCAAATACCATTTTCGTATGCTCGTGAATACCTGATGCTCCGTTTATATTATCCACTTGTTTAGCGTAGTTATACTCAATTCCTGATATACCTTGGGTTCCAAAGTTTGCTGACCCTGACAGTTTTTTTGTGGCAACGTTTCCATTTGTATGATTCCCTAAATAAGCCTGATTTGCAAAAATATGAAAATAGCTAGCTGCACCTAACAATGAGTCTTTCGCTTCTGGGACATCTGTATAAAAATCGCCACCGTCTTTCACTTCTTGGGCAGCTTGAGCAACAGAAAAACCTACCGTTCCTAAACAAAACAATAAAATAACAGTTATCATACCAACCATACTATTTTTCCATGTTTTCATCTATATACCCTCTTTCTTTTTAACAAACATATCTATATTACCTATTTTAACACTAAAATTAGTGCTTTTTTTCACAATATACGCAGGGTTTCTATAATATAAAAAGAAGCTGACCTTAAAAGTCAGCTTCTTTTGTTTGAGGTATTAATAAGCTTTCGCCCAGTGCATCATGTATTTAGCATCTTTGCCATTCCATAAATCTTTAACACCTGTTAAATCATCATTTTGATGTTCTAAACTCCAACATCTTGATGTTGCTCCAGTATCTTCTTTGATTTTCGCTTCTACTTCTGGGTCTCCTGACCAAGGAGCTAAGACAAATCCGCCTTCTTCAATTAACTCATAAAATTCTTCTTTAGTTGTTGCTGTACGAGTTTTAGCATCTTGACGTTCTTTAGCGCGATCAAACATTTCTTGTTGGATTGTTTCTAATAAGTTTTCAATGTTGCTTGCTAACTCATCATTTAATTCCATTGTGATTTTTTCTAATGTATCACGACGAACCACAACGACTTTACCTTCTTCAATATCACGAGGTCCAATTTCAATACGAACTGGATAACCTTTCATTTCAGCTTCACTGAATTTCCAACCAGGTTGTTTATCACTCGCATCAACTTTAACACTCATGTTTTTGCTTAATGACTCTTTTAAGTCATAAGCTTTATCCAAGACGCCTTCTTTGTGTTGAGCAATCGGAATAATCATAACTTGAGTTGGTGCAATTCTTGGAGGAATTACTAATCCACGGTCATCACTATGAACCATAATCATTCCACCAATAGCACGTGTTGTGAATCCCCAAGAAGTTGTGTAAACAGCTTCTTCTTTACCTTCTTTGTTAGTAAAGTTAATATCAAATGCTTTACCAAAGTTATCACCAAAATCATGTGATGTATTAATTTGTAATGCTTTTCCATCATACATTAATGTTTCATTGGTAAATGTTTTATCAGCACCTGCAAATTTTTCACTTTCAGATTTAACACCTGAAACAACTGGAATGGCTAAATAGTTTTCACACACATCCACATACGTCTCTAACATTAATTTTGTTTCTGCTTGAGCTTCTTCAGCTGTTGCGTGACATGTATGTCCTTCTTGCCAGAAAAATTCTGTTGTTCTTAAGAATGGACGTGTATTTTTTTCCCAACGAACCACACTTACCCATTGGTTATAAAGAACAGGTAAATCACGGTGAGAGTGAATAATTTTTTTGAAATGCTCAGCAAATACAACTTCTGATGTTGGACGGATTGCTAAACGTTCTTGTAATTCGTTATTACCACCATGAGTTACCCAAGCAACTTCTGGTGCGAATCCTTCAACATGTTCCGCTTCTTTTAATAATAAGCTTTCAGGAATTAACATTGGCATTAACACATTTTCATGTCCTGTAGCTTTGATTTTTTTGTCAATGACATCTCTAATATTTTCCCAAATTGCAGTTCCTGTTGGGCGAACTACCATCATTCCTTTAACACTTGAGTAATCACATAATTCTGCTTTTAAACACACATCTGTGTACCATTTTGCAAAGTCGTCATCACGACTTGTAATTTCTTTTACGAAACCTTGTTTTTTAGCCATTTTTCTTTTCCTCCTTCATATTAAAACACAAAAAAATCTACTTTAATGCAAGGACCAAAAACGGCGGTGCCACCTTGCTTTAAAGTAGATTTGTACTTTACAACTTAAGGGATGATAAAGGTATCCAACCTATTTGTTTAATTGGTAGGTTCAAGGGATGACAGGATGAAATCTTTCAGCAATTGATTTCTCTCTTTTAATCCAGCATTAGTCCTTTACTAATCCATTCTTTTTATTTAATTAGTACTGTATCACAGAAATACTATCATCTCTGATTTTTAAAGTCAATCATCTTTTCTTTTATAATGCCATTCTTTCAAGAAGTGTTCAACTGACATAATAGGGTGGTACAATAGCATTCTTGGTCCTGAATAACGCATAATTAACTTCATTTTTTCTTGATAACTTTTTTTGTAACAATGAACTGGACACACTTTGCAAGTTGGTTTTTCTTCACCAAAACGACAGTAATTTAGACGTGTCATCGCATATTCAAGAACATCATCTCGTTCGATCAAATGTTCCTCATCATGATATTGTTTGTAATAAATATCAATCATAGCAGCCACTGTTTTTTTCTCAAAATTAATTTTAGGACCATTATTGATTACTCGCACCAAGTTGCTCACACCTTTATTTTAAGACTTCTGATAACTTATCGGTATTTAATCGCTCTTCCTTAACAAAATACTCTGCTAACTTAGTAAAAACTGATTTATTTTTGCCTAGCTCATCGTTTTCGACTTGAAGAACAAGTAATGGCTCATGTAAACTCATGCGGAGTAAGAACCAACCGGAACCAAATGTTTCAGTTGTGTTAACTCTGATACCTTCTTCATTTTCAACATCTACTGTAAATCCAGGGACTTCTTTAACAAAATCGTGTAGCTTCTCAATAACAGATTCACCATAAACGCGGTAATTGTCTCCAGAAATTTTAAAACGAACCTCTTGTGCTTCAGCAGGTTGTTTTAAATTATCAATTAAATCACTTAAGCTTTTACCTTCTCGTTTTAATTTAGGTAATAACATCAAAATTTTAGCAATCACATATGCCCCATCATCTAAGAAATAATTCTCTTTAAAGGCAGCATGCCCACTTGTTTCAATAGCTAATGGCGTTTCAATTCCTGCTTCATTTAATTTAATTGCTTTATTAATCACGTTACGATAGCCACATAGATAACGTACTTGCTTTCCACCTAGTTCTTCAATAAAGTCCTTTAAGTGACTTGAAGTAGGTGAATTAGTCACAATTGTCTGACCTGGATTGTTTTCTAAAACAATTTGCGCCAATACAGCGATTAGATTATTTCGATTAATCACCTGTCCTGATTTAGCTACAACTGCAGCTCTATCGACATCCGTATCAAAAATAACACCTAAATCAGCTTTATGTGTTAAGACAGCTTCTTGAATACTAGCCATTGCTTCTTTATTATCAGGATTTGGCATATGATTTGGGAATGTTCCATCTGGCTCTAAAAATTGGCTACCTGCTGTATTTGCCCCTAAAGCACCTAGTACTTTTTCAGCAAAGAAACCCCCTGCACCGTTACCAGCATCTAATACAATATGAAAATCAGCTAAAGGTAACTCTTCTGCTGTTGCTTGCTGAATCTTTTTAACCATATCAGTTGCATAAAGAGAAATAATTTCTTTTTTCTCAACAACACCTTTATTAGGTAGTGAATTATCGACAGCCTTACTCTTTTCAAGTATCACATCAATATCTTCATGCTCAGCTCCACCAGATTTTGTAAACAGCTTAATCCCATTGTAGTAATAAGGTAAGTGGCTTGCTGTAATCATAATGCCACAATCTGCATTAAATTCCTCAAACTGAGTGGCCATAAACATTGCTGGTGTCGTTGAAAATCCTGTATCATAAACTAATACGTCTTCTTTCATAAAAGCCTCTATCAAACTTGTTTTGATCATCTCTGCTGACAAACGACTATCATGACCAATCGCGATTTTCAACGGTCTATCTAAAAGTCCTTTTGTTTCTTTTAACCAAGCTAAAATGCCCGTTCCAATCATTTGAACTTCTTTCTCTGTTAAATTCGCTTGAAACTCTTCGTGAGTAATAGCAATTCCTCGAATATCTGAACCATTTTGTAATCCTGATAACATATATACCCTCCTAATTAAGATAAGATGACAGTTGTTTATTAATTTGCTTAGCTTCTGCTTCTGAAGTTGATATCAGCACAATAGTGTCTGTTCCTGCTAATGTTCCGACAATTTCTGATAATCCTAGTTCATCTATCTCAGCAGCCACAACATCTGCTGTTCCAAGTAATGTTTTAACAATATTCATAAATTGAACTTGAGTAATCTGTGTCACCGAATCATTTAACACTTCACGTAACTGAGAATCATTTTCGAATACGACTCTTTCTGGTAATATATCATACCGAATATTTCCATTTTCATCATTCATTTTAACAATGCGAAGTTCATTAATATCTCGTGAAATAGTAGCTTGTGTGGCTTCGACACCATGCTTGGCTAGCTCTTCTAATAGCTGTTGTTGACTTTCAATTTTTTCCGTTGATATAATTTCTTTAATTAAATCTTGACGGTTTTCCTTTTTCATCAACACAACCCTCCCCTATTTTTATAACTCGAATAAAAATTGATTAATTTGAAGCGTATTTTTCTAAAGATAATTGAACTAGCTTTTCGCAAAGAGATACATAATCTAATTCCATAGCACTAGCCTCTTGAGGTAATAAACTTGTTGGTGTCATACCTGGTAATGTGTTAGCTTCGATACAATAAATCTCATTTGATTCATCCATTAAAAAATCAATACGTGAATAACTAGAAAGTCTTAATGCTTTATGTGTTTTTACAGCCATGGCTTGCATGTTTAATGTTAATTCTTCCGATAAATGAGCTGGTGTTACTTCCTCAGCACTGCCTGCTTGGTATTTGTTTTTATAATCATAAAAGCCAACTTTAGGAATAATTTCAATAATTGGTAAAGCTTCCTGATCTAGAACACCTACAGCAAATTCGCGACCAACAATTTTCTCTTCAATAATAATGTCAGTCTTAAATGTTTTAGCTTCTTTAATAGCTTCCTCAAAGGCCTCTTCTGTATCTACCATGTAAACACCAATGCTTGAACCGTTATCATTAGCTTTAATCACACATGGTTTTTCAAAAGACATACCTTCTTCAAAAACGCGCCAGTTAGGTGTGTTGATACCATTAAAAGCCATTAGTTCTTTAGCTAACAACTTATCCATAGCCATGGCGCTACCTTTATGACTTGAACCAGTATATTTAATATTATAAATATCAAATAAGGCCTGAATTTTACCTTTTTCACCTATGCCACCATGTAAAGCTAAAAAAACAATGTCTGCAGTTTGGCAAATAGGTAATAAGCCTAAACTTACTTCGCCAGATGCACTGTGTTTCTCTTTTAAGCTTTCTAAATCAGGGGCAATCTCAGGTACTGCATAATGATAGCTTTCTTTTTTTAATGCTTCGTAAGCGATATCAAAATTATCATAACTTGAAACATCATCCAATAAATCTAATAATAAAACATCATGGTTATTTTTCTTTAAAGCGTTGGCTACTTGAGAACCAGAGGATAAAGATACATCTCTCTCATCACTTAATCCACCTGCTAAAACGACTATTTTCATAAAAAATCCTCCAACTGTATTAAATGTAAACTCAAGTATACCAAATTTTTTTAACTGTGGAAGTATTCTATAAAATTTTTTATAACAATTCAGCTAATTTTATAGTCTAAACAATCAATTTATTGGGATGTAAATATCCGTTAAACTCTTATCCCTCATATTCTTAGGAGGTTCTGTCACATATAGTTCAAAAGGAATAGCATCTCTTATTTGACTCGTATCTTTGAATAACCACTCTTGATACATATACTGCCAAGCTGCTTCGTATTCTTTAGCCGATAGGTCAAAATGCCCAACACCAAATTTACCAGAAATACTGCCTATACAAACATTACCACTTTCTTTAATTTCAACTTGGTTAGAAACAGTCATCGCCATAGTGGTTCTTAAGTTTTTTTCTTCTGTTATAAAAGGATTATCATTATACATCGTTAATACTTTTGTTATCTCCGGATCGATTAAATCCTGTTCCGTCGCAAAGTCAAATAATTCTTTAAACATCTTTCGACTATTTTTTCTAAATGCCACGTAACTTCCTCTAAAACGAATATAAATAATTTTTTGATTCTCTAAAGTCTCTGTTGTGATATGAGTTGGTTTTATCATCATTCATTCCTCCATTTATTAGTATGGCTTCATTATGACAACTTCTCAGTCTTCTTTCTTGTCATTTCTTGCTCTCTTCTATAATGAGATGGACTCCTACCGAAATACCTTTTAAAAGCTCGACTAAAGGAACTAACATCTGAATAGCCATAATTTAAGGCAACTTCTGTTAGTGAAATAGATTGATTTATAGATAAAAAAGAGCTGCTCGTTCCATTTTTATTCGTGTCACAAACTGTTTTAACGTTTCACGAGAATACTCTTTGAATAACCGATGAAAATGATACGATGAAAAGTTAGCATGATTAGCTAAATCCTCCAAACTAATAATGTCATCCAAGTGCGCTTCGATATAATCTTCTGACTTATTAATCAATCGTGAATATTCTTCTTGCTGCGCGTTATTAAATTCAGACACTTTTCCTTCCTCCAAATAATTATTAATTGCCTTTAGCTTATCATAATTAATCTATTCTCTTTACTCAATTTGATATAATAAACTTAATACAATCGAAAATTTATTCATGATACAAATTGTGTCAACCTTATAATAGCAACGATACGTACACACACTAGGTATTTACATCTGTTTCATCAATAATGAAATCAAGGAGGTTTACTAATGAATATTTCAGAAGAAATTAAAAATCAGAGAGTTAAAAACAAATGGACACAAGAACAATTAGCAGACATTTTAAATGTTTCCAGATCAACCGTTTCTAGCTGGGAAGTTGGTAGAAATTATCCCGATTTAGAAACCATAGTAGCCATTAGTGATTTATTTGAGATCTCGTTAGATGAATTATTGAGAGGAGATAAAAAAATGTTAGAACAAATTACAGAAGATACTAATACACGTAAAACACAATCAAAAAAAATTAAGTTATTAACAGTTGGAATAGTCGCCTTATTAATAAGTCTACTAATTCTTGTTTACGGCAGCTTACAAAGTCAAGAAATAGTCAGTCCCAATCAAATTGAATCCATTAAAATGACAGATAGTAGAGAAGTCTTAATTACAGCCAATCTACCTTTTTACCGCAGTGTTTCTGGGTCTGCCTACTATGCTGATAATAACGATCCTAGTATTATGATTATTAGAATTGATACCAAGGTTGATTTAACTATGAAAAATAATGAATCGATTGAACTGCACCCTTATACCTTTCAAGATTTATCACAAATAAATATTGAAAATAAATATGGAGAAATTATTAAAACGTATCTCATAAAATAACAAAAGAGAGTATTCTATAAGTATTTACACTTATAGAGTACTCTCTCTTACTGATTAATTAACCAAATACTTTAAAACGGTTATCATCAGCCATGTATTCTTTTTCGCCAGCTGGTGTTTCAATAGAACCAAATACCATTTGACCACGTAATTTCCAAGATGCTGGAATTTCCCATTCTGCTGCAACAGCATCATCAATTACTGGGTTGTAATGTTGTAAGTTTGCTCCAATGTTATTTTCAGATAAGGCTACCCATACGTTAGCTTGAGTCATACCACTTGCTTGCTCAGACCAAATTGGGAAGTTTTCTGCGTATAATGCAAATTGCTCTTGTAATCCTTTAACAACGTCCATATCTTCAAAGAATAAAATAGTTCCTTTTCCTGCTGCAAAACCTTGTAATTTTTCTTGAGTTCCAGGGAAGTTTTCTGCTGGTGTTAAAGGTTTTAAAGCATCCTCTGTCATGTTCCATAATTTTTTGTGTGCATCTCCAAAAAGAATAACAACTCGTTGTGTTTGTGAGTTGAATGATGTTGGTGTTTCTCTAACAACTTCTTTTACTAATTCTTCTACTTCTTTATTTGAAAGAGAAATATTTTCTCCTAAATGGTAAATTGAACGACGTTTTTTTAACGCTGTAATAAATGCTGACATATTTTCACAATCCTCTTCTTTGTTTAGTTTTATTAGTAACAAGAGCATCATACCAACATACTTTTTGTAAGTAAAATATTTTGCTCACTTTTTGTAAGTTTTTATTTAAAAATGGAGTTAAAAAAAGAGAGAGAGTCACAATAGGCTATCTCTCACGCTTCTTATTAAGCTGATTTATATTTTTTTAGTCCCGGAATATTTAACATAATGACTAAACTAATTAGATAAATGATTGATAAGAACATAACAACCACTGTTAAATTATATTGATCCATTAAAAAGCCAATCACAACTGATGAAAAGCCTCCAATAGCACGTCCCACATTCATAATAAAGTTATTAGCAGTTGCTCGAATTTCTGTTGGGTATAAGAAACTAATAATTGCCCCATATCCACCGTACATTCCATTGATAAAGTAACCTACAATAACTGCTGCGATTAATAATGACCATTGACCTTTAGCTAATGTTAGTAAGTAGACAGACGCTGATGAAGCGACTAAGAATAAACCAAATGACAATCTTGGCCCTAATTTATCCATTACTGTACCAAAAGTTAACATACCTAAAGACATTCCTAAAATGGTACTAATCATCCATAATGAAGAGCCTGAAACAGACAGCCCAAGTTGTTTTTGCATGATTGAAGGTAGCCAATTCATTAACCCAAAGTAACCTGCGATTTGAACAGTTACCATTAATGATAAACCAATTGTTTGCCAAGTCGTTTTTGCTCCATCAAATAATAAAGAAAAATCAGCTTTTTTAACTTCTTTTTCTTCTTTTGTAAAATCTTCTGGCTCTTTTAAATCTTTACGAATCACAAGAACTAACAAAACTGGTAAAACACCAATGACATACAACATTTTCCAACCAAACATTGGGATAATGAGTGATGCTAAAATAGCTGCCATAATTGCCCCAACTTGTCCCCCAATAGCTACTACTGATGTTGCTTTAGCTAAATGTTTTTTATTAAATGTCTCAGATACTAAGGACATACATGCACCGTATTCCCCACCTGCTCCAATCCCTGCTATAAAACGGAATAAGTAAACCCAATACACATTACTAGCAAACATCATCAGTAATGACGCTACTGAAAAAGTAATAACTGTGTATGAAAAAATCTTAACACGTCCGTATTTATCCGCTAAAAGACCAAAAAAAATACCACCTACAAGCATGCCTAGATTGGTAATCGTTGATATGAATCCAGCCTCGACACTGGAAATATTTAATGATGCCATAATTGAAGATAATGAAAAAGCTAAAAACATGATGTCCATATTTTCTAGTCCGATTCCAGCTGCTGTTGATACTAATACTTTACGTTGATACTTAGACACAAAAAATCCACTCCTTTTTCTTTTCATCACATTAAAACACACTTAACAAGCTATTAAAAGACATTTTTATATTAATAGTCTTACTATTTTTTTCTGTCTATTTACCGTTTAAACCCATATTTAATAAGAATGATTCATTTACTAATAAAAAAACTATCTATTACTTTTTTTCATTCTAATTGTTAATGAAAAGACTGATTTAATCTTCAGAGGTTTTTATTTTCCTAGGTTAAAAATAATTTAAGTTTTTCTTTAATTGGTTGTAATCTTTCCATCTCTTAGCTATTGTATGTAATAACTAAAAAACGAAAGGGAGATTTTTATGGAATCATTAAAACTAAATCTACTCATTCTGATTCAAACCATTTTAAATTTTATTGCCTTGGATCGAATTATATTCCATTGGTTACCTACTAATTGGCTCCCTGATAGCGCTGCTGGTCAAATTATTCCCTTTATTATTTGGGGGATTTTACTTATTTTCTCTTATGCTTTGGCTACTAGATTTAATAATCAAGAAAACAAATAAAAGCTAAGTTAAATTCACGATGAATTTAACTTAGCTTTTTTATGTATACTGACGCCATTTTAGTAATCTAGCTTCAACTTTATCAATTAGTAAAAATAAAACAAATGATACCGCGCTTAAAATTAATATACCACTATACATATCTAGATAATCTAATCTACCCCAGGCATCCATAATAAAATAACCTAAGCCATACTCTGTTCCATAAACTTCTGTGAAAAATAAAATAGCAATGGCTGTTCCTAGTGCTACGCGAATAGCACTTAAAATAGAAGCTAATCCTGCTGGTAAGGTAATTAATTTAAACAATTGCCAGTTAGACGCTCCTAAGACTTTTAACTGCTTAAAATAACTCTCAGGAATTCCTTTAATACCATCTCTAACAGATAAAATAACTGGAAACACAACTATTAACAAAATTAAAATAATTTTCGACTGATTACCTAAACCAAACAACAACATAATTATTGGTAGTAAGGCGATTTTCGGAATTGGATATGTTAAATACACTATTGGATCTAATAGCTTATTCCACTTCTCGCTTCTCCCCATTAATAAACCAACAAAAAAACCAATAACAACTGCCAACAACATTCCCCAAAACAACCTAATGAAACTATTATAAACATGTAAGCTCATTTTAGTGACATCCATTTGAAATAAGTGCTGATAAACTTTTAATGGACTTGGTAACATGTCTTGTTTTAACCATAAACTTGCCAAGAACCACAAAACATTTAAAATGAGAAAGGCCATTAACCCATGAAACCAACTACTTTTTTTCTTCATATTGATTAAGGACCTCCCTTACTTGCTTAGCTACTTGATAAAAAGAATCTGACACTCTTTTTTCATCAGAAGAAATGGAAAAACTTGGATTAGAGATTTCCTCTACTATTTGCCCTGGTTTACCAGATAATAAAATAATTCTCTGTCCTAAAAAGACAGCTTCTTCTACATCATGCGTAATCAATATTGTTGGGGCTGGTTTTTGATACCACTCACTCAAAAATAATTGCTGCATTTTTTCTCTTGTAATAGCATCTAAAGCTGAGAATGGTTCATCTAATAGATAGACATCTGAATCCATGACCATTGCTTTAGCGATTGCCACTCTTTGCTGTTGACCACCACTTAACTGATTTGGGAATTGTTTTAATAACAGTTCTAAGCCTAGTTCTTTGATGATCCTTAGAATTTCTTGCTCTTTATTCCCTATTGTAGGTTGCTTTTTAATGGATAAACCTAAGAGTATGTTTTCCTTAACAGAAAGCCAAGGAAGTAAACCATAATTTTGAGGTATCCATGAGATATTCATTTGTTTAGTCGAGATGGGTTGATTGTTTAGCTCAATCTTCCCAGAAGTTATTGGATGTAGAGCTGTAATACTATTAATAAGGGTTGATTTACCTGTACCACTTGGACCAATTAAGGCAACAATTTCTTGTTCTCCAATGGTTAAATTAACATCATTTAATACAGTTTTATCATCATAGGACACTTTTAAATCTTTAATCTCTAACATCCAAATTACTCCTTTTATTTAGTTAATAATGGGCTCAATACATCTTCAGTTTTTAATTCTTTTGAATAAATACCTTGCTCTTTTGACCAATCAAAAGCCTTGTTTAATTGGTCATTTTTGATTTGTTCAGCATGTGTATAAGTAGGTAAAGTTACGCGTCCTTTTATCTCATCTGTAAAACCTATTTTTTCTTTCATCACATCATAATAATCATCTAGCTCGTGCTCATTAATAAAATCAACGCCTTTGTTATAACCTCGGTAAAAAGCTTCTACTGATTCTTTATTAGTTGTTAATGCTTCAGTTGTAAATCCGAATACTGTTGCGTCAATACCTAACTCGTTGCTATTTCCTAGCTCTGTTAAGCCTTTAGCTAAACCGATTGTTCTAAATGGCTCTGGTACCACTGTCGCATCTATTTTTTGATTAGCTGTCAATTCAACACGAACAGGAATTTGAGGGACTTCTTCATAAACAGTATCTGCTACTGCTAATCCTTCTGTCTGCAAAGCTTCATCTAAGAAGTAATACGGAGCTTGATTTTTAGCAATTCCTATTTTTTTGCCTTCTAATTCTTTTAATGTTGTTACTTCGGGGTTACTTGTTAAGATTGAAAATGTTCCAATTGATTGACTGACTACTTGGAAATCCATTCCACCTTGTAAATAAGTACTCACTGCAATTAAATCAGTGTTAGCTCCGTCTAAGTTACCACTACTTAAAGCTGCATCACGGTCTTTTGGAGATTTAAAACTTTGAAGATCTAGCGTTAAGCCTTCCTCTTCAAAAAAGCCTTCCTTTTCAGCTATATAAACAGGTAAACTATCAACAGCTGGCATAACACCAAAACTTAATGATAATTCCTTTTTGCTATCTTCTTTTTTTGTTTCTTTAGCCGGTGCTTTTTCTGTCCCACAACTTGCCAAAAGGGCAACAGATGCTACAGCTGCTAAACCTAACATAAATGTTTTTGTCTTCATTTATTGAATCTCCCTTACTTAAATATTAATGATTAGTGCAATGAATCACTTTGTATAAAGTAACACAAACTCATTATTTTTTCTAATATTAGGTTTCATTTTTGGTATCTTTTTATGACTATGATATTCTTAATGAATCTTATGAAAAATAGTTAATAAAGGAGATTGTGAATATGACATTAAAAATTGAAGTTGTTCCTTATCAGTCAGATTGGATTGAGCTATTTCAAGAAGAAAAAATGCAACTAACAAGAGTGATCTCTGAAGAAAATTTCATTTCTCTTCATCATATTGGTAGTACATCTGTTCCTAGTTTGTCAGCAAAACCCATTATTGATTTATTACTAGTAGTGAAAGATATTAGTAAACTAGATTTGGATAATGAAAAAATTGCATCATTAGGCTATTTACCTCGTGGTGAATTTGGTATCTCTGGAAGAAGATATTTTCCCAAAGGTGGCGATAATCGTACTCACCATTTACATGCTTTTCAATATGACAATGCTTATGATATCAGTAGACATCTCTTAGTTAGAGATTATTTAAGAACTCACGCAGAGGCACGTGAAAGTTATACTAATATTAAGATAGCTGGTGCTAAAAAATACCCACTTGATATTGATGGTTACGGCGATTACAAGGACTCTTTTGTTAAACAATTAGAAAAAGATGCGTTTATTTGGCATTGGAAAAATCAATAAAGAGGCTGATTTTTATCAGCCTCTTTAACTGTGAGTCATTTGCTTTCTGAATAACTCTTTATTCGGATGGTTTTCATAATATTCTTTAGCATGTTTGCACAAATACTCAGATAATAACTTACTATTGATTTTAATATGATCTTCTTTAGGTTTTTCCTCGCGAAGTTTTACTTCTGTTTCCGAATCAATATGAAAGTACAAGTCATCGTATTTCACTTCTCCTGACAAGGCGGAATCTCCCTGATGCAGTAATAAACAGCGCAATTTATAACATGCATGCCCACTAAAACTTTCTAACAAACTTTCCTCTTGATGAAATCTAGCATAATAGGTATTTTGTAAATGATGAAAAGATTCATTTTTATGAACGTGTTTTTCATACCATAAACGGTAACGATGCCCTACATTGGTTTCATGGGGGTACTCAATCTGGCTACATATATCAGGTAATGTTAAAGCTAAAGCCAATGCTGGTAAAGAACAATCTTTCCTATTGGCATCCTCTATAACTTCTATAATCTTTAGCATAATCTCGACTCCTTAATAGCTATTCAAACCGTTTCTTTTACATTATACAAAAATTTGTATTAATTAGATAGGTTGATTTTACCATTCGTGACTTAACACTGCATAATAATACTCATCCCACCAACCATTTTCAGTTGGAATACACTCTTTAAATTCTCCCTCACGTCTCATCCCAATTGCTTCCATTAATTTCCAAGAGCCTGGATTTTCTGGTTGACACGTAGCAATAATTCGGTGAATCCCTTTTTCTTTAAAGCCATAATCTAACATTGCCTTTGCGGCTTCTTTGCCATAACCTTTTTGATGATATCTTTTATTAAATACCCACCCAATTTCGTAAGAATGGTCACCAAAAAACGCTTCGAATGATAAATGGCCAATCAAACTATTATCTTCCTTCAAGATAACAGGGAAAAATATTTCCTTATTTTTCTCTAAAAATAAGGTCATTTCTTTTTTGTCAGCAAATTTTTCTGGTATATAGTGCATTGTTTCTTGATCCAATAAAAATTCAGTAGCAGCTTCCATATCTGTTGGTTCATAAGTTCTAATAAGTAATCTTTCTGTTTCCAATCTCATAACTAACACCTTCATTTTCCCTTAATAAGCACAGTTTAACATATTTTATCCCCTTCATCTCTTAAAACTAGGTAGATGGGTCTTTTATCCTATGTTAGAATAAAAGTATACGAAACTTCATGAATGGATTGAGGTGCAAAAAATGGACTTATTAAAAAAATACACATTAGAACTATCATTAACAACTTTAGGGATTGCTCTTATTGTGGTGGGAATGGTCTTTGGAACGAAAGTCATTGCTTTTAACTTAGACGGGTTTTATTTATTCCTAGCAGGTTTACTATTAACTATTTACGGTGTTGGAACAATTTTTTCAAAAGCCAAAGAACAGAAAAAAATGAATCAAAATGAATCAAAAAATGAGGTTGACTAAACAATTAGTCAACCTCATTTTTTATATCTAATCATTTTTACTGAAAGAGATCTATTAAAAAAGGGTTCTCTTCTTTTCTTAATCCAATCTCTAATAATTAATAACCAAAAAACAAACCAAATACCCATCGTTCCTAAAAAGAGCATTACTTGTAGTGAAACAATAGGCACGCCAATCGATTCTTTTTGATTGATAACAGCAGTCAGACGACTTAGAAGTGTTGGAAAATAAATTAAAAAAAAACGATAGCTAAGAGAAAAGATATCCTGTTTACCTGTTAAATCAAATTTTATTTTAACTACTTTTCCTCCTAGTGTTTTACCTTTTGTTAGTAATGGGAAAATAACCAAGAAAAAGAAAACAACTCCTGTATTTATCCAAAACCCCCATTGATTTTTACCAATGATAATCGTTAATATTCCTCCAATTAACTGAGCAATCGTCACACTAATAAATACCTCAATTAGTTGTGACCCGTATGAAGCTAATTGATTCACATCATATAATTTATCACGTTCTTTTAGCTCATCTCGACTTGGAATTAAATTAAGGAGTATAGGAGCTATAAAAAAGCCCAACATTCCTCCTAGAGTATTTGTTAATAAATCATCTACATCAAATAACCGATACGGATGAGCATAATAACCAAAAAGGGCGGTTAATTGAGAAACTTCAAAAAATAAGGTAGTACTAAATACAAGTAATAAAGCCAACCACCATTTTTTAGCTGTTTTTAAAAAATAGCGTAAATACACACCTAGTGGAAATAATAAAGCCATATTAAAAGCAACTTCTAAAAAGGTGAAAGACTTTAAGAGGATTGGATACGTGCTAATGGCTTTAGGATTAAACCCTGCCACTTCTCGAAAATTATGAAACATATTAAAAGGTCTTAATTGTGTATACACATTATCTTTAAAGACAATAGCATTATTTCTTTCAGCAGGCAAAGGTAAACTGACTAAAAATAAAGCCGTTAAACCATAATAAATAAAACTAAATATAATTAAGTTTCGCCAAAAACTAAAATAACCATGTTTTCGGTACTGATAAATAGTCCAAGGAGTTGTTCCTAAAAAAGCGATAATACCAAATACAAAAAAGGCGGTTGATAAAGGGACTGCATATGAAGGCATTGATTGACTCCTTTCTTTTAACTCTTTCTTTGGCACTACTTTAACAAGTAATACCCTAAATTTCAAATATATATTTAATTTTAACAAAAAAACATGGCTAAAAGTGATTAACACTTTCAAACCATGCTTTTAATTTTGTCAACTTAACTATTATGGAATAATTTTTGCCTGTTGAACTAAATTACTTTTCAACTCAATTATTTCACCTTGTTTACGTCTATCGGCTAATTCAGCTGAAGCTGTGAATAATAAATCGCTAGAAGAATTAAGTGCAGTTTCTATAGAATCTTGAAGAACCCCAATAATAAAGCCAACTCCCACAACTTGCATCGCGATGTCATTTGAAATTCCAAACAAACTACAGGCTAACGGAATTAACAATAACGAGCCTCCTGCAATTCCTGAAGCGCCACAAGCTGATACCGCAGCAATAACACTTAAGATAAAGGCTAAATAAATAGGCACTGACATTCCTAATGTATTGACAGCTGCTAAAGTCATAATCGTAATAGTAATTGCGGCTCCTCCCATATTGATAGTTGCTCCTAAAGGTATAGAGACAGAATATGATTCTTCATTTAAATTCATGGCTTCTGCTAGCTTAATATTAACAGGAATATTAGCTGCTGAACTTCTTGTAAAGAAGGCTGGCAGAGCACTTTCTTTTAAAACAAAAAAGATTAATGGATAAGGGTTTTGACGAATCTGTACAAATACTATTGCAGGATAAATAATCAAAGCTACAAAAGCCATTGTTCCAACCAAAAGAAGCAATAACTGGCCATAATTAGCAAGACCTGCGATACCTGTTGTCGCAACAGAATTAAAAACTAAACCAACAATACCGATTGGAGCTAAACTAATAATCATTTGAACGACATTCGTTACACCCGTTGACAGATTATCAAGTACCTCTTTTGTTCCTTCTGATGACTGACGTAAGCCAATCCCAATCAACGAAGACCAACATAATACTGATAAATAATTCCCCTCTACCATGGCTTGAATAGGGTTTTGAACCACACTTGTTAGGACATTACCTAAAACATCACTCAATTGACTTGGCCCACCACTAGCTTCTTTTGTGACGTTTAAGACTATCTCAACTGGGAACAGATAGCTTGCAACAACTGCTACTAACGCTGCTAAAAACGTTGCTAATAGATAGGTTCCTAAAACTGAGCCCACATACGTTTTAGTATCTGCTTTTTGTTTAGCTAACGAGGCTATGATTAAAACAAAAACCAATAGTGGTGCTATAGCTTTTAAGGAACCCACAAATAATTCACCTAGGACGCTAATAAAGGTCCATTTAGGCACCATTACTCCTAGTGTGGTTCCTACTACAATTCCTATCATGATTTTTTGAATTAACGACATTTTCCGAATCGCTTTGACCATTCATTTCACGCTCCTTTAAAGTAAATTATTTTTTTATATAAAAAAGCACTTAAAAGAATTCTCTTAAGTGCTTTCTCATTCTTAATTTAGAGAGACATTTTTATAGTAAGGACTACCTAGAGAACGGTAAACTAATCCTTTTACTTTTGGTTTCACTAAGAAACTTTCACTTGATTGATACACTGGTGTATAAGGAAGTTCTTCCATCATACGTTTGTGAGCACTAGTTAATGTTTCCCAACGTTTTTCACTGTCATTAGCATAAGTAGTTGATGACTCTTCTAATAACTTGCTAAATTCTTCATCTTCCCACTTACCATAGTTTTGAACTGTTCCTGTATTAGCTAATTGTAAGAAGTCATAAGGATCTGCAAATGTTGCTGCCCAACCTGCAAGGACGATGTCAAAATCACCTTTACTCATTTTATCAAGACGATTGGCAAATGGTACTGTCGAAACATTGACTTTAAGTCCTGGTAACGCTTCTTCTAATGTTCCTTGTAAGTATTCTGCTAATTTTTTAGCTGAATCAGTATCTGAAGCTAGTAGAGTAAATTCTAATTTTTCACTACCTAATTCTTTTTTAGCTTTTTCCCATGACACTTTAGATTTATCGGCATCTGTTATTTTTAGATTACCTGAATCTTTTGCAAAGTCGCCTCCTGTTTTGGGATTCACGATACCTGTTGGTACAAATCCGTTAATCTCTTTAGAGCCATCTCCTAAGATCGTATCAACAATTTGTTTTGAATCAATCGCGTAAGTTACAGCTTCACGGAAGCTCTTATTAGCTGCTAATTTGTTTTCAAAATTATATTGCATGTAATAACTTGATGGATATTCTCTAATAACTAAATCTTCATTCCCAGCTTGTTGCTGAGCAAATTCACCTTTTACCTGAATCACGTCAACTTCATCTGCTTGGAACATGTTTAAACTTGTTCCATTTTCTTTCACTACTTCTATGTTGACTTGATCAATCTTCACATTAGCTGCATCTCGATAGTTTTCATTTTTCTCATACTTCCAAGAAATATTAGTTCCATCCCAATCAGCTAGTTTGAACGCACCATTATAAACTAAATTATCACTATTAGTTGCATAGCTATCACCTTTTTCCTCAACTGTTTTTTGATGTTGAGGATAGAACGTTGGTTTTGCTAATAGAGAATCCAAATACGGAATTGGATAATCTAATTCAATTTCTAAGGTGTAATCTCCCACAGCTTTAACGCCTAACTCTGTAGCAGGCTTTTCACCTGTTTTAATACTACCATAGTTTTTAAATCCGTCAAATAGATGAGAGTATTCTGATGCTGTTTTAGGATCAGCAGAACGTTGCCAAGAGTAAACAAAATCATGAGCAGTAACTGGATCTCCATTACTCCATTTACCATCTTCTTTTAACTCAATCTTATATTTTTTCCCATCATCAGTAGGAACGGCAACTGCTTTAGCTAAAGCAGGCTGGCTCGTACTATCATCTGCAAATTCATATAAACCTTCCATAACTTGACTAATCGCTGAAAAACTAACCACATCAGTAGCTTTTGAAATATCCATTGTAGGTAATTCTGACGACTCTACTACGGTCAACACTTTTTTCTCTGTTCCCTCTTCTTTTTTAGTTTCTGTTTTCGCCTGTTCCTTGTTTCCACAAGCCACTAAAAGGGTTAACGATGCAACCATCATTCCCTGAACAATTCGTTTCATTTTCATAGATACAACTCCCTTTTTTTACATTAAAATAATATTAAAAAGATTAAAATTTAATAACAATACTATAGAATTTACTCATTCAAGTCAATAGAATAATCTTTATTATTGCAAAAATAATAAATTAAAGGTATATTAATCCTAAATAAACTTATAAAAACTTAAAATAGTTAAAAATAAATGCAAATAAACTTATAGGAGAGATTGAATGAATCAACAAGAACGCTTGGTAAAAATCATTGATTTATTAGAAGACACTAAAAAATTAAAACAAGAAGAAATAGCTGATTATTTTAACATTTCAAAAGACACAGCTCGTAGAGATATTATCAAATTAGTTGAAAAAGAATTAGTTGAACGAACTAAAGGTGGGATTCAGCTACCAGTTATTAAACAACAATTAACAGATTATCAAGACAGAATTATTCAAAATAGCTCTCAAAAAAAAATTATTGCACAACTAGGTAGTCAACTAATCAAAGAAAAACAAACTATTTGGTTAGATGTTTCGACCACTGTTGAATTATTAAGCAAAGAATCACTTCCCCAAAACTCATTATTCGTTACCAATTCAATTGATAATGCTGTTTCTTTTTCACCGATTATCAATCAACTTTATTTGCTAGGAGGCTACTATCAATCAGATTCACGTGTGTTAAAAGGGCCTATGCTAACAACGCAGTTAAATAATTTTTATTTTGACCTAGCTTTTATCGGAGCTTCTGGTATTTCAGAAGAAGGTATCTTTTTCGATGAATTAGAAGATATCGATTTACATCTAAACTTACGTGACAAATCAAAACGTGTTGTTTTATTAGTTGATTCTAGTAAACAGCAACAACGAACTTCTTTTAAAATTGCGTGGGATTCAATTGATACATTGATTACTAATAGTATTCTAGACGATTCTTTAACAGAAGCCATTACCAAACACCCAATTGACATCATTTACCCTTAGGAGGATATATATGAAGACACTTATAAAAAACGCAACAATCATTCAAGATAACACACCTAAAGTAGCATCTATCGAAATCAAAGAGGATAAAATTATCGCCTTACATTTTGATAATAATTTCCAAAACGAAAACGACTTTGATTCTGTTATCGAGGCTAATAAGCAACTCCTTATTCCTGGCATGATTGATGTTCATATTCATGGTGCAAATCATTATGACATGATGGATGGTACCGTTAAGAGTATTCAAGAAGTCTCTAAAAAATGTTTAGAAACAGGAACTACAGGCTTTTTAGTGACTTCTGTTACATCTTCTTTAGAACAATTGTTAGGAATGATTAAAGCGGTTAAAGAAACAATTGGCAAAGAAGAAGGAGCAAAAATTTTAGGTATTCATTTAGAAGGGCCTTACTTAAATCCAATCAAAAAAGGCATGCAAGATCCTAATTATTTACGCTTACCTGATTTAGATGAAATGAAAGAAATTATGCTCTATGCAGAAGGGTTAATTAAAATGGTAACTATTGCCCCAGAATTACCAGGTGCTCATGAGGTCATTGATTATTTAATATCAGAAGGGGTAGTTGTGGCTGCTGGTCACACAAATGCGACTTACGAAGAAGGTATTGCTGCTTTTAATAAAGGGGTTAATCATATCACACACTGTTGTAATGCTATGCCAAATATTCATCACCGTGAACCTGGTATTACACTTACAGCATTAGAGGATGAACGTGTGAGTATTCAAGCTATAGTGGATAATATTCACTTACATCCTGGTATGGTTCGATTGATGCATAAAACGAAACAAGCTCATAACATGGTACTTATCACCGATGCTCTTCAAGCTATGGGAGTGGGGGACGGTATCTATCATTTTGGTGGCCATGAAGTGACTGTAACTGATGGCGTTGCCAGATTAAAAGATGGCACCTTAGCCTCTAGTACAGTAACTATGAACAAAGCACTGCAAATCAGTACAGATATGTCCTTACCCTTAGGAGATAGTATTCAAATGGCTTCTCAAACACCTGCTGACATACTAAACTGTTCTCATATCGGGCAAATAGCTCTTGGATTTGATGCCGATTTAATCTTATTATCTGATTCATTTGATGTTGAAAAAGCAATCTTAAAAGGCAACATACTTATCTAATAAAAAGTCAGCTACAACAAATAATGTTGTAGCTGACTTTATTTAAAGTAATATCTTTTTTGAGGGTATTTTTTTGTTTTATCTATAAAATTTAAGTGACCCGTTTTTTCAAAATCGTGGTTCCATTTAAACATTTGTTTATAAATTTTAAAAGTTGGCTGATAATTAGCTTTTTCGATACCTAATTTTTGTTTTAAAAATCGCAAACTAAAGCGATATACTCTAACGAAATAAAAAATATCTAGAAAAATAACCTTTGAACTACTATCAAAAATTGGCTGCACAATCTCTCGTAAACAAGTCCCTTCAATCAACCAACTATCCTTCTGTACGATATTTTCGACAAGGAGATTAATTTCATCATCTGTTCTTTTTCTATCTTCTATTGAAGAACGTTCAAAAATCAAATTGTCCATTTCAAAAAAAGCCAAGTCTAATTCTTTAGCTATCTTTTTACCTAATGTGGTTTTGCCACTTCCGACTGAACCTACTATATATATTTTAGAAACATTATTAATTTTGAGATATGTTATCATTTCTTGTTCTCTTAATCTTCCTTTAGACACCAAATCAATCACTCACAATCAAAACAATTGCTAAACAAAATAGCTTATTGATATAATACCAAAAAAGGAAGTCGAGGTGTTATTTTGGAACCA
The DNA here is from genome assembly GCF_048815235.1 of Vagococcus fluvialis. Taxonomy (GTDB): domain Bacteria; phylum Bacillota; class Bacilli; order Lactobacillales; family Vagococcaceae; genus Vagococcus. Next base: position 90,570 of record NZ_JBMEAO010000016.1, read on the forward strand.
AATTTTAGATTCGCTAAGTTTGAAGATTTACCACAAATTGTGGCTATTTATAATGACACTATTCCAAGCTATATGGTTACTGCTGATTTAGAAGCTATTTCAGTTGAATCTCGCCATGAATGGTTTGAACAGCACATATCGGATCAATTTCCTTTATGGATTATTGAGTTAGGCAATCAAACAGCTGGATGGATGGCGCTTAGTCCTTTTAAAGAAAGACCAGCTTATAGTAAAACAGCTGAAATTAGTATTTATATTCATGAATCATTTAGAGGTAAACATTTAGGTCACAAATGCCTTACCTTCTTAGAGGAACAAATCCCCAATTATCCTTTTGAAACAGTTGTAGCCCTTGTTTTTGAGCATAATTTAGCTAGTCAAAGTTTATTTACAAGAAATGGCTACATGCTTTGGGGACATTTACCAAATGTCGCTATTTTAAATGATAAACATCGTGATTTATTATTTTTAGGAAAAAGATATCAATAAAAAGAGAGGATAATCAAAAGTTATCCTCTCTTTACTTTATTTTCCTTTAACTTCATCCCAGTATTTCTTTTGTTCTTCTTCCCAGTAACGTTTATCTTCATCAGTTATCGCTCTAATGACTTTACAAGGATTTCCTGCTGCAATAACATTATCTGGTATATCTTTTGTCACAACAGCTCCAGAACCAATAATAGTGTTATCACCAATTGTCACTCCAGGATTAACAACTACATTTCCACCAAACCAAACATTATCACCAATCGTAATAGCTCGGCCAAATTCTAATCCAGAATTTCTCACAACTGCATCAATTGGATGTCCTGGTGTTAATAAACTGACTTTTGGTCCAAACATACAGTTATCACCAATTGTTATAGGCGCAACATCTAAAAAGACACAATCAAAATTAGCATAAAAATTATTTCCAATAGTAGTATTGGTACCATAATCACATCTAAAGGGTGGTTCAATATAAATATCTTCCCCTGTAGCTTTAAACATTTGCTTTAAAAGAACCTGACGATAATCCATCTGCTCTTCAGTTGTATTATTAAATAAACGAGTTAGTTGACGACTCTTTCTAGCGTCTTCTCTTAATTCTTCATTTCCCGCTCGATATAATCCTTCTTGCAACATTCTTTCTTTTTCTGTTCGCATGCCAATTCTCCCATCACAACTTTTAGTTAGTTCCTATTTTAAATTAAGTGCATTCAGTCTAATACATTCTTACTATTCTTTCAATCTTTTTCCTCTAATCATCAACTTAATTTATGCTATGATTATTCTATGTAAGAAAGGAAAGAGATATTTGAAAACATTATTATTTGCTCCTGAAACTTTCAATCTAGCTGAAACCACACGAATGATTGAAGTGGCTAAAACATTTAAAGAAGAAGCTAATTGTATCTTTATAGGCTATAGCACAGAATTTTCCTATCTAATAGAAAAAGAAGGATTTACTTTTAATTTATTGACTCCCTATTTAAGTAACAAACAAATAAAAGAAATTATGGCTTTTGATCAAGGTAAGTCCCTAAAAAATCCTTTTAACTATCAGTTATTAAAAGAGAGGATAGAATCTGAAATAAATATCATTAATCAAATAACTCCTGATGCTATTATCATTGGTTCGACTATTAGTTTATTGATTAGTGCTCGACATAAAAAAATCCCCTTAGTCTATGTAAAACCATTCGCTTTATCAAGAGGACATATCGAAAGTGACTCTTTTTTAGAAAATAATATTATGCGAAAAGCAATTCAATCTGTGGCACTTAAATTAAAATGGTTACCAAAAGATATGAAGAAACTCATTAAAGAATATCAAGTAACTCGTTTTTTCCCTTATACAATTGATGCATTAGATGCCGATTTAAATTGTATAACAACACCTGATATTTTTACTAATTATGCTGAATTACCTAAAAACAGCTACTATGTTGGTCCAATATTTGCTAACTTAGAATCACCTATTCCTGAACAAGTATATGAATTACTGAAGCAGAATAAAAAGCCTACTATTTTTTGTAGCCTAGGTAGTTCTGCAAATGCAAAAATTGTTTACCAAGTATTACAAAATTTTTCTGGATTAGATATAGAAGTTATTAGTCCTATGAAATACTTTCTCTCTGATAATCAAATAAAAAGTTTACCTTCCAATGTTCACCTTTTTGATTGGCTCCCAGCAAAAGAAATTCAATCACAAGTAACAGCATCTGTACTTCATGGCGGTGAAGGGACCATACAAACAGCTTGCGTTTCCGGGAAACCATTTATAGGTATTGGTCTTCAAACAGAGCAACGTTACAATATTTCAACTTGTGTCTTCTATGGAAATGCATTAAATTACAAAAGTAGTAAAATAAAAAATAAAAAAATATTTCAACAATGTGTACTGGAACTATTATCACAAGAAAATTTATATTATCAAGCACAAACACTAAAAAATTATTTTGATAAAGAAGAAAATGGAACTCTTAAAACACATCAATTAATAAATTCGTATTTATCTAAAAAATAAAGAAAGACCTAGGAAAATTATCTTTCCTAGGTCTTTCTTTATTAATAACTGATTTTTTTATAAAAAAAACGCAAAAGCATGGCGACGTCCTACTCTCACAAAGGGAAACCCTTCACTACCATCGGCGCTAAGAAGCTTAACTTCTGTGTTCGGCATGGGAACAGGTGTATCCTTCTTGCCATCGTCACCACACTTGCGTGCGTTTATTTAATTGAGTGATTATTCACTCAAAACTGGATGTTTTTAGTTAGACTACATTATTTTCTTTCACCGGTTTTTCTTTGGTTAAGTCCTCGACCGATTAGTACTAGTCCGCTCCGTACATCACTGCACTTCCACTTCTAGCCTATCTACCTGATCATCTTTCAGGGGTCTTACTTTCTTAAA
>NZ_JBMEAO010000017.1:0-78020 GCF_048815235.1 Vagococcus fluvialis
ATTCCTCAATATTTTTGAACAGTGAATGTTTGAAGTAACTTTTTAGTCAAAATCAGTTGATAGGGATATTAGTGATACATATTTCAATAAAATGTACCAAAGAATTAAAGCTATGAATTATTCAGGTGTATAAAAAGTGTTTTTAAAGTGATATGATACAAGTAACTCTATTAGTGTATTCTTTATGGTAATTACATGTTTGAAAGGGTGGTAGGATAATAAAATGTCCGGAAATAATCGAGTTAACCCTAACAAAAAGACTAGTAAAGGAGGAAATGATAAGAAAGGGAAAGAGAAGAAAAGTAAAAGCAGAAAGAAAAGTGCTTCTAAAAAACAATATACAGCATTAAAAATGTTTATGGATTTTGTCTTTTTTATCACAATTATCCTCATATTAGGTGGAGCATTCCTATTTATGGTAAGTCAAAAAGAAGATAAGACCATTGCGGGTTACCGATTTTACAACGTATTAACTGATTCTATGGTGAAAACTAAGTCCAATCAAAAAGGGAATTTTCAATCAGGTGATATGATTATCGTTAAGAAAATTAATCCTAAAGATGTAGTTGTAGGGGATATTATCACTTTTGTTCCAAATGTGAACTCAACTAATACTTACTTAACCCATAGAGTTATAGAAAAAAAAGAGCCAAAAGATACTTCTAAGAGTGATGTTCCAAACTTTATTACACAAGGGGATGCCAATAATAGTCCCGATCCTGAAATCAGTGGTGAAAATATTATAGGAAAAAAAGTCCTTGTGATTCCAAAAGTAGGGACCATAATAAAGTTTGTTCGCGAGAACCTACTATCCGTTATCGTTTTTGTAGTTTCGTTATTTTTATTTGTGTATTTGATAACAAGTTATTTAAAAGAAACAAATAAAAGAAAAAGGAAATCTAGGAGGAAGAAAAATGAAAAATCTAAGAAAAAATAAAAAATTTGTAATGGGTGCTTCTATAGCACTAGCGTTTATCATGGTTTTATCAGCAACGTTTGCTTGGTTTACAGCGCAAGATTCTGTAGAGAATAAATTTAAAACTGGTGGTATTCCAACGGATTCAGTTAAAGTATGGGAAATCTTTAAAGAACCAGAAGAGTGGAAACCAGGACAAAAAGTTCAAAAAGATGTTGGTGTAGCTAACTTAGGTAAAGAACCTGTTTTTGTTAGAGCATCATTCAAAGAAGTTATTGAAAAATTAGAAGCTGATGGTAAACAATTAGCAATTAACTATTCAGATACATTAATTAATGATGCAAAAAGTATTGTAGTTCCTGTTAACGATATGAGTAAAAATCCAGATTGGAAATTAGCAGATGCTGCTGGGTATACAGTAACTGGATTAGCAGCTGATGATAAATTATATGTAAGAGAAGTTGAATCAAATGGAGTTAAAGAAATCTTCTACTCTGTTATTTCATCTCAAAATGGAGCTATCAAAGCTGATTTTAAATTAGAAGATAAAGCTATTACAGCTACTAACGTTAAATACCAATACTATACAAAAGCTGATGCAGTATTAGGAAACTGGACTGAAGCACCATTTGTAGCAAAAGATAAAGTTGAAACTTCAAAAGTTGAGCCTTTAATCGACTTAGCATATCACACTGGAAACATGGCAAATACACCAGAAACTGGAAAATGGTTCTACAATGAAGCAGACGGTTGGTTCTACTTTGTAGATGCTGTTAAAGGTGGAGCAATTACACCATTCTTCTTAGGAAGTGTAACATTAAATGACAAAGCCGATAATACTTTCCAATATTTAGATTACAAATTAACAGTAATGACTGAAGGTATTCAAGGTTCTAAAGAAGCTTTATCAGCATGGGGAATTACAGAAGCATCTAATAAAGTATTATATGATGCGATGACTGCTAATTTAACAAAATAATTGAGTGAACTCATTGAAAGGAGAATAACATGAAAAAATTAGTTGATTTGTTAATTGCTTTAACAATGTTTGGACTGTTATTCGTTATTTCTCCTGGAAATGTTGATGCAGCTGACAACAAAGAAATTCCTAAAGGCGTATTACTAATGGATGATAAGGGAGTATCATTAACAGATGTTAATGGTTACTTCTTTAATCTAACGGATCTATTTCCCGGAGATAAAATTATTCGGGAAATAGAAATTAGAAATGACCGCTCAGAAGATATCGGAATTAAAATTGATGTGGTACCTATTAAATTTACAGGACCAATTAATTTGATTCAAAAAGTTGATATGAAGTGGACGTACGAGGGAAAAGTTATTTTTGAAGGAAACTTGGCTAATCAAAGCAAAAAAATAGTTGATAAAGGAAGTGCTGTTTATTTTGGGAAGCTACCAGCTAAATCAGTTAGGAAAATGGTAGTTGAACTATATGTAAGTCCAGATATTCCAATAAAAGACTTAATGAATGAGTCAAGTGAAGCTGTCGTTCGATGGGATGTTAAAGCAACAGCAGAAGATATTAAAGAACCTGTTGTAAAACCTTTAGAAAAGAAAACTCCTACAGGTTTTCTTCCTAAAACAGGAGAAAAAGCAACTACGTTATTGACAATGTTGGCAATCTTATCAGTACTGTTGACATTAGTGGTTTATCAAAAAATATATTTAGAAAAGAACACTAATTAAAGATATAAGAGGATGCATAAATTTTTATGTGTCCTTTTATTGAAAAAAGGTGTGATGTGAGTGAGTAAGAAAAAAATTAAAACTAAACGAAAAATCAAAAAGAAAAAAAGATTTATAGACAAAATTAAAGATATTAGTAGCTGGAATAAGATAGCGGTCATTAGTACGTTTATTGTTATCCTAATTGCTATTGCATCTGCTTCTACCTATGCTTGGTTTACAACAAGCGATTCGAAAGAAAATCAATTTAAAAGTAATTTTAAATATGAAGTAGTTTTGGTAGATAAATTTGCAACACCTGAAACTTTTGAGTTTGGAAACCCTTATCCTAAAGCGGTTTCTGTAAAGAATACTGGGGATATTCCAGCTTTTGCTAGATTATTAGTTTTTCCAGAGTTTAAAAAAGGTGATGAAATTTTACCAATAGATGAAAGTCTTGGTATTAAGTATAATATATCAGCTAACTCTGATTGGCTATTGGGAGAAGATGGTTTTTATTACTATACAAAAATTATTAAACCAGGTGAAGAATCTCCCGTTTTATTTGATGAAGTTACTGTAGATAGTCTGTCGGATGAAGCTAAAGAGTTATATTCAGGTGCTGAATTTTCAATTGATGTTAAGTTAGAATCCGTAGATTTCCGTGACAACGAATACCGCTTTTCTTGGTGGGGAAATAGAGATAATGCGCCAACTGAAAAGAATTTAAAACTTGTAGACGATAAATTACAAAAGGAAAAGAGGTGAAAGGAAAATGAGATTAAAAAATAGATGTTTTAATAATCAATTTCCTTTTATTTTCCTGTTACTTTTCTGTTACCTTTTATTATATTATTTTCCAATAAAAGCCTATGCAGTAGAAGATGCTCCCACTGTTGGTTCCGCATCTGCAGTTAATTTTACTCAAGCTCAAGCTAACTACTTAGGCGGAACAGCTTTAGATGACCAAGGAGCTGTTTGGGCTTGGGGATACAATACTTCTGGGCAAATTGGAATTCAAGATATAAATGGTAAAATACCAATAAAATTATATGCGGGTGGAATGTTTAGAGTTCCATATTTCATTGAAAATAATATTAAAATCGAATCAATTACAGGGGGGTATCATACTAACTATGCTGTTGATAAGCAAGGTGTAGTTTACGCCTGGGGGAGAGGACTAGAAGGTCAAATGGGTAACGGAAGTAATCCCAGTACTAATAATAGGCCATCAGTAGTTACATCCTTATCAGGAAAAAAAATCATTCAGGTCTTTACTTCTTCAGAAGCAGCTAGTTTTACCTATGCTTTAGATGATCAAAATAAGCTGTATGCTTTTGGATATGGTGCAAATGATGTTATTCAAGGAAAGACAGGATATGTAAAAGAGGCAGTTGAGTTAACAGATTTTAAAAATACTGTAGGTGTTATTTCAGATATCTCTTTAGGGAATGATCATGGTGTAATTTTAAATGATCAAGGGGAAATCTTTACTTTTGGGAATAATACATACGGTCAAAGAGGAAATGGAAAGACCGGAATAGGAGCCAAAGATCCTAGTATTGAAAAAGTTTCGTGGTTTTCTGATAGAGATATAAAAATAAAAAGAATCTCCTCTAATACAGGAGTCAATTTAGTATTGACTGAAGATAATGAGGTTTATCAGTGGGGGCATGTGTATGAGAAAGCTGCTCCAAGTGTAATAAAAACGCCACAATTAGTTCAGTATGATTTAAGTACATCAGAGTATGAGCCGACACCTGAAAAAATTACAGCAGGGAAATTCGTAAGTTATTTTATTGATACTCATGGTAGATTATGGAGTTGGGGATATAATACGTTTTATTCATTTGGAACGGATGGTCCTCTGCCTAGTAAATTGAATACATATTCTGCCACAGCTAAAAGACAGCCTAAGACTTTAGGAGATGGAGATACTCAAGGTGGTTTAACAACAGTTAAAACACCGGTTTTTAAAGGACAAAAGCATGTGGATTTTACATCTGCTTTATTGAGCTATAAAACACACGGTCAGTGGAGTGCGATGGCTGATGGCTTACATCCTACGATATACGATAAGAAATATATGAAAACAGTAGGAGAATTTGGGGAAAAAAATGAACATAATAAAGTTTTTCCTATTGATGGAGAAGGTAATCGCTTAGTTTATACAGTAAGAGAGGTTGCACCAACCATCTATGATGCTAATTTTTTGATTGCTACGGATAGCTATACTGGAGATTGGATAGTAGAACTTAAATTAAAGGATAACTTACCTGTCGGATTGACTAATAAATCAGGTATACCTGCTATTAAGGAATCAGAAAAGTCTTGGATTGGTTTAAGTACGAATTTAGAGACGTTTGATTATTCAGAAGAACACCCTTTAAATGAAATGCCTTATATTGAAGATGTGTATACTTACCAATCAAGTACCATGGTAATAGACAATTCAGGTAATATGTATAGAACAGCGTTAGATGGGTCTGCGGCTGTAGCTTGGGGATGGGATTATAGTGAATATGAAAGCCGTACAGCAGGTAACAGTTCTCAGGACGGATTATATAATATGTACATGTATGAATTTATGTTTATGCGTGGTGCGCCTCGACAAATTCCTGGCAGTATAGAAATAAATAGTAAAAAAGAAAAGCGTTACATATCAGATAATGAATCTGAACAAATCAATATGAAAATTGATATAGGGACAGCATATCATGACGAGCAACTTAATATTAAGGTTGAACCAGAATTAAAACAAGTTAAAATGGTTAAAATGCCATATGATGCAAATTCAAATGAATTTACAATTTTAGAACCGACTTACGATCAATTTATGGATGCATATAATAATGCTTCTCAAAAAGGTTTTGAAACTGTAGATATTGCTCAAGCGAATGGTTGGGAAGGAATAAAGCATAGCATTGGTGACCCACCTATAGAAACTTTAGTAGATGATTCCATAGAAGTTTCTGACAATAGCGTTGTGTGGATTATGCTAGAAACACAAGGGTATTCTAATTTTGTAACAACGACTAAGAGAATTGTTTATGATAATTTTTATACAGATCAAGAGGTAACTTCAAGTGGAGCCTTATTAAAAAATGAGGATGAGACGTACACTCCTCGTAAAGATAATGTTTCTAAAGTAAATGAAGATAAGCATCCTAATAAATTAGGATATCCTTTAGATGCAAATAAGAAGGTTATTTCAGAACCATCATTTGGTTATGATGAAGTTTCCGTTAAACGAATTTCGGATAGTGAATTAGATAAAGATGGAACGGTTCCTAAGTTTAGCCATCGCTACCTATGGGCTAATGGTCAATCTGAAGAAAAGATTTATACATTAGGAAATGGCGATACTCAAAATAATGGTCCAGGAGATATTGCTGAAACCCACGGCATGATGCCTTATGATTTATCAAATAAACGAAATCATAAGTTTTATTACGAAGAAAACCCAGATTTATATTTTAATCTTCATTATGTAGGGCTTGATAAAGATGGGAAAAAGTTGACTACTGAAGAATTTAGTATTCCAACTGAGACTTTAGTAATGAAAGAAGTAGAGTTAGTTAGAACAGCACCAGAGCATAAAGTAAATGAAAAATTGATTCCGACTCTGTATCAAGTGGATCATCATGGTCCGAGTGACACAATAGATTTATCAACATTTGAGAAGTTGCCAAAAAACTATACACTTAAATTCACGGTTCCTTATGACCCAGCCATAAAAGATGTCACTATCTATTATGTGTATGAAGAAGACGAGAGAGACGTCACTTTAAATATTAGACAAGTGATTCAAGAAGATTCTTCTTCCATAAAGATTCCTAAAACGGGTTATATGACTTATCAACGATCGAATGATAAGTGGGAAAAACAAAATGGAATAAACCAAGTAAAAGTACCAAGTGATGTAGAGAAAAAAGAGGTTGACTATAAAACCATTAAAACAAAGGTGAAGAAAGAAAATAATCGTTTTGTTTTAAGTCATAAGACACCGCAGTATTATGAATATGTTGGTTTTAAACAATCTAATACAAAGGATGAAAACAACAAAGCTTCTTTGAAAACTGAAAAAGAAGTCAAAGTTGATTACTCCGATGACTCAAATGAGAAGTGGGTAACGGTTTATCTTAAACCAACCACAGACTCACCACTAAACTACTCTTGGGAAACAATTACTAATAAGTTTGGTAAGTTACTTGTACCACAAAATCAAACAGTAAAAGTTAAATTTTACTCTGATAAAAATGATACAAGTGTTCCAGCTAAATTGATGGATTTTGTTAAAGATGAGAATGGGCTACTAGCTGAAGGTCACCCAAACATTGCAGATTATTACTTCAAAATGGATATGTTAGATGGTTCTGGAACAAAAAAATTGAATCAAGGTGAGCTTATTCCAGATATATCACTTAAAGAAGAAAAAAATCTAGATACTCTACCTGAGACTATTCCGATTAAAGTGTATTATACTAATAGTTCAGGTAATGAGGAAGAGTCTTTTGCGTTCGGTCAAAATGGAATTATGGGAAAACGTTTAGCAGCAATGAATTTTAAAGCAACTAAAACTCATACAGAAGTTAATAAGAATAATAATGAAACTATAGTTTGGTATTACTATGATTGTGAATTTGCTAGTGGAAGCTAGATAATTTCGTTTCAATAGGATAATCAGAAAAACACAAACTGAAATTTGTTTGTGTTTTTCTTTTTTATTTTTATGTTACTCCTTTATTTGTTATACTTTATTTAGTTCATTTTAGGAGGAAAATAATGACTAAAAAGTTAATCGTTTTTGATATTGATGGAACATTAGTAACAGATGAGCACGTGTTATTACCTGAAACGAAAGAGGCTATCAAACAATTACAACAAGAAGGTCACATGGTAATGGTAGCGACAGGACGTAGCCTACCGATAGCAGTAGATGTATTAGAAGAAGCAGGTATTGAACATAGTATTCTAAGTAATGGAGCAGTTGCTTTTGTCGATGGCAACCAAATTTACGGAAATGCTTTATCTCAAGAAGCCTTAGAAAAATTAGTTACTATAAGTGATGAAGAAAATATTGATTTAGTCTTTAATGGCTTAACAGAAACTAAAATTAGAAATCAAGATTTTCAACCTGAAACTAAATTAGCGATGGAAAGTTTTGGCGAATCTATGCCAGAAGTTGAAAAAGATTTCCATAAACGAGAAAAAGTGTATCAAATAGTTGCCCTATTAAGCGAAGCTAAGATGCCAGTCTATGAAAATAAATTCCCTGAATTTCGTTTTGTTAGATGGCATGAATACGGGATTGATGTTTTACCAAAAGACGGTTCTAAAGCAGAGACTTTAAAATTAGTTGCTAAAGAATATGGTTTCAAACAAGAAGATATTATTGCTTTTGGTGATGGTAATAACGATGTAGAGATGATTACCTATGCAGGTGTTGGTGTTGTTATGGCTAATGGGAAACCTGAGTTGAAAAAAGTAGCAGATTTTGTAACACTTTCAAATAATGATGGTGGCATTGTTCATGCCTTAAAAGAATTCAATCTAATCTAAAAAAATCTCTGACTAATTTAGTCAGAGATTTTTTGTTAATTAATAAGTAAAACGTCATCTGGTGCGTAGTTAGGACGTTCTTTATTAATATGGTCGTAAAACATCACGCCATTAATATGGTCAATCTCATGTTGAACCACAATAGCTGGATAGTTTTTAAGGCGAATTTTATGTGAATTTCCGTCTTTATCTAAATAAGATAAAGTGACTTTAAAGTTTCTGATAACAAGACCAGGAACATGACGATCAACTGATAAACAGCCTTCGCCTTCTTCAATGGCTGCTTGTTGTACGGAATGACTTAAAATTTTAGGGTTATACATAACAGTACTTAAAAAAGGCTCATCACTATCTTCAGTCATGCTAGGAATCTCCACAGCAATAATACGTTTTGAAATAGCTAATTGAGGAGCAGCTAGACCTACACCGCCTCGTAAACCATATTTTTCTGATAATTCAGGGTCTTGACTGTTTTTTAAAAATTCAGTCATTTTCTCGCCTAACTCAATATCTTCTTGAGATAGTGGAAATGGAACTTCTTTAGCAACTTCACGAAGTGTCGGATGTCCTTCTCGAACGATGTCATCCATTGTAATCATTTAGAGTTACTTCCTTTCTATTCTTAACTTGATATTATTCTATCATAGCTTTCTTTAAATATTGTAATATTTGTTTCTTGAAAAAGAAAGGAAATTATTAGATAAAACTTTAAAAAGATGGTGTAATAATCTTGCTTTTATAGTGAAAATACTGTAAAGTACCATTGTGTGATAAGTTATCACATATCCTATTTCTAGGTTATTCGAGTCACCAACGAATTACTCAGTTGTAGGGCAAAAAAATACCAAGAGGTGAAAGAAATGGCAATTACAAAAGAACGTAAAAACGAAATCATTAAAGAGTACGCACGTCATGAAGGAGATACTGGTTCTCCAGAAGTACAAATTGCAGTTTTAACAGCTGAAATTAATGCACTTAACGAGCATGCTCAAATCCACAAAAAAGATCATCATTCATACCGTGGATTAATGAAAAAAATTGGACACCGTCGTAACTTATTAGCTTACTTACGTAACAACGATGTTCAAAGCTACCGTGAACTAATCCAAAAATTAGGTCTACGTCGTTAATTTTTACAAGTCATAAGAGGAGTGAGGTCTGGTTTGGATCTCACTTTTCTTTTAAAAAAATAGCACACAATGGAAGCGACACTACTATACAAATGTGAGAATGTTGGAAGGATTTTGACATTTGTTTAGTAGAACTTATCATTGGGTGACATAAGGAGATTATTAAAATGTTGAATTCTGAAAAAAGAGTATTCGAAACAACTTGGGGAGGTCGTCCCTTATCAGTTGAAATTGGTCAAATGGCTAAACAAGCTAATGGCTCAGTTTTAGTAAGATACGGTGATACTGTGGTTTTAACAGCAGCAGTTGCTTCAAAACAAGCGAAAGATGTTGATTTCTTTCCATTAACAGTTAACTATGATGAAAAAATGTATGCAGTAGGTAAAATCCCAGGAGGTTTCATTAAACGTGAAGCTCGTCCTAGTGAAAACGCAACTTTAACTGCTCGTTTAATCGACCGCCCGATTCGCCCAATGTTTGCAGAAGGATTCAGAAATGAAGTGCAAATTACAAACGTTGTAATGAGTGTAGAACAAGATTGCCAACCAGAAATGGCTGCTATGTTAGGTTCTTCTCTTGCTTTATGTGTATCTGATATTCCATTCAACGGCCCAATCGCGGGTGTTGATGTTGGTCGCGTAAACGGTGAATATGTAATTAATCCAACTGTTGAACAATTAGAATCATCAGATATTGAATTAACAGTAGCTGGAACAAAAGATGCTATCAACATGGTTGAAAGTGGTGCTAAAGAAGTATCTGAAGAAGATATGTTAGGTGCTTTATTATTTGGTCATGCTGAAATTAAACGCTTAGTTGCTTTCCAAGAAGAAATTGCTAAAGAAATTGGCAAAGAAAAAATGGAAATTACTTTATTACAAGTTGATGCTGACTTAGAAAAAGAAATCAATGAAACTTACCAAGCTCGTATGGTTGAAGCAATTCAAACAGAAGAAAAATTAGCTCGTGAAGATAACATTGATGCTTTAAAAGAAGAAATCAAAGCCTTCTACGAAGAAAAATTTGAAGAAGATGAAGAATCAGCTAAGTGGATGAAAGAAGTTCGTCAAATCTTAGAAGACATGGAAAAAAATGAAGTCCGTCGTTTAATCACAATTGATAAAGTGCGTCCTGATGGCCGTAAAATTGATGAGATTAGACCTTTAGCTTCTGAAACAGGTATTTTACCTCGCGTTCATGGTTCTGGACTATTCACTCGTGGGCAAACACAAGCTTTAACAACTTGTACATTAGCTCCTTTAGGTGAGCATCAAATTATTGATGGATTAGGAACAGAAGAAAGTAAGAGATTTATCCATCATTATAACTTCCCTCAATTCTCAGTAGGTTCTACTGGACCAAGTCGTGGACCTGGTCGTCGTGAAATTGGACATGGGGCATTAGGAGAACGTGCTTTAGCGCAAGTTATTCCAAGTGAAGAAGATTTCCCATACATGATTCGTCTTGTATCAGAAGTATTAGAATCAAACGGTTCTTCTTCTCAAGCAAGTATCTGTGGTGGAACATTAGCTTTAATGCATGCAGGTGTGCCAATTAAAGCACCAGTTGCTGGTATTGCAATGGGTCTTGTAATGGATGATGATAACTACACAATTTTAACAGATATCCAAGGTATGGAAGATCATTTAGGCGATATGGACTTTAAAGTTGCCGGTACAGCAGCTGGTATTACAGCTCTTCAAATGGATATTAAAATTGAAGGTATCACTGAACAAATCTTAACAGAAGCATTAGCGCAAGCTAAAAAAGCTCGTATGGAAATCTTAGCTAACTTAACAGCAACTATTGCAGAACCAAGTAAAGAGTTAAGCCCATATGCACCTAAGATTGAAATGATTCAAATCAAACCTGATAAAATCAAAACAGTTATCGGTAAAGGTGGAGAAACCATCAACAAGATTATCGAAGAAACTGATGTTAAAATTGATATTGATCAAGAAGGTAATGTAAGTATTGCTCATTCTGATCAAGAGAAAATTAACCGTGCAATTGAAATCATTAAAGAATTAGTACGTGAAGTTGAGTTAGGCGAAGTTTACCTAGCTAAAGTTGTCCGTATTGAAAAATTTGGTGCTTTCGTTAACTTATTTGGTAACAAAGATGCTTTAGTACATATTTCTCAATTAGCTCACGAAAGAGTAGCTAAAGTAGAAGACGTTCTAAAAATGAACGACGAAATTTTAGTTAAAGTAACTGAAATTGATAAACAAGGTCGCGTTAATGCATCACGTAAAGTAATGATTGAAAAACCAAAAGAAGAAAAAACTGAAGAGAAATAATAAGAAAAGAGCTTAGCCGAGAAAGGCTGAGCTCTTTTTTTCTATAATAATTTTAACTGTTGAATATTTAAAAAATGTTGGACAGTGATTGCTAAAGCACCATAAAGAGTAGCTTTTTTATTAAGTGAACTAATTTGAATAGTTGTTTTTTTAGAAAATTGGCATTGAAGATGATTGGTTACAATATCTAAAAGTTCAGGTATCTCGTTGTATAAAGGGCTTTGAATAATTATAACCTCAGGATCGTAAAGTGTAATAATGTTATTAATCCCAATACTTAAATAATAAGCACTTTTCTCCATAATAGCTTTTGTCTCTGCATCATCTTTTTGAAATAACTGTTGGGCAACTTTCAAATTGATATCATCTAATTTTTTTACTTCTAATATAGATTGAAGAATACTCTTATTAGAAGTATATAATTCTAAACATCCTCGATTACCACAAGGACATAATTTACCATCTGGAATTAAAGTAGAGTGTCCAATCTCACCAGCATTTCCATTATTACCTGTTTGAATCAGGCCATCAAATACAATACCTGCACCAATACCATTATGAATACTAATACAGACCAAGTTATTATGATTAGAAGCAAATGTATATTCACCAATCGCTGTAAGGTTGGCTTCATTTTCAATATAGATAGGATAAGAAACCAATTGGCTTAATTCTTCTGCTAAATTGATTTGATCTAAATCATAGTGAGGAGTAAAAATAATGTGATTGTTATAAACGAGTCCATGTATAGCAATCGTTATACCTACAATCCCATGTGGTGAATCTGGTTCTTTTGTTTCTAAAGATTGAATCATTTTATTTAATAAAGATAAAACATTAGTTTTTGTTATAGGAAAATCTGTTTTTGTAATAGAGACAATTTCTTCTCCATCTAGGTATGATAATAAACCTTCAATATAGTTGTGGCCAATATCAAAGGAAATACTACTTGCAGCTTTTGGGTTGAAGGCAAGGAGTATGGGTTTCCTACCACCTGTTATACTGCCATCCCCAGTGCCTATTTCTTTAACTAGTTTAGTATCTATTAATTTCTTTGTAATAGATGAGACAGAGGCTTTATTCAGTCCTGTTAGGTTCGATAGTTCTACTCTAGAGATATTTTTTTTATTAATAATTTCTCTCAAAATAAGAGATTCATTTTGTCCGCGAATATAATATTTATCTGTAATCATATCTTCACTCCATTTATTTAAATAATAGGTATTTAATTTACAAAGACCATAATGAAAACGGTTGACATTTAACTTTGGCTAACTTAGTATATGAACTATAGTAAGTTTATCGTGCTAACTAACTAAAATCAATAGGAAACTAATTATTAAATGGAGATAGGTGGGAAATTGATGTTTGTAAGAGAAAGTATTCAACGAATGAATTCGGAGTTAAGAAGATATCGTAATCTTCAGTCTAAAAATATAACTAATCTAAATTTTGTAACAGGATTTGGCATGAAAATCTTAGAAGAAGGTCAATATTTTGGAGAAAAAAACAATGATTATACGCTTGTAGGGGAAATAACTATTCCAGAAGATTGGAAAGGGCAAGCTATGTCATTAGAGTTATTCACCTCTAATACAGAATCTGACAATACAACAAATCCTCAAATGAAAATATATCTAGATGATGTGTTAATTCAAGGGATTGATGTTAATCATCGTGAAATGATACTTCCTTCACATTACTTAGAGAAAACAACCATTAATTTAAGAATTGAATTAGTTAGTGGAAGAGAAGAAAAGAAATACCCATTAACCGTTAGACTTAATTTAATCGACGAGCTCAGTCGCCAAACCTATTATGATTTTTACGTAGCATTAGAAAGTTGGCGTGCTGTTTTAGAAGAGCCAGATTCATGTCTAATCTATGAACGGGTATTAAAAAAAGCAAGCACCTATTTAAATTTTAGTTCACCTCAATCTGAAGGTTATTATGAAGGATTAAAAAAGGCACGAGCTATCTTAGCAGACGAACTTTATCGTTCAGAGTTTAGCCAATACCAACCTACAGTAGGAGTGGTTGGACATACACATATTGATATAGCATGGTTATGGACTGTTGAACAAGCTATTGAAAAAGGAGAAAAAAGTTTTTCAACCGTCTTAAAATTGATGGACGATTATCCAGATTATTCTTTCATTCAAAGTCAGCCACAGTTATATCAATTTATTAAAGAGAGATATCCTCAATTATATCAAGAAATTAAAAAGAGAATAGATGAGGGCCGTTGGGAAGTTGAGGGGGCGATGTGGGTTGAAGCTGATTGTAATCTAACTTCTGGTGAATCATTAGTTCGTCAAATTGTTTATGGTAAACAATTTATAAAAGAAGAATTTAATCAAGATAGTCAAATTCTTTGGCTTCCAGATGTATTTGGTTACTCAGCAGCTTTACCTCAAATTTTAAAGAAAACAAATACACCTTATTTTATGACAACTAAAATATCGTGGAATCAGTTTAACCAAATTCCATGTGATACATTTTATTGGAAGGGAATCGATGGAAGTGAAGTGCTAACACACTTTATTACAACAGTAAGTGAGGCCTATAGTCCAACTCCTTACTATACAACATACAATGGTCTTTTAGATCCATTTTCAATCAAGGGAAGTTGGAAGAGGTATTTACAAAAAGATATTAATGATGAGGTATTAGTAGCCTATGGTTATGGTGACGGTGGTGGTGGTCCGACAATTGAAATGCTTGAGAATGCTAAGCGTTTAAATAAAGGTTTACCAGGTATGCCTAAAGTTGAATCCACAACACCAAAAGCTTTCTTCCAAAAATTAGAAAATACTATAGCTGATAAAAAAGTTCCGAAATGGATGGGTGAATTGTATTTTGAATACCACCGAGGAACGTATACCTCAATGGCTCAAAATAAAAAATACAATCGTCAAGTTGAGAATTTATTACAATCTGTTGAAAAAATGTATAGCTTATTAGATTTAGAAAAATATCCACAAGCAGAACTTGAAAAAATGTGGAAATTAACTCTTCTAAATCAATTCCACGACATTTTACCAGGAAGTTCTATCAAGGAAGTTTATGACCAAACAGATAGTGAATATGAACAGACAATTGAAACAGCTGAAAGATTAATTGATGAGTTAGTAAGTGATTCTGATAATAATCAAGCTGAAAATAAACTATGGTTGTTCAACCCACTAGGAATTGAACGAAATATGATAGTGGAAACAGAACTAGCTTCAAATGAAGCAATTGAAGTAGATGGACAAATACTACATACACAAGTAACATCTGAAAATAAAGTATTAGTTGAAGTACCGAATGTACCTAGTTTAAGTAGTCAAGATATGAAGATAGTTAAAGTACCAACAATCGAAAAACAAGTTGATTCAGAACTATCTAAAACGATTGAAACATCTTTTTATATTTTAGAATTTAATGATGAATATGATTTGGTTTCTGTTTATGATAAAAAGAATCATCGTGAAATCATTCCACAAGGTGAGATCTTTAATCAATTAAATGTGTATGAAGACTTACCTTTAAACTATGATGCTTGGGATATTGATATCTACTACAAAGAAAAAGTTTGGCCTGTTAAATCAGTTAAACAAGCCAAATTAATTGAAGATGGTCCTATTAGAAAAACATTATTAGTTGAGCGCGTTTATGAAGAATCAACAATTAGCCAAAAAATCCATTTATATGAAAATAATGGAAGAATTGACTTTGAAACAGAAGTAGATTGGCATCAGCAACACTTATTACTAAAAGCTGAGTTTCCAGTAGAAGTTCATAGTTATAAAGCCACATTTGATATTCAGTTTGGTAATATTGAACGACCTATTCATGAGAATACATCTTGGGATAAAGCAAGATTTGAAGTGTCTGGTCAAAAATGGGTAGATATTTCAGAAGGTGGTTATGGGGTTTCAGTGATTACAGACTCTAAATATGGTTTTAATGTTTCTTATCAAAAAATAGGAATTAGTTTGATAAAATCAGCTACAGACCCTAATCCAGAAGCTGATCAAGGTAAACATACTTTTACTTATTCAATTTTACCTCATGAGGGAACATGGCAAGAAGCAGATACAGTTGAGCAATCATTAGACTTAAATGTACCAGGTATTAGTAGAATTACGAAAAATATACCTCAAGCAGAAAAAACATTTGGAAAAGTGTTACAAAAAAATATCTTGATAGATACCGTTAAAAAATCAGAAGATGGCAAAGCAACTATTATGCGTGCTTATGAATTTCATAATAAGAGAACTACTGGTGTATTTGAAATAGAAGATATTTATGAAAAAGCAGTACTATGTGATTTATTGGAAAATGAATTACAAGAACTAGAATTAAGCAATGGAGGCAATCTTACTGTAGAATTTGCACCGTTTGAAATCCAAACAATTAAATTGATAAAGAAAAAAGGGATATAGATGAATATTGAATCTTTATTAAATAAAATGAGTTTGAAGGAAAAAGTAGGGCAATTAAATCAACGTCTATATGGTTGGGAAACCTATGAAAAAGAAAATGGTGTCATTTCATTAAGTGAGAAATTTAAAGAAGAAGTGGCTCGTTGGGATGGCGTAGGTGTTATTTATGGCGTATTTAGAGCAGATCCTTGGTCAGGAAAGAACTTAACAACTGGACTGAGTAAAGAAGAGGCTAGTGTTGTCAGTCAGATGATTCAAGATTACGTGAAAGAGAATACGACTTTAGGAGTCCCTGTGTTGCTATCAGAAGAATGCCCACATGGTCATCAAGGATTAGATTCCCTAACAACCCCAGCTAATATTACAAGCGGAGCTTCATGGAATCCTGAATTGTATGAACAAGTGCAAGAAATTGTAGCTAGTGAAATTCGTGAAAAAGGAGCACATTTAGGATTAATTTCAACTTTAGATGTTGCTAGAGATCCAAGATGGGGAAGAACCGAAGAGTGTTTTAGTGAAGACCCGTATCTAACGAAGCAATTTACTTTAGCTGCTTTAAGAGGTTTGCAAGGGTCAAATGAATTAGAAAAAATTCCAAGTAATAGAGTTCTTGCTGTGTTAAAACATTTTGCAGGGCAAGGCTCAGCTATGGGAGGACATAATGCTGGCCCAGTTAATATAGGAAATCGGGAACTAAGAGAAATCCATTTGCCAAGTATGAGAGCAGCTGTGAAAAATGGTGCAGAGTTATGTATGGCTGCCTATAATGATATTGACGGTGTTCCGTGCCATGGAAGTCGTGAATTACTAACTGAAATTTTACGAGATGAATTTGGATTTAAAGGAGCAGTTATGGCTGACGGTTGTGCGTTAGACAGACTATATGAAGTGACTGGTGACAGAGTTAAAACAGCTGCTTGGGCAATTGAAAGTGGTGTCGATATTAGTTTATGGGATGAGGTTTATCCTTATCTAGAAGAAGCTGTTGAAACAGGAGTATTAAAAGAAAAGATTTTAGATCAAGCCGTACTTAGAGTCTTACGTCTAAAAGACAAATTAGGTTTGTTTGAAGAACAAGACTTACAAGGATCAACTTTTAATGAGGAGTACAAACGAGAATTATCTGTTAAACTTGTGGAAGAATCAATTGTGTTACTAAAAAATGACAACCAAACGTTACCATTATCACCTGAAAAGATAAATAAATTAACTGTTGTAGGGCCAAATAGTGACTTAATTTATAATCAGTTAGGTGACTATACGCCTTTTAAAAAAGAAAAAGACTGTGTTTCTGTTTTATCTGGAATTAAAACTGCTTTTAATCTTACTGGTACTGAAATAAAACATTCGCAAGGAACAACCATTACTTCTGAAATAGAAGGTGGAATTAAAGAATCAATAGGAATTTCAACAGATGCTGATCATATTATTGTCGTTTTAGGAGGATCAAGTGCACGTGATTTCTCAACTACATTTGATGCAAATGGGGCAGCGATAACTGGATCAGCAGAGATGACTAGTGGTGAAAATATTGATTTAGCAGATTTACGATTACCAACGTGTCAGATTAAATTAGTCAAAGAGTTAGCTAAACTGGATAAGAAAATGACAGCTATTATCATAGAGGGGCGTCCACATTGTCTAGAAGAAGTAGCAGATTACTTTGAAAGTATTCTTATTGCAGGATATCCTGGGCAATATGGTGGTGAAGGTATTGCTAATATTTTAACTGGAAAATCAAATCCAAGTGGAAAATTAGCTATGACAATCCCCAAAAATACGGGACAGTTACCTGTTTATTATAATTATCGTGATGTGTCATTTAAAAAAGAGTACTTCGATAGCCAAGGTAAAGGAGCTTACTTATTTGGCTCTGGTTTATCTTATACTCAGTTTGAAATAAATGATATTTCAGTATCTTCAAAAGATAAAAATCATAATAGAAAAGTGACTGGCTATATTAAAAACATTGGTTCAAGTGATGGGGCAGAAGTGATTCAACTTTATACAAGATTACACCAAGAAAAAGTAATACCTAGAGTGAAAGAATTGAAAGGTTTCCAAAAAGTATTTCTAAAAAGTGGTGAAGAAAAACAATTTGAAATCCTTCTAGCTGATGAAGAACTATATTACTACAACGAAAAGATGGAAGAAACTCATGTAGATAAATTCAATATAATAATTGAAGCTACAGGATTTGAACAAACTATTAAAATGAATCAATAGAAAAAGAGATAAAAAGGTAAGTTTACAGCTACCTTTTTATCTCTTTTCTTTTTTTAGATGAACAAATTTAAACAATATTAATTTTTTTGATTTTTTTTATGATTAAAATCTGTAAAAAATTCAATAAAATGACAAAGTATATACTACTCAAAAAATATATGCGATAATTCTGTCATCGGAATGAAAGCGATAACATTTAGGAGGGAAAGTATGAAGAAGAGTGTCAAGTTATTATTAGGTATGGTGTTAGTTGCTAGTTTATTCGTTGTTGCATCGTGTGGTAAGAAAGAAGGAGCAGATAAAAAAGAAGATGGAAAAATTACCATTCGTTTGTTAACAAGAATGACAGGAACTTCTCCACAAGTTTTAGTGTATAAGGAAACTTTGGATCAATTTGCTAAAGATTACCCTGAGGTTGAAATTGTAGATGATTCTCAAGGAGATGAAGGTGCTTTTAACAATATTTTAAAAACAAGTAGAGCTTCTAATGATTTACCAAATATCTACCGTGTTCAAGGTGTGGCAAACTTAGGCGAGTATATTGATAATAATTTAATCATGAACATGGATGAAGCCTTTAAAGAAGATAAAGAATGGGGCGATGGTTTCGTTGAAGGAGCATTAAGCTACTACAATGTACCAGGTTATGAAGGAACATATGGTATTCCAATTGAGTCTGGTTTAATTGGTATTTATTACAACAAAGAATTATTCGAGAAAGCAGGTATTCCAAAATTTCCAGAAACTTGGACAGAATTTGAAGATGCTATTGCTAAGTTAAATAAAATTGATGTAACACCAATTGCTTTAGGAGCTAAAGCAAACTATACGGCAGGTCATTTACATAACTTAATTTTCTATAGAATGTTAGGAACTCAGAAAGCAAAAGACTTAGGTGATCGTAAAGCTAAATGGACAGATAAAGATGTTGTAGAGACATTAGATGTAGTTAAAAAATTAACTGATATGAAAGCCTTTGATGAAAATGCTGTAGGGATTGATGACCAAATTGCTTTAACATCATTCTTTAACGGTGAATCAGCAATGGTAATCACAGGTCCATGGAATATTCCTCATTTTTACAATGAAGAAAAAACTAAATTAGGTGACACAATTGATTTTGCTAAATTCCCTTATTTTGAAGGAAAAGAAAAATTCAAAGATGAAGACATGCAAGTTATTAGTCCGTTACAAATCCGTGGTGATTTAGAAGGACGTGAAAAAGAGTTAACATTAGAATTGGCAAAACGTTTAAGTAACGCAGAAATTGCTAAAAAATATGCAGACGAAGCAAATCAAATTTTCCCAAGAACAGATTATGAAGTTGACCCAGAAAAAGCAACTAAGTTATTCTTAAAAAATTCTGAGTTAGCAAAAACATCAACAGGGATTGCGGTAGACGTTTTTGATTATGACCCAGTTCAATCGATGCAAGACGTAACAAGAAATGCGTTAGTAGGAATTCTTCAAGGTGGTTCACCAGAAGAAGCAGCAGAAACAATTCAAAATGAAATTGATAATAACGCTAAATAATTAATATAAAAGAAGATGAGGAGTTTAGAAAAAGAATGAGTAATTCTTCTCTTCATCTTCTTTTTACTATTAATCAGATAAAGAAGATAAGGGAATGGGAGGAAAACAAAGAATGGCAGAAAAAGCAAAAAAGAAAAAATCTTTTTTAACAATGAAAGATAAGGTTCAATTAGGAGCCATGACAATACCCGCAATTATTATTTATTCCATCTTTTTAATTATTCCAATTGGAATGGCCTTTTATTTTTCGTTTCATACATGGAATGGTATTCAAGGGTCGCCTATGGAATTTGTTGGCTTTAAAAACTTTACAAGAACATTTTCAGATAAATTATTTACAACATCTGTAAGTAACCTTGTTAAGATGGTGTTTTTTAGTGTGTTATGCCATACGCCTATTGCTTTAGTATTGGCTGTCTTTTTAAATACTAAAATAAAAGGAAAAAGATTTTTCAAAATTATTTATTTTGTTCCAACTATTTTTCCTTTAACAGCAGTTGGTTTGTTGTGGTACTTCATCTTTATGCCAAATGGATCATTTAATAGTTTATTAGAAGTAATGGGTCTGTCGGATTTAGTAACAGGTTGGCTAATTAATCCTAAAACGGCAATGCCAACGGTTATTTTCGTTAATATTTGGGCTGGTATTGGTTATTATATGGTTATTTTACTAGCTGGTTTAAAAGGGATTCCAGAAGAGATGTATGAAGCAGCAACAATCGATGGTGCAACACCTATTCAAAGCTTCTTTAAAATTACAATTCCTATGTTAAAACCAACGATTATTTTATGTATTGTTTTAGATATTATTGGAACTGTTAAGATTTTCGATTTGGTATTTGTTATGACAGGTGGAGGACCAAATGGTTTAACCAATTTACCAACCACATTAGTTTACGATCAAGCGTTTAAATACGATAACTATGGTGTAGGTAGTGCAATCGGAATTATACTATTGGTTATGACACTTGTAGCAACGTTCCTTGGAACTTTTATTCCAAAATTCATTGAAAAGAGGAGATCTGCTAATGACTAAGTCGGGTAAAATTTTAACTTATACATTTTTAATTATAATGACATTTGTTTTTATAGGACCAATGTTATTTACAATTATTTCATCTTTTAAAAATAATACAGAGATTTTTACATCACCATTTAGTTTGCCTGAAATTTGGAAAGTTGAGAACTATAAAGTAGCATGGGAATCAGCTAATATGTCTCGTTATATGATAAACAGTTTAGTTTTATCAGTCGTGTCAGTTTCTTTGATTTTATTTATTGGTTCGATGTTATCTTTTGTTTTATCTCGTATGAACTTTAAATTTAATAAATTTTTATCTCTTTTCTTTTTAATTGGAATGATGATTCCAATGCATACTATTATTGTTCCTGTTTCGTATATAATCGGAATGTTTAATTTGAAAAATAATATGTTTGCGCTTGTATTATTATATGTAGCATTTGCTTTACCATTTACAACAGCAGTTTTAACTAACTTTATGAGTACTATTTCTAAAGAAATTGAAGAAGCTGCAATTATCGATGGTGCCTCATATTTTCAAATTTATTTAAAAGTTATTTTACCAATGTGTGGACCAGCAATGTCAACTGTAGGTATTTTTAACTTCTTAAGTACATGGAATGATGTGTTATTCCCCTTACTATTCATTAATGACAATAAACTTAAAACAATTTCCTTAGGATTACTAAACTTTAACGGAGAAAGAGGATCTGAGTATGGGCCGCTGATGGCAGCTATCAGTATCACGATTTCAGTACCTTTTGTTATTTATATCTTATTCCAAGAAAAAATTGAAAATGGAATTGCGGCAGGTGCTGTGAAAGGATAATGACATGAGAAAAAGACAGATACATCTTGACTTTCATACACCAAGTTTACCTTTTGAATTAGGAAAAGACTTTAATAAGAAGGACTTTCAACAAAAGTTATTAGATGCTCATGTGGATTCTATTACTTTAACAGGGCGCTGTCACCATGGTCATATTTATTATGATACTAAGTTACCAGCAAGACATCCTCAAATGATTGGTGATTTTCTAATGGCTCAAGTAGATGCTGTTCATGAAATTGGTATAAAAGCACCGATATATTTAACAGTTGGATGGGATTCTTTTAGTGCTGACAGTCATAGAGAGTGGCTTCAACGAAATAAAGATGGTAGTTTATATGGCTTTGACTCCAATCTAGAATTATCGCCAGGCTGGAAAATGCTTTGTTTTAATTCACTTTACTTAGATTATTTAAAGGAACAAATTATTGATACCATTTTACATGTTGGAGCAAAATTGGATGGCTTATTTTTTGATATATTATGGCAAAACCCATGTTTTTGTCCTAACTGTATTAAGAAAATGTCCCTTGAAGGAATTAATCCAGAGAATAATGAAGAAGTATTATTATTTGCTGAAAAAACGCAAGAACGTACTAAAAAAGAAATTTATGAAACAGTAAGAGCTTATAACGAAGAGTGTACTGTGTTTTTCAATGAGGGAAATGTAACACCTAAAATTAAGAAAAACATTGATAATTATAGTCATATCGAAATTGAATCTTTACCAAGTGGTTATTGGGGTTATCAGCATTTTCCGATAACGGTTAGATATGCCAAAACACTAGGGAAACCTTATCTTGGTATGACAGCAAAATTTCATCAATCATGGGCAGATTTTGGAAGTCTTAAAAATGAAGTTGCTTTAGAGTATGAAACTATGCTGTGTTTAGCCCATGGAGCAGGCTGTTCTATAGGAGATCAGTTGAAACCAACAGGAACTCTAGAGCAGAAAACATATAAACGAATTGGTAAAATTTATCAACAAATAGAAAAATATGAACCCTTAATTGATGGAATAAGTTCAATGGCTGAGATAGCTATTTTACATCCAGAGTGTAGTGCACAACCTAAAGAATATACGGTTTCTTTAGCTGGAGCAGTTAATGCCTTAAATGAATCTCATTTTCAATTCGATATTATTGATGTGGATTGTGATTTCAGTTCCTATCGTCTTTTGATTTTAGCTGATGAGTTTATTATGGATGAGAAAACTAATAAAAAAATAAATGATTTTGTTAAGCAAGGTGGAAAACTTTTTTGTACCTATAAAGCAGGTCTTTTATTAGATAACAACTTCCCAGAGTGGTGGATATGCCAAAATCAAGGTGAAAATGAGTATAATCCTTCGTATTTCATAAATGACACATTGAATAATATTAAACACAATGAAATAATCATGCATAGTAGTAGCTTAAAAGTAGTTAACAATGGTGGAAAAGTTTTAGCTTATGAAGGACAACCTTTTTATCAAAGAACCTACGCTCATTATTATTCACATTACCAAGCTCCATTGAATAAAAAAACAACAGACCCTGTTTTGATTGAAGATGACTTTATGATTTATTCAACGTTCCCTTTATTCTTTTTATATAAAGAAATTGGTAATGTGATGTATAAAAAAATTATTGTTGAGAGTATCAAACGCCTATTAGGAAATGAAAGTGTTTTCTCTACGTCATTACCTAGTACTGCAGATTTTATTGTTAATCATCAGCCTGGTCATCAAAGGATAATAGTAAATTGTCTTCACTATATTCCAGAGAGACGTTCTTTAAAGGTTGAGACAATAGAAGAAAAGATACCATTATTCAGTCAAGACGTTTCGATAGATTTGGATTTGCTTCGAAAGAGGTTAGATCTATCTAAGAAAGTGTGTTTTAGTGTGATTGATGAAAGTAATAAGCAAGAAATACCTTATAAAATAGAGGGAAATAAACTTCATTTTACCATTGATAAAATTGATGGTTTTAGGATTATATCAATTAACTACCAATAAATTAAGTAAGAAAGTAGAGGCGTTAGTGAATGTCAATTAAACAAAGACAGGTCCATTTAGATTTTCATACCAGTGAACATATTCCAAATATTGGAATTGATTTTAAAAAGGAAGAATTTGCAACAAGATTAAAAGAGGCGCATGTAGATTCAATTACTTGTTTTGCGAGATGTCATCATGGCTGGCTGTATTATCCATCAAAAAATCATCCAGAGCTTATTCATCCAGAGCTTGCTAATAAAAATTTATTGTTAGAGCAAATTGAAGCCTGTCATGAAGTTGGCATTGATGTGCCAATATACACAACGGTTCAGTGGGATGGTTTAGTAGCAAGAGAACATCCAGAATGGTTAGCAATTGATGAAAATGGAGAGCCGATGAACAGTCAAGGAGTTCCAGAACCACATTTTTATTATACGCTATGCTTGAATAGCGGGTACCGTGAGTATTTCAAAGAGCACTTATTAGATATTATTGAAACAGTAAAACCAGAAAATATTGATGGTATCTTTATGGATATTTTATTTAAAGTTAACTGTCATTGTGATAAGTGTCAAAGTGAAATGGCTAAACATGGTATTCCAAATGATTCTGATGTGAATCGTTTGAAATATTCAGAAGTGATGTTAGCCGAATTTAAAGATGAAATTTCTGCATTAATTTGGGACAAAATTCCAAGAACAGGAATTTTCTACAATGGTTCACACGTTGGATTTGCGGATAAAGAAAATCTAGATAGTTATTCTCATTTAGAATTAGAGAGTTTACCTAGTGGTGGATGGGGATATGATCATTTCCCAATTACAGCACGTTATGCACGAAATTTAAATAAACCTCTGATTGGAATGACTGGGAAATTCCATACGTACTGGGGGGATTTCCACTCTTTAAAAAATAAGGAAGCTCTGCAGTTTGAATGTTTTAACATGTTAGCATTAGGTGCTGGTTGCTCAATTGGCGATCAACTTCACCCAAATGGTAAATTATCTGATGCTGCTTATGATTTAATTGGAGATGTTTACGAAGAAATTGAATTAATTGAAAAAGATAGCTTCTTTGCTAATAAGCCACAAACAGAGATTGGTTTATTAACACCAGAAGAAACGTGGGTAGCAGGAGAGCATTCACTTAGAATCGATCCATCATTAATTGGAGCAAACCGTTTATTGCAAGAATTAAACTATCAGTTTGATATTATTGATAGTCAAATGGACTTTAGTCAGTATAAAGTAATTATTTTGCCTGACGTGATTAAGCATTCTGATAAATTAGTAGCAAAACTTGAAGATTTTGTAGCTAAAGGCGGCGCTGTTTTAGGAACTTATCAGTCATTAATCAAAGAAGACCTGAAAGAACAACCTTTTTATGGTGTTAATTACCTTGGTGAAGCTGATTATGACCGTGACTTTATCTTACCAAATGATGTTATTGGTAAAAACTTACCTAAAGAAGAATTTGTTATGTATCTAAAAGGATTGAAAGTTGAATCAACTACATCTGAAGTTATTCTTGATTCAGTTAAAAGTTATTTTAACCGTGAAGGAGAGACGTTCTGTTCACATCAACATGCACCATCTCAACAAGTAACAGGTTTTCCAGCAGGGGTTAAGCAAAAAGGAATCTATTATTTCTCACATCCTTTATTTAGAATTTATCGTAAAAATGCAGCCAGATGGATAAAAGAAATCATTAAAGACGTTCTTGAAAAGGAAATAACAGAAAAATTATTAATCCATAATGGACCAACAGTCTTCTTAACAACTGTTAACCAATCTGAAGATAAGAATGTGGCAATGATTCATGGCTTAAACTATGTGATGAAGAAAAATTCAGAAGATATTTACACAATAGATGAGATTATCCCTCTATATCAAACTGAGTTGAAATATTACATTGGAGATAAGCTAGTTAAAGAAGTCGAGAATAATGTGACAAAAGAAAAAATAGATTTTACCGTTCAAAATGGTTATTTAGTTGTGAATTTGGAAAAAATTGAAGGCCATATTGTATTAAAAGTTGTTTTTAATTAAGAGGAATAAAAGTTAACTGAATAAAAAACGTGAGGGAGACCTACTAGGTCAACCTCACGATAATTAATAATAAACGTCACAGTTATGTTCATCAAAAGCAGTCAAAAGTTTTTTGGAAGGCTTTTCATTTGTAAGTATCACATCAATATCTTCATAAGAAGTAAGGTTGAAGAAGTGTGGTGAATTCATTTTGGAAGAATCAACACAAAGAACGACTTTTTTAGCATTTTTAATCATTTTTTGTTTGATTAGTGCTTGGCTAAGACTTGCTTCGTAAACACCATTTTCATCTAAACCACGACAAGATAGAAATAAAATATCTGCTCGGAAGTTAGTTAAAAAATTACTAGCTAACTCACCAACTGCTGAGGATGAATTATTTTTTATTTCGCCACCAGCAATATAAATACTCAGATTATCAATCGTGCTTAGAGTTAAAGCTGTTTTAACCCCATTTGTAACAACGATAAGATGGTTAAAAGATTCAAGGTACTGACAAAGCTCTAATACAGTGCTACTAGAATCTAAAAATAGAGAATCACCTTCGTTGATAAAGGGGACAGCTAGTGAGGTTAAATAACTTTTTTCTTTCGTATTTGATTTTTCTCTTGAAAGGTAATTATATTCAGAATTAGTGGCATCAACAATTGTGACTCCACCATGGTATCTGGATACTTCACCAGCTCTTTCAAGTTCAATCAAATCACGGCGTAGTGTAGAAATACTACAAAAAAGTTCTTTGGATAAATCTTCATTAGAAATCGTTTTCTTTTTAGACAGAATATCCATAATTTTATTTTTACGTTCAGTTAACAAAATAACCCCTCCCTTAAATCATATTGTAGCAAAAAAAAAATTAAAATAAAGTCTTAGGAGATGAATTAATGTCTATTGAAAAAATTAAAGCAGACGTGTGTGATGTCTGTTCAAAGATGTGGCAATTAGGTTGGGTAGCCGCCAATGATGGTAATGTAACGGTTAAGTTAGAAGATAATAAATTTATCGCAACACCAACAGGTATTAGTAAAAGTTTTATTACTACAGATAAATTATTAGTAATTGATAAAGAAGGAAATGTGTTAGAGGGAGATCCTGCTTACAAACCTTCAAGTGAAATCAAAATGCATTTAAAAGTTTATGAGGAAAGAGATGATGTCTTTTCAGTGGTTCACGCTCATCCACCTACAGCAACAGGATTTGCTTTAGCTCAAATTCCTTTAGATAGCTATTCTTTAGTTGAAAGTTCACTAGTTATTGGATCAATTCCGATTGCACCATTTGGTTTACCTTCAACAGAAGAAGTACCAGCATCAATCGTTCCATTTTTACCAGAACATGATGTTTTATTGTTAGAAAATCATGGAGCTTTAAGTATGGGAAGTGACTTGTACACAGCGTATTATCGTATGGAATCTTTAGAATTATGTGCAAAAACCATTTTTACAGCAAGAATGCTTAGAAACGGTGAACCTGAAAAAGAAATTGAAAAAGGAAAATTAGATGAGCTTCTTTCAATGAGAAGTAAATATAAAATTACTGGGAAACATCCAGGATACAAAAAATACAGTTAAAGTGGTGATACTATGATGACAAAGTCCTTAGCAATCGATTTAGGAGCTTCAAATGGTCGAGTAATCCTAGGAGAATATGACGGAGTTAACCTTAATATGTCTGTCATCCATCGATTTAATAATGGACCGGTGGAAAGAGATGGTTTTTTAGTTTGGGATATTGAGTTTTTATTTCAACAAGTAATTGAAGGGATTCAATTAGCTGTGTCTGACCATCAAATTGATAGTATCGCAGTTAACACTTGGGGCGTGGATTACGGTTTACTTAATCATGAAGGTGAGTTATTACATTCACCAAGAAATTATCGAGATAGTCGTATGGCTCCTATATTTAATGAAAGAAAAGAAACCTTCAAATCTCTTTATGAGCAAACGGGAAATCAAGTTATGGGAATTAATACTTTTTTCCAAATACTTGCAGATTTATCTTTAGATTCAGAATTAAAAGATAAGGCAGATCGTTTACTTTTAATGCCAGATTTATTTAATTACTTACTAACAGGCAAAAAATACGCTGAAAGAAGTATCGCGTCTACAACTCAGCTCTATGATCCTAAAAAAAGAGAGTGGCATTATTCATTAATGGAAGAAAATAATATTCCTGTTCACTTATTTCCTCAATTAGTGGATGAAGGCCACCAAGTAGGCTTTTTAAAAGAAGATTTTGGCTTAGGGAAGATTCCAGTCATTAATGTCTGTAGTCATGATACAGCAAGTGCTGTTGTGTCGATTCCCTCAACCACTGAATTCCTATTTATCTCATGTGGTACATGGTCATTAATTGGAACAGAACTAAAAGAACCGGTGATGACAGATAAATCATATGGCTATAATCTAACGAATGAGAGTGGTATTAATAAAAGTACCCGTTTCTTAAAAAATTTAACTGGTCTTTGGATTATTCAAGAAGTTAAAAAGGAATTCGAAGAACTAGGTAAAAATTATAATTATGGCGATTTTGAAGCGTTAATAGAGCCAACTGAACAATTTAAAACACTAATTGATACAGAGCACGCCATGTTTAGCACACCAGGAAATATGATCCAAAAAATTCAAATCTTTGCAAAACAAACAAACCAAGAAGTACCTAGAACTGATGGTGAAATTGTTCGATGTGTCTATGAAAGTTTAACCTATCGTTATCGTCACACTTTTTTAGAGATTACTGATACGCTGAGAAAAGATTTTGATTCTGTTTATATTATTGGTGGTGGTTCTCAATCAGCTTTACTTTGCCAAATGATTGCTGATGCTTCCAAGGTAACTCTTTACTCAGGGCCAGTTGAAGCAACTGCTCTAGGAAATCTATTAACTCAATTTATGGCCTTAGATAAAATTGAGTCAGTATCTGAAGCAAGAAGATTAGTAACTAAAACACAAGAAATACAAAAATATTATCCAGATTTGATGGAGACAGATGAATGGGAAAATAATTTTTGGAGATACGCCGATATTTTAAATAAAGAAATAAAAATTTGAGAAGAGGTTGATTAACAGATGAATTATCCAAAAATCGGGATTAGACCAACAATTGATGGCAGACGTATGGGTGTTAGAGAGTCATTAGAAGATCAAACAATGCAAATGGCTAAGGGAGTTGCTAAACTTTTATCGGATAGTTTAACTTATCCTAATGGTGAGCCGGTTGAGTGCATTATTGCCGAATCAACAATTGGAGGCGTGAAGGAAGCTACTGATTGTAAAGAATTATTTAATAAAAATAATGTGGGTCTAACTATTACAGTGACGCCATGTTGGTGTTACGGAACAGAGACGATGGACATTGATAAATCAATTCCTCATGCTATATGGGGCTTTAATGGGACTGAAAGACCAGGAGCTGTTTACTTAGCTGCTGTTTTAGCAGGCTTTGCTCAAAAAGGAATTCCAGCTTTTGGTATTTACGGAAAAGATGTTCAAGACGGCGGAGATGAAAGTATTCCTGATGATGTATCAGAAAAAATTCTTAAATTTGCTAAATCAGGCTTAAGTGTTGCCATGATGAAACATCAAGCTTACCTATCAATGGGAAGTGTTTCAATGGGAATTGCAGGTTCAGTTGTAAAAGATGATTTCTTTATGGATTATCTAGGAATGAGAAATGAATATATTGATATGTCAGAATTTACAAGACGTATTGAAGAAGAAATTTATGACAAAGAAGAGTATGAAAAAGCTTTAGCGTGGGTAAAAGAAAATTGTATTGAGGGAGCGGATAATAATCCAGAAGCTCTTAAATGGGATAGAGAAACATTGGATGACACGTGGGAATTTGTGACAAAAATGACTTTAATTGGTCGTGATTTAATGCAAGGGAACCCTCGTTTAGCTGAACTAGGTTTTAAAGAAGAAGCGTGTGGTCATCAAGCTCTTGTTGCAGGCTTCCAAGGTCAACGTCAATGGACAGATCATTTCCCTAATGGTGACTTTATGGAAACTATTCTTAATTCAACTTTTGACTGGAATGGTTCAAGAGAGCCAATTATGTTAGCAACAGAAAATGACAGTTTAAACGGTGTTTCTATGTTAATGAACTATTTATTAACAAACCGTGCTCAAATTTTTGCTGATGTTCGAACATTTTGGTCAAGTGATTCTGTTGAACGCGTGACGGGACATAAATTAGAAGGGCGTGCTAAAGACGGTTTACTTCATCTGATTAACTCAGGCTCTTCAACATTAGATGGAACAGGTCAAGCCTTAGATGAGAATGGTCAACCGATTATGAAGCACTTCTGGGAGTTAACAGAAGCTGATAAACAGGCTATTTTAGAAAATACACAATTTAGACCAGCTTCTAAAGAGTACTTTAGAGGTGGTGGCTTCTCAGCGAATTATACATCAAAAGAAGGAATGCCATTAACGATGTCTCGTATTAATTACGTTAAAGGATTAGGACCAGTATTACAAATTGTAGAAGGTTATTCAGTTGAGTTACCTGATTCAGTTCATCGTACATTAGATGACCGAACAGACCCAACATGGCCAACAACTTGGTTTGCTCCAATCTTAACTGGTAAAGGATCATTTAAGGATGTATACTCAGTAATGAATAATTGGGGAGCCAATCATGGAGCGATTTCTTATGGACATATGGGGGATGATTTAATTACTTTAGCGTCAATGTTAAGAATTCCTGTTAATATGCATAATATTTCAGAGGATCGTATCTTTAGACCGAAAGCATGGTCATTATTTGGAACAGAAGATTTAGAAGGCTCTGATTACCGAGCATGTCAAACATTTGGACCAATCTATAAATAGACATTAAGGAGTAAACGATGAAATTAGTAATTGATATTGGTGGAACAAGCATTAAACATACTTTATGTGAAGAGGGTGTCCTTAGTGATATCACGCAAGTTTCTTCACCAAAGACATGGACTGAGATGGTGAGTATTTTTGAAACAATGGTATTAGACTATCAAAAAGAATGGCATAAAATTGTCTCCATCAATATCAGTGTTCCAGGTGTCCCTAACAATGAAACAGGACGAATTGATGGAGCTAGCTCTCTTCACTATTTACACGAAGTTGAATTCATTGCCATTTTAGAAAAAGTATTTGCTAAACCTATCTATTTTGAGAATGATGCTAATTGTGCAGCCTTAGCTGAATTACATTTTGGTGCGGGGAAACAGTTCAAAGATATGTTGTTTTTAGTTATTGGAACTGGGATTGGCGGCACCGTAATTTATGACCGTCAGATTAAAAAAGGCGCTCATGATTTTGCTGGAGAATTTGGTATGATGCTTGTAGATGGTAGACAGGAGTGGGCAGTATTAGGTTCTGCAGTTCACATGGCAAGAAAAGTTTCAAAAGAGTTAGGTGAAGAATTAACGGGAGAAGAAGTCTTTGCTTTAGCTACTTCAGGAAATGAGATAGCGAAACAGGCAGTTAATGACTTGTATTTGTTTAATGCACTAGGTATTTATAATCTTCAGTATATCCTTGATCCAGAAGTGATTATTATTGGTGGTGGGATATCGAAACATCCTAATTTAGTTGAAGAAATTCATTTAAAGTTAAAAGAAGTGATGAGTTTTGGTCAACGCTCCCCATTAGTACCAGAGTTACGTGTTTGTGAATACGGCAATGATGCTAATTTAATAGGCGCTTCGATGATTGAATAAATATAAAAAGACGTTAGGAATGATCTGAATCGGTCATTCCTAACGTCTTTATTTTTTGATAAATTTAGTATTACTCATAACGGATTGGTCGATGTACCAATTACCATCTATTTTGACAAAGGTGTGATTGGCTTCAGCAATATGATTTCGATACTTATTGTCTCCGTGGTTAATTGATTTTTGTTGTGCTTGAACTAAAGCATGGTCGTCATCTTGTTTTTTTATGTCAAAAGTTAAAAGTTCTGTTTGAATATCATACTCTTTAAAAAAAGAAGTCATTTCTTTTTTGGTATCTTCTCTTTTTTCAGGAGTTAATGTTTCCAAGTAAGTGTCCATGTCTTTGTTATTAGCAGCATTGATATTCTTTTCAAGGCAAGCTAATAATTCTTTAGCAGTTTTCTCGTCTTTAAATTTCCCAGTAATTTTTAAAGTATCGGTTTGCAGTGACTTTTTAAAAGGAGAAAAAAGACTGATAGTAATAATGGTAAAAATAAGGATACCGGAAATAATAAGTATTTTTTTCTTCATCGCGTTAACATCCTTCTCTAAACATCAGATAATTTACTTGGGCTAATAATCCCGTGATAGAGATTCCGTCCTACGATTCCTTTGGGCATTAGGTAAGGGCCATCAAAAGGTAAAATTTCTTTTTCCAACTCTGGAATAGATAGTCCTTGTTGCCAATCTTGTAATCTTGATAAGGTCGAATCAAGACGAGTTAAAAGACCGCCATAACGAATATCAAGTATTTCCCAGCCAAAGGGTTTATTTGCCTCAAACCAAATTTCTTGATGTTTTTTTCTTAATAAATTAGTGTCACTGTTGAGTTCTTGGATACGTTTTTCATAGGTTGGAATATTAGCTAGTGTATTAGCTTGATAATCTTGACGCATGTCAATACCAAGTGAACTCTTGTTAGCTAAAATCATAGCAAATAACTGATAAAAAGAAAATAGCTTTTCAGTTTTTTTAGTAGAGTGACAATTAGCTAATTGATTGGCTAAATCAGTATAATGTGTTGTTAAGTCGTAGGGACTAATAGTTTTGTCATAAAGACCAAGTAATGGATCTTGATAAAAAATAAGTTTACTTGTATGAGACCCGTGAGGATTATTTTTTGTAACCCCAGGTGTTTGATCGAATAGATCAAGTAATAAAAAGCTATTCATGTCTTCTTGTTGATACATAGCAAATTGTTTTTCTAGGTGTTCATTTGAAACTGTTTCGTAAAATTGATGTTCAGCAAAGAGTTGTAAACCTAAAAGGGCAGAATCAAAAGGTGTTTCTGCTCCGTCGTCTCCCCAAAGAGTAGCGTATACACATTCCACATTAGCTTTTTTACAAGCACTTAATCCAGCATGAGTTGTTTCTATCGTTTTACCGTAATTGGGTGCGATACCGTTCCAAGTCCAAATACCACCAGCAAAAATAATTTCTTTTTTAAGAAGCTGATGGTCTGTGATTAGTCCTAAATATTCTTCTTCTTTATGGTGATAGTAGTCCCAATAAACCATAGCAACCTCAGGAATTCCTGCAATTGTTTCATCAGAAATACTAAAATCTGGATCATAATAGTCCCCGGTTTTAGAACCTAAACGGAAGAACATATCACTCCACATCTCTACTTTAAGATCTAAGGTATTACAAATTTCGAGGACATGAGTTAAATGATCATTCATTAATTGGAATCGATCTTGTAGACCATGTAATTGAAGAGAGCGTCCTAATCCTAGTTTATCAGCTTCATCCATTCCAACATGGATTTTGTTAGTTCTAAAAGGTTTAGAAGCAGCTGTAATAGCGGCTTTTAAAAAGTCATAGGTTTTAGGTTCGTTAACTAATAGAATGTCTTCTGTGTCTCTGAATTCTCTTGTGAAATTCCATTTTAGTGGGTTTTTTAAGTGAGCCAATACTTGAATTGACGGGATGACTTCAATACCTAAAGTATCTCCAAAGTCATCAATTTCTTTTAATTCTTCATAAGAATAAGCGCCTCTTAAATAGCCAAAGTAAGGATATTCAGGAATTTCGTAAGTGTCTTCCATATAAAGCATGACTTGATTTAATCCTAATGTACTACAAGTAAGTATGACTTCTTTTATTTTATCAACAGTCATGACCGCATTTCTCGATGTATCAATCATCGGTCCTATTCGATTAAATTGAGGTGTTTCGGTTAAATTTATATCTTCATTCCAATAATTAAATAACACGGAAAGCATTCTGAAGAGATGTGTCGGTTCTGAAAAATAAATTTCAATTTTATTGTTTTTTTTGATTAATTTTAATTCTTTAGGCGTTTCAATTAAGTTCACTTGAACCCCATCTGAATCCATTCTAAAATTAAGTTTTTCTTGAAGCAATAAAAGTCCATCGTAAACATTTTTTGTGTCACCAGTAAAATATAGCGTTTTCATTTTTAAGCTCCTTTCGTATATACATTTTATTATAAAGAATAAGATGTACAGTTACTATGTGAAAGAGAGAAATACATACTTAAAACTAGTTTTACACATCTAAATTTGATTATTTATAATGTTAAATATATTGTTGAAGAACTTGGAAACGTTATTATATAAGCTTTTTGGTAGGTTAAAAAAACAACACATTGATTACCATTTGAAAAAACG
Organism: Vagococcus fluvialis; assembly: GCF_048815235.1. Lineage (GTDB taxonomy): Bacteria > Bacillota > Bacilli > Lactobacillales > Vagococcaceae > Vagococcus. The sequence continues at coordinate 33,997 of NZ_JBMEAO010000017.1, forward strand.
ATACATTGGAAGCGTTAACAAGTGAAGAGGAGGAAAACAAATGGAGGTTGTTAGCAACACGCCGAATAGGAGCAAGAAAGAAATAAGAAGGAAAAAGATATATGCCAGTAGGCAACTGTACTTATTTATTCTTCCAGCATTTCTAATTATTTTTATTTTTTCTTATATACCGATGTACGGTGTTCTGATTGCTTTTAAAGATTATGTGCCAACATTAGGTGTTTGGGGAAGTCCTTGGGTAGGGATGAAACATTTTCAAAGATTCTTTGATTCTTACTATTTTTGGGACTTATTAAAAAACACGCTAGGGATTAGTTTCTATTCTTTAGTAGTTGGATTTCCGTTACCAATTATTTTGGCATTAGCTCTAAATGAAGTAAAAGATGGACCGTGGAAAAAGTTCTCGCAAACAGTTACTTACGCACCTAACTTTATTTCTACAGTAGTAATGGTTGGGATGCTATTGGCATTCTTAAATCCATCAACAGGTATCATCAATCATGCATTAGGCTTTTTCGGAATGGAACCCATTGCGTTTATGGAAGATCCGAGATGGTTTAAAACGGTCTATGTCCTTTCAGGTGTTTGGCAAGGAACAGGTTGGGGCTCGGTAATCTATTTAGCAGCATTAGCTGGAGTAGATACTCAACTACATGAAGCAGCTATTGTAGATGGTGCCAGTCGTATTCAACGAATTTGGCATATTAACCTTCCAACAATTAAACCGACAATGGTTATTCTATTAATCATGAACGTTGGATCTGTTATGAATCTAGGGTATGAAAAAATACTTTTAATGCAAAATCCATTGAATATGGAATCATCTAACGTTATTTCCACATTTGTTTACCAACAAGGGTTACTTGACGCTCAGTATAGTTATGCAGCGGCAGTAGGGTTATTTAACTCAGTTATTAATGCTATTCTTTTAATAGCTGTTAATAGAATCGCGAAAAAATTAGGGGAATCATCACTATTTTAAAAGGAGGGAAAACATGAATAATCGATTAGTAAAAGATACAAAAGCAGATAGAGTCTTTATGGGATTTAACTATATCTTTGTTATTCTATCTGTTGCGATTGTTTTGTATCCTTTGATTTATATTATTAGTGCATCAATTAGTGATCCGCAAGCTGTTAACTCAGGGGAAATGTGGTTTTTCCCAAAAGGAACTACTTTTGAAGGATATAAAACAATTTTACAAAATGATAGCATTTGGAGAGGTTACTTAAATACTATATATTACACAGCTTTAGGAACAACGATTAACTTAGTTGTTACCTTACCGGCAGCCTATGCTTTATCAAGACCTGATTTTTATGGTCATAAGACGTTCACCTCATTTATGTTAGTGACAATGTTTGTAAGTGGAGGTTTAATTCCGAGTTATTTATTGGTTAAAAATTTACACATGTTAAATACAGTTTGGGCACTAGTGTTGCCAGGAGCTGTTTCGGTTTACAACATAGTTGTAACAAGAACATTCTTCCAAACGACGATACCTCGTGAAATGGAAGAAGCTGCTATCATTGATGGTTGTTCAGATTTTAAATTATTCTTTAAAATAATATTGCCGCTTTCAACACCGATTATTGCTGTTATGGCATTATTTTATGGTGTAGGGCATTGGAATAGTTACTTTAGTGCATTAATCTACTTATCAGATAAGTCAATGTATCCACTTCAAATGGTATTAAGAGAAATTTTAGTATTAAATGATATGGGGGCAACTTCTACAGGTATGGTGACTGGAGATATGGCTGAATTAATGTATAGTAAACAACAATTAGCCGCTATTATTAAATATGGCGTAATGATTGTATCAACATTACCAATTATCGTTGTATACCCATTCTTACAAAAATATTTTGTAAAAGGTATGATGGTTGGATCAGTTAAGGGTTAAATTTTTTTAAAACCAAAAATATTAGGAGGCAGAATGATGAAATTAGGGAAAAAATCAAAAATCGCTCTAAGTTTATTATCAGCAAGTTTATTTTTAGTAGCTTGTGGAAGCAAGGAGAAAGAAACTAAGAAGGAAGCAGTTGAGTTGGGAAAAGTAGGAGAATTTCCGATTACTAAAGATAAGCTAAAAATGACAATGATGGGGCCACGTATGACGGAAGTCGAGTGGGCAGACTTACCAGTTTTTAAAGATTATGCTGAGAAAACTAATATGGAGTTTAAGTTTATTACCCCGCCATCAGATGACTTTGGAACTAAATTAAACTTAGCATTTGCTAGTGGAGATTTACCAGATGTATTATTCGGAACAGGTCCAGACACATTAACACCAGCTATGGAAATGGATTATGGTGAGCAAGGACTTTTAGTACCATTAGAAGATTTAATCGATGAAAATATGCCGAACTTTAAAAAATTAATGGACGAAGATCCTACAATAAAAAAATCAATCACAACTCCGGATGGTCACATTTATTCTTTACCTTGGTTGGCAAGAGCAAGAACAGCATCATGGCCTAAAGGTCCAATGTGGTATCGTGGTGACTGGTTAGATGCTGTAGGTCAAAAAGAATTACCGCAAACTACAGATGAGTTCTACGATTTATTAGTAAAATATCGTGATGAAGATCCAAATGGTAATGGTAAAAAAGATGAAATCCCGTTAACTGATACAAAAATGGAACATACAAGTACATATTTAATGGGTGCTTTTGGAATGAAAGCTAGAGGAATTCAAGAAATTGATGGAAAAGTAGAATATACTCCTGTTACTGATAATTATAAAGAATACGTGACATTTATGAATAAACTATATTCAGAAAAATTATTGGATCAAGAGGTTTATAGTCAGTCTGGTGAACAAAAAACAGCTAAAGGACAAAACAATCAATTGGGAGTATTCCAAGATTGGTATTCATTCTTTACAACAGGAAAATCTCCTGAAGAAGCTGTTAAAGATCCAATGTTCCAACCTTTAACATCTCCAGTGTCAGAAAAAGCTGTGATTCCAGGAAGTCCAAGAATGCAAAGAGCAACATTTGCTATCACAAATAAAGCTGCTTCTCCTGAGGCGCTACTGAGATGGGTAGATTATTTCTACAGTGAAGAAGGTGCTTTTTATCTGAACAAAGGTCCAGAAGGAGAATTCTGGAAATGGGAAACTAACGATAAAGGTGAAAAAGTACGTGTTGTAGCAAAAGATTCTGATAAAGATAATCCAGAAGAGGGTAGAAAATATATTTCACCAGCATATGGTATGCCAGTACCTACTGTAGATTATGATCCACAAGGTGAGTATATTATTTACAAAAATGCTAATGAACCTTTAGATACAACTTTTGATGATTTCATCGCAAAAGAAACTAAAGATAAGATTGATCCAGCAGCAGAAGTTCCATTCCCACTTCTTTATTTAACAAAAGAAGAGACTGATAAAACTCGAGATATTGGAACAGATATGAAAACTTATGTCGAGCAAATGGAAGCTAAATTTATTACAGGTGTTGAACCAATATCAAATTGGGATAAATACGTGAAAACACTTGAAGGTATGGGCGTTGAAGAATACGTAAAAGTATATCAAGGTGCTTATGATCGTTGGGCAGAAACAAAATAATAGCTTAAACCAATAATGGAGCGAAGAGCATCAGTGCTCTCGTTCCATTTTTCTAGGTTTTTTGAAAAAATAGTTTTCTTGTAAATGCTTTTATGCTATTGTTCAATTAAGAGGAGGAGACGATATGAAGGATTTACGAGGAATTATAAAATTAAGTTATGTGATTGGACAAACACTCATTCAAGGTGTGATGTATCAATTATATTTTTTATTATATGCACTACGAGGTGTTATTATATTAGGGGTTTTCCCGAGTTTAGCAGCTGTTTTTCAAAGTCTTTATAACCAAATTAGACATGGGGATGAATTAAAACGAGAAGCGTTTCAGGATTATTATAAAGGCTATTTTAAGATAGCTAATCAATTAGGGTATACATTTTTAGCAATATTAGGTTTTTTATGGTTTGATTTAAGAGTTTCAGAAGCATTAATCCATTCAGCAATTCTTCATTTTATTTTATTGGTATTTTTTGTTTTTGCGTTGGGAACTAGTTTATATGTTTTTCCAGCACTGTGTCGTTATGAATTGACCTATAAACAATATTTACAAAGAACGGTTATTTTATTTTTATCAAATTTAGTTGGGACTTTAGCGATGTTGGTAGGTGTTTTTGTAGGAACTTTTATTGTAACTATTTTTCCAATCTTACTTTTCGTGTCAACTGTACCTATTTATGTGTTACCAATTATTTGGTTTGGCATTCAAGGAATGGAAAAGGCTGAAAGAAAGGTCGAGGAGAGATGAAGAAAGTTTCACTATTTAAATTAAGGTTTAAAAAAAGAAATTTTCATCGTTATATTATCTCTTATTTGTTGGTTTTTCTTATTCCATTTTCGATTATTTCATTTGTGTGGTACAGAATATCTATTGAAAGCCTTAACAATCAAATTGAGTTATCAACGAGAAATTATTTATTACAAGTAAGATCAATCTTTTCAACCAATTTTACTCAATTAGATTTGTTAACTAAAGAAGTTGATTCTAATCCCAAAATAACACCTAAAATGGCAGAGCATCCGTATTACTCAATGGAGATGATGAAAGAGTTACAGCGCTATAAGGTAACTAACAATACAATAGAAGAAATGTATCTCTATTACGATAATCAACCAAATAAATTGTATTCATCAGCAGGAAGTGTCGATTTTAATACATTTAATGCATTTCGATATAAAAGTTTTGATTTTAATAGTACAGAGTTGTCAGAGAGTTTGAACACTAAGATTCCTAACTTTAAAATGATTCCACCAATTGAAAATAAAAAAAGAATTGGGTTGCTAACCTATGTGGTTCCTTTAAATTCAGCTGATGGGACCCATTATGGATCAGTAATGTATACCATGAAGAGTAGTAATGTTGAGAGTATTTTAGAAAAATCAATAGATAAAAACAGTGGTAGGTTATTTATATTAGATGATGAACAAAACGTATTAGCATCTTCTATAAGTACTTCTCTACCAGAATTTTTTGATTCTGAGAAAAAAATTGCAAAAACTATCCAAAAAGATATTTTTAAAACTGATGATGGCAGAATAAAGATTGATACATTGAAAGATGAAGATTTTTCTTTAACTTATGTGGCGCTAACCAATGTAGACGAGGTTTTTAAAGAACTGAATAGAACCAATCGTTATGTGTTAATTATAGTGTTTTTTGTAATGGTTCTTGGAGTAGGAGCAGTACTATTTATAGGACGTAAGCAATATAAACCTATTCGCAAATTAGAGAAGTTGTTGAAATCTAATATTACAGCTGACGATGTTATTGAAAGTGTTGATTCTTTTGATCATTTTGAATATCATGTAAGTCATTTCTTAAAGCAAAATGAAAACCTTCATGAAGAAATTAGAAGACAGACACCTTACGCTAAAGAACAAGTGTTAAGACGTTTGATGATGGGACGTTTTACTAATGATAGTGAAACGAAAACTTTATTGGATTCTGTTAATTTACTTTTCTTTAATAAGGGGTATTTTGTTATGCTGATTGATACCAAAATGGTAAACACCAAAACAAGTATACAAAATCAAGAGTTTTTAATGAATTTTTTAGATGATATATCAGGAATGGGATTTCAAGCTTACGGGTCTGAGTTGCTATCAGATCAGGCGATTGCTTTACTAGTTAGTATGGATGGTACTATAAAACAACCAACTATAGTTCGCGAAATTGTTCGTAAAATAATAGTTGAAAATACAGTGTCACCAATTATTGGGGTAGGACGTGTGGTAACTGAGTTAAAAAATATTAACAGAAGTTACATTGAGAGTTTAGCAGCAATTCAGTCAGTTGCTTTTACGGAACAAAAAAGTAAAGTTTATTATTATGATAAAATTTCTGAAAACAGTGATAAAAACTTAGGCTTTTCTTATCCAAAAGATGAAAAATTAAAATTAACTCAAAGTTTGCTTCAAGGAGATTTTGAAATTGCTAGTGAAACGATTGATTGGTTAATTGGATTACCAGTAAATAACCCAATTAATCATGAGAGAATGCGTTTGTATGGATTCGATTTATTAAATACGGTAGTAAATATTGGAATGGATACAATAGGAGCAGATATATTAGCATCTGCTGAACATGCTGCTAACTTTAGAAATTTATCAGAATTAAGAGATTCTTTAATTCAAATTAGTCGTCAAATTTGTGTAGCAGCTAAAAGTGATTTAAAGAACCAAGAGTCTCAATTACAAAAAGAGATTTTCGGATACTTAAATCAGCATTTTGCTTCTCATGATATCTCGTTAGAACAATTAGCAGAGGAATTTGATGTCTCTATCTCTTATCTAAGTAGATTTATAAAAAAAGAAACGGATTTAACTTTCTCGAAATACATTCAAAATTTACGTTTGGAACATATCAAAAAAGAATTAATTGAAACAGATAAACCAATTAAAGAGATTATCTTAAGTTCAGGATATTATGATGTTTCCAATTACACTAGAAAATTTAAAACAATTGTTGGCATGACTCCAGGACAATTTAGAAGTAAGAATAGATAAGTATTTTTCACGTTTAGAAATAAGACATAGACTGAAATAAAAAATATAGGTGAGTGAAATGACGAAATTAAGAGAAGATATTGTAGAAAATATTGAAACTGAGATTGAGACGTATCAAGAATTACCTGAAAATATTAAAGAAAAACTAGAATGGTTCCAAGATCAAAAATTAGGCGTTATTTTTCATTGGGGGCTGTATTCTTTAGCTGGTATTGTGGAATCGTGGCAATTATCAGAAGAAGATGATTGGGCAAGGAAAAAACCGTGGCGAAATGACGTAAACGAGTTAAGGGAAGACTATTGGGGATTGAACCATTCATTTAATCCGTATCGTTTTAACCCAGAAGAATGGGCGAAAGAATGTAAAAAGGCCGGTTTTCGTTACATGATTTTTACAACGAAACACCATGACGGATTTAATATGTATGACACTAAATATAGTGATTACAAAATCACTGCTGAACCTAGTCCTTTTGCGGATAATCCGCGAAGTGATGTTTTTGGTGAAGTGGCAAATGCTTTTAGAAATGAAGGCTTAAATGTTGGAGCTTACTATTCTAAACCAGACTGGCATTCACCTCTTTATTGGGTTCCAGGAGAGCACGCTGTGGGACGACAAGCAAGTTACAATCCTAAGGAAAACCCAGAAATGTGGAAATCTTATAATGAATTTGTGACAAATCAGTTAACAGAAATCAGTGAAAACTATGGTGATATTGATATTCTTTGGCTTGATGGTGGATGGGTTAATGCTCGTGATGAACAGCTTGATATGAAACAAATTGCTGAAAATGTTCGCCACAATCAACCGGATATGTTGATTGTGGACCGTATGATTGGTGGGAAGTATGAAGATTACGTGACACCAGAGCGTAAAATTCCTGAAGTGCCTCCTACAAAAGTATGGGAAAGTAATATCCCATTAGCTAAAAATTGGGGATTCTGTCCCAATGATATTTACAAACCTTTTGAAGAAATACTCGATAACTTAGTTCAAGTTGTTTGTTTAGGTGGAAATCTGATTTTAGGTGTTGGACCAAAACCAGATGGACGATTACCAAATGAAGCACTAGCTATATTAAGACCACTTGGTGAATGGTTAGACATTTTTGGTGAAGCTATCTACGAAACAAGAGCTATTAAAGAGATTAACATACCTGGTTGGTCTTTTACTCAAAAAGCCAATAAAGTGTTTGCTTTTCAAAAACAAGGAAATACTGAACCATTAGTGTTAAAAGAGATTAGAAAAGAGTTACCAGTGATAACTTCCTTGAATACCAATGAAAAATTAGTAACTGATATTATTCAACCTGTTCAAGGTGATTCTTATTATCAGGTGTACTCTTTAGAATATTAAGAGGGATAAATAAATGATAGAATGTTGGGTTGGTACATTTAATGTAGCAGCTGGCTTACAACCAAATAAAGAACAATTAAAACATTGGCTTAATCAACAGGGAATAGATATTTTAGGTTTACAGGAAGTCGATGAATGGACTAAACGAAATCCTTATTCAATGGTTAAATATTTAGAGGAAATCTATTCAAATCGTTATTTTTCAAAAGCAATGGTTTTTGAAGAAGGTGAATACGGTAACGCCATTCTTACTTGTTTTCCTATATTAAGCCAGGACACAGTGAGTTTTAAGGAATATGGTTTAGAAAAAAGAGTGTATCAAAAAGTGTTATTAGAGATTATGGGTAAGCAGATTGCTTTGTATAATATTCATTTATCGTTTGAATCTCCAGTTATTCGTCAATCTCAAATAAGTGATTTGTTAGATGAATTAACTAAAGAGACTGCAGCCTACAAAATTATTTTAGGTGATTTTAATATGGATCAAAACTTAGAAGAATGGCAAGTATTTAATGACTATCAACTTATTAATGGTCATCAAGGTAAATGGTTAAGAACCTTTTTAGAAGAAGATAGCAATATGAACCATTATTCGATTGATAATATCATTTTATCTAACAATATTGAAATAGTAGCAATAAAAAATATAGTTACAGACTTATCAGATCATTCGTTATTAGCAGCAAAAATAAGGTTATTGTAGAGGAGAAAAGACATGATTACATTTCCAAAAGATTTTTTATGGGGTGCAGCAACATCTGCACCGCAAACAGAAGGTGCAGCTTTAGTAGATGGAAAAAGTCCTTCAACTTGGGATAAATGGTTTGAATTAGAACCAGAATTATTTTTTGATAACGTAGGCCCAAATGATACATCAAATGTGTATTATCAATATAAGGAAGACGTGGCTTTAATGAAAAAGATGTCGATGAATTCTTATCGTACATCGATTGCTTGGACAAGATTATTACCAGATGGTAAAACTTTGAATCCTAAAGCGGTAGCCTTCTATCGTGATTATTTCCAAGAGATGAAAGATAATGGCGTTGAGCCGATTGTTAACTTATTCCACTTTGATATGCCTTGGTGGTTAATGGAAAAAGGTGGTTGGGAAGCAAGAGAATCAGTTGACCACTTTGCTTTTTACGCCAAAACTGCTTATGAACAATTTGGTGATATTGTAAAAACATGGGCAACATTTAATGAGCCATTAGTTCATATTGAATGTGGTTATATGGGAGATGCTCATTATCCTAAAGTATATGATTTCAAGCGTGCTATTCAAGTTGGTTATCATACTTTATTAGCTCACGCCTTAGCTGTTAAAGCTTATCGTGACAATCCAAATAATGATGGACAAGTAGGGACGATTTTAAACTTGTCACCTGTTTATCCAAAAAGTAATGAACCAGAAGATGTTAAAGCTGGTAAAATAGCTGATTTAATTTATATCAGAAGTTTCCTAGATACAACGGTTCATGGTTATTTCCCAGAAGAGTTAATTGAAATTTATCGTGAAAATGATTTACTTCCAGATGTTGAAGAAGGTGACCGTCAAATTTTTGAAGATAATACAGTTGATTTTATTGGGTGTAATTACTATCAACCATTACGTGTACAAGCACCAAAAAATCCTCATTTTCCAGCAACATCTCCTGGAGCCTTTTCAAGTCACTATGATTGGCCAGAAAAAGAAATTAACCCACACCGTGGTTGGGAAATTTATCCACAAGGAATGTATGATATTGCAATGCGCTTGAAAAATGATTATAAAAATATCCCATGGTATATTTCAGAAAATGGGATGGGTGTGTCTGAAGAAGAACGTTTTATGGATGAAAACGGGGTAGTACAAGATACGTATCGTATTGAGTTCTTAGAAAATCACTTAATGAAATTAAATGAGGCTATTAATGATGGTAGTAACTGTTTTGGTTACCATATGTGGACATTTTCAGATTGTTGGTCATGGTTAAATGCTTATAAAAATCGTTATGGTTTTTATCGTGTGAACCGTGAAGATGGTTATTCACGTTCAGATAAAGCAAGTAGTTATTGGTTTAAGTCTTTAATTGACAATGGAGGATTTGAGAAAAGTTATGACAACACGGCTAATTAAATCCATTCAAGTTGAAAATAAAGAGCAGTTAAAAATAGCTAAAGCTTTAAAAGTAAATGCTGACAGATTGTTAGATACGGATATAGCAATTGGTTTTACTGAGGGTGATATTTCTCTAAAACTGGATGAAACAGTAGCTGGTTTAATTTCAGTTGATAGTAATAAGGTAACTATTACGGCAGATTCTTTAGACAATCTACTAGCTGTTGGAACACAAGGCTTACTACAAATTTATTTAGATCAACTTACTGAAGGTGAGACAGTAGTTACTTACGTTCAAAAAGAAAGAATTTTAATGATTGATATGGGAAGAAAATATTTTCCTAAAGAGGTCTTATTGAAATTTATTGATAGTATGAGTCTTGCTCAATTTAACTACTTGCAACTTCATTTTTCAGAGAACGAGGGATTTAGAATTGAATCAGAAGTGGCACCTGAGATTGTATCAGATGACTACTTAACTAAAAATGAAATCCGAGAAGTTATTCAGTATGCGAATCATTTAGGTATTGAGATTATTCCTGATTTCGATACACCGGGACATTTAAAACAATTATTAAAAGATAAACCAGAATGGCAACTAAGAAAGAAAAATGCAGATGGGCAACTGGAAAATTATCCATCAGCCCTAAATATTGTTGATTCAGAAGCTGTTTTGTTTATTGAGTCTCTTTATAAGGAATATGCTGAATTATTTTATGGCAGTACTTATTTCCATATTGGTGGAGATGAATTTGTTGATTTTGATGAAATTGACGCTTATCCAGATTTGAAAGAAGCAGCGGTAGCTTTATTTGGAGAACAAGCAACGGCTATGGATTATTTTGTTCATTACGTTAATCAAATAGCTGAAAAAATCAGTAGTTGGGGATTTGTTCCTCGCGTTTGGAATGATGGTTTTTATCGTTTAAATCGTAAGGAAATAGTTACTTTATCCGATAAAGTAGAAATAACTTATTGGACTAAGTGGCACCAACAAATGGCACCGGTAGAAACATTTATTAATAAAGGGTATCAAGTTATTAACTTTAATGATAATTATTTCTATTATGTGTTAGGTGAAGCAGCAGGATATACTTATCCAACCTTTGAAAAAATAATGACTGACTGGAATCCATTGATGTATCCACAGTCTCAGAAAGTTGAAAAGATAACGAATCAACTTCCAGGTGTCGCATTAGCTGTTTGGAGTGATATACCAGATGCTCAAGAAGCAGAGGTAGTTTTTGAAAAGGTATCGCCTTTGTTATTTGCTATTAGTCAAAAAGAAAATGACACTAAAATCGATTTACAAGATACTTTGTCAATTATTGAAAGAATACATAATAATTAATTGGTGTTAATAGATTAAAAAAATGTCTCCTCAAGTAATGAACTTGAGGAGACGCTAAGAGAATGACTAAAAATTAAGTCATTCTCTTATTTTTTTATTTTCTGGAAGGTATAGATAGAAGTAAACAGCTGTTCCTGAATAGTAACCACTGATAAAAAATGCAGCGATTAAGTGGAAAAAAGTTATTTTTTGGATAGAGACAATAAACATAAGACTTAGAATAGAACCAGACACTAAAGTATCAATAATAAATAATAGAAATAGATTGAGTTGAGGAAATTTCTTTTGAAAGAAACGAAGAAACGTTCCATCTAGTGGGTCTTCTTTTGTTTGATGCTTTAATAATAGAGTTAGAGATAATGAGAAGATTAAAGCCATCGAAGCTGTAATATAATGACTTGTGAATTGAATAAACCAGGGGCGCATATCAATAACGATAAAAAATGAGAAGAACGAGACAATAAAATTAAGAATAAATTTTGTGGGAAAAAGTAACCAAGATAATGCCATTAAAATAGGAGGAATAAAACCATATAAAGTGTTAGAGAGTGTTAAATCAAAGAGAATTGGTCGAATCACTGCGAGTAAGAGGAGTAGTAGTGAAATGAAGATGATATCAAGTTTTTGTTTAGTCATAAAAATGCCTTCTTTCTTTTCTTTTAGTATAGCTTCCTATTTCGAAAAAGTTAATTAATATGCATTTTTTGAACAAAATAAAACTTACTTATTTTATGTAATGTGTTCCTCTATGTTTTACTCTATAATGAAGGTATTAAAGTGAATGGAAAGGGATAAAATGAAAAGGAAAACAATCGTTATTTTAGTAATTTGTCTATTAATTGTATTAGGAGTAGCTCTTACTAATAATTTATTTTCAAATAAAGAAGAAAAAAATCTGGTCATAAATCCTGTGTACTGGGTATTGTCAGACACCCATTTTATTAGCCCAGAATTATACGATACAGGTGAGGCTTTTGAAAAAATTAAGAAAACGTCAGCAGGTAAAGAACTAGAGTATCAAAAAGAAAGTTTACAAGCTTTGGTAGATAAAGCGTTAAATGAGAAACCCGCTGGAATTATTATCACAGGAGACTTAACTTTAAATGGAGAAAAAAAGAGTGCAGAAGAACTAGCCAAGATTTTTCATCCGTTGGAAGAAAATGGTATTCAGTGTTTGGTTATTCCAGGTAATCATGATATTCAAGATGGATGGGCTAGAGAATTTAAGGAAAATAACTCAGTTAAATCTAGTCAAATAAGTGCCGATGAGTTCAAAAAAATATTTGATATAAGTTATAAGTATGGGACTCAACAAGATGATTCTTCTTTAAGTTATTTGGTGAATGTCAATGAGGACTATCAATTCTTAATGCTTGATACTAACATTTATAGCAAATTAGAAAGTACGACATCTCCCCGAACCAAAGGAGAGATTAAGCCAGAAACAATGAGATGGATTGAGAAGCAATTACAAAAAGGACAAGAGAACCAAAAAGAAACTGTCGTTTTTATGCATCATAATTTGTTGAAGCACAATGAGGTAGTTTATGAAGGTTTTGTCCTCAATAATAATGCGGAATTACAAAATTTGTTGAATGAATATCATGTCTCTTTAGTCTTTTCTGGTCACATCCATGCTAAAAGTGTAAAAAAAGATAAAACTCAGCAAATAAGGGAAGTCGTGTCACCTTCTTATAGTATGACAGAGCAATTGTACGGAGAACTTAGCTTAAGCTCTCAAAAAATTAGTTACGAGAAAAAAAGAGTTGATGTTGATTCTTGGGCTAAAAAAGAAGACCTTCAAGATCCTAATTTATTGAATTACCGTGAGTTTACCAAAAATTTATTTGTGGATGACGGTGAAAAAATGGCTTATGGTCAATTAATCGAAAATGGTCTGTATATAGAAGAGGACTTAGATGAAGCGGCTAGATTTGTAGGCCAGGCCAATTGGCGCTATTTTACTGGAAATAATGAGTTGTCCGAGTTGGAAATAGAAAAATTGAAAACTGATAAAGGATACCAAGTTATAAAAGAATGGTCTCCTGAGTTAAATAAATACTTAGATTCAATCATTAAACTAGTTGAAAACCCTGATATGTTTGAAATTGAAATCACTGGAAAATAGATGGAAAAATATAATTAGAGAGTATAATTGGACTAACTAAAAATTAAATAAAATCTTTTGTTATTTTTCAAGATAAATAAATTGCATTGTGGACACAAGAAGTCTATAATAGCTATTTGAAGTAGAGGAAAGGGATGGTAACTTTTATGAAACTAACAAATGCAACAGAGCAAGCGTTAGCGATAATAGCAATTCTTGCCACGCAAACTGAGGATATTCCGGCTTCATCACAAGCTATTTATAAGAAATTATCTGTGTCTCAATCATATATTAAAAAATTATTGAGAAAATTGGTAGTGGCTAAAGTAATTGAAGGTGTTTCTGGAAATAATGGTGGCTTTTACATTGAAAAAAGTTTAAAAGATATCTCTTTATTGGAGATAGTTGAGTCAATAGAAGGCCCACTACATTCATTTCCGCATGTAGGTGTTTTAGAACGAGCATTCTCTGATTTTAATGAGTTTGCACAAGACGGAAATCAAGAAATCTCACAAGTTTTCAATGAAGCAGATCATGCTTGGAATGAAGAATTAAAGCATGTTTCTGTACAAGATGTTTTGTCTAAAGTATTTACAGATTACGGCGAGATACCTAAAAGAGATTGGAATCAATTTATTTAAAAGCGAGGGACAAAGATGAAACGTTTAAAAAATGTTTTCGAACTGTATCGTCTTGATTGGACGAGAATTTTTAAGAATAAACTAACTTTTATTTTAATGATTGCTTTAATGTTTATTCCATCGCTTTATGCTTGGTTTAACATTGCAGCATTATGGGATCCATATTCAAATACAAGTGATATTAAAATAGCTGTGTATTCTGAAGATAAAACGGCAACGGTAATGGATCAAGAAGTCAACATTGGGGATAATATTATTGAAAATTTAAAAGATAATCATAATATGGGATGGCAATTTGTTGATTCTAAAGAAGAGTTAGATAAGGGAGTCAAAAGCGGGAAGTATTATGCAGGGATTTATTTACCTGAAAACTTTTCAGAAAACTTACTAAGTTTTGTTAAAGGTGATATTAAAAATCCTGAGATAGATTATAGTGTTAATCAAAAGATTAATGCCATTGCACCTAAGATTTCTGATAAAGGTGCTGGGACCATTAAAGACACCATCTCAGATGAATTTGTTGGAACAGTCAGTAAAACTTTAATGGAAGCTTTAAATGAAATAGGTTTTAACTTAGATAGTAATTTACCTTCTATTAAAAAACTAAGTAGTAAAATTTTAGAAGTTAATGACCATTTAGATGAAATTGATGGTTATACAAAAGAAGTTATCGATTTAAATAAAAAAATGCCTGAATTTAAAGATAAATTGAAAATGGCAAATGAATTTGTTGATATGATTCCTGAAGTGAATCAAATGACAGGTAAAGTATTAACCTTGAATCAAAAGATGCCAGAAATTGAAAAATACGGGCAACTAGTTTACCAAGTACAAGATAAAATTCCAGAAATAAAAGATGCAGGCCGTCAAATCAATCAAGTAGATCAAGATTTTGGTCAAGTTGTACAAATGATGGATGATGCGATTAATGAAGCTAAAAAAGGCTTAGGGATCATCCAAGATGCTCAAAAAGTTTTACCAGAAGTAAATGAGTTAGCTCAGACAGCTAATGAACTTATTCCACAAGTAAAACAAGATTTAGAAAAAATTCAAAACGCCCTTCCAAATATTGGTAGTGGGGTAAACTCAAGTCTTAAAATTATTCAAATGGTTTCTGCTGAAACACAAAAAATTGCAGATGGACTTGTGACAGCGATAGGTGACCATGAATTATCAGAAGAAGAACAAAGATGCGATTTATGATAAATTAGTCACTATATCGAATAAATTAGCAGGTCAAAGTGAAATGATTCAAGGGGTAATCGAGTTATTAGAAAGTTTACAAAGTTTCACTCATAGTAATCATTTAGATGGTTTTATTGCTCAATTACAACAAGCAAAAAATACAGTAGACCATATGAAACAAGATGTAGACAATGTTCTTAACAATTGGGGCTCAATCTCTAATTCAACAGAAGAGTTAAAAGCAACTTTAACAAGAATTAGCCAAGAAGCAGCTAATATTAACAGTGTTGTTAGTGGCATAGACATTAATGGTATCCAAAGTGAGGTAGATGCTTTAATTACTGAAGCCCAAAAAGCATTAACAGAAGCTGGAAATATTACAGGAAGTATTATAAGTGATGATTTAATTAATCGTGTGGATCAATTGATGACAAGTACTTCTAATATTATTACTCAAGCAGTTGGATTCTTAGAATCTTATCAAAAAGAATTACCTGCCATTCACAATGATATTCATGCAGCAAACGAGCTGTTAAATGGCAATATGGATCTTATTGTTGGTGGAATTAATAGTGGAGCAGATTTCTTTAGAAATGATTTTCCACAATTAAAAACGAAATTGAATAAAGCTGCCTTATTTATCCAAAATGATTTACCTGGTGTCGAAGCTGATATTCAAAAAACAATGAAGATGGTAAATGAAAAAGCACCAGATTTTGAAAAAGCTATGGCAGCTGCAGTTGAGTTAATTAACGAAGATTGGCCTAATATTAAAGATGGTATTGTTAAGGCAAGTGACGTTATTAAAAAAGGTGAAAAAGATTTGGATTTAGATGAATTGGTTAAATACTTGAAAAATGATGCTAATAAAGAAAGTGAATTTATCTCTAATCCAGTAAAATTAAAACAAACAGATGTTTATCCAGTTCCTAATTACGGATCTGCAAGTACACCTTTCTATACAGCATTATGTTTATGGGTAGGGGCGGTCTTGTTCTCAAGTATTGCTTCAACTAAATTCCATTTAAATGAAAAACAACAACTAAAATATTCTAAACGTCAACAATTTTTAGCTAGAATGATGACTTACTTAACAGTTGGTTTCTTCCAAGCATTAATTGTAGTATTAGGTAATCAGTGGTTGTTAGGTGCTTATACGAAAAATCCAGTTTGGAATGTGATATTTGCATTAATTATTGATTTGGCCTTTATGATGATGGTGTATGTACTGGTCGCTCTCTTTGACAATCTTGGAAAAGGGATTGCGATTATTATACTGGTACTCTCCATTTCAGCAGGTGGGGGTAACTTCCCAATTGAAATGTCAGGACCATTCTTTAGAGCGATTCATCCTTATATTCCATTCACTCATGCGGTTAACTTACTTCGTGAATCAGTAGGTGGAATTTACTGGCCAACAGCTCTTAAAGCAATAGCTATACTAATCGGTGTCACAATTGCTTTCTTTGTAGCAGGATTTATTTTATATCCAAAAGCAGAGAAGATGTTTAAGAAAATTAGTGATAATATTGCTAAGGGGCATATTTTACATTAATAATAGAAAAACGATTGATGAGATAAGTCTCGTCAATCGTTTTTTATTATAGTGGACTCAATAACAGAAATAAGATAATTTTCCATGTCATTATTAGGCGTCTGACAATCTTGAAGGAGCCATGATTTGATAATGCCAGTTATACCATAGGCGTAAAAAGAGCTATTTTGTTCAATTTGTTTTAATGGAAGCTTTTGTTGATTATTCTCCATTAAAATATTTTGAAATAGAAGTTGGGTATGTTGAACGAGACAAGCATCAAAAGAATGATGATCCTTAATAGTTAATGTTTTTTGATAGAATTTTTTATTTTTTTCAAAGTAATGAAGTATTCGAGGGATAATTTTGGTCCAATGTTCATAACTAATAAAATGTTCAATAATTTCAGTGATCTCTTGGTTGTAAATCCAATCAAGTAACTCGTATTTATCTGAAAAATGATCATAAAAAGTCTGTCTTCGGTAATCAGCATGGTTCATTATTTCTTTAATCGAAATTTTTTCAAATTCATGATGTTTCATCAATTCTTTAAATGAATAGGCAATTATCTTTTTGGTAATTAATGACCCACTTGATACCATTCTGACACATCCTCTCTCTTGTCTAATAAGAATAGCAAGTAATGGAATAAATAACAATTAAAAAAGTAAGCGGACACATTTTGAATTTTGTCCATTACCTAGAAAACGTTTTCCTATTATAATGAAGTTGTTGCTAAGATGCTAGTTATAGAAAGGAAGAACACAATGAAAAAAATTATAAACCAACCAGAAGAAATTTTAACTCAAATGCTTGAAGGATTAACTTATGCGTATAGTGATTTAGTTGAGAGAGTTCCTGAAACTGATGTAATTGTTCGAAAAAATACCGTAGAAGGAAAAGTTGGTTTAGTTAGCGGTGGAGGAAGTGGTCACGAACCTTCTCATGCTGGTTTTGTTGGAAAAGGTATGTTAAGTGCGGCTGTTTGTGGGGAAGTCTTTACTTCACCAACTCCTGACCAAGTGTTGGAGGGAATTAAAGCAGCAGACACAGGTGCTGGTGTTCTACTTATTATTAAAAACTATTCAGGGGACGTTATGAACTTTGAAATGGCAAAAGATATGGCAGAGATGGAAGACATTCAAGTAGAAACTATTATTGTTGATGACGACGTTGCTGTTGAAGACAGCACGTATACAGCAGGTAGAAGAGGCGTTGCAGGAACTGTTTTAGTTCATAAAATTTTAGGAGCTTATGCAGATCAAGGTAGATCATTAGCTGAAGTAAAAGAAGTAGCTGATAAATTAGTTCCAAATATAAAAACAATTGGTTTAGCATTAACAGGAGCAACAGTTCCTGCTGTTGGAAAACCTGGTTTTGTTTTAGAAGAAGACGAGATTGAGTTTGGTGTTGGGATTCATGGTGAACCTGGTTATCGTAAAGAAAAATTACAACCTTCAAAAGAATTAGCAGTTGAATTAGTTGGAAAATTAAAAGCTGAATTCTCATGGAGTGAAGGTGAGAAATTTGGATTGTTAGTTAACGGCCTAGGTAGCACACCATTAATGGAACAATTTGTTTTTATTAATGACGTGAAAGAGTTGCTTGAAAAAGAAGGTCTACAAATTGAATTTAAAAAAGTGGGCGATTTAATGACATCCCTTGATATGTCAGGACTTTCTTTAACTATGATTAAACTAGAAGATAACTGGAAAGAACAACTAAATTATCCAGTAGAAACAATTGCTTGGTAGGAAGAGGGATTTTAGATGACAAATGAAACGTTAAAAAAATGGTTACAATTATTTACAGATAAAGTAGTGGCTAATAAACAATATTTAAGTGATTTAGACACGCCGATTGGTGACGGGGATCATGGAGCTAATATGGCACGTGGTACAGCTGAAATGATGAAAGCCATTGAAGAAAAGCAACCTGAAACCGTAACAGATACGTTAAAATTAACTGCTATGACTTTAATTAGTAAAGTAGGAGGAGCATCAGGACCTCTCTATGGTTCAGCTTTTATGGGAATGACTAAAGCATCAATGAAATCAGAAGATATCGTTGATATTTTAGAAGCAGGTCTTGCTGATATTCAAAAAAGAGGTAAAGCTGAATTAGGCGAAAAAACAATGGTTGATGTTTGGGTACCAACAATTGAAGCTTTAAAAGACAATACTTTAACCATTGAAAAAATTCAAGGTTTTGCTGAAGCAACTAAAGATATTAAAGCAACAAAAGGAAGAGCTTCTTATTTAGGCGAACGTTCATTAGGTCATATTGATCCAGGTTCAATGTCTAGTAGCTATTTATTTGAAGCAATGATAGAAGCAGGAGTGATTGACTAATGACTTTAGGAATTGTAATGGTGTCACATGTATCAGACGTAGTAGTAGGAATTAAAAGATTAATTAATGAAGTAGCTAAAGATGTTTCTGTGACGATTGCTGGTGGAACTGAGGATAACGGTGTTGGCACTAGTTTTGATAAAATTCTAACGGCTTTTGATGAAAATGAAGCAGACAAAATTTTAGCTTTTTATGATTTAGGTAGTGCTAAAATGAATTTAGAGATGGCTATTGAGATGACAGATAAAGAAGTTGTCTTTTATGATGTAGCACTTTTAGAAGGAAGTTATACAGCTGCTGCCTTAATCCAGGCAGGTGCGGATATTTCTGCTATTGAAGAGCAGTTGGCTCCTTTAAAAATTAAATAATCAAGAAAGAGGAAATGAGATGAATGCTTTTTTGAGCAAACAGAAATTTCCTCTTTTGTTTCTACTGAATTATCAATGTATGTGTTACACTAAATAAAGTTTGAGATGGGAGAAAAAGGGTATGACACAAATCATTAATAAGCCAAAAGACACTGTTTCTCAAGTTTTAAATGGTGTAGCATTTATTCATCAAGACAAATTAGAACGAATAAAAAATACTGGCATTATAACATATAAAAAAAATACAAAAGATCAAGTTGCTTTAATTAGCGGTGGAGGAAGTGGCCATGAACCAGCTCATTTTGGCTATGTAGGAGCAGGCATGCTATCTGCTAGTGTGAGTGGTCCCATTTTTATTCCTCCAAAAGCTAGTGAAATTTTAAGAGCTATTAAAGAAGTTGACTCACCCAAAGGAACCTTATTAATTATTAAAAATTTTGAAGCTGATGTGACCGAATTTTTAGAAGCTGAGAAAAAAGCGAAAGAGTTAGGTTATAAAGTTGATCACATTATCGTTAATGATGATTGTTCCATTGAAGAGGGCAGTTATAAAAAACGTCGCCGAGGTGTAGCGGGAACTATTTTTGTTGAAAAAATAATTGGAGCAGCTGCTTTAAAAGGATTAAGTTTAATTGAACTTAAAAACTTAGGTGAAGAGGTTATTTTAGCAATGAATACTCTGGGAGTCGCTCTAGCAAGTGGTAAAGAATTTGGTAGTAGTAAAAAGTTATTTGAACTAGAAGAAAACCATATTTCTTTTGGCATAGGGATTCACGGAGAAGTTGGTTACAGAGAAGAGCCTTTTTTCTCGTCTGAATATTTGGCTAATGAGTTAATCAATAAATTACTGGCTCAATACAAAGGGAAACCTTTAAAAAAATTAGCCTTAATGATTAATGGCTTAGGGACAACGACGGTTATGGAGCAATACATTTTTGCTAATGATGTGAAGAGATTGCTGCAGTTACAAGAGATTGACGTTGTTTTTCAAAAGAGTGGTAACTTTATGACCTCAACGAATATGGCAGGGATTTCATTAACCTTCTTATCTTTAGAAAATGAAGAATGGTTAGATTATTTAAAAGAAAAAACAGATGCCTTTGCGTGGTAAATAAAGAGCAGGATAGAATCGCGATTAAGTGATTCTATCTTTTTTTGTATACTCACTTATTTAAAGTAAGCATTAAAATTGTGATTTCAAAAAACTTACTATAAAATGATTTTATATTAACAGTTATAGGAGTGTTTGAAGATGGATAAAATATTATTTGGATTAGACACATTTGGTGATGTTGCTTTTAATGATGAAACAAATAAGCGCCTTACATATGAAGAATCCTTACGCATGATTATCGAAGAAGGAAAATTAGCAGATAAATTAGGGATTGATGTCTTAGCATTAGGAGAACATCATCGAAAAGAGTATTCGATTTCTAGTCCTGATACAGTCTTAGCAGCATTAGCAATGGTAACAGAGAATATTACTTTAGGAACTGGAGTAACAGTTCTAAGTTCAGATGATCCAGTTAGGTTGTATGAACGATTTGCAACGATTGATGCTTTATCAAACGGACGAGCTCAAGTCATGCTTGGTCGAGGCTCGTTTACTGAATCTTTTCCTTTATTTGGTTTTGATTTACAAGATTATAATGAGTTGTTTGAAGAGAAAATAGCAATGTTTAATGAGTTGATTAAAAATAAACCTATTACTTGGGAAGGTAAATTTACTCAAAGTTTGACCAATCAAGAAATTTATCCTCAAATGTCTAAAAAATTAGATGTTCAAGTTGGTGTAGGAGGTTCTCCAGATTCAATAGTCAGAGCAGCTAAGTACGGATTTCCAGTTATGTTAGCCATTATTGGTGGCCAACCAATCCGTTTTAAACCTTACATGGATTTATATAAACGTGCAGCAGAACAATTTGGACAAGTTGCTCATCCGGTAGGAATGCATTCACATGGCGTTGTAGCTGATACAGACGAGGAAGCAATTGAAATTGCTTGGAATTACATAAAGGCATCAATGGATACGATTGGTAGAGAACGTGGTTGGGGAGCGATGACCCGTGAACATTTTGAACAAGAAGTTAAAACAGGTTCACTTTATGTTGGAAGTCCTGAAACGGTCGCGCAAAAAATAGCTAAAGTCATAAAAGAAATGGGTATTAATCGCTTTGATTTAGTTTACGGTGCAGGAGGGCAATTACAAAAAGATCGATTTAAAACCATTCAGTTATATGGTGAAAAAGTAATACCTAGAGTACGTGAATTATTAAAAGAAGGTGTTACTAATGACTAAACCGATTATCGGAATATTAGGTGCAGGTAAATTAGGAACAGTTTTAGCTAAAATAGGAATTAATTCAGGGTACAAAGTATTGATTGCAGGCAGTGGTTCAGTTGATAAGATTGCTTTGACGATTGAGATACTCGTTCCTGGTGCAAAAGCTAAATTAGCAGAAGAAGTTGCTGAGGAAGCTGACATTATTATTTTAGCTCTTCCTCTTGGAAAATATAAAACAGTACCTAAAGAAAAATTACAAAATAAGATTGTGATAGATGCGATGAATTATTGGTGGGAAGTAGATGGTTTAGAAAGCTCAATCATTCAAGACTCTTTATCTTCAAGTGAAACAGTAGCCAAATACTTAAAAGATAGTATTGTTGTCAAAGCATTTAATCATATGGGATATCATGATTTAGAAGAAGTGTTATATCAAACTGAGGAAAAAGAACATAAAGCAATAGCATATGCAACAGATAGTGTTAACGCTGGTAATCAAGTGGCTCAAATAATTGAAGATTTTGGTTTTGATTCATTGAGTTTAGGAAGGTTGTCTAGAGGAGTTGTTCTTGAACCAGGCCATACTCCTTTTGGTGCTAACTTATCTAAAATTGATTTACGAGAGATGATTGCAGATAATGATTTGATTAATAAGTAAAAAAAGCTAACCTTTTCGGTTAGCTTTTTCTATTCAACAACTGTCCATTCATTAAGTGTTTTTCCATCTTTGTCAATCATTTCTAGCCAGCTATTTGTGCCAGCAAAATATAAAAAGAGTCCAACTTCATTAACACTTTTTAGAATAATATCCTCTGTAGTTACAAAACTAGAAAATTTATCATGGTTTTCAGAACGAATTTTGTCACCCATTTTTGCTGAAAAACCAACAGAACCATCCTTGTTTAACGGAGCTTCTTTCATCATCGTAGCTCCTTTTTTGATAAGCATTTGATTACGTTTAATCCACATCACTGTAGCGATACTATCTCGAGTATCGATGTAAAATTCCTTTTCGCTGACTTCTTTTGTCCATTTATGTCGAGCTTTAGCAGGTTTGGCTTTTTTCTTTTCTACTTTTTCAAAGGAATAGCCCATTGTTTTTATAATAAGTGAGATCGCTTCAGTTAGTTTACTAAATGTTTTTTCAATATTGGATGGAACAGATACTTCTTCTATAGTAGGAAGAGTAATTCCATTTTCAATAGCGATGTTGCTAAGTAATCTTTTTAAATAAATAGAATCAATGTCTAAAGTTGTTTGAACTTCAATTAAGGAATCACAAGCTATATCGTTGTGTTTTTTTAAATCACTTTGATCACCAATAAAAACAAGTGCTTTCTCTAAATAAAAAAGATAGATATTGTTTTCTGAAAGAGTTTTAGGAATGCTTTTAGTTGTTTTAAAGATAATAGTTGTTTCAAAAGAATCAATAGATACAGTCGTTTTAGTTTTACCAAAGGATACGCGAGTTTCTATGCTCAATTAGATCAGTCCTTTTTATTTTTTTTCAGTATAAAGGATATTAAGAATAAGCGCTATTGCTTTGCTTGAAAAAAATTATCTAGGCTCATCAAGAACAATGCCTAGGGTTAAAGCAACTGTAATAGCTTGTTCGTAATTAACGATAAAACCTTTAATTAAATCAGGGGATAGATTTAAGGTTTCAAATTTACAAGAGGATAGATTTAATTTATTTAGTTGAGTTCCTACCCAGTTTGTTTTATTTAATTGGCAATTAGTTAGTTCGAAATGATTCCATTTAACTTCACTAAATTCAGATTCATTGAGTTCACAATTATCAAATGTAACCCGTTTTAATTGACTGAAATTAAAAGAAGCATAATTAATAGTACAATCAATAAATTGACAGTTTTGAAGTAGAGCCTCTGCAAAGTTAATACCAGTTAGTTTACAATTTTTGAAGATTGTGCGATGGAAAGCAGCACCAATCCATTCAATATTAGAAAAGTCACAGGATTCAAATAAACAATCGACACATTCAAAACGGTTGAAAGTGTGGCTAGGAAAACCAACCTTTTTAAACTGACTTTTTTCAAAGACAACACTCTGATAGGTATCACTAGAGTAAGTGATGTCTTGAATAAGGTTGTTTTTAATCATTAATTCATCTTCTAAATAATCGGGTAAAATTTCCTCAAGATAGGGGCTTAATATAGGTTCTTCAATTTTAAATGATGGCAAAATAAGTTCCTCCTTAACAAACACGTGTTTGTATTAGCATAGCATAAAGACTAATGAAAATAAATGAAGAAAAGTGTTGACGTCTTTTCAAATACTTGCTATACTAAATGAGTTGAGAAATTAAGAAGAAGCACCCGCTTCTCGCCTTAGTTATATTTATGACTGGGCTAGATAGTTAATATTCCTTATTTATAAGGTTTATTGTTTCGGTGCGGGTCTTTTAATTTTAAAAGTACTCGTTTTTTTTCGTTTTTTCTCTAAAAATTTTGGAGGTGAATGACCATAGCAAAAGATATTATGGTAAACGACGGCATTCGTGCAAAAGAAGTACGTTTAATTTCAGCTGACGGCGAACAGTTAGGTGTTAAAAGTAAAGTTGAAGCATTGAGAATTGCTGAAAGTGCAAACTTAGACTTAGTTTTAGTGGCACCAACCGCAAAACCACCCGTTGCGAAAGTAATGGATCACGGTAAATTCCGTTTTGAACAACAGAAAAAAGAACGCGAAGCCCGTAAAAAACAAAAAGTGATCAATGTGAAAGAAGTACGTTTAAGTCCAACAATCGATGTTAATGATTTTAATACAAAACTTCGTAACGCGCGTAAATTCCTTGAAAAAGGTGACAAAGTGAAAGCTTCAATCCGTTTCAAAGGTCGTGCGATTACTCATAAAGAAATTGGTCAGAACGTCTTAAACCGTTTAGCTGATGAAACTGCTGATATTGCAACAGTAGAACAAAAAGCTAAAATGGACGGCAGAAGTATGTTTTTAGTACTTGCGCCAAAAGCAGATAAGTAACAAGAATTTGAGGAGGAAATCAAAATGCCAAAAATGAAAACTCACCGCGGACTAGCTAAACGTGTTAAGCGTACTGGTGGTGGCGGATTAAAAAGATACCGTGCGTTTACAAGTCACCGTTTCCACGGAAAAACTAAAAAACAACGTCGTCAATTACGTCGTCCAAGAATGGTATCAAAAGGCGACTACAAACGTATCCGTCAACAATTGACAGGAATGAGATAAGCTTTTTAGTTTTTTGATAATGACTAAAAACTTCAACAAATTTTAATCGTAAACTCAAGGAGGAATTATCATGGCACGTGTAAAAGGTGGAACAGTAAGCCGTAAACGTCGTAAAAAAGTCCTAAAGTTAGCTAAAGGCTACTATGGCTCAAAACATACATTATTCAAAACAGCAAAAGAACAAGTAATGAGATCTCATACTTATGCATTTAGAGATCGTAAACAAACTAAACGTAACTTCCGTAAATTATGGATCGCTCGTATTAACGCTGGTGCTCGCATGAACGGATTAAGCTACAGCAAAATGATGCACGGCTTAAAATTAGCTGAAATCGACATCAACCGTAAAATGTTATCTGAATTAGCTATCCATGATGCAGAAGCTTTCACAGCTCTTGCTGAAACAGCTAAAGCAGCTTTAGCTAAATAATTAAATTAACATTCAAGAGAGTTATTCTGAAAAGGATAGCTCTTTTTTTACTATAAAAAGAGAGAATCGCCTAACATGAGCTGGCTAAAACTCATGTTAGACGATTTTTTGTGCTTTATTTTATATAATATTAAAAACAAAATGAAATGTTGAGGGATAATTAATGGGCTAATAACTCTTTTAAAGTAACTAAATCTTGACCATCATAAAGTTCTTTAAAGTCCTTTATCTCAGAGTCACTAAATAGTTCTTTATCCAATATAAGATTTTCAACTGGAATAGGGCGCTCATCCATAATTTTAGCATCAATTAATACGACTTTACCTTGATTCACATCCTCTAGTGCTTTAGAAAAGACATTATCAATATCATCAATGGTTCTTAAGGTATAACCGATAGCTCCTTGTGCTTCAGCAATTTTAGCGAAATCAATATCAGTTAAATCAACACCAAAAATAGCATCATTTGTATCTAATTGAGAATCACGAATGAATCCAAATTGTTGATTAGAAAAAACGACATGAATACTAGGTAGCTGATATCTAACTGCTGTGACAATATCTTGCATGTTCATTGCGAATCCACCATCACCAGATAAACTCCATACTTCTCTATTTTTGAAATCTAATTTGGCAGCAATGGCACCTGGCAATCCATTACCCATAGTCGCGAAAAGTTCAGACGTACGCCACATATTTTTCGGAGTCATATGTAAATGTCTAATAGAAGTCTGGGTAACGTCTCCTACATCTACTGAAAAAATAGCATCTTCAGCAGCGTAACGATTAATAGCATCATAAACTTGATATAATCTTAAATCACCATCTGTTTTTTTCTCTAAACGAGTCATATAGTCGCGCCAGTTTTGAATGTTATCTAAGTTAGCTTGATACCATTCAGTATGTTCTTGTTCACTGATTTGATTATAAATCGCTTGTAGAGCTAATTCAGAATCTCCAAGAATAGACACATCAGGTTGATGTCTTTTACCTAGATTTTTTTGGTTATTATCAATCTGGATAAAGTGTTTAACGTTAGCAAACGTTCCTTTTTCCTCACTAAATGGGAAATTACTACCGACGAATAAAACAGTATCAGCTTGGTCTAATGCTTCGTTAGCGGGTTTCCAAGCAACTCTAAAAGCAGATCCTAAAAGTCCTTCATAATCATGATTAAAGTTATCGAAGTTAATGCCAGTAATAGCTACAGGAGCTTTTAATTTTCGACCAAGTTCTT
This sequence comes from Vagococcus fluvialis, assembly GCF_048815235.1. GTDB lineage: Bacteria > Bacillota > Bacilli > Lactobacillales > Vagococcaceae > Vagococcus. The sequence goes on from NZ_JBMEAO010000017.1 coordinate 60,751, forward strand.
CGACTAATTCACCACAACCTCTAGTTCCTTTCCCAGCGTAAATAACTGGTCGTTTAGCTTTTTCTAATAGTTTCACAGCTTCATTGATATCTACTGAATCAGGCACCATTTTTGGCATTTGTCGATAAGAAGAGGCAGAAGAAGGCCATTTATCAGCATCAATTTTTTCCCAACCAAAGTTAACAGGAACTTCTACAACAGCTACACCACGATAAGCAATAGCTGTACGAATGGCTTCGTCTAAAACTTTTGGTAATTGTTCAGCATAAGCTACTTTTCTATTGTAGATTGCTACATCAGCAAATAAAGGATTTTGATTCATTTCTTGGAACATATCCATATTCGCTTCACTTAAAGGTCTTTGACCTAGAATGGCTAAAACAGGAACATTATCAAATTTTGCATCATATAAACCGTTGTAAAGATGAGTAGCACCAGGTCCTGCAGAACCAACACAAACACCAATATTTCCAGTGAATTTAGCATGCATTGAAGCAGCGAGAGAGCCTGCTTCTTCATGCCTAACTTGAATAAAGTTGATGTTATCTTTTTCTTTTTCAAAAGCATCCATCAATGAATTTAATGAGCCAGCAGGTATACCATAAACATTGTCAACACCCCATGATTCAATGATTTTAAGGCCAGCAACCCAGCCATCTATTTTAGTTGTCATTACCTAATCAATCCTAACATTCTTTTTTTACAAGGTTTCCCCTGTACAGATTTATCATACTGTTTTATGTGAGAATAGCAAAAAAAGAGGTTAATAATTTTAAATACACATGGTGATCAAATGATTGGAACAATAATGAAACTTGATTATATCAGTGGTTGATTAGATTTATTAAAGAAAACAACCACATTAAAATAAAAACTAAATTGTTTTTTTTATTTTGTGTGTGGTACAGTTTTTGTTACTGTTGTATAACTGTGAATACAACTAATAATTTGTACCTTTTTATCTGTTTATTTGTTAAAATAACTATTAATTAAATAAGTGGGGTGTAAATATGATTAAGGCAACGTTAGCAGATAAGGATATTATTTTTGAATTATATGAAGAACTAATCAAGAGTCAGGCTAGACTTGAACCAGATTTTTACCAAGAAGCTACTCAAGGAATGAATTTTATAGAAGATATGATAAATAATGAAGATAGTGATATATTAATCGTTTTAGAACAGGAGCAAATAGTTGGTTTTTCAGTGATTAAGGAAATGACTGCACCTAGTTATCCTATGTTCAGACCTAAAGAATACGCTTATATTTATGATTTAGTAGTGAGAGAGTCTGCTAGAAAAAAAGGATTTGGAAAAGCTTTACTACAATCTTCGGTTGGCTGGATGAAAGAAAGAGAATTAGAATATTTAGAATTAGCCGTCTTGGATAATAATAAAGATGGAAAGAGCTTGTACGAAAATTTTGGCTTTAGGTCATTCAGTAAACAAATGATTTACAAAGAAAATTAACATACAGCAATAATTAGTGATATAATTGTTTAAAAGGGAGGGTTTAAAATGTGTCCAGAATGTTATAGTGAAAAAAATAGAATAACACCTATTTATCATCCTTATGATTGCTTAAGCCGCCACACACAGTATATTTGTGGAACTTGTAATCGTTGTATTTGTATTCAGAAAGATAAAAAAAGGAATCTCTATCGCTGGAATTTCCCTTTTAAATCTTTACAAGACGCTAAATATTATTTGCGTACGGCAGAATATACTCTGAAAGCACCCTGTGCTATTTATGAAATTAAACTTGATAAAGAAAGAACTTTTTTTAAAATTTTTAAAAATAAATCTGATGTAGTGGCCTATTTAAAGAAAAATAAAGATAAAAAAAGTAATAAAGTACCTGTTTTTAAAACTGGTGAGTATCAAGAATTTACTAATACCCAAGTTAGAAAATTAACTGAGAAAGAAATTAATTTTTATCTATTAGAACGTTAAAATGAACCTGAAAAGGTTTATTTTTTTTTGAGTTAAATACAATATTGTTTTTAATGTAAGGGGTTTTAAACAAACAAATAATAGAGATAAAAGGTGTTATATCAATGAAGTTAAATAATTTCTATAAGAGTAGCTAATAGTCTAAATTAGAAATATAGACAGTAAACGTTGCTTAATTTGTGAAAAATAATAGAATAGGTTTTGTGCAAGGGACGCCTTGTTGAAAATTTAACTCTTAGGGTGAAACTATATGATATCGTTAGAAAATATTTCAAAAGAATTTACACAAAAAGACCATCAAGTTTTAGCACTATCAGATATTTCATTAGAGATAGTCAAAAATGAATTTTTTGGTTTAGTAGGTGTAAGTGGATCTGGAAAATCTACTTTACTCAGAATTATCAATGGTTTAGAAGTTCCAACTAGTGGGAAAATTAGTTTGAACGGAGATTACTTAGAAGAAAAAATGACTAAGAAAAAACGTCAGATGATTCAAAATATTAGTATGGTTTTTCAGCAATTTAATCTATTACAAAATATGACAGTTAAGAAAAATGTTAGCTTACCATTAAAAATACAAGGAAAAGTAGATGAACAAATAGTAGATGACATGCTTTCCTTTGTTGGGATGACTGAACATAAGGACAAGTATCCGAGCCAATTAAGTGGAGGGCAAAAACAACGTGTGGCCATTGCTAGAGCACTAACAACCAAACCAAGTATTTTATTGTGTGATGAGCCAACTTCAGCATTAGATGAACATAATGGCAATGAAGTTATGAAATTATTGAAGAAAACACAAAATGAATTAGGAACAACAATTGTGTTTGTTAGTCATGAGTTAGAAGTGATTAAACGATGGTGTGATAGAGCAGCCATTATGGAGAATGGGCAAGTATTGTCGGTAGTTGATGTAGCTAATACGGTTGTGGAAGAGGAAGATACAACTTATTTTGAAAGAGCGGTGTGGTATCTATCATGAGTGAAATAATAACAAAAGTTAGTTTACATCAAACAGAAATAATGACAGCTCTTTCACAGACTTTAGTAATGATTCTTGTTTCAATGAGTGCAGCTTTAGTTATTGGCTTACCTATGGGGACACTGATGTATCTAAACACGATTAATTATTACAAAAGGAAAAGAATGAGTTTTTTAAGTCAACTCGTTAATCTGTATGTAGATATCATTCGTTCCTTTCCATTTCTACTATTCGTTGTATCGATTATTCCGTTAACTCGATTGATTTTAGGAACATCTTTTGGAACAATGGCTGCAGCTTTTCCGCTTTGTTTTGTGGCAGTAGCTAATTATGCCAGAATGTCTGAGCAAGCGTTACTAGATGTGCCAAGAGAAACAATAGAGTTAGCAAAATCATTAGGTGCTACAACGTGGCAACTTGTTTATCGTTTTTTATACGTAGAAGCTAGATCAAGCTTAGTGTTAAGTTTTACTACAGTAACGATTGGAATGGTATCCTACTCAACTATTATGGGTGTTGTTGGTGGTGGCGGAATTGGAGACTTTGCTATCAGATATGGTTACCAATCTTATGAATATGAAATTATGTACACAACAATCATCGTTATGATACTGAGCGTTATATTGATACAAAAAATAGGAACATGGTTATCCAATTACTTAGATAAAAGAAAAATATTTTAGGAGTGTTAAAAATGAGAAAAGGCAACAAAATATTATTAGGTTTATTAGGTTTATTAGGTGTTAGTTTGTTACTAGCAGGATGTGGCGCGAAAGAAGGCGCGACTACAAAAGAAACTGAAAAAAAAGAAGCTAAAGTCATTAAAGTAGCTACCGCTCTTGATTCTAGTGAAAAGATTTTAAATATCGCTAATAAAGAAGCTGAAAAAGAAGGCTATACAATTGAAATTGTACGTGTAAATGATAACGTTCAATACAATAAACTATTAAATGAAAAAGAAGTAGATGCGAACTTTTCTCAACATGAACCTTTCATGGAAGAGTTTAATAAAGCTCAAAATGGTAACTTAGTTATTGCACAAAAAGTATATGATGCTCGTGTAGGATTTTACTCAAAAGAATATGACAAGATTGAAGATATTCCAAACGGGGGACGAGTAGCTATACCTAATGATTCATCTAACCAAGGGAGAGCATTGGCTATTTTAGATGAAAAAGGCTTAATTAAATTAAAAGACGGTGTAGGATTCAATGGTACTGTTAAAGATGTTGTGGAAAATCCAAAAGAATTTGAATTTGTTGAAATTGATTTATTAAACCTTGCATCAGCTTATGATGAAAAAGGAATGGTGTTAGTGTATAACTATCCAACTTACTTGACTAAAATTGGTTTAACACCAGAAGATGCTCTATTTTTAGAGGCACCAAATGATAATCATTATGCTATCAGTGTTGCAGCTCGTGAAGATAATATTGATTCAGAAGCGATTAAAGTTCTACAAAAATCAGTTGGAAGTGACGCAGTTCGTACGTACTTAGAAGAGGAACACGGTGAGTCACTAGTACCATCATTTTAATTGAATAGTTTATTTAGAGAGAAGATGACTTAGATCATCTTCTTTTTTTAGTCTTACAAAAGCGTTCGTTTTTAGTGCTGTTATTAGGTGTATAATATGCCCAATAAGGAGCGTGAAAGAAATGGAAGTAATTCAACGAAAAAAATTAACTACTTTTGATTTAAAAATGATAGGTATTATTTTAATGTTTATTGATCATATCCATCAAATGTTTTCTATTATGGGAGCACCTACATGGATAGATTGGTTTGGTAGGCCGGTAGCCACTCTATTTTTCTTCGTTAGTGTGGAAGGTTTTAGTCATACTAGAAATAAAAACAAATATTTGTTTCGATTATTAATTGGCTTTTGGGTAATGAATATAGGTTCAACAGTTGTACAACATTTTTTCCCTTTAGGACAGATGGCATTAATGAATAATATTTTTACGGATTTATTTGTAGGTGTCTTGGCAATGTACGGGATTGATTTTTTAGAGGGTTTTAAGAAAGATAAAAAAATCAGTCAATTGATAATAGGGATTTTATGTTTAATCATGCCACTCGTTCTATCATTCGTATCAGTGGTTGTTTTATCTAGTGGTAATGTCATGTTATTAAGTTTAGCAAGAGTTATTCCGATGACTTTATTTACAGAGAATAGTGTCATGGTTTATTTAATGCCAGTGATGTATTTACTTAGAAAAAATAAGTCATGGCAATGCTTAGCTATCGCTATTGTAGCAATATTATTCTTTATAACAAATCCAGCCCAAGCGTTTGGAAGTAATACGCAATGGATGATGATTTTTTCTACTATACCTATTATGTTGTACGGTGGTGAAAAAGGAAGAAGTATGAAATCATTCTTTTATATTTTCTATCCAGCGCATATTTGGCTACTATATATTTTGGCTTCTCTTATCTATAATCATTAATTTGATAGATTACTAAAAAATAATTGGGATAAAAAATGTTTACAGTAATTTTGTGAAATCTAATTTGTTATAAAAATAATCGACTGAAGTGACTATTTTAGAAAATAAAAGAGACTGTGATGTGTGGATCTACGCATATCATGGTCTTTTTTTACCTTTTTTCACAAAATAGTGAAAAGGATAACTAGGATTGATGGAAAAAAATTCTTTTTGTGAAAAAATGATGAAAGCTTATAGCTATCACTATATATAGTTGTCAATAGTTTTTTTAATATTTTTAAACACTATATGTAGTTGAAAAAGAAGAGTTTATGAGCTATCATATACTAGAAGTAGAAATAAAGGAGTTGGCCTAAATGATAGAAATCAATAAAAAAAATAGTGATTTATTAAAAGAAAGTGCTGAATTTAACAAGATACAAGTCATCAAGCGAGATGGTCGAGTAGTTGAATTTGAAGAGTGGAAAATTACAAATGCCCTGTTAAAAGCTGAAAGAAAAATAAATGGAACTGTAGAAGCTCACTCAGAAGCACGAATCCAAGAAATTGTTGATATGGTCATTGAGGAGATCCTCCAAAGATTTAATAATAATGTTAAAATTTATGAAATCCAAAATATAGTAGAACATACTTTATTAGATAATTGTGAATATGATTTAGCAAAAGAATATATTAATTACCGTACGAGTCGTGATTTTGAAAGAAGTCGTGCAACTGATATTAATTTCACCATTAGCAAGCTACTTAATAAAGACAGTCAACTAGTGAATGAAAATGCGAATAAAGATAGTGATGTTTTTAATACACAACGAGATTTAACAGCTGGTATTGTTGGGAAATCAATCGGGTTAAAATTATTACCTTCACACGTTGCCAATGCCCATCAAAAAGGGGACATCCATTATCACGATCTAGATTATCATCCATACTCACCAATGACTAACTGTTGTTTAATCGATTTTGAAGGCATGTTAAATAACGGATTTAAAATTGGGAATGCTGAAGTGGAGTCACCTAAATCGATTCAAACAGCGACTGCTCAAATCTCTCAAATAATTGCTAATGTGGCTTCTAGTCAATACGGTGGTTGTTCAGCAGATCGAATTGATGAGTTTTTAGCACCATTTGCAGAAAAAAATTATTTTAAACATTTAGAAGATGCTAAAAATTGGATTGAAGATGAAAGTCGCCATGATGCTTATGCGAAATCTAAAACACAAAAAGACATTTATGATGCGATGCAAAGTTTGGAATATGAAATAAATACCTTGTTTACATCAAATGGGCAAACACCATTTACTTCTTTTGGTTTTGGACTTGGAACAAATTGGTTTGAACGTGAAATTCAACGAGCTATTTTCCAAAATCGTATTAAAGGTTTAGGACAAGAACGTCGTACAGCGATTTTTCCAAAATTAATTTTTACGATTAAAGATGGTGTTAACCATAAAGCAACTGATCCTAATTATGATATTAAAGAATTAGCGTTAGAGTGTGCGACTAAAAGAATGTATCCAGATATTTTAAACTATGACAAGATAGTTGAATTAACAGGTAGTTTCAAAGTACCTATGGGATGCCGTTCTTTCCTACAAGGTTGGAAAAATGAACAAGGTGAAGAAATTAATGCTGGTCGTATGAACCTGGGTGTTGTTACACTTAATTTACCAAGAATTGCTCTTGAAGCAGAAGGCAATCAAGAAAAATTCTGGTCGTTACTTGAAGAAAGATTAATGACGATGAAAGATGCTTTAGTCTTTAGAATTGACCGATGTAAAGAAGCAAAACCGGCTAATGCTCCAATTTTATATCTACACGGAGCTTTTGGAAAAAAATTACAAAAATCAGACGATGTAGATGAATTATTTAAGAATAAAAGAGCAACTGTTTCTTTAGGCTACATTGGACTTTATGAAGTGGCTTCAAGTATTTTTGGCGGAGATTGGGAAACTAATCCTGAAGCCAAAGAATTTACCTTAGATATTTTACGTTTCTTAAAATCTCATGCAGATGATTGGGGGAATGAATTTGGTTATCACTTTAGTGTGTACTCTACCCCAAGTGAAAGTTTAACAGATAGATTCTGTCGTATGGACCGTGAAAAATTTGGCGAGGTTGAAAATATAACTGATAAAGACTATTACACGAATAGCTTCCATTATGATGTTAGAAAAAATCCAACGCCATTTGAAAAATTAGATTTTGAAAAAGATTATCCGCAATATTGTTCAGGGGGGTTCATTCATTACTGTGAATACCCAGTCTTACAACAGAATCGAAAAGCGTTAGAAGCTGTTTGGGATTATTCTTATGAACGAGTAGGATACTTAGGAACCAATACACCGATTGATCATTGTTATGAATGTGACTTTGAGGGAGATTTTAATCCTACAGAAAGAGGTTTTGAGTGTCCAGAGTGTGGTAATAAAGATCCTAAAACGTGTGATGTAGTTAAAAGAACCTGTGGCTACTTAGGAAATCCACAAGCCCGTCCAATGGTACATGGACGTCACAAAGAAATTTCAGCACGTGTTAAACATATGAAATAAAAGTAATGAGGCTCTTTTTTAGAGAGCCTCTTCATTTTAGATTTTTAGGAGGAAAAGAAATGAAAAATCCTAAACCAAAAGAATGGACTGCTGAAAAATGGAGTCAAGGGTATATTGCAGACTATAAACCCTTCATGTTTGTTGATGGAGAAGGGGTTAGATGTAGTATCTACGTTAGTGGCTGTTTGTTTGCTTGTGAAGGGTGCTTCAATAAAGCTATTCAAAATTTTAAATATGGTCAACCTTTTACGCAAGAGTTAGAGGATCAAATTTTTAAAGACCTTCATCATGAATCAGTTCAAGGTTTAACTTTATTAGGTGGAGAACCTTTTTTAAATACTCAAGTTTGCTTGAAGATAGTCAATCGATTTAGAAAAGAGTTTGGTCATACAAAAGATATATGGTCTTGGTCAGGCTATACATTTGAAGAGCTACTTGCTGATACAGAGGATAAATTAGAATTACTATCAAAGGTAGATGTCTTGGTTGATGGCCGTTTTGAACTGAAAAGAAGAGATTTAACGCTACAATTTAGAGGTAGTAGTAATCAACGGATTATTGATGTGCCTCGTTCTTTAGAGAAAAAAGAAGCTATTATTTGGGAGAAATGCTTAGATAGTAATAGATATTTTGACAAAAAAGAGAGTCTATCATAAGTATTCTTACTTATGATAGACTCATTTTAATTTTGTTTTCTAACTGATAATTTTTTATGAATCATGAAAAATAAGATAGATAATAAAGTTATACTTATTAATAAAATGATAGTTATCAGACTACGATTACTGCCAGAAGGAGCTAATGTTTTTGAGTTACTTATTAGTTCATCATATTCCTTAGCTGAGACTAATTTTTTTTGAGACGTTACTTTCTGAGTATCTATTGTTAATGTTTGATACTCACTCCAATTGCCTTCCTTATCAAGAGCAATAAAAGTTAATTCTTTTGGCAATGTACCAGGATTGTAGCTACCTCTAAAATTACCATTAGCATCTAAAGGAAGAAGATAATTTTGTTGTTCGGTTATCATGTAAACGGAAGCATTAGAATTATAAAGAGAAACATCAAGTTTTTTGCTAGTTGCATTGTAGTTCGTCACATTAAAGAAAAGAGTTGGCTCTTTAGGATAAATCATATAAGTGAGTTTATCGGTATGCTTTTTTTTATTTGTATCAGTATAAGTTAAGGTTGTTTTAAATGTACCTGTTGTCATGGTATTTGCTCGATTAGACTCTGAAAAAGAAATATCTGATATTTGAAGTTGTTTAGATTCTTCAATCATCGGGATAAACGTATCTGGAGTTAATTTCTCACCTTGCAAGCCAGTTGCGAAAATTGTTTCATTATCAGCGTTTTCAGCGTTGAAAATGGATGGAAAACAAAGTAAAGTAATGAGTGTTGACATTAAAATAAGTTTTATTTTTTTCATTAGTATTCCTCCTAAGGCATACTAATTGTACATCTGACATCATTTGAGTTCAAGTGATAATCAGTCTATTCAACACATCATAAAGATTATTGAAGGAGATTTCATATGATTAAAGGTTATTTATATTTAATGGTAGCAATTATTGGAGAAGTTATTGGAACTAATTTATTAAAATCTACAGATGGATTTACAAAGCCATTACCGACACTCTATACGATAATTGCTTATGTCATTTCATTTTATTTTTTATCCTTATCTTTTAAGACATTACCAATAGCTGTAGCTTATGCGGTATGGGGAGCCATCGGGATTATTTTGATTACGTTGTTTTCTGTGTTAGTTTGGAAAGAACCCATTAATTTAATGACTATTTTAGGTTTAGGTTTAATTATTGCGGGAACGATTATTGTTAATTTGTTTGGTACAGGACATTAAAGTCATTGTTTTGTCATGTTTTTCATAAAACTTCATTAAATTGAAAAGTTAAAGACATAGTTTTTTCATAATTAGAGGTTATTATATATGTATACCAACAAAACAACCCTAACAAACTTTTTCATTTTATTTACTCCTCCAAAGTAAATAAAACAACTCCTTTAGTGACTAGTCAAACGACTAGTCACTTTTTGTCTAAAAAACTATTTACAAATGTTACTGATATGTTACAATAGTGTTACATAAATGAGAGAAGGAGTAGAGAAAATGAAAAAAACAGCATTGATGGTAGCAAGTTTACTTTTGTTAGTAGGAACAGGTAATGTATTTGCGGATACAGTTGAGGATAAATTAAATACACAGGAATCAAGTGTTGTTGAGCCAGAACAGACAATTGATACTCAAATAACAGAAGAAACTAAAACAAGTGAGTCTAAACCAGCTGAAAGTAATCCAGAAGACTCAGAAGTAACTGTTGAAACACCACAAGATGTCAAGAATAGCGTGGAAAGAGAAATAATGTTTTTAAATGCCTATTTACAAAAGGGGTATATAACTCAAGAAGAATATAATACTTATGTTAATCAATTGAATGCAGCTAAAACAGAAGAAGAAGTCAAACAAATTACTGACAAAATCTATGAATCTAACCAAGATGTTATTCACTATCGTTGGGTATTTTCGGAAAGATATATTAATTTAAAAAATAATATCAATCTATATCAAGAAAATGGTACGATAACGCAAAAACAAGCTGAAAAGTTATTAAGTGAATTAGAAAATGCGAAAACATTGGAAGATATTCAAAAGGTTAATGATGCATTAGATGTTATCTTGAATGAAGAAGAGCGAGCTGTTACTGACAATGAATTATTTTATGCGCAACTTAGATTAGATGTGTTATACGCTAATAAGTTCTTAACACAAGATCAATATGACCAACTTTCTAAAGAGTTAAAATTAGTCAAAACAAATCTAGATTTAGCTGATTTTTATAAGTCAGTCGAATTATCTAGTCCAGATTCTAAAACGTTTATGACTGCATATGTTGAAAAATATTATGGCATTCAAGCAAATATAGCAGCAAGTATTAACAATGGAAGCATCACACAAGAGCAAGGAGATAAACTATACGCTCAATTGAATGCAGCTAGAACTAATGAAGAATTAGATGCTGTTAGTAAAGAATTAGACAAACTGATTAAAGGAACAACGACAGAAACATCTAAACAAACAACTTCATCAACATCAGATAAAAAGGGTAATAATAACGGGGCTAATACATTACCTAAGACTGGTGAAACGAGTAATTCTAAACTAATCACTTTTAGTGGTATTCTTTTAGTTGGTTTAGGAGCAGGTTACTTATTTTTTAGAAAAAAACAAATTTAATTAATAAAAAGACATCCCATTTTTATTGGGATGTCTTTTTTAATTAATCATAAAATCTTCTTCCTTATCAGCATAATAACTTAAATGTGGAAAGAGAATTCTAAAGGTTGTGCCTTTTCCGACAGTAGATTCAACGTATAAATTGTGACCTAATTTTTCCGATAAAGACTTAGCTAAATAAAGTCCTAGTCCTGTTGAATTAGTCTCCTCATTTCGTCCATTTTTCCCCGTGAATCCTTTATTAAAAATGCGACTCAAATCTTCAGGAGGAATACCGATACCAGTGTCAGTAATACTAAGCCAAGTGCCGCGCTCATTTTTTGAAATTGAAATTTGAACGCTGCCACCTGTATCAGTATATTTTAATGCGTTACCTAATAATTGATTTAATATAAAATGAAGCCACTTTTCATCAGTCAGGACTGAAATGTCATCCCCCTCTAAAGTAAAGCGGATATTTTTTTGAATAAAGTAATCAGCTGATTGTCTAACTGTTTGTTGGACAATCCCTTTTAGTGAATGAGATTTGATTAAATAGTCTTTAGAAAAACTATCCAAACGAGAATAATACAGAACTTGTTCTACGTAATCGTCAATTCGTTTTAGATTACCACGTAATTGGTTGTACCTTTTTTCAGATAAATCATCTTCAATGCTTTCAGTGACAAGATTAAGTGAAGCAAGAGGGACTTTAATTTCATGAACCCAACTATCAATATAATCTTTTTGTTCGTTTGAAAGGGATTTAACATCATTTAATAGAGCAAAATGTTCTGCTTGAAGTTCGTTAAAGTACTCTTGATAAATTAACTCTTCGTGAGACCTTGCATCAACAAGTTTAGGCGTTTCAATTAAGTCATTTTGATCAACTTCTAATTGAAGCCACCATTTTTTACGTCGATTAAAGTCATAGCCTAAGAAGGTTAATAATAAAATGAGACCAATTAAAGAAATGTATAGCAGTGAAGCAAGATTAAAATGAACTTCAGGTGTTAACCATAAAACAAAACCTGTCAAAGCAATGAAAGATAGCCATAATAAAATGAGTCGATACTGGTCTTTTAAATAATTAAAGAAAGTCATAGGTCTAATTTAAGGGATAATGTAACCTTGACCAACTTTTGTTTCAATATAGCCAGAAATCCCTGCTCCTTCTATTTTTTTTCGTAATCGGTTAATGTTAACAGTTAAAGTGTTGTCATCTACAAACCGTTCATCGTCCCAAAGAGCTCGAAGTAATTTTTCACGACTAACGATCTTACCGTTATTTTTCATTAAAATAAGTAGTAATTGAAATTCATTTTTGCTTAGTTCAACAGAACTACTATCAATCGTTAGAGTACTGTTTTCCATATTTAAAGTTAAACCATTGTGTTCTAAACTAGAGCTGTCAGCTTTTGAATAATCATAAGTTCGTCTTAAAAGAGCATTAACTTTGGCAATCAGAATATCTGTTGAAAAAGGTTTAGTAACGTAATCATCTCCACCCATATTCATAGACATAATAGAGTCGGCATTAGTATCTCTACTAGAAATAAAAATCACTGGAGTTTTTGAAATTTCTCTTATTTTTTGCACCCAATAGTAGCCGTCAAAGACTGGTAAATTAATATCTAAAAGAACTAGGTGAGGTTGTTCTTCTTCAAATATCTCTAGTACGCGTTTAAAATCAGTTACTTCAACTGTTTCAAATCCCCATTTACGCAAATTTTCAGCTACTAGTTCACGAACTGTTTCTTCGTCTTCTACAATCATTATTTTCATCATTTTTTACAAGCTCCTTTTATCGTGTCTACTTCATTATACCTAATAAAGACTTAATCATCATAGGACTTTTGACGGAATTTTTTGATAGATATGACAAATATGTAAGAACTATTTCACTTAATTAGATGTTAGGCGAGTAGAAAAATTGATAAGATATAAATAAGAGAATGTGACGGAGGTTTTAATATGGAGAGAATAGTAGAAGTAGAACATTTATCTAAAATATATGGTAGAAAAAGTAACCCAACTAAAGTGCTTGAGAATATTTCATTCACAGTAGATAAAGGAGAATTTGTTGGTATTATGGGTCCAAGTGGTGCGGGAAAAACAACTCTTTTAAATATGTTATCAACAATTGATCAACCAACAGTGGGTTCTATTAAAGTTGGTAATCAAGATATTACGAGAATGAAAGAAAAAAAATTAAGTGATTTTAGGCGTAAAGAATTAGGTTTTATTTTTCAAGATTTTAATTTAATGAATTCCTTAACAGTTAAAGATAATATTTTATTACCTTTAGCTTTAGATAGAGTACCAGTCAAAGAGATGGAGAACCGTCTAGATCACGTTGCGAAAGTTTTAGGAATCGAATCTAGATTACACGCGTATCCTGTTGATATCTCAATTGGTCAAAAACAACGTGTAGCAGCTGCTAGAGCTGTGATAACGCATCCTAAATTAATATTAGCAGATGAACCAACTGGATCACTGGACTCAAAATCAGCCACGGAGTTACTACATTATTTATCTCGCTTAAATGAGGAAGAAAAGGCGACCATTATCATGGTAACTCACGATGCTTTTACAGCGAGTTATTGTCACCGAATTTTATTTATAAAAGATGGTGCTATTTTTTCAGAAATAGTTCGACAAGGCAGTCGTAAAGACTTTTTCCAAAAAGTGATTGATATGCAAGCAGCTATCGGAGGCGGTGTGAGCCATGATGTTGTTTAAATTAGCAATAAAAAATGTAAAAACTCAGTTTCGTTATTATTTTATGTATTTTATGAGTATGGCATTTTCTGTGATGGTTTATTATAGTTTTGTTTCGATGAGCTACGATAAATCACTTTTATCAAGAGCAGCTGAGGATATGAGAATTGATGTTGGACTTAGAGCTGGTAGTGTGATGATTATTCTGTTTATCATTATTTTTATGTTTTCTGCTAATGCCTTTTTTGTTAAGCGAAGAAAACGGGAGATTGGTTTGTATAGTCTTCTTGGCATGAGGCGAAGTCAAATAGGTATTTTATTTTTTGTCGAAAATATGTTTTTAGGATTGATAGCTTTAGTAACAGGTATCTTTTTTGGTATTATTTTCTCAAAATTATTTGCGATGTTATTACTGAAATCATTACAAGTTCCTGTTGCCAGTGGGTTTATCTTTTCTTTACAAGCGGTGTTAGACACAGCACTAATTTTCTCAATTATTTTAGCCATTGTATCAGTGAGAACAGCAACTACTGTTTACCGATATAAATTAATTACGTTGTTTAAAGCAAATGAACAAGGTGAGGGAAGTAACTATATCAAATGGTACAATTGGGTTTTAGGAATAATAGGTGTCTCACTTCTTTGGACGGGTTATTATTTAGCAAGTCATTTCTATGATTTTTTAGTGTGGATGGAAGTGAAATATAAATTTAATGGCTTCGGAATGATTGTTGGTCCATTATTTATTTTATTATTGTGTGTTGTAGGAACTTATTTGTTTTTTGGTCACTTTTTAGGAATTGTTTTGAAATTAATTCAAAAAGCTAAGGGATATTACTATAAAGATATTAATATGATTACAACAGGTAATTTAAGTTTTCATTTAAAGAAAAATGCTAGAACTTTTGCAACAATTGCGGTTCTTTCTGGTACAGCTTTAGCGGCTATTGGAGGAGCAGCAAGTGTTCAATCTTTTACGTTAGGCTTGGCACACTCAGCTAATCCAACAACCTATACAATAACAGATGAATACTACCAAGAATTTCAAGATTTTCTAAGCCAAGAAAAAGCCGAGATAAAAACTGAAGGCCATGTGGAATATAAGTATGTTGGTGGTCGATTTGGTTATAAAATAGATAACCGTTATTTAAATGATGCAGTTATGTATAATGTTATCTCGTATAGTAATTATCAGAAAGCTCAAAAAGTAATACCAGAAATGAAAGATATCCAAATATTAGAAAACAAAGATATTGCCATGTTAGGTGGAACCAATAATATGTACGTCGAAAACATGGTGACTTTTGATCGAACTGGTATTCTAGGAAATAGCGGTGAGGTTAACGTTGTTGAGGTTATGGTTGATAATCTAGGGAATACAAGAGATATGCGTTTATCAGGTCCCACAGTTGTTGTGAGTGATAAACTCTATCAAGAATTAGATAGTTCTTATACGTATGGATACCACATGATAGATATTGTTGATGGCGACAAAAACGCTGAGTTATCTGATGCGACTGTTAAAAAATATAGTCAACTATTGGATAAAAAAGAAGCTTTTATAGGAACAACTGTTATTAAGGATGGAAAAGCAGTAGATTCATTTTCAAAACTAGATAACCTTATTGAAACTAAATATCCTAAAGGTTATACCGTCAAAAATGACATGAGTATTCGTTATCCCTATTACACTAGTTTAATGAAAAATACAGGATTATTGATATATGTTGCCGTATTTTTAGGAATGGTCTTTATGATTGCTACGGGAAGTATCATTACCTTAAAACAATTATCAGAAGCGGAAGATGAAGCTTTGAGATATGACATGCTTAGAAAAATAGGAACACCTAAAAACATGATTAAGAAGAGTATTTACAAACAAAACTTCACGGTCTTTTTTGTTCCCTTATTTGTTAGTTTACTTCATGCTTATTTTGCTTTAAGAGTTTTATTTGTTTTAATTGAAGTACCGAGCTTAACCTTAACTATGATTTCGGTTGCCTTTTTGATAATTATCTATGTTGTGTTCTATTTTGCGACATCATCTTCTTACAATAAAATCGTTAATTCATAGATTCAAAAGGGAAATCATAAGAAAAGAAAAAGGATTAATGATATACTTGAGAAGATAAAAATAGGAAAGGTGGTTTATCATGTTAGATAAACAAGAAGAGTTATTTTTAAAAGAATTAACGGACGCTAAAGGCGTACCTGGAAATGAAGATCAAGTGCGTGCTATTTTTAAGAAATACGCAGAACCTCATGCAGACAAAATTGTTTATGATGGCTTAGGCGGTATTAACGCTCGTCATATTGGAGATAAAGAAGGTCCCCGTGTTTTAATTTCAGGACATATGGATGAAGTTGGTTTCATGGTTACTAAAATCACTGAAAAAGGATTTATCGAATTCCAAACATTAGGTGGTTGGTGGGGACAAGTTATGCTTGCCCAACAAGTAACTATTACAACTGGAAGCGGTAAAGAAATTCATGGTGTGATTGGTTCTAAGCCACCTCACGTATTAAGTGCTGAAGCGCGAAAACAACCCTATGAAATTAAAGACATGTTTGTTGATATTGGTGCTACAAGCAATGAAGAAGCAACTGAGTGGGGCATTAAACCAGGTGATATGATTACACCATATATCGAATACCAACGATTAAATGGTTCTAAATATTTATTAGCTAAAGCTTGGGATAACCGTATTGGTACTGCAGTATCATTAAAAGTTTTAGAAAACTTAGCTAAAGAAGGTCACCCAAATATTTTATTTGCTGGAAGTAATGTACAAGAAGAAGTTGGTTTACGTGGTGCTAGAACAAGTACACATTTAGTAAACCCTGATATTGCTTTTGCATTAGATACAGGTACTGCAGGAGATACTCCTGGAATGACTCCTAAAGAAGCTGATTCTGTATTAGGAAAAGGTCCACAAATTTTAATCTTTGATGCATCAATGATTCCACATAGAAAACTACGTGATTTTGTTATTGAAGTAGCAGAAGAATTAGAAATTCCATTCCAATACACAGTTATTACTGGTGGAGGAACAGACGCTGGTATGCAACATTTAACAAGAGATGGTGTACCTGCTCTTGCGATTACAGTTGCAACTCGTTATTTACACTCTCACACATCAATCATTCATGAAGACGACTACTTAAATACAGTTAAATTAGTAACTGAAGTGGTTAAACGATTAGATGATAAAAAAGTAAAAGAATTACGTTCTTACTAAAAATTAAAAAAGGAGGCTGTGACATAAGTCTCTGAATAAAACAAAAAAGCAATCAAATTTATGAGTAAAATTCATTTATTTGATTGCTTTTTTTAGTTAAAATAAAAACGTACAGGTGGCCCCCTGTACGTTAAGTCAT
>NZ_JBMEAO010000018.1:0-72550 GCF_048815235.1 Vagococcus fluvialis
TAGTCACTTTAACCATAGCAGAAAGGGGTTCTTTTTTCATCACTTAACGGGTGAAGATGAAAAAGTAATTGTAAGCTGCCGTGAGGCAGTTTCACATGGTTTTAATTAAAAGTATGAATTATTCAGGGTTAATTATCATAGTAACTTTTTATAATTTGATTTATGTAAACTTAAATCATTATTCCTTAAAAATAAAAAACTCTAGGTAACAAAGTATTTATAATATAGTACTTTGTTACCTAGAGTTTTTTGTATAATTCCTTATTTTTGAGCCAAATTTTGTCAGGGGTTAGTGATTTATTTAGCTAAACTTAAAATCGCTTCTGAAACCGTATCTTGAGTGATATAGGTAGCATTTTGAACATCAGTTACTAAGTCACCAACCACAAAACTATGAGTTGCCTTATCAAACATAGCAAGGTCGTTTGTATCATTCCCAAACATAATAAAATCAGTTGGCAATTGAAGACTATCAAAAGCACTCCACTTTGAGATACCTGTTGGAGATAAGTCAATTAACTGTTCAGATCCGTGGAAATGAACAGAGATATCAGCTTGTTTGAGCTCTTTTATTATCTCTTCATTAGTAGTGAACAAAACTGTTTTAACAATCATCTCTAGTTCTGAAATAGCAACGTTTTGAGCTGTTTGATTCGGATCAATACCAAGATATAGGGGGTGAGTGGTGTCTCCTGAGTAAGAGTAGTTCCAGTCACTATCAATCATATAATTTAATTGATGTTTGTCAATTAAATCTAATATTAACTGAATTTGTCCATCAGAAAAAGGAGTAGTCTGAATGGTTTTATTTTGTCTTGTGAAAGCACCATTTCCTCCAATTAAATCAAATTGATGAAAATCTTCTGGTAAAACAGGTAACATATCGCGAATAGGTCTTGCAGAAGCAAAGACAACTTGCCTTTTTTTACTTAAACAACGAATTGCTTCAGCAACAGCTTCGCTCATCACTTTACCTTTAAAAATAGTAGTGCCATCTAAATCAAATACAACGGTCATTAGTTACGCTCCTTTTTGTTTATCCATTGACTGTAATTCATTTTTAATTGAGAAACAAGTTCTTTATAAGAAATTCCTTTTAAAAGGGCAAATTGTTCAAGGTTTTCTTGTTGCATCATAAGATAATCAACGTCGTCCTTTGTTACTTCTTTTGCCCAAGCTAAAGCTTCCAAACCATCAGATTCAAATAATAACCTGTCTAAAGGAACTCGCCTAATAACTTGTTGAACAGCTGGATCAGTCATAAGAGAAGGCCCGACAGTAAAATAGGTGTCTAGTCCTAAGTAATTGTCTAAATAATCAAGAGAAGAATACCAATGAACCAGATAGGTGTTAGGATATTCTTGAATGATATGAGCAATTTTCTTTTCCATTCCTTTTGTATGGAGGATGACAGGTTTATTTTGTTCAGAAGCAAAAGCTAGTTGTTTTCTAAAAATTATTTCTTGAATAGTTAAGGGGACAGATGTCCATTCATTATCCATGCCAATCTCCCCAATAATACTAGCTTCTTCTAGAATGGGAAGAAAATCAGAAAAGCTCATTTGATCAGCATCCCAAGGGTGAATACCAGCACTAAGTGATAAAAAGGGAAAATGGCTAACTAATTGTTTATTAGTTAGCCATTCCTTAGTTGTTTGGCAATTAATGGTTGCTGGAATACTATTTACTGTTAGTAACTCAAATAATTGTCCCTCAGCGTCAAAATGACAGTGTGCATCAATCATTTACTCAAACCTCCTAATTGCGGATTAGTAATTAAGCCATAAATTGTATTGCGTCGTTCCCCTTGATTGGCTAGCCATTCTCTTGTTTGATTTTCTTGTGACAAATCAATTTCACTAATCATTCGACTCGGCGTATCTCCCATAACTAAAATACGGTTGGATAAATAAAGAGCCTCGTCAATATCATGGGTCACTAAAATAATCGTTTTATTAAGTTCTTTCGCAATTTTTTTTAACCAATCTTGTAAGGTATTACGTGTAAAAATATCAAGAGCGCCAAAAGGTTCATCAAGCAGTAAAATGTCACGCTCAACCATAACCGTTCTAAGAAAGGCGACTCGTTGTTTCATTCCACCAGAAAGAGCATCTGGGTAAGCATCTTTTACTTCATACAAACCAAATTGCTGTAACAACGAATCAATTTCTTTTTCACTATGTGTTAAACCGTGAATCTTTTGATAAAGAGTGATGTTTTCTGTTACTGTTTTTGAGTTAAACAATAAATCATCCTGAGGCATATAAGCAAAATGATTGTTAAGACCATGAACAATTTTCTCATCCACTTTAAGTTGTCCTTTATCCTTATCAAGGGTACCGGCAAGGATTTTAAGAAGACTAGATTTTCCGCAACCACTAGGACCTAGAATAGAAACAAATTCATGTTCTTTTACACTAAGACTAAGATGTTCAAACACCCATTTACCTTCATAAATTAAGCCTAAATCTTCTATTTTTATGTGTGTCATAAGTATTAATCCTTTTTGATAAAGTCGTTAGTATACATTGTTTTTGAATCAATTTCTTTTTCAATTAATTTATTTTCTGTCATAAAATCTGTGTAGTTTTGCCAAACTTCATCTTTCATAACGCCCCATTCTTTCGGATTACTTGTATAATTTTTTGACAAGAACTCTTGTGACTTTTCTAAAAAGGCTAAATCTTGATCAGGAGTAGATTCGTGTAAGATACCAGCACTTTCTTTCGGG
The DNA here is from genome assembly GCF_048815235.1 of Vagococcus fluvialis. Classification (GTDB taxonomy): domain Bacteria; phylum Bacillota; class Bacilli; order Lactobacillales; family Vagococcaceae; genus Vagococcus. The sequence continues at coordinate 2,732 of NZ_JBMEAO010000018.1, forward strand.
TTTTCCATTGTCCACTCATAACCTTTTTTAGTGGCATCAATAAAGTTTTGGATTAACTCAGGGTCTTCTTTAATTAACTTGTTTTGAGTGACAACAATAGGTGTGTAGTAGTCTAGTCGACTATCTAAGTCTTTTAACGGCATAAAGTTTAAATCATAACCATCCATCTTAGCTTTAGTTAAATCCCAACCTTCATAAAACCACTTAATATCAACGTTATTTCCTAAGTCGCTTGCACCAACACCAGCATTACCAACAGTTGTTAGTTTACTAAAGTCAGCTTTATCATTTGTCATAACGGCATTTAAGACAGCTTCTTCACTAGCTGATTGCCAACCTGCGTAAACTTTTCCTTCAAAATCTTTAGGTGATTTAATATTTTCAGAAGCTAAGCTCACAAAACCAGATGTGTTATGTTCTAAAACAGTAGCAATTGCAGTGACTGGAATAGGAGCGTCACTAGCTGTCGCGTAAGTTAAATCTTCTTGGTAACTTAAAGCAAATTCACCTTTTCCAGCGCCAAGTAAAGCTAAACTCGTATTATTTTCACCTGGTTCAATAATCTCTAAATCGATTCCTTGATCTTTGTAATACCCTTTATCTTTAGCGACGTAAATACCTGTATGATTGGTATTAGGTAAGTAATCAAGAATTAAAGTTACTTTTTCTAAATCGTCCTTTTTATCTGAAGTAGCACTATCTTTTGTGCCACAACTAGCAAGTAGAGCTAAACAGGTGAGGGATACAGCTGCTAATAATATATTTCTTTTTTTAAACATGAGAAATCATCCTTTTCTTTACTAATATTTTTTCAATAAAAGAAACTAAGGCGTTAAGTGCTAAGCTTAGAACAATAATAACAATCACTGTCGCAAAAACTTTATCTAATAAATAACCATTTTTTGCTCGAATCATGTAATAACCTAAGCCTGCTGAGGCACTAAGCCACTCTCCAACAATGGCGCCACCAACACAATAAGTCGCCGAAATCTTTAAACCTGAAAAGAATGCTGGCATTGCTTCGGGAATTTTCACCATGGTATAGAGCTGTTTTTTTGATGCGCCATATGTGCGTAAAAGATCAATTTTTTCTTCATTGGTATTTTTTAGAGCGTCTGAAAAAGCGACTGCTATTGGAAAAAAACACATAAGTATAACAATCAATACTTTGGGTGTTAGTCCAAAACCAAACCAAATCGAGAAAATAGGTCCTAAGACAAGAACTGGAATGGTTTGAGAAATAACTAGATGAGGATGCAGCATTAATTTTAATGGGTTAAAAATATCCATTAATAAAGCCACACCAAAAGCTAATCCAGATGCCAAAACTAAACCAATTAAAGATTCTTCAAGAGTAATGAGCGCATGTTGAAAGAGTGTCGCTCTTTCTGCAATTAAGGCGTTTAATATTTGAGAAGGAAGGGGAAGAATGTATAAGGGAACATTAAAAATGCGTCCCAAAATTTCCCAAATTAGTAAAACAACAGAAAAACTAATAACGGGATATAACCATTTTTTATTCATTAAATGGGTCCTCCTTTCATTTTTTACATAAAAAAAGACAAGGCTAATGGTTAACCTTGTCGAATCAATGTGATTTTAAAATCATTCTAACTCCCTACGACGGTACTAACCGACAGGTTCAAAGGGTCTAAAGCGATGCTTACTCTCAGACTAAAAAGCCTCCCCCGCATATTCAAATATAGGCTGAGTTTATCACTTAAAATGAAAGCGGTCAACTTAAAAATTGATTGGAGTTATTTTTACAAAACGTTATACTAGAAGTATCAAAAATAAAGAGGGATATCTATGGCAAATCATCATGCGTTATCGATTAGATTATTAGAAGTTAATTCATTATATATCAATGAAATTGACCGCAATGCATTCAGCATCTTTTTTGCCATTAAAGGCAATTTTTTATGTAAGAAAAAGAATGAATCTTTTCTATTAAAAGAACAATCTTTTATTATTAATAATGGCTCTGAATCTATTTTGTTTTATAAGCAAAATAAGCAAAATTCATTACTACAGTTGACCTTTTATTTTTCAGAAGTTGAAAAAATTATCGGGGAAGATTGGCGACCGTATTTTAGTGATGATAAATTAATTTATATTAGTGATGAGGATCGGGGAGTACTAACGGAAAATATTTTCCGTTTAGTTTTAGATTATTCATCTTACGGGATAAAGGAACAACCTTTTGCGACAATGAATCGTTTGTTTTCTTTTTTAGATCAATTAAACAAGATTGTTTTAATCGAGAAACAAACGGAACAGGCTAATTATTTTTTGGTGAGTGATCATCCTAAAGTGATGTCTGTTATTCGTTATGTTGAGGAGTTTTATAATCGTAGAATCAGTCTTCAGGAAATTGCTAAAAAAGAATTTTTATCAGAAGCTTATTTGTCCCGTTTATTTAAAGAAGAAACGGGGATTAATTTCTCAGAATACGTGGATTCTATTAGGCTACAACATGCAGTCAATGAGCTGAGGAGTTCACAGTTACCAGTTTTAACGATAGCTTTAAATAATGGTTTCTCGACAGCTAAGCGCTTTTCAACTCTGTTTAAAGAAAAATACGAGATGACACCCCATCAGTACCGGAAGCAGATAATAAAAGAAGAACACTTAGAAATGGCTGATATGGAAGAGAAAGAAGATTTTGATATCATTTCAGAAGAAGAGATGATTCAAATTATTGCTCAGTATATGCTGAATAAAAATATTAAAAATGATACAGAAGACCTACCAGCTCAGTATCATTTACCAGTGGGCAGAGAAGTCCAAAAAGTACTAACAAAACCTGAAAAAATAATTAATATAGGAGATGCTGAAAAAGGGATTTCAGAAGATGTAAGGGAACAAATTAGGCTCTTACAAGAAAAAATTCCTTTTGAGTACATTCGATTTTTTGGCTTGTGTGATGAAGTGTCTCATGAGCATCATATTATTATGGATAAATTTGTGAATAATCATAGGTTGTTTACCTTTATTCATGAAATGCGTTTGAAGCCGATTATTGTGTTAGAAGTTCGTGAAGAGACAACTTTAGACTCGTGGAAAAAAGAATTGGAGAACTTAAAAAAAATCATCCAAGGTTATGTCCATTTTGAAGCAAGTTTTAAGTTTGGCTGGTATTTAGAGATTAAATTAAGTGAATCCACAGAACGGGATGAAACTGAATTTTATTCTTACGCAGCTAAGTTTCTTAAAAACAATTTTACAACAGGGCATATTGGCTTGACTCTTTCTTATAAAGACCAGAGAGCGTTTAAAGATATGTATCTTAGATTAGAAGAAAACCTCAATGTGCCCCATTTTATTTCTTTTAATTACAGAGATTACACCTTAAAAAGTAAACGTCATGCAACTGAATATCTTGAATTTATTGAAGAATTGGACCAGTTAAAAGAATGGTTGGAAAGTAGAGATAATTCTCGGATACCAGATATCATGGTATCGGAATGGAATATAGTGGCTAGTAACAAACAAGTGTTAACAGGTACTTTCTTCCGTTCGGGGATAGTAATGAAGTCCTTAGTTCAATTATCTTCCCGTGTGAAATGCGTTGGCTTTTGGCTAAACTTGGAAAGTGAAACGTCATTAAATAGGGAGAGCAAGGGATCGAATTTATCCATTTTTCTACATGGTTCACTCAGAAGGCCTTTATTTTTTGTGTTAACTCTTTTTGAAAGAGTGGGAGACCAAATTATTATTGAAAATGAGAATTATATCTTAACTAAGCGATTTAATTCCTACTATTTATTGTTTTACAATTATTATTACCTTAATCCAGCTGATACTGCTTATCAGAATTTATGGAAAACCTCTAAAAAAGAGGCTAACTTTTTGTTTAGTGAGTTAAAAAAAGGGAATTATTTAGTGAAACGCTTTTTATTAGATAGTAATCACGGTGGTATTTATAATCAGTGGTTAAAAGCAGGTGGTATTTTAGAGATGGATACTGATATTCAAGAATATTTGTTCCAATCTGTTGTACCTGATTTCCAAGTAAAAGAGCTAGCCATATCAGACGGAGTGTTAGAAGAGAAGGCTTTGTTAGAAATTAATGCTTGTTACTTACTTATCATAAATCGAACAAAAGATCTGTAATTTCACATAAATCAAAAAAAGACCTTCTTATTTTGATATGAAAGCGAAAACAGTTTTAAAGAAGTAAGGATTTACCATGTATATCATAAAATAACACACGACAATAATCAGATTAAATCATATGATTAAAGTGTGGAAACGTATAAAGAGGTGCGCAAGTGAAAAAAGTTTTAGTATTACACACAGGTGGAACAATTTCAATGACACAGGAAAAAGATGGTGCGGTAGGTTTATCTGCTAATCATCCCTTAACTGAGAGTATGGATTTGATTCCAAAAAATGTTGAAGTAAGTGTTGAGGAGATATTTAATTTACCTTCTCCACATATTACACCAAAAGAAATGTTGATTTTAAAAACAAGAATCGAGCAAGCTCAAGAAGAAGCTTATGATGGAGTGGTTATCACTCACGGAACAGACACGCTAGAAGAAACAGCTTATTTTCTAGATATTTCTTTTGATAAAAGAATTGCAGTTGTGTTAACAGGTGCGATGCGCTCAAGTAATGAATTAGGCTCAGATGGTTTATATAACTATATTCAAGCTATTATTACAGCAGCTGATGAAAAATCAAAAGATCAAGGTGTTTTAGTTGTTATGAATGATGAAATTCATGCCGGCAGATTTGTCACTAAAACCCACACAACAAGTGTCGATACCTTTAGAACCCCAACTTTTGGGCCAATTGGTATTTTGTCTAAACATCAAGTTATCTTCTTAAAAGAGGTAGTAGAACATCATGCTCTTTCGATTAAGGAAATTGAAGGTAAAGTTATTTTACTTAAAGCTTATGCGGGTATGGATGCTATGTTGTTTGATGTTTTAAAAGAAGCAAAAGTTGACGGTGTTGTAGTTGAGGCTCTTGGAGCTGGAAACTTACCGCCAGAAGTAGTTACATCTTTGAAAGAATTAATAGACTCAGGTATTCCAGTAGCACTTGTTTCAAGATGTTCTAACGGGATTGCTGAAGATATTTATGACTATGAAGGAGGTGGCATTCCATTAAGAAAAATGGGTGTCATGTTTGTAAAAGGTCTTACAGGACCGAAAGCGAGATTGCGCATGCTCGTAGGAATTAATGCACGTTTATCACATCATGAGTTACGTCAATTTATGACAGAATAAAAACTAAAGGGGATAAACCACATGATGTATCGTATAGAAAAAGATAGTGTTGGAGAACTTGAAATACCTGTAGATAGTTATTACGGGGTTCATTCGCTAAGAGCGAAAATAAATTTTCCAATTACCAATCAACGACTTGACCAAGATTTTATTATCAGCTTAGCCCAAGTAAAAAAAGCAATGGCTTTAGCTAATCATCAATTAGAATTATTACCAGATCATAAAGCAAACGCGATTATCGCAGCTAGTGATGAGATTATTAGCGGTAAATTACATGACCAGTTTATTGTTGATCCTATTCAAGGTGGAGCTGGTACAAGTAGTAATATGAATGTTAATGAAGTGATTACTAATCGCGCTATTGAGATATTAAATGGTGTCAAAGGTGATTTTTCTGTCGTGCATCCTAACGATGATGTGAATAAAGGCCAATCAACAAATGATGTTTACCCAACAGCAGGTAAACTAACATTACTTAAAAAAATTCCTTTACTGATGGCTGAATTAGAAAGACTAAGTGAGGTTTTTAAAGATAAATCAACAGAATTTGAATCGATTTTAAAACTAGGTAGAACACAATTAAGTGATGCTGTTCCAATTACCTTAGGACAAGAATTTCATGCTTATTACTCTGTAACAGAAAGAAATATTAAACGTTTAATTCATGCTCGTGAAGAATTATTAGCTGTTAACTTAGGTGGAACAGCTATTGGAACAGGCATTACAGCTCATGAAGACTTATCTGAAACCGTGATTCCGTATCTAAATGCTATTTCAGATGAAGAGTTATCTATTGCTGATGATTTAGTTGACGGGACACAAAATATTGAACAATACGTTGTGTTATCAGATACACTAAAAGTGATTGCGATTAGCTTGTCTAAAATTGCTAATGACATTCGTTTATTGTCATCAGGACCAAACTCTGGTTTAGGGGAAATCGTTATTCCGGCTCGCCAAAACGGTTCATCTATTATGCCAGGAAAAATTAACCCAGTTATTCCAGAAGTTTTAACTCAATGTGCCTTTGTGGTAATGGGGAATAATGCGGTGATTGGTTCAGCAGCAGAAGCAGGGCAATTAGAGTTAAATGCCTTTGAACCAGTTGTTTTCCATAAATTACTAGAATCATTCCAAGTATTAACAAATGGAATTGCGACATTTATTGATCATTGTGTGATTGGCATCGAAGCTAACGAAGAAAGATGTCATGATAATTTAGAAAGAAGTACTTATTTAGCAACTGTCTTATCAGAAACAATTGGTTATACGAAAGCAGCAGAAATCGCCAAAGAAAGTCTGGCAACAGGCCAAACGATTCGTGAAATTGCTGAAGAACAAGGTATTTCAATAGATGGTAAAAATAAAGTAACTGTTAAATAGAACAGATTGGTAGGAGAAGAAGAATGGACGTTAAAGAACTCGCTTTAGAAGCACATGAGAAGAACCGTGGTAAGTTAGAAATTAGAAGTAAAATGCAAGTAACCAATAATGAAGAATTGGCTTTAGCTTATACACCTGGTGTGGCTGAACCTTGTAAGAAAATAGCTGAAAACCCAGAAGATAGTTATAAATATACATCTCGTGGTAATTTAGTAGCCGTTATTTCTGATGGTACTGCCGTTTTAGGCTTGGGCAATATTGGACCAAGTGCTTCAATGCCAGTTATGGAAGGAAAATCGATTCTATTTAAAGAGTTCGCTGATGTCGATTCATTCCCATTGGTTATTAACGAAACAGATCCAGACAAATTAGTTGAGATTATTGCTTCTCTAGAGTTTAGTTTTGGTGGTATTAACTTAGAAGATATCTCTGCACCAAGATGTTTTGAAGTAGAAGAGAAATTAAAAGAGCGTTTAGATATTCCTGTCTTCCACGATGACCAACACGGAACAGCTATTGTAACTGTTTCAGGAATCATCAACAGTTTAAAATTGTTAAACAAAGAATTTGCTGATTTAAAAGTAGTCTTAAATGGACCAGGAGCAGCTGGAACAGCAATCATTAAGCTATTACAAGAGTTTGGTGTTAAAGATATTATCGCTTGTGACCGTGAAGGAGCTCTTTATGAAGGTCGTGAAGGATTAGTAGATCCTCATAAAATCGATCTTGCTAAAACGACAAATCCAAGACAAATAACAGGTGGCTTAAAAGAAGCTATTGTGGGAGCTGATTGTTTCATTGGTGTATCAGTGGCAGGGGCTCTAACAACTGAAATGGCAAAATCAATGGGAGATAACCCGATTGTTTTTGCAATGGCTAACCCAGTTCCTGAAATTATGTATGACGAAGCGATTGAAGCAGGCATTAAGATTATGGGAACAGGTCGTTCTGATTTTCCAAATCAAATTAACAACGTTCTTGCTTTCCCAGGTATCTTTAAAGGTGCTTTAAGTGTTCGTGCTAGTCAAATTAATGAAGAAATGAAAAAAGCAGCAGCCCTTGCGATTGCTGATTTAATTACAGAAGAAGAACTAACAACTGAGTATGTTATTCCAAATCCTTTTGACAAACGTGTAGCACCTGCAGTAGCGAAAGCAGTAGCAGAAGCAGCAGTTGCTAGTGGTGTGGCTAAAGGAGGTTTATAATAGTGACTTATCGTATTGAGAAAGACTCGATTGGTGAAGTGCGTGTCCCTATAGAAAAAAAATGGGGCGCTCAAACAGAACGAAGCCGTCAAAACTTTAAGATTGGTCATCATGTAATGCCAATCGAGGTGGTCTATGGTTTAGTCGAGATTAAACGAGCTGCAGCCATTGTTAACCACGAGTTTGGTAAATTACCTATTGAAAAATCAGAAGTGATTGTAACGGTTTGTGATGAGATTTTAAGCGGTATGTGGGACGATGAATTTCCGTTAAATGTTTTCCAAACAGGTAGTGGTACACAAAGTAATATGAATACCAATGAAGTGATTGCTCATTTGTGTGAAGAAAAGGGCTCTTTAATTCATCCAAACGATGATGTTAATATGTCTCAAAGCTCCAATGATACTTTTCCAACGGCTATGCATATTGCGGCGTTAAAGAGTTTACAACCTTTACAAGAAGAGATGGATCAATGGATTAAGTTACTTAATGCTTTAGAAGAAGAAAATAAAGACATTATCAAAATTGGTCGAACTCATTTACAAGATGCAACGCCATTAACTTTCGGACAAGAAATCAGTGGTTGGAAAACAATGATTATGAAAGCCAAAGAATTCATTACAGCAAGTAGTGAACCCTTAAATCATTTAACGATTGGTGGAACAGCCGTTGGAACTGGATTAAATGCCCCTAAAGGATTTGATGTGGCAATGGCTAGTGAGATTGCTAAACATACGGAATTACCATTTGAAACAGAAGCCAATAAGTTCTATGGTTTAACAAGTTATTCAGGGATTTCTTTTGCTCATGGTGCGATTCGTGCTTTAGCAAGTGATTTAATGAAAATTGCCAATGATATTCGTTGGTTAGCTAGTGGTCCTCGTGCAGGACTAGGTGAAATCATAATTCCTGAAAATGAACCAGGTAGCTCAATTATGCCTGGAAAAGTTAATCCAACTCAGGCGGAAGCTTTAACAATGGTTGTATGCCAAGTTTTAGGAAATGATACAACGATTCAATTTGCTAGCAGCCAAGGAAACTTTGAGTTAAACGTGTACAAACCAGTCATTATTTTCAACTTTTTAGAGAGTGTGACGTTACTGCATGACGCGATGGTTTCTTTTAGAACTAACTGTTTAGTTGGAGTTAAAGCAAACGTTGAAGCTATGACTCAAGGTGTGGAACGTTCGTTAATGTTAGTCACAGCTTTAAGCCCGTACATCGGTTACGAAAAATGTGCTATTGTGGCTAAATTAGCCCACCAAGAGAATCTATCTTTAGAAGAAGCGATTTTAAAATTAGAGTATGCAACTAAAGAAGAATTTAGAGAATGGGTTAAACCTGAAACAATGATTTAATTAAATAAGTTATAAAAACACTTTCTGTTGTCTAAAATGATAATAGGGAGTGTTTTTATGTTTTTTTGTCATTAATATCTAATAAATGGTATAATTAGGTAACATAAAAATGCTAAAGGAGGAATTTATATGAAAAAAGTATGGTTAGTTGGTCTATTGTTGTTACCAGTCGTTTTTTTAGTCTCTTGTGGATCAGATAAAAAAAGCGATGTAAAGGTAGCGTCTATTCAACAAGTTTTAGGTAATACAGCGAGTAGTATTCAAAGTAATGCCCTGTATCATTTTGAAAAAGGGAAATTGAATGTACTAATTACTTTTTCTCCTTTCCAAGATCCTAATCTAGAGCCATCAAGTAGTGAATTTAAGAAAACATTTCAGAATGATTTAGAAATGTTCAATAAAGACTTTCCCAATGAAGCATTAACTGAAAAAGACTATGACAGTCAGATTGAAAAAGAATTTAAAGACGTGGTATTTAAAATTGATGATAAAGCCAAAGAGGTAACCTTAACCAGTAAAGAGGTAAAAAAAGTCTTTAAAATGTCTGATAGCAATGATAAAAGATTGATTGATGCTATTGGCAATGAATATGAACTTGTAATTGATGAGAAGTAATTATCTACGAAACACTTAGTGATAAAAGCTAAGTGTTTTTTTGTTATTTTCTTTTCTTTAACTCAATTTATAGTAAACTAATGAGAGAAAGAATTTACTAGGAGAAGTGTGAATGAAAATCTTATTAATAGAAGATGATATGAAATTAAGGCATTTAGTTCAAAGTCACTTAGAAAAATATGGCTATCAAGTCACAGCAGTAGCTGTTTTTGATGATATTGTTACTATTTTTAACGACATCGATCCTCATTTAGTCTTAATGGATATCAATTTACCCGTTTTTGATGGGTTTTATTGGACAAGACAATTAAGGAAAATAACGAAATGTCCGATTCTCTTTTTGTCAGCAAGAGATAGTCAAATGGACCAAGTAATGGCACTTGAATATGGCGCTGATGATTATTTAATTAAACCTTTTTCATTTGATATTTTGTTAGCAAAAATTAAAAGTCATTTGAGAAGATCTTATGGCGAATATTCTGATTTAAAAGAAGAAAGAGTGATTCGTCAAGAAGGATTGCTTTTTTATCCGGAGCGACTAGAAGCTGTTGTGGATGATAAAAAAGAGTTATTATCTCAAAAAGAAGGTCAGTTGTTAGAGATATTAATGAACCGCTACCCTGATGTTGTCTCGCGACAGGACTTATTGAGCGAGATATGGGATGAGGAGCATTTTGTTGATGATAATACCTTATCCGTTAATATGACACGACTGCGCCGCAGATTAGATCAATTAGGGTTAGAAGAAAGTGTTCTTACCGTTCGCGGAAGGGGGTACCGTTTATTATTAACTTAAAAAATTCTTTTTTATTTTTTGTTAGAAATCAACGTCTGTACTTAATTAGTTTTTGGATAAGTATTTTTCTTATTATTGGAATCGTCTATTTAGATGGTTATCGCAATAGTTTGTTGCTTATTTATGGTGTGTTATTAAGTCTTGTTATGAGTTTTGTTTATCTATTTGTGACGTGGTTTAGACAAAAAAGATTGTATCAAGTGTTACAAAAACAAGATGAAAAAACTTCTTTTGAAGTGATACAAGAAGATGAAAGTCAATTATCTCAACAAATTTTTGGAGTAATGAATCAGCAACATCAAGATTATTATCAAGAAATTTCGGCGCATAAAGATTCTTTAGACGAACATCAAACCTTCATGTATCAATGGGTTCACCAAATGAAAACACCGATTGCGGTCTTAGAATTAATGGCAGAGTCAAATGATATTGAAAAAAATAGTGTGTTAGAAGAAACGGATCGATTGTCAGAAGGTTTAGATTTGGCTTTAAATATGGCGCGCTTAGAATCTTTCCATCAAGATTTTATTATTGAAAAAGTTTCTTTAAAAAAATTGATGACACAAGTCGTGAATGAACAAAAAAGAACTCTAATTAGAAATCAAGTTTACCCGAAAGTCATTATTCAAGATGACCTTTTTGTAGAGACAGATAAAAAATGGTTGAGTTTTTCGTTGTCTCAGATTTTGTTAAATAGCATCAAGTACACTGATCCAGAAGAAACGAGATTATACATTTATTCTGAGGAAGAAAAAAATGAGATTAGTCTGATCATCCAAGATTTTGGAATTGGCATTCAATCTGAGGATTTGCCTAAAATTTTTCATCCTTTTTTTACAGGAGAGAGAACCAGAAAATCTCGTGAGGCAACGGGGATGGGGCTTTACTTAGTAAAGAAAGCTTTGGATAACTTGGAACACGTTATTGAGGTTGAGTCAGTCGTAGGAGAAGGTACTATAACAACTATTCGTTTTAGAAAGTAGGTCGACATATGTTGGATTTTAAGTTAATTGGGGACGTTAATAATAAAGAACCCATGGAAAAATACATGAAAAATCATTTTCCTTTTTTAGGAGCTAAATCACCTGATCGAAAAAAACAGAGCAAAGAGTTTATTAAAGAGAGCAAACAATTAACACATGAAGAACGATTAGCTTTAGTGGAAGAACTATACGCTCGAGATGAAAGAGAGTATCAATATGTGGCGATCGATGTGTGTGAGGCAGTTGCTAAACAGCTGACTTTTGAAGAGTTAAATGATTATACTCATTTTATAGAAGAAAAATCCTGGTGGGATAGTGTGGATGCTTGGCGTAAAATTTATGGAATTCATATTCAGAAGCATCCAGAAAATAAGGAGAAAGTCTTTGATTTATTTTATCAACATCCTAACTTTTGGATGAGACGCTTATCTATTATTTTACAGCTATCAGAAAAAGAGAACACAGATGAAGAGATGCTGACTAAAAGTATTCTTCATGATCTAGAGACGGATGAATTTTTTATTCAAAAGGCAATCGGTTGGTCATTAAGGCAATATAGTAAAACAAATCCTAATTGGGTAGAAGGATTTATATCAAAAGTGGAATTAAGTCCGTTAGCTAAGCGAGAAGGGTTAAAACAAATACAAAAATAAAAGGTTGTCAGATTGATATTTACTCAATCTGACAACCTTTTTTAAACTAATTCTTTAATGAAAAAATGCTCGGTTCCAGTTAAAGGATAGTTTCTTAAAACCATTTGTTCTTTGTAACCAAATTTTGGGTAATAATTTTTTCCTTGGAAGCCAAATGTAGAGATTAATATATATTTGCAATTTTCTTTGAGAGCAAGTTCCTCAGCTTGTTTTAATAAGTTTTTACCATAGCCGTCTTTTCGGAAATTTTCCTCTACTGCTAGATAATCAACTTCCATCCAATTACCAAAAATCTTACCACTGATTCCTGCGATTAGTTGGTTATTGTCATCTTTAATAGAGATTAAAAACTCTTTTTCGTCAAGGGTTTCAAAATGTTTTTTATTGTATTCAACCAAAATATCTCTTAACGCTTTAATATCTTCTTTTTTGGGAGTTAGCGTTTCTTCTGTTTTCATTTATTCATCTCCTTTTGTTGTTAGTCTAGCTTATTATGTCACAGAGGATTAAATTTGTCTTAATTTGATTGCAAAAACTTTGTGAATATTTTATAGTGATAAAGTATACAAGAGTAGAAAGTAGGCGTCGATATGAAACCATCAATCTATGGATTGACCCAAGAAGAACTAATTGAGTGGCTAATTAGTCAAGATGAAAAAAAATTTAGAGTAAACCAAATTTGGGATTGGTTGTATGTAAAACGAGTAGTAAATTTTAGTGAAATGAAAAACTTGTCAAAAGATTTAATTGGAAAATTAGAAGCAGCTTTTATTTTAAATCCTTTAAATGAGATTGTGGTGCAAGAATCAGAAGATGGCACTGTGAAGTATTTATTTGAATTAGAAGATAAACACATGATTGAAACAGTCTTAATGAGACAAAAATATGGTTTATCTGTGTGTGTCACAACTCAAATTGGATGTAATATTGGTTGTTCTTTTTGTGCCAGTGGGTTATTAAAGAAACAACGTAACTTAACTGCAGGAGAAATTGTTGCCCAAATTATGCAAGTGCAACAATACTTTGATGACCGTGAAGAAGGTGAACGAGTAAGCCACATCGTCGTCATGGGAATTGGTGAACCCTTTGATAATTACAAAAATGTGATGACTTTCCTAAATATTATGAATGATTCAAAAGGATTGAATATTGGAGCAAGACATATGACTGTTTCAACCAGTGGATTGGTTCCCAAAATTAAGCAATTTGCCAAAGAACCTATGCAAATCAACTTAGCAATTTCTCTTCATGCGCCAAATAATGAAGTTCGAACTAAAATGATGGTGATTAATAAAGCTTATCCATTAGAACGCTTGATGGATGCCGTTGATTATTATTTAGCTGAAACTAATCGTAGAATTACCTTTGAATATATCATGTTATCTGGTGTGAATGATTTACCTGAACACGCAGAGCAGTTAGCTAATTTATTAGAAGATAAGAAAAAATTATCTTATGTTAACTTGATTCCTTACAATTCAGTGAGTGAACATGATGAATACAAACGAAGTACTAAAAAAGACATGATTGCATTTTATGAAATTCTAAAAAAACGAGGCGTTAATGCGGTAATGAGACAAGAATTCGGCTCAGATATTGATGCAGCTTGTGGTCAATTAAGAAGTAAGCAAATGAAAAAATAGGAAAAAAGGATAACATAAAAGTTATCCTTTTTTTGTTTCGTGTTCAAAATGTTGACTTATTGTAAGTAATTTGATATTATTTTTCCCAATACATTAAAGAAAGATTAAAAAGTTTTTCATCTTAATTTAGTGATAAAACAAAAAGGGGTGGTTTTTATGAATAAGGAGACAAATGTATTTTTTGTGAATCGTGTTTATTTGAAGTGGCAGGAGAGAGCTGTCCAGGATTGTGAAGACTACCAGTGTTGTTGTTATTGCTAAATTAACTAAATCAATCAAGATAATTAAAATAGAGATAGATGAGGAAGATTAGATGATAAAACCAATAATTGGTATTTCTTTAAACGAAACAGAAGATTCAGGAGAAAAAATGCATAACTTGCCTTTACATTATTTACCTTCAGGCTATGCCAAAGGAGTTCTCCAAGCAGGAGGGTTACCGATACTCTTACCAGTGTCTTCAAAAGAAGATGCAAAAGCGTATATCGACAAAATCGATAAATTGATATTAACAGGTGGGCAAAATGTTAACCCGAAATTTTACAATGAAGAACGTATTTTTGACGCTTCATTAATGCACACTAAAAGAGATGAATTTGAATTAGCTTTAATTGATGAAGCCATTAAACAAAAGAAACCCATTTTCGCTGTTTGCCGAGGACTGCAGTTACTAAATGTTGCTTTAGGAGGAACACTTCATCAAGACTTAAGTCAACGAGAAAATGAAGTCATTAAACACATGCAAGATCCGATTCCAAGAGAAGTACCTGTACATAAAGTGACCATTGATGAAAACAGTTTGATTTCTCAAGTTTACGGGACTGAGACAATGGTTAATTCATTCCACTTTCAAGCGATTAAAGATATTTCTGATGATTTAGTGGTCACAGCAATTAGTGATGATGATATTATCGAAGGGGTTGAAAGTAAAAATCCTGAAAATCGTTGGATTGGCTTACAGTGGCATCCTGATTTTTATTTTGAAGAGTTTGCTCATGAACGTAAAATGTTTGATTTTGTTGTCAACGAGTTATAGAGGAGGGACTTATGAAAAAAATAATAGGTAGTTTATTAGTTGCTGGTGCATTGTTATTAACGGCTTGTGGAACGACTCAGAAGAGTACAACTGACAATCAAGCTAAAGAGGTCAAACAAGAAATTAGTGTGATCTCAGCAGGAGAATTATCAACATTAGATAGTGCTCTTTATTCAGATGTTAATAGTTCTGATATGATAGGGCAATCAATGGAAGGTTTATACCGCTTAAACAAAGAAGGTTTTCCTGAATTAGCTATGGCAAAAGAAGCGCCAAAAGTAAGTGATGATGGATTAACGTATACCTTTACTATTCGCGATGAAGCTAAATGGTCAAATGGTGACGATGTGAGAGCAGAAGATTTTGTTTATTCCTTTAAAAATGTGATAGATCCTGATTATGGTTCGACAAGTAGTAACCAAATGGATATCTTTAAAAACGGACGTGCGATTCGTGAAGGAAAAAGTAATTTAGAATCCTTTGGTGTGAAAGCTCTAGACGATAAAACGTTAGAATTAAGTCTTGAATATCCGATTCCATTTTTAGATCAAGTATTAGTCGGAACACCATTTATGCCAAAAAATGCTGTCTTTGCTGAAGAAAAAGGAAGTAGTTATGGCACTAACTCAGATAACTTTGTAGGAAATGGACCATTTCTTGTAAAGGCGTGGAGTGGAACTAACGACACTTGGACGTTAGAAAAAAATCCAACTTATTGGGATGCCAAAAACGTTAAACTAGAAAAAATTGACGTACAAGTAGTTAAAGAAGTAGCAACTGGTGTGCAGTTATTTGAAGCAGGTGAAGTGGATTATGCCACATTAAGTGATACTTATGCTCAAGAGTACAAAGACTCAGAAAGTGCGACTTTTGTTCCTAAAGCAATGGTGGGTTATTTAAGTCCTAATCAAAAACGCGAAGTAACAGGAAACGTTAATGTGCGTAAAGCAATTTTACAAGCCATTGATAAAGAGCAATTTGCCAATGAAATATTAGGTGACGGCTCATTAGCTTTAAATGGCTTTGTACCAGAAAATTTTGCGAAAAATCCGGCGAACAAAGAAGATTTTAGAAAAGAAAATGGCGATTTACTAAGCTATAATGTTAAAGAAGCACAAAAGAGTTGGGAATTAGCTAAAAAAGAATTAGGTAAAGATAAAATTGAATTAGAATTAATGTCAGCAGACTCTGGTACAGCTAAAAAGACTATTGAGTATGTGCAAGGGCAATTACAAGAAAATCTACCTGGTTTAACAATTACGTTAAAATCTATGCCGCTACAAAACAGGTTAGATTTCCAAAATAAAGGTGAATTTGATTTGGTTTTTGGTACATGGACACCAGATTATTCTGATCCAATTAACTTTTTAGAATTTTATGATTCTAAAGGTGGTTTAAATACTGCTAAATATAATAACCCAACATATGATAAAGGGTTACAAGATGCGAGATTTGCTTTAGCTCAAAACCCAGAAAAACGTTGGAGTAAATTATTAGAATTAGAAAAAATATTAGTTGAAAAAGATGCAGGTGTATTACCTTTATATCAAGGTTCTGTTGGTTATCTTAAATCAGATCGTTTACAAGACATTCAAGTTTTCCCATTTGGAAGAACGGTTTCATATCGTTTAGCTTACGTTAAATAAATTAAAAGTAAAAAAAACTTTTATTTCTTGACATTGATTTATTCTTATTTTACAATAAAGGAGAATAAATCGTACAGATAACACAAAGTCAATTTGTGTCGAGAGAGAGGCGAAATTTATCATTTGATGAATTTCGGCTCTCTTTTTCTGTCATAAAGAGGGAGAGAATTATGGAACAAAAAAAATTTCATGTTAATTTAGCCGTTCTTGCAACTGGAATGATGGCATTTGCAGGGGTCTTAATCGAAACAGCGATGAACGTGACGTTTCCAACACTTATTGAGGAGTTTAGTATTACAACCAGTCAGGTACAGTGGGTAACAACTATTTACTTATTAATGATTTCAATTGTTGTCCCGTTGTCATCTTATTTAATAAAAAACTACAGCAAACGACAATTATTTTTAGCTTCAAGTATCTTTTTCATTTTAGGTGTCGTTATTGATGCTATTGCTTTTTCATTCAGTATTTTGCTAATTGGTCGCTTGTTTCAAGGGATTGCAACAGGTATTGCCTTACCATTGATGTTTAACATTATTTTAACCAAAGTACCTCTTGAAAAACGAGGAATGATGATTGGTATTGGTAACTTAACAACGTCAATTGCGCCAGCTATGGGTCCAACATATGGTGGGATATTAACGACTCAATTAGATTGGAAATATATCTATATCTTGTTAATTCCAATTTTAGTTGTTTCAACATTAATTGGTCTTTATGCGATTCCAAAAGAAGAAACAAGTAAAGCTGATTCCATTAATATGAAAGCAGCCATTTACTTATCAATTATGTTTACAGGTCTGTTATTCTTCTTTAGTTACTTACAATCACCATTTGGATGGGGATCATTAGTAGTTGGCTTAATTGCAGGATTCCTTTTCTACAAAACAAATAAAGAAAAAACATTGTTAAACTTAACAGTCTTTTCAAACAAAATGTTTACTGTTTATTTAATTTCATTTTTAGTTTATCAAGTGTTACTTTTAGGTGTATCGTTTGTACTACCAAACTTTATTCAAATTGTTGCTGATGTTCCTGCTTCAAGAGCGGGTATCATGATGTTCCCTGGAGCTTTAGTTGGAGCTTTATTTGCCCCGTTCTCAGGGAAAATGTTAGATAACTTAGGCTTTAAAAAACCAGTTGGGATTGGTATTTTAACAGCTATGTTAGGTTGGTTTGGTTTAATATTTGTGATTGGGACAAGTAATATGGTCTTAATTACAGCCTGTCATGTTATTTTTATGATTGGTGTTGGTCTTTCATATAGTAATGTGATGACAGTTGGTTTATCTGCCATTGATGCCAGTTTACAAGATGATGGTAATGCTGTCTTTAGTACGCTACAACAATTTATGGGCGCTATTTCAACTTCATTTGTTGCTATCATATTAGATGTGTTCCAAAAACGTCCGAATACTGATTACCAAACAGGAACAGAAACAGGAGCTAAAGTCGCATTAGTTAGTTTGTTTGTTTTATTAGTAATTAGTGGAATTTTAGTTTTTAAAACGTTTTCAAAAAATGACGAAAAAGGCACTATATAAATGTAATGATAACCTAATGTTCTTGTTTAAGAACATTAGGTTATTTTTTTATAATATTTGTAGATAAAATATAAAATAAATACGAACATTAAAGAAAATCACATTTTCTCTTTTATCTTATTTGAAATATGGTATGATTTATTTATAAAAGATTTTTTAAACACCATTATTTGTATAGAGAGGGGAAGAGAGTTAATGGACAAAAAAACACCATTGTATCAAAATCATGTTGATTTAAAAGGGAAAATCGTCCCATTTGGTGGATATGAGTTACCCGTTCAATATGCAGCAACAGGTTTAGTTAAAGAACATATGGCTGTTCGCCAGAGTGTTGGATTATTCGATGTGTCACATATGGGTGAAATTTTCATTGAAGGACCTGACGCATTAACGAACATTCAGTATATTTTTACCAATGATTTTAAGGATATGGCTGATGGCCAAATCAAATATACCCTAATGTGTAATGAAACAGGTGGTATTATTGATGACTTAATTTTATACAAGTATAACGATCAAAAGTATATGGCCGTTGTGAATGCTTCCAATCTAGAGAAAGATTTTAAATGGATTGAGTCTCACGTAACTGGAGACGCTAAAGCAATTGATAGAAGTGAAGAAACTGGCTTAGTAGCACTTCAAGGACCAAATGCTAAAAAGACATTGGCAAAATTAATTGCTAGTGAAGATCTACCCTCAAAATATTATACGTTTAAAGAAGGCGTTTCATTAAATGGCATGACAGTTGATGTCTCTGAAACAGGTTATACAGGAGAATCAGGTTATGAAATTTATGCTAAAGCTGAAGACATTGTAAAAATATGGGAGCTAATCCTTGAAGCAGGTGAAGAATTTGATATCGTTCCTTGTGGATTAGGTGCCAGAGATACACTCCGTCTAGAAGCTGGAATGCCTTTATATGGTCATGAAATGAATGAGGAAATCAATCCTTTACAGGTCGGCTTAAAATTTGCAGTTAAACTAAATAAGCCTGATTTCCTTGGAAAAAAAGCGTTAGAAGACAATCAAACAAGTACAGTTAGAGTTGGTTTGAAAATCACTGGAAAAGGAATTGTCAGAGAAGACGCTCCTGTTTTTGTAGGTGATAAACAAATTGGAATGTCAACTTCTGGAACGCACGCACCATTCTTAGGCTATGCCATTGCTATGGCTTTAGTGGACAAAGAGTTTGCTGAAATTGGCCAAGAAGTAGAAGTAGAAGTAAGAAAACGATTAATTAAGGCAGAAGTTGTACCAATGCCTTTTTATAAAAAATAGAACTTTAGGAGGAATTTAGGATGTCAAGACCAACAGAATTAAACTATTTAGCAACTCATGAGTGGGTAAAATTTATTGATGAAACAACAGCGATTGTGGGAATTACAGACTTTGCTCAAGAGCAATTAGGAGATATTGTTTTCGTAGAACTTCCTGAAGTTGACCAAGAAGTAACTAAGGGCGATCAAGTAGCAGAAGTAGAATCAGTTAAAACAGTATCGGATATTTATACGCCATTTACTGGTGTGATTTCAAAAATCAATACAGAATTAGAAGATGCGCCTGAAAGTGTTAACGAAGCACCTTTTGAAAACTGGTTATTTGAAGTAAGTAATATTACGGATAAAGAAGAATTATTAGGTCTAGAAGACTATAACAAAGTAGTTGAAGAGGAGGCTTAACATTAATGGGGAACTATAACTACATTCCATCGAGTCAATCTGAACAAGATGAATTAGTGAAGATACTTGGGTTAAACAGTGTTGATGACTTATTTAAAGAGATTCCAGAATCTTTAAAAATTAAAGATTTAAATATTCCTAGTGGCAAATCGGAAGTAGAAGTTCGTCGTATGATGGAAAAAATGGCGGCTAAAAACCAAGTGTTCCATTCTATTTTTAGAGGAGCAGGTTCTTACTACCATTATATTCCGTCAATCGTTAAGCAAATTACATCAAAAGAAGAATTTTTAACAGCATATACTCCTTACCAAGCAGAGATTAGCCAGGGAATTTTACAGTCTATTTTTGAATTCCAAACAATGGTTTCTGAAATGACTGGTTTACCAATTGCTAACGCTTCTGTTTATGATGGTTCAAGTGCAGCAGCTGAAGGGGTTAATATGTGTATTGACCGTCGTCGTAAAAAAGCTTTAGTTTCAGCAACAACGCATCCAATGACGATTCAAACGATTCAAACTTATTGCCATGCCATGGGAACTGAAGTAGTCATTGTACCAGAAAAAAATGGCTTAACAGATATGGATGCTTTAGCAGAATTATTAGACGACACTACAGCATGTCTTTATGTAGAACAACCAAACTACTTTGGTGGTATTGAATCATGTGAAGCATTAGCTGAAGTGGTTCATGAAAATAAAGCAAAATTTATTATGGGAATTAACCCAATCACGTCATCAGTCTTAAAAACACCATTTGAGTGCGGGGCAGATATTGCAACTGGTGAAGGACAACCATTAGGATTACCAATGAATTTTGGTGGACCATACCTAGGATTTATGGCAACAACTGAAAAAATGATGCGTAAATTACCAGGACGTATTGCTGGTCAAACAGTGGATAAAGACGGAGAAAGAGCTTTTGTTTTAACGCTTCAAGCGCGTGAACAACATATTAGACGTGAAAAATCATCTTCGAATATTTGTTCAAACCAAGCTCATTGTGCGTTAACAGCAAGTGTTTATCTATCTGCAATGGGACCAAATGGCTTAAGAAACGTAGCTGAACAATGCTACAGTAAAGCTCATTATTTACAAAAAGAGTTAAGTCAATTAGAAGGTTTTGAACTAGTTCATGACTCTGAATTTTTCCATGAGTTTTTAACGAAATCACCAATGGATCCAGTTGCTTTAAATAAAGCACTACAAGAAAAAGGTATTTTAGGTGGTTTACCAGTTGACGGAAATATTTTATGGTGTGTGACAGAACTTGCAACTAAAGAAGAAATGGATGAGTTAATCACAACATTAAAGGAGGTTACTAAAGGATGAAATTAGTATTTGAAAGAAGTAAATCAGGTCGTAGTAATGACTTTATTCCTGCTTTAGATGTTGAGAAGATTGAATTACCTGAGGCTTTTTCTCGTAAGCAAGAACTGCGTTTACCAGAAATCTCGCAAGTGGATATGAGTCGTCATTATACAGAGCTTGCAGATAATAGTTTTGGTGTGAACAATGGCTTTTATCCATTAGGTTCTTGTACCATGAAATATAATCCTAAAATTAACGATGAGATGGCTAATTTACCTAACTTTAGTCAAATCCATCCTTTACAACCTATTGACACAGTTCAAGGTTCTTTAGAAGTTCTTCATACTGCTGAAACACTTTTAGGTGAAATTACTGGCATGGATGCCATGACTTTCCAACCAGCAGCAGGAGCTCAAGGTGAGTTAACAGGAATTATGTTGATTAAAGCTTATCATGAAGACCGCGGAGACGCGAAACGTAATAAAATTATTGTGCCAGACTCAGCTCATGGAACGAACCCAGCGACAGCTTCAATGGTTGATTATGAAACGATTAATATTCCCTCAAAAGAAAATGGTCGTGTGGATTTAGAAAAACTAAAAGAAGTTGTGGGAGAAGATACGGCAGGTTTAATGTTAACAAACCCAAGTACTGTTGGTTTATTCGAACATGATATCATTGAAATCACAGAGATTATTCATAATGCTGGTGGTCTTTGTTATTATGATGGAGCTAACCTTAACGCGATTATGGGAACGGTTCGTCCAGGAGATATGGGATTTGACGTGGTTCACTTAAACATTCATAAAACATTTTCTACGCCTCATGGTGGTGGTGGTCCTGGTTCAGGTCCGATTGGTTGTAAAGAAATTTTATTACCATACTTACCAAATAACCATGTAGTAAAAGTAGGAGATAGATTTGAATTTGAAACAGCTGAAAAAACAATCGGTAGCGTGAAAACATTCTACGGCCATTTCGCTGTTGTGGTAAGAGCTTTAACTTATATCTTATTCTTAGGAAAAGAAGGTATTCCTCAAGCATCTCGTACAGCTGTCTTAAATGCTAACTACATGCGTCATGAGCTAAAAGATTTTTATGATATGGCTTATGAAGGGCCATGTATGCATGAGTTTGTTATGACACTTGATAAAATGAAAAAAGAAACAGGTGTGACAGCTTTAGATGTGTCTAAAGCATTATTAGATCACGGCATGCATCCGCCAACCATGTATTTCCCAGATGTAGTGAAAGAAGCTTTAATGCTTGAGCCTACTGAAACAGAAAGCAAAGAAACTTTGGATAAAGTGATAGCTGTCTTTAAAGAAATTCATGCAGAAGCTTATAGTAACCCACAAGCTATTAAAGATGCACCTTTAAATACTTTAATTAAACGAGTGGATGAAACTCAAGCCGCAAGAAATCCAATCTTAACGTATCAATTTTAATTGAGACTTATTGAACGAAGATGACAAAAATCATCTTCGTTTTTTGCATTTATCAAGCTAAAATTTAAGTTAGTTATGTTAAACTATAAAAAAGGGGGATTTTGGATGAATCAATACCTAACAGATTTGCAAAATTCAGTTGTTGATAGCTTAACAAAAACGGTGAACAATCGAAATCTCTACTATAACCATGTGACAAAAACTTTAATTGTTATTGCCGTATTTGTTTTATTATCCTATTTTGGAAAAAAATTATTGAATAAATGGGATGTTGAACCAAATAAAAAGAAACGGATTCAAAGAAGTCTTAAAAACACTTTGTTAACTCTATGCCTTATTGGGATATCAATTATTTGGATAAATGCATTGAATTCATTGGTCATTATTTTACTATTACTAGGTCTTTTTGGAGTTGTTTTGATTCGAAGTACGTTGGATAATATTATCGGTTGGTATTTTATTCGGAAACGAGATTATTTTAAAGTTAATCAACGAATTGAAATTGACGGAAAAATTGGGAAAGTGGTTGGGGTTAATTTCTTTTACTTTGAATTAGCAGAAATTAAAAATTGGTTGTCTTCAGAAGGCGTAACAGGACGAGTTATTAAAATACCTAATAAGGAGATTTTGACGAATGAGGTCTTTAATTATGATTATATGAACCGTTTTGTTCGCCAAGAAATCAATTTTTTAATTCGACATGATAGTAATTACGGCGCAGCTAAAGCATTAGTGTTAGAAGCGATGACTGATCACTATAATCAGAACGTGACAGGTGTTTTAAATGCGGATTTATATGAGAAATTAGGTATCAGCCCTGATCCTACTGTTAATTTACAAGTTCAAGAAGGTGGCTTAGCTTTAGCTTGTCAGTTTTTAGTGGATTTTGGTGAAGTGGCTAAAATAAAAAGTGCCTTGTATGAAGATATTTTAGAAAAATTCAATGGGCATCCAGAAATTGAGTTTGCTGTCATTGAAGTGAAAAGAGTAGACTAAAACGAACTTTTTTAGTTCGTTTTTTTGTTTTTGTAAAAAATAAGGGTAATTATGACTTTTACTTTTTGAAAAACGCTTAAAGTATAGTAGAATAAAAACTGTTATTATTTTTATTAAGGGAGAGGAACACATGGAGTGGATTAAACTTATCGGTATCGTTATTATCGTTCTAGGTTTCATTTTTAAATTCGATACTATTGCAGTGGTTGTAGTCGCTGCGCTTGCAACAGCTCTTGTTTCTGGTATTACACCAGTTGAATTTTTAGAGCATTTAGGAAAGGCTTTTGTGGATCAAAGAATCGTAACAATCTTTTTCTTAACATTGCCTTTAATTGGATTAGCAGAGTCTCATGGATTAAAAGAACAAGCTGTTAACTTAATTAAGAAATTGAAAGGACTCACAACAGGGACTTTCTTATCAATTTATTTAATTGTTAGAGAATTAGCGGGAGCCTTTTCTATTCGTTTAGGAGGACATCCTCAGTTTGTTAGACCGTTAGTTCAACCAATGGCAGAAGCATCAGCTGAAGCTAAGTATGGTGAATTAGATGAAAAAGACAAAGAAACGATTAAAGCTAAATCAGCTGCTATGGATAACTATGGTAACTTCTTTGGACAAAATACGTTCATTAGTGCTGCGGGAGTTTTATTAATTGCTAGTACACTTGATTCAATGAACTATGATGTATCAGCTTTTGATATTGTTAAAGCATCAGTACCAGTTGCTCTAGTCATGATTGTGATTGGTGTCTTATCTAATATCTTATTTGATAAGAAATTAGATCGAAAATACAAAAACAAAGGAGATAAGAAATAATGGAGACATTTTTTAACAATCTATTAGAGTTCTTCTTTGTATTAGTAGGGCTTCAGTTGACATACACAGCGTATAAAGTTTTTAACGACAAAAACAATTCAAAACGTATTGGTTCTAGTCTTTTCTGGTTAGACTTAGGTGTATTATTTATGCTTGGTAAAGTGTTACCTAATGCAGTAAATGGTGCTTTAGTTGTTTTACTAGGTGTGATTTCATTATTCAAACAATTTGAAATCAGTAAATTTGAAGCTTTTGACCAAGAAAAATTAGATAAAGATGCGAAAAAATATGGAAATAAAATCTTTATTCCTGTTTTATCACTAGCGGTTGTTTCCGTTGTTTTAGCGATGTTTATTCCGCTATCAAGTAAATCAGCGATTGGTGTGGCATCAGTTGTTGGTATTATTTTAGCGATGATTATCTTTAAATCAAAACCAAAACACGTGATTCAAGAAAGTGACCGTATGATTCAAGCTATGGGAACTTCAGGGATTTTACCACAATTATTAGCCGCATTAGGCGCTATTTTTACGATTGCTGGTGTGGGAGATGTTATCTCTAAAATGATTGGTGGTTTTGTACCAGAAGGTCACCGTTTAGCAGGCGTGATTGCTTACGTTCTTGGAATGGTTATCTTTACGATGATTATGGGGAATGGTTTTGCAGCCTTCACTGTTATTACAGCTGGTGTTGGGATTCCATTTGTTATCGCTCAAGGAGCAGACCCTGCGATTGCTGGAGCATTAGCTTTAACTGCAGGATACTGTGGAACATTATTAACACCAATGGCAGCTAACTTTAATATTTTACCAGCCTCATTACTTGAGATGGAAAATCAAAATGGTGTCATCAAAGAGCAAGCAAAAATTGCTTGTATTATGATTGTTGTACATATTGCCTTGATGTATTTCTGGGCATTTTAAAAATAGAAAGGAAGATTTAAGATGAAAATATTAGTAACTGGATTTGATCCATTTGGACAAGATACAATGAACCCTGCTATTGAAGCAGTGAAAAGATTACCAGATACAATTGCTGGAGCAGAGATTATCAAATTAGAAATTCCAACCGTTTTTAATAAAAGTGCTGAGGTAACTCGTGAAGTAATGGCTAAACATGACGTTGATTACGTGTTAAACATTGGTCAAGCAGGGGGACGTTTCGACTTAACACCTGAGCGTGTTGCTATTAATTTAGATGATGCGCGTATTCCTGATAACGAAGGCAATCAACCAATTGATGTAGAAATCAAAGCTGACGGCGAACCAGCTTATTTCTCTCAACACCCAGTTAAAGCAATGGTAACAGCAATGAAAAACGCTGGTTTACCAGCCTCTGTTTCAAATACAGCAGGGACTTTTGTATGTAACCACATTATGTACCAAAGTCTATACTTAACACATAAAGAATTTCCAAAAGCTAAAGCTGGTTTCATGCATGTGCCATTCTTACCAGAACAAGTTTTAGAACGCCCAGGAATGCCTGCAATGAGTTTAGAAGATATTACTCGTGGGATTGTTGCTGCTATTGAAGCTATCGTTGAATTTGACGGTAAAGAAGATTTAAAAGTTGTTGGTGGACAAACTCACTAATATAAAAATAAAAAGTTGTAACCTAAAGTTTTACCTAGGTTACAACTTTTTTTTTATGTCTTTTATTAACTTTTGTTTGAATAAATTAGATTGCTGAGGGTGATTACTATAAAGATAAAAATCTCTTGGTTTGAAGGTGATACTTGTGATAATAACTTCTTTCAGAGAGTCTTCAAGTAATAAAGAGACAACACTCTTAGCAGAAGTCAGATAGAGGCCTTTTTTAAGCTGACAAGCCGTTAAAGCATTTAAATGGCCAGAGACTTGTAATTGATAATTTAGTGGCATGTTAATTTGATTATCGAGTACTTCTTGGAGTGAGCTTCCTGATTCTCGTTTAATAAATTGATAGTGAGATAATTCGCTAAGAGATATAGTATCTGGACAGTAATCAGGATGGGCAACAAAAATAAGATTATCTGTAAAGAGAAACTCTTTAGAAAAGTCAGCTAGTTCATGTCTTTCAGGTAAAATAGCGTAGTCGATAGTTTTATTTTTAAGTTTAGTTATAAGGGTATGAGTGTTTTCGGTCATAAAAGATAATTGATAGTTATTGTCATCATTAGCTAGCAAACTTCGCATTAAATCATCGCTATTAAGTTGTGTTGTGCCTATAATTTGAGTTTCTTGATGATTCGTTAAAAGAGCTTCGATTTGTTTTTCTTGTTCAAATAAAAGAGATGCGGCTGTAACAATTTGTTGCCCTAAATCTGTTAAGACAATATTTCTTCCTTGTTTCTCAACTAAATTGACATGATAGTCTTTTTCCAAATTTTTAATGTGTTTAGTTAATGCCGGTTGACTGATATGTAAGTGCTGACTGGCTTCAGTTAAGGTGTCATATTGACTGGCTTCATAGAAGAAACGTAAGGCGTTTAAATTCATCATTAACACTCCTATAACTTTTTGTTATGAATTAGGTTCTTATTGGTATTATAAATCATTTTGACTTAGCTTTACAATAAAAGAGTAAGGGGATGAAAGAATGCAAACAACATTATACTTAATTCGTCATGGTCAAACGAAATGGAATCAAGAACAAAGAATGCAAGGGTGGCAAAATTCAGATTTGACAGATGTGGGGAAAAACCAGGCTATTTTATTAGGTGAAAAGTTAGAAAAGGAAGCTATCGTGTTTGATGCTTTTTATTCAAGTCCTAGTGAACGAGCCCTTGAAACAAGAGGGTTAATCAATCAATCTCTTCGATTTCCTGAGTATGAAGCAAGTGGTCTTCAAGAAATTAACATGGGAAATTGGGAAGGTAAAACTTATGATGAAATAGAACGAATAGATAAGGAAGAGTGGCAACGTTTTTGGGACGCGCCATTATCTTTTCAAGCTACTAATCAAGGTGAAACCTTTGAAGCTCTTTCTTTAAGAAGCCGTGAATCTATTCAGAAAATGGTGGAGCTACATCAAGGTCAAGTCATTGGAATGGTCTCGCATCGAATTACGATTAAAACCATGGTTGCCGATTTACTAGGTCTGTCAATTGAGGAGTTAGATGATGTGGCACCTAATAGTATGACTAAAATCGTTTTAACAGATGAACAAGCAATTCTTGAAGTTTATAGTGATACGTCACATTATGAATAAGAAAAAACAGTTAGCCTTAAAGCTAACTGTTTTTTCTTATCTAAATATATCTTCAATACAAATACCTGAAACCTCTTTTGGAAATGTCTTTAATGCTAGTAATTTAGCAAAAGTAGGGGCTTCATCAACTAGATGGGCATTCGTTATTTTATGTCCTTCTTTAATACTTGGTCCGTAAAACATGACCGTTGTTTCATAGTTTGGTTTGCCTGGATGAGAACCATGTATACCAAAATAGCGATTTGGTTTACCAATGTCTTCTTTTTTGACGTCTTCAAAGATGTCACCAGTTGTTTCATCACTAAAATAATAACCGTCAGAAGCTTCTATCATGAAAGTAGCACGAGGGTCAGCTCCCATATTACGACATTCTTCAGATGTGTAAATAGCATCAATACCTTTTAAGTCTTTAATGGCGTGATAAATCTCTTTTGGATCAACTTTACTAGTGTTTTTACAATAAATATAAGTCGAGCCATCACAACTTTTAGCATAGACTTGCCAGTTATTTTTTATGCTTCCGTTAGGTTTAGTTTCAGCCCAACCTTTTTCAGCAAATAAAACATTTAGCTTAATCATTTTATTAACATCAAGTTGATAATGATCTCCTAAAACCACAAAGTTAGTGTGGTCAAATGTCCCATTATCTTTTGTGGCTTGAATGATTTGAGCGACTCGTTTGTCTTGGCGAATCAAAGCATCTACAGCTTCTGTTGATTGAACGCCGTAAGCATGACGCATACTATCCATATCTACAAGGTGAATTAAAGTTAAATCAGGTTTTTTAGTTGAAATCGTATCAACAGCACAGGCTGTTACAAAATCATCTAAAAAGGGTTGCATAATGCCTTTTCTTAAGTGACCATATTTTTGATTCATATTTAATAAAAATAATGGTGAACTTGCCTTTAAAGAAATCATGACTTGGTTTGTCCATATGCGGTTTGGAAAAATTTCAGCAATGTTGTAATCAATGCTACTACTTGCTGTGACTGGCCATAAAAAGGCAGCAGTCGTTAAGCCTTCGTTTTTTGCCACATCATAGACAGTCGGAACTTTAATTTCTTTATCATACCAGTACCAATCTGGTGAATTTCGTGTTGATTGTAATTTTGTGTTGTTAATCACGCCATGATCTTTGGGATACATACCAGTCATTAAAGTTACATGGGACGGGTAGGTAAGTGTTGGATAAATTCCTTTTACTTTTTCTACATGAGTTCCCTTATCAATCAGTTTAGATAGGGTGGGTAGTTTGTCCTTATGCAGTTTAATATCGAGAGCACCTAAGGCATCGACGGAGATAATAATTAGTTTCTTTTTCAAAGTAACTCCTCCTTAAGACAATTATAACAATAAAACATTTTTTTGAAAAATAATTGACAAGTTTTTTTTTTATGGGTATACTGTGTTCAATTATTAAATAAAGCACGTTGGAGTGAAGGACATGAACAAATTAATTACGCGTCAAACCTCACAACTGAATAACTTTTACTTTAGCTATTATAGAGACTGTTTGTAACCATTTGTTTCATGGGTACAAACAAAACGTTTGTATCTATGAGGGCTAGAGAACTTTAATTTGACTTTAAAGGCCACATAGATGATCACAAAATCTATGGTGGCTTTTCTTTTTTATATTGAATACTTGTATTCGAGAAAGACGGTAACTATAGATTTGTTGTATTAATCTATGTAAGTTATCGTCTTTTATTTTTTTAATTAGAAAGGAGAACCAATGAAATCAGATATTTCAGGACAAACCAGATTAGCAGGAGTGATTGCTAATCCTATCAAACATAGTTTATCACCTATGATTCATAATAAAGCCTATGAGGTGAAAGAAATTGATGCTGTTTATCTCGCTTTTGAAGTAGAGAAAGAGCAATTTAATCAAGCTTTATCTAGTGTATTAACTTTAGATATGTTAGGTGTTAATATTTCGATGCCTTATAAAAAACTTGCCTTTGACGCATGTGATGAGGTATCAAAAGAAGCTGAGTTAATAGGAGTTGTTAATACAGTTATTCCGCAAAACGGCAAGCTATTCGGGTTTAACACTGATGGCATTGGGTTTGTTGAAAGTTTAAAGAGTCAACAAGTTAGTGTAGCTGATAAAAAGATTATGATTTTAGGAGCAGGAGGAGCAGCTAAAGCTGTTTTATGTCAATGCGCTCTTGAAAAGGCCAAGGAAATAAATGTATTTAAACGAAACAATACAACGTATCAACAAGTTGCAAGAGAGTTAGAAGAAATTGCAAAACAAACAGGAACCTTGATACGATTGTTTGATTATAAAGATGACAAAACAATGAATGAACTAATGAAAACAAGCGATATTATTATTAACGGCACACAAATTGGCATGGGAGAAGATAAATCACTGCCGGTAGCTAGTATGTGTGAAGTGAATTCAACTCATGTTTTAGTGGATTTGATTTATCACCCGTTAGAAACTGAATTTTTAAAACAAGGGAAACAAAGAGGAGCCCTAACGATTAATGGTTTAGGAATGCTTGTTCATCAAGCAGCTCACGCATTTAAGTTAATGACTAAAAAAGAGATGCCTGTGACAGCAATCGAAGAAATGTTGATTGACCAATGGCAATAAAAGGAGAAAATACAATGATTATTATTATGAGACAAGACGCAACAAAGGAACAAGTAGAAGCAGTGATTAAACGTGTGAAAGAAGAAGGATTAGAAGTCCATTTAAGTGAAGGCAAAGATAAAACAGTTATTGGATTAGTTGGAGACACTGAAAAAGTCATTGATGTTCCGTTCAGAGGATACGATGGTGTTTTAGATACGGTTCGCGTAACAAGCACATATAAATTAACGAGTCGTGAGTTCCATCCAGTAGACACAGTAGTTGACGTAGATGGTTTGAAAATTGGTGGCGAAGAAAACTTTGTTACAATGGCAGGTCCATGTTCGATTGAAGGATTAGACCAAATTATGGAATGTGCAAGAATTGCTAAAGCAGGTGGCGCGACTGTTTTACGTGGTGGAGCCTTTAAACCAAGAACATCTCCATACGCTTTCCAAGGATTAGAAGAAGAAGGTCTAAAATACATTCGTGAAGCAGCTGATAAATTTGACATGAAAGTTATCACAGAAGTTATGGATGAAGCGAACCTAGAATTAGTAGCTAAATACACTGATATTTTACAAATTGGGGCTCGTAACATGCAAAACTTTAAATTGCTTCAAGCGGTTGGGAAAACTGGGTTGCCAGTTGCTTTAAAACGAGGAATAGCAGGAACAATTGATGAGTGGTTAAATGCGGCTGAATACATTGCTGCTACTGGGAATCAAAAAGTCATTTTTGTTGAACGTGGTATTCGTACTTACGAAACAGCTACAAGAAACACACTTGATTTAAGTGCTGTTCCTGTTATTCAAAAATTAAGTCACTTCCCAATTATCGTTGATCCAAGTCATGGTGTTGGGGTTTGGGATTACGTAACACCGATGGCAGTTGCAGGTGTTGCAAGTGGTGCTTCAGGAATGATTGTTGAAATTCATCCAGAACCAAGTAAAGCGTGGTCAGATGGTCAACAAAGTTTAAATGAAAAACGCTACATGAATATGATGGAGCAAATTGATGTGATGACAGAAGCAATGAAACAAGTGAAAGCTATTAGAGAAAAAATTTAAAGGGAGTCTTTCAAATGAAGTTAAGTGTGAATTTACCAGAAAAGTCTTATGAGTTACTCATTGAAAAAAATAGCTTAAACCAAGTCGGGAATTGGGTAGCTAGTCTATGGGAAAAACAAAAAATTGTGTTAATTACAGATACAACTGTGGCCAGTCTTTACGAAAAACAGGTGAAGACAAGCATTGAAGCACAAGGATTTGAGGTTTTTACTTATGGGATTGAACCAGGAGAAGGTAGTAAGAGTCTTGCTACTGCCGAAAAAATTTATCATTTTTTAGCTGAAAAAGAGATGACTCGAAAAGACGGGATTATCATTCTTGGTGGTGGCGTAGTAGGTGATTTAGGAGGCTTTGTTGCTTCTACTTTTATGCGTGGTTTACACTTTCTTCAAATACCAACAACCTTACTGGCTCAAGTTGACAGTAGTATTGGTGGGAAAACGGCAGTTAATACAAGTGTCGCTAAAAACTTAGTGGGTACTTTTGCCCAACCAGATGGGGTATTAATTGACCCGATGACACTTAATACGCTAGAAGACAGAAGAATTAGAGAAGGCTTAGCCGAAGTAGTCAAATCAGCAGCTATTGCTGATAGTAACTTATGGCATTTACTGGAAACATTAAAAGATGAACATGATGCTTTGGAAAAATCAGAAGAAATTATCTATGCTTGTTGCCAAGTGAAACGTAAAGTGGTAGAAGAAGATGAGAAAGATACGGGAATTCGCCTTATTTTAAATTACGGTCACACCATAGGACATGCCATTGAACAAACTTATGGGTATGGCGTGGTGACTCATGGTGAAGCAGTAGCCATAGGAATGTGTTGTATCACAAGAGCTGCGGAAAGACTTGGCACTATGCCAACTGGAATTATAGAGCCTTTAGAAAAGATGTTGAGTAAATTTCATTTGCCAACAACGATTGATAATTGGAATGAAGAATCTATCTTTAAGGCTTTAACTCATGACAAAAAAACAAGTGGCAATCAGATTCGCATTATTCTATTAGAAACGATAGGCCAAGCTAAAATTACAACGATTCAAACAGAAGAGATGAAAAACTATATTAAAGGATAAAAGGGAAGTGTTTATATGAGATATGTAACAGCAGGAGAATCACATGGACCAGAATTAACAGCCATTATTGATGGCTTACCAGCAGGGATTCCCATTTCGATAGAGGCAATCAATCATGATTTAAAAAGAAGACAAGGTGGTTACGGTCGTGGTGGCCGTATGTTGATTGAAACAGATACGGTTGAAGTCACGTCAGGCATTAGACACGGGAAAACATTAGGCTCACCTATCACTTTAGTTGTTAAAAATGACGATTTTAAAAACTGGGAAACGGTTATGGGAATTGAACCAGTTGATGAGCGTGCTAAAAAAATGCGTCGCTTATCCAAACCACGTCCAGGACATGCCGACTTAGTAGGTGGGATTAAATTTGAACATGATGATTTAAGAAATGTCTTAGAGCGTTCATCAGCCCGTGAAACAACTATGCGCGTTGCGATTGCAGCTATTTGTAAGCAGATGTTACAAGCACTAGATATTGAAGTGGCTAGTCATGTGTTAGAAATTGGTGGCGTTCGTGGAAGTATTCCAGAAAATATGACAGTTAGTGAGATTCAAGCAAAAGCGGAAAGCTCAGTTGTGAGATGTGTGGATCCTCAAATAGAAGAAGCGATGAAAGACAAAATTGATCAAACTAAGTTAGATAAAAATACAATTGGTGGTGTTGTGGAAGTTGTTGTCGGTGGCGTACCAATTGGTTTAGGTAGTCATACACAGTGGGATGCTAAGTTAGACGGGAAAATTGCTCAAGCCGTTGTATCGATTAATGCCTTTAAAGGGGTTGAATTTGGTGTTGGTTTTGAAGCAGCACGTCTTTACGGAAGTGAAGTAATGGATGAAATCATTTGGAGTAAAGAAGCAGGTTACACGAGAACAAGTAACAACTTAGGCGGTTTTGAAGGCGGCATGACAAATGGCATGCCAATCGTGGTTCGTGGTGTCATGAAACCAATTCCAACTCTTTACAAACCACTTCAATCTGTTGATATTGATACAAAAGAAGTTTATAAAGCTAGTGTGGAACGCTCAGATAGTTCTGCGGTACCAGCTGCTAGTGTTGTAGCAGAAGCTATGGTGACGATTGAAGTTGCGAAAGCGATGTTGGATAAATTTGAAAGTGATTCATTTAATCGGATGAAGGACGAAGTGAAACGTTATCGCGAGTACACTCTTAATTTTTAATATCACATAAGAGAGGAACTCGAATAGATGAAAAAAATAGAAAACGTATTACTTATCGGTGTTGGTTTGATTGGCTCTTCTTTAGGATTGTGTATTAAAGAAGAGCACCCGGAGATTACTATAGTAGGGTTTAGCCATCAAGAAGAAGAGTTAAAAGGGGCTCAATCTTACGGGATTATTGATACTTATTCACTTGATTTACAAGAAGCAGCTAAGCAAGCAGATGTGATTATTCTTTGTACACCTGTGATGGTAACAATGACTCTTTTAGAAAAATTAAGTTATTTTGACTTAAAAAAAGACGTCATTGTCACAGATGTTGGAAGTACAAAAGTTGAAATTTTAAAGCAAGCCAGATGGTTAAAACAAAGAAATTATACTTTTATTGGCGGTCATCCTATGGCAGGCTCACATAAGTCAGGTTTTATTGCAGCAGATAAAGATTTATTTGAAAATGCTTATTATATTCTTGTAACTGAAAGTGATGAACTTAATAGTGAGAAAAACCTATTAAGAAACCTTTTTAAAGGAACACGAGCTAAATTTTTAGAGTTAGAACCAGAGACTCATGACCGAATCACAGGTGTTTTAAGTCACATGCCCCATTTAATTGCCTCTCAATTAGTTGAGCAGGCAAAAGAATTAATGGATGATGTGCCAGAAGCACTTAACTTAGCAGCTGGAGGTTTTCGCGATATTACTCGTATCGCAAGTTCAGATCCCCTAATGTGGACGGATATTTCTTTAAGTAACTCGTCTATATTAATAGAAGAAATAGATAAGTGGACAGCTCGTTTAGTTGGATTAAAAGAAGCTTTAACAGATTTAGATGAAGGCACTTTGTTTCAGTTTTTCAAAGGGAATAAAGAAGTTCGAGACACCATTCCCGTTCATAAAGAAGGGAGTTTACCAGGCTTCCATGATCTGTACTTAAATGTACCAGATTATCCTGGAGCAATAGCTGAAGTGACAGGTGTCTTAGCAAAAGAAAAAATTAGCTTGGTCAATATTAAAATCATGGAAACAAGAGATGATATTTTCGGTGTCTTATGTGTTTCTTTTAAGAATGAAAAAGACTTAGAACGGGCAAAAATAGCCGTATCAAAACAAACTATTTATGACATGGTTAATCAATAGTAGGAGGTTTGTATGAAATTAAAAACAGGAATTAAAAGTTTACAGGGAGAATTAAGCGTCCCAGGAGATAAATCAATTTCACATCGCAGTATAATGTTTGGTTCACTTGCCAATGGGATAACAGAAATCACTCATTTTCTAAGAGCAGATGATTGTTTAGATACGTTAAAATTATTTCGTCAAATGGGTGTTCAGATTGAAGATGACGGTGAAACAATAAAAGTTCATGGCGTTGGAATGAAGGGACTTAAACAACCAGAAACGGTTTTAGATGTTGGAAATTCTGGAACAACTATTCGTTTACTAATGGGGATTTTAGCAGGACAATCCTTTGATGTGACTTTAACAGGAGATGGCTCTATTCAGAAAAGACCAATGAATCGAGTGATGTTACCATTACGAGACATGGGGCTAACAATCGAGGGAAATGAAGGCACTGAGTTTCCTCCTGTTATGATTAAAGGCGGCAGTGACTTACAGGCAATTCACTATCAATTACCTGTTGCCAGTGCACAAGTCAAATCAGCCCTATTATTCGCCGCTCTTTTTGCTAAAGGAGAAACGGTTCTTCTTGAAAAGGAGCTTACGCGAAATCATACAGAAGTCATGATTAAACAGTTTGGTGGTGACATCGACGTTAATGGGAAAGAAATAAAAATTAAAGGTGGACAAGAGTTCACTGGACAAAAGGTTCAAGTACCTGGTGATATTTCTTCTGCAGCTTTCTTTATGGTAGCTGGTTTGTTAGTTCCAAATAGTAGAATTGTTCTGAAAAATGTTGGTTTAAGTCAGACTAGAACAGGTATTATTGACGTGATTAAACAGATGAATGGCCAAATTGAAGTCATTGATATTGATGACACAACGGAATCAGGAACTGTTATTGTGTCAACGAGTGAATTAGTTGGTACAGAAATATCAGGTGAATTAATTCCACGTCTGATTGATGAAATTCCAATTATTGCCTTACTTGCAACACAGGCAAAAGGACAAACTATTATTAAGGATGCCGAAGAATTACGTGTCAAAGAAACTGATCGTATTCAAGCTGTTTCAGATGAATTAAATAAAATGGGGGCAGATATCACGCCAACAGAAGACGGTTTAATCATTGAAGGTGGTACTTCTTTACATGGTGCTAATGTTACTAGTTACGGTGATCACCGAATTGGGATGATGCTACAAATTGCGGCTCTTTTAGTTGAAACAGGCGAAGTGATACTAGAAAAAAGTGATGCTGTATCAGTTTCATATCCTGAATTTTTTGATGATTTAGCTCATTTAGTGAGTGATGGTCATGATTAGAGTTATTTTAGTTGGTTTTATGGGTTCTGGAAAATCAACAATCGGTAAAGAGTTAGCGAATTTGCTAGCTCTTCCTTTGATTGAAATGGATAAAGAAATTGAAACTTTAGCAGGTCAATCGATTTCAGCTATTTTTGAAGAAGTGGGTGAAGAAGGATTTCGCCGATTAGAAACACAAGTCTTAAAAGACGCTCTGAAAAAGCAAGGCATTATTGCTACAGGCGGAGGAATCGTGACTCAAAAAGAAAATCTTGCTTTATTAAATGAAGAAAAAGTAGTGATTTATCTAAAGGGTGGCTTATCTACATTGATAAATCATATTGAAAAAGATCAGGTGAATCAACGTCCCTTAGCAAAAGATATCTCGTCACTAACAAAACTTTTTGAAAAACGTCAAGAAGCCTATGAATCTGTAGCTACTGATACTATTTTAATTGACCAAAAATCTGTTTCAGAAATAGTTTCAGAAATAAAATCGAAGGGATTGATTTAATGGAAATTGGTTATTTGGGACCAGAAGGCTCTTTTACCCATAGTGCTGCCAAACTATTAATTGAATCACAGCAATTAATTCCTTGTCAGACTATTCTTTCCTGTCTCAGAAGTATTGAGAAGGAAGACTTTGATTTTGTGGTTGTTCCAATTGAAAATGCGACAGAAGGAACAGTTAATCAAACCTTAGATGTGGTTTATCATCATTTAGATGTGCCGATTCAAGGAGAAGTTATTTTGCCTATTAGTCAAAACTTGATGGTTCATCCTCAATGGAAAAACAAGTGGCAAAGCATAACAGAGGTGAAGTCTCATCCTCAAGCTTTAGCTCAAACCCAACAATTTTTAGAGGATACATTACCCAAAGCGCGTCAAACGGTCACGTCTTCTACAACGGAAGCAGCTAAATGGTTAAATGACCATCCCAATCAAGCAGTGGGAGCGATAGCTTCGATTGAAGCTGCAGCAACTTATGGTTTAGAAATTGTGTGTCCAAATATTCAAGATATTCCAACCAATGAAACAAGGTTTTGGGTGATTGGTAAAAAGGCATTAGAAACGGGCCAGCATCCACTAATAACTTATAGAAAAAGTATTGGGGTTTATTTTCCTGAAAACAAACCAGGAAATTTACACAAGGTATTATCAGTTTTTAGTTGGCGCGAGTTAGACTTAACGAAAATTGAATCTCGTCCTCTTAGAACTCATCTAGGGGATTATTTTTTCTTAATTGATATTAAAAATGATCAACCAGATTTAGTCTCACTAGCCCTTGAGGAAATAAAATCTCTAGGTGGCATTATTAAAGTACTAGGTGATTATCCCGTTATGAGAAAAAGCGCTTTAGACTAAAAAAACTTTAAGAAAAAGGGTTAAGAGTATCTTTCTTTTTATAAATGGCTTATGCTAAATAGATAATAAAAAGTTAGAGGTGTTAGAGATGTCAGACATGACTAGGATGGAACGCCATCGTCAAGCTGAGAAAGAAAAACAAGCTAAGATTGATAAGAAAAATCAAAAAAAACAAGGTAAAAAAGATAATATTGAGGAACCTATATCTCCAGGACAACCTCCTAAAGGGAAAAAACCTCGTAAAAAGCGTAAAAAACTACGCATTTTCTTAACGATTTTACTGGTATTAATTGCTCTTTTTGGTTTTGGTTATATGAAAGGCTACATGAAAACCAAAATGGACAAAAACAATTTACAACCAGATGTTGGGAATTTTATGGGAGATAAGAGTATGGACGGCTCAACTAATATCCTATTATTAGGTAGTGATTCTCGTGGTGAAGATCAAGGGCGTTCAGATACGATTATGATTGCCCATTATGATAAAAAGAATAAGCAACCAAAAATCGTATCAATCATGCGTGATACATTAGTGCCGATTCCAACTAAAGATGGTGTGGAATACAATAAAATTAATGCAGCATATGCGTATGGTGGACCTGATATGGTTCGTAAAACAATAAAAGATACATTTGGGATTCCGATTCAGTATTATGCGATTGTTAACTTTGAGTCTTTCCCGAAAATTGTTGATACGTTAGCACCTAATGGGTTAAAGATTGATGCAGAAAAAGATTTAGAAGTTGAAGGAACGGTTATTAAAAAAGGTCCTCAAAAGATGAATGGGAATGAAGCTCTGCAATATGCTCGTTTTAGAAAAGACGAGGAAGGGGACTTTGGGCGTGTTAGACGTCAACAACAAGTTATGACAGCACTTCTTTCTCAAAGTTTAAATCCTTTAAACGCATGGCGTATTCCAGAAGCACTTGGTGTTGTCAGAGGTTATACTCAAACCGATATTCCTTTTGGTTTTTATCCTTCAACTGGAACTAGTTATTTATTTAGTCGCCACAAACCACTTGAGATTTTAACGGTACCTGTTGAAGGAACTTGGACAGATGGCTATTATGACTACGCTGGTAGTGTGTTAGAAATAGACGAAGCAGCTAATGCTGAGGCGATTAAAAATTTCTTTAATCACTAATAAATATCGGGCTTTTTCTTTACATTAGTTTGAGAGAACACTATAATGTAGTTTAGGCATTTGATGCCGGAATGAGAAAAGAATTGAGGAAATCGGATGAAAATTGCAGTCGTCACGGATAGCACCGCTTTTATAAAAGAAGACTATCGAAATCGTGAAGATTTATTTATAGTCCCAGTGCCATTAATCATGGATGATGAAGTTTATTTAGAAGGCGTTGATATTCATTTAGATGGTTTTTATGATAAATTAAACCAATCTAAAAGTTTTCCAAAAACTTCTCAACCTGCCATAGGTGAATTAATTGAGTTATATGAAAAAATTGGCGCATTAGGATATGATGCTGTTATTAGTATTCATATGTCTTCAGGGATTTCAGGCCTTTACTCATCATTGAATAGCTTTTCTGAGGAAATAGAATCTACTTCTGTTTATCCATTTGATTCTTTATTAACAAGTGGTCCAATGGGGAAGATGGTAGAAATTGCTTTAGATATGGTGACAGCTGAAGACGCTAATCCTGAAAAAATTCTAAATAAATTATCAGATATTAGAGAAAAAGTTGAAGGTTTGATTGTTGTAGACGATTTAAATCATTTAGTACGTGGAGGCCGCTTAAAGAATGGGGCCGCAATTATTGGTACCTTATTAAAAATTAAACCCATTCTGAAATTTCAAGATGGCGACATTGTTTTAAGTGAAAAAATTCGTTCACAAAAAAAAGCATTGAAACGTGTAGAAGACATTGCTTTAACTGAAATTGCCAGTCAACCAGAAGATAGTACCTTCTATGTCATTCATTGTAATAACTTAGAAACGGCTAAACAGGTAGAACAAGATTTATTGGCAACAAATTCAGGACTAGAAGTTATTATTTGTGACTTTGGACCAGTTATTGGGACTCATTTAGGTGAGAAATCAGTAGCCATTGGTGTAGCTCCTAAACATTAAAGTTAAGACTTAGCAAATAAAATTGTTAAGTCTTTTTTTATTTGTGTGTTACTATTAATGATAATGAAAAAAGATGTGTAGGAAGAAGGAATTAAAATGGTGCCTAGTAATTATCGACCAAGTAAAATTGTCGTAGACTTAGAAGCTATTTCATCAAATATTAAATCAGAACTTAATAGATTAGATAAAGGACAAGAGTTATTTGCAGTCGTTAAAGCAAATGCTTATGGTCACGGGGCTGTTGAGGTGGCTAAAAAGGCGATTGCTTCAGGAGCGAGCGGCTTGTGTGTTTCTAACCTTAATGAAGCTTTAGAATTAAGAGAAGCTGGCATTAAGACTCAAATTTTAATTTTAAGTTATGTGTCATTAGATTATCTACCTTTAGTCATTGAACATGATTTAACTCTAACTGCTCCAAGTTATGAATGGCTAGAAGACTTAGCTAAACAAACAAGTGAGCCAGTCAAAATTCATTTAAAAATTGATACAGGGATGGGACGAATTGGCATCGCCAATCCCGAAGAAATGATTTTAGCAAATGAGCTGATAATCAATAATCCACTGATTATTTTTGAAGGATTATTCACTCATTTTTCGAAGGCTGATTCAACTGATGAATCCTATGTGGCGTTACAACAAAAGCGATTTATTAAAGCTTTAGAGATTTTTGGGACAGATATGAGATACATTCATACCTCTAACTCAGCAACTGCTTTATGGCATAATGCTTGGGAAAGCAATCTGATTCGTTTTGGTGATGCCATGTATGGCATGAACCCATCAGGGAACGAGTTAGTTCCACCTTATGAACTAACACAAGCTTTAACGTTAGAAACTGAGCTGATTCATGTAAAAGAAGTTAAAGCAGGAGAAAAAATAGGTTACGGAACAACTTATGAGACTAGTGGAGATGAAATTATTGGAACCTTACCAATTGGTTATGCAGATGGCCTAATTCGTCGTTTCCAAGGATTTGAAGTGTTAGTTAATGGCAAAAAAGCGCCGATTGTGGGACGCGTTTGTATGGACCAATGTATGATACGATTAGAAGAAAACTTACCAGTGGGAACAAAGGTGACTATTTTTGGAACAAACGGCGAGTTATTTAACTCTGTTCAACAAGGA
The DNA here is from genome assembly GCF_048815235.1 of Vagococcus fluvialis. Lineage (GTDB taxonomy): Bacteria > Bacillota > Bacilli > Lactobacillales > Vagococcaceae > Vagococcus. Next base: position 43,197 of record NZ_JBMEAO010000018.1, read on the forward strand.
GCAGAATATGTTGGAACAATTAATTATGAAGTAACTTGTGGTTTAACAGACCGTCTACCACGAGAATTTGTAGGAGCTGTTTAAATGTTAACAGCTTATCTGAATATTTTAGTTGTTTTAGCCATTATTTTGTTAAGTTATATTTTAACGTGGAAACAATGGTTTAATAATGAAATTGCAGATGTTTTTTCAAAACTTGTTTTAAATATAACCTTGCCGCTGAGCATGTTTTTAAATATGACACAAAAGTTTACTCGAGATGAGTTTTTAGAGCTCTTTAAAGGGATTGCGCTACCTTTTGTTTCTATTTTAATTACATTCGGAATTAGTTTTCTTTATGCGAAGTTAACCAAAGTGCCGATTACAAGACAAGGCTCCTTTATGACGATGTTTACAGCAGCGAATACTATTTTTATGGGACTGCCTGTTAATATGGCTGTGTTTGGTGAAAAAGCGATTCCTTATGCGCTGCTTTATTACATATGTAACACGACATTTTTCTTTACTATCGGAATTATGTTGATTGCTAAAGATAACCCACAAATTGATATAAAAACGGCTAAATTTAGTTTGAATAAACTATTAAAGCAACTATTATCACCTGCCTTAATGGGCTTTGTGGTGGGAATTTTATGGCTCTTAACAGGAGTGGATGTGCCGAAGCCTTTGTTTGATTTTGCGAGTTATATTGGTGGTATGACGACTGCTTTGTCATTATTTGTTATTGGAATTATCATTTATCAAACGGGAATTACCAATTTAAAAATGAATAAAGATGTGGTTGGCGTCTTGTTAGGCCGTTATTTTATTTCACCCTTAGTCGTTTACTTAGTCTCATTTGTGATACCTGTTCCAACACTTATGCTACAAGTATTTATCTTACAATCAGCGATGCCCGTTCAAAATGCCATGCCGATTTTATCGAGAAGTTACGGAGCAGATGAAGAGTTTGCCACAACTAGTCTAACTTACTCAATTTTAAGTTATTTCGTATTTATTTTAGTGATTTTGAAATTGTTCATGTAAAATGTGTTATAATGCCAAAGGACAAAACAATGAGAGAAGGTGAGAGAATGAATACATTCAATCAATTTAAATTAAAGGATTTTATTATTAAGGCTTTAGAGGAGAAAAACTTTAAAGAGCCAACAGAAGTGCAACAAAAATTAATCCCTGTGATTATGCAAGGGAAAAACGTTGTGGGACAATCTCAAACGGGATCAGGTAAGACGCATACATTCTTACTACCAATGATGGAAGCAATCAATCCTCAGAAGGATGAAGTGCAAGGAATTATTACGACTCCAAGTCGTGAGTTAGCGGATCAAATTTATCAAGCAGCTGTACAAATTGCGAAACACTCTGATGAAGAAATTAGAGTCTCTCAATATGTAGGTGGAACTGATAAAAAACGTCAAATGGATAAACTACAATCAAATCAACCACATTTAGTTATTGGAACGCCAGGACGTGTGCGTGATTTAATTGAAAGCAAGTCATTAAAATCATATACAGCGAAATTCTTTGTTGTGGATGAAGCGGACATGACTCTTGATATGGGATTCTTAGAAGACGTGGATCAAATCGCTGCAACGTTACCAAAAGACTTACAAATGTTAGTCTTCTCAGCAACGATTCCAGTGAAATTACAACCATTCTTAAAAAAATACATGGACAATCCAGTAGTTGAGCATATTAAACCGTCATCAATTATCTCAGATACGATTGATAACTGGGTAATTTCAACTAAAGGGCAAGACGTTAACCAAATTATCTACAAATTATTAACGATTGGTAATCCATACTTAGTAATGATTTTTGCTAATACGAAACAACGTGTAGATGAAATTGCGTCGTCTTTAAAAGAACAAGGTCTAAAAGTAGCGACAATTCATGGGGACATTCCTCCACGTGAGCGTAAACGCGTGATGAAAAACATTCAGAACTTAGATTATCAATTTGTTGTAGCAACTGACTTAGCTGCTCGTGGAATTGATATTGAAGGTGTTTCTCATGTTATTAACGCTGAAATTCCAGCTGATTTAGATTTCTTTATTCACCGTGTAGGACGTACGGGTCGTAATGGTTTAGAAGGAACAGCGATTACGTTATACTCTCCATCTGATGAAAGCCAATTAGCTGAATTAGAAAAATTAGGTATTGAGTTCCATCCAAAAGCGATTCATGCTGGGGAAATCAAAGATTCTTACCACCGTGACCGTCGTAAAAAACGTGAAAAATCACAACGTCAATTAGATACAACGATGATTGGGATGGTTCAAAAGAAAAAGAAAAAAGTTAAACCAGGATACAAAAAGAAAATTAACGCTGCGATTACTCATAACGAGAAGAAAAAACGTCAGTTAGAAAGACGTCAAACAAATCGTACAAATCGTAAAGCAAGAAAAGAAGAGTTTTAATAGTAAAAGTCGTCTCCTGATCAACTCAGAAGGCGACTTTTTTTATATGGTATAATAAATAAAATAGTTATAGGTAGAAGGAGACATCATGAGAAAAAAGAAGAAAAAATGGTGGATACTTGGCGCAGTCCTTTTAAGTTTATGGTTGTTCATTCATCTGAGCCCAAGTCGTTCACTGAGATGGACCGTCTTGTTGTTTGGGTTTCCAAAAGAAGCATTTAGTTCCGAAATTGTTTATTCTTCAAAAGAAGGGAATCATCTGACATTTTATCAATTAGAACCGACCACTGTTGGTACCACTGGACCGATGCTTTTATGGAAAACAACGCAAATTGGCCCCTTTTATTTTTCTTGGTATTATGGGTCTCATTAATAGAAAAAGCAAGAGACAACCACTTTAGGTTAGCTCTTGCTTTTTTTGTTAAATGTTAGGGTGAAAATACTGCCTTGAGGGGAATTGTCACTGATAGCTATTGTTCCCTGATGATTATCTAGGACATATTTTACTAATGTTAAGCCTAGTCCAGAACCACCTAAACGTCTGTTACGTGATTCTTCTACCCGGTAGAATGGATTAAAAATAAGAGATTTATCTTCTTCTGAAATACCAGGTCCTTGGTCACTTATCATTAAAGTCGGCCTACGTTGAATATCACTTAATTGAATAGAGACAGTACCATCTTCAAAACTATATTTAAAGCTGTTTTCAATAACATTAAACAAAGCTTGATGAATTAAACCTGGATGTCCATATATGATGGATGAATCGAGTTTTATGTTGGTTTTGATACTTGGGTATAAAGGATTAAGTTCAGTTACAATTTCCTGTACAGTTTCATGTAAATGGATTGATTTTAGTTCAGTTTCATCAACTGGTTGGGATAAGGTTAATAGACTATCAACAATTTCTGATAATCGTTGAATCTGCTTATCAAAATTATCTAATAGTTGATTGTATTCAACTAATTCTCGATGTTCTTTTTTATGAAAAACATCTAACTTCGTTGTTAGAACAGCTAGTGGTGTTCTTAATTCGTGGGCAGCATGAGCTGAAAAGTTTTGTTGAATTATAAAAGAGTCATTCAATTTATTTGTCATGTCATTAAAACTAGTTGTCAAACTAGCAATTTCATCATCGTATTTTGGTAAAGGAATATTCTCAGCCAAATTACTGACTGTTCGTTTATCCATAGCTTTCTCCAGTGTTTCTAAAGGAGATAAAAGTTTCTTTATCAAAAGATAGGTGGCTAACCCACCTAAAATAATAATAAGGCTAAGAAGTAAAAAACTTCTTAACTGATAAGATTGTTGAATCTGATTAACAGTCGGGGCAGCTTCAATTGGCTGAGCTTCTTCAAGCGACATGGCTGGAACTGATACACCAGCTTCAATGGTATTAGTCATATTGATAGCTGATCGATTTAAAGCTAACGTTAAAAATAACGTACATATTAGTAAAATAAACATCACACCTAAGGACAATCTGATTCGTAAAGAGAGTTTGTTGAACATTTAGTTGTCCTCCTTTTTAATCAGATAACCTTCACCAACACGTGTTTCGATAAGATCAAAATCAAGTTTCTCAATTAATTTTTTTCTTAAAGTGGCAATATGGACCCGAACAGAAGTACTAAAGGGATCCGCTAATTCATCCCAAACATGCTCAATAAGTGCTTCTTGACTAATGATTTTATCTTGATTGTTAAGTAAGTATTCTAAAATGCCATATTCTTTTTTAGTTAATTTGATGGATTCATCCTTGATAGTTAGAGTTTTGTTATTAGAATTGAGAACAAGTGGCCCGTATTCAATCAGAGAATTTTCAGATGTGAATTGCCATCTCAACAAGTTGCGAATTCTTGCTTCAAGTTCTAAAAAATCAAAGGGTTTGATGAGATAATCATTTGCACCGTAATCCAATCCGGTCACTTTATCCGAAATACTACCACGAGCACTTAAAATTAATACTTTAACTTGGGAATTGTGTTGTCTAATTTTTTCCAATAACTGTAAGCCATTTAATTTAGGTAGGTTGATATCTAAAATGATTAAATCATAAGTCTCAATCATTATTTTTTCGTAAGCCTCTTCACCATCAGACGCGCCATCAACAGCGTAACCGTCTAATCGTAAGCCTTCAATAATGGCTTCTTGCAAATCTAGTTCATCTTCGACTACTAGTATTCTCATTTTCTTCACCTCGTTGGTTTAAGTATAAATGACTGGGTGTTAAATAGATGTTAAATGTTCTTAACTCTAATTTAACACCCCATTTTATATACTCTAAGTGTACCAAATAAAAAATTATTAGGAGAGATTACCATGAAAAAAATCATTTTATCAACAATTATCTTAGGCGCTTTAGGAATTGCAGGGGTGACAACAGTAACCTTAGCCAATTCAACTGATAAGGATACAGTGAATTTAGAGCAAATGGCAAAAGACGAGAATATGTCTCTAGATGAATTAACAGAGAAATTAACAAAAGAAGGCAGATTGACAGATGGATTACCATTGACAGAGACTATGACAGAGGCAACAGCTAGTGAAGATGTGGTAGATTTAGAAAAAATGGCTAAAGAAGAAAACATGACTGTTGATGAATTAATCAAAAAACTAACAGAAGAAGGTAAATTAGTGGAAGCAGGAACTACATCACCAGCTTCAGAAGTATCAAAATAACATGTTTGTTAAAGATTAATAATGTTATAATGAATTAAAAAAGAGGTTTATTTATGACATTACATTTTGAAATGCTACAATCTACCGATGACAAATGGCTTGAAATGGCTGATAAAATCGCTCAAGTTTCATGGCGAGCTGGTCAGTCATTAGCTGATAAAATGAGGTCTAATCATTTTTCTGATTGGGAAGTTGTCATGGTCGGATTAGCAGAAACAGAAGAAATAGCTTGTTTTTGTACTATAAGTAAAGAGGACGGATTACTAGACTCAACTCTGACGCCATTTATTGGTTATGTATTTGTATCAGAAAACTGCCGTGGTCAGAGAGTGTCGGAGAAGTTATTGACTCAAGCTGAAGGCTATTTAAAAGAAATCGGTTTTGGTGAGGTCTATGTGGTGAGTGGAGAAATTGGCTTATATGAAAAATATGGCTATCAAGCCTTAACTCAATCTGAAACAGTTCACGGCGCAATTGAAACGATATTTGTTAAAGAATTATAGTGATTAGAAAAAGCTAACCAGTTTTTGGTTAGCTTTTTTTTTAATCTAGTAAATGTCGTTCCATCATTTATTTTCGAAATAACGTATAATTAAAAGATAAAAAAGGAGTGATTTGATGCTACAAGTTGAATTAACACGTTTTAAAGTCAAAAAGGGAAAAACAGAAGTTGTGAATGAATGGCTAACATTTTTAAATGACCACATGGAAGAAACCTTAATCACTTTGGAGCAAGAAAAAATGTATGTTGAAACGATTTTTCGAGAAGTGTTAGATGGGGAAGAATATCTATATTGGTATTCGGTTCAAGAAGAAGGTGGACAAGAAGTGGAAGAGTCCACTCATTGGATAGATCAGAAACATTTAGCGTATTGGGATGAATGTATTGATAAAACCATTAAAGCAGTAGATTTAGCGCCAGAAGTTGTGATGATTCCTCAAGGGATTAGAAAACATATGGCATAAAATTAGTTTTAAAAGCACCTGTCATTGATAGGTGCTTTTTATATTCAAACAAAGACTTGAATGTTTATTCGAATTAATATATTATATATTCAAACGAACACTTGAATATCGAAAGGGGATAATGAAATGACAGTTGAAACGTGTGAGATTACTTGTATTCATGAGGAACAGGTCGAAAGAGCAAAAAGTAAAATCAATGAAGTCAATGTAGGAGATCTAAGTAGTCTATTTAAACTACTAGCCGACGAAAATAGATTTAAAATTTTACATTCTTTGGCTTTTGAGGAAGAGTTATGCGTCTGTGATATTGCTAATATTATTGGCGCAACCAATGCTACCACGTCCCATCATTTGCAATCATTAAAAAAATTAGGGGTCATTGATAGTAAAAAACAAGGGAAACTCGTTTATTACTTTAGTGTTGACAAACGTATTCGAGAGTTACTTGTATTTGGTAAAGAACTAGAAAAGGAAGATGCTTAATGAGCACTAAGAATTACCGAGTCGAAGGGTTAAGTTGTACAAATTGTGCGGGGAAATTTGAGAAAAATGTTAAAGAGATTTCAGGTGTGACAGATGCAAAAGTAAATTTTGGTGCAGGTAAGATTGCGGTTGAAGGAACAGCTACCATTGAAGAAATTGAATCAGCGGGAGCTTTTGAGAATTTGATTATTCAAGATGAAGCAGATAAAACGAATAAAGAAAAAGTGAAAGAGCCTTTCTTGAAAAGGAATTGGACTTTAATAGTTGCGGTGATTTTAATTGGGATTGCTTTCTATTTTCGTTTAACACAAGGAGAGGAATCAGCTATTTCGATTGGTTTCTTTGTATCAGCTATAGTAATTGGCGGTTTTAATCTGTTTATTGAAGGAATTAAAGATTTATTAAAGCTTGAATTTTCAATGGAAGTCTTAATGACTGTTGCTATTATCGGGGCAAGTATTATTGGTGAATGGGCAGAAGGCTCGATTGTAGTTATTTTATTTGCTATTAGCGAAGCTTTGGAGCGCTTTTCCATGGATAAAGCAAGACAGTCGATTCGTTCTTTGATGGATATTTCACCTAAGGAAGCTTTAATTAGAAGAGGCAATCAAGAGCAAACGATTCCTGTTGCTGATATCCAAATTGGTGACGTAATGCTTATTAAGCCAGGTCAAAAAATTGCCATGGATGGTGTGGTGATTAAAGGACATTCTGCTGTTAATCAAGCGGCTATTACGGGTGAATCAGTGCCCGTTGATAAACAAGTCAATGATGACATATTTGCAGGTACTTTAAACGAAGAAGGTGCCTTAGAAGTCGAAGTCACAAAACATGTTAATGATACAACGATTGCGAAAATAATTCATCTTGTTGAAGAAGCTCAAGGAGAAAGAGCCCCAGCGCAAGCTTTTGTGGATACTTTTGCTAAATATTATACACCAGCGATTATGGCGATTTCTGCTCTTATTATTGTTATCCCTCCACTATTTTTTGGTGGAGATTGGAATACGTGGTTATATCAAGGTTTATCTTTATTAGTAGTAGGATGCCCTTGTTCATTAGTGATTTCAACACCTGTTTCAATTGTCTCAGCGATTGGAAATTCAGCCAAAAATGGTGTGTTAGTTAAGGGTGGTATTTATCTGGAAGAATTAGGTGGTTTAAAGGCCATTGCTTTTGATAAAACAGGTACTCTAACTAAAGGTAAACCAGTTGTGACAGACTTTTTAGTGAGTGAAAGTCAACATGAATCAGATTATCTGATGGTGATTGCTGCTTTAGAAGTCTTATCACAACATCCTTTAGCAGCAGCTATAGTGAATGAAGCGGATAGACGAGGATTGAACTATTCCTCTATTAATATTACAAATTTTAGCTCTATTACTGGAAAAGGGATCGAAGGAGTTTATCAAGGTGTCAATTATTTAGTAGGTAGTCCAAAACTTTTTAATGAGGAATTAATTGAACAATCAATCATTATGAAAGATTATGATCGATTGCTTGAACAAGGTAAAACGGCCATGATTTTTGGAACAACACAAGAGATTCTGGCAGTTATCGCTGTGGCAGATGAAGTAAGAGAATCCAGTAAAGAAGTCATTAAGAAACTTCATCAACTAGGAATTGAACACACGATTATGTTAACAGGGGATAATATTAAAACAGCTCAATTTATTGGATCAGAGATTGGCGTAACGGATATCAAAGGGGATTTGATGCCTGAGGACAAATTAGATTATATCAAACAATTACAAAAAACTTATGGTAAAGTCGCCATGATAGGTGACGGGGTGAATGATGCCCCAGCTCTAGCGGCTTCAACTGTTGGCATTGCCATGGGAGGAGCTGGAACGGATACGGCATTAGAAACCGCTGACGTAGCTCTTATGGGAGATGATTTACAAAAATTACCCTTTATCATTGGCTTAAGTCGAAAAACACTGAAAATCATCAAACAAAATATTATTTTCTCTTTAGGAATTAAATTATTGGCGTTACTCTTAATAATCCCAGGTTGGTTAACCTTATGGATTGCTATTGTAGCTGATATGGGAGCAACTTTGTTAGTAACTTTAAATGGGTTACGTTTGATGAAACAGAAATAATTAAAGAAACCTTCAGATACGTTCTGAAGGTTTTTTGTTATGCATAGAAGTTATCAAATGCTTGATTCAAGTCTAAAAGTCCTTTAGTGATAATTTCTTTTTTAGGAAGAATAGCAGTTCCTTCGACTCGAACCATATCGACAGCTGAAAAGCCCATAATCTCTTTAAAAATCCCTTCTAGGTATAAATGACTAATATCAAGTTTTTGATAACGGTCTTCATTTGTATAAATCGAACCACTGGATTGAATGACTAATAGTTTATAATCGTCAGTCATCAAGCCTTCAGAGCCGTTTTCAGTGTATTTAAAAGTTTCGCGAGCGATTAAAATATTGTCAATGTAGTCTTTCATGCGCGACTCTACATTAAAGTTATGAAGAGGCATGATTAAGACGATTCGTTTATAAGCTTTAAATTGTGTCAATAATGCCTGTGATGTCTTAGCTATCTGCTGTTCTTCAGGTGTTAAATCTTGTTGCTTTTTATTCCAAATACTTAATAATTGGCCATTTTCAATACGGGGAATATCATTTTCATAGAGATTTAAAATCTCTACGGGGCTTGATGGGCATTTTTGTTTGAACAAAGTTAGAAAATGTTCTTGAAACTCATAAGAATAGTGTTTTTTGTTTTGATAATCTGGATGTGAATTAATAATAAGTGTCTTCATTTGGTGATGCTCCTTTCATTTGATATCATCATAATAAAAAAGGGTGTCAAAGAATGGCACCTAAAGGGAGGAAATATGAAAAAGGCGGAACGATTAAATCAAGAATTGATTTATCTAAAAGATAAAAAGAAATTTCAGCTGAAAGATTTAATGGAGAATTTTAATATTTCGAGAAGAACTGCTTTAAGAGATGTTCAAGAATTAGAGCAGATGGGACTTGCTTTATATACCGATTATGGAAGAGGGGGAAGTTATAAATTATTAGAACAAAAGCTACTAACTTCTATCAATTTTAATGACCAAGAAATTCAAGCTATATTTTTTGCTATCAAATCTTTAGACTTAGTTTCTTCAACTCCTTTTGAAAAGTCTTATCCTCAAATAAGGAAAAAACTTCTTGAAGTTTTACCTAAAAAACAACAAGAGGAGGTAGCTAAAATATTAGAAGTGATTAGTTATCATCAGGTGTCACCCGTTAAACCAGTGAATCACTTATCATTGATTTTAGAAGCGATTCTAAATAAAAAACTAATAAAAACCAAATATACTCAATATAAAGAAGAATGGAAGATTTATCAGTTATTCGATTTATTTTACAGAAGTGGTGTTTGGTTTTGTAATGCTTATGATGTGGAGCAAGCAAAATGGCAGGTGATTCGTTGTGATTATTTAACTGAATTAAGTTTTGATGACTCAGGTAGACAAGCGTTTACTCAAGAAGAGATGGAGTCTTTTCTGCATTTATATGAAACTGAATTTCATGATATAGCATTTGAGTGTGAGTTAACAGATTACGGTAAAGAGCTCTTTCTTAAACGACATTATCCTAATATGAAGCTTGTTGAAGTTGAAGGATTAGCTTTGATTCAGGGGAGTTACAACGAAGAGCATCAAGATTATATGATTCAGTATTTAATCTCTTTAGGCAAACATGTTAAAATAATTTTCCCTGAATCATTGAAAGTAAAGTATAAAAACGAACTACAAAGAATAATTGATAGATATTAATTAAAGAGAGATGGTGAGTAAGATAATGTTTATTTCAAAAGAATTAATTGATAACTTCTCGAAAGCTTATAGAAATGAACAATCTGTGGTGTGTTATGCAGAATCTCAATCATTTGGAGGCCCAAGTAATAAAGTAATTATGGTTATGGATGAAGAGATATTGTATTTAATTTTTCTAAATGTGACCTTAACAAAAGTGATTCATGTCACTGAAATCAAACGAGATAGTTTGTCTGAGGAATCAATAAAAAATAGTGGCTTTTCCTTAAGTGTGACATGGCGATTTAAAGTGTCTCATACTAAATGGCGTTTTATCATTATGAAAAAGATACTAACGTTAGGTGATATGCAAAGAGAATTTATTGATAAGATATCTCATTAGTCAGAAGTGACTAGGAACAACAATAAAAAAATAAGCCATTAAAAACGAAAGCTGTTTTTAATGGCTTATTCTATTGTCTCATTTGAGATGTGATATCTGCTAAGGTGACTTTTTGAAGTGAATCCATCATTTCATTTTGGATTTGTTGGTAAGTGTCTTCCAATACATCTTGAATTTGACTACCAACGACACACTTAATTTCTGTATTTTGATGAATACCAAATGGTAACTCATCTTCATGAACAGCTAGATAGACGTCTAATAAAGTAATATCAGCAGGCAATCGAGATAACTTATTTGATTTTTTACCCACGTAACTTTCAATCAGATTAGCTTTTTTTAGTTGCCCCATGATTCTTCGAATAACAACAGGATTGGTATTGACACTACCTGCAATTTGAGTAGATGTTAAGTGATTATCGGCTTCAATATCTAATAAACTTAAAATATGAACTGCAACACTGAGTTTAGTAGACAAGTCATCACCTCCTTGATTTAGTAACGAACACTGATTCTAATGTGATTATCCTTGTTTGTTTCTATTTGGTCAAGTAAAGCAGCCGCGTAATCAAGATAGCTAATAACACTTTCTCCTTTTTCATTCGTTGTAAATTCTTCACCAGCTAAAACATAATTTCCAGTTTTCACACCTTCAGCATTAAAGAAAGCAGCAGGGCTGATGTATAACCAGTCAAACTTAGTTTCTTTTCTTAAATTTTCTAAAGCTTCACTCATAGCTATTGCTGTTGGTTTGTAAGCATCTGGGAAATCTGCTCCATCTTTTAGTTGTTCTGTGTGGGCTTCATTAGTAAATAAACTTCCAGCACCGCCAACCATGACAAGACGAGTGTTTGTATTTTCTAAAATAGAAGCTAAGTGTTTTACACTTGTTACGTGAAGTTCTGGTTTATCACCAGGAGCGTTAAAAGCATTAACAATCACGTCAAAAGCTGCTACATCTTCTGTTGTTAAATCAAATAAATCTTTTTCTAATACGTTCATATCAGTTGTTACTTTTGCTTTGTTTCTGACAATTCCTGTTACCTCATGTTGACGAGTGATTGCCTCTTGAGCGATTAAAGATCCTGCTTTTCCTGTTGCACCAATAATACCGATTTTCATAAAAAATTCCTCCTAAATTAAATGTAACTTTATTTGTTACATTTAGAATAAAATAAAAAAATAAATTTGTCAAAAATAAAGCATACAAAAAAACTGCCAGATAAAAAATCGGGCAGTAAGAAATTAATTTAATTGTTTTTCTAGCTTCACACAAATAATTCCATCCTCAATAAATTCATCGGAAACGACATTGTAACCTAATTTTTTATAAAAAGGAATGGCTTGTTTTTCACCATGGATACGTGAGAGAGTACAGTTATTTTGACGACCAACTTGCTCTAATTCTAAGATAACTCGGCGTCCAAGTCCTCTTTTACGCCATTCGCGGCGAACACAAACGCGGTCAGGGCGAACAGTTGTTAGATCATCTTGCTGGTAACGACCAGTTGCAACAGGAGTTTGATGATAAAAAATGACGAGGTAGTTGGTCTGATCTGAGTCATAGACATCAAATTCGGCTTTTGGAGAAATTTTTTGCTCTTGAACAAAAATAAGAGTTCTCAAAAAGAATGAAGCGGCTTTTATCCATTGTTGATTGTTGAAGACAACTGAAATCATGTCAATAAACTCCTTTACTTTTTATTTTTATTCTACTATTATGATACCATTAATTAAAGGAGTCGTTTTATGAAAAAGAAAATTATCATAACTTTTTGTGTATTTTTTGTTTTAATCGTTGCCGGATTAGGATTTGGTGTGAATTATATGTTCAACTATGCTATTGTTTCTGGTGATAAAGACTTTATAAAAAGTGAAAATGTAGCCAAATTAGAAAAGAAATGGAAGTTTGCAGAAGGGAATTTAAGTGAGCGTTCCATTACATCAGATGATGGATTGAAGCTAAATGCGCGTTACGTGACACAGCCAAAGGAAACGAATACTACAGTGATTGTGGCTCATGGTTATATGAGTGATGGATTAGCTATGGGACAATACGCTGAGATGTTTTATAAGATGGGTTATGACGTGTTAGTACCAGATAATCGAGGTCATGGGACGAGTGAAGGGAAATATGTAGGCTTTGGTTGGTTGGACCGTTTAGACTATGTGAAGTGGATTGATGAAGTCCTTAAAGAAAAAGGAGCAGAAGAAGAAATCATTTTATTTGGTGTCAGTATGGGAGCGTCAACTGTGATGATGACAAGTGGTGAGGAATTACCACCACAAGTGAAGCTGATCATTGCAGATTGTGGTTATGACACAGTTCAAAACGAACTGACTTATCAATTAGATGAGATGTTTAGCTTACCAGCTTTTCCAATAATTCCTTTAACTTCCATGTATACAGATATGAAAGTAGGGTATAATTTCAAAGAAGCAAGTTCTAGTAAACAGCTTGCTAAGAATAAATTGCCACTGTTATTGATTCATGGAGACAAGGATACCTTTGTGCCAACTAAGTTTGTTTATAACCTGTATGACGCAACTAAGGGACCTACAGAGATGGTTTTATTTGAGGGGGCGGATCACGCTGAAAGCTTTAAATCTAACCCAGAGAAATATGAAACGACGATTACTGAGTTTATTTCCAAGTATTTACCTAAAAAATAGCGTCAATGTTGACATCATTCGTGATTTTCATTATAATTTGTATGCTAGTAAAGAATAGAATTTTTAAGCAGTTTAGAGAGCTTTCTGGAAGGTGAAAAGAAAGAGTGCTATAAAAGTGAGACTATCTTTACATTTTTTGATAAGAAATTATCACGACTTACTTACGTTAAAAAGTACTAAAGAGGTAATGAATGTTAAAGCATCGTTGCAAGCAAGGTGGTACCGCGGTAAACGTCCTTGTCTGCAAGGTGCTTTTTTATATTTTTTAGGAGGAAAACAGACATGAAACAACTGACAAGTGTTGAAGTAAGACAAATGTATTTAGATTTCTTTAAATCAAAAGGACATCAAGTAGAGCCAAGTGCTTCTCTTGTACCAATCGATGACCCAAGTTTATTATGGATTAACTCAGGAGTTGCCACATTAAAAAAATATTTTGATGGTACAGTGATTCCAGAAAATCCAAGAATTACGAACTCACAAAAAAGTATTCGTACAAACGATATTGAAAACGTTGGGAAAACAGCTCGTCACCACACAATGTTTGAAATGTTAGGAAACTTCTCAATTGGAGATTACTTTAAAAAAGAAGCGATTCATTGGGCTTGGGAATTATTAACAAGCGAAGAATGGTTTGCTTTAGATAAATCAAAATTATACGTAACCGTTTATCCAGAAGATAAAGAAGCTCGTCGTATTTGGCATGAAGAAATTGGGTTGTCAAATGACTCAATTATTGATATTGAAGATAACTTTTGGGATATCGGTGCTGGTCCATGTGGTCCTGACTCAGAGATTTTCTATGACCGTGGCCAAGAATTTAACGATGTGGCTGAAGATGATCCAGAAAACTACCCAGGTGGCGAAAATGAACGTTATTTAGAAATCTGGAACCTAGTATTCTCAGAATTTAACCACACTGAAAATCATGAATATATTCCATTACCACAAAAAAATATTGATACAGGTATGGGATTAGAGCGTATGGTATCTATCTTCCAAGACGCACCAACTAACTTTGAAACAGACCTTTTCTTACCAATTATTCATGCAACGGAAGAGATGTCTCAAATTAAAAAATACGACGATGATTTAGCAACGAAAACAAGCTTTAAAGTAATTGCTGACCACGTTCGTGCCGTATCATTTGCTATTGGTGATGGTGCTTTACCATCAAATGAAGGTCGTGGCTATGTGTTACGTCGTTTATTACGTCGTGCTGTTATGCATGGTAAAAAATTAGGTATCGACAAAGCATTCCTTTACCAATTAGTGCCAGTTGTTGGTGAAATCATGGGAAGTTATTACCCAGAAATCAATGAAAAACAAGACTTTATCCAAAAAATCATTAAAACTGAAGAAGAAAGATTCCATGAAACAATTAATGATGGGTTACAAATTATTACTGATTTAATTGCTTCATTAAAAGAGCAAGGAAAAGATACTCTAGACGGAAAAGATATCTTCAAATTATATGATACTTATGGATTCCCAGTTGAATTAACCGAAGAAATGGCTGAAGAAGAAGGTCTTAAAGTAGATCATGACGGCTTTGAAGTTGAAATGACAGCACAAAGAGAACGCGCTAGAGCTGCTCGTTCAACTGAAAACTCAATGAACGTTCAAGCTGCTGTTTTATCTGAATTAAAAATGGCAAGTGAGTTTATTGGTTACGACAAAACAGTCAGTCAAGGAACGCTTGTAGCAATCGTTCAAGAAGAAGCAGAGCAAACAACTGTGACAAGTGGTGAAGCTCAATTAATTTTCAACCAAACGCCTTTCTACGCTGAAATGGGTGGACAAGTCGCTGATACTGGTGTGGTTAAAAACGCTAGTGGTGACGTTGTTGCTAAAGTTGTTAGTGTTAAAAAAGCACCAAACGGTCAACCATTACATATGGTAGAAGTAACTGGTGAATTATCGAAAGATGCGTCTTATGAATTAGTAGTTGATGATGTGTTAAGAAACAAAATCATCAAAAACCATACAGCAACGCATTTATTACACCGCGCACTGAAAGATGTGTTAGGTGAGCACGCTAACCAAGCTGGTTCATTAGTAACGCCAACTCACTTACGTTTTGACTTCACTCATTTTGAAGCTGTTACGGCTGAAGAATTAAATGAGATGGAGAGAAAAGTAAACGAAAAAATTTGGGAAAGCATTGCTGTTGAAACAATCGAAACAGACGTAGATACGGCTAAAGAAATGGGCGCAATGGCTTTATTCGGCGAAAAATACGGTAAAGTTGTTCGTGTGGTTAGCGTTTCTGATTACTCTGTTGAATTATGTGGTGGGGTTCATGTTAGAAATACATCTGACATTGGAATCTTCAAGATTACTTCTGAATCAGGAATCGGTGCTGGAGTAAGACGTATTGAAGCTGTTACAAGTAAAGAAGCTTTTGACGTGTTACATGCAGAAGAAATGGCTCTTAAAGAAGTAGCTCATTTAGTGAAAGCTCCTCAATTAAAAGATACTGTTTCTAAAGTTGAAAGCTTACAAGAGCAATTAAGAGAGTTACAAAAAGAAAACGAAGCCTTATCTTCTAAATTAGCTAACGCTGAAGGAGACCAAATCTTCCAAAACATTCAAACAGTGGGTGACATTAAAGTTATCGCAGCTGAAGTGAATGTTAAAGATATGAACCAATTACGTCAATTAGCTGACCAATGGAAACAAAACGCTTATTCTGATGTATTAGTGTTGGGAACAGCTCAAGATGGTAAAGTAAGCTTACTTGCTGCTATGAGTAAAGAAATGAATGAAAAAGGTCTTAAAGCAGGTGACTTGATTAAAGAAATCGCTCCTCACGTAGGTGGTGGCGGTGGTGGTCGCCCTGATATGGCCCAAGCCGGTGGTAAAAATCCAGCTGGAATGAAAGATGCTATCGCAGCTGTTACTAAGTGGGTAGAATCTAAATAAGTGATTAAAGTAGAATTTGAGTGAGTCTCAGATTCTACTTTTTTTATATTGGTTTACCATAATAATATTATTGTTTCATGAAGGTGACAGCCTTGTAAGAAAACTGTCATCATAGGCTATACAACAATCAAAAGTTATCTAGTAAACTGTAGATAATAAAAGAAGGGAGGAACTTATCATGTCAATTATTACATTAGATAAAGTTTCCAAAATATATCAAGGTGTGGTTCCTTACGAAGCCTTAAAGAAAATTGATTTAGCAGTGGAAAAGGGAGAGTTTCTAAGCATTATGGGACCTTCAGGAAGTGGAAAAACAACGCTTTTAAATATTATTGCAACGCTAGATAAACCAACAAACGGTCAACTTGAAATTAATGATAAAAACATTTCAACGATGACCAAAGACCAACTTAGTTTATTCCGTTTGAAAAAAATCGGTTTTGTGTTCCAAGATTTTAATTTGTTACCACCATTGACTGTTATGGAAAACATCATGTTGCCATTAACATTAGATAATAAATCAGCTTCTGTCATGAAAATTAAGGCAGAGCAGTTGATGAAAGATTTAGGAATTTCACACTTAGCTAACAATCGAATTCATGAAGCTTCAGGTGGAGAAAAGCAGCGAATTGCGATTGCTAGGGCATTAATTAACGATCCTGATATTATTTTAGCTGATGAACCAACAGGAAATTTAGACTCGAAAGCTGCAGGAGATGTGATGGCTATTTTGTCAGAAGTTAATAAAGAACGTGATGTAACAACGATTATGGTAACTCATGACCCAATTTCTGCTAGTTATTCAAATCGAGTGGTTTTTATTAAAGATGGGCAATTTTATAATGATATTTATTGTGGTCAGCATCGCGAGTTATTCTATCAGAATATTTTGGATGTCTTGTCACATTTAGGAGGGACGAATCATGAATTTCAATCAACTCGTCTTTCGTAATGTTATTAGAAATGGGCGTGACTATTTAACTTATTTTTTTAGTAGTTTATTTTCAGTGATGGTTTTCTTTGTGTTCTCATTGCTTTATTTCCACCCTGATTTAGGTGACCGGTTAAGTGGTAGCAGTGCTAGTATGTCTGAAATGGCTAACTTCGGGATTCAAGTGTCAGAAGTTGTGATTGCTATTATGTCATTTGTTTTTCTATGGTATGCATTTAATACGTTTTTAAAGGGTAGAAAAAAACAATTGTCGGTGTATTTAACCATTGGAATGTCTCAGAAAAAACTGAAAAAAATGATTTTGTATGAGAATTTATTACTAGGCTTTAGTTCCATCTTGTTGGGAACGATTACGAGTTTAATTTTTTCAAAATTAATTTTACTTGTTTCTCAAAATATTTTAGCGATTGATGAGGGATTAGCCTTTTATTTTCCGATTAAAGCAATTGGCTTAACTTGGTTAGTTTACGGGGTTATTTTTATCTTAATTTCTATTTTTACAGTCTTTAATTTGAGAAAGTTAGACTTTACAGAAATGAAATTTAGTAATGACGATATTGTGGCTGAACCTAAAACAAGCCTTTTCTTAACCATTTTAGGTGTTATCTTCATTTTAATCGGTTATGGTTTAGCTTATCTATTTGCCTTGTCAATGGGTGGCATCTTGATGATGAATGTCGGACTAGAAACCTTAATCGCTTGTGTGTTAATTACGATTTTAGGGACCTTCTTATTCTTTAAATATGCTAGTATTCGCATTTTTCGTTCTTTAAAAAAGCGCAATATCTTCTTTAAAAATGGCAATATGTTAACCATTAGTAACTTAATGCAGCGGATGAAAAGTAATGCGATGATGTATTTCTTAATCTCAATTGTTGGTGCCGTAGCTTTTGTGGGAATTGGTGTTTCAAAGGCCGTTGGTGGGTATGAGTTTGGTAGTACTCAAGGGGATTCTTTTGCGGTTGTTATACAAGAAAACTATGGGAATCCAACTGATAAAAGCAAAAAAATGTATCAAGAACGAATCAAAACAGTAGAAGATATGATTCAAAAAGCAGGTTATCACACTTTATCTCAAGAAGTTACACCTGTTGAGTTGTGGTTAGAGCCCAGTGGTGAGGATGGCCTGAACTATATAAATGTCATTAGTCAAAGTCAAATCAATGAGATGCTGACTTTTATGGGGAAAGAACCTATTCAATTAGCTGATGATGCGTCATTTTTACGACTAGTTAGTAGTAATTCAGAATTAAATGCTGTTAAATCAAAAGATTTAGAAGGAACCACTTTAGATCAAAACATTATTTATTATGAAGAGGATAAAGAAGAAATCGTGCCTATTGAGGTTACTTTCTCAAGTATTCAATTATCCTTATCTTCTCGTCCTAATTTGACAGTAACATCTGATAAAAAATATGAAGAGTTACTTAAACGTCAATCATATGAATACAGTCCGATGCAATTAATTCATTTCAATGAATGGCAAGAAGATAAAAATTTAAATAATGAGATTATTAACTATTTAAGCGAACAAACCAAATCGCATACAGATAAAATGGAGAATTATTTTAAGAGTATTGATAAACAACCAGAAGAAGACTTATCTGATAAAGAAATTAAGGATATGTTAGATTTAGAAGCTGAAGGCGTAGTTTTTTCAACTATGTACAAAACGTGGATGGATACGAAGCAAAAGAATGGCACGATTCTATTAATCAGTGTGTTACTAGGCTCAGTATTCTTTACTTTCTCATGTAGCATCATTTACTTTAAACTATTTGGTGAATTAGAAAAAGACGGAAAATACCATCGTTCATTGCATATTCTAGGTGTGCCAGAAAAACGCCGCCGAAAAATGGTAACAACAGAGATGCTTATAATGTTCTTTATTCCGTTTGTTATCTCAGCACTGCATTTTATTGCAGCAATGAGTGCTTTAAGATTAATGATTGAGTTGCCTGTTGCTGTCTATATGTTCCAAATATTAAGTGTTTATATTTTCTTCCAAGTGTTATTTTTCTTAATCTGTCGTCGTCAATATTTAAGAAATCTAAACAAATACGCTGAAAATATTAAAAGATAACAAATTAGAATCCTATTCTTTGTAGAATGGGATTCTTTTGTTTGAAAAACAATAACTTTATGTTATACTAAATGAGTTAAAAATAAGGGGGCGTTATGGATTCGACAGGCATAATTGAGCTTGAATTGCGCTTCGTAGGTTACGTCTACGTAAAAACGTTACAGTTAAATATAACTGCTAAAAACGAAAACAATACTTTCGCTTTAGCTGCCTAAAAACAGCGAGTGAAGATCCTCCCGGCATCGCCCATGTGCTCGGGTAAGGGTCTCAAAATTAGTGGGATACATTAAACTTTTCCGTCTGTAAAGTTTAAAAGAGATTATCAGACTAGCGATGCTTAAGGCCGGTTGTGTGGCATAGGGCAAAGCGAATTTTAAATAGCATAACTATAAGCGTAGAAGTTTAAGTGGCAATGTGTTTGGACGCGGGTTCAAATCCCGCCGCTTCCATCTTATTTTAGAGTTGAAAACAGCCAGTCGTTACTGACCATACAGTAGCGACTGGCTGTTTTTTTGTCTAAATGTTGGTGAATCAATATTTGTAGTATTTTTGTTTTTTTTATTTAAAAACTGTATTTCGTTATTTTGGGGTATGTTTTACCTTGGGGGTATTCAAAGGGTATTCAAAGGGTATTCAATTTCTCTTAAATATGAAAAAATATCATCAGAAAATAAGTAATCATCAGGTGATTAAATAACAAATAGGGAGTCTATGAAATCATTCGATTTTTCAGCTAGTTGCTCTCTTGCTGCTGTTGAAATAGGTGGATAGATACCATTGTTCGTTGAACATGGACATGAGCACGTTGTCGCTTGTGGTAATGGTGCGTAATAAAGCGTATACTTGTAATAGATGCTACGTTACTAATTGGAATATCATACAGAGAGGGAAATATTATGAAACTAGGTTTTATTAAATCCAGTTTTCCAAATGAACAGAGAGTATCATTACTTCCAAAACACATTAAAGATTTTCAAAATGATATTTTTGTTGAATCAGGTTTTGGTGACAGTTTAAATATATCGGATGAAGAATACAGAAAAAAAGGAGTCACGATATTAGAAAGAAGCGAAATATTTTCAACATGTAAAGCTATATTTTCTTTAAAGCTAATACAACCAAGTGATTATGAATACATTCGAGATAATCAAATTATTATAGGGTGGACACATCCCAATGGTTCTGGAAAGTCTTTTATGATAAATCAGGCGATTCCCAAAAAATTAGTTGTTGTTGATTTAGATAATAAAAAGCCAACAGTATTTTATGATGGAAAAGAATATCAACCAAAATGGATACCAACAGATTTTATTTATCAAAATAGTTTTTATGCTGGGTATGCTGGGACAATTCACGCTTTAATAAGTTACGGATTATTTCCGACTAATGAAGAAAAAATAGCAGTGTTAGGTTCTGGAAATGTTTCTCAAGGCTCATTTCATGCGATATCTAAATTTTCTGATAACGTAAGAATGTTTTACAGAAAAACAATACCTGAATTTAAAGCGCAAATCGAAAAATTTGATATTATAATTAATGGAATAGATGTTGGTAGTGAAGGTGTGGCTATTATTACAAAAAAGGAGCGAAAAGTAATTAAAGAAGGTTGCTTGATTATTGATGTGGCTGCAGATGTTGGTAATACTATAGAAGATACAGATTTCACTACAATTGAAAACCCCATAAGATATGATTCTATAGATAAACATTATTTTTATGCTGTATCTAATACTCCTACATTAGTTTATAGAAATGTTAGCGAGATCATAAGTGAAATTTTTAGTAAGTATATATATTCTCCAAAAATTGAAATGATCTTAGATTTAATTAAGACGTAATTTTTAAGATACAATGTGTAAATTGAATACATTTGTGCTCGTGGTAATGAAGATTTTTAACCATGTTTATTTATGATTTAAAACTAACTTAATTATGATTTGATAGAGCTCAGGTTTTCTGTCTCTATCTTATTTTAGAGTTAAAAATAGCCAGTCGTTACTTAACCATACAGTAGCGACTGGCTGTTTTTTTGTATGAGGAACATTTTTTTAGTCTCTTTTAATTGCATGCATACTTTATAAAACTTATTATTAAGATAAGAAAAAATAGAAGGTGATGAAGATGCGATTATGGCATGAAAGCTTAATCAAGAATTTACCAAGACAACAATTATTAGGTCAGCATAGAGAATGTTGTGCGTTAAGAGGGAATGGGTGGGGGAAACCTCATAGTACTGTTAACTATGTGTTTGATTATACGCCAGTAGAATTATTTCAATATCATCAACAGGTTATGAATGAAATGAAAAACCGTGGATATAAACCAAACAGCGTATGGGAGAATCCTTTATATAGAGGATTGAAGTGTGATTCATTTGTAGCACTACCAGAAATAAAAGAGATTAAAATGCCTATTTATCCAGAACATAATGATGAGTACTTAACTGAATGTCTCGATAATTTACTTACTAAGAATATTGATTTGAGATCTTTATATAAATGAAAGCAATTATTGAAGAATAAATAACAACTTTTAATTCAACAAACAGTGTCTTGAATAACCTAAAAAAGTAACCTCACTAAGATTAGTTGAGGTTACTTTTTTGGCTATTAATCTTGTCTATGGTTTGTTTTTCTAGTCTTTCTTGCGTTTTTAATTCCATTAGTGACAGCTTCACGAATAATAAAATAAAGAATAAGAGCATAAAATAATGGTAAGACAAATGGCGTTACGTATATCATGAAACCCCCCCCTTTTAAAAAAGTATAACATTAATTTATTTTGGAATAAATAAAATTTAGTTATATAAACAAAAGAAGTATTCATGAAATTAATAACATCAGTTAATTTATTTTCTTTTTTAATCAAAAAAAATAAGCATCTACCTGTCATGGAAATAGGTAAATGCTCTCAGTAAGAATATGCAATATTCATTAGGTTGGTGACTCCTTATGCGATTTTTTGTAATTCAGTTACTGCGTTTTGAATCGTTGTACCTGTAGCGAATTTAGTCTCATCATTTTTAGAAAAAACGACAAATAGATTTAATTCAGTATCTAAAGTTACACGATATTCTAATTGTTTGTTATTGAATGTCATATACATTCTCCTTTCTGATGTTAATTAAAAGGCGACTTGATCAGTCATAACGAAATTCCTTACTTAATATACTACTTAATCATTTAAAAGACAAGAAATAACTTTTAATTTATTTTAAAAGTTAATATTTTCTTTACTTTTTTTTATGGCATTTTCATTAGAAATTAAAAAAGAGGTATAAATTTTCAATTTTTGTTTCGTTACTAATAGTAGAGGTAGCAATTATCATAACTTTGAAAGGGACGGGATAAAATGGCAGAAGCAAAGTGGATTAAGTTGGCGATTAATCTTTCAGATCACAGAAAGATTAAGCGAATTAGGAAGATGCCTGATGGTAATAGTTTAGTGTTATTTTGGGTGTTTCTTTTAACACGAGCAGGGGAGAGTAATCGTTCAGGTGGTCTATATTTAACGGAAGGTTTGGCTTATTCGGCTGAAGATTTAGCAGCAGATTTTGATTTTTCTGAAGAATTTGTGGAAGGAGCTTTATCAACTTTTGAGAAATACGGGATGATTCAACAATTTGAAAATGTCTATTTTATTAAAAATTGGGAAAACTATCAATCAACAGAAAGTTTAACAAAAATTCGTGAACAAAATCGGATTAGACAAGCTAATTTTAGAGCCAAGCAAAAGAGTTTAGCAAGTAGTAACGTTACGGATAACGTTTCAACTACACCAAGTAACGCAATAGATAAAGAATTAGATAAAGATAAAGAAATAGATAGTTATGGCGAACTTCAAAATGTTTATTTAACGAAATCTGAACTAAACAAACTTAAGCGAGAGTTTGAAGACTATGAAGAGAGGATTGACCAGTTATCTTTATACATTGGTTCAACCAATCGGCAATATAAAAGTCATTATATAACACTTTTATCATGGGCTAGAAAAAATACTAAGAAAATGCCGCAAACAAAGACTGAGCCACTAAATTATGTCGAAGTACCAGAGGAGTTTCGCTAATGATTAATGTGGCTATTGAGAGAGAAATTGTCAGTGAGTTACTTAGAGAACCAAAGTTAGTAACTGAAATTGATTGCCAAGCTGAGTGGTTTCTTGTGCCAATGTACCAAGAGTTATTTGTTTGTTTAGAGTTATTGAAAGGAGAAGCCAGTTCATTATTTGATATTTTTCATTTTTTAAAACAATTAAACCCTCATACGACAATTCTGTTTAAAGACCTTGTTGAACTTGAAAATAACGTCGTCACAACGAGTCAAATAAAATCTCACGTGCTTAGTCTTCATCAAGCGTTTTTAACTGTTTCTCTAAAGGAAGTGTGTCAACAAGGGACGACTAATTTATCTGATTCCATTAAAGAAGAGTTGAAAAGTTTGTTATCACAAATGGAGCGACTTACTGAATCAAAAGAAAGTGGCGATTTGGAGCAGACATTTCAGACCATTGATTACTCTTTAAACCATGATGGAGATAGTGGCGTGAAGACGTTTCCTAATTTAGATTACAAATTAGGTGGTGGTTTATATGGTGGCATGCTTGTGACAATTGGTGCTAGACCTGGAGTCGGAAAAACTGCTTTTGCTACGATTAATTTAGTTGAACAGGCGATTAAAAGAAATAAAGAGATGGCAGTGGATATTTTTACCTTAGAGATGAACAAAAAGGAGTTAGTGAATCGGTTTGTGTCGTTAAAAACAGGAATATCAACGAACGATTTAAGGCGACCCAATCAAGTTTTGTTAGAAAATGAAAAAGAAGCTGTTAAACAAACACTGGATGAATTGCGTGATTATAATTTAAAAGTTTTTGATACTGCTAGTACGATTCAAAGTATTAAAACTCATATCAAAGCTCGAATTTTTGACCATGGTAAGAAGCCGTACATGGCAGTGATTGATTATTTAGGATTGATTCGGATTAGTGGCGGGCATAAAGATCGTCGTCTTGAGATAGAAGCTATCACAAGAGAGTTAAAAATTTTAGCCAATGAACTCAATATTGTGATTGTTTTGTTGTCTCAACTATCTCGAGGAGTTGAATACAGACAAGATAAAACACCGATTTTAAGTGATTTAAGAGAAAGTGGTAGCATTGAGCAAGATAGTAATGTGGTGGCTTTTTTACATCAACCCGTGGATGGGAATCCAAGTCAAAAAGAGTTAGTGATTCGCAAAAATCGTGAAGGTACTTTGGGAATTCTACGCTTTCATTTTGATGGTGCTAAAATGTTATTTGAGCCGGTGTATCAATGAATTATCATGATTATATCAGTATTATGGAAGCTGAAGGATTAGAAGAAAGCGCTAGTGTGCAAACTTATTTAGCAAGTGCCAAGTATTGGCAACAAGCTATCAACAATCTCGCTTTATATGATAAAGAAACTCAAGCAAAATTAACGAAGCCTTTTACCGAATTAAAAATTCAAGAGATTCTTAGAGGAATTGAAATGGCTCGTTTTGAAAAGGACATGGGTTATAAAATCGAAGAGGAGTATGATGCTTTGATGATATCTTTAAGTGACATGCCGTTTTAATAAAAAAGCTTAAGTCCAAGTGAATATCACTTAGGCTTAAGCTTTTTCCTAATGTCTAAAATGGGTATGAGAAGTTATCCATTTCTCTAGTTTAATATGAACCCAAAAGCCGTAAATACCAAACGTAATAATTGTCAAAAACCACCACTTAATCCAATTACCAAATAACTGAATTGCGGTTCCATCAAAATACAAACGGCGACCATCAATAACTTTATGTTTGATTGACCAGTTGTATCTCATACAAATTCCCCAGGGCGCGCAGATTCCAAATGTTAAAACAGTGACAAGAAAAGCTAGTAATTGAGTACCTATGTAGCTTAGTAGGCCTCCATCGAAATACGATTTTCTGATAAATAAAAACTCCTTTTAATGATTATTGATATGTTCTCTTTTAGAAATTAATAAAGTAATAATGGCAACAATTGCTCCGACGAATCCTTTTTGCCAAGATTCGAAGACTAAAGTAAAGAGTAAGGCGAGAATAAAAATGTATAAATAATTGTTGGTGTTGAATTTGTACATAAAAACATCTCCTTATACTTTTTAGTAATCTCATAAGGGTGGTTAAAAAAGGTATTTATTACTTAAAGTATAGCACTTTTTTGTGAAAATAACACAAAAAAATCAAAATTGTGTTATTTTCTTTAGTTAATGTGTATGCAGTGGGATAATTTTTGTAGGCTCTTTTTCTTTTGGTTGGCTTTGATAAAGTCTTGCGAAACCTGAATCAAATAGATAGTCTTCTTGATGAGGACTTATCAGAAGTGTGTTTAAGCCGCTTTTCATTTGATACTCTGCTTGACTCTTTAAAAAAGTTTCTTTAAATAAAGAAAAAATGGCAGTATTTTCACAAGGATTAGGGGAGACGAGGAGTCGACCGTCATCAGATAAACGAACTTTAAAGCTCTTATTGAGTGGTGTCCATAGAAGTTGACACTCATGTTTTTTAGCTTGTACTAAGGTTACGTTGGGTTGTAATAAAATAATAAATAGTTTTTTCATGGAATCACCTCTTATCTAGTCTTTATATTATAAGAACGTTTGTTCGTTGTTGTCAAGAGAACAGAATAATTTTGTTTTTATTAATAGAATTTGTTAGGATAGTTCTAAAGTACAAGCTAGAAAAAGGAGTGATAATATGATAAAAAAAATAAGAAATTTATCCGGAGAAGCTTTAGAAGAAGTCAGTCATATTTGGTTGAATGCCAATATTAATGCTCATGATTTTATTCCAGAAAGCTATTGGTTAGAACATTTAGAAGAAGTCAAATCAATGTTACCTCAAGCGAGCATTTATACTTATGTGATAAATGACAAGATTGTTGGTTTTATGGGGATTATGGATAGCTATATTGCTGGGATTTTTATTGATTCAGACTATCAAGGTCAAAAAATTGGTCAAAAACTTTTGAATGAAGCAAAAGAAGATCACAAAGAGTTGTCTTTAGCTGTTTATGAGAAGAATGAGGGAGCGTATCGTTTTTATCTTCGTGAAGGCTTTAAAGTAACAGAAAAAGGGAACGATGAAGAGAATCAAGAAAATGAACTCATTATGATCTGGACAAAATAAAAAACCGTGTAGCTAATACTACACAGTTTTGTCTTCACCCATAATAAAAGTAAATGTTGGATTTAATTTCAACACATTTACCAATTTAGTTAATGTACTTGGTTGTTGTTTCATAAAAATAACCTCCTTAAAAATGATTCTAACAACATAAGGCGGTGAGTGAACTCACAATTTTGTATTTTATCTAAAAAAAATAAATTCGTCAAGTAATACAGAATAATGCCAAAGAGAGCCTGACATATTATGTCAGGCTCTCTTTGGTTTAGAATAGATTTAATATTGACCCCCATTGCGCATCAGAAATTGATTACGTCCCTTCATCTCATAAATCTTTCTATTTATAATTAAAGTATATTACTTATATTAGATAAAATCAATTGATAAGACTTTTAAATGTCTAAAAAGCTTAATTTTCTTATAATTTTCGATTTTTTGTTGAATAATGTGAATTCTGTAACGAACCATAAGCCAAGGAACCAAGCGAGTATTTTGAGTATTCCGAAGACTATGTAACTGGTAGGTATTGAGTCTCCTGGGAAAAAAGTTAGTAAAAAGATATTAGTTGAGAAAAGAATCATCCCATAAAAAATAATAAATACTTGCAGTAATCTACTGAATTGTGGAACTAAAATGGCTTCTCCCATACGTTCTAAAGAGATAGCTTGAAATAATTTACTACCTACAAATAAAAGAATGCTGGCTAAAAGGACAATTCCTAATAACGGCACGAGATTAATTTTATCAATAGATGTTTGAACCACAGGTAAAGCGTGCTCTAAAATGTTGTTGTCAACAGTCATAGGAGACGCGGCTTCATCCACAAAAATAGTTCGATAAATTGAGTCTAAATTAATCATGAAAGAAGAGAAACTGAAATAGATAATCCCAATCGTAGCAATTCCGAATAACCATTCTCCAAACAACATACCAATAAAACTACTAATGACAAAAAGAGCAATTAGCGTCAGCCAACCAGACAAAGTGGACATAAGCTGTTGGTGGAGAGAAATATTTAAAAATTCTGAAGGAATGAAAAAACGGTAGGCTAGTAATGATATCATTTTAGCTACTAATAAAGTACCAGCTAAAGTAGAGCCTACAATAATCATTTTATGCCAATAAATATCTTTTCTTCGGTATTTACTAGAAAATAAAGCTGCCGTAAATTGAGTTTTTAAGTCATATAAAAATAAAAGAACCCCTGTGACCATTACTATTACTAATAGAAATAAAAAATGCTCGTCGTAATAAGAATAAGAGTTATAAGCTAACTGATTAGCGTCAGTTATTGGATTAAAGATAGTCAAAGAATAATCTTTGTACTCTTTAAAGTTATCGGTGTAGATAGCATGTTCTTTTTTCAAATCATAATAGAGAAAAATATTGCCTGCTTGCTCGTCTTCAAAATCATAAGAATTTTTAAGTTGTTCATCAAAATCTTTTTGAGCAGCTGGTGTATTAAAATAAGTATAATTTGTTTTCCAAGAGGTAATGCCTGAAATCGTTTGAAACGTGTAGATACCTAAAATCAGTAAGATGAGAATGACTAAAGGTCCTTTGTATCGGTTGATGAGAATTTTTTTGAGAGAAGGATTCATCGTTTTCTCCTTTCTTTTAAATAAATAACTGGTAATCAGATTCGTCCGCGAATTGAGATGAGAAAATATCTTCTAACGTTAGAGGAACTTCCTCAAATAAAACAGGATTTAAACTAAGAATTTCTTCGTAAAGTTCCTCAGTCATTTTTTCAAAGACGGCAATTAAGACACGGCCATGAACTTGGATAATCTGACAATTATCTCTAACTACAGCTGGAATTTCTTTTTTCTGAAAGACCATTTGGAATTTTTTAGTCACTTCTTTTATGCCTTGTAAATCGAAATCTTTAAAAATGGTTCCTTCTTTTAAAATAATCGCATGGTCAATTAAATGTTCTAATTCCACCAAATTGTGAGAAGAAACAATGACTGAACATTGATTATAACTAACTTCATGAAGTAACAAATTAATCACTTTTTTCTTAATGATTAAATCGAGTCCATCAAAGGGCTCATCAAAGATATAGTATTTGGCTTGAGAAGAAAAGGCCAAAATCATTTTAAAAAGGGCACGATTACCTTTAGACAACTGGCCAACTTTTTGTTTAGGATCAAGCTGATACTTATTTAAAAGGCTCGCATATTTCTCAGAATCAAAAGAGCTATATAATTCTTTATATATTTTCTCAATTTTTTTTGGTGTTTGGTTATTTAGAAAATGAAACTGTTCATCTAAGTAAAATAACTGTTCTCGGTAAATAGAGTGGTCATACAGAGAATGTTGATCCACAAAAACATCACCGTGGTCCTTAATGTAAAGATTACTAATGGTTCGAAAGAGCGTTGTTTTCCCAGAACCATTGCGACCAATTAACCCAGTGATTTCTCCTAAATTTAGTTGGAAAGAAACATCTTCAATAATGGTTCTTCCATTAACACTCTTTTTTAAATCGACGACTCTCATTTATCAGCCACCACCTTGGAATCAAATTCATTTATCCAACTTTCTAATGTTTCTTGGGAGATATTGTGATAATGCATCTCTAAGAGCATTAATTGAAATTCTTGTTTAAGTTCGTTTTCTTTCATTGTGTTTGGTTTGTAATTTCGGATGTTTTTAACAAAAATGCCTTTACCAGGTAATACAATAATGTATTCTTCCTTTTCTAATTGTAGTGAACCCTAAAAGTTAGACTTTTTTGGAGTAGAGAAATCTACTCCTTTTTTATTGTCTTAAACTGCCATCTTAAGACGGAAATCAACAGGACACAGTCCACCTAATTTCATTTTTATCCGCT
>NZ_JBMEAO010000019.1:0-56657 GCF_048815235.1 Vagococcus fluvialis
GCGGATAAAAATGAAATTAGGTGGACTGTGTCCTGTTGATTTCCGTCTTAAGATGGCAGTTTAAGACAATAAAAAAGGAGTAGATTTCTCTACTCCAAAAAAGTCTAACTTTTAGGGTTCACTACATAGTCTCAATCTTTTTTTAATGCTGTAATAGCCTTGTTAAGTTCTAATAAGGCTTCTTCATCTGTTTCTTTTTCAAGATGTTCTTCTAAGAAAAGTAAAACTTCATCGTTACCTTTACCTAAGATTCCCAAGGCCCATGCAGCAGTACCTCGAATAACAGGTCTAGGATCTTCATCTAAGCAACGTAAAATGTTTGGAACAGCTGTTTTATCTCGAGCATTAGCAAGAGCAATGATAGCGTTTCGTTGAATAGGCTTTTTGCCGCGCCAAGAACCAGCTAAATAACCAAACTTTTCTTTAAATTCTTTATTGGAGATGGTTAATAAAGGTTTTAAAAGAGGTTGGACAACTTCTGGATCAGGCTCCATCTCTTCATGAAAGTGAGAGTTTTTGCCTTTGTTAAATGGACAAACTTCCTGACAAATATCGCAGCCGTAAATAATGGTTCTTATTTTCGGACGAAACTCTTCAGGCATCATACCTTTAGTTTGAGTCTGATAGGATAAACAAAGTTGGCCATTCATTCGGCCGTCACCAAGTAAAGCTGAGGTTGGGCATTGATCAATACACTTGGTACAAGAGCCGCACTGGTTTTCAATCGGTGTATCTGCTTCAAAAGGAATATTGGTAATAATTTCTCCTAAGTAAACATAGGAACCAAATTCTTCTGTAATGAGTAACCCATTTTTACCAATAAAACCAAGACCAGCTCGTTGAGCAACAACAACATCAATCAATTCTCCAGTATCTACCATGGGTTTAAAGGTTAGTTCAGGATTATTATCTCCTAACTCTTTAATTTTTTCGATTAATTTTTCCATACGGTCTTTTAAGATATTGTGATAGTCAGTGCCCCAAGAAGCCCGAGCGAATTTTCCTCGTTTTTCACCACGAATTTTTTCAGGCCTCGTGTTCATTCGTGATGGATAGGCTAAAGCAATTGAAATAATTGACTTTGGTTGGTCAAAAATGAGTTCAGGATAAAGTCTCTCATCAATGTTTTGATGTTCAAATCCAGTAGTATGTTTGTTTTCTTTTTGTTCTAATAAACTTTCTTTTAAATGGTCAAAAGGTTCAGCGGATGTAAAACCGATTTTATCAATGCCGATTTCTTTACTGACACTAATAATTTCTTGTTTTAAGGTATCGTACATGAAAAAATCCCTCCTTATCTAGTTATAAGTATCAAGGACATGGCCATAATTTTCAAGTAACTTTTAACTTCTAACGAATATTTTAAGTAAAGAAGGAGGGGAGATAGTGTTAGTAGCAGAAAATGAAATAGGAGGAAAAATTGATTTAACTAAGTTGAGTCGATTAGAAATTGAAAATCAGCGAAAAATAAGTTGGTATTGCCCAGGGTGTGGGAGTGAAGTGATTATCAAAAATGGATTAGTTATGCGCCCTCATTTTTCTCATAAGCAGTGTCAAAGCTGTGATTCTTTTTCAGAGAATGAATCAGAAGAGCATTTATTAGGTAAAGAAGTATTAGCGAAAAATTGTGACAAATTTGGATTAACTTATGAACTAGAAGCATATTTACCATCCATTCAACAAAGGCCAGATATTTTGGTTGAGGGGAATATTGCAGTGGAGTTTCAATGTAGCACGCTTAGCATCAAACGCTTAAAAGAACGAACCAGCTCTTATCTTCAAAATGGCTATCAAGTGATTTGGCTTTTAGGGAATAACTTATCTTTTTCTGGTTCGCTTTCAGAATTACAAAAACAATTTATTTCTTTCTCTCCAGAAATAGGTTTTTATCTATGGGGGTTAAGTGGCAAAAATGAATGTATTGAACTAACTTATTTTTTGTCAAAAACTCCTTTAAAATGGCAATTTAAAAGAGAATCTTTTTCGTTAAATAAACATTCTATTGTAGATATTTTATCTTGTCCAAAAACAATGAAGAAAAAAGAAATGATTGAAACTGATACTCAAGCCAATTACGATAAGCAACAAGAAAAATGGAATCAACAATTAGTTAAAAAACAACCTGGAGTGATGGAGTTACAGTCCTTTTTTTATAGTCAAGGGGAGAACTTAGGGCAACTCAATCAACTTTATTTTTATCCTAGTTTTTTATCGCCATTAATGATGGAAGAAGAGTATCTTTTTCGTTTCTTAGTCTATCAGTATTTTTTATTATTCAAGGCAGGTACATTAGAAGAGATACTGTCCTATGTTAAGAAAGAATATGAATTTGAGTCCTTTACTTTAGTCGAAAGAGAGACATTATTACGCTATTGTTTGTCCATTTATTTATGCTTTTTAAAAGGAGAACATATAATAGAAGTGGAAAATGAGTGTTATTCTTATAAAGAAAAGCTGAACAATTCCTTAAAAAACAAGAAGGAATTTCTGTGGTTACCCTTAAAATATGTTATGATAAGTAAGTAAATTATGAGAGGGGAGTTACGAAATAATGAGTGAAACAAAACAATTACCAAATCGTTCAGATTTAAAAGTAGAAGAAACATGGGATTTAACCCCAATTTTTGAAAGTGATGCAGCTTTTGATGTGGCTTTTGAAGCACTAAGTAAAAAATTAGAAGAAGCACCAACATTCCAAGGAACACTAAAAAATGGATCAGAAAGCTTTTTAAAAGCAATCGAGTATTTATTAAGTGTGTACCGCGAAGTTGAAAAAATTTATGTGTATTCACATTTAAAAAATGACCAAGATACAAGTAATACAACATATCAAGGCTTATACGCAAGAGCAAGTAGTTTAGCAGCTCAATCTGGAGCAGCTTTAGCTTGGTTCCAACCAGAAGTACTAACTCTAACAGATGAAGAAATTGATGGCTATTTTGCTGAAAATAAAGAATTAGAAGTGTATCGTTATTTTGTTAAACAAATGACAGATGAAAGAAAACATGTTTTATCTGCTAAAGAAGAAGAATTATTAGCTAATGCAAGTGAGGTTCTATCTTCTTCAAGTGATACTTTCTCAGTTTTAAACAATGCGGATTTAAAATTCCCAATTGTTAAAGATGAAGCAGGAAATGATGTTGAATTATCACATGGTTTATATGGGCAATTAATGGAAAGTACGAATCGTGAAGTTAGAGAAGCAGCATTTAAAGGAATGTATAGTGTTTATGAGCAATTTAGAAATACTTTTGCAAGTACTTTAACAGCCAACGTTAAAAAACATAACTTCAATGCTAAAGTAAGAAACTTTTCTTCAGCTCGTGATGCAGCTTTAAGTGCCAATCATATTCCTGAATCTGTTTATGATACATTACTAGATGTTGTTGATAAAAACTTACCATTATTACATCGTTACGTAGCATTACGTAAAAAATTACTTAATGTAGATACATTACATATGTATGATATGTATACACCAGTTTTAGGTGATGCACCAATTAAACATTCTTACGAAGAAGCAAAAGAAATTTCTCTTAAAGGGTTAGCGCCATTAGGGGAAGAGTATATTGAAATCGTTAAAGAAGCTTATGCGGATCGCTGGATTGATGTTGTTGAAAATAAAGGTAAACGTAGTGGCGCTTACTCTTCAGGAAGCTATGATACAAAACCTTATATTTTATTAAACTGGCATGATAGCTTAAATCATTTATACACATTAGTTCACGAGATGGGACATAGTGTTCATAGTTACTACACACGTAAAAATCAACCTTACGTTTATGGGGACTATTCAATTTTCTTAGCAGAAATTGCTTCAACGACAAATGAAAACTTATTAACTGAGTATTTATTAAAAACAGAAACAGATCCTAAAGTACGTGCTTTTGTATTAAACCATTATTTAGATGGTTTCAAAGGAACAATCTTTAGACAAACACAATTTGCTGAATTTGAGCATTTCATTCATACAGAAGATGCCAAAGGAACTCCTTTAACAAGTGAATTCTTAAGTGACTACTATGCTGGATTAAATGCTAAATATTATGGTCCTTCAGTAGAAAAAGACCCGGAAATTGCTTACGAGTGGAGTCGTATCCCTCACTTCTACTATAACTACTATGTATTCCAATACTCAACAGGATTCTCTGCAGCTGCAGCTTTAGCAGATAAAATTCTTAAGGGTGAGGAAAATGCTTTAGAAAACTATTTAGGATTCTTAAAAGCAGGTAGTAGCGATTACCCAATTGAAGTGATGAAAAAAGCTGGTGTTGATATGACACAAGCGGCTTACATTGAAGACGCAATGAAAGTATTTGAAGAACGTCTAAATGAATTAGAAGCTTTAGTGGAAACATTTTAAATAGCAAAAAAGACTAACCTTTTAAAGATTAGTCTTTTTTTATTATTCGATTTTAGTATAAGTGCAGTCGATCAGAATGTTGTGTCAGTGTATTTTCAATGCAATCTGTTTTAAATAAATCAATAATTAAATCGACAGGCGTATTAGCGTCAATTAAAACACCAAAATCACGGTCGCAATTATAATTAAAAATAACAGCGTTTGAATAATCTTCAATGCCCATCTCATGAGCGACTTGTTGATCTAGTTTAAAAAAATCAACGACTAGTTCTGAACGGCGATCAGACTGAAATAACTCCATGTCAACGTGTAGGGCTTCTAAAATGGATTCAACTAAATGAGCTGAATATTGTTTTTTGTTTGAGCCGACTTGCTTTTGTAGCTCAATTAAAAACTCATGTCCTAAACGTTTACCTTGAAGTTGTACCGTTTTATAATCGAGAGCCGCTGAATATGTAGCTTGAAATAAATGGTTTCTTAATGCTAAATCATGGACAGGTAGTTCTTTTGCAATCATAAAATTTTGAAGAACTCTAGGATTTAACAGAGGAATCATTCTAAAATCCACTTTGACTTTTTCTTGATTAATTAAATTAAGAAACTTTTTTTCAATAAAAAGACTAGACTCATCTATTGGATTAATAAAAAGGTATATTTCAATCATTCTAACGCCTCCTAACTTTTTAAATATTTACTAACTAGCTATAATCTATCAAAGAAAATATAAAAGCGAAAGGAATAAGCTTGTGAAAGAAATTACGCCTGTGATTTTAATGATTGCTCAAACATTCGAGCAATCTTTTTCTTAGCTGGTCTAAGTGGAATCTGATGTTCTTTAAGGAAATGAGTAAAAAACTCGTGTCCTGATTGAGTATCAGTGACTTCCATCTCTAACTCGAAATCTTTTATACCACCATAATGACTTTCGTCTAAGACTAATAATACATCAGTATTTAATTTGATTTCTGAGCGATAAGTAGTTAAAGAACCGATTTGATTTAATTCATTAATAGGAAAGTTTTCTTTTTCTAAAAAAGTTAATACATCACTAGTTGGATGAAATGACTGCTCTGTTAAACTTAAATTCTTATTATATGTCTCTAAATAATCAGTTATTTCTAAATAGGTATAGTCGTCTTTGCCAGGTGTTTTTAAGGTGAATTCGATTTTAGATGATAGTACTCGAATTCGTAGACCTCGTTTTTTTTGTTTTAATAAGCCGTTTGGTGTATCAAAGTAATGATTAGTTTGCTCTTTGATGTCTTTGTGGGTTAAGTTGAACGTATTAAGTAGTTGTTGGTATTCTTCTTGGGTTAATAAATTTTTAAATTCGATTTCTGTTTCTTGAGCCATAGTCTCACCTCAACTCACAGTGTACAACCTTTTTGAAGGAAACTCAATTTTAAGCCTTATAGGTAGTAACTTAAGCTTACGAGTGACTAACGTTTTAGATGATTTTATGATAAAATAGTCGATGTATGTTTAAGGATAAGGGTGTGGAAGTGAAATGATAGAAAACGAATGGAAATTGTTTTTGGCACCATATGAACAGGCTGTGTCTGAACTGAAGGTTAAACTAAAAAGTATCAGACAACAATACAAAGAAAATAATTTACATACGCCAATTGAATTTGTAACTGGACGTGTAAAAACACAAGACAGCATCATGCTAAAAGCCAAGATGAGACATATTGAGTATTCAAGAATTGATACAGACCTACAAGATATTGCAGGCATTAGAATTATGTGTCAGTTTGTAGAAGACATTTACGAAGTGGTAGAACTTCTTAGAAAAAGAAACGATTTTAAAGTAATCCATGAAAGAGATTATATTGAAAATAAAAAATCAAGTGGCTACCGCTCTTATCATGTAGTTATTGAATATCCAGTTCAACTGATTTCAGGTGAGAAAAAAATATTAGTTGAAATTCAAATTAGAACTTTAGCGATGAATTTTTGGGCAACCATAGAACACTCACTAAATTATAAATACCAAGGAGAATTTCCTGAAGAAATTAACACACGTTTAGAAAAAACAGCTGAAGCTGCCTTTTTATTAGATGAAGAAATGTCTAAGATAAGAGATGAAATTCAAGAAGCTCAACATTTGTTTTCTTATCGACGACCTAAAAAAATTCAAGGTAATAAACCCTTAGATGAAGGAGACGAGACCTAATGAAAATTGCTGTTATTGCTAATCAAGCACCAAAATCCAAAAAAGTTGCAACTGAACTGCGAGAAAAATTAGTTGCGGCTTCTTTTGAGTTGAGTTTAGAAAAGCCTGAAGTAGTAATTACAGTAGGAGGAGACGGAACGCTTTTAAATGCCTTTCATTCTTACTCTGAAGAACTAGAAAATGTTAGGTTCATTGGTGTTCATACGGGACACTTAGGTTTTTATACAGATTGGCGAGATTACGAGTTAGATTATCTAGTCAAAAGTTTAAAAGAGGAAACTTCTGAAAGCGTGTCGTATCCATTATTAGAAGTAGAATTAACCTATCAAAATCCTGAAAAAAAGAAACGTTTTTTAGCTCTAAATGAAGCAACCATTAAAAATTTAAATCGAACCATGGTTTCAGAAGTTTATATCAAAGAGGAATTATTTGAAAAGTTTAGAGGAGATGGCTTATCAGTCTCAACGCCAACAGGTTCGACAGCGTATAGTAAAAGTTTAGGTGGGGCAGTTATTCATCCAAGAGTAAATGCTATGCAGTTAAATGAAGTGGCCTCTATTAATAATCGTGTTTACCGCTCATTAGGTTCACCTATGATTATTGCTAGTGATGAGTGGATTACATTATTACTCGACCGCGGAGAAAGCTATCAACTCTATATAGATCATTTAGTGATGACAGAAGAAGATTTGGTTTCAGTTAAGATAAAATTAGCAAAACAACGGATTAAATTTGCGTCATATCGACATACACACTTTTGGCGTCGAGTTAATGATGCGTTTATTGGTGAACTAAGGGGAATGGATTAAAGAATGGAATTTTTTTGGCAAGTTGAAGATGAATCAGTAAAATTAAAAACCTTTTTAAAGGGAAAAGGGGTTTCAAAAAAGCTATTAGCAAAAATAAAATTTCACGGTGGAACTTTACTTGTCAATGAAGAGGTTCAAAATGCTCTTTTCTTAGTACAACCAGGTGATAAGGTGAAAATTATTATTCCAGATGAGGGCGAACATGAAACCTTAAAACCCTATGATGCGCCATTAGATATCGTGTTTGAAGATGAGCATTTATTGATTGTGAATAAACCAAAAGATGTTGCGTCAATTCCAGCTCAGTACCATCCAGTTGGAACAATGGCGCACCGAGTGAAACATTATTATAATGAGCAGCAATACGTTGATCGTGTGGTTCATGTAGTAACAAGATTAGATCGAGATACAACAGGGTTAATGTTATTTGCTAAGCACGGATTTGCTCATGCTATGTTAGATAAGCAATTACAAAATGGTCAATTAAAAAAGTTTTATACAGCATTAGTTAGTGGGGATGTTGAGAGTTTATCTGAAAAGGGGCAGATAAATTTGAAGATTGGTAGAGATATGTCTTCACTAATCAAGAGACAAGTAACAGAAGATGGTCAAGAGGCTAAGACTGATTACTGGGTAGTCAAAAAATCTAAAGATGTGGCTCAAGTTAGAATTCAACTACATACTGGAAGAACACATCAAATCCGTGTTCATTTTTCTGGTGTAGGTTGTCCATTATTAGGGGATAGTCTTTACGGAGGCGATATGGAGCAAGGGATTGACCGACAAGCACTTCATTGTTCCGAATTAGAATTAATGCACCCCTTTACTCATGAGCCTTTAGTTTTTAGGCAAGATATACCTGAAGATATGAAAGAGGTCATGGCTAAATAAAAGGGGGATTTTCATGAACGAAAACATCGAAATGGAAGAGCAGTTTAATCAACTTAGGAAAGTTCTTCATGAAGATAAGCTGGCAACCTTTAGAGAGATTTTTTTAGAGTGGCATCTTTACGAGCAAGGACAGTTTTATTTTACCTTAGATGAAAAAGAGCGACTTCGTTTATATACTTATTTATCACCAAAAGAAACAGCAGATATGTTCGATGTGATTGAAGAAGATCATGAAGATATGAAAGATTATCTGGCTGAAATGGCTCCACGTTATGTAGCTGATATGTTAAGTGAAATGTATGCCGATAATGCAGCGGATATTTTAAATGAGTTAGATAAAGAAGAGGCTTTGAAGTATTTAAGCTTAATGACTTCTGAAAATGTTAATCGAATTAAAGGACTTTTAGGATACGAAGATAAAACAGCTGGTGCGATTATGACCACTGATTATATCTCAATTGTGGCTAATCAAACGATTCGTTCGGCTTTAAATTTATTAAGACAAAAAGCACCTCAAGCAGAAGTTATCTATTATGTTTATGTG
Source organism: Vagococcus fluvialis (assembly GCF_048815235.1). GTDB lineage: Bacteria > Bacillota > Bacilli > Lactobacillales > Vagococcaceae > Vagococcus. The sequence continues at coordinate 8,784 of NZ_JBMEAO010000019.1, forward strand.
GTGGATAGTAGAAATCATTTAGTTGGTGTTATTTCTTTAAGAGATTTAATTGTTAATGATGCCGATACTTTAATATCAGAGATGATGGAAGAGCGTGTTATTTCAATAGATGTAACAGAGGATCAAGAAGATGTTGCTAAAACAATAAGAGACTATGATTTCTTAGCAGTTCCTGTTGTTAATTCTAGAAAAGAATTGTTAGGGATTATTACAGTTGATGATATTATTGATGTTATCGATGACGAAGCAGCCAGTGATTATTCAGGACTTGCCGGAGTCGACGTTGAGGCAGTAGCTGAAACACCTTTAAAAGCTTCAATCAAAAGGTTACCATGGCTTATTACCCTGCTCTTTTTAGGAATGTCGACAGCCACTTTAATCAGTCATTATGAAGTGTTGATTAATGAAGCTAGTATTTTAGCTGTTTTTATCTCTCTTATTACAGGGACAGCAGGAAATGCTGGGACACAATCTTTAGCCGTAGCTGTTAGAAAACTAGCTATTTCCGATGAAAAAGATATGAGCTTTTTTAAATTAATAATCAATGAAGTGTTAACAGGTTTAATAACTGGCTGTGTAACAGGATTTGTTATTTTTATTGTCGTTGGTTTTTGGAAAGATAATTTTATATTAGGTTTTGTTATAGGGATAGCTATGTTATGTGCGATTACAGTTGCTAATTTAGCCGGAAGCTTTATTCCGATTTTGATGGAAAAAATAGGCTTTGACCCAGCTGTTGCCAGTGGTCCGTTTATCACAACGTTAAGTGATTTGACAAGTGTACTTATTTATTTTAATATTGCTCGCTTATTTATGGGATTCTTTATTGGAACGTAATGTCAGTGAGATTTGAAAAGGACGACTATTTAGTTGTTCTTTTTTTTATGACATTTATCTTTTCTTGACAAGTTTTTATAAGTAGCATAATCTGTATATAGAAATTTATCTATGTACTAAGGAGATGAAAAATGGAAAAGGACAAATTAATACTAAGGTTGAAGGCTGTAGCTGATCCTAATCGTCTAAAAATCATTGAATTATTAAGAGAAGGTAGCTTATGTGCCTGTGAGTTGTTAGAACACTTTAGTTTTACCCAACCAACCTTATCTCATCACATGAAAATACTAGCCAAAGCTGAGCTAGTTGTTGTTGAAAAAAAAGGGCAATGGCATCATTATGAGTTGAAAAATGATGAAGTTACAATCTTTTTAGATGAAATGACTCAATTGTTTCAGCCATTAAATAATAGGGAGAGTTAGTATGACATACGCACTTGAAATAAAGGATTTAAGAAAAAAATATGCAACAGGTGTTGAAGCGTTAAAAGGAATTAATCTAGAGGTAGAATCTGGTGATTTTTATGCTTTATTAGGACCTAACGGAGCTGGGAAATCAACAACGATAGGAATTATTACATCACTTGTTAATAAAACATCAGGGGAAGTAAAAGTATTTGGTTACGATTTAGATACTGAGTTAGTAAAAGCGAAACAACAAATTGGATTGGTACCACAAGAATTTAACTTTAATCCATTTGAAACTGTCCAACAAATTGTTGTGAATCAAGCGGGGTATTACGGAGTATCTAGAAAAGAAGCCTTAAAAAGAAGTGAAAAGTATTTAAAACAATCTAACTTATGGGAAAAAAGAAATGAGCGAGCAAGAATGTTATCAGGTGGTATGAAACGCCGATTAATGATTGCAAGAGCACTGATGCATGAGCCTAAGTTACTCATTTTAGATGAACCAACAGCAGGTGTTGATATTGAACTTCGCCGTGATATGTGGGCTTTTTTAAGAGAGTTAAATGAATCTGGTACAACGATTATTTTAACGACTCACTATTTAGAGGAAGCTGAGATGCTTTGTCGAAATATCGGTATCATTCAATCTGGAGAATTAATTGAAAATACGAGTATGAAGAGTTTATTATCAAAACTTCAATCAGAAACTTTTGTATTTGATATTGAAGCAGGAAAGCAAACTATTTCTTTAAAAGAATACCCATATACAGTAATAGATGAGGCAACTTTAGAAGTTGAAGTCCTTAAAGAACAAGGTTTAAATAATATTTTCGAACAATTATCAGCTCAGGGCGTTAAGGTATTATCTATGAGAAATAAAGCCAATCGTTTAGAAGAACTCTTTTTAACGATTACAGAAGAAAAGCATGAGGAGAACAAGAATCATGAATAAACTCTATTTAACAGCATTAAAAAGTTTAGCAGTCAAAGAAACCAACCGCTATCTAAGAATTTGGGTACAAACTTTAGTCCCACCAGTTATTACAACGTCATTATACTTTGTTATTTTTGGGAAAATGATTGGTGGAAGAATTGGGGATATGGGTGGATTCTCTTATATGGAATTTATCGTACCTGGTCTTATTATGATGTCTGCGATTACAAGTTCTTATGCTAATGTTTCTTCATCTTTCTTTTCTCAAAAATTTCAAAAGAACATTGAAGAGTTATTAGTCGCTCCTGTGCCGACTCATATTATTATTTGGGGATTTGTCATTGGAGGGCTTGGTCGTAGCTTTTTGGTGGGAAGTCTTGTGACAATCGTTTCCTTATTTTTTGTTCCATTACAAGTTGTGTCATGGCCAATTGTTATTTTAACTTTATTACTCACAGCAATATTATTTTCTTTAGCAGGATTAATTAATGGGATTTTTGCCCAATCTTATGATGATGTATCTATTGTCCCAACCTTTGTATTGCAACCTTTAACCTATTTAGGTGGTGTGTTTTATGCCATTTCAATGTTGCCACCATTTTGGCAAGCTGTATCAAAAGTCAATCCAATCGTCTATATGATTTCAGGATTTAGATATGGTTTCTTAGGAGTAGAGGATGTATCAATTGTAGTGTCATTTGTTATTATTATTGGTTTTATTATTGTCCTTTATTCTGTTTGTTGGTATTTAATTAATAAAGGTAGAGGTTTAAGAAGTTAATTATTCTTAAAAAGAAGTATCTGTTAGATGCTTCTTTTTTTATACCCAAATTTAATTATTATTCTAAAAAGTATTTGACAGAGCCAAAAAACTTTGCTAATATTCAATCTTGTAAAACGTAATCGTTACGATTTAAAGAAATCGGAGGAGATTTTATGAGGAAAAAATTGTTATTAGGAACTTCAGCTCTGTTGTTATTTAGTCTTTTAGGAGCTTGCACCAATAAACAAAGTCAATCTCAAGAAAGTTCGGACAAACTTTCTGTTATGACTAGTTTTTACCCTATGTATGACTTTACTAAACATATTGTAGGCGATTTAGGAGAGGTTGAGTTATTAGTATCTGCTGGTGTTGAAGTACATGATTATGAACCATCAGCAAAAGATTTAAAGAAAATTCAAGACGCTGATGTTTTTGTTTATAACAACGAAAATATGGAAACTTGGGTACCATCTATTGAAACTACCTTGAAAGAAGGTAATGTGAAGGTTATTAAAGCGACTGAAAACATGATGCTCCTGCCTGGTGGAGAAGAAGAACATCATCATGATAAGGATACTCATGAGGAGGAACATGATCATCACCATCATGAATTAGATCCTCATGTTTGGTTAGCACCAAGCTTGGCTATTAAGGAAGTTGAAGAGATAAGTCAACAACTCATTGCGACTTATCCAGATAAGGAAAAAGAATTATCTCAAAATACGGAAAATTACTTAAAAGAGTTAAAAGAATTGGATCAACAATACAAAGAAAATTTTAAATCAGTGAAACAACCTAATTTTGTCACACAACATGCAGCTTTTGGTTACTTAGCTACTGAATATGGTTTGAATCAAGTGCCGATTGCTGGCTTATCACCTGATGAAGAACCCTCTCCAGCTCGGTTAGCAGAGCTTAAAAAATACGTTAAGACTAATGACATTCAATACATTTATTTTGAATCAAATGCTAATGATGCTATCGCCAAAACATTGGCTAAGGAAGCAAATGTTGAACTACTTGTTTTAAATCCTTTAGAAAGTTTATCCAATAAAGAGATAAAAGAAGGTAAAGACTATGTAAGTGTGATGAAAGACAACTTAGAGGCATTGATAAAGACAACGAATTCAAATAGTAAAATGGATGCAGCTCCAGTAAAAAAAGAAAAAACAGTTCATAGTGGTTATTTTGAAGATAATGAGATTGGAGAAAGAGCCTTGTCAAATTGGTCAGGCAACTGGCAATCTGTGTATCTTTTTGTGTTAGATGGCACTATGGATCAAGTGTTTGATTACAAAGCTAAAATGAATAAAGATCAATCGGCGAAAGAATACAAAACTTATTATACAGCGGGATATAAAACAGATATCGAAAAAATAAGTATCGTTGATAACTATATTACTTATACAGATTCAAGTGGCAAATCCTTTTCATCAGCTTATGAATCTCGTGGTTATAAAGTATTAACTTATGAGAAAGGCAATCGCGGCGTTCGCTATTGTTTTGAAGCTAAAAATCCTGAAAGTGGCGCTTTTAAATATATTCAATTTAGTGACCATAATATTTCAGATACAAAAGCAGAACATTTTCACTTGTATTTTGGAAACGACAGTCAAGAAAGTTTGTATGAGCAATTAGATAATTGGCCAACTTATTATAGTGAAGAATTAACAGGTCAAGAGATTGCTCAAGAAATGTTGGCTCATTAACAAGGAGCTTATTAAGAAGAAAGAAGGAAATACTGATGGCTAAAAAGTCAAAGATTGCCAAATATGAAAAACAAAAACAACTAGTTCTAAAATATGCAGACGAAAGAAATCGATTAAAAGAAGTTCATGATTATGAAGGCTTAAGAAAATTACCAAAAGAGTCTAACCCTAATCGAATGAAATTAAGAGATGGGATTGATGGTCGACCAAGGGCTTACATGAGAAAATTCGGTATGTCACGTATTCATTTTAGAGAATTAGCACATCAAGGACTTATTCCAGGGGTCAAGAAAGCTAGTTGGTAAAAAGCATAGGGAGTGATATAAATGGAGAAAAATGATCTATCTAGTGCGTACAGAAGATTAAGAAGTCCTAATATTAAAACGAGAAAAAGAGCTTTGAAAGTAATCAAAGCCGAGAAGAAAAAGCAAAAAGCAAGTTAAACATTTATTAAACAAAAAAACGAGGTAGGCTATAAGCTTACCTCGTTTTATTTTTAATTAAAAAAGTCAACAATGCGAGTACCGTGAATTTCTTTTACTTGTAAGAATGATAAAACAGCATCTCTGTTTTCGTGGGTAATACCACCACCAGGTAAGATAGTGATACGGTTGTTAGCGTACGAAATTAAGTCATTTAAGTACTCTAGATTTTGTTCGATAGGCGTTCCACTAACGCCACCATGAGTTAAAATACGGTTAACAGAATGAGCAGCAAGCCAGTCAATTGCTTCAAATTGATCATCACGGCTCATTTGGTCAAAAGCCATATGGAAAGTTACTTGCATCCCCTCAGCAGCACCTAGAAGAATTTCCATAGCTTCCTCATCAATCCAATTACTTTCATTTAAACAGCCTAATACAATGCCATCAGCACCTAATTGTTTAGCTTCGTAAATATCAGCTTCCATAATTTTAAGTTCAGTGTCCGTATAGATGAAGTTACCACCTCTAGGGCGAATAATAGGGAAAACACTGACGTTCTTTTCATTACAGTAAGCAATAGTCTCACTCATGACACCTTTACTAACTGTGGTACCACCAACAGTTAAGTTATCACACAATTCAATTCTGCTAGCTCCAGAAGCAATAGCATTTGGAATGTTAGTAAAGTTTTCTGCACAAAATTCTTTAATAATCACGGGAAAATCCTCCATTTTATAATTCATCATTTGACCATAGTATAACATAGAGAACAAGCATGAAAAGAGTTTTTTGTGTTAGAATGGGGATACTAATTTATTTAACGAAAGGCGCAATTAAAGAGATGTTAAAAAAGAAAATCGATTATAGCCGAGAATTTTTACAAGAGCAATTACATTTATTTCAATGTCCTAAATGCCAAAGCCAATTTATAGAAGTAAGTGGTAATTCAATTATCTGTCAAAATAGGCATCAATACGACCTATCTAAAAAAGGAACTATTCATTTTCCTAATCATCATTTATCAAGTGATTATGATAAAGAGATGCTACTAAGTCGCAGGAAAATGATTCAACAAGGGATTTATAAACAATTAGAAGAAAAAATAGTATTATTACTTAATGAGTTACCCAAAGAAACAGTTGTTGTTGATATGGGGTGTGGTGAAGGAAGTTTTGTTCAAAGATTAAAAGAGCAAACAACATCTCAAAAAATATTTTCAGGATTTGATTTATCAAAAGACGGGGTACAGTTAGCTAGTGATTTCTCAGAACAAGGCTTCTTTTTTATTGGAGATGTTACAGCAATGCCTTTTCAAGATGAAAGTATTGATTGTTTACTTAATATTTTTTCACCTAGTCACTATGAAGAAATGCTACGTGTTTTAAAACCTGGAGCCATCATGATTAAAGTGATTCCTGAGAGTCATTATTTAAAAGAAATGAGAGAACTTTTTTATCATGATAATCCTGAAAAACAAGAGTACTCTAATGAAAATGTTTATGAAAAATTCAAAAAAGATGTATCTCTGATTCAAGAAGAGAGAGTAACTTATCAAGTTCCTATTTTTCACAAAGATTACGAAGATACCTTAAAAATGTCGCCGATATTATGGGGCGCAAGCGATACAGCCAAAAAATATGCAAAAGAAAATCCGTTTAAAGAGTTGACTATTGATGTGAAAATATTGGTTGGAAAAAAACAGTAATTTTCATATTTGATAGTTGTATAATACCTGAAAGGGTGCTATACTGTTGTAAAGTCATTTTCAAAGGTTTTTATCAGATTCCTGTTCTGATAAAAGTTGTTGAGGGATGACTCCCATCAACGTAACGACTCGCAGTGAACTGACACCGAGGCGATACGTTTTTTTTTATGTGAAAAATACACCTTAAATGATAAATTATAGAGAAAGAAGTTAACTAATATGAACCATATTGTCCTTTTTGAACCACAAATACCTGCGAACACAGGGAACATTGCTAGAACGTGTGCAGCAACTAACACACCATTACATTTGATTGAACCTTTAGGCTTTTCAGTAGACGATAAGCATTTAAAAAGAGCTGGTTTAGATTACTGGCATGATGTTAATATTACCTATCATCCTAACTTAGATAGTTTTTTAGAATCTATTAAAGGAGAAAATCTTCATTTAGTAAGTAAATTTGCTAGAAAAACATATAGTGATGTTGATTATAATGACGGGGAAGATCATTATTTTATTTTCGGTAAAGAAACAACTGGCTTACCAGAAGAATTTATGAGAAGTCATGAGGAAGGGTGTATTCGTATTCCCATGAATGATGAGCATGTTCGTTCATTGAATTTATCTAATACAGCAGCTATGATTATTTATGAGGCTTTAAGACAGCAAGACTTTCCCAATTTAGAAAAAACACATATTTATGACAACGATAAGTTATCCTAAGGAGGATTTTTAGATGAAGTTATATTTTACAAGGCATGGAAAGACTGAGTGGAACCAAGATAGACGTTTTCAAGGAATGGAAGGAGATTCTCCTTTACTGAAAGAAAGTTATATTGAGATTGAGCAGTTAGGAATGCATTTGAAAGATATTTCTTTTGAAAAAATCTATAGTAGCCCTCTTTCTCGTACACGTAAAACAGCTGAAGGAATTAGAAATGAATTAAAAGTAAAACCAGAAATTGTTTTTAGTGACGACTTAAGAGAATTAGGATTGGGTGATTTAGAAGGTCAAAAAATCGACTTAGGGAAACAGTTATACCCAACTCAAATGAGAGCTATGAGAGATTCACCTAGTGAGTATGATCCTAGTCCCTTTAATGGAGAAACCTTTGAAGAGATGCTTGAAAGAAGTCTTCCTTTTGTTCGAGAAAAAATAGCAGAAGCAACAGAAGGGCCTCTATTATTTGTTAGCCATGGAATGACCTTAGGTGGAATTATTCAAACGTTAGTAGGTACACCGTTAAAGGATATTAGAAAAGATGGTGGACTAGCTAATAATAGTTTAAGTGTTATTGATTATACAGATGGCGTGTTTACTTTAGAATTGTGGGATGATGTGAGTTTTTTAGATAAATAAGAGAGTAGAAGGAGAAGTCGCTGATGTTTGATGAAGTAGCAGAAAATGAAAAAAACTATATAGTTGGCCAAGTAGTGACTACCTTTTACGAAAATGCCACTAATTTTTATAAAGTATTACTTGTTAATGTTAAAGATACTAACACGCCGTACATGGCTCAGGAAATAGTTGTTACTGGGACCTTTGGGCAAATTCAAGAAGATGAGATTTACCGCTTTTTTGGCGATATTGTTAATCATCCAAGATACGGAGAGCAGTTAAAAGTTGATAGTTATCAACAAGATAAACCAACTTCTCAAACGGGAATGATTCAATATTTATCAAGTGATAAATTTCCAGGGATAGGTAAAAAAATAGCAGAAAATATTGTGACTGAATTAGGTTCAGATGCTATTGATAAAATAATTGAAAATCCAGATTGCTTACTAGGAATTAAAGGGTTAAACGATAAAAAAATAGCTACTCTTGTTGAAACCATTAAAGAAAACTACGGGATGGAGCAAATTATTGTTGGACTAAATCAATACGGATTTGGTAATCAACTTGCTTTTAGTATTTATCAGTTTTATAAAGAAGAAACCTTAAGTATTATTAACGAAAACCCATACCGATTAGTTGAAGATATTGAAGGTGTTGGTTTTAAAAAGGCAGATGCTTTAGCAGAAAAAATTGGTATTAGTGCAGACTCATCTCAAAGAATTAGAGCAGCTCTTGTTCATGAACTTTTTCAAAGTTGTTTGAACACAGGGAATACTTATATGGAAGCAAGACAGCTTTTAGAGGTTTCTTTAACGACTCTTGAATCCAGTCGTCCAGTTGAAATTCCGCCTTCAGCAGTGGCGGATGAAGTTATTCGTCTTTCTGAAGAAGGGGTTATTATTCAAGAAGGGACGAAGTTATATGAAAAATCTCTTTATTTTTCTGAGGTAGGGATTACAACTTCGATTAAGCGTTTATTAAAACGTAAAAAAGAAATTAAATATCCTGAAAAAGAAATTAATCAAGGGATAAAGGAAATTGAAAAGCTATTCAATATTTCTTATGGCGAATCACAAACGCAAGCGATTAAAGAAGCTGTTACGTCTCCATTCTTTATTTTAACAGGTGGGCCAGGGACAGGGAAAACAACGGTTGTTAATGGAATAGTAACTCTTTTTGCCGAACTTAACGGTTTATCTTTAAACTTAGAAGACTATACACAAGACGTCTTTCCAATTCTTTTAGCCGCTCCAACTGGAAGAGCAGCTAAGCGAATGAATGAGATGACAGGATTACCAGCTAGTACGATTCATAGGCTGTTAGGATTAACTGGTAGAGAAAAGGAAGTCTTAGAAGAAGCTAAAGAATTAGAAGGTGGTTTGTTAATTGTGGATGAGATGTCCATGGTTGATACGTGGTTAGCCAATACCTTATTAAAATCAATACCTAATAATATGCAAGTTATATTTGTTGGAGATAAAGATCAGCTGCCTTCAGTAGGTCCAGGTCAAGTGTTAACTGATTTGTTAGGTGTTGAAGAAATTCCTAAGAGAGAGTTAACTGATATTTATCGTCAAGAAGATGGTTCAACTATTATTTCTTTAGCTCATAGCATTAAAAACGGTAAGTTACCTGATGATTTAACAGTTAATCAAAAGGATCGCTCATTTATTGCCTGTTCAGTGAACCAAATTGAATCAGTTGTCGAACAGGTTGTTTTAAGAGCTAAAGACAAAGGTTTTTCTTCTCAAAATGTCCAAGTCTTAGCCCCAATGTACCGTGGTAAAGCTGGGATAGATCAATTGAATCAAATGATGCAGGGCATTTTAAATGGTAATGATGATGGCACTAGAAAAGAAGTTAAATGGCTCGATAAAGTGTATCGTATTGGGGATAAAGTCCTTCATTTAGTTAATAGCCCAGAGTTTAATGTTTTCAACGGGGACATGGGAGAAATTGTTGGTATTACTTTTGCAAAAGACACAGATGATAAAATTGATGAGATGACGTTATTATTTGATGAAACAGAAGTGACTTATAAAAGACAAGAATGGAATAAGTTTACTTTGGCTTATGCCTGTTCGATTCATAAGTCTCAAGGTAGTGAATTTCAAATGGTTATTCTTCCTCTTGTTAAACAATATGGACGTATGCTCCAGCGAAAATTAATTTATACAGCTGTTACAAGAAGTCGGGATTTATTAATTTTGATGGGTGAGAAAGAAGCTTTTCGATTGGCTATTGAAAGTGAAATGATTCCTCGTCAAACGACCTTGAAAATTCGTTTAGTAGAAGATGAATTTACTTTAAAACGCCAAGAAGAAAGTATGGTTCTCTACGAAGAAGAAAAAACAGAGTTAGTGAAAGAAGAGCTAACAACTCAGCCAAGTGAGATAGAGAAAAAAGAAGAAGTTATTACTTTATTTGATGACGAGGTACAGGAAGAACTTACCAATTATGAGTTGTCACCGCAGCTTGTTATTAATATGAGTATTGACCCAATGATAGGTATGGGGAAAACAACGCCATATGATTTCTTATAAAAAAAGATGACTAAACAGTCATCTTTTTTTATACCCAAAATAGGCGTGAAGTCATACGACATTTAATTTTCTGAGCAGACTTATCAACTATCTCACCGTCTGTCTGACAATACTCAGAAGACTGGGAAGTGACAGTTAATTCTTGAGTAGTAAAATGGTGAATATATTTAGATGAAAGGTGTTTTTTTGAAAGTAAACGTCCAACTAAATAAAAAATAAGGAATAGATTAACTTTTTCTAGTAAAACCACGCTCATTTCATTTTTTTGAATACTTGCAGTAGGATCAATAGCAATTCCCCCACCGAAATAAGGATGATTTGTAATAGAACAGAGATAAGCATTTTCAAAATATTTATTCCCCTCAGGCGTTTCAAAGGATACAGGGAAAGCTTTTTGTTTGCTTAAAACACTAAAAACAGAAAATAAATAAGCTAAAGATCCTAAATGAATTTTATTTAACCATTCTTTAGTTTTTGATTGATTGGCAGTTGAAACAATATGAGCATCTAATCCAATTCCAATATTATTTAGTACTAGTTGAGGTGTCCCTTGGTTTTCAAATGTTGTGGCAATTAATTGGATTTCTGTAGGTTCTTTGACTGCTAGCAGCCGTTTCAAGTCTAATTCAGTTTTTCTTGTTAAAGATAAACCACGAGCAAAATCATTTCCAGAACCCGCAGGTAAATAAGCTATCGGAATATCTATTTGTTCATGTAAGGTATTTGTTACTTCATGCAGAGTTCCATCTCCACCGATGACAAGTAGGAGAGCAGATAGAGGTGTACCTTCTACCCAGGGAACTAAAACGGAATGCATGAGCTTTTGTGTAATTTTATTTTCATGCCCAGGATAATCTGTTACATAGATTTTATACTTTATGTGATGTGTATCTAAAAATTGTTGTGCAATCCCTAAAGTTTTTTTAGCATTACCAGAGCCAGCTTGAGGGTTAACAATTATATGTAAGGTTAGGTTTTTCATTTTTTATCTCCTTTTAAACCAATACTAGTAATATATCAAAAAATGACAGAAAAGTCTTATAGGAATTATTAGTTCTTTAAAGGGTAATTAATTGAATAATGTTGATTAATGTGCTATGTTTAAGTAAGTAGTGTATGAAAAGAAAGGATATGATTGATTTGACAAAACGCATTGGTTTTATTATGGGAAGTTTAAGAAAAGAGTCATTTAGTAAAGTAGTTGCTGATAAATTAGCAGAGTTATTTCCAAGTGATTTCGAGATTGTTTTTCCTGAAATAGGAAGTTTAGAGATGTATAATCAAGATTTAGATGATAATAATGAAACACCCGCTTCATGGTCTGCTTTTCGTGAAGAGGTAAAAGCTTTAGATGGTGTTGTATTTGTTACACCTGAGTACAATCGATCTGTTCCACCAGTTTTAAAAAATGCTTTAGATATTGCTTCTAGACCGTACGGAGCTAATGCTTGGAATAATAAACCAGGTGCTATTGTAAGTGTGTCACCAGGAGCTGTTAGTGGGTTTGGAGCTAATCACCATTTAAGACAAGTATTAACATTCTTAAATGTTCATGCTATGGCTCAACCAGAAGCTTATATTGGTTCAGTGATGAACTTAATTAATGAAGACGGAACAATTAAAGAAGATACAGTTAAATTCTTACAATTAATTGTGGATTCGTATGTTGCTTGGTTTAATCAATTAACAAAATAATAAATAAAAACGAGGTTAGCCTTTTTAGGTTAACCTCGTTTTAGTTAGTTTAAAAGTAATTGTAAACGAACCATGTCCTTTAAGACTAATCCGTTTTCGATGATTTCTTCATTGTAATGATGAACAAAAAAATCTTTATCAATTCCGACAATACGAAATCCCATTTTTTGATAGAGATAAAGTTGTGAAAAACTGGTTGAGCCAGTACCGATATCTAAGACAATAAATCCATTTTCTTTGGCATATTGGATCGCAAAACGTAATGTTTCTTGTCCGTATCCTTTATTTTGATGGTTTTCATGAACTGAGATATTAACAATTTCAATAGAGTCAGGACGTGTTTCAATTAAAACGATAATGCCAACTAAATCAAAATCTTTTAAAACTTCAAAGGTCATACTTCGATTAAAATAATTTTCAACTAATTCCTTTGAAGGATCAGCTTCTAATAACAGGTCAAAATGTTCAGAAGTTAGCTGCGTTACAGGATTGAATATAAGTGTCATTTAATCACCTCGTTTAGTAGTGATTTTAGTATAAAGAGAAATAAAAAAATTATCAATTCTTTTGACATCTGACTCGGAAGGGAGTAAGCTAATAACGTTGCTTTTCAAGCAACCGCAGTTCATTGATACCATCCTGCGATAAAAAAACTAGGAAGGAGATAAGAAAATGGAAAAAAGAGTAGCTCAAACAAATACTCAAACAATTGTTTTTAATGGCTTACTAGCAGCTTTATATATTGGATTAACAGTTATTGTTGCGCCAGTCGCTCAAGGACCTATTCAATTTAGAGTTTCTGAAAGTTTAAATCATTTAGTTGTTTTTAATAAAAAACTGTTGTGGGGAGTTTTTGGTGGAGTCGTTATGTTTAATTTATTTTTCTCAACAGGAGGTCTATTAGATGTGCTATTTGGTGGAGGTCAGACTTTACTAGCACTATTAATTACCGCAGCTTCAGAAAGATGGATTAAAGACGTTAAATGGCGCATGGCACTTAATACACTAGTTTTCTCATTGAGCATGATTTTAATTGCGATAATGATTTGCTTATTAAGTAAACAGCCAATTGGTTCAGTTTTCTTTTGGGGAACGTACGGCTCATTATTTTTAAGTGAATTAGTCATTATGAGCATTTCAGCCCCAATGATTTATTACGTTAATAAATTTGTTAAATTTGATCAATTATAAAAATCAATAAAAGAGGACTTCCTAAAATTAGGAAATCCTCTTTTTTATTATTTATTAGTTTTTACTTAAATCTTCAATTTCAGCTACAAAGAAATCTTTTTTCTCTAAAGCTTTAACAATGATATCACATGTTTCTTGTGTTGTATCTGAAGGTAGGGTAATGATAGTACGTCTAATATACTCATCTTTACCAACATCTAATGTAATACAACTAGCAATATCAGAGTGTTTAGAAATAATTTTAGTCATATTGGCTAAATCACCTTGTTTCCCTGTTGAGGCAACTGTTAATGCGAAGCGTCCTTCTCTAACGTTCCAAGATTGGGAAAGAATAGTTAATAAACTACTGTGAGTTAAAATACCATAAAACATATTATCACTATCTAAAACAGCGATATAAGGAAGCTCCTTAATCGTAAAGAAAATTTTAAAGAATGATGACGTTAAATGAATAAATTTTGTTGAGTTTTTAATTAAATGAGTTACAGGTAAACTCATATCTCCACCGTTTGCTTTGTGGCGATAGATATGCATTTTATAAATGTTCCCTCTAAAAATTCGTCCCGTTTCATCTAATACAGGAATACATCTAAATCCTGATTTCTCTAAGATAGCAATAGCATCTTCTAAAGTACAAGATTCGTTAACAGTTGTTAACTGTCTTTTTGGAATACAGACTGATTCAATAAGCATAAAAAAACGCTCCCTTCATTTTTCTTATTATACTGTCATAATAACATAACCAAATAAAGAAACAAAACAAGTTTTTTATTTTAAGAATAACTTTTCACTATTTTTTTGTTTGACACAGATACTAATAGATGATAAATTAATTTGATGATGACATCCACAGGAGGTATTCACAAGTGGCTATTAGAAAATCAGCATTAGCGTGCTCAGTATGTGGCTCTAGAAATTATTCAAAAGCTGTTAACGATGCTAACAGACGTGAAAGATTAGAAGTAAAGAAATTTTGTAAGTATTGTAAAAAACATACATTGCATAGTGAAACAAAATAAAAAAACAACTTCTAATGGGAGTTGTTTTTTTATGTCAATTTGACTTGAAATGACAAAAAAACTTGAATCAATTAACTTTAAAAGATATAATAGAGAATGTATATTTAAGAATGAACTAAACGACTAAATAAAGTAATGACAAGGAGAATCGTAATGAAATTTTTAAAAGGCGTAGCTGAAGAAATGAAAATCGTTACTTGGCCAGCAAAACCAAAATTAAGAAAAGACGTAATTACAGTTATTCAATCAACATTATTATTTGCAGCCTTCTTTTGGGTAGCGGATTTTGCGATTGATGCAATTATGAAAGCCTTCATTTAATTAGGAAATTACTAGTAATCAAGGCTTGTGGGTGCTATACTATATACAAAGAAAAGAACTTCGGATTTGTCCTGAGGTTTTTTTATTTTATCAAGAAAAGGCGGGAAACCTAAATGGAATCATTTGAAAAATATTGGTATGTCTTACATACATATTCAGGATATGAAAATAAAGTTAAAACAAACATTGAATCACGTGCACAAAGTATGGGAATGGAAGACTTTATTTTTAGAGTAGTTGTTCCTGAACAAGAAGAACGTGAAATCAAAAATGGTAAAGAAAAAGTTTCAGCTAAGAAAACTTTCCCAGGATATGTTTTAGTTGAGATGATGATGACAGATGATTCATGGTATGTTGTCCGTAATACACCAGGAGTAACTGGATTTGTTGGATCACACGGAGCAGGTAGTAAACCAGCACCTTTATTAGACGAAGAAATTAATCACATTTTAGGTGATTTAGGTATTAGTAAACGTGAAGTTGATTTCGACGTAGAAGTTGGCGAAACAGTTACAATCGTTGAAGGAGCTTTCTCTGGTTTAACTGGTGAAATCACAGAAGTTGATAATGAAAAACAAAAATTAAAAGTTAATATTGATATGTTCGGTCGTGAAACAAGTACTGAATTAGACTTTAATCAAATTGATAAGTTATAATATTAAATAAATAAGAGATTGGCTGAAATGGTCAATCTCTTTTTGTATCCAAAAAGGGGAGAAATCGATGAAAAAACGAGTGAATATGATAGTTGTCTTTTTAATAGCTATGTTGTTAACAGGATGTACGAGTGCCTCAACAAAAACTACAAATAAAATAACAAAAGAAAAAATTAAGATGAACATTCCAACCGTTTTTTTACATGGATACAGTGGGAATGTAAGAACTATGGGAACTATGATTAATGAGATAGAAAAACAAGATATAGCGGAAGAAGAAATGACAATAAAAGTATCAAATGAAGGAGAACTAACAGTAGAGACAGAGATTGAAGGAGCGTTTAAAAATAACAATCCAATGATTAATTTAGTTTTTGAAAATAGTAAAAGTGATCAGTGGCATCAAGCTGAATGGATAAAAGTAGCCTTATCTTATTTAAAAGAAAATCACGGTGTTGAGGAAGTTAATCTAGTTGGTTTTTCAATGGGCGGAATCAGCAGTTTCCTTTACATCGAAACTTTTTCAGGTGAAGAAAATCTGCCAGTAGTCAAAAAATTAGTTGCGATTGGCTCGCCTTTTAATGAGTTTTTAGAAATAACAGATCAAAGTGAAGAAAGCATTATTCAAGATGGTCCAAAGGTACTAAGTGAGCAATTAGCCAATTACACGCAATTAATTGCTAATGTTCCAAAAGAAACCTCATTTTTATTAATTGGGGGAGAATTGAGTGAAGAAAATTCAAGTGATGGGACAGTTCCTTTGCATAGTTCATTAGGAATTTTATCTTTATTAGAAAAAAATAATGTGTCGGTAAACTATAAAAAAATTACTGGTAAAAAGGGGAAACATAGCTATTTGAAGAAGAATCAAGAAGTGATTAAAGAGACACAACATTTCATTTGGGAAAATTAAATGCTTGACTTATTAAATATTAGTCGTTAAGATATGGAACAAGTATTACTTTTTTAACGAAGTAGGGAATAAGAAATGAGCCTCAGAAAGTCGATGGTTGCTGTGAATCGACCCAACTTATTTACCGAATTACACTAAAAGAGAAACAATTAAATAATAAATTTAAAGATAAAAGTAATTAAAATACTTTTTAAAACTAAGGTGGTACCGCGAGTTAAGTCGCCCTTATAGATATAGTGATATATCTATGAGGGCGACTTTTTTTATTTATTATTTTCTAGGAGGAAGAAAGATGAGACAAAGTTGTGGGGGAATTATTCGTTATCGCAAATCTAGTAGTTAAAGATTAACCAACTAGAGGAGAGAAAGAAAATGAATAAAAAAATAGGATTATTAGAATCAAGTATTGTATTAGGGATAATTATTTTAAGTATTTCAGTGGGTGTGATTGGGTTAAAATTATCACCTAGTATCACCATACTATTTGCGATTAGTGTGAGTATTTTATACGTTGCCATCAAAAAAATGCCATTAGACATTATTAATACAGGTATCATATCAGGATTAAAACCAGGTATTATTCCGATATTTATCTTTTTATTAGTAGGGGCTTTGATTTCAGTTTGGATTCAAGCAGGAATTATCCCAACGTTAATGGTGGTTGGATTTAATATCATTAGTGTGAAATGGTTTGTTCCGTCAGTTTTCTTAGTGTGTGCGATTGTCGGAAGTGCTGTAGGTAGTGCGTTTACAGTTATGTCGACGATTGGAATTGCTTTTTTTGGTATTGGAACAACAATTGGTTTGAACCCAGCTTTAGTGGTAGGGGCAATTGTTTCAGGTTCTGTGTTTGGAGATAAAATGTCTCCACTTTCAGAATCAACCAACTTAGCATCAGCCATAGTAGGCGCAGACCTTTTTAAACACATCAAACATTTAATGTGGTCAACAGTTCCAGCATTTATTGTGTCATTAGTATTATTTGCGATTATGGGAATGAATAGTTCAAATGTTGATTTAAGTGAAATTGATACAGTTGTTAATGTTTTAGAAAGTAACTTTTCAATTTCAGCTTGGGCAATTGTGCCAATCGCTTTAATGTTAATCTGTGCGTGGAAAAAAATACCAGCTATTATCACAATTTTACTTAATGTTATTGTTGCTATTATTATGGTTCTTATTCAAAGTCCTTCCACATCAATTGCGACAATTGCTTCAGTTGTCGAAAAAGGATTTGTTTCAGAAACAGGTAATCAAGAAATTGATTTATTATTATCTCGTGGTGGTATTGAAAGTATGATGCCAACAGTTGCGTTGATTATTTTAACCTTATCATTAGGTGGTATCTTAATGGAAATGGGATTAATCACAACAGTTATCGAAGCTTTAGTTAGAAAATTAAATAGTACATGGCAATTAATAGTTATTACGCTATTTTCAAGTATTGGTGTCAATATCTTCGTTGGGGAGCAGTTCTTATCAGTAATCTTACCAGGGAATGCCTTTAAACAAGCCTTTAAGGATAAAAACTTGGATCCAGTTGTTCTAAGTCGGACGTTAGAAGATGGTGGGACTGTTATCAATTACCTAATTCCTTGGGGAGTAGCTGGAGGATTTGTTGCTAGTACATTTGGTGTTCCTACAATGACTTACTTACCATTTGTTTTCTTTAGTTTATTATCGCCAGTCTTTTCTATCATCAGTGCTGTGACAGGGATTGGTGTCTTACACTTAGATGAAGAAAAAGAGAAATCAATGGTATAATAGGTACAAAAGGAGTGGTTATTTATGACAAAAGATAAGTTGTTGAAATCTGAAAAAATCAGACAAAAAAATGATAAACTTCGTGCCAAAGGAAAAGACCCATTAAAAGGATGGGGAAAAATGGTAAATACAGGCTTTGGTGGAATTAATAAATCTTCAGGAGCTGTAGATACTAAAGTTTTTATTGCGGAACAACAAAAAGAAATTTCAAGAGAAAATGAACGTAAAAATCAATAAAGCAAAACAGAGTGCTACTCCAAAATTTTTTTGGGTGAGTACTCTGTTTTTTTAGTTAGTATAAATTTTTTTGAGAGACTAGGTTAATTAATATGGTTCGTTAGTATGCCATTTAAAGCTAGTTTGATAAGTCATATCTTCTTCAAACCACGCGGTGAAATTGGTGCCCCATACGTTATTAAACAAGTTAACAAAGATTCCATCGTTTAAATCAGGAATCTGATTATCAAATTTTAGTAAACCTCGTCTACCAAGAGAAAAAATAGGCGAGTCATAGGATGTAATGTTAAATTCACCTTCATATCCTGTATAAGTTAAACCTTCGTCAGAAAGACAATGTAAGTTTCTATTGCCATTTGCTACCACGTTTTGAGGCGAAACAGGATGAGATATTTTTTCCATAACCCATCTAGTTGGATTTGCAACTGAAATACTCGTTTCTAACCAATAAGATTCAGGCATAGGATTGGCTTTTTTTTCTTTCCAAGAGTAAGTTAAATCAATTTGTTTTGTCTCTAAATCAATCGTATATATTAATTGATTTGTCTTAGGGAGTCCCCAGTTACTTATCTCAGTATCTTTGTAAGTAACATTTAAAACAATTTTAATGTTTTTATCTGACACAGTCATACTCGAGTTTGTAATAAAAGGTTTTATAATCTCGTGTCTAATCTCTTGGTAAGCAGCGATTCCTCTACGACCATGATCTCCTAATGCCCATGAGGAAGTCCAATTTGTTAGTCGGCAATAATTCTTGTAATAACTCATATAGTCAGAGAAGTCAAAACGCTCGTAAGATAAGCCGCCAAATTCTTTTCCATCTTCAATAAGATGATAGCCATCGATAATAAGTTGATTCAATCCTCCAGTTGTACTGAAACTGAGGGTGACATTATCAAAAGTGTAAGGAACTCCAGGAATGATATCGATATTTTGATTTATGTCTACTATATTATTCGTCGTTTCTTTTAGTACTTGATAGGCTTCTTTTTGTAAATCAACTGGTAGTAGATTAATAGCTTTTTCTAAATAGTTCCGTTGTTCTAACCACGAAGCTTCATAAATACTATAGCGTCGGCGGTCACTCATTTCTTTCAACTCGATATCCGTACTGATATAAGACATTAAGTCACCGTAATCCATGTACTTACGATCATGTTGGAAGGTAATTAAATCTTTTTTTCTAGCTTCTTCAAATTCATTTAGTAAGAAATGACTATAATCAGGTAAATAGACGTTTCCATTTACTCCCCAAGTATGTTCTGCAACCATAAGGAGTTGAGCTGAAAATTCTTTGTATAACAGAGAGTCTTTTGTTATTTTTCCATCTTTTATCCATTCTTTTCTCAGTCTAAGAAGAGCTCTGTAAGTTGCTGTTTTTTTAGGATCTGAGGTTAAACCATGTATCCAAGTGTCTGCAATTTCTTCTTCTATTATAGGAAGCTCTTTTTGATAAGGCAAGATAGCTTCAGCAAAAGCATCTAAAGTAGATGGGATTATGTCATAATCAGGATATTTCTGTTCAAGGTCTTTAAATAATTCCTCAATTTCTTCTACGGTTTGAGGAGGACCAGCATTATCATGACTATGGGCAAAGTAAAGAGCGTCGTTCCACTCTTCTTTTTCAAAAACTTCACCATAATCAGAAGCATAATGGACAATGAGTTCAGAACCATCAAAAGCTTTCCAAATAAAAATCTTAGGGATTTTTGGGATAGCTGAACTAGCATTAACACCTATATGAAGGTATTTGATACCAGCTTTTTCTAAGTAGGGAACCATACTAATGGTGTGTCCAGGAATATCAGTTAGTTTTGAAGCAATTGTTGTTTTATTAAATTCTGTATCTAGTTCTTTAGAAATAGATAAAGCATATTCCATTAAATCATCATCAAGTAACTCGGTATGTGTTGTGAAAGGTAAACCATGCCAACGAATAGTACCTTCTTTAATAGCTTTACGCATGTCATCCTTATTGCTATCAGATATATCTGGGTGTTTTAAATAAAAATCAATTAACCATGATCCTGTTGTCCATGTGAATTTTTTAGGTATTTTATTACCTAATTCAATAGCTTTTGGAATAAAATCATATAAATAGGTATGAGTGACATTTTCTGCCAAATCTGTAAAGCCAATGTCTAAATGTGTTTTGTAGATAACGTGAAGTTTTTTCTTCATTTTGTATACATCCTCTCCAATGATAAAAGTTCATTTAGTTAATTTCGTAAAGCGTTTTCATTTTATATGAGTTAAGTTGTTATTAACTTATATGAATTCATTATAGTTTTTCTGTATAGTAAACCAATGTATTATATGATAGTTATCATGCATTATCTCGTCTTTATTTCTATAAAAACATAAAAAAGTGATGTTCTTAAAAACTAAGAAACATCACTCTTTTTTATTCTTTAGGGAAAATACGATTGGTAATCGCTCGACCTGTTTTAGTCGCAGCTAAACCGCCTTCGCCAGTTTCTTTGAAAATACTAGGCATTTGCATACCGACAATGTGCATGGCTTCAACGACTTCATCAGGTGGAATGACACTAGTGATTCCAGCTAAAGACATGTCAGCTGATACAAAGGCTTGGGTAGCACCAAGAGCGTTTCGTTTCACACAAGGTACTTCTACTAAACCGGCAACAGGGTCACAAATTAAGCCCATCATATTTTTAATCGTAATCGCAACAGCTTGAGCTGATTGTTCAGGTGTACCACCACAATATTCAACTAAAGCAGCACTAGCCATAGCACTAGCTGAACCGATTTCAGCTTGGCAGCCACCAGCTGCACCACTAATTGAGGCGTTATTAGCAATGACTAAACCAAAAGCACCAGCAGTAAATAAAAAGTTGATTTGCTCTTCACGAGTTAATTTGTATTCATCTGTAATGGCAGAAAGCACACCAGCAGCCACACCAGCACTACCAGCAGTAGGAGTTGCACAAATTAAGCCCATTTCAGCATTTACTTCATTTACAGCAATTGCATTTTGAGCCGCTGTTAAAGCCGTTTTACCAGTTAAATAACGACCAGATTCAATGTATTCTTTTAATTTAGGTGCGTCGCCTCCAGTTAAACCAGTAACAGAAGTAACCCCACCTACACCTTTTTTAATAGAAGCCATCATAACATCTAAGTTTTTGCCCATATGTTCCCAAATAATCTCACGAGAATATTGAGTTTGTTCAATTTCAGTTAGTATCATCGCTTCATGAATGGAACCATGTTGATTACCAAGTTCAACTAGTTCTTCGATTGTTTCAAACATTTATTTTCCTCCTTAACCGAAAAAGCTAACTTCGTCTACACCATCAATGTCTTTAAGATGGCAAGTTAAACCTTCGATTCGTTCATCTACTTCAATAATCATAATAGCTTTTTCGCCTTTTGATTCTCTTGTGACAGTCATTGTACTAATATTAATTTTATGTTCAGATAAAATACTAGTCACTTTAGCAACAATCCCAGGCTTATCTTGATGGACAGTAATGTAAGTTGGAGTCGACATGTCTAAATTAATTTTAAAACCATTGATTTCAGATATTTGAATAGCGCCACCACCAATAGAAATACCTGTACAAGTCATGGTGCGCTCACCTTTTTTGACAACAATTTTAACTGAGTTAGGGTGATCTGCTTTTTCTGGTTTAGGAATAAAAGCAACATCCATTCCAGCTTCATAAGCGATTTTTAACGAATCAGAAAGACGTTCGTCATCAGGATTCATATCTAATAAACCACCAACAAGAGCGATGTCTGTTCCGTGACCACGATAAGTTTTAGCAAATGATTCATATAAATACAAATCAACTTTTTCAGGTTGTTCTCCAAAAATCTGACGGACTACTTTTCCGATTCTGGCAGCTCCGGCAGTATGTGAGCTACTTGGTCCAATCATAACTGGACCGATAATATCAAAAACACTTTTATATACGCCCATTATTAGTCTCCTTCATACAAATAAGATAGACATAGTTTACCATGAGAAGCAGATATTTGGCACTACAGAAGAATGAGAAATGAGTAAAAACTTTTTAGAAGATACCAAAAGAAGAGTTGTGCTAAAATAAAGCCAGTATAATTAACGTATATTGAATGAGAGGGTAAAAAAATGAGAGCAGAGATTATTGCAGTTGGAACAGAGATTTTATTGGGGCAAATAGTTAATACCAATGCTTCTTATTTAGCAGATTATTTGACACAATTAGGCTTTGATATGTATCATCAGCAAGTTGTAGGAGACAATGAATCAAGGTTACTTGCAGTTTTAGACGAAGCTAGTAAACGCTCAGAATTAGTTGTTTTATGTGGCGGATTAGGACCCACAGAAGATGATTTAACGAAACAAACCACAGCGAAATTTTTAGGTAAAGAGCTTTTTTATGATTCAGAAGCAGCAGCTCGTTTAGAAGAATTTTTTTCAGTTCCTTTTATTGAGGTAACTGAAAATAATAAGCGACAAGCTTTAGCGATTAGCGGAGGAACTACGATTCAAAATCCAGCAGGCTTAGCTTGTGGTGTTCTTTATCAAGGAGAAACAACTTCTTATTTATTATTACCAGGTCCACCAAGAGAAATGGAGGCGGTGACTAGGGAAGCAACGACATTGTTAAAAGAATTATTACCTAATGACCACCATTTATACTCTAGTTATTTGAGATTTATGGGGATTGGTGAATCCAAATTAGCAGAAGTACTAGAAGAATTAATTATTAATCAAACGAATCCGACTTTAGCAACTTATGCTAAATCTAATGAAGTGATGTTACGTATAACAGCAAAATGTGACAATGCGTTAGAAGGAGACGAATTAATAAAAGAGATGGAAGCTCTGGTTTTTGAAAAGGTCGGCAACTATTTCTATGGTTATGGTGAAAATTTAACGATAGAAGAAGTTGTTATTGATTTACTAAAAGAGAAAAAACAAACTTTATCGGTTGTTGAAGGTGTTTCTGGTGGATTGTGCCAAGGAAGATTGACAGATGTTCCTGGAAGTTCGGAAGTCTTTGAAGGTGGGATCGTCACTTATTCTGCTAAAAGTAAATTAAAATTAATTGAATCTGCTAATCTTGATGTGAGTGTATTAAATCAAATAAGTGAAAAACAAGCTATAGAATTAGCCAAAGCTATTCAACAAACAACCAATACAACTTACGGTTTATCTATTATAGGCGCAGCTGGAAAAGAAGGTTTAGATGGCTATCCAATGGGAACAATCTTTATTGCTTTTGCTAGTGAGAAGGAAGTTATTAGCAAGAAATTACTGATTAAGCGTGAGCGTGATTATATTAAAGATGGTGCTGTAAAACATGGATTAAATTTACTAAGAAAACAATTAATTTAAAGAACGCGAATATTTGTTCGCTTTTATCTTGATTTTTGATTCAAAAAAAAGTATTATAAATGTAAGAGATAAATTGAAGGAGGCACATAGATGTCAGATAATCGTAAAGCCGCACTAGATGCAGCGTTAAAAAAAATAGAAAAAGATTTTGGTAAAGGGTCAGTGATGAAATTAGGTGAAAAAGTAGATACCCAAATTTCTACTGTCTCAAGTGGTTCTTTGGCTTTAGATTCAGCTTTAGGAGTAGGTGGCTACCCACGTGGCCGTATTATTGAAGTTTATGGACCAGAAAGTTCTGGTAAGACAACGGTTGCCTTACATGCTATTGCCTCTGTTCAAAAACAAGGTGGAACAGCAGCATTTATCGATGCAGAGCATGCTTTAGATCCTAAATATGCTCAGGCTTTAGGCGTTAACATTGATGAATTATTATTATCACAACCAGATACAGGTGAGCAAGGATTAAATATCGCAGAAGCCTTAGTTTCAAGTGGTGCGATTGATATAGTGGTAGTCGATTCAGTAGCGGCTTTAGTTCCTCGTGCCGAGATTGATGGCGAAATGGGGGACTCACATGTTGGTCTTCAAGCTCGTTTGATGTCTCAAGCTTTAAGAAAACTATCTGGAACTATCAATAAAACGAAAACAATTGCTATTTTCATTAATCAAATTCGTGAAAAAGTAGGGGTTATGTTTGGAAATCCAGAAGTTACACCAGGTGGTCGTGCCCTTAAGTTTTATGCCACAGTTCGTTTAGAAGTAAGACGTGCGGAACAATTAAAACAAGGTACTGATATTGTTGGTAATAGAACGAAAATTAAAGTTGTGAAAAATAAAGTAGCTCCACCATTTAGAATTGCAGAAGTAGATATTATGTACGGTGAAGGTATCTCTCAAGAAGGAGAACTTCTTGATATGGCCTCAGACAAAGATATTGTCAATAAAAGTGGTGCTTGGTATTCTTACAACGATGAAAAAATCGGTCAAGGCCGTGAGAATGCGAAAAAATTCCTTGCAGAAAATGGCGACATTATGCAAGAAATCTATGAAAAAGTCCGAGTTGCTTATAATATGGATGGCGTTGTAGCGCCAGAAGAAATTGAAGAAGATGAAGAATTAGCATTAGATTTAGAAGATTAAAAATAAGAAAAACTGTTAAATGTGTGACATAATGCATTTAACAGTTTTTTTATACTTAATGTCCTTATTATTTAAGTTGACACTCCATTTAACAAAGCTTAAAATGAAGATTGTATAGTTTTTATTTATACATTCATGCCTGTAGAGTATGATTTAGAAATATGTTACTTTTAATCTACACATAAAAACAAATTAAAGATAGTATGGAGGTGTTGTTATGGGTTTGATACTCCTCACTATCATCGGATTAATTGTAGGTTTAACAGTCGGCTACTTTATTGCTAAAAGTCAACATGAGAAATCAATTGATGGAGCTAATAATACTGCTGCAAGTATTGTAGAGCAAGCAAAAAAAGAAGCTGAAACTCTTCAAAAAGAGTATATGTTGGAAGCTAAAGAACAGAATCAAAATTACCGATTAGAAATCGAAAGTGAGCTGAAGGAAGAAAGAGCAGAATTAAAAAATCAAGAAAATAGACTATTACAAAAAGAAAATAATCTTGATCGTAAAGATGACGCTATTGAAAAACGTGAACGTTCACTCGAGGAAAAAGAGGAAAAGATTGATTCTAAGAGACAATTGATTGATGAGCGAGAACAAGAAGTATCAGAATTAATTGAACGACAAAAAGAGGAATTAGAGAAAGTAGCCTCTTTAACGAAAGATGAAGCCGCAAATATTATCATGGCTGAAACTGAAGAAGAACTAACGCACGAAAGAGCGATGTTAGTAAAAGATAGCGAGCAACGAGCAAAAGAAGAAGCTGAGAGAAAAGCTAAAAATATGTTATCTCTAGCGATTCAACGCTGTGCTGCTGACCAAGTATCGGAATTAACGGTAACTGTTGTGACATTACCAAATGACGATATGAAGGGTCGAATTATTGGACGTGAAGGACGTAACATTCGAACGTTAGAAACGTTAACAGGAATTGATTTAATTATCGATGACACTCCTGAAGCAGTAGTTCTATCAGGATTTGATCCTATTAGACGAGAAATTGCACGAATGACACTAGAAAAATTAATTCAAGATGGAAGAATTCATCCAGCTAGAATTGAAGAAATGGTTGAGAAATCTCGTAAAGAGATGGATGAACGTATTCGTGAGTATGGTGAAAATGCTGCCTTTGAAGTGGGAGTTCATTCACTTCATCCTGATTTAATTAAAACATTAGGTCGAATGAGATTTAGAACTAGTTATGGTCAAAATGTATTAAATCATTCGATTGAAGTGGCTAAATTAGCCGGAGTATTGGCGGAGGAACTTGGAGAAGATGCAACTCTAGCAAGAAGAGCTGGTTTATTACATGATATTGGTAAAGCTTTAGATCATGAAGTAGATGGTTCTCACGTTGAGATTGGAACTGAGTTAGTAAGTAAATACAAAGAACATCCAGTTGTTATTAATGCAGTAGCTTCTCACCACGGTGATGTAGAAGCAACATCAGTTATTTCAGTATTAGTAGCTGCAGCTGATGCTTTATCAGCAGCAAGACCTGGAGCAAGAAGTGAGTCATTAGAAAATTACATTAAACGTCTAGAGCGTTTAGAAAATATTGCTAACGATTTCCCTGGTGTTGATAGTAGTTTTGCTATTCAAGCTGGTAGAGAAATTCGTGTGATGGTAAAACCTGACGAAGTTACTGATGATGAAGCAATTCTATTAGTAAGAGAAGTCAGAAAACGCATTGAGAATGAACTGGAGTATCCAGGACATATCAAAGTGACTGTCGTTCGGGAAGTAAGAGCAGTAGATTACGCTAAATAAAAGATAAGAAGTTAACTCTAAAAAGTTAACTTCTTTTTTTATTTTAAAAAGTACCTTGAATTTCATTTTAATAGACTTTATGATGATTTTGAGATAATCATTGATCAATATTATCACAAAAAATCATAAAGGAATGATTAAAAATGATAATAGAAAATATCCCTCAAGAAACATTTTACTATTTAAGAAGAACAGGCTCTTTTGGAAATGAAAATTACCAATTAATGACAGAATTAAAAGAAATAATAAGAGAAGATTCTCTTAACGGAGAGGTTAAAGCTGTTTTTGGTATTCCAAAATGGAATAACGAGATAGAAAAATCAGTTTATGATGTTGGTTTTACAAGTGAAGGGATAATTGACAATAAAAAATTAGGAAGCCGTCTTACTAAAGGTGGTAAGTATGCTATATTTGTCATTCCTCATACAGCTGAGGCTGTTAGTTTATTCTGGCAAGAAGTAGCAGAGGGTACTCTTTTCAAAACAGAAAATTTTATAATGGATGATAAAAGAGATATTATGGAAAGATACGAGGAATCATTAATAAAACAAGATTTATGTGAATTTTGTATCCCTATCAAATAGTCAAATAGATTGTTATTAGTTTATCGGCAAGTATTATCTAAAACCAAAGGAGGTATAAGCATGAGTTTATTTTTAGAAATTCCTGATTGGGCAGAGCATTTCCCATTCATCACTTTTGAAAATGCAGGAGAGATTATTGTACCTCCACATTGGCATAAGGAAATTGAAATCATTTATGTGACTAAAGGATCCGTGAACATTGGGTATAACAACCAAATTGTCCAAGTTCATGAAGGTGAAATTTTTGTTTTTGGTAGTGGGGAAGCTCATTATTTTGTGGCCTCTCCAGGTAGTAACCGAAAAGTGTTTCAATTTGAGTTATCTTTATTTAGAGATAAGCTCTTTAAAGAAAAGAGTCATTTAGAGATTGCACGTTTATTTGAACAAGCTGAAAATCATAGTGTTTATTGGCCTTATGAAGTTAAGCAACAGGTTGTAGCTTGTTTAGAAGATTCATTTGAAGAGATGACAAATGAGAAACCAGGTTATCAACACGCTGTTATTAGTGACTTATTACGTTTGATGACGATTTATTACCGAGATATTCCTAAGAAGCCAGCGATTTATCAAAAAGCAACTTTTAGTGAGGCGGTTAATAGTCATGAAACCTTAGAGCGATTAAATGAAATCTTTATGTATATTGAAAATCATTTCGATGAAGGCATTACTTTAGATGAAATAGCTAGTGTCATTGGCTTTAGTCCGTATTATTTTTCAAGATTTTTTAAAAAAAATACAGGACAAACGTTTATGCAGTTTTTAACAGACTATCGAATCAACCAAGCTAAATATATTTTGTCACATGAAAAAATTCCGATGATAGATGTTGCCGAAAAATCTGGCTTTAATAGTGTTAAAACATTTCATCATGTGTTTAAGGAACAAGTGGGTATGTCACCCTTAAAATTCCAAAAGACAATATTCGGGAATAATTGAATCAAAAAGAAGGAAGAAACCCCTATCAAAGTTTTGTAGAATGATGGTACAAACAAAACTTTATGGAGGTTTCTTTTATTATGACTTTAAAAATTGGAATTATCGGTTGCGGTGGTATTGCAAATGGGAAACATATGCCTGCTTTGAAACAAGTAAAAGAAGTAGAAATGGTAGCATTCTGTGACATTATCGAAGAACGTGCTGAAAAAGCAAAAGCTGATTTTGGAACAAGTGAGGCAAAAGTCTACACAGATTATCAAGAGTTATTAAAAGATTCATCAATTGATGTGATTCATGTTTGTACACCAAACAACTCTCATGCAGAGATTTCAATTGCGGGACTTCATTCAGACAAACACGTTATGTGTGAAAAACCAATGGCTAAAACAAGTGAAGAAGCTAGAGCAATGCTTGAAGCAGCTAAAGAAACAGGTAAAAAATTAACAGTTGGTTATCAAAATAGATTTAGAACAGATTCTCATTACTTACATGAAATGTGTGAAGCTGGAGAATTAGGAGATATTTATGTTGGGAAAGCTCATGCGATTCGTCGTCGTGCTGTACCGACTTGGGGCGTTTTCTTAGATGAAGAAGCTCAAGGTGGAGGTCCATTAATTGATATCGGAACTCATGCCCTAGACTTAACATTATGGATGATGAATAATTACAAACCAAAATATGTTGTAGGAAATGCATACCATAAATTATCTTCAACAAAAAATGCAGCGAATGCTTGGGGACCATGGGATCCTGAAAAATTCACTGTTGAAGATTCAGCATTTGGTTTCATTACAATGGAAAATGGCGCATCAATTATTTTAGAAGCAAGCTGGGCTATTAATAGCTTAGATGTTGATGAAGCTAAAACAAGTTTATCTGGAACAAAAGCTGGAGCTGATATGAAAAATGGTTTAACAATCAATGGAGAAGATCGTGGACTATTATACCAACGTCAAGTAGAGCTTGAAACAGGAGGCGTTGCGTTTTATGATGGCGCAGGAACAGATCCAGCAGTAGTTGAAGCAACTTCTTGGATTAATGCCATTTTAAATGACACTGATCCAGTGGTTAAACCTGAAGAAGCACTCGTTGTAACAGAAATCTTAGAAGCAATCTATGAATCATCTAAAACAGGTGAACCAGTGTTCTTAAACAAATAAAATAAAGCTAAAAGTCTGCTAATGTTATTCAGTAGACTTTTTAGCCTATAAAAAAGGATGAAATTGATGATTAATGTAACTGTATGGAATGAATACCGTCATGAAAAAACCGATGAAAAAGTTCGAGAAGTTTATCCAGAAGGAATTCATGGTCAATTAAAGAATTTTTTACAAGAAGAATTTACTGTTAGAACAGCTACTTTAGATGAAGAAGAGCATGGTTTAACAGAAGAAGTCTTAAATGACACAGATGTTTTATTATGGTGGGGGCATGTGGCTCATCATGAAGTATCTGAGGAAATTGTTAACCGTGTTCACGAACGTGTCTTACAAGGAATGGGACTAATTGTTCTTCATTCAGGTCACATGTCAAAAATTTTCATTAAGCTAATGGGAACTAGTTGCGATTTAAAATGGCGTGAAGCAGATGAAACGTGCCGTATTTGGAATGTAAACCCAAGTCATCCAATTACTGATGGTATTGGTGAGTACATCGAACTTGAAAAAGAAGAGATGTACGGTGAGCATTTTGATATCCCAGCACCAGACGAGCTGATTTTTATTAATTGGTATCAAGGTGGGGAAGTCTTTAGAGGTGGTTGTACGTATAAACGTGGTAATGGTAAGATTTTTTATTTCCAACCAGGTCATGAAACTTATCCATCTTACTACCATCCAAAAGTACAACGCGTTATTAAAAATGCTGTTAAGTGGGCAAATCCAACTGATAGCACGTATCCAACATATGGACATCATCAACCACTTGAAAAATTAGAGAACTGGGAAGGATAAACCATGAAACCATTAATTAGTTTACAACTTTGGAGCGTTCAGGACGCTTGTAAAGACAATTTTGATTCAGTTTTAGAGCAAGTAAAAGCCTTTGGTTATGAAGGGGTAGAATTTGCGGGTTACTATGATAAAACAAGTAACGAGCTTAAATCAACTTTAAATGAATTAGGCTTAAAAATTTCAGGAGCTCATATTGGCTTTGAAGCCTTAAGAGATAATTTTGAAGCAACGATTGCTTATGAAAAAGAGATTGGTAATCAGTCTGTTATTGTTCCTTATATTGGAGCTGATACAGAAGATGAGTGGGAAGAAAAAATCACTGAATTAAAAGAAATCGCTGATAAAGTGGCAGCTGAAGGTTTAACTTTAGGTTATCACAATCATGCCCATGAAATTATGGATATTCCTAATGTGAATATCTTAGAAAAAATGATTGAAATGATTCCTTCTATTCAACTAGAAATTGATACGTATTGGTTAACTTTTGCAGGAGTAGAAGTGCTACCTTGGTTAACGAAACATCAACAAAATATTAAATGGTTACACATTAAAGATATGTTAGTAACAGGAGATGACCGTGAAAGTACTGAGATTGGTAAAGGAATTTTACCAATTGCAAGTTATATGGAGTGGGCAAAATCTGCTGACTTAGAATGGGTTGTTATTGAGCAAGAAGCTTTCCAAGCGTTAACACCAATGGAAAGTGCTGAAGTTAATATTAAAACCTTAAAAGAATTAAGATAGAGAGGAAGAAAAAAATGAAATTAGGCGTATTTACACCTTTATTTAATAATTTAAGCTTTGACGAAATGATTGAAGCAGTAGCTAAAAGAGGACTTCAAACAGTAGAAATTGGAACAGGAGGATCTCCTGGTAACGCTCACTGTGATATTGATAAATTATTAGTAAGTAGTGATGCGAGAAAAGAATATTTAGCTAAACTAAATGATAAAGGTTTAGAAATTAGTGCTTTTAGTTGTCATAACAATCCCGTTTCACCAAATAAAAAAGAAGCAACTGAAGCAGATGAGTTATTACGTAAAACAATTCAATTAGCATCAGTAATGAATGTGCCAGTTGTTAATGGCTTTTCTGGTATTCCTGCTGGTAACGAAACAGATACAACTGTTAACTGGCCAGTTTTACCTTGGCCAACTGAATACGGAGACATTTACAACTATCAATGGGAGAAAAAATTAATACCTTATTGGAAAGATATTAACCAAGCAAGTGAAGCGGCTGGTGTGAAAATTGGTATTGAGTTACATGGTGGGTTCTCTGCTCATACTCCTTATACAATGCTTAAATTAAGAGATGCAGCTGGAAAAGCCATTGGCTGTAACTTAGATCCGTCTCACTTATGGTGGCAAGGAATTGACCCAGTGGGAGCGATTAAGATTTTAGGTAAAGAAAATGCTATTCATCACTTCCATGCAAAAGATACTTTCTTAGACCAAGACAATATTAACATGTATGGTTTAACAGATATGCAGCCATATGGTAATGTTCAAACACGTTCATGGACATTTAGATCAGTTGGTTGTGGACATAGTATTCAAGAATGGTCTGATATTATTAGTGCGCTAAGATTATATGGTTACGACTATGTTTTAAGTATTGAGCATGAAGACCCATTAATGTCTATTGACGAAGGTTTTGACAGAGCAGTTACTAATTTAAAATCAATTATGATTAACGACCAACCAACTGATATGTGGTGGGCGTAATAACAGGAGGATTTTTAATGAAAACCATTAATTTTGTCGTAATCGGCTATGGTGGTATGGGAAGTTACCATGCTAAAGGTTTAATTCAAGAAAAAGACGGTGTCAAAGTCGTTGGTGTTTATGACATTGATCAAAAACGTTTAGATTTAGCAGAAGAAGAAGGCTTTAAAGTTTATGCTACATTAGAAGATGTTTTAGAAGATCAGTCAGTTGAAGCTGTTTTAATTGCAACACCAAATGACTCTCATAAAGAGTTATCTATTGCAGCTTTAAAAGCTGGTAAACATGTTGTTTGTGAGAAACCAGTGATGATGAATACTAAAGAATTTGAAGAAGTGTTTGCTTTAGCTAAACTTGAAGGTAAAGTCTTTATGGTTCATCAAAATCGTCGCTGGGATAATGATTTCTTAATTATCCGTGATTTGTATAACAACAGACAAATTGGAGAGTTGTTCCAAATTGAATCACGTGTTCAAGGCGCTAACGGTATTCCTGGCGATTGGCGTCATTTGAAACAACATGGTGGCGGAATGCTTTTAGATTGGGGTGTCCATTTATTAGACCAGATGCTTTATATGGTTGATAGCCCAGTTAAAAAAGTAGCGGCTGACTTAAGTTTTGTTTTAGGTGATGATGTGGATGATGGCTTTATTAGTTATTTAACTTTCGAGAATGGCGTAAAAGCTATTATTGAAGTGGGAACAACTAACTTTATCAAATTACCTCGTTGGTACGTAAGAGGTTTTGAAGGGGCATCAGTCATTCGTGATTGGGATTTATCAGGTGAAATTGTGAAGCAAACTGGAACCATTGATCACCATAATTTAGTACCGATTAAAGCTGGAGCAGGTTTAACTAAAACAATGGCCCCACCTTCTGAAGAAGCAACAACAACCTTGCCAATCAAAGAAGTAGCAGCTGATGTTGCTCCGTTTTATGCTAACTTTTACGATGTAGTTCGAAATAACGCTGAACCAATCGTTAAAAATGAAGAAGTTTACCGTGTATTAAAATTAATCGAAGCTATTTTTGAAGCAGCAGAAAAACAACAAGTTATTGAATTTGAATAATATATGAGTAGAAGCTAACGCAAAAGTTAGCTTCTTTTTTCACTAGTTTTAAAAATTCTAATAAGAAACCCTTTATGTTAAACTATAGGTATATTTTATAAAAAAGGGGATATAAAAATGAAGAAAAGGTGGCTAATATTATCATTAGTTATTCTAATCATGCAAATGCTAACACCATTAATCACGTTAGCTGAAGTTATTAGAGAAGATGTTAACTCTGTAGGATTAACATTGCTGCATTTATCAGTAGAAGAAGAGAAAATAAGTAACACAGAAGAGATTGATGTGAACTTACGTTTATCTTCTGATTCAGTAGAAAAAGGGGAGCACCAGATTCATTTGGGCGGTTTTGTATTAAATAGTTCAAATAATGAGGATATAAAAAATAACTCTGGTGGAGTAATAGGTTATTTTGAGCAGCAAGGAACGAGTTTAAAAGTTCATTTTGATAGTGAAGTTCCTTCTGAAGTTGAACTTCACTTAAAGGGAAGTTTAGTAGATAAGAGTACAGCGAATCAAGTAATCTCAGCTTCCTATGATACTCAAGTTGTATCTGAAACGATTGAACTAGAAGTGGCAACAGAAGAAACAGTAGAAACATCTAGTGAGGAAGTAGAAGACGTAACAGAAACAACAGATGAGACGACTGCTACAAAAGAGAGTGAATCAAAAGAAAAAGAAGAGCTACTTGTTGAAGAAAAGAAAAAATCAAAAGATGTTAGAAAAAATCAAGATATTAGTGAAATACTAGGAAATAGGGCTTTCTTTAAAGATGTTGTGATAAAAAAGAAAGACTTGAGTAATTCTGATTTTATTACACTAGATGGAGAAAAAACACCTATTACTCTAGGAGAAGAACTCCAAGTTAACATGAAATATGACCTACCTGAAGATGTACGTGAACAAATGAAATCAGGAGATTATTATGAGTTTGTATTACCTTCTGAAATAGGGATTTATACACCTATTGAAGGAGAATTAGCTTCAGAAGCTGGTGTTGTGTATGCAACGTATAAAATAGATACATCTGGAAAAGGTAGGATTACATTTAATGAGCAACTTGAATCTGAATATGGTATTGAAGGAACTCTTCAAGTTGGAAGTAGTCTTAAACAGGGAGAGATGAAGGAATACGGTGAAAATATCATTGCTTTTCCTTTTGTAGATGAATCTCCTGAAATTAAAGTGTTTTTACAAAATCAAGTAAAAAATACCATGAGTAAAAAAGGGAATCTCAACCGTAAAAACAATCCAACTCATATTAATTGGGATGTAGACATTAACCAAAATTACGGTATTCATCATAATGCGGTAGTGACAGAAGTATTTCCAAAAGAGACTTTGTTTGAATCTATAGAAATCAAAGAACTTCTTATGGGGATTGATGGACGCGTTCAAGAAGGAGCTGTATTGCCTAGTTCAGCTTATACCGTGAATAGTGATGGTACTAAGGTAACTTTTAAAGGTAAAATAAATAAAGCATATCGTTTAAGTTACAAAACTAAAATTGAAGACAGCTCTAAGCCTGGAGAAGCGGGTGGTTGGGTTAATTATTACAATCAAGCTAAAATGACTTCCGAAGAAGTGGCAGAAGAATTAGTAGCAAGTGCTACAATCGATGCTCAATATAAAAAAATGCTAGATAAACAAATGACTCATTACAATCCTGACTCACAAGTAATGTCATGGAAGATTGAATATAATCACATAGAGTCAACTATCAAAAAGGATAAGGCTTATTTAAGAGATATTTTTGATGGTAACATGGTTCTTGATCGTAATAGTTTTGAAATACGTAAAGTAACATTTGATGACAATGGTAATCAAGTTGGACAAGGTGAAAAGCTTGTTGAGGGGCAGCATTATCGATTAATTCCAAATGGTAATGGGTTTAATATCCAGTTTTTAGAAGATATTGATTATGCTACAACCATTACTTATCAAACAGTTATTAATGAAGAAATTCATGGCTCAGATGAAAAACATGTTTATACAAACTATGTGGAAGATGGTAATAAAAATGAATCTTCTTCTAAAGGAGAAGCCTATCAAAGAGTGTTAGCGAAATGGCACTCTGATATTAATTACCGGAATAAAACAGTTGAGTGGCATATTAGAGTTAACACGAATAAATATGAAATGAATCATTTTGTTTTAGAAGATAACATGTCTACTGGATTAACTATTCTAGGAGAACCAGCTCAAATTGAGATTAGGGATTTTACAGCTGGAAAAACACTAGTTCAAGGCAAAGATTATTTGTTTGATTATAGTGTAGGCTCAAAAGAATATAAAATTTCATTTATCGGTGATTATGCAAAGACTAAAAATGTCTTTGAAATAAGTTATGAAACGTTGTTTGATACACCTAAACTTCATGAAGCAGGAGAAGAGCGTTTTTCTAATACAGCTAAAGCAACTTGGACGACTCAAGACGGAAGAGTTGTAACCAACTCGAGTGGTAGTAGTTTTGAGCCAAGGCCAGAGGACCAGTCAGATGGTTTTAAGCATGGAAATTATAATGCTAAAACAAAAGAGATTGAATGGCAATTAGGTATTAATTATAACAGTCAAAAATTAGGCGACGTAGTTATTCGCGATGCGCTAACGTCTAATCAAGTCTATGTTCCTGGAAGTTTAAAATTGTATCGATACACGATTTCTAACTCAGGAGAAGTAATACCTGGTAAAAGAATAGTAGGACAAGAACTAGAAGAGTTACTAACTGTGATAGAACCAACTAAAAATTCAGGTTTATTTTCTCCAACGGATTTACTAACTCAAAATGAATTAACCATTAAGTTAAAAGAGGTTAATAAAGATGATCAATATTTAATGATTTTTAATACCTCACTAGTCGATCAGGTTATTCATGAAAGTAGCAAGTATCACAACACTGCTTTAATTCAAGCAAGTGAAGTTGGACCAGAGAGTTTTAAAATTGAAGGTGACGTTTCAGTAGCTAATGGAGATACCTTTGTAGAAAAGAGTGGATTTCAAGACACGGAAGGTTTTGTACAGTGGAAGGTGACTATTAATCCAAGTCAATCAACTATTTACAATCCGGTCATCACAGATAAGCCTTCATCTAATCAATCCATTATAAAGGATTCCATCATTCTATATGAGTTAGATACAGATGAACGAGGAAACTTGAAAAAAGGAAAAGCAGTTGATACTAATGACTATTCAGTGGCTTTAGATACTAACGAGGAAACGTTTGAACAGGCATTAAAGATTTCATTTAAAGAGGAAAAAATTGATCGAGCTTACTTGTTAGAATATAAATCAACGTTATTTTTAGAAAAAAATACAGGTGAGTTTGTAACGAACAAAGTTGAAATCAAAGGAAATAACCAAGAGATACTTTCTCAAGAAAAATCTAAAAAAATATCTGTAAAAATGTCTTCAGGAAGTGGAACTGCTAGTGGAAAACAAGGGAAATTATATGTCCTTAAGCAGTCAGAAGAATATGGAGAAGATACGCCAAAACCGTTAGTAGGAACTATTTTTGAGATTTTTGATAAAACGGGTAAACGATCTTTTGGAACAGCAAAAACAGATAAGGATGGCCAAGCCGTTTTTAACAAGTTACCATTGGGAGACTATATCCTAAAAGAAATACAACCAAGTGAAGGGTATCAAATTTCAGAAGAGCTAGCTAAAGGTATTCCAGTGACAGTAACTCGTCTGACATCGACTGGTATGGACAAATTAACATTTACCAATGAAAAAATCATCGAAAAAACAAAAGTAACAGCGAAGAAAAATTGGGATGACCAAAACGATCAAGATGGGATTAGGCCAAATAATGTCGAAGTTCAACTTTATCGAAATGACAAAAAAGAAGGAACTCCTGTTAAATTACATTCAGGAAATAAATGGTTCTACGAATGGAATAATCTAGATAAAACTGAAAAAGGCAAGGAAGTAACTTATTCAGTAAAAGAAGTAACAAAAATTCCTGAGTACGAATTAGTTTCTGAAACAACTGATAATAAAGGGAATTTTGAATTTACTAATCAGCATACTCCAGAAGTCATTAGCCTTTCTGGTGAGAAAACATGGAATGATAAAAACAATCAGGACGGTTTAAGACCAGGTAGTGTTGTGATTAATGTTCTACAAAACGGACAGGAATTTCTCTCTAAAAAAGTGATGCCTGATTCAGCAGATAAATGGGAATATACGTTTAAAGATTTACCTAAGTATGATAAAGGAAAAGAAATCAAGTATTCTGTGACTGAAAATGAAGTCCCAGGTTATACTCCTTCTGTTACAGGATATAATATTGAAAATACTCATACGCCAAATAAAACAAGTTTATTTGTTTCTAAAGCGTGGGATGACGCTAATGACCAAGATGGTAAACGAGAAAATTCTGTATCAGCTCAGTTATATGGAAATGGTGAAAAAATAGGGGCAGCTGTTGAGTTAAATGAAAGCAATAATTGGCAACATCAATGGGTAGATTTAGATGAGAAACAATTAGGAAAAGTGGTTAAATATGAAGTTAAAGAAATCACTCAAGTATCAGGTTATACAACAACAATCAATACAGATCATCCAGGTAATGTGATTATTACGAATAAGCATGAGCCAGAAACTGTAACAGTATCTGGAACTAAAACGTGGAATGATAAAAACAACCAAGATGGTATTCGACCAGAATCAATAGTGGTAAATGTGTTGCGAGACGGCCAAGGATTTATGGCTAAAAAAGTTAAAGCTGATAATGATGGCAAGTGGCATTATGAGTTTACTGACTTACCAAAATATCATCAAGGAAGAGAAATAACCTATACGGTTACTGAAAATAGTGTTGAAGGTTATACACCAAGTGTGAAAGGATATGATATTGAAAATAGTCATACACCTGATAAAACAAGCTTTTTCGTTTCAAAATCATGGGATGATGAGAACAATCAAGATGGCAAACGAGCTAAATCAGTATGGGTTCAACTGTATGCTAATGATAAAAAGCAAGGGAAAGAA
The DNA here is from genome assembly GCF_048815235.1 of Vagococcus fluvialis. Classification (GTDB taxonomy): domain Bacteria; phylum Bacillota; class Bacilli; order Lactobacillales; family Vagococcaceae; genus Vagococcus. Next base: position 46,767 of record NZ_JBMEAO010000019.1, read on the forward strand.
ATTGAATTAAGTGAAGGAAATAATTGGCAATACCAATGGGCAGATTTAGAGTTAAATGAATCAGGAGAAAAGATAACTTATCAAGCAAAAGAAGTGACTCAAGTATCTGGTTATGAAACAGATATTAATAATGATCTTCCAGGTAATTCTTTGATTACCAATACTCATGTACCAGAAACTGTAACTATTTTTGGTGAAAAGACATGGAATGATAAGGATAACCAAGATGGTGTTCGCCCAGAGTCAATTGTTGTTAATGTATTACAAAATGGTCAAGAATTTGCAGCGAAGAAAGTAAAACCAAACAAAGATGGGAAATGGTTATATGAATTTAAGAACTTACCAAAATACCATCAAGGAAAAGAAATAAAATATACAATAACAGAAAACGACGTGGCTGAATATACGCCTAATGTGTCAGGATATAATATCGAAAATAGTCATACGCCAGGTAAAACAAGTTTATTTGTTTCTAAAAATTGGGATGATGCTAATAACCAAGATGGTAAACGGGCTAAATCAGTTTGGGTACAATTGTATGGAAATGATAAAAAACAGGGTAAAGAAATTGAGTTAAATGAAGGGAATAATTGGCAATACCAATGGACTGATTTAGATGAAAAATCAGCTGGAAAAGTAATTGATTATGAGGTTAAAGAAATAACGCAAATTCCTGGTTACACCACAACAATCAATACTAAAAATCCTGGTAATGTGATTATTACGAATACCCATACACCAGAAGTGACCACTGTCTCAGGAGAAAAAACATGGGATGACAAGAATAATCAAGATGGTTTAAGACCAGAGAGTATTGTTGTTAATGTTCTACAAGATGGCCAAGAGTTTGTTTCTAAAAAAGTAAAACCACATCAAGAGGGTAATTGGCAATATGAATTTAAAGATTTACCAAAATATCAAAATGGAAAAGAAATAAACTATTCAGTAACAGAAAATAATATTGAAGGATACACGCCAAAAGTAACTGGCTTTGACATTGAAAATACACACACACCAGGTAAAACAAGTTTATTTGTTTCTAAGTCTTGGGATGATGAAAACAATCAAGATGGTAAACGAGTGCCGACAATTGATGTTCAACTTTACGCAAATGGCGAAAAACAAGGTGAGCTAGTTCACTTGAATGCAAGTAATAATTGGCAGTATCGATGGACTGATTTAGATGAAAAATCAGCTGGAAAAGTAATTCAGTATGAAGTAAAAGAAATAACAGAAATTGAAGGTTATTCAACTATTGTGAATACTAATAATCCTGGAAACGTGATTATAACTAATATTCACACACCAGAAACAGTAGTAGTGAGTGGTGAAAAAACATGGAATGACAAGGGGAATCAAGATGGTATCCGTCCAGATTCAATTGTTGTTAATGTTCTACAAGATGGTCAAGAATTTGTTTCTAAAAAAGTAAAACCAACTAATGAAGGTTTGTGGCAATACGAATTCAAAGACTTACCGAAGTATAAAAATGGCGAAATCATTCGCTATTCAGTAACAGAAAATAACGTTACTGGGTATACACCAAAAGTAACAGGTTATGACATTGAAAATAATCATACGCCAGGTAAAACAAGTTTCTTTGTTTCGAAAAACTGGAATGATGATAATAATCAAGACGGCAAACGAAGTGATTCAGTTGCTGTTCAGCTATATGCTGATGGTAAAAAACAGGGTGAATTAATCACTTTAAGTGAAGGTAACAATTGGCAATATCGATGGACAGATTTAGATGAAAAAGTTAAAGGTCAAGAAATTAAGTACAGTGTTGAAGAGGTGACTGAAGTTTCTGATTACACAACAACTATTAACAATAACAATCCAGGAAACAGTATTATTACTAACACTCACACACCAGAAGTGATAACGATATCAGGTGAAAAAACATGGGATGACCATAATAATCAAGATGGTGTTAGACCAAATTCGATTGTAGTTAATTTATTACAAGATAACCAAGAGTATCTTGCTATGAAGGTAAAACAAAATAGCGATAATAAATGGTTATACGAGTTTAAAGATGTTCCTAAATACAGTAAAGGTCAAGAAGTAACATATTCTATTAGAGAAAATAATGTGGAGCATTACATACCAATTTACACAGGTTACGACATAACAAATCAACATACGCCAGGAAAACGAGATATTCATGTTTCTAAATCATGGGACGATAATAACAATCAAGATGGCAAACGAGATAATCTTGTCAGGGCTCAGTTATATGGAAATGGTCAAGAAATAGGTCAAGCTATTGAACTAAGACAAGGAAACAATTGGCAAAATAGTTGGACTGATTTAGATATCAACCAAAACGGTCAAGAAATAAACTATGAAGTGAAAGAAGTAGGCGTTAACTCTGAATATATTTCAACAGTCAATGACCTTGATTTAGGTAACGTGATTATTACGAATGCCCATACACCAGAAACAATTAATGTATCTGGACAGAAATTATGGGAAGATAACAATAATCAAGACGGTGTCAGACCGGCGGCTATTAAAGTGAATCTACAAAAAAATAATCAGCCTTACTTATCAACAGACGTAACAGAGAATCAAGAAGGTGAGTGGAAATATAGCTTTAATAATCTTCCTAAATACAGTGAAGGAAAAGAAAATGTTTATACTATTTCAGAAGACAAGGTAGAAGACTATACCACAGAAATAAAAGGCACAACGATTATTAACAGCCACACACCGGGTAAAACGAATATGATGGTGTCTAAAGTTTGGGACGATAACAACGATCAAGATGGTAAACGACCAAATGCAATTAATGTTCAATTGTATGCAAATGGTAAAAAACAAGGGGAATCAGTAGAGTTACATAGTGGGAATGACTGGCGATTCAATTGGACCGACTTAGATGAAAAATCTTATGGTCAAAAAATTGAATACACCGTAGTTGAAGAAACAGAAGTCTCAGAATATGTAACAACGATCGATGATTCTAACCCACAACATGTAATTATCACCAATCAACATGAGCCAGAACATATAACTATTGCAGGAACTAAATCGTGGTCAGATAAAGAGGACCAAGATGGTAAACGACCGGCATCAATTGTAGTTAATTTATTACAAAATAACCAAAAAGTAATGTCTCAGAGTGTCAAACCAGATTCGAATGGTGAATGGAGCTACTCATTTAATGAGTTACCACGTTATCAAAATGGTGTTGAAGTTAACTATTCTATTACAGAAGACAATGTAGATGGTTATACCGCTACTTACAAGGAAAAGGATATTGTGAATAGCCGTACACCAGATAAGATGGGCATTCATGTGTCTAAAGCATGGAACGATAACGACAATCAAGATGGTAAACGTCCAGACTCTGTATCTATTCAGTTATATGCTAATGGTGAGTCGGCAGGAGAAGAGATTCAGTTAAATGACACAAATAACTGGCAACATCAATGGGTTGATTTAGATAAAAATCAAAACGGAAAAGCGATTCACTATGAAGTAAAAGAAATAACTGAAATCCCAGGTTATCAGGTAGATATTGATGATACGGACTTAGGTAATGTTATCATCACTAACTCTTATGTTCCAGAAAAAATAACTATTTCAGGAGTTAAAACGTGGGCAGACGATAATAATAAAGCAGGTAAACGCCCAGATAGTATTACATTAAATCTATTAAGAAACGGTCAAGTTTTAGAATCGAAAAAAGTAATAGGGGATCAATCGAATGAATGGGTATATGAATTTACTGATATGCCTAAATACGAAAATGGTAAGCAAGTTGTCTACACAATAACAGAAAATGCCGTTGAAGGTTATAGCACAAAAGTATCAGGATTTGATGTTTTAAACACTTATACACCAGGAATAACCAATGTAACAGCTACAAAACATTGGGAAGATAAACAAAATAAATTGGGAACAAGACCTAAACAAATTACTGTTCAATTGTATAAAAATGGTCAAAAATTTGGTGAGACAGTTCAACTGTCAGGAGATAATGATTGGCATAATACATGGCAAGACTTACCTTTAAGCGAAGAAGGTAAAAGAAATGTATATGAAGTCAAAGAAGTAACCAAAGTACCTAATTACAAGGAGACGGTAAACAATGAAGACATAGGGAATATTATTATCACGAATACCTATGTTGGAAAAGAAGTGGGAGGTAATGGCAAAGTAACACCTAAAAACCCATCAACCAAATTACCGCAATCAGGTGAAAAAGAGTCAACTTGGTTGTTAAGTTTAGGGTTATTAACGATTGTAGCAACAAGCTATGTTTATGCGCACAGAAGAAAAAAAGTAAATTAAGTTTTAACATTAGAGCATAAGAAAAGCCTTGAAATCAATTGATTTCAAGGCTTTTTATTTTATTCTTTTAAAGGTTTTAGAAGTCGTAAGCCATTAAATAATACAACTAAAGTACTTCCTTCATGGATTAAAATACCAAATGGTAAATTCATCTTACCAATACTGTTTAAGACAACTAGAATTGCAACAACTAACATTGAGAAAACAATGTTTTGCATAACAACTTTATCTAATCGTTTTGAAATTTTATGAGCGTAGCTTAATTTGGTTAAATCATTTTTCATTAAAACAACGTCAGCCACATCAATAGCGATGTCAGTTCCTTCACCCATTGCAATACCAATGTCAGCTTTAACTAGTGCTGGAGCGTCATTAACGCCGTCTCCAACCATTGCTGTTGAACCATATTTTTTCTCAAGTTCTTCAATAATCATTGATTTGTTTTCAGGTAACACGTTACCAACAACCTCATCCATTCCCAATTCTTTAGCAACTGCCTGACCTGTTTTTTCAGCGTCACCTGTAATCATTGTTGTGTGAATACCTTGTCCTTGCAAGTAACTAATAACTTGTTTAGCATTTTCATTAGGCAAGTCCATCATGGCGATTAAACCAATAACCGCATTATTTTCAGCGAAATAAACAACTGTTTTACCTTGTTCGGCGTATAAGTGGTTTAACTCTTCCAGTTTATTTGAGACATTACTGAATTGAGATGGTTTTCCAATTCGGTAATCTTTACCCTTGTAAGTTGAAACTAACCCTTTACCAATTTGATTATCAATGTTTAAAGAAATTTCTTCAGTAACTGTTAAATGTCTTAAGATAGCTTCTGCTAAAGGATGATTTGCTTGTTTTTCCATAGCAGCGATGATATTAGAGTAGTATTGAGTTTGTTCTTGGTTTTCTTGAATAAAGAACACATCAGTTACTTCTGGTTTACCTTCAGTTAAAGTTCCTGTTTTATCAAATGCGATAGCTTTAATGCCTTCTAAATTTGAAAGGAAAGAACCACCTTTGAATAAAACACCTCGTTTAGCAAGATTTGAAATACCTGAAAGAGTTGCAGGAACATCACTAGCAGCTAAAGCACAAGGTGAAGCGACTGTTAAGAACACCATTCCTTTATAGAAACTATCGTACCAAGTTGCACCAAATACAAGAGGCATTGTAACAATGTAAAGTGTTACTAAGATAATAACAGCATTAACATATTTAGGTTCTAATTTTTTAATTTTTGTTGCTTTTTTAGAAAGATTACTTTGAGATTGGTTAACAAGTTCTAAAATTTTAGCAAACACTGTTTCAGAACTTTCTTTAGTAACCTCAATAGTAATAGCACTGTTACCGTTAATCGTACTTCCGTAAACATCATCACCAACTGTTTTTTCAGCTGGAATACTTTCTCCGTTAATAGAAGATTCATCAATAGAAGTAACACCAGAAATAATACGTCCGTCTGTCGGGATTTGATCACCGTTTAGAACTTGAAGTTGATCACCAACTTTTAAAGTTGAAACATCCACTATTTCAGTTGAACCATCTGCTTTGATTAAGCGAGCTTCAGTTGGGTTCATATTCATTAAGTTAGTGATTTCTCGTTTACTCTTACCTTCAGCGTAATCTTCTAAGAAGTGAGCTCCTGCGAAAATAACAATTAGCAAAGCACCTTCTCTAAAATCACCAATAATAGCTGCACCGATAGCTGCTAAAGTCATTAGAATATGAACGTTAGGTGTAAATTTTTTGTTACTCTTAGTTTGGTTAACAGTGTCTTCGATACCTTCAACAATAATGTGGTACCCAGATAGAAAAATTGTTAGTGTCCCTAAAACATTTTGCCAAAATCCTTCGCTAACAATAAAACTAGCAGCAAAAGTTGCTAAACCAATGAAGAAAAGAACGACTGGTAGTTTTCCATGATCATGATCGTGATTGTGATTGTGTCCGTTGTGGTCATGTGGTTCGTGATTATGATTATGTTCTTGATGAGAATGTTTATGTTGCGCCATAAAAAACGCCTCCTTTTTAATATATGCCTGATTCATCATATGAATGTTTGTTCATATATAGTATAAAACAGATGATTGGGAATAGCAAGTGATAACTGGTTAAAATAATAAAAAAAGAAACACCAAAAGAAAATATATTTTCTTTTGGTGTTTCTTCTATAATAGTAGGTAAAATTAGCCAACGCTCTTTTGGAGATGATCGTATCTATGATTTGAAATATCTAATTCACCAGTTTTTTCGAAACCGTTATTCAAATAAATACGGCGGGCGTTGCTATTAACTTTATCAACATTTAATCCAATGGTTGGACAATTTTTTTCTTTTGCGATAGTTGGTAAAGCATCAAGCAGTTCTCTTGCAATACCTTTGCCTCTAAATTGTGGAGAAGTTACAAGAGTATCCAAGTACCATTCATTTTTAAAAGTTTCAACTTCCTCTTTATTGAAAAACTGATAGTCTTCAGATAAGTTATTCTCTAGTAATAAATCAATAAAGTCGTTATCAATAGTCGCTTCAAAATGATCAGGATAACCAAAAACAACTCCAGCTATTTTATTATCAACTTCTTTGACAAGAGCGTTTTTAAAACCGTAACGATAGGTTGGCTTTTCTTTAAAAGCTGTTATTAGGAGTTCTTTTATTTTTTCTTCAGATAATTTATTAAAGACTTCAAGTTCCATATCTTTTAAGACAATCATCACTAAGTCTATAGCTTCACTTGCGTCTGTTGGTTCAGCAAGTCGTATCATATATATACACTTCCTTCATTAATATGTCATCACTCTAACATGGGTGAGAAAGTCATGCAAGAAGGGGACTTGGATTATTAAAATATGCTTGCTAATTTAATTGAAAAGAGATATAATATCAAAGTATGCATTTTGATGATGTATATAGGTGTCATCGTGGGAGGGGAAATTTTCATCCCCATTAAACCACATCACGGACTTAAGGAGGTATGTCTCGTGGCAAAAAAAGTAGAAAAATTAGTTAAGTTACAAATCCCAGCAGGGAAAGCAACTCCAGCACCACCAGTAGGACCAGCATTAGGACAAGCGGGTATTAATATTATGGGATTCACAAAAGAATTCAACGCTCGTACTGCTGATCAAGCAGGATTAATCATTCCTGTAGTAATCTCTGTATATGAAGACCGTTCATTTACATTCATTACAAAAACACCACCAGCTGCAGTATTATTAAAAAAAGCTGCTAAAATCGATAAAGGTTCTGGTGAACCAAATTCTAAAAAAGTTGCTAACGTAACTCCAGAACAAGTAAAAGAAATTGCTGAATTAAAAATGCAAGACCTAAACGCAGCTGACGTTGAAGCAGCAATGCGCATGGTAGAAGGTACTGCACGAAGCATGGGTATCACTGTAGGATAATTTTATTCTATTGATATCAGAAGTAGCTTCTCAGTCGGTTTATATTGAAAGATATAAATTCCGTGGGAGGTTCAACCGTTATAACCACAATCAAGGAGGAAACACAAAATGGCTAAAAAGAGTAAAAAAATGCAAGATGCATTAAAAAAAGTAGATACAATGAAACATTATTCTGCAGCAGAAGCAGTTGCTTTAGCTAAAGAAACTAATATTGCAAAATTTGACGCAACTGTAGAGGTTGCTTACAACTTAAACGTTGACCCTAAAAAAGCGGATCAACAAATCCGTGGCGCTATGGTATTACCTAACGGAACTGGTAAAACACAATCTGTTTTAGTTTTCGCTAAAGGTGAAAAAGCTAAAGAAGCAGAAGCTGCTGGAGCTGACTTTGTTGGTGATGCTGACATGGTTGAAAAAATTAAAGGTGGATGGTTTGGCTTTGACGTAGTTGTAGCTACTCCAGACATGATGGCACAAGTTGGTCAATTAGGACGTGTATTAGGACCTAAAGGATTAATGCCTAACCCTAAAACAGGAACAGTTACTATGGATGTAACTAAAGCTGTTGAAGAAGTTAAAGCTGGTAAAGTAACTTACCGCGTTGACAAACAAGGTAACATTCATGTGCCAATCGGAAAAGTATCTTTTGAAGACGATAAATTAATCGAAAACTTCAAAGCTTTACACGAAGTTATTATGAAAGCTAAACCTGCTGCAACTAAAGGTGCTTACATTAAAAACTTAACAGTGACTACAACATTTGGTCCTGGTGTTAAAGTGGATAACTTATCTCTATAATTTTTTAATAAAAAAACTTGTCCTAGGCAACTATCTGTGTTATAGTTGTCTAGGTTAATAATAACTGTACCGAAGACAGTAGGTGACGTAAGTCTTAATTTCCTACCGAGGACGATATTGAATGAAATCAATGGTCCCTCTATGTCAACGGTGGCATGGAGTTTTTTTATGTAAAAAATTCCACCATCTAATATTTACGGAGGTGAAACAAATGAGTGAAGCATCAATCGCTAAAAAAGCTCAAGAAGTTGAAGTTGTTACTGCTAAATTAAAAGAAGCTGCATCAGTAGTCGTAGTTGATTACCGTGGTTTAACAGTTGAACAAGTAACAGATTTACGTAAACAATTACGTGATGCAAACATTGAGATGAAAGTTATCAAAAATGGTATCTTACGTCGTGCTGCTGAAGCTGCTGGTTTAGAAGGAATGGAAGACGTATTCGTTGGACCTACTGCCGTAGCATTTAGTAACGAAGACGTGGTTGCTCCAGCTAAAATCATGAATGATTTTGCTAAAACTGCTGATAAATTAGAAATTAAAGGTGGTATTATCGAAGGAAACGTATCTTCTGTTGAAGAAATCGTTGCTCTTGCTAAATTACCAAGCCGTGAAGGTTTACTTTCTATGTTACTTTCAGTATTACAAGCTCCTGTCAGAAACGTTGCATACGCAGTTAAAGCTGTATCAGAAGCTAAAGAAGAAGAAGTTGCTTAATTGCAATTTAGTCTTAAACTAAAATAAAAAAACTAAAAATTAATCTTATAAAAGATTACAATGGAGGAAAACATAATGGCATTAAACATTGAGCAAATTATTGCTGACTTAAAAGTTTCAACAATCTTAGAATTAAATGACTTAGTAAAAGCTATCGAAGAAGAATTTGGTGTATCTGCTGCTGCTCCTGTAGCTGCTGCTGGTGCTGGTGAAGCTTCTGCTGCTGCAGAACAAACAGAATTCACTGTAGAATTAACTTCAGCTGGTGACTCTAAAGTTAAAGTTATCAAAGCTGTTCGTGAAGCAACTGGATTAGGTCTTAAAGAAGCTAAAGCTTTAGTTGATGGCGCTCCTGCACCAATCAAAGAAGGCGTTTCTAAAGACGACGCTGAAGCATTAAAAGCTGCTTTAGAAGAAGTTGGAGCTTCAGTAACTGTAAAATAATTTTTATAGTAAAAAGCTTAAAGAGTGAGACAATTGTCTCACTCTTTTTTTGTGTTTAAAGGATTATTAAAGCTAATGTTGTGATGATTAAGTTTGTGATAATAGGCTCTTTGTCAACTAGTGTTGGTGAGAGTAAATAGTAAGAATGAGGATCTAGAAAACAAAAGTTTTCTAGATCTTTTTTGGTGTTTTAAAAGCATTTCCTTTGAGACAAATAGTGATACGTAGTTT
>NZ_JBMEAO010000002.1:0-235767 GCF_048815235.1 Vagococcus fluvialis
AGGAATAACTAACATCACTATTTAGATATTCTCGGACAACTTTATGCTTAAATTTATAGTTATACTTTGTCATAAAAATACACCCCTAAAGTTAGATTTTTTGGTCTAACTTTAGGGGTGCACTACAATTAGTATTGTTAACTGTAAAAGTTAACAATACCTATATATCAGTCTTTTTAATTAGTCATTGATTCGTCTAATTTCTCGTTTGTGATTCATTAAGAATGTAATGATAGATAAAGTAAGAATTGAGATTGTTAAGGTTAAAGAAATAGGTAAAATGTTAAAACCTTCAGAAGTGATACCAAGAATGGTTTTAAAGAAATTAAGAACACTTATTCTAAAAGAATTACCGCCTAACTGAAGTATCAATCCAAAAATAATTGGAATAATAACAAGAGTAGCAAGTATTACCATTTTTTTATAACCAGTAACACGATCATTAAAGATTCCAACAACTGAAGCTAAGGAAGCTGCAAAAAAGAAAAATAGAAAAAGAAAAAGAAAACCACTCCAGTAATTATTACCACTATAAAGATCAGATAGAAATAATGTGATTCTGAAATTTTGTGTCAACAGATTATTAGTGATTAGTTTAAAAACAATTAATATACCTGCTAAGAGCGCTGAAATAGTGGCATTAGATATAAGGTAACTTAAATAAATATTATTTCGGGACATACCATTTTGAATAAACAATTTGAAATCCGAACCAACTCCAAACAAGGCGATGATAAAGATAAACACAAAAGAAGCAAATAAAGCATCTGAATTTACTTGTGTGTTTGTTCCTGCTATTAGCATACCAACTAAGGGAAAAACTATTGCAAATAGACAGAAATAGCCAAAGAAAAAGCCAAGTGATTTAAATTGATATTTTAATCGATACGTAAAAGCTGTTGATAGTTTCATAAGAATGACCTACTTTCTTTTTGTTAATTGAACAAAATAATTTTGTAAATTTAAATGATTGATAGATATAGTGTCAGGTATATCAGTAGGAAGCTCACCAGAAACATAAAGAGTGATATAATCACCAAGTTCATCACATCCTAAAATATTTAAGTTACTTGAAAAAGTGTTGATAATTCCTTTTGGCCCTGATATAACAAAGTTTTTTTGAAGTAAAGACTCTGTATCACTAGCTATTTTAACTTGGCCTTTGTCAATAATGATAATTTCTTCAAGTAACGTAGTAATCTCTTCAATTAAATGAGTAGAAATAATGAAAGAACGTGGGCGATCTTCGTATGCTTGAATTAAAAAAGTGTAAAATAAATCTCTATGAGTAGCATCTAGTCCTAGCACAGGTTCATCTAAAAAGACATAATCACAAGGAACACAAAGAGCAACGATTAATTTTGCGATACTACGATAACCAGTAGATAATTTTTTGAAAGTTTGCTTTAAATTAAGCTCAAACTCTACTGACATCTTGTTTGCCAATTCCCAATCAAAAGACCCATAAAAGCTTTCTGAGATATGAAACATCTCTTTAATTTTCATGTTTGATGGAAATAAATTATCTTCACTCATTAAATAAACATGTGTTAATAACGATTCATTATCTAAAATAGACTCACCACCAAAAGTTACTTTTCCAGAAGTAGGAATACTACGATTATTAATAATATTTAGTAAAGTACTTTTACCAGCACCGTTTCGTCCAAGTAAACCATAAATCTTATTAGGTTCAAAAATCAGATTGATATTGTTTAAGGCATTTTTATCTTTATATGTTTTAGTCAGTTGATTAATTTCTAAGTTCATGCTTGATACCCTCTTTCTAAAATTTCTTTTAGTTCTTCCAAGTTTATCTCTAATTTTTTTGCTTCTTCTATTAGTTGATTAACATCTTTGTTTAAAAATTCTTCTTTTCTAATCATTCGAACTTTCTCCTTTGCTCCTTTTAAAACAAACATCCCAATTCCTCTTTTTTTCTCAATCAATTCTTGATCAACTAAAAGATTCATTCCTTTTAAAACTGTAGCAGGGTTTATTTGATAACTTTTAGATATTTCAGTTGTAGAGGGGATTTGCATTTCTTCTTGATAGGCTCCGTTTAAAATACCTAAAGAAATTTGATCTGCCACTTGCTGAAATAGTGGTTTGTCACCTGTATAATTAAATTCCATGAATTCACCTCATTGCTTAATCGGTTAGTTACTTGTGTAACTAACTATATAATGATAGTTGTCAAAAGTCAAATAATATTTTATTGCTATCAAATGATACGCCAGGTATGTTATAATGTAAGAATTGAGAATAGGGAGTGAAGAAAATGAGTGAAAAACAAATAGATAGTCTTCAATTAGTTGTGATTACAGGAATGAGTGGGGCAGGGAAGACTGTTGCTGTTCAAAGTTTTGAGGATATGGGCTTTTTCTGTATCGATAACTTACCTCCAACATTAATCCCTAAGTTTTGGGAATTAATTAAAGAATCTGGAAAAATTACTAAAATTGCCCTTGTAATTGACTTACGATCACGTGCATTTTTTGAAGAGATTCAGAGTATGTTAGTTGAAATTGAAAATACTAATTTAGTAGATACAACAGTCATGTTTTTAGAAGCATCAGATAAAGAACTTGTATCTCGCTACAAAGAAACAAGAAGAACTCATCCTTTAGCAATGGATGGACTAGTTACAGAAGGTATTATTAAAGAGAGAGCTCTATTAAATGAATTAAAAGCTGAAGCTCAATTAGTCATTGATACAACTAATCTTGCGCCTAGAGAATTAAGAGAAAAAATTATGGCTAACTTTAAAACAAATGAAACATCAACGTTTAGAGTAGAAATGGTTTCTTTTGGTTTTAAATATGGCTTGCCAATTGATGCAGATGTTGTTATGGACGTTAGATTCTTACCTAATCCACATTATGTTCAAGAATTACGACCAATGACAGGAAGAGATAAACCTGTTTATGACTACGTGATGGCCAGTGAAATGACTGAAGATTTTTATACACAATATGAAGCGTTAATGTTAAGTATTTTACCTGGATATATTAAAGAAGGTAAGATGAGTTTAACGATTGCTATTGGTTGTACAGGTGGACAACACCGTTCTGTAGCTTTAACAGAGCGTTTAGGTAAACGTATTGCTGAAGAATACAAAACTAATATTACTCATCGTGATATCAGCAAAAGAAAGGAAACAGTGAACCGTTCATGAAAACCTACCGAATAAGAAGACCTAAGATAGTGGTCATCGGTGGTGGAACAGGGTTACCTGTAATCCTTAAAGGCTTGAGATATCAAAGTGCTGATATTACAGCTATTGTTACTGTTGCTGATGACGGTGGAAGTAGTGGTCAATTAAGACAAAGTGTCGATATGTCTCCACCAGGGGACTTAAGAAATGTACTAGTAGCTTTGTCTGATATGCCACAAATGTATGAAAAGATATTTCAATATCGATTTAAAAAAGAGGATGATTTTTTAGCCAATCATACAATAGGTAATCTAATCATTGCAGCATTATCTGAAATGAGAGAAAGTACTTATGACGCTATTCAATTATTAACCAAATTTATGCATGTAGATGGGCATATTTATCCAGCATCTGAAAAGTCTCTAACTTTACATGCGAAATTTAAAGATGGAACAGAAGTTGCTGGCGAATCTAAAATTGCTTGTGATAGAAAAACAATTGATTATGTATATGTGACTAATACTTGTGATGATGAAAAGCCAAAAGCCGCTCGAAAAGTAGTATCAGCTATTAAAGAAGCGGATATGATTGTTTTAGGACCTGGAAGCCTCTATACTAGTATTTTACCGAATTTGATGATTGAGGACTTAGGTCAAGCAATTGTTGACTCTGAAGCAGAAGTTGTTTATATCTGTAACATCATGACTCAAAAAGGTGAAACGGAACATTTTTCTGATGCAGAGCATGTTCAAGTATTACATAATCACCTCGGAGCTAAGTTTATAGATACGGTGTTAGTAAATACTGAACCAATACCTGATAATTATATGGATTATGAAGTATATGACGAATACCTTGTACAAGTGAAACATGATTTTCAAACGCTTAGGGATGAAGAGTGTCGTGTGATATCTGCAGACTTTTTAGAGTTGAGAGATGGCGGTGTTTTTCATGATGGTAATAAAGTTGTTGAAGAGCTATTTCGTTTGGTACTAGGAACAAAATATTAGATAAAGGGGTGAGTCAGGATGTCTTTTGCATCTGATGTAAAAAAAGAACTGACCACATTGGAAGTTCATAAAGAACACGCGAAAGCGGAACTAGCGGCACTCATTCGTATGAATGGGGCCGTTACTTTAGTCAATCGCCAGTTTGTTTTAAATGTACAAACTGAAAATGCTGCGATTGCACGTAGAATATATACTTTGTTAAAAGACCATTATAGTGTTAATAGTGAGTTATTAGTTCGTCGTAAGATGAAATTAAAAAAGAACAATGTTTATATTGTACGCTTAAAGCAAGAAACTCAAACGATTTTAAATGATTTAGAAATCATGGAAGGTTTCATGTTTAACACTCGTGTCTCTACATCAATCATGGGCAATGAACAAAAAATGCGCTCTTATTTACGAGGAGCCTTTTTAGCTGGTGGCTCTGTTAATAATCCTGAGACAAGTCGTTATCATTTAGAGATTTACTCCATGTATGAAGAACAGTGTATTGATATTTGTGATATGATGAAGTTTTATGGATTTAATGGACGAGTAACAGAAAGACGCAATGGTTATATTACTTATTTAAAAGGTGCTGAGGAAATAGCAGACTTTTTAATTCTAGTTGGTGCAACGAATGCCATGCTTAAGTTTGAAGATGTCCGTATTGTGCGTGATTTGAGAAACTCTGTCAATCGTCTGATGAACTGTGAAAATGCTAATATGAATAAAACAGCTGATGCTGCCAAAAAACAAATTGAAAATATTGAGTTGATTTCGAGTAGAGTGGGACTGGATGCCTTACCTGAAAAGTTACGTGAAGTAGCCGAAATGAGACTAGAAAATCCTGAGATTAGCTTGAAAGAATTAGGTGAGATTTTACCTAGTGGAGCCATAACTAAATCAGGTATTAATCACCGAATTAGAAAGATTAACGAGTTCGCTGAAAAATTATAAAGGATGAGTCTAGAAGCTTCCTGAAAAGGATAGCTTCTTTTTTATTTGCGATAAATGGAATGAAAACCCTGAAAAATTGATATAAAAGCTTGTGAAAAGGTGCTATACTATCAGTGATAAAGAAGGGTGAGTGGAGCGATTGAAAACAAAAGATTTATGGTGCTCATATGTCCAGTCCAATGAACTCAATGAAAAGCTACTGCCTGAATATATAGCAGAATCATGGGAATACTGTATGAAACATTCTGTGAATCCATATTCAAAACAGGGGATTGAAAGAATATCTGAGTTTGATTTACAAATTAAAAAAGATGAATTGTCCTTTTTAATTCGTACTGTACAAAATGAAATAAGGCGTTTGAATGAATTTTTTTACATAAAAAAACCTTTGTTTATTTTGACAGATAATAAAGGTGTTGTTTTATGGCGTGAAGGACATCATGAAACCAGACATTTAGCAAATGATATTCATTTTTCTGAAGGAAGTGTTTGGACTGAAAAGGCTGTTGGAACAAATGCGATAGGGATTGCTTTAAGGACTTTAGAAAGCGTTACCGTGGAGAAATTTCAACATTTTTCAGAAGCATCTCACCCATTTACTTGTTCATCAACACCTATTCTAGACGGTAATAATCAAGTGATTGCCTGTTTAAATGTATCAACAATGGAAAGTTTTAGTGAAACGAATTATACACTGTTTGCATTAAAAATGATTGCGAAAAATGTACAACATAAAATAGCTGAAAAACAATTAATTGAAAAAAAAGAACAATTTTTAGAAGTACTTAATCAACCTTTTGAACAATCGGTTTTAGTCGGACTGGATGGGAAAATTTTATCAGTTTCAGATGATTATTCATTGTTAGAAGATGACTGTGAAGGGCAATTGGTGACTGAGGTCTTAAAAGGGAAATTAAACTTATTTGATAAAACGAATATTTATCAAGAAAATGAGTTAATCGGATTTTGTTATCAATTAGAACAAAAAAGAATAGAGCCTTCATTTGTAACATTTGGTATTACGTCTCATAATAAAGAATATCAAAAGTTTCTTAATCAATTATCTCAAGCAGCAAAATCGGAACTACCAATCCATATTTACGGAGAAACTGGAAGTGGAAAAGAAGTCTCTGCTAAGACAATCCATTATAATAGTAAACAGCAATTTGGTGAATTAGTGGCAGTCAATTGTGGTGCATTAAGTGAATCATTATTAGAAAGTGAGCTATTTGGCTATGTTTCTGGTGCTTTTACAGGAGCAAGTTCCGCAGGTTATCAAGGGAAGATTCAGCAAGCTCATAAAGGAACCTTATTTTTGGATGAAATAGATAGTATGTCCACCCGAATGCAAGTAGCACTTTTACGAGCTTTAGAAGAAAAAAAAATAACTCCTCTAGGTAGTGATAAAGAAATAGCCGTCGATTTTAGATTAGTAACAGCGAGTAATAAAGATTTAAAAGAATTAGTTAATAGGGAAGAGTTCAGAGAAGACTTATTTTATCGTCTCTATGTGATTCCATTAATGCTACCTTCGTTACGTGAAAGACAAGAAGATTTTACGACATTAGTTGATGTCTTTTGTCAGAAAAAAAACTGGCACCCTAAATGGAAAAATGAAATTAGTGAAATAGCAAAAGAATTTGAATGGCAAGGTAATATCCGCGAATTTCAAAACTTTTTAGAGAGGTTATGCTTGTATTTTCCTAAAGAGGAACCAAGTAAAAAGGAAATCATTGAGTTAATAACAATAGGATCTGTTAAGAAGTTAGTTCAAGAGGAAGCTTCCTTAGATGAACGAAATCAAATTATGAATGTTCTTCAAGAAACGAACTTTCATTTAACTCAAACGGCTGAGAGATTGAACATGGCTCGAAGTACGTTATACCGTAAAATAGATAAATATCAAATTCAGTTACATAAATAATATCAGCTCCAACCTAACAACACTTATTAAGTGATGTTAGGTTGGAGTTTTTTATTATGGTCAATTGTCGCAACAAGAATGCAACAAAATTGTCCGATTTCACAAAAATAAAAACAAAAAGGTTTTATTTGAAGCGTTTTCAAAGTTGGCACGCTTATTGCTAATAGTAAGATGTACCATATTAAAAGGAAGGTGATGTTATGAGAAAGTACAATCTGATTGTGATTGGTGCAGGTCCTGGTGGTTATGTTGCAGCAATTGAAGCAGCGAAACTTGGGAAAAAAGTAGCAGTCATTGAGAAAGAAAAAATCGGAGGTACTTGTTTAAATGTTGGATGTATTCCATCAAAAGCGTATCTGAAACATGCTAGTTGGGTAACAGAGCTAGAGGAGGCCAATCGCTTTGGTGTTTACAATCAATTAACAGACATTGACTACACAAAACTTGTAGAACGTAAAAATGGTGTTGTTAGTCAGTTGCAACAAGGGATTCATTATCTATTTAATCAACATAAAATTGATTATATTGAAGGTGAAGCAAGTCTTAAAAATTCTCATGAAGTAATAGTAAATGACCAGTTATTTGAAACGGATAATGTTTTGTTGGCCACTGGTAGTAAACCTTTTGTGCCTCCAATTCCAGGTATTGAATCTGTTGATTATCTAACAACTGATACCTTTTTTAACTTAAATAAACTGCCTAAAAAATTAGTCATCATTGGTGGTGGCGTTATTGGTATCGAATTGGCATTTGCAATGGCACCTTTAGGAACGGAAGTAACGGTTGTAGAAGTAGCGCCTAGTATTTTAATGACTGAAGACAAAGAAGCGATACTTTTAATCAAAGCTCAACTTAAAAAAATGGGTGTGAGAGTTATTGAAGGCGCACAGATAAATAAAGTTAATCCTAAACAAGTTGAGTTGATCAACGATAAGTTACCTTTTGATGAATTACTTGTCGTAACTGGTCGAAAAGGAAACTTAAAAGTAGCTGAAAGTTTAGGTTTATCAAAAATAGAAAATCAAAAATTTGTAGAGGTGAATCGTTTTTATCAAACTTCTAACTCTAATATTTATGCGGTTGGAGATATTGTTGATGGCTATATGTTAGCTCATGCAGCAAGTAAAGAAGGTATTAAAGCAGTTAGACATATGTTTGGTAAAAAAGAAGCACCATTAAAAAATGAACAAGTACCTCGTTGTGTCTACACTCATCCTGAAATTGCTAGTTTTGGTCTTAATGAAGAAGAAGCTAAAGAAAAAGGTTATCAAGTATTAGTTTCTAAAACATCTTATTCAGCTAATGGGCGAGCAATTGCAGGTAATGAAACGACAGGATTTATTAAAATCATCTCTGAAAAAGAGAACCACGAAATTTTAGGTGGTGTCATTGTTGGAGCGAACGCAACAGAGATGATTCATACTCTATTAGCCGTTAAAGAGTCAGAAGGACGACTAGAAGAAATTGAAAAAATGACATTTGCACATCCAACCCTTTCAGAAATGATTGGTGAATTGGGTAGTGAAATGATTTTCTAAGGAGGAATTAAAAATGGAAAAAATGAGTAAAGAAAAAGCAGAGTGGATTTACAAAATAATGAATGACATTCGAAATTTTGAGGATGAGGTTCATCGCATTTTTACAACAGGACAAATTCCTGGTTTCGTTCACTTATATGCTGGAGAAGAAGCAGTAGCAACGGGCGTTTGTGCTCATTTAACAGATTCAGATTACATTACAAGTACTCACCGTGGTCATGGTCATTGTATCGCTAAAGGTTGTGATTTAAACGGTATGATGGCAGAAATCTATGGTAAGAAAACTGGACTTTGTAAAGGTAAGGGCGGATCAATGCATATTGCCGACATTGATAAAGGAATGTTAGGTGCTAATGGAATGGTTGGAGGAGGTTTCCCAATCGCTGTTGGTGCTGGTCTAAGAAATAAATACCTTAAAACAGATGATGTAGCAGTTTGTTTCTTCGGGGATGGAGCTTCTAATGAAGGGACTTTCCATGAAAGTATTAATATGGCAGCTATTTGGAAATTACCAGTAGTTTTTGTTTGTGAGAATAATGCTTTTGGAGAAGCTTCGGCTGTGGAGTATGCATCAAGTTCTAAAACAATTGCAGAAAGAAGTGCCGCTTACAATATTCCAGGAGTTCGAGTAGATGGAAAAGATTTAATGGCTGTCTATGAAGCAGCTGGAGAAGCGATTGATCGAGCGAGAAACGGGGAAGGCCCAACTATCTTAGAATGTGTGACTTATAGAAATTATGGACACTTTGAAGGAGACGAACAAAAATATAAATCAAAAGAAGGTAAAGAAAAAGAATTTGCTGATATTGATAATATTCCAGTATTCAAGGAAGTAGCTATTAAAAATAAATGGTTAACTACTAAAGTAGCACAAGGAATTGAAGAACAATCAGTAAGTGATGTTGAAGCAGCTGTTGTATTCGCAAGAGAAAGTGACTTACCAGATCCAGAAGCTTTATACGAAGATGTCACTATTTAAACTGAGAATAAGATAAGGAGTGAAGAAAATGAGTAGAAGAATAACATTTATGCAAGCAATTAATGAAGGTCTAGATATTTCAATGAATAGAGATGACCGTGTTTTTATTATGGGAGAAGATTTAGCAGGTGGTACTGGCATTGAACACTTAAATGGAGAAGGCGCTTTTGGTGGTGTTTTTGGTGTCACAAAAGGTTTAGTTGAAAAACATGGATATGAGCGAGTTATTGATACGCCGATTTCTGAAATGGGGTATATGGGAGCAGCTGTTGGAGCAGCAGCAACTGGATTACGCCCAGTTCCAGAATTAATGTTTAATGACTTTTTAGGATTTTGTTTTGATACATTATTAGGTCAAGGTTCAAAAATGCGTTATATGTTCGGTGGTAAGGCGACTATTCCAATGACTGTTAGAACATGTCACGGGGCAGGAGCTTCTGCAGCTGCACAGCATTCAGGTTCTTATTACGGAATGTTTGGTTCGATTCCTGGAATGAAAGTCGTTGTACCATCAAATCCTTATGATGCGAAAGGGTTATTAATTTCGGCTATTGAAGATGATAATATTGTTATTTTCTCTGAAGATAAAACTTTATATGGTATCAAAGATGAAGTGCCAGAAGAGTACTACAAAGTTGAAATAGGTAAAGCTAAAGTGAAGCGTGAAGGTGAAGATTTAACGATTGTTACAATTGGAAAAATGCTTTACGTTGCTTTAGAAGTAGTAGAAGAACTTGAAAAATCAGGAGTATCTGTAGAAGTTATTGACTTAATTACAGTAGCGCCTTGGGATCAAGAAACAATTATTGATTCAGTCAAGAAAACAGGACGTCTAATTGTTATTGACGAAGCCAATCCTCATAACAATACGGCAACAGATATTGCCTCAGTGATTGGAGATAAAGCCTTTGATTATCTAGATGGACCAATTAAATGCGTGTGTGCACCAAATACACCGGTACCATTTGCAAGTAATTTAGAAGCACTTTATTTACCTGATAAAGAAAAAGTATTAAAACAAGCAGAAGAATTAATCAAAGACTTAAAATAAAGGGTAGGTGAAAAAAATGGCTGAAACATTATTAATGCCAACATTAGGATTAACTATGACAGAAGGAACTGTTGATCAATGGTATAAAGAAGTTGGAGATACTATTTCAAAAGGAGAGGCAGTTGTTTCTATTAGTTCTGAGAAATTAACTCATGATGTTGAGTCACCAATAGATGGTGTCTTGTTGAGTATTGTTGTTGAGAATGGCGGAGAAGCAGTTTGCCAAGGAATTATAGGTTATGTTGGAGCTGAGGGCGAAGAAGTACCAACTGAAGAAGTAATGATTGAAGAAGTAACTGAAAACAAAGAAGAAAAAACAATTGATTCAACAGCACCGATAGCACAATCAGTTACTAGAACAGAAGGTGAGAGAATATTTGCAACACCTTTAGCACGTAAAATAGCTACTGACAAAGGATATGATTTAGCGGATATCACGGGTTCTGGTGGTAATGGAAGAATCACTCGAAGAGACGTGGACCGACATATCCCACAAATTAAAACAGTTGGATCTAGCCCTGTCGTTACTGGTGAAGGATTAGATGGTATGCGAAAAGTGATTGCTCAAAGAATGCATCAAAGTTTACAGCAATCAGCTCAGTTAACACTCCATCGCAAAGCAAATATTACAAATTTATTAGCTTTTAGAAAAGATTTAAAAGCTAAAGCAGGAGATAATTTAAGTCGAAGTGCTTTAAGCATTAATACTTTATTAATTAAAGCGGTTAGTTTGGCATTAAAAGACAAACCAGAAATGAATGCATCTTATAATGGAGTGGAACATATGACCCATGAGTCTGTTCATATGGGAGTAGCGGTAGCAGTTGATGATGGTTTAGTAGTTCCTGTTGTTAAAGATGTTGATACGAAATCACTATCGCAAATTGGTGCTGACTTTGTGGCAGTGACATCTCAAGCTATTGATGGAACACTTTCTGGAGAATCATATAGTGGTTCAACATTTACGATTACTAATTTAGGTAGCGCAGGAATTGAGTACTTTACCCCAATCCTAAATACACCAGAATTAGGTATTCTAGGTGTTGGTGGAACAAGCTCTAAATTAGTATTTAATGATGAGAAAGAAATTGTTGAAATAAGTGAATTACCATTAAGTTTAACATTTGATCACCAAGTAATTGATGGCTCACCAGCAGCAGAATTCTTAGCACAAATTGTTTATTATTTAGAAAATCCATATCTTTTAGTTGTTTAATTAAAAAATAAATACTTTTTTGTTCACACTCTAAAAAACTAAAAGTATAGATACAACTAAATAAAAAAGGGGGCTAACCAGATAAAACTGGTTAGCCTCCTTTTAATTTAAGCATCAAGTAATGCTTTTAATTCGTCATTCGTAATTTTTTGGTCAAATACTTCATTGCCAATAATAACCGTTGGAATGAAAAAGACGTTTGCTTCTTGTGTTTCTTCAATAATCGCTTCGTACATTGTTTCATCTTCTTGTAGAGATAATCCAAGTGTATTTTGAGCATACATCGCGATTTCTGTATGGTCTTCTAGATCACCCCAAATATCTTGAGTATCGTAAATTGCTTTAATAGCGCTCATTGCTGAAGCGTCGTTTGGTATATGATGATGCATAATATTTCCTTTTGCTAAAGCAGGTTTTTCTTTATCGAAAAGTTTAATAATACGTTCAATTTTACCAGCATTTACATATTCTTGAAGTAAATCATTTTTTTCATCAAACCATTGTTTACAGTAAGGACATCTAATATTAATAAATTCGATTACTTTAATTGGTGCATCAGCATCTCCAATTTTGATGCCTACTTCTGTTGATAATTTTTCTACATTAACATCTGTCATTCCCATATCAGTCACGTCCTATTTTAAATTCGAGCTATTAACCATAACTTCATCAATTAAGCCGTATTCTTTTGCTTCTTCAGCTGACATAAAGTTATCACGATCTGTATCTTTTTCAATGATTTCAATTGGTTGACCAGTATTAGCTGCTAAGATTTTATTTAATCTATCACGTGTGTTTAAAATATGACGAGCAGCAATTTCGATTTCTGTTGCTTGGCCTTGAGCACCACCTAGTGGTTGATGAATCATTATTTCAGCGTTAGGTAAAGCAAAACGTTTACCTTTAGTTCCAGCTGATAATAAGAAACTTCCCATAGAAGCAGCCATACCTAAAACGATTGTTTGAACGTCAGCTTTAATGAAGTTCATTGTGTCATAGATAGCAAGACCTGCTGAAACACTTCCTCCAGGAGAGTTGATGTAAATAAAGATATCTTTCTCAGGATCTTGTGCATCTAAGAATAATAATTGGGCAATTACTGAGTTTGCTACGTTGTCGTCAATTGGACCGCTTAACATAATAATTCTGTCTTTTAAAAGTCTTGAGTAAATATCATAAGCTCTTTCTCCGCGAGAAGATTGCTCGATTACTGTTGGTATTAAGTTCATAAAAATTCCTCCTAAGATAAAGCTTCAATAGCTATATTTTAACATAGTTTAAATCATCTACCTAGAATAAAGTGTACCCATTTGGTCAATAAAGGTCAAAAGAAAAGCTTAAGACAAATATTGACAAAAAATACTGTGGCTTCTAATATAGGAGAAGTTTAAACGTGGTATAATAAAAAAGAAAGCAAAGAGAAAAATCTCATTGCTTTACTAGACACGCCCTAAGGGAATCGAACCCCTGTCTCAAGAACCGGAATCTTGCGTGATATCCACTACACTAAGGGCGCAAGTCCATCATTAATTTTATCAAAAACCAAAGAAATAGCAAGATAAATAAAAGTAAGGAGCTGATTGTGTGAAGTTTGAACAACATATAAAACAATCACAACAACAAACTCAAAAACTTGCCATGACACAAGAGTTGCAACAGTCAATTCAAATGTTGCAATACAATACAGATGAATTATTGTCATTTTTAGAAGGTAAGGTATTAGAAAATCCTTTAATAGAAGTTAAAGTTCAAACCGATGAAAACCTATTTCAAACAAAAGATAGAATTAGAAAGCAAAATGATGATACTAAAACAGAATGGATGGAACAGTTACCAGATACTCGTTTATCTCTTTTTGAGCACTTGATTAATCAAGTGCATTTGAATTATCGTGATACGTATTTAAGAAAACTAGTTCTGTTTCTAATTGAGCATGTTGATTCTAATGGCTATTTAGGAACTCCACTAGAAGAGATACGACAAAAAACAGAAGCAACTGAAATTGAAATGCTCGATGCTGTAACGCTTCTGCAAATGTTAGAACCAGTTGGAGTAGGAGCAAGAAGTTTAAAAGAGTGTTTAATGCTTCAAGTTGAAAAAGATGAGAGTGCCCCTAATTTAGCCTATATCATTTTGGAAGAACATTTCGAAGATTTGGCCAATCGAAAATGGGAAAAAATTCAAAAAGCCTATTCAATTGATATTTACGATGTTCAAGAAATTTTTGACTATATTCAAAAGTTACAGCCGTATCCAGGAGCAGGTTTTTCATCAGAAGATGAATCTTTTATTATTCCAGATATAATTGTCGCAATTGATAAGGATAAATTAGAGGTTACTAGTACTAAAAGAAGTACGCCAGATTTGATTTTTCAACAACGGTATTTTGATAAGATGAGCCAAGAGAAGGATAAAGATGTTCAAGAGTTTTTAAAAACTAGAAAAAGTGAGTTTGAATGGTTAAAACGGGGAGTTGTTCAGAGAGGGAATACTATTTTAAGAGTGGCAGAAGAAATTGTTAAGCGCCAGTATAACTTCTTTTTTGACGCTAATAGACCATTGAATCCACTGCAACTTAAAGAGATTGCCCAAAGTTTAGATATTCATGAATCGACAGTTAGTCGTAGCGTGAATGGTAAGTATCTTCAAACTAATTTTGGCGTATTTGAGTTAAGATCTTTTTTTACAGTTGGAATTTCACAAGATAATTCAGATGAAAGTTTATCAACTGACACGATAAAAAAAGAAATATTAAAGCTTGTTAATGATGAAAATAAAAGAAAACCATTATCTGATCAAAAGATTGTAGAAGAGCTTTTGACAAAAGAAATACAGATTTCAAGACGTACGGTTGCTAAGTATCGTGATGAACTGGATATTCCATCTTCGTCCAAAAGAAAACGTTTTGATAGAGAGTAAATACAAATTTTTCAAAACTGACTTGAATAATTTGTGATTAACTGTTAGAATAATTTATGTAAGGTTGAGCAAAGCAAAAAATAAGTTTTTTGATTTTGATTCAGCCTGTTTTTTTAAATACTATGGGTCGCGGTAAGTCTACGTTGGACAAAAAACGACCTACAAGAAGGAGTCCAACTCGATGATTCAAGATTTAGAGATGATTGAGAGAATTGCTCCGGACATGATGCAAACCGTTGGAAGTAGGTATCGTATTCTTAGAACCATCTATTGGATGCAACCAGTTGGAAGAAGAACATTGGCGCAAAAAATGGATATTTCAGAAAGAACTTTACGTACAGAGACGGATCTTCTAAAGCACTTAAATCTAATCAACGCAAATAAAAGTGGTATGTCGTTAACTTCTGAAGGATTCGAAGTCTACGAAGGCCTAGAGAAATTTATGGCTGTGTATTCTGGAAATCGTGTGAAGGAAAGAGAGCTAGCTACTAAGCTAGGAATCGCTCGTTGTATCATTGTTGCAGGAGATAGTGAACAAGAAGAAAAAGTTTTAGAAAGATTTGGCCCGATAGTGTCAGATATTTTAGCAGCTAAGTTACCTGATGGCGATAATACGATTGCCGTTATGGGTGGTACGACAATGGGAACTGTTGCTAAAACAATGGAAAAAGTAGAAACAGACTCACGCCATGTATTATTCGTTCCTGCAAGAGGTGGCGTTGGCGAGACTATCAACATTCAAGCTAATTCAATTAGTGGAATGATGGCTGAGAAAACAGGTGGAGATTTCAAACCCTTGTATGTTCCAGAACAAGTAAGTCCTGAAACGTACGAGTATCTATTACATGAGCCTTCTGTTCAAAATGTTCTTAAATTAATCGAAAATGCTAATTGTGTGATTCACAGTATTGGTGAAGCAATGCATATGGCAAAAAGACGCTCTATGAGTGATGAAGATTTAAGTATGTTACATGAGAAAAAAGCTGTAGGAGAATCCTTTGGTTATTTCTTTAACGAACAAGGTGAAGTGGTTCATAAAATCCCACGCATAGGTCTTCAATTAAAAGATCTTAAATCGATTCCGTATGTCATAGCTGTTGCTGG
Source organism: Vagococcus fluvialis (assembly GCF_048815235.1). Classification (GTDB taxonomy): domain Bacteria; phylum Bacillota; class Bacilli; order Lactobacillales; family Vagococcaceae; genus Vagococcus. Next base: position 15,838 of record NZ_JBMEAO010000002.1, read on the forward strand.
TGGCGAAAGTAAAGCCAAAGTAATAGAAGCATACATCAAAAATGCACCAGAACAAACTTGGTTAATAACCGATGAAGGTGCTGCTAATCAGATTTTAAAAGAGGAAACTCTTTAAAAATAAAAAAATTTTTTTCGATTTTCTAAAGGAGGAAATCTCGCATGACAGTAAAAGTAGGTATTAATGGTTTTGGACGTATTGGACGTTTAGCATTCCGTCGTATTCAAGAAGTAGCAGGATTAGAAGTAGTAGCAATCAATGACTTAACAGATGCAAAAATGTTAGCTCATTTATTAAAATATGATACTACACAAGGACGTTTCAATGGTGACGTTGAAGTTCATGATGGTTTCTTCAAAGTTAACGGCAAAGAAGTTAAAGTTTTAGCTAACCGTAATCCTGAAGAATTACCATGGGGAGAATTAGGAGTAGACATCGTATTAGAATGTACTGGCTTCTTTACTTCTAAAGAAAAAGCTGAATTACACTTAAAAGGTGGAGCGAAACGTGTTGTTATCTCTGCACCAGGTGGAAATGACGTTCCAACAATCGTTTATAACACTAACCACGATATCTTAACAGGTAAAGAAACAGTTATCTCAGGTGCTTCATGTACTACTAACTGTTTAGCACCTATGGCAGATGCTTTAAACAAAAACTTTGGTATTGTTGAAGGATTAATGACAACTATCCATGGTTACACTGGAGACCAAATGACATTAGATGGTCCTCACCCAGGTGGAGATTTCCGTCGTGCACGTGCTGCTGCAGAAAACATCGTACCTAATACAACTGGTGCTGCTAAAGCAATCGGTTTAGTTATTCCTGAATTAAACGGAAAATTAGACGGAGCTGCTCAACGTGTTCCTGTTGCAACTGGTTCATTAACAGAATTAGTAACTGTTTTAGATAAAAAAGTTACTGTTGAAGAAGTTAATGCTGTAATGGAAGCTGCTGCAAACGAATCTTACGGATATACAACTGATCAAATCGTATCATCTGATATCGTAGGTATGACTTACGGATCATTATTTGATGCAACTCAAACTAAAGTAATGACTGTTGGTGAAAACCAATTAGTTAAAACTGTATCTTGGTATGATAACGAAATGTCATACACAGCTCAATTAGTTCGTACTTTAGAATATTTTGCAAACTTAGCTTAATTAAAGTTTAAAAATTTCATTTGAAGCGGGGAAGCTGACACGCTTCCTCGCTTTTTAATTAACCATTAACGGGAGGCTTTACTCATCATGGCGAAAAAAACTGTAGAAGATTTAGAGTTAAAAGATAAAAAAGTACTTGTACGTGTAGACTTTAACGTTCCTTTAAAAGACGGAGAAATTACAAACGACAATCGTATTGTTGCGGCATTACCAACAATTAAATACATCACAGCTCAAGGTGGAGCAGCTATTTTATTCTCTCACTTAGGTCGTGTGAAAACAGAAGAAGACAAAGCAGGAAAATCTTTAAAACCTGTTGCAGAACGTCTTTCTGAATTATTAGGTAGACCAGTTAACTTTGTAGCTGAAACTCGCGGCGAAGCAGTTGAATCAGCAGTAGCAAAATTAGCAGCTGGGGATATCTTAGTTATCGAAAACACTCGTTTTGAAGACATCGATGGCAAAAAAGAAAGCAAAAACGATCCAGAATTAGGTAAATACTGGGCATCATTAGGTGATGTATTCGTAAATGACGCTTTTGGTACTGCTCACCGTGCTCATGCTTCAAACGTGGGAATCGCATCTAACTTACCATCAGCAGCTGGATACTTAATGGAAAAAGAAATCAAATTTATCGGTGGCGCAGTTGATGAGCCAAAACGTCCTTTCGTAGCTATCTTAGGTGGTGCAAAAGTATCTGATAAAATTGGTGTTATTGAAAACTTAATCGACAAAGCTGATAAAATCCTTATCGGTGGTGGAATGACTTATACATTCAACAAAGCTTTAGGTCGTGAAATTGGTAAATCAATTGTTGAATTAGATAAAGTTGATTTAGCTAAATCTTTATTAGAAAAAGCTGGAGACAAAATTATCTTACCAGTAGACACTGTATGTGCTGCTGACTTTGATAACGATGCACCAACTGAAATTCATGAAGCTAACATTCCTGCTGATTTAGAAGGTTTAGACATTGGTCCTAAATCAATCGAGTTATTTACTAAAGAATTACAAGGTGCTAAAACAGTTGTATGGAATGGTCCTATGGGCGTATTCGAATTACCAACATTTGCTAAAGGAACAATTGGTGTTTGTGAAGCCATTGCTAATTTAGAAGACGCAACAACTATCATCGGTGGTGGAGATTCTGCAGCAGCAGCTATTCAATTAGGTTATGCTGAGAAATTCACTCACATTTCAACTGGTGGCGGAGCTTCATTAGAGTACTTAGAAGGTAAAAAATTACCAGGTGTAGAATCAATTTCAGACAAATAATCTAAAAGGGGTAAACAAATATGCGTAAACCTATTATTGCAGGTAACTGGAAAATGAATAAAACTGTTGCAGAAGCAAATGCTTTCGCTGAAGCAGTAAAATCAAGTGTTCCATCAAATGATAAAGTAGATTCAGTTATTGGATCACCAGCTTTATTCTTAACTGACTTAGTAAACATTGCTAAAGGAACTGACTTAAAAATTTCAGCTCAAAACTGTTACTTTGAAAACAGTGGAGCTTTCACAGGTGAAACATCACCTGCAGCTTTAGCTGACTTAGGTGTTGACTATGTCATCATTGGTCACTCTGAGCGTCGTGAATACTTCGGAGAAACTGACGAAGATATCAACAAAAAAGCAAAAGCAATCATTGCTAACAACATGACTCCAATTCTTTGTTGTGGTGAGTCTTTAGAAACTTATGAAGCAGGACAAACTGCTGAGTGGATTGAAGGACAAATCACTGGAGGATTAAAAGATTTAACAGATGAGCAAGTATCTAATTTAGTTATTGCTTACGAACCAATCTGGGCTATTGGAACTGGTAAATCAGCTGACGCTAACATTGCAGACGAAATCTGTGGCGTAGTTCGTAGTACTGTTGCAAAACTTTACAACGATACTGTAGCAAGCAAAGTTCGTATCCAATATGGTGGATCAGTTAAACCTGAAAACATTGCTGAATACATGAGCAAAGAAAACGTTGATGGTGCATTAGTTGGAGGAGCTTCATTAGAGGTTGATTCATTCTTAGCACTATTGGAGGCTGTAAAATAGTATGACAAAAGCACCTATAGCTATGATTATCCTTGATGGATATGGAAAACGCGATGAAGTAACAGGTAATGCTGTTCTTCAAGCAAATACACCTAACTTTGACCGTTACTGGAATGAGTTTCCTCATAACCAATTAAAAGCTTCAGGGCTTGATGTTGGTCTTCCAGAAGGACAAATGGGTAATTCAGAAGTAGGGCATACAAACATTGGAGCAGGACGTATTGTCTACCAAAGTTTAACTCGTATTGATAAAGCTATCACTGATGGTGAATTCCAAACCAATGAAGCTTTAAACAACGGGATTGCTCATGCTTTAGAAAATGACTCAGACTTACATTTATTTGGTTTATTATCAGATGGTGGAGTACATAGTCATCAAAATCACCTTTACGCTTTGTTAGAAATGGCAAAAGAAAAAGGGGTTAAACACACTTACGTTCACGCTTTCTTAGATGGTCGTGACGTATCTCCAACTTCAGGTAAAGGATACATGGAAGAATTAGTTAAATTCATGGATGAACTTGGATACGGAGAAGTAGCAACTGTTTCAGGTCGATTCTACGCAATGGACCGTGACAAACGCTGGGAGCGTGTTGAAAAAGCTTATAACGTATTAGTAAACGGTGAAGGAAACAAAGCGTCTAACCCAGTTGAAGCAATTGAAACTTCTTATGCTGATGGTAAAAATGATGAGTTTGTTCTTCCAACTGTTATTGAAAAAGACGGACAACCTGTAGGAAGCGTTAAGAGTAACGATGCCGTTATCTTCTTTAACTTCCGTCCAGACCGTGCGATTCAATTATCTAATGCTTTCACTGATGTTGAGTGGGAATTCTTTGCAAGAAAAAATCATCCTACAAATGTTAAATTTGTAACGATGACATTATACAACCCAAGCATTGTTGCTGAAGTTGCTTACCCACCAATTGAAATGAAAAATGTGATTGGTGAAGTCCTTTCTAATAAAGGTCTTAAACAATTACGTATTGCTGAAACTGAAAAATACCCACACGTTACTTTCTTTATGAATGGTGGACGTAATGAGGAATTTGAAGGTGAAAGCCGTATTTTAATCAACTCACCAAAAGTTGAAACTTATGATTTGAAACCTGAAATGAGTGCTTATGAAGTAACTGAAGCTTTAGTAGCAGACATTGAAGCAGACAAACATGATGCGATTCTTTTAAACTTTGCTAATCCAGATATGGTAGGCCATTCTGGTATCTTAGAAGCTGCGATTAAAGCAATCGAAGCAGTGGATGAGTGTTTAGGTAAAGTAGTTGACGCGATTCACGCTAAAGGTGGTCATGCAATCATTTTTGCCGATCATGGTAACTCTGAAACAATGACAACTCCAGAAGGCGAACCACATACAGCTCATACAACAGTACCAGTACCAGTTATTGTAACTAAAGCTGGAGTTGAACTTAGAGACGGTGGTCGCTTGGCAGATATCGCACCAACAATGTTAGATTTACTAGGCGTGGACAAACCTAGCGAAATGACTGGTGAGTCATTAATTAAATAGTCCGGTTTTTGATTGTAAAATACACAAAAACCTATTAAAATGAAACTATGGGAATAATCCCTTAGCTATAAAACAATAATCCTAAAGGAGAGAAAAAAACAATGTCAATTATTACTGATGTTTATGCTCGCGAAGTCCTAGACTCACGTGGAAACCCAACAATCGAGGTAGAAGTTTATACTGAAAGTGGTGCTTTTGGTCGTGGAATGGTTCCTTCAGGAGCTTCAACTGGTGAATACGAAGCAGTTGAATTACGTGATGGAGATAAATCTCGTTATTTAGGTAAAGGTGTTTTAAAAGCTGTTGATAATGTAAACAACATTATCGCTGAAGAAATCATTGGTTACGATGTTCGTGATCAAATGGCTATCGACAAAAAAATGATCGAATTAGACGGTACTCCAAATAAAGGTAAATTAGGAGCTAACGCTATCTTAGGTGTGTCTATTGCTGCTGCTCGTGCTGCTGCTGACTACTTAGAAGTTCCTTTATACCATTACTTAGGTGGATTCAACACTAAAGTATTACCAACTCCAATGATGAACATCATCAACGGTGGATCACATGCTGACAACAGCGTTGACTTCCAAGAGTTCATGATTATGCCTGTTGGTGCTTCAACATTTAAAGAAGCTATCCGTATGGGTACTGAAGTATTCCATAACTTAGCAGCTGTATTAAAATCAAAAGGTTTAAACACTGCTGTAGGTGACGAAGGTGGATTCGCTCCTGACTTAGGTTCAAACGAAGAAGCTTTAGAAGTAATTATCGAAGCTATCGAAAAAGCTGGATACGTTCCAGGTAAAGATATCCGTTTAGCAATGGACGTTGCATCATCAGAATTCTACAACAAAGAAACTGGTATGTACGACTTAACTTCAGAAGGACGTTCTTTAACTTCTGAGCAAATGGTTGCTTTATATGAAGAATTATGTGCTAAATACCCAATCATCTCTATTGAAGATGGATTAGACGAAAACGACTGGGATGGATTCAAACACTTAACAGAAGTTTTAGGTGAAAAAGTACAATTAGTTGGTGACGACTTATTCGTAACAAACACTGAAAAATTAGCTCGTGGTATCGAAGAAGGAATCTCAAACTCAATCTTAATTAAAGTTAACCAAATTGGTACTTTAACTGAAACTTTCGAAGCTATTGAAATGGCTAAACAAGCTGGTTACACTGCGGTTATCTCTCACCGTTCTGGTGAAACTGAAGATGCAACTATCGCTGATATCGCTGTTGCAACTAACGCTGGTCAAATCAAAACTGGTTCTGCTAGTCGTACTGACCGTATTGCTAAATACAACCAATTATTACGTATTGAAGACCAATTAGGTGAAGTTGCTGAATACAAAGGTTTAGCTTCATTCTACAACTTAAAAAACAAATAATTAAAGTTTAAATAAAGCTTATTCTAATAGGAATTAAAACTGTTCGGACGTAACACTCTCTAGGTGACTAGGGGGTGTTTTTTTGTTTAGGTTGAGGTAGACCAAATTACAAATTTTTTGAAAAATATGAAATTTTGAGAAAAAACTGATTTTGTTTAGCTGTACTAATAGTATTGCTACGTACAAACTCTCTATGCTAAAAATAACAGAGAGAGGTATTATTATGGATTATGAAAGATTATTGAAGGAGTTTTTACTGGAACTAAAACTACAGAACTATTCTAAGAGAACCATCGAAACATACCAGCTACACCATAAAAAGTTTTTAACGTTTTATAAGAAAGAATTTGGTTCACCGATTATAATATCAAATGTTTTAAAAATTCATTATAAGATGTTCATAGGTGAGTTACTCGATTTAGAATTGAAAACGACCTATATCAACGCTATATTAAAATCACACAAAACATTTTGGAGTTATCTACTTAGAGAGCAAGTGGTTGAAGAGAACCCATTAGAAACAATAAAATTATTAAAAGAAGACAGAAAAGTATTAACAACATTTAATGATGGTGAAGTTAGGAGGATGTTAGATTATTGGAGATTTGATAATTACATATCGGCAAGAAATAAATGTATCATTGCAGTTTTACTAGACACAGGTATGAGAGTATCTGAATTGATAAATATTAAAGACGATAACGTGACGGAAAAATATATTAAGGTATTAGGTAAAGGGAACAAGTGGAGGATAGTTGCTATCTCAAATGAGTTGAGTTATTTTCTGACTCGTTACAAAAGGATAAGAGACATTTATTTTTATAATATTAGAAATAGGTATGGAAAGAGGAGAATAGTAGATGAACACCTTTTTTTAGGCAAAACAGGTCAAAGATTGGAATCGGTGGCTACGATTCAACTGATGATTTCTAAAACAGGGAAGGAAGTTGGTGTAAGGGATATTGTTAGATGTAGTCCACATACATTTAGGCATTATTGGACTATTAAAAATTTGGAGAATGGTCAGGATTTGTTTACCATAAGTAAATTATTAGGACATTCAAAATTAGATACAACTAAAATTTATATCAATAGCATTACAAGTGAACAGTTAGTTGAAAAAGCTATTAAAACGAATCCTCTGAGTAGTATTCTATAAGATTAAATAATTATTTATCAACTATCAAAAAGGTATGTCTAATTGTATAATTGAAGTATAAGAAAAAATAAAGGAGTTTTGAAATGACTTTTGATGAACTTATCCAAATAGCAAGAAAAGAATCAAATGAGATACAAAGAGATAAAGGTACAACATTTGAAAAAATAGTAAAGATTTATTTAAAAAATGAACCAGTATATAAAAATTTGTACTCTGATGTGTGGCTGTTACATGAAGTACCAGAAGAGTACAATATACCTAAAAAAGATACAGGTGTTGATTTAGTAGCTAGGAATGTAGCTACAGGAGAATTAACGGCAATCCAAGCCAAGTTTTATGATAGTAAAATTTATAAAAGACATATTGATTCATTTTTAGCAGAACTTGGTAAAAATTATTATACTGATGGAATGATTGTTTATTCTTTGGATTCGCTAAGTGTAAATGCAGATGAAGCGATTAATGAATTATCTAAACCTGTTTCTCAAATAGGATTGAGTGATTTAAGAAATAGTAAGATTGATTGGCAAAGTGTTATACCTGATTCATCAGAAGAGGTAAAGGTAATTGAAGCAAAATCTACTAGACCATATCAACAACAAGCTATTAGTTTAGCAGTTGAATATTTCGAAAAAAATGACCGAGGACAATTGATAATGGCGCCTGGTACAGGAAAAACCTTTACAAGTCTAAGATTAGTAGAAACGATGGCAAAGAATAGCGGGAAAACAACTTTTAATGTTTTGTATTTAGTTCCTAGTATACAATTATTGAGTCAGACACTCATTGGTTGGAACAATGATGCAAAAATGAGTATGCATTCTTTCGCTGTTACCAGTGATAGAAATGCCTCAAAGAAAAAAAATAGTGATGAATTAATGGCCAAAGATATTGGTTTCCCAGCAACAACTGACTCAAAAAAATTAATTTCTAATTTTAATAAAATAAAAGAAAATGTGCGAGACTTAACTGTAGTATATTCAACTTATCAATCAATTGAAGTATTATACGAAGCCCAGCAAAAAGGATTTCCTGAATTTGATATTATTATCTGTGATGAAGCACATAGAACTACTGGTGCGAAAGCATTAGGAGAAGAAGCAAGTGTGTTTACGCGAGTACATAGTAATGATTATATAAAATCAAAGAAAAGATTATATCAAACAGCAACTCCAAAAATCTTTGGACTAGATGCTAAACAGAAAGCTGAAGATGCAAGTGTTGTGTTATCTTCAATGGATAATAAAGATTTGTATGGTGAAGAAATTTTCCGTTTAGGATTTGGACAAGCTGTGACCAACGAAATATTAACGGATTATAAAGTAATGGTTCTAGCAGTGGATGAAAGAATTATTCAAAAAGATATGCAAAAATCAATAGCTGATGACAATGGATTACAGATTGGAGATATTTCTAAAATTATTGGAGTTTGGAATGGATTAATGAAGCGAAGTAGCATAGAAAGTGATGCTGTTTTTGAAGGAAAGCCAATGCAAAGAGCAATTTCATTTATTAATACAATCGAAAACTCAAAAAAAATTTCTAATCAGTTTAATGAAATAGTGAATGAATATCTAGAGGAAAATGAGTCAATTAATCAATCAGTAAATGTTCGTCACGTAGATGGAATGATGAACACTTTGGAAAAGAAAGAAGCACTGGATTGGTTATCAGAAGATTTTTCGGATAATGAGACTCGTGTTCTTTCTAATGTTAAATTCTTAACAGAAGGAATTGATGTGCCCAATCTAGATGCAGTAATATTCATGGCACCAAAAAAATCACAAGTAGATATTGTCCAAGCTGTAGGACGTATCATGCGAAAATTTAGAGATAAAGAATATGGATACATTATTTTACCCATTGTTATACCAGAAGGAACTACCCCAGAAGAAATATTAGATAACAACAAAAAATATGAAGCAGTGTGGCAAATATTGAATGCTTTACGTTCAGTAGATGAGCGTTTTTCTGCTATGATTAATAAACTAGAACTAAATAAAAAGAAACCGGAAAATATGGATATTATTGGTATTGGTGGTGCCCCATCTATTGAAGATATGGATAACATTCCAAAAAATAATGATAATCAACCAAAATCGTATCAACCAACAATAGATGGTTGGGACTGGGAAGAAATCGAAAAGGCTATTTATGCTAAAATTGTAAAAAAAGTTGGAGATAGAAGGTATCTTGAAGATTGGTCAGAAGATGTAGCTAAAATTGCACAACGTCACATTGAACAAATTTCTATTATGATTAATGACCAAAACTCCCAAACTGGAATTGAATTTGGAAAATTTCTAATGAGTTTACAACATAATATCAATGAAAGTATTGATGAAAATCAAGCAATTGAAATGTTAGCTCAACATTTAATTACCGCTCCTATTTTTGAAGCCCTTTTTGGAGAATATAGTTTTATTAATAATAATCCGGTTTCAGAAGCAATGGATAGAATTGTTGAAGAATTATCTGTTTTTGGAGGATTTAATAAGGAACAGGATGAATTAAAAGAGTTTTATGATTCTGTTAAGCTACGAGCAGAAGGAATAGATAACGCAGAAGCAAAACAAAGAATTATTACAACATTATATGAAAAATTCTTTAAGAAAGGATTCAATGAAACAACAAAGAAGATGGGCATAGTGTTTACACCAGTTGAAATTGTTGATTTTATTATTAAATCTGTTGATGTTTTATTAAATAAACATTTCGGAAAAACAATTTCGGATGAAGGAGTGCATATACTAGACCCGTTTACTGGAACGGGTACTTTTTTAGTGAGAGTGTTACATTATCTGAAAAATAAACTAGAAACGGGTGAAATAAGCCTAGCAGATATTACTAGGAAATATACTCAGGAACTTCATGCAAATGAGATGATACTTTTAAGTTATTATATTGCAGCTATTAATATAGAAGCTACTTTTGCAGAAATTAATAATAAAAATTATCAACCATTTGATGGAATTGTTTTAACAGATACTTTTGAGACGACAGAGCAAGAGGATACACTAGATGACACTTTTTTTGGAACTAATGACGAAAGACTGAAGCGTCAAAAAGAAGTACCGATTACAGTTATAATTGGGAATCCACCGTATTCATCAAAACAAGATAATGAAGACGAAAATTTTTCAAGAATTAATTATCCTATCTTAGATAGTTCACTTAGAGAATTATGGATAGAAACTTCTACAGCTACTAATAAAAATGGTCTTTTTGATTCTTATATACGTGCTTTAAGATGGTCAGCTAATCAATTGAAAGACAATGGAATAATCGGTTTTATAACTAACAGCTCATTTATTGATGGAAATGCTATGGATGGTATGAGAAAAGAGTTGCAGAATGAATTTTCTAGCATTTACGTAATTGATTTAAAAGGACAAATTAGAAGACGAAGTAAAGAACAAGCTAAAATTGAAGGTGGAAATGTTTTTGACATAATGACAGGAGTGGCTATAACATTCTTGGTTAAAGATGAAAAGAATACAGGTGAAAATAAAATAAAGTATATAAATATAGGCGATAAATTAACAAAATTGGAGAAAATTTCTAAACTAGTTGATTGGGATAGTATATCTAATGTTTTTGAATTATTTGAGGATATTAAACCTAATGTAAAAGGGGATTGGATTAATCAAAGGGATTCTAATTTCGATGAATTAATAGAAATAGGTAATAAGAAATCAAATGAAACACTACTTTTAGATTATACAGGTGGAATAAAAACAGGTCGAGATGCATGGTCTTGGGATTTTAGTAAAGAGAACGTTAGAAATAAAATTATAAAAAGTATTGATTACTATAATAATAATTTAGGAAATACTGATATTTATGATACTCAGACCAGTAATATTTCATGGACGAGTTCTCTAAAAAAACAATTTGAAAAAAAACAAAAAATAACTTTTGAGAGGGACAGAATTTTTATTGGAATGTACCGACCTTTTACAAAAAAATACGTTTACTTTTCAAAAGAATTAGTCGATAGACAATACCAAATGCCTAAGGTATTTCCGAATAATAGTGCAAAAAATTCGATGATTTCTATATCAAATAAAACAGAAGGAAAGGAATTTACTTCTTTATTTATTGATGTACTTCCTGATGTTAATTTATTTGCAGGTGGTTCTCAAAATTTACCAATATTTTTATATGATAATATAGGAGAATATTCTTCTATCAGAACTAGCATACTTGAAACAATGACCGAACTATCTGAATCAGAGTTATTTTATTATATGTATGGGGTTTTCCATTCGAAAGATTATAAAGAGAAATATCACGATGATTTATCCAAAGCTTTTCCTAAACTTCCTAATATTCGTGATAAATCGAAGTTTATAGAAATAGGAAAGAAACTAGCTGATTTACATTTAAACTATGAAAGTATACCACAGTTTGAAGGAGTAGATGTTATATTCAAAACCGATACTCCTTGTTTTAAGGTGAAAAGAATGAAGCATCCAAAACGAGGTCAATTGGATACTATTATCTATAATGAAGATATAGTTATAGAGAATATTCCTGAGAGAGCGTATGAATATGTTATTAATGGAAAATCAGCGATTGAATGGATTATTGACCAATATCGAATTAAGAAAAGAGATTCTGGTATTGATGATGACCCCAATAATTTTTCTGAAGACCCTAAATATATTTTAAATCTATTGTTATCGATAATAAACCTTTCGTTACAAACACTAGATTTAGTAGAAATGCTCCCTTCGCTGTAATTAAAATATTTAAATTTGAATTTATTAATTTTTCTTGCTATAAGTAAATTATGGATACTTTTTAAATTAGTATCCCTCTGAAATGTTGATTTAACAATGTTTAGAAAATTAAAAATAGCAAGATGGATACTTTTATCAAAAAATGTGGTAGAAGTATCCATCGAGGAGGAAGGAAGATGACCAAAAAAATAATAAATGTAAAACCGATTAAAAATAAACAAGTGCTAAATGAGTTCGCAGAAGAAATTTCTAAGACCAAGCACGGTCAGAGAAACCTATTAATTTTGAAAATAGGGATTTTAACTGGACTTAGAATCAGTGATATTCTGAACCTTAAAGTTTCTGATGTTAAAAACAAAGTTACGACGGATATAATTGAAATTAAAACAGGTAAGAAGCGACAACTCGTTTTAAAACAATTGACTAGTGACATCATCTTGTATCTAGAGAACTATCATGATGGTGTGAGCGAATGGCTATTTTATGCACCTAAAGACAATTCTAGACAGTTGTCGAAGCATCAATATTATAAGATACTTGTTAAAGTGGCAGACCAGTTAGAGTTAGATTATGTTGGTACTCATACTTTGAGAAAGACATTTGCTTATCATTATTATCAAAAGACACGTAATTTAACAACGCTTATGAAAATACTAAATCATTCGAGCCAAAGTGTAACTTTGAGATATATTGATATTGAACAGGAAGAAATCAACGCCACGCTTGATAATTTCAATCCTTTGATGTGAGCAACTAATAAAAGAGAATGGGAAGATCTTCCCATTCTCTTATTTAATTTGCTATCTTAAACTTAAGGTGTTGAATTTTTGTTTGTTTAAATAGCTCTTTTCATATAAGTGATTCAAACTATCCTTGTCTGTAATACTATTTGAGGTAAAAACATGCGTGTACCACGTTAATGACACTAGATATAATAGGTCAATCGCATTTTCAATCTCAACTTCTTTATAGCCATACGTTCCCAAGGTCGATTCATCTACTTCAAACCTTAGAAGAACATCATCATCTTCTATGTAAATTAAAATCGTATCTCTTATGAACTTTTGTTTTTCGACAAAATCATCAAAATAGATATAAGAATCAAGCCTAGCTTTGACTTCACCTAATTGGGCTCTTGTGCTAATGGCTAATACCTCAAGGGTTTCAAAGTCATCATTTGTATAATTTAGAATTGAGTACTCATCAACTGAAGAAAATTTTATTTTAAACTTACTAATGAACGAAAAGCATAACTCGTAAAAGAAATCTTTCAACGCATCATATTCGATGTTGTCATAATAAGATTGAAAAATATGTTTGAATTCAGTTTTCTCAATCATTAAACTTTTAGGGAATGTATAAAATGTTGTGAATAATTGTTTTTCATTTCTTATGTTAGTTGTTACTTTGATATCGCTAATATTGAATAGCATTTTTGACACACATTGAACTGCATTTGTTTGAAGTTCTAAGTCTTTAATGTTTTTAACATTGTAATCACTTGTGTAAAAGAAATATTTTCCTAACTTGTTTCTTGAAATCAACTGATTATCCAACATTGTTTTTAACTTTGAGTGTAGCGTTATTTTATTACACTGTAAAAGATTGACTAAAGTACTCTCATAAATCCCGTTGGATTCGCTAATAATCTGCAATAATTCTTCGTTATCAATCGCTCTTACATTCGTTCTGTATGTTCTATTTGTCATAAATGTCCTCCTTTCTAAAGTATCCATTTGTGTTTTTTTATTTTTGAATAAATTAGATGTGTTTTATTTTTTTAACTGGAGGTTTCCTATCGAAAAATGGGAAAAGGGGAGGCTTTTTAAAAAGTTGTCAAACAGTTATCCAAAAAGTTATCACCTGAGTTATACATTAAAAGTATCCCTTTTTAAAGATAGTATCCCTCCAATCTATAATTTTATTATAACAACAATGAACTTGTAATCCAAATTTGAAGGACACGATTGATTTGCTCGACAGACCTTAGAAATCGTGGGATAATTTAATTGTGAATACTTTTATACCAATGTTTTTAAATTTAATGATAAAAGTATGAAATAGATAATAGTTTATTAGATATTTTCTATTTTAGATAATTAAATAACAACGAAAGGGGTGGTTATATGTCAGAAGAAAAAATAATAGCATATGCTAGAACAAGTACAAATTCACAAGAGTTAGGTCTAGAAGTTCAAAAGGAAGCATTCTCTAGGTATGAGCCAACAGAAATATTTTGGGAGCAAGAAAGTGGTAGGAAGGAAAATAGACAGGAGTTGAATAAAGCGTTAAATAGTTTGAATAGTGGAGATACCCTATTAATCTATAATTTGTCAAGACTGGGAAGGTCATCAAAACAATTGGTAACAATAATGAGTGAGTTGAATCAAAAAGAGATTCACTTGAAATCCGTTCAAGAGAACATTGACACCAGTACAGCAAGTGGTCGTTTGTTTTATACAATGTTAGCTGCAATAAGTGAGTTCGAAGCAGAAAGCATATCTCAGAGAACAAAAGAAGCCCTTGCTAAAACAGATAAGAAGCTAGGTAGACCAAAAATTGATAAGAAAACAGAGCAAAGAATACTTAGGATGTATGCTAAAAAAGAACTAAGACTAAAGGACATAGCAATGAGATGTCAAGTATCAGAAAAAACGGTCTACAACATCGCGAAGAAGCACAATTTAACTAGAAAATGATGTTGAAAGAGGGTTTTGAATTTGTTACAATGTAGAATGTATAACAAACGAAAATGTAATAAATGTTCATTTTTTACCGATTGGAAATTTAAAAAAATAACAACCTATAGATGCCTTGTTTTCAATGAATCAGTTTATTGAAAGCAAGGTTTTTTTTGTGCAGAAAAATGCGAACATTAAATACGGATAGAAAGTTGAAAAGGAGTTGGAAATGTTGGCACTTAAGCCTGGTAAAATATATCAAGAAATGATTGAGGTTCCAGACCCAGAAGAAGGCGGTTGTGGTGGTTGTATTCTGTGGATTATAGGAATAGCCTTAGTAGTTTGGTTAGGGTCTAAAGCATTGAATGTTATGTCTGAACATACATTTGCTAGCTTTGTACTAATTGTGGTTCTAATTGTTGCATATTTTAAATTTAGAAAAAGATAATAAGACAATACAAGGAGGATTTCAAAATGAAATCAAAAACATTAAAGACAAAATTATTTACAGGTATGTTAGCAACTATGCTAATCGCACCAACCGTATTAGGAGCAACACCATTATTAGACGGAACTGCTTTTGCACCAGTTGTAGCATATGCTGACCAAATGGGAGCAAATTTTAATTGGACTATCAATAAAGATACTGGAAATCATGGTTCTGAATTATCAGCTAAAACACAAATTGTCCAAACAACTGATGGTAAGAGTATTACTCTTTACTTATATGAGCAATCCATTGGAACATTAACATTACGTTGGGGAGAAACAGGAAGTATTTCAACATTTAATGGTGGACAAGTTCCTACAACAGTTGGAAACCACAATATCCTTATCGGAGATTTAGGTGAAGTTGGTAGTACTGATACAATTTCAGTAAATATTGCAGTTGATGAATACGTTGCTCCAATTGAAAAACCATTAGCTCCAACAAATGTAGTCATTTCACAAGATGGTTCTTACATTTCGGCAGTTGTTCCACAAAATTCATATGCTATCGTTTTAGATGCAAGTGGTAATGAAATTGGATTTTCTGCAAATGCTAACTATATTGAATTAGACCGTAAATTAAAACCAAATGAAACAGTAAGTGTTATTTCACAAGATATGAGTACTTTACTTAAAAGTGACCCAACATATGTAACATACTTACAAGCAGCTCAAGAAATCACTATGGAAGTTTGGTATGTTGATATTGATACAACTAAACCGATTGCTCCAATGGGAACAGTAACGGGACAAGAAAACACACAAGTACAAGTAGATGCTATTTCAGTTGATGGATATGAATTAGTAACACAAACTCCACAATATGTTATTGCACAAGACGGAACACAAGTAGTTTTCCAATACAAGAAAAAAGATGTTAAGCCAGTTGAAACTTACGCTACATTAACAACTAAATTTGTAGATGAACAAGGTACTGAAATTTCTAAAGCTACTACACAAGATTTCTTAGTTGGTGGTACTTATACTGCAACTGCTAAAACAGTAGATGGTTATACATTAGTAGGACAATCTCAAAAAACTGGAACAATGACTAAAGATGGGGCTACTGAAACATTTACTTATAAGAAAAATGAAGTAAAACCACCAGTAGAACAAAAAGCAACATTAACAACTAAGTTTGTTGATGAAAAAGGTCAAGAAATAGCTAACTCAGTAATGGAAGAAGTCGTTGTCGGTAAAGGATACACAACACAAGCTAAAGAAATTGAGGGATACAAAGTAAAAGGAACTGGGACTATCCAAGGTGTTATGAGTTCGGAAGGTAAAACAGAAACATTTGTCTATGAGAGTTTAGATGATCCGTTCCCGGGGGAACGGATACTAACTGTACGATATTTGGATAAAGACACGATGAAAGAAATCAAGCAAAGTAAGGTAGAAACACATGAACAAGGTTCTAAAATCACTGTTCAAGCAGAGAAGATTGAAGGATATACAGCTCTAGTCAATGAACAAACAGTGACATTAACTGACGACCAAACAGTAACGTTCTTGTACTCTAAAGATAGCATTATTGACCCAATCGAAAAACCTGAGAATGCTAAAAACGTAAAATTTATTGAGGGAACAAAAGGTACAGAGATTACTGCTGATATTCCTAGTGGATTGACTATGAAAGTGGAATACAAGGGAGAAATCGTTGCTGAAAGCAACAAATCAGGTAACATTAAACTTTCTAAGGCTATAGCAACAGGTCAAAGCATTAGTTATTACACTGTTAATTCAGATAATGTGAAATCAGATGTAGCCACTTTAGTTAGAACAGATATAGATGAAGTTGATGCAGTAGATTTCTCAGAGCTAGAAAAATTAGTGGCTGAAGCTAAGAAGATTGATTTAGATGATTATACAGATGAAACAGCACAAGCATTAAGAGTAGAATTAATCAATGCAGAAAAAGTATTAGCTAATGGCTTAGCTACTCAAGACCAAGTTGATACAGCATATTTTAGCTTATTAGATGCATTAAACAATTTAGAGATAAAAGATGATGGGGCTGTTGAGGTAGATTTCAGTAAACTTGAACAACTAGTAGATGGAACTCATGGGATTGATTTAACTAAGTACACAGATGAATCAACAGATGCAGTATATTTCTATTTGATAGAAGCAGAAGCAGTATTAGCTAATGAGAATGCAACACAAACAGAAGTCGATACAGCATATGATAACTTAGCTAAAGCGTTGAGTGGTTTAGTTTTAAAAGATGAAACACCAGTCGAACCGACTAATCCAGTTGACCCGACAAAACCAACAGAGGAAGGTCAACAAGAGGTTGTTGATAAAGAGCAAGCAAAAGCAAAAGAATCAAATACTAAAAAATCTGAGAATAAATCAGACAAAGAGTTACCTAAAACAGGGGAAAACAAAGGCTTGTTTGGTATTTTAACAGGCTCAACATTATTAGCATCAGCCTTATTTGTTTCAAGATTTAGAAAAAGATAATAAGAACAAAACATAACAACTTTAGATGAATTTCTAGAGTTGTTTTTTTGTCTATTTTACTGATAACTTTATAAATCTATTTGGTAACAATACATAAATAATCTTCTGTATATGTACCAAACAGGTAGTGAATACTGCTAGTTGATTGTTGGTAGTTTGTTATAAATGAATTGAAAAAAAGAATTATAAATGAAGATAGTTTATTATTACCAATTGATAAAATAAACTGAGGCTGACCTAATATAAGACATTTTAGTTCAGCCTCAGCTGGCTCAAGCATTAATTATGCTCAACTTCTGATAGCATTTTAAGATTTTTAAACGTATCTATAGTGATATCGTCTAGATGCTCAATTATTGGTTCTGAGTATTGCGTATAGAATTTAATTTGGAGTATTGGAATCGAATCGTGTGTCCAGATTTCAAACGCATCATCAGCAATTGAGATTTCATAACTGTGAAAGAAGTCAGAATAGTCGTTAATCTTAGAGAGTTGTTCTTCGATTTGTTTAGCATCAGAAAGTAGACTTTTAAAAGTTGTACCAATAAAGTCAATATAAGACATATCTATTTTATCGTTCTCAATAAAATACTCGTCATAAAAATAATTGTCTCGTTGTTCAGATGAATCAATAATATAATTGTCAAGATATAATTTATAGTTGAAACAAAGTCTGTTATAAAAATGTCTATCTTCATCATTACTTTCTTCTAGCCAAGCTTCGAATGTTAAATTTGTTTCGTTTGTTTTTTGAATTTCTTCAATAGTTGTTTGTAGCTTATCCTTAAATAAGTTGTAATCAGTTTCTTGGAATAGCATGGTTAAATCTCCTTTTAAATTTTTTTATTAGTAACTTATTTGTATTATAGAACATAAAAGTGAATAAAACAACACTTAATTTTACATATTTTGGTAATGTGTTGACTAAAAAATTTTATTGGTATACGGTTTGTATACTAATAAATATGAAAATGTTGATATGACAGTCTTTTGATAAAATTAAATTTTTTACTAAGTTCATAAAAAAATTCTTAAAGGGGACTTAATGTAACCAATAATAATGTTTGAAGACCTTATTCCTAAAATTTTTATGCGGGTTACAATTACAATCTAACTAAATTAAGACAGCTATTAGAACAAGAGACAAGGCAGCTTGATTCACTGGTCTACAGAATAGCTCAATAGTTGAATTGGTAACAATATATTATAATCCTCTATATAGGTACCAATCGGGTAGTAATTATTAACAATTGATTCAAAGAGTCTTTAGATAGCTAAGAGCTAATATTTTTTTATCAGATAATTTTCTTAATGTTACCAAATGGAATGAGTAGGGTTAGAATGCCATGACCATTCTAGAAAATATCTAAGGTCATAAAAAAATGATTTTAATTATCTGCAATTTTTGAAAAAAATGAGTTAAAAATGGCTATCAAAATTCATTGGATTTTCAATGAATTATCTTGTTGACAAAATTAATTGATTATCACATTTTAAAGGAGTTTTTTGTTATTTTATTCAAAAAACACTCGACGTTTGCAAGTTAGAAATTTTTGTGGGTGATTGACCATTACATTTTAATCCTGAGTGGTTTTTAGAATAATTATCTAATGGATAATGGTCATTTAGGTTGAATTATCAACGTTTTGATAGAGAATAAGAATAAAGGGAATATTGTATATAAACGGTATACCAAACTTTTTAATGTGTCAATTAAATATACATAATAAGACATATTTAATAAAAAAGTATTGACGATTGTTTTGGTACATGTTATATTATTATTATCAACAAGGTCTTTTCGTACAAAAAATAACAAGGAAGGGATTAACATAAAGTTACACGTAAGTAAATTAGATTTTAAAAGAAAACCACAAGAAAAACAAATCTCAAGAATCTCTGCGACTATACTAAATGAAGTTACTACTATAGATATAGAAGAGTTAGCTCAAGAAATATCAGAAAAAGGAAAGACAGTCGTTTTAGCAGAATTCAAAGGTCAAAGATTGTCAGATGCTCAGTTCGTAGGTCAAGAGTTAGTCATGTTAGACTTTGATAATAACGATATTAGTAAGCAGTACACTATTGAAGACCTTGA
This sequence comes from Vagococcus fluvialis, assembly GCF_048815235.1. Classification (GTDB taxonomy): domain Bacteria; phylum Bacillota; class Bacilli; order Lactobacillales; family Vagococcaceae; genus Vagococcus. The sequence goes on from NZ_JBMEAO010000002.1 coordinate 35,616, forward strand.
ACAAGACGAATTTATGAATGATTATGCTTGCTTTTTCTATAGAACCTTTAGTGATGCGAAATCTAAGTTGGACAAGTTTAGAGTAGTTTTCAAGCTTGATAACGTAGTACATGATTCAGCCCAAATATCCAAAATATATCAAGAGCTTTTTAAAAAATATCCTCAAGCAGATACAAGTGTAGGTCAACCTAGTAGATTGTTTTTTGGTGGAAATCAAAGTTATGAAGTCATTGACCTTGATAATGTATTAGTACCTAATGAATTATTTGAAAATTCAGACGATTTTAGCGATACGATAGAAGATAGCAATAATCGTCTAGCTAATTATCTACTATTACGAGATGGCAAGTATGATGTTGTTCAATCAAAATTATGTAATGGCTATGCAGAAACGTTTAGTGATGAATACTCAGCGTATCAATATTTTAAAACACTAGACATACGAGAGTTGTTAGAGTTACCTGTTGAGAATCCGTTCTTAGATATCTTACATGAAGAGAGTAATCCTAGTGCTAGTGTTTATTATGAAAAAAAGCAAGACATCTATTTCTACAAGTGTTTTAGCCAAAATTCTAATGACTTCACAGGTGATATTGTGAAATTATTAGTAAATTATTTAGGTCTAAGGTCGAACGCAGAAGCGATAAAGTTACTAGTAATGTTAACTGGTTCTGAGATAACTTACGACAGTGAAATAGGCATAGAAGAATGTGCTAGAAATGAGTTCATAGAAAGACTAGAAAACGGAATGATTCAACAACTTCACAAAGAAATGTATTACTATTTAAAATACTACAAGAATGAGATAGTAGTGCTTTTAGAACAATTTTATGATTTTTCGTTTGAAAAAGATAATCAAAGGAGATTCCTAAACTATCAAAAAATAAAACGACTGTCTACAAATATAAAAAAGGTGACGCACAAGCAAATTTCAGATTCTAAAATGTTCAATATTATCAACGTATTAACCGCTTTAGAGCTAATAAAAAAAGTGAATGATAACTTACCTTTAGAAATTAACAACGTCATTGAAGAGCAAAAGAATTCTGAACAAATCAGAACCAGTAATGTGTATGAGCCAGTCTGTTTAACTAGAGAGGCAATTGAACATAGTAGTCACATAGCTAAGAAACTTCGTGAAAATCAAGTGACTGTATCGAGTTTAAGCTATGAAACGATATATAGATTATTTGGTGAAACAAAAGCTAAACAAGATTTCCCACAAGCCTATGAACCTTTGGTAGAAAGTGGTTTAATACGAATGAGTTCATCAGATGCTAATTTAACAAGTAAGAGCATCGTATTTGAACAACAAGCAATTAAGCTAATATTCAAACACATTGATAAAAATGGATACGTATTTGAAAGTGACCTGTTCAATGAATTAGCTCTTAAAAATCATGTGTCTCACGAAGCTATAAAAAAGAGATTCGCGAAGGTCAGAAGTAGTATATTAAATGACTATGATTTAAAAAGAATGAGATTAACTGATAAACTTCATAAACAATATAAAATGAAAATAAGGTATACAGCTAAGAACATTATTTTCAGAAGTGAGGAACTGTCTAAGTAATTTTGATTAGGTAATATTAGATAATAAATCTTCTTTAATGGTACCAAAGGGACTGGATTAATCATCAGTAAAATAGACTAGAATTATTAGTTGCGTGATTGAACAAGTTTAAAAAGGAAATATTTCTTATATTTACCAAATGACTATGTTAAAGAGTGGTTACCTTTAAAATCCTCTTAGCTCCTAGGTTCTCTGTTTAGAATAGGAATTAATCCTGAGTTAGCAGGATTTGGGTCTAAGAGGATTTTAAGAGAGTGAAGGTATATTACTATAGAAGTAAACAGAACTCTTTAGAAGTTAAACAGCAAGTAAAATAAATTATGGAGAGGATGATAAGTGTCAAACATAACACTAAGAGAACTAGACGAAGTATCAAAAAAGTTAAAAGAATTAGGAATAGATGTAGATGACTTTAGATTAGAAGGAAAGATTGATTTGGTTCAACTAAACAAGGAATATGATTTGAATCAGAGGAAAAGTTGTAAGGTCATGACCTTTTTGGAATATGTGAAAATTAATTATGCAGATGGGATTGATTTGATTATGAAATTAGAAGGTGTGAGGACAAGTTGTTTTGACAGATTTCTGAATATTAATGAAGACCGATTTATTATTAGAAATTCTAAAGGTCATGTCGTCACGCAAGCTCAAAATTTTATCTATTTTATATTAAAAACAGTAGCAATAAAAAGGTAATAAAATAACTGCTAAAATTTCTGGTTTTACAAGTATTGCTAAATATAACCAGTAATTTTAGTGGTTTTGTTTGACTATACTGGTGGAAGTAAACAAAATATGTTACGCTGATTTTAGCATAGAGATAACCAGTTTATAATCTAAAAGAAGAGTTTTCATTTAAGTTGAAACGTCTATATATCAATGTTTAATAGTGTTTTTTTGGTTCGCTGTTGGCAAAAACGCTGGCTTAAATCAAAGAGGGTAATGACGCGAAGTAGAATTACCCATAAGGTTCTGCTAGCCGTACTGACCGTATTGCTAAATACAACCAATTATTACGTATTGAAGACCAATTAGGTGAAGTAGCTGAATATAAAGGTTTAGCTTCATTCTACAACTTAAAAAACAAATAATTAAAGTGTAAATAAAGCTTATTCTAATAGGAATTAAAACTGTTCGGACGTAACACTCTCTAGGTGACTAGAGGGTGTTTTTTTGTTTTTAATTATAAAAATCTATATCAAATAGCAGCAAAAAATCTTTTTAAACTTAATATGAATAAATTAATATTTGATGAAAAGGGTTTTATGAATGTTTACAAAAGTATAATTAACGGATATTAATAAAACGAAATAAGATGATTTGTTTACTATATCTGTTATAAGATGTTAAAATGATTAAAATAGATTATTTTCTATATTAAAATGATTATTTTAGAAGAAAAGGGGAGCTGTTTTATGAAAAAGAACAATTGGTTAACAGGTAGTGTGGTAACAATTACATTATTAAACGCTGTATTTCCTGCAATGAGTATTTCAGCTGAGATGAATTTGGATAGTGATGTGTGATAGTGATGTGTTAAATGAAACAAAGTCAGCAACTAAAAAAAATTCACTCAATTTAAAAAGTGAAACCTATTTAAACAAGCTAAAAATGTATAATGAAAAAAAAATAAAATACGAAGAAAAAATAGCTGATATAGAGAATAAGAAGAGTTCTCTTGATGAAAAGAAAGCAACATATGAAGAAATGATCTCAGAATATAATCAACAATTAGGAGATTATAAAAATGATTTAATTAAGTATAAAGAAAGTAGTGCTGATGAATATGATGAGATTTCTAAAGAATTACAACCTAAGATAGATGAATATGAAAAAGAAATTGAATTGTATAAAGATAAATTAACGAACTATGAAACGATGTTAAGTGATTATCAAGAGATGATTTCAACTTATAGTGAAGAATCGATTGAATATGAAGAAGCTTTGGCAGAGTATCATTTACTGTTGGATCATTATGAAATTGCTAAGACCAACTATCAGGCCATTTCAACCGAATACGACAAACTATTAGCTTCCTACAATGATGATTTAGAAACTTATAAGAATGATGCTGAAGAGTTAGAAAAAGAAATAGAGCGCTACGAAAATGAAATTGTAAAAAAATATGAAGAAGACCTACAAAAGTATGGAGAAGAATTAGCACGTTACGAAGAAAAGTTAGCAAGGTTCTCAGAAAGTTTGAAGAAATATGAAGATGATTTAACAAAACTTGAAAAGCCATTATTAACTTATCAAGAAAACCTAGCAGCGTATGAAGAATTGTTAAGTAATCAGAAAAAAGAGCTAGATGAGAATGAAATTAAGATAATTTCTTATCAAGATGACTTAAAATTATATGAGGAACAAGCGGCAGCTTATAACGAAGAGTTAAATATTTATAATGTAGAAAAGATAGCTTATGAAAAAGAACGATCGGCTATTGAAATATTTATTGAAGAAGCACTGGATAAAACAGAAAAATTTGATCAAGAAAAGTCTAACTATAATTCTCGTTTGGTTAATTATGAAAAGGATATAGTAGATTATCAGAAATTAGCAGAAAGCTATAATAAAGAAAAGTTACCTTACGAAGAACAATTGATACTTTATGAAAAGGATTTAGAGTTCTATAACGAACTAAAAGACCAAAGTGACCAAAGAATTTTAGAATTCAATCAAAGTAAGAATAGCTATGAGAAACAACTAGCTGAGTATGAAATATTATTAGATGAGTATAAAGACTCTGATCAATCAAAATATGAAGAAGTATTAGCTGAGTACATTCTGGTAAAAAATAATTATGACGAGTTAAATTTACTTTATGAAAGTGAAGTAGAAAAATTAAAAGAATTAGAACTCCAAGTAACAACGTTAGAAACTAAATACGATGATTTAGAGGAACTTTATTTACCACTCTTAGAAAAATATGAAGAAGCTAATGCTATATACGAAACAAAGAAAAGTGAATACGATGCTCTATTAGAGGAATTCAACTCGTTAAGTAGTGATTACGAAGAATTGAAAAAGGAAGTAGCTGAAGGGCAAAATCAAATTAGTATTTTAGAGACTAAATATAATGAAGTAGCTAAATTATTTGATGAAACAAAACAGCGTTCAGATAATTTATTAATTGAAAAAGAAAATGTAATGAATCTCTATAATGAGTTAAAAAAAGAAAATAATAAATTAAAAGTTAGACATGAACAATTAGCTAAAGAATATGATGGATTGCTAAATGATTACACAGAGTTAAAAGAAGTTATCGATAATCTTAAAAATGTATACGATGAAGTGGATCAAGAACAGAAAGCGATTTTAGCTGAATATGACGGATTAAACATTACATATAGTCAAACAAAAGAGCAATATAATCAAACAAAAGAAGAACAAAAGAAATTAATCCTCAAAATGGAAAACATGGGCAAAGAGGCTAGTGAGATAAAAGAAAAATCTAGTCTGTTAAAAAGTGAAAAGGAAAAAACAACACTAGAATATAACGATGTACACAATGAATACTTGAAAACAAAGGATGCTTTTACTGTAACAGAGGCAGCACTAAAAGAGAATAAACGTAAAAATGAAGAGATTCAATCTCAATATCTGAAAACATCAGAAGAATATAAGACAGTAAATGAAACTTATGAAACAACCAAAACAATGTATGATGACATAATTGAAAAATACCGTGAAGCTATTGAAAAATATGAGACTTTAACAGAGGAATATGAGATTGTAAAATTATCATATGATAATAGTCTACGAGAGTATAAACGCTTAGAGTTAGAGAGCGCAAATCTTAATGAAGAAATCAAAAAACTTTCAAAAGAATTAGTCATACTTAAAAAAGATTACTATGTCATGATGATTAATTATAATCTACTATTAAATGATTATAATAAACTGGAAAAATCCTTTGATAGTGAAATGGGACTATACGAAGAAGCTAAAGCTAATAAAACCAAAGTAGAAGAAGATATACTTCTAGTAAGTCAATCTTATGAAAAAACAAAAGCAATTATTGAAGAAAAGTTAAATACAATCAATGAATTAGAAACACTATCTAAGGTATTTCCAATTGAAGAGAGTAAAATTTCTGTTGAAACGACAGCCGAATTAGATGAGTTTTCTAGAAAATGGGAGAGTCAATTTACTTTAGCGAAAGATGCTAGAGACGCTATTATTAGTGCCATTGATGATTATCAAAAAGCGTTAGATGTATTTAATGCTTCAAATAGTCAAGATGAAGGCTCACCTACCGAAGCGATAAAAAGTCCTTTTTCAAAAGAACAATTTGAAGAGAGCTTTGAACAATATGATTTATGGTACCAAGCCTCCTTAGAATCATATATGATTAATAAAGGTCTAGCAGCTGCTTATGGTGATCTAGATAAATCATATAAGGAATTAAATAGTGTTGTAAATAATATTATTGATATAACTGAAGCAGATAGTTGGGTAACAACTATTGAATTAGAAACTCTTGCAGATAATCCAAGTAAAATATTTACGAAATATAAAAAACGTCCATTTTACCTTTATGAGCATGATGAAATAGCTGATATAGTTGGGAAATACCGTGATAATCGAGCCCAAATTGAAGAAACTCTTAATTATAGATTGCCTAAAGATTCAGAATCACTTAGCAATAATTTAGTAATTATTGAAGAAAAAGTTGATGAGACTAATGAGGTTATTCGAAATCTAAATAGTTTGATATTGGATTCTAATGATCAAATAGAAGAGATAAATTTAGATGATCAAACATCCAGAAACGCAATAGTAAAAGCATATTATGAATTTAAAAAATATTTGAATATAAGTATCAATATCAATTCAAAGGATAGTGATTCTTTTGTAGAAAACTTTATGGATACAGCGAATAAAAATCACGAAATTTATGTTAAGGTTGAAAGAGATGCCAATAACATGACAGATGAAAGGTTTATTTTCTTATATGAGGAAGATATGGTAGATGATGATCGCAGTGTAAGGGAAAAAGGGGACTTTACACACGAAGATAAACTTTATCAAGAAATCATGTTTGCAACAAAAGTATTTAGTGAAACGCATCCAGGTCAGTTTGGGGCTGCTTATACAGCAATAAAAGTGAAAAATAAAAACTATCAAGATATTGGAGAAGTTGCAACAGTCGATATAGATATCCAGGAAGCCAAAGGAAAGGACGTTATCATTCCTGAGTTACCTATTTGGCCAATTGATGTGGTAAAACCAGATCCAGTATCAACTTTTGATGTTAGCTTCGCTAAAGTAACTACTCCTGAAAAACCAGAGGAACCATTAATTGGAGATGCTTTAACTTCAATAGAAGAAGTATTTGCCCCTGATGATGTTGAGAAAATAGAGGAGTTTGTAGATAATATTGTAGAGCCAAGTGATATACTTGATGTTCTGTCACCAAAAGAATTTGAAGAAATTTATTGGACTTTTGAGGATAATTTAGTATTACCTGATGAGGTTGAAAAACCTAATACAGTCCCTTCAGGAAAAGATATAGAAGGACCTTCCAAAGTGACTGAAAAACCAAAAGATATTAATGAAGTTATTGATCAACCTAGTGATTTTTTTGAACCTAAAGAACCTAAATTACCAGACTTAGGAATTGATTGGCCAATTGATAACAATAGTGAAAAACCAAAAGAAATAGAGCCGATATTCCCAATTATTGTTCCAATTAAACCAGTAAAACCAGGTAATATCGATAATGTTGAAGAACCTGAAGAGCCAGTGAAACCAAGCGAAACAAGTGATTCAACAGATACGAGTGAAACAAGTGACTCAACGGACACAAGTGATTCGACGGACACAAGCGAAACAAGTGATTCGACAGATACGAGTGAGACAAGTGATTCGACAGATACGAGTGAGACAAGTGACTCAACGGACACAAGTGATTCGACGGACACAAGCGAAACAAGTGATTCGACGGGTACAAGCGAAACAAGTGATTCGACAGATACGAGTGAGACAAGTGATTCGACAGATACGAGTGAGACAAGTGACTCAACGGACACAAGTGAAACAAGTGATTCGACAGATACGAGTGAGACAAGTGATTCGACAGATACGAGTGAGACAAGTGACTCAACGGACACAAGTGAAACAAGTGATTCGACAGATACGAGTGAGACAAGTGACTCAACGGACACAAGTGAAACAAGTGATTCGACAGATACGAGTGAGACAAGTGATTCGACGGATACAAGCGAAACAACAGATTCAAGTGTGTCCACAGGAAGTAGTGGTTCAACCGATTCTGGTGAAACAGGAGAACCAGATGACACATCAGATTCAAAGAATCGCTCAGGTAGTAATAATAATGGATCTAACAATACTAATATATCCATTAATACCAATATAAATAAAGTAGAAAAACCAATCGTTCATGGCATGTTGCCTAAAACAGGGGAAGCTTCAAGAATTGTTACGACATTATCAGGTATTTTAACAATGGTTGGTGGGCTTTGGATATTTGGTAGGAATAAGCGTTAGGTAGTATTTTATCATTGAAAGTTGATAAAAATAGAGTGGACAAAAGAGTATCTAGGAATAATTATTTTCTAGATACTTTTTTTTGTTTAGATCTGATTACGATGAAACAATACTTTAATTGTTTATTAGTTTTAAATTAAGTATAATTAATATAGGATATATGAAAGGGGTGTTTAAGATGGAAAGTGATATTAAGTTAACTGGATGGAGTTATGATAACAAAGATAATTGGATAAAACCTTTACCTAAAGCGCAATCCCCAATCAATATCGTTACAAGGGAAGCAGAACCTATGATAGGCGAGGGAAGAATAATACTTAATTACGGACACCAAGTTCAATCTTTATCAAATTCAGAAATGTATATCGAAGGGACATTAAAAGGTCTTGCCTCAATTAATGGAAGGCCATTCTTTCTTAATCAATTTCATTTTCATGCTTCAGGAGAACACACAATTGATGGTGAGTATTTCCCGTTAGAACTCCACATTGTCCACGAATCACAAGTTGGTATGTTAGCTGTAATTGCAGTACTATTTGAGTTCGGAGAAGAAAACCAAACATTTAATGAGTTACTAGAATTTATGAATAAAACAGATGAGGATAATCATATTAATCTAATGAATTTAATGCCTTCTAGTTTTGATTATTATCATTATTTAGGTTCATTAACAACGCCACCATTAACTGAAAATGTTGAGTGGTATATTCTGATGGATCGAATGACTTTATCTGAGGAACAATGGAAAAAAATAACTAGTTACCATAATCATAATTTCAGAGAAGCTCAGGATTTAAATAATCGTAAGGTATTGAAAAAGATATTTTGAAATTTTATTATTTGTTTTCAATTAGCACCTTATTTAGCAAATTGATTGTTTTTAGTTTATTAAAGATGCCATAGAGACATCTTTTATGATAGTATAGCTTTATTGTAAAAATCGGAGGGTATAACTGTGCAAACTAAAATTATGGCAATTAACTCTGGAAGTTCATCATTAAAATTTCAATTATTTGTGATGCCAGAAGAAGATTTAATCGTTAAAGGTTTATTTGAAAGAATTGGATCAGCTGAAGGGATTTCATTTTCTTATACATTAGCTGGTGAAAAAAAAGCTTTTACAATTGAGGGAACAACTCATGAAGAAGCAGTAGCATTTCTAATTGATTTTCTATTGAAAGAAAAAGTAATTGAGTCTTTAGAAGAAATTACAGGTGTTGGTCACCGAGTAGCTCATGGTGGGGAATATTTCAGTTCATCTAGTTTAGTTGAAGAAAAAGAAGAGGAAATGATTCGCGAACTATCTAAATTGGCGCCACTTCATAATCCTGTCAACTTAGCAGGAATTGAAGCCTTTAAACAGGCTTTACCAGAGGCTTCACAAGTAGCAGTGTTTGATACATCATTCCATCAAACTTTACCAAAATCTCAATACTTGTACCCAATTCCAATGTCATATTATCGTGAAGACAAAATTAGAAAATATGGTTTCCATGGAACAAGCCACCAGTTTGTTGCTCAAGAAGCAGCTAATATAATGGAAAAACCACTTGAAGATCTAAAACTAATTACTTGTCATTTAGGTAATGGAGCGAGTATTTGTGGTATTAAGAATGGTCAATCTCAAATCACTTCAATGGGATTCACACCAATTGCAGGACTTATGATGGGAACTCGTAGTGGTGACTTAGATCCTTCTGTTGTGACATTTATTCAAGAAGAAAAAGGATTATCAGCTTCTGAGATGAATCAAGTATTAAATAATGAGTCAGGATTATTAGGTGTTTCTGAGCTTAGTAATGACTTTAGAGATGTGATTGCTTCAGCAGAAGACAATGTTGAACAATCAGTTGTAGCTTTAGACATTTTTACTAGTAAAGTAAAACAAACAATTGGTGCCTATGCAGCTGAACTAGGTGGTGTTGATGGTATCATCTTTACAGCTGGAATTGGAGAAAATTCAGCTTGGGTACGTGAAAAATGTTGTGAAGGACTAGAATTTTTAGGTGCTAAAATCGACAAAGAATTAAACAAAACAAGCGAAGAAATTATTAGTACAACAGACAGTTCAACAACTGTATTAGTTGTCCCAACGAATGAAGAATTAATGATTGCTAAAGAAACAATGGCGATTATTTCAAGTAAATAAATGAGTAAAGCATTCCTTTAATGGAATGCTTTTTTAGTTAAAAATAATAAAATGACTTATGTCATTTTATCTGACCTGTTTCACAAAGAATAACTTCTAGAGTCTGTTTAACCAAAAATGAAAATGCTATCATAAGGTCAACTTTAAAAAAAGGGGAGTAGAAAATGTCAAAAAGAAAAAAGTTTGGTGAGTCGATTCAACGCTTTGGTAGAACACTTCTTTTACCAATCGGAGTTTTAGCGCCAGTTGGGATGATTTTGGGGATTAGTGGGGCTTTTGTTCAACCGTATATGATTGAACGTTTTGCCTTTTTAGGAAATGAAACAGTGAATTCGCTGTTAGTAAGTATTAGAACTATTGCAAGTGTCATATTTGATAATATCCCGCTATTATTTGCTTTAGGTGTTGCTTATGGTATGAGCAAAAAAGATAAAGGAATTGCCGTTTTTGCAGCAGTAACAGGTTACTTAACATTAATTGTAACTGCCAATGTGTGGTTAACTTTAACAGGTCGTTTGGCAGAGCCAGATGTCATGACACAACTTGGTCAGATTAATGTTTTAGGTATTCAAACGATGAACTTTAGTGCCGCAGGAGGAATTATTACAGGATTAGTGGCAGCCTGGGCGACAGATAAATTCTATAACTTAGAATTACCAACAGCCTTTGCCTTTTTCTCAGGTAAAAAATCAGTACCAATTATCACAATTGGTGTCATGGTAGCGATTGGTGCAACATTACCATTTATTTGGGAATTATTTGTCATGGCATTAACTAAATTGTCAGTCGTAATTTTAAGTCCAGTAGGTCCATTCTTTACTGCTGGTGGTGAGCGTTTATTTATCCCATTTGGACTTCACCATGTATGGAATGCATTATTTAGATTTACAGAAGCTGGTGGGTCTTATGTTATTGATGGTGAAACTTTTGTTGGGGTTGTTCCTGCAATGAACGAGGTGTTGTTCAATCAAGGTCCAACAAGTGAATATTGGTCAATGATGCCAAGTTTAACTCGATTTATGGCTCAGCAACAAATGTTAGTTACTTTATTCTTATTCCCGTCAATTGCTTTAGCTATGTATAAAACAGCTCGAGTTGAAAACCGTCCAGAAGTTAAATCAATGTTAATTACACTTTGTTTAACTGCGATGTTAGGAAATGTAACGGAGCCTTTAGAATTTACCTTTGTGTTTATCGCACCGTTCCTTTATTTAATTTATGCAGCCATTGTAGGTGTTGGAGCTGTGCTACTGTCCTTAGCGGGAGTGGCGATAGGATATATTAGAGGAACTGTCTTTGACTTTGCAATATTTGGTTTATTATATGAAAAAACCAATTGGATATTCTTGGTTATTATTGGAGTAGGATTGGGAATATTAACTTTCTTTATTTTCAAATGGGCTATTCTAAAATATGATATTAAAACACCAGGTCGTGAAGAAGCACAAAACTTAAATAATACATTAATCAAAGAAAAACGTTATGGCGAGATTGCTGAAATTGTTGTAGCAGCCTTAGGTGGTAAAGAAAATATTGATAGTGTCGAAAACTGTATCACACGTCTTAGAATTGATGTAAAAGATATTAATGCCATCGATAAAGGCATGTTAGAAAAATCAGGTTGTACAGGGTTCTTTTTCCCAGCTCCTAAACATATTCATATTGTATATGGTCCCCAAGTGGAGTTTGTAAGAAATGCTGTAGACGACGCATTATAGTAATTAGCTGAATAAATTAAGGAGAGAGTAAGATGAGAGCATTATACGATTCAAAAAGCAAAACAATGAATGATCGAGGCATTAAAGAGTTATTATCAAATGAGGCAAAGTATAAAACGTGGTTACTATTTGAAGCAGCTCTTGCAAAAGCTCAAGCAGAAGCAGGTTTTATTCCTGAACAAGCAGCGAAGGATATTAAAGAGGCCGCTAAAATAGAAAATATTGATTTTGAAGAAATGGATAGAATTTATCGCAAAATTGGTCATGGATTTGTGCCATTTTTAAAAGTTTTAGTGAGTGCTTGTCCAGAAGATAGTGGTAAATATATTCATTACGGTATTACAACTCAAAATATTCAACAAAGTTCTCAGCTTTATATGATGAAGACTGTTCACGATAAGTTTATGATTCTTTTAGGAGAGATATTAGCTAATTTAAGTGAGTTAGCTGAAAAGTCTAAAGACATGGTTATGACAGGTAGAACTCATGGAAGACACGCAACGCCTATTACGTATGGTTACAAAGTGTCTGTTTGGATTAGTGATTTTATTGATGCTTATGAACGTATGAAGGAATCTGAAAAAAGAGTCTTTAAAATTATGATGGGTGGGGCTGTAGGTACATTTAGCTCAATGCCTGAAGTTGGAATAGATGTCCAAAAACGAGTAGCTGAGTTAACAGGAATGTATTACATGGAAGTGCCATCAAGAAATATTAGTACCCATAAGTTAGAATACATGATGAATTTATCATTACTGGCTAACATTTGTCATAAAATTGGTGAAGAAGTTTATAGTACAACTCTTGAAGAAATAGCTGAAGTATCAGAAGGATTTACTAAAGGAACAGTTGGTAGTAGTACGATGCCTCATAAAATTAATCCAAAATTAGCTAAAGGTATTATTGCTAACTCTCAAAAACTTTATTCGCTACCATCAGTAGGTTCTTATTCTGCAGTGAGACCTTATGAAGGTGATAGTAGTTCATATATGCTATTTGATGGATTGGTAGAAGAATCATTAGAATTAATGACAGAAATCTTATTACGTACAGAAGAATTAACTCGAACAATGACACCAAACGAAGATCGTTTATTGTACAATGTGATGAGAAATAAAGGATTAGACAATACAGAGTATGTCATGATGAAGATGGCTGAAAAGCTTGGTAAAGACGAATCTCATTCTCTTTTATATGATATCGCGATTAAAACAGCAGCTGATGGCGAAGATTTTTATAATAACTTGATTAACAATGAAGTGATTATGACTAGTTTTAATACGGATGAGATTAAAGAGATGTTAGATCCAAGAAATTACACAGGATTGTCTAGAGAGTTAGCTGAAAAAGAAGCTAGCCGAGGAAGAGAAACATCAAATCAAATTTTTAAGGAGTATCATTAAATAATCCTTGTATTTAAGTAAAAGGAAGAGTTTTCAGACTAAATATGCTATGCTAGTACTGGAAAGGGTTGGTATAGTATGTTTAGTTTTTTAGAGGTTTACGAAGAGTTAACAACTAGTGAGAAAAAAGCGTTAAAATATATAATTGATAATCCTGAGGAAATACCTCATCTTCATATTGAAGAATTAGCCAAAAAAGTATTTACTTCTAAAACCGTGATAATCAACCTATCAAAGAAGCTAGGATTTAGTGGCTTTAAAGAATTAAAATATCACATTAGCAATCAATTATTATTAAAAGTTCGACAAGAAACTGAGACTAATGAATCTGTCAAGCAAACATTAGAACAGAGTATTGCTAAAAGTATGGATTTAATTGTTGAAAAGGATATTGAAGAATCAGCCAATACCTTAAAAAAAGCTAAGAATATTTTTATTATGGCTCGAGGCACTAGTAAACCAGTTGGCTATTATTTAGAACATTTACTTTTCTCTTTAGGAATGCATTGTTTTTTTATCAATGATTACAATTTATCTGAAACATTTACTCGCTTAGTTGGTGAAGAAGATGTGGTTATTTTAATATCTCTTTCTGGAAATACCAAAAAGATTATTGAAACAGCCAAACAAGTACATTTTAATGATGCAAAGATTATTAGTATGACAGGTTTTCAAACAAATCCTTTGAGTAATTACGCAGATTTTAGTTTGTTTTGTTATACAGATACTATGGATACAAGAAAAGATGATTCAGTTTCAAGAATTGGCTTTTTCATCTTAGTCGATTTATTAATCAACACACTTAAAAAGAATAACAACTAAAAAATTAAAAGGAATGGTAAATATGTTTAAAATGTTTGGCAAGAAAAAGGCAAAAGGTATGGAAGTTCATGCCGTTGCAACAGGTAAAGTTATTCCCATCACAGAAGTAAGTGACCCTGTTTTTTCTCAAAAAATGATGGGTGATGGTTATGCTGTTATTCCAACAAATGGTGAGGTTTTTGCACCGCTTTCTGGAAAAGTACTATCGGTTTTCCCTACTAAACATGCTATTGCTTTTGAGGGAGATAACGGCCTGGAGTTTTTAGTTCATATGGGAATTGATACAGTGGATTTAAAGGGTGGCCCATTTGAAGTTCATGTAACTGAAGGAGAAATGGTGACTTCTGCAACTAAAATAGCTACTGTTAATTTAGAAGCGTTAGCAAAAGCAGGAAAAAAAAGTGATTTAATTACTGTTTTTACTAATTTTTCTGATATTGCTGAGAATTTAAAGTTATCAAGTTCAGGTCAAGTAAATCAACAAGAAGTTGTTGGAGAAATTAATTTAAAATAATTTAATTTAAGTGTTTAACTAGAATGGAATTTTTTCTATTCTAGTTTTTTGTTTTTCTCAGTAACTGATTTTCTTTTTAATGGTAAGATAGAGATGATCAAAGATGGATAACGAAAAGAGGATAAGTATGGCTAAGTTAACAATACGGGAAATAGCTGATTTAGCAGGTGTTTCTACCACAACAGTTTCCCATATCTTAAATGATAAAGGTCAAAGATTTAGTGATGAAACGAGACAACGAGTTTTAAAAGTTGTTGAAGAAAATCATTTTACCCCTAATTATTTTGCTTCAAATATTATAAAAAATGAGTCTAAATTAATTGGTATTATTGTACCCTTAATTACAGAACCTTTTGCAGCGACGTTGATAAACTTAATTCAGAAACAGCTAAATCAATTAGGTTATCATTTAATGACGAGTGAATCAGCAAATAATGTTGAAGAGGAAATAGCTTTATTTGAACGTTATCGTCAAATGGCTGTAGAGGGAATCGTTTGTTTTACTTCAACTTCTTTTTCTAAAAAAATGATAGTTAACAGTCGGTATTTTGGGATTCCTGTGGTTTTTGTAGATAGAGGAATCAATGAGAGCATTTATGGGAATGTCTATTTTAATGAGTATGAAACAGTTTTTAAAGCAATCGAATTACTGATTGAAAGAGGTCATCGTAAAATTGGTTTGATTACAGATAATAATGAACAGTATTCTTTTCCAGACCGCTCTCAAGCTTATTTTGATGCCTTAAAAACGAATCAAATTGACATTGATGATAAGAGAATTGTAGAAGCTCATTTTTCTGTAGAAGAGGGATACAAGGCTACTCAAAAAATATTAGAAGAAAGTGATGTAACTGCTATTTTTTGTTGTGACGATAATTTAGCATTAGGATGCTATCAAGCAGTATTTGATTCTGGTAGACAGGTGAATGAAGACATAAAAATAGTCGGTTTTGATGGGGTAGAGATGTTAAAAAATATTAGACCACAAATAAAAACATTGGAGTTACCCTTTAAGGAATTTGGCTATATCTTATCAGATAAGCTAATTAAAGCGATCGAAAGACCTTTAGATAAACAGTCAGATGATTATTTAAAAATGATTTTTGAAGAAAGTGTCACAGAAGAATAGTAATTTAAAAGAGGTAAAAGCTTTTAAGCTTTCGCCTCTTTTATTTTTCTGCTTCAATTGTCCAAATAATTGCTTTTTCATCAGAGTTCATAGATTTAATAGCATTCATTGTGGAGTCAAAAAATATATTTGCTGATGGAAGTGTATTTGATTCTTCAGATGTTTTCCAATTAGCTGCAAAAATTGGCATCTCATCCTCAGAGGTTTGGGTCTCATTAGCAGCCCAGCTTATCATTGAAGTGTAAGGATACTCTTTTCCTATACCTCCAGTAGCACCTTCTGAAAGAGGAATGTTGATAGTTACGGTAAGGTTTTCTTCAAATGTTTCAGCAGATAGACTAAGTTCACCTTGTTTTTCTGTAGGGGTGAACGCATGAATGACTTGTTCCGATAGTAACTCTTTATTTTCATATTCTTTTTCTCTAATAATTAGTTTTTTGGGTATTTTTTCAAAATTATAAGTGAAAATATACGTTTCAAAATCTTCAGAATTTGTTGATTTATAAGCAAACGTAGTATTACTAGATTCGGAGTTAGAGCTGGATTCAGTTTGATTGTTTTTTTGACACCCCATTAGAAATAAGGTTGATAATAATATGATAGGAACTAATTTTTTCATCTATTTTATCCTCCCATTTTTTTGATAAAAAAACACTAACTAAGAAAAGATAAGACTTAGTTAGTGTTTCTGTTACTAATTTTGGTTACTACATAAACGGTAGATAGCTTCAGCGTAAATCTCCATCGTTTTTTCCATCTCGTCTAATTGCCAAACTTCATTTGCTTGGTGCATAGTGTCTTTAGTATTTTCAAACATAGCACCAAAAGCAACACAGTTAGTCATTGTACGAGCATACGTCGCACCACCTGATATTTGTGGTTCACTCATGTCACCCGTGATATCTCGGTAAGTATTTAAGAGTGTTGTAACCAGTTCTGAATCAACTGGTACATAAAGAGAATCAAGGAAATCAAATTCAGTATAAGTTAGTTGGTATTCTGAAGCTTTGTCCGTTAAGATTTTAGCTAAATCATCTTTTTCAAAAGTAACAGGAATTCTAATATCAATACCAATTTTAGTTTCTTGTTCGTTAATAGAAACAGTGGCAGCATTAAATGTTAGTTTACCAGAAGCTTCATCTTCAATATTACCTAAAACACTAGAACCATTAGCATCAGCTTTTACTAATTTACCTAAGAAGTTCAAACCATCATGATTGTAAACTGTGCACATAGCTTCAGCTAATCGAGTGTTAGCATTAATACCTTCAGGTGCATCTTTAGAGTGAATTGATTTTCCTTTAACACTAATTTCTTGGCCATTTTGTGTGAATTCATAACCTAATTTGCTTAATGCTGCTGCTACTTCATCAGCTTTATCGCCAGAATAGACAGCTGTATCAGGAACCACATTTAAAGCAGAACCACCAGTTAGTGAAAAATCAGTTGTTCCTTCGCCTGTTAGATAAACTTGAAGTAAACCTTTTTCAGCATAAATGACCGGGAAGTTAGCATCAGGGGCAATTCCCATATCAACGCCTTTTTCTTTTTTATGATATTGTTCCATACAACGCCATAAGTTTTCTTCATCTGTTCCAAAAATAAAACGAATTTTTTTATTAAATGTTACACCAGCTTCTTGAACGGCTTTAACAGCGTAAAGAGCAGCAACAGAAGGACCTTTATCATCTTGAACACCGCGACCGTAAATAGCTCCATCTTTAATGGTACCTTCAAAAGCAGGTGTGTTCCATAAGGTTAAGTCTCCAGCCGGCACAACATCCATGTGACAGAGAATACCAAAAATTTCCTCACCTTCACCAATTTCAGCGTAACCATAATAACCATCAGGATCAATAAATGTAGAGAAACCTTCCTCTTCAAAAAGAGTTAAACATTCCTTTAAGGCATCTAAAACATCTTGTCCAAAAGGAGCTCCTGGTACTTCATCTTGTAAATATGAAGGAACCTTGACTAATCGTTGTAGAGCAGCAATAGCGTCTTTCTTATGTGTTTCTGTAATAAATGTTTTCATTTAATCACCTTTCCTTTATCTATTATTATAATACCGCTAATATACCTAAATAAACAGCGGTAACAATAAATAATATTGCCATTAGTTTTCCAACAAATTTAAACCAAACGCGTAAGTCTGTGTGAGCAATCGTAACAGCTCCCATAACGATGGCTGATGTTGGTGTAATTAAGTTTGCCCAACCTGAAGCTGATTGGTAGGCTGTAATAATAACGTCTTTTGAAACTCCAGCAAACTCACCCATTGGTCCAATAATTCCCATAGTAGCAGCGGCTAAACCAGAAGTTGATGGAATTAGGAATGACATTGGAATATAGAAAATATAAGCTAAAATAGCAAACATACTAGAAGAAACATTTTCTAATCCCATTTCTCCCCAGTGTAAGATAGTAGCAGTAATAGCTCCATCATTCATGACAACTTGAATCCCTTTAGCAACCGCAACAACGATAGCTACTCCAACAAATTCAGCAGCTCCACCTAAGAATGTACTAACAAATTCTTTTTCACTCATCCCGTAGAAAAAGGCGATAACAATTGCCATAACAAGCATTAACATAGTAATTTCAGAGAAGTACCATGTACCAAAAGGAGCCATGTCTTGTCCAAATACTGTTCCTAGTACTGGAATATTTGTAAACCATTCAGTAATAGTCTCAAAAATAGTCCAATTAGGATTGATTGTTGACCATGGTACAAGACCTAAAATTAAAATAGCGAAAGTTAATACGAAAAGTGATAGAACTTGTTTTTGTTTTTTTGAAATATCTTCAATATCATCCATGTTAATTTTGAAGCGTTCAAGGTCTTCAGCACGTTGTTCATATAAAAGTGAATTTTTCGGATCTTGTTCTACCTTACTTGCGTAATTATAAACATACCAAATACTAATAGCACTTAAAATAACTAATAAAATAATTCTAGAGAACAATCCTTCACCAGGGCTGATTCCCATCATCCCTGAAGCAACACCTGTTGAGAAGGGATTAACCGTAGAAGCTAAACAACCAATTTGAGAACCGATAAGTGGGATAGCTATAGCCACAACGGAGTCAAATCCAACAGCTAACATAACAGGAATTAGTAGAGGGAAGAAAGCTAATGTTTCTTCTGCTAATCCAAACGTTGTTCCTCCAATCGCAAAAATAATCATTAATATTGGAATAAGAGATTTTTCTTTTCCTTTACGACTTTTAATTACGGAAGCAACACCTGCGTCAAATGCTCCCGTTTTATTAACAATACCTAGGAGACCACCAATAAATAAAATAAATAATGAAATCTCAATTGCTCCACCAGTTGTGTCGTCTCCAATCATTCCTTTTACAGGAGCCATAAAGACATCCCAAAGTCCTTGTGGTTGGCTTTCTATTTGAGAATAACTACCTGCAATAAAATTACCAGTTTCTGAATCAATTTGGTATTCACCGGCTGGAATAATCCAAGTCAAGACAGCCACAGCCATAATAATTAAAAATAATACCGTGTAAGCTGTGGGCATCTCAAACTTTTTCTTTTCTTTTTCCTTTTTCATTTGTTCCACTCCAATCATATTATTTGCAATCCTTTTCACAACTCTATTTTACCTTAAATGTATGTTTAATGTGGAATAACTCACAATATTTAATTTTCTTCTTATAATGTGATTTTTAAATAGAAATTAACTCATATTTGTTTTGCATAAATGAATATATTGGTACAGTATTAATCTTTTATGAAGCTGTAATAAATCTTAAATATTGTATTTTAGTCAGATATATTGAATAATACTAAGTGAATATTCAGAAATATGTTTTTAAGAAAAAGATGAGTAAAATATAATCTAAAAGATAGGTGTTAAGCAAATAATGAAAAATTCAATTTTTGATTCTTTAAAAAATAATTCTATTCTCAAACTAACTGAAATAGAGTTGAATGCATTATCTGAAGTGAATGAAAATGGTCAGAGCCCGCTACATGTATCTGTTTCAAACAACAATCTAGAAACAACAGCAGTCTTACTTCAATTAGGATTTAGCCCTAATCAAAAAGATCAAAATGAACTATCTCCTTTAATAGCCTCTGCTGCAAATGGCTCACTTGAAATTTTTGAATTGTTACTGACTCAAAAACCTGATTTAACACAAGTCAATCGATTTGGAGGGACAGCGTTATTACCATCAAGCGAAAAAGGATACATTCAAGTTGTTAATAGTGCATTAAAAGCAGGTGTTCCAATTAATCATCAAAATAGATTGGGGTGGACAGCACTATTAGAAGCTGTCATCTTAGGAAATGATGGTTATCTATACCGAGATATTGTTGAATTATTAGTCAATGAAAAAGCTGATATCTTAGTAAGGGATTACGATCAGAAGAATGCTATTGATTATGCGAGAGAGGATAATAAAAACCAAATATTATCAGTGCTAGAAAATAAACAAGTTAATTCAGACTATAAAAAAGCGAAAGCAAAAATATGGAGAAAAGACTATTATGGTGCTTTAATTGAGGTACTTAATATGGAACGTTCGTCAGAACAGTTATATTATTTAGGCTTTATCTATGAGTGTTTATGTCAATACGATGCGGCAATTAATTACTATGAATTTGGTTTTGCATTAGACAATCAGTTTGCTTATTATTTAGCTAACATTTATAAAAAGATGGGCAATCAAGGAAAAGTATTAGACTATTTAAATAGAGGATCTCTTGAGTCAAAAGACAAGGCGTTTTTTGATTATCATCGTTCTAACTATTTACGCGAACTAGGCGAACATGAAGAAGCTATTGATGTAATGGATGCGTTGTTAAGTGAACAACCTAATAGAGCGGATTTTTTATTCCATAAAACAAATAGTTTAAGAAGTTTAGGTAGATACAATGAAGCTTATTCTAATATGGTTAAAGCTAGTCAATTACAACCTAATAATCCTTTGTTTCAGGAACAGGCTGATGAAATATTAGTTTTGATGAACCAAAAATAAAGAGAAATAAAAAATAACGAAATCGCTTCTTTAGTCGATTTCGTTATTTTTTTCTTTATCCTTATTAACTCGTGATTGAACAAGTTCCCTAGCAATAACCCCAACAGATAAACTAACTAATCCTAAACCTAAAATACCGTAAATCACAGTAAAAAGCTTACCTATTGTTGTCACAGGGGTTAAATCACCATAACCAATTGTAGCAAGGGTGACAAAACTAAAATAAAAGGAATCAATAAAGCTCATATCTTCCACACGATGATAAAAAATAGTTCCGATGAATAAGATAGTCATTGTAGCGGCAAGTAAGGCTTTTGTTTCTTCTTTCTTAAAGCAAAGTTTAAGGCATCGTCCTAAGCTTTTAAAACCTATAAAAAGGCTAATCATAATAAAAACCACCTAAATAAATTATTTCTCTCATAATGATAGCATAAAAGAAGAGCGACTAGATATCTTAGTCGCTCGTTTTTGTTTAAATTAATTGTGAATAAAATCTACTAAAGCGTTGTAATAGGCATTAGGTTCTTCCAACATTGGATTATGACCGCTTTTGTCGAACTTAATGACAGGGACATTATATGTTTGAGTAATAGAATCCCAAAGATTAGTAGGAGCGACTAAATAATCGTAATCACTTAGTAGCAGAATAATAGGTTTCTTCCAATTAGCAAAAAAGGCTTCTGTATCAAATTCAGCAAATGCTTCACCCCACAGATAATCTAACGCAGGCATATTATTTGGTAGACTATCCCAAAGGTACGCTCCGTCATAAGTAAAATCGTAGAAACTATGTGCTTGCATACGAATATTCATATAAGAAAATCGTTTACTAGGATTATCTTTAATATCTTGTTCTAACTTTGCGATTTCTGGATAAAAGAAAGCTTTTCTTTCAGGAGAAGCTGTTTCTTCAAAGTAATTGATACTTAACTCTTGCCTAGATTTCTGATTGGTAGGAGCTAAATTTGAGAGTATTGTACCTAAAACATATTGTGGGTATTTTTGGGCATAGGCCATAGCCATAAAGCCGTGTCCCGAATGTCCTAATAAATACATAGATGTAATATTTAGTTTTGCTCGTATTAATTCGATGTCATTTACCACATCATCCAAAGAGTGTGCGCTATTTTCAGGAGAAACTTCAGTAAAACCAATATGAGTTACAAAAATAAAATGTAGTTTTTTGTAAACAGGATCAGAAAATAGTTTTGGGTAATAAATACTACTCCCAATAATCATAATAGGTTTTTTAGTTGTATCGCCCGTTTGTAAGTAAGTTAATGTATCATTTTTTTTATGTATTGTTGTCATAATATCCACCTCTTATTTTATTAACTCAATCGAAAACCAATTGAGCTTGTAGTTGTTTAGATTGGTTAACCAAACAAGAGACGTTATCTGATAAATGAACCTGATAAGCCCATAGCAAATCATCCTTTCTTTTCTATTAGAGAGTAACATAAAAAGTAAAAAAATGTAATAAATGCTCCTTTTTTAAGGAACAGATTGAAAATATCGTGTTAAAATAGCACTTGAAAGGTGTGGTTGTTATGCAGAAAAAAAGCAAGATTTTTTCTATTAGTTTATTGTTGTGTGTGATACTTGTAGTAACTGGCTGCGGAAAGAAGGAAGTGCCTGTAAAAAGACGTGAAATCTCATCTAAATTAGATACAGAGTTAGTAAATAAACTCTCAGGTACATGGTTAGGTGAAGGTGAAAAAGAAAAGAAAATATATGATATTCAAGTCGATGATAAAGAAATAAAAATAAATGATGAACTTTTAGAAGTAACTGAAACAGACAATAATTGGGTGAAATCACAAACCAAATCTGGGAAAATATTTTTTTATGATTTTGAAATCAATGAAAAGGAGTTAACTGTTTACCCATCATTTCCAGTTGAAGAAGGCCAAGTTGGTGGGGTCTTAGCTCCATTCAAATTGAAACCAATTGAATCGCAAGAGATTAGTGTTCGTAATTCAAACAAAGAAGAAATGAAAAAATATGAAGATACATTAAAAAATACAGCCAAAAAATGTGATATAGGGGAAACATTTCTATTAAAAATAACTCAATATACTCATGAGGGGGATCCAATTGTTGAGAGTATTAGTTTTGATGGCAAAATAATCACATATCACCATGATAATTCAAAAGATTCTTATGGAGAAAAAAATGTGTTTAGTGCGAATTATAAACAGATGAAATGGGAGGATAATAATACTGATACCAAGGGATTAGTGTTATTTGATCCGGTCTCAAAAGAGAGTGAAAAAGAAGTCGTTTTTGACGCAAAAAATGTTGATTAATTTTGAGCAAACAATAGTTATATTTTGAATCCTTCATGCTATACTGAATTATCAAAATTTGGAGGAAGTGAAGTATGCACCTAGTTTTTTACAATGACGATTTTTTTAATGATGTTAAAGCGTATCGTCTGGATGATGCCTCTTTTACAGGGGTACCAATTGAGATAATAGAGGAGTACAAGAATCAGGAAGATTTTTATCCAATTCTTTGCTTTGAAGAAGATAGATTAGTTTGTTTCTTTGCCTTGGACGGCTCAGCAAATAAATTAGTTTATACTGATAATCAAAATAGTTTTCTTATCAGAGCTTTTTCGACGGATTCTAATGAAGTCAGGAAAGGTTATGCAACTAAGAGCCTATTAGCTTTAGAATCATTTGTAAAAATGAACTTTGAAGGTGTAGATGAGATTGTTTTAGGGGTTAATGTAAAAAATCCTAATGCTTATAAGATGTATTTAAAAGCAGGATTTGATGATACAACAAGAACAAACTTAGGACCTAGAGGGTATCAAAATGTTTTAAATAAATTTGTAAGAAAAGAAGCTGAATGTTAAAACATTCAGCTTCTTTTACTATTTAGATACGCGTTTTGGATAAGTTTTACTCCTGTACTAATTTCATTTGGACTAAGTTGTAATAATTCAATCGTATACATTTTATTTTCACATTTGTAAGAAGTAGGTACATTGCGACCAATATCCTCTAAAATCACTTGATTCTCTTTTAACTGTTTTTCAAACAGTGTAACAGACACATCCTCTGGTAAAGTAATAAAGCTTTTACTCGTTTGAAAGAGGTCTAATTGGAATAACTCAGGTGTTTTCAAAGCATAAGTAGTAAATGCTTGATTTCGTTCATTTTGAATATGTAGTGTTTCTTTAATATGATTGTCAAACATCCCCGTTTTGATATAGATATTTAGAGCGGCTTGAGAAAACATGGAACTATCAACTTCTAGAACCCGTCGATATTTGATAAAAGAGTCTCTTAAGCTATTTGGTAAAAGACAAGCGCCAATTCGAAGACCTGGAAACATAATTTTTGAAAAACTTTTTAGATAGATAACCCGTTGATTTGTATCGTAAAAATGAAGTGGTAAATTATCGCTTTCTGAAATAAAGTCACCAAGATAGTCATCTTCAACTAAATAAACATCATAGGTTTGAGCTAGCGACACCAGTTTCTTTTTTTCTTTTTCTGTAAAAGATAACCCTAGAGGACTAGAGATGCGCGGAGTTGTATAAAAGAACTTGATTTGTTTTGTTTTAAAATAAAATTCTAAAAGTTCCCAATCTAGTCCCTTTTCATCTCGTTGGATAGTAAGAAAAGGAATATTTTCCATTTCTAGCAAATCTAGTATTAAGTGATAGCTAGGTAGTTCAAGTAATACTGTCTCTTTTTGATTAGGAAAAGACAGACGACTTAAAATAAATAGAGCTTGCTGGACACCAGTTGTGATAAATAGGTTGTCTTCTTTTGTAAAGAGTTGTTTGGTTTCAAACCATTGCTGTAAGGTATGAATTAATTCAGGTAAACCCTGTGTTTGTCCATATTGGAAAAACTCTTCCTTGTAATTTTCAGTTGCTTTTTTTAAGCACATCATAAAATCGCTATAAGGAAATGAAACAGCATTAGAGCGACTAGATCCAAAATCAATAACAGAGTTTGGTTGTGTGTTAAAAGCGTTGTACTCTTTTTGTAAGACATAGAAACCACTTCTATCCTTAGAATAAATGAGGTTATCTTCAACTAATAGATTAAGAGCTTTTTTTATGGTATCAAGACTAACTTGATACTGAGTAGCTAAGTTTCTAAGAGAGGGGATTTTTTGCCCTTCTGTGAAAACATCTTGTTGAATATCACATTTTATTTGTTGATAGACGGAAATGTATTTCATGATTACCTCCTGATCTGTACCGTTACAGATTGATTTCAAACTAATTGTATCCCTTGCTGTTTGGAAATACAATAAAAGTGATTAAAGGAGAGTGAATTAAAATGACACAAACATCAAAAGCTTATTTAGCCATTGTGACACAAATATTTATTGTAGGATTATCATTTTTATTTGTAAAGGAAGGACTAGGATACACAGATACTTTTACCCAGTTATCTCATCGGTTTATTATTGCCAGTCTAGGGATGAGTATAATTTGGTTAAGTAATAAAAATAGAACAAGGTTTAGTAAAGAAATGATAAAAGATTTATTGCCTTTAGGAATTTTTTATCCTGTTTTATTTTTCTCAATGCAAACGATGTCCCTAAACCATATTTCTACACTAGAGGGAGGAATTGTAACAGCAACTATTCCTATTATTATTTTGGTATTAGCCAGTGTCATCTTAAAAGAAAAAACAACCAGTTTACAAAAGATAGTTATTTTTATTGCCTTTTTTGGTGTTTTATACATCAATATCAGTAGTCAAACGAGTTCGAGTAACTTTAATATTTTGGGAACTTTTCTTATGTTTCTTTCAGCATTAGCATCAGCTTTCTATACCATTACAGCCAAAAAAGTGGCTAGTAAATATCATGCAATGGATATGACTCGGTTTATGCTGTTTTTTGGAATGATTGTTTTTACTTTAATATCAATGTTTCAACACATGACAGGAAGAGTAGAGACTAACTATTTTGAAGCGTTAAGTCATCCGAGTTATTTGATTGCTGTAGGTTACTTAGGTTTATTATCTTCATTAGGCAGTTCTTTCTTATCAAATTATGCTATTCATTATGTAGATGCGTCTACTGTAGGTCTATTTTCTAACCTTTCTCCAGTTATTATGATCCTTTCAGGAATCATTGTTTTAGGAGAACCAGTGTATAGCTATCAAATAATAGGTATACTTATTATTTTATTACCTATCATTGGAATGAATGTTATACAAAGAAAAAAACGGATAGTCTAATTAAAAAGTTCAACCTTAATTTTTCTTTTTAGGTATAATGAAAGAAAGAAAAGAGGGATTTGGATGAAAGATACGGATATTTATGACAAGCTTAGAGATAATCCTATTATTGCAGCAATTAAAGAAGAATCTGATCTGGATGAACTTTTAGAAACGGATGTTGAAGTTATTTTTGTTCTTCAATCGTCTTTATTAACGATTAAAGCCTTATCTAATAAAATTGATGCCAGTGGTAAAGTAGGATTTGTTCATCTAGGATTAGTAAAAGGTTTATCAGATGATGAGGTTGGTTTGAGATATTTAAAAGAAAATACATCTTTTGTAGGAATTATTTCAACGAAATGGCCTCAATTAGTAAGAGCGCAAGCATTAGGATTCATGACGGTTTACCGAATTTTTATGGTAGATTCCTTAGCATTTAATTCTCTAAAAAAAGCTCAAAATCCTAAATTTCCTGATTTCATTGAAATTCTACCTAATGCAAGTGGTAAAATAATTAAGTCTGTTATGGATCAAATTAAACGACCTCTAATTGTCAGCGGGTTAATTACAGATAAGGAAGATGTTATCAACGCATTAAAACATGGCGCAACTGCCATATCATCGACTAATAAAGATGTTTGGAAATTTTAAAAACAGATTGCAAAACTTTGTGAATTATTCTATAATATAGTTAATAAAATAAACAGCTAGAGAAAAGAGCGCACTGAACCAACCTTCACTAACGTGAGGTTGGTTCAGTGCGCTCTTTTTATAATTGGAGGATGAGGAAATGTACGATATCGCAATTATAGGTGGCGGCATTAGTGGCGCGTCACTGGCTTACGAATTAAGTAAGTATCAATTAAAAATTTGTGTGATTGAAGCTGAAAATGATGTGGCAGTCAAAACAACAAAAGCTAACAGTGCTATTTTACATGCAGGGTATGACCCAAAACCAGGCTCACTAAATGCCAGATTAAATGTTGAAGGAGCTAAGTTAGCTAAAGAAATTTGCAGAAAACTAGATGTACCCAGAAAACAACTAGGTTCTCTTGTTGTCGCCTTTTCAGAAGAAGATTTAGTGACTATTCAAGATTTGTATGAGCGAGGCAATTCAAATGGAGTCCCCGATTTACAAATATTATCTAAAGAAGAAACGTTAGCAAAAGAACCTCATTTGAATCAGGATATCTACGGCGCTCTTTTTGCACCAAGTGCTGCAGTTGTTAATCCATGGGAGTACACCATTGCAATGGCTGAAGTAGCTATTCAAAATGATGTCGAATTCTATTTTAATCAAAAAGTTATTAGTATTAACCAACTTGACTCTTATTTTGAGTTACAAACTGAAACAAAGTTGTTCGAATCAAGAATTGTTGTTAATGCAGCAGGTGTTCATGCTGGAGAAATTCATGAAATGGTAGCTGAGCCAACTTTTAAAACAATTCCTTGTCGAGGTGAGTATTATTTACTTGATTTAGAAGAAACAGATACCGTTAATCATATTGTTTTCCAATGCCCAACTAAAGTGGGTAAAGGAATCTTAGTAGCTCCGACTACTCATGGCAATATTATAGTTGGCCCAAATGCAGAAAATATTCCTGATGAATGGGTTAATACAGGTCAAGATACTGCCAATACTAGCTTAGGGCTAAAAGATGTAGCAAGTGGAGCTAGAAAAAGTGTTCCAACAATCAACCTAGCTAACTCAATTCGTAACTTTTCAGGTGTAAGAGCTAATACAGACCGAGAAGATTTTATTATTGAGAAAGTTGTACCAGGTTTTTATGATATGGCTGGTATTAAGTCACCTGGATTAACGGCAGCTCCTGCTAATTCACTTTATCTAATTGATTTAATGGAGAAGGACGGACTTGAATTAGTGGAAAAAGAAACTTATGTGGATTCAAGAAGAAGAATTCATTTTAATGAAGCTTCTATTGAAGAAAAACAAGAGTTAATCAATCAAAATCTAGATTACGGGCGAATTATTTGTCGCTGTGAAAATATAACAGAAGCAGATATTCGTGCTTCGTTACATCAAACATTACCTGCTCAATCAGTAGATGGGGTAAAACGAAGAACTATTGCAGGAATGGGAAGATGCCAAGGTGGCTTTTGTGGCCCTAGAGTGGTAGAAATTATCGCTGATGAATTAAATATTTCTGTGTTAGAAGTTGATTTAGATCGTTTCAATAGTCATGTTTTAGTGAGTGAATCAAAGGAGGTTCTTTAAATGTATGATTTGATTGTCATTGGCGGTGGTCCAGCAGGTTTGGCCGCAGCTATTAGCGCTTATGAAAATGGGTTAGAAAAGATACTAATTGTCGAAAGAGATGTTGAACTTGGCGGGATATTAAATCAATGTATTCACAACGGATTTGGTCTTCACTATTTTAAAGAAGAGCTAACTGGTCCTGAGTATGCAGGTAAATTTATTGAAAAATTAGAAGGAACAACAATAGAAGTCCTGTTAGATACTATTTGTTTAGAAGTAACTGATGAAAAACATGTTCATATCATGAATAAAATAAATGGTTACCAAATTCTAGAAGCAAAATCAATTGTTCTTGCTATGGGATGTCGAGAAAGAACGAGAGGAGCGATTCAATTACCTGGAGCAAGACCTTCAGGCATTATGACAGCAGGAGTAGCTCAACGTTACGTTAATATGGAAGGTTATATGGTTGGACGTAAAGTCGTTATTCTAGGCTCAGGAGATATTGGATTAGTTATGGCACGAAGAATGACTTTAGAGGGAGCTGAAGTTTTAGCTTGTATTGAAGTGATGCCCTATTCAGGAGGTTTAAATCGAAACATTGTTCAATGTCTTCATGACTTTGATATCCCCCTTTATCTGTCCCATAGCATTATCGACATTAAAGGGAATGAACGACTTGAATCGATTACCATGGCTCAAATTGATATGAACCGTGAAGTGATTCCAGGTACAGAAGAAGTCATCGAATGTGATACCTTACTGCTCTCTGTAGGATTGATACCCGAAAATGAATTATCAAGAAAAATGGGTGTCGAAATGGATAAAAAAACAAAAGGGGCTTATGTTTTTGAGAATCGAGAAACCTCAGTTCCAGGAGTTTTTGCCTGTGGGAATGTCTTACATGTCCATGATTTAGTTGATAACGTAAGTGCTGAAAGTATGATTGCTGGAGAAGCTGCAGCTCATTATGTCTTAAATCAAACACATAGTGAAGAGTCTGCTATTACTTTGGAAAACGGAAATGGTATTTCTTATTTACTCCCTCAAAAAATCAGAAGAAACCAAGTAGATAAACGAGTTGAAGTTTATTTCCGAGTAACGAAAGTAATGGAAGAGTGTGAGATTGAAGTTCGAAATAAGGGTGAGGTTATTACGACTTTTAAGAAAAAAGATTTAGCTCCAGGAGAAATGGAATCTTTACGCTTACGTAAAAAATTTATTGAAGACGTAGATATCAGTGAGTTAGAAATTGCTATAAAGGAGGATGAATAGGATGGCAGAATTAATTTGTATCGTTTGTCCAAAAGGGTGTCATATTCATGTGGATGAAGAAAATGACTATAAAGTAACAGGGAATAATTGCCGAAAAGGAGAAGTATACGGTAAACAAGAGTTAATTAATCCTGTTAGGACAATCACATCAACTTGTAAAATAAAAAATGGCAATCTACCAAGAATTCCAGTTAAAACACAAGACACGATTCCAAAAGGAAAAATGATTGAAATCATGGCGCTTATTAACAAAGTAGAGCTTCAAGCGCCAGTCCACGTAGGTGATTTAATTATTGAAAATGTATTGGATACAGGAGTAAATGTTGTGGCTTGTAAAAATATGGAACGTATTAGTTAAATAATAGGAGGAAAACATAATGACTTTAGTAAAAATTGCATACGCATCAAACACAGGAAATACAGAAGGAATTTCAGAATATTTAGAAGAAGCTTTTGAGGAATTAGGAGTTGACGTAGAAAGAGAAGAAGCAGGAGATATTGATAGTGATTTCTTTGAGGATGCAGATATTGCTATCGTAGCTACTTTTACAGATGGAGATGGAGAAATTCCATTTGATTTTGAAGATTTTTATGAAGAAATTGTAGATGAAGACTTAGATGGTAAATTATTTGCAGTTGTTGGAAGTGGTGACAGTGAATTGTATCCTGATTATTTCTGTCATGCAGCCTTTTTATTTGAAAAAGCGATGAGCCAAACAGGAGCAATTAAAGCATGCGAGACCTTAACCATTGAAAATGATGCAGAAGGCGAAGATGTTGAAAACATTAATAAATTAGCTAAAGAGGTACTAGAAAAACTTTAAACGTAAAGGACGATAAAAAATGAAAAAAACAATGGATGGAAATACAGCAGCAGCTTATATTTCTTACGCCTTTACTGAAGTTGCAGCTATTTATCCCATTACACCAAGTTCAACGATGGCTGAGTTAGTCGATGATTGGTCATCTAAGGGGCAACAAAATATTTTTGGTGAAACAGTAAAAGTCGTAGAGATGCAATCTGAAGCAGGAGCAGCAGGGACAGTCCACGGTTCATTAAAAACAGGTGTTTTAACTTCAACTTATACAGCTTCGCAAGGGTTACTTTTAATGATTCCAAACATGTATAAAATTGCAGGCGAGTTATTACCAACTGTTTTTCATGTAACAGCAAGAGCTATCGCAACAAATGCTTTAAGTATTTTTGGTGACCATAGCGATGTGATGGCAACAAGACAAACTGGTTTTGCCATGTTAGCTGAAGGCAGTGTTCAGGAAGTGATGGATTTATCAGGTGTGGCGCATTTGGCAAGTATTGAAAGTAGTGTGCCGTTTTTAAACTTCTTTGATGGGTTTAGAACGAGTCATGAACTACAAAAAATTGAAGTGATTGACTATGATGATTTAAAAGATTTAGTTAACAAAGAGAAATTAACTGAATTTAGAAACAGAGGGTTAAATCCTAATACCCCAACTGTTTCAGGAACAGCTCAAAATCCAGATATTTATTTCCAATCAAGAGAAACAGTGAATCAACATTATGTAGAGCTACCTAAGATTGTTCAGAAATACATGAATGACATCAATGAAATCCGCGGAACAGATTATGATTTAACAACTTATTATGGTCATGAAGAAGCAACAGAAGTGATTATCTCAATGGGATCAGCTACCCCTACGATTAGACAAACAGTAGATTATTTAAATAAACAAGGAAGAAAAGTTGGGCATATTGCTATTCATTTATATCGTCCATTTCCAACTGAGAACTTATTGGAAAAATTACCTAAAACAGTCACAAGTATTGCTGTTTTAGATCGAACGAAAGAACCAGGAGCAGATGGAGATCCTTTATTATTAGATGTTCAAAGTGCTCTTTATGAGTTAGAAACGCGTCCAACTATAATTGGTGGGAGATACGGAATAGGTTCTAAAGATGTTACACCTAATCAAATTGTCTCTGTTTACGACCATTTATTATTAGATAAATCAGCTGTTAAGAGACGTTTTACAGTAGGGATTGAAGATGATTTAACCCATTTATCATTGCCAATGACACCCGTTTTAGATTTAACACCTAGTTCAACATTCCAAGGGAAATTCTGGGGATTTGGTTCTGACGGAACAGTGGGAGCTAATAAACAAGCGATTAAAATTATTGGAGACAATACGGACAGATACGCACAAGCTTATTTTTCTTATGATTCTAAAAAATCAGGTGGCTTGACCGTTTCTCATTTAAGGTTTGGTAAAGAACCAATAAATTCGATTTATTTAGTTGAGAATCCTGATTTTGTGGGTTGTCATAATGCAGCTTACATTCATAAATATGACTTAATAAAGGGATTAAAAGATGGAGGGACTTTCCTCTTAAATACGGTTTGGGATGAAGAGAAAGTTTTAAGGCTATTACCTAAACATTTAAAGAAATATATCGCAGAACATCGAATTAATTTTTATATTATTAACGCCATGGAAATTGCGCAAGCAGCAGGGTTAGGTAGACGAATTAATACCGTTATGTCAACAGCCTTTTTCGAGTTAACGCACTTAATGACACGAGAAGAATATCTACCGCTGCTTAAAGAAGAAATAAAGAATACGTATGGTCGTAAATCATCAGAGATAGTTGAACGCAACTGGAGTGTGATTGATCAAACCTTTGATGCTTTAATAAAAATAGATGTGCCAAAAGAGTGGGCCGATTTAGATATCACTGTAAAACCTGTTGAAAAAGATTTACCAGCTTATGTTAAAAATATTGCTCAACCTATTGAACGCCAAGAAGGTAATAATTTATCCGTTAAAACCTTAATTGATAACGGCATGTTAGGAGGAAGTATTCCTCTTGGAACAGCAGCTTATGAAAAAAGAGGCATCGCTCTTGAAGTGCCTGAATGGATTCCTGATGCTTGTACTATGTGTAATGAGTGTGCCTTTGTTTGTCCTCACGCAGCAATTAGACCATTCTTAGCTAATGAAGAAGAGATGGAAGAGGCTCCAGCAGGATATATTACTAGAGACATGAAAGGTAAAGATGGCTTAAATTACCGAATCCAAGTATCTGTTGAAGACTGTACGGGATGTGGTTTATGTGTGGATGCTTGTCCAGCTAAAGATAAAGCTCTTGTGATGAAACCTTATGAAGAACAACGCGAAGAAGCAGTTAACTGGGCGTTTTCTATGACTTTAAAACAAAAAGAAAATCCAGTGAAAAAAGAATCTGTTAAAGGCTCACAGTTTGAACAACCTTTACTTGAGTTTTCAGGAGCTTGTTCTGGATGCGGGGAAACACCATACGTTAAATTATTAACTCAGTTATTCGGAGACCGTATGATGATTGCTAATACAACAGGTTGTTCGTCAATTTGGGGAGCGTCAGCACCAACGACACCTTATACAACAAATGAGCTAGGACAAGGACCAGCTTGGAGTAACTCTTTATTTGAAGATAATGCAGAATTTGGTTTTGGTATGTATGTAGCTAATCAAGTAAAACGTAATCGTGTTGCGGATAAAGTTAAGTGGCTGTTGTCTCAAGAAGTAGGGACTGAAGAAACAAGAGAAGTATTAACTAATTGGTTAGAGAAAATAGATGATGGTCAAGGAACAAGACAAAGAGCTAGTCAATTATCTATGGCACTTCAAACCGAAACAGACGCAGCATTTAAGGAATTATTAGCTGATGAAAACATGTTTGTTAAACCAAGCCAATGGATGATTGGTGGAGATGGTTGGGCCTATGATATAGGTTTTGGCGGAATTGATCATGTGCTTGCTTCAGGTGAAGATATCAATATTTTTGTAATGGATAATGAACTGTATGCCAATACAGGTGGTCAAATGTCTAAAGCAACGACTCAATCAGCCATAGCTAAATTTGCTGCTAGTGGTAAAAAGACAAGTAAAAAAGACTTAGGTATGATGGCTGCGACTTATGGAAATGTTTATGTGGCTCAAATTTCGATTAATGCTCATCCAAATCAAGCGATTAAAGCTATTACAGAAGCTGAGAATTATCCAGGTCCATCTTTAATTATTGGTTATACACCATGTATTAACCATGGTATCAAAGGTGGTATGAGTAATGCCTTATTAAATGCTAAAGAAGCATTAGAATCAGGCTACTGGCAACTCTATCGTTATGATCCAAGGTTAGCTGAAAAAGGAAAAGACCCAATGCGAGTTGATTATAAAAAAGCTGATTTGAGTAAAATTCCAGATTTCCTTGAAACGCAAACTCGTTTTTCATCATTGATAAATGTGATGAAAGATGAAGAGATGGTTGAAGAAATGTATGATAATACGAAACAAGATGTTGAAGAAAGAAACGACAATTATGAACGTCTTTCTAAATTACAAAAAAATAAATAATGAAACGTGAGAGGTTAGTTTTTACTAGCCTCTTTTTTATATGCGTCTAATTAAAATTATTGAGCTTATTATTTGTAAGTATAATAAAAAAGGTGTATGATAATCTCATGAAAGTCAAAGAAGGTCAAACGTCTTTCATAACAGAAAAAAATAGGAGGTTTGCGCTATGGCGAAACAACATTTTGAAAGAACAAAAGAACACGTTAACATTGGAACAATTGGACATGTCGATCACGGGAAAACAACATTAACTGCTGCGATCACAAGTGTACTAGCTAAAAAGGGCCTAGCAAACCCTCAAGACTATGCAAGTATTGACGGCGCTCCAGAAGAAAGAGAACGTGGTATTACAATTAATGCGTCTCATGTGGAGTATGAAACTGAAAAAAGACATTACGCACATATTGATGCACCGGGACATGCGGACTATGTTAAAAATATGATTACTGGTGCTGCACAAATGGATGGAGCTATATTAGTTGTATCAGCAACAGATGGCCCAATGCCTCAGACAAGAGAACATATTCTACTATCAAGACAAGTAGGAGTTAAATACCTAATTGTTTTCTTAAATAAAACAGATTTAGTAGATGATGAAGAGTTAATTGATTTAGTAGAAATGGAAGTTAGAGATTTATTAACCGAATACGATTTTCCAGGTGACACAACACCAGTCATTAAAGGTTCTGCGTTAAAAGCTATCGAAGGAGATAGTGAAGCAGAGGCTGCTATTCTTGAATTAATGGATACTGTAGATAGCTATATTCCAACTCCTTCAAGAGACACAGACAAACCGTTACTGTTATCAGTAGAAGATGTCTTCTCAATTTCAGGACGTGGAACAGTTGTTTCTGGTCGAATTGAAAGAGGTGTTGTTAACGTAGGAGACGAGATTGAAATTGTTGGTATTCATAAAGAAACCAAAAAAGCGGTAGTAACAGGAATTGAAATGTTCCGTAAAACCTTAGAACGTGGTGAAGCAGGAGATAATGTTGGTTTACTTCTTAGAGGTGTTACAAAAGACGAGGTCGAACGTGGCCAAGTGATTGCTAAACCAGGTTCTATTACACCACATACCAAATTTAAAGCTGAAATCTATGTTTTAAGTAAAGAAGAAGGTGGTCGTCATACACCATTCTTTAACAATTATCGTCCACAATTTTACTTTAGAACAACAGATGTGACAGGAAACATTATGTTGAATGAAGGAACTGAGATGGTAATGCCAGGAGACAATGTGGCAATTGATGTTGAATTGATTCACCCAGTAGCTATTGAAAAAGGAACAACTTTTTCAATTCGTGAAGGCGGTCGAACAGTAGGTTCTGGTATGGTAACAGAAATAGAAGCATAAATAAAAGGTCATTACTGATTATCAGTAATGACCTTTTTGATTAATAGTTGTACTTTTAGTCGTAAACTTGATACTAATAAAAAAGCTCTTTGTTATTTTTCAAATAAACTTGGTATAATAGACGTAATAAAATGCTGTTTGAAAGGAACTATATGAAAATAGAACGATTGATGTATATCATTATTACTTTGTTATCTAATAAATACTTAAAAGCAAGTGATGTTGCAGAAATGTATCAAGTGTCACAACGAACAATTTATCGTGATATTGATACTTTAAGTTTGGCAGGTATTCCTATCTATTCTAAAAAAGGAAATGAGGGTGGTTTTTATATAGATGCGGATTATAAATTAAATACTTTATTATTTTCAGATATGGAAAAAAAGATGATTCATGAGTTGAGTCTTAGTTTAGCAACGAGCTATAAAAGCCCTAAGATGGATGAGTTAAGTAAAAAAATGAGTTATTTAGTTGAGAAAAACAAAAGTGATTCTCCCTACTTTTTTGATTTAACCTTATGGAAAACAGATGCTTTATTTTTAGAAACGATTGAAAAAGGCATTGAACAACATAGAAAACTAGAATTTGAATACACAACTTTTCAAGGGGCGACAACAATTAGAACAATTGAACCTATCAATTTAGTTTTTAAATCTAATGTTTGGTATGTTTATGGTTTTTGCCATTTGAGACAAGAAATGCGTTTGTTTAGGGTTAATCGGATTAGAGAAGTAAAGCTTTTGAATGACTCATTTGAACCTAAAAAATATGATTCTTTAACCAAAAAAACGTTGGAAAATTTTTATTCTGGTTTAGAAAAAACGATTGAGATGATCCCAGTTATTTTAGAATTTGACTTACATGTAAAAGCTAAAGTTTATGATTCTTTTTTAGAGAAAGATATTAAAGAACTATCTAATAAAATTATTGTGGAAAAAGAGATGCCAAAGGAAAGATGGTTGGTTGAGATGTTACTTAGTTTTGGTGATGGAATCAAAGTTATCTCTCCAGAATGGCTACAAAGTGAAATCATAACAGAGGCTAAAAAGATTTTATCCCAATATGACATAGGGGTGTCAAGTTGATTTGCTATGATGATAGCAATAACAAGGAGGAGTAGTAATGACAAAAAGTCTATTTACAGTAAATAATTGGCAAGAAAATTTTGTTTTTGAGAAAAAAATAGCACATGCTAGAGCAAGTTATATAATGACAGGTGAATTAAATGGAAGTGTAGAAGTTGATTACAGTATCTACTATCTACACTATAACGAAGAAGACGTTCATGCTTCTACAAGTAGATTTGAAGGTTTTGCTGTATTTAATGGTGAAATGAATGGTAAAAAAGGAAGTTTTGCCTATTATGATTGTGGCAGTTTTATTAATAATCAGTACCAAGCTGCTATTGAGATTTTAGAAGGCACTGGAACAGGGGATTTTAAGGGAATTAAAGGAAAAGGCACGTATCAACCAACTGAAAAAGGAATGGAGATCAGTTTAGCATTTATCTAAGGAGGAGTCTTTATGAAACATGAATGGAGAAAACAGGAGAAAGAAATTTATTTACCTAAATCGATTGAAATAAGAGAGATTCCTAGGTATTCGTTTCTAATGTTTGAGGGAGAAGGAGACCCAAATAGCGAAATGTTTAGTCAACAAATTGAAGCTTTATACAGTGTCTCATATGCTATCAGAATGATGTTGAAAAAGGGTGAAACAACAGATAGTTTTGTCTATACTGTCTACCCCTTAGAAGGTATTTGGACAACAAAAGACGGTTCAAAAGATGAAAACTTAAATAAAGACCAGTTAGTTTATCGAATTATGATTAGACAACCAGAACAGGTTAATTTAGAAATGGTGAGTCAAGCTATTCAACAAACAATAAAGAAAAAAGACAATCCTTACCTAAATCAGCTTAGCTTTGAAACCTATGAAGATGGCATGTCGATTCAAATGATTCATGTTGGTAGTTTTGATACGGAATTGGAAAGTTTTAAACAGATGGATAGGTTTCTTGAAGGAACAGCATACGAAAGAGATTGGATAATGGAGTCTTATGTTCATCGTGAAATTTATTTATCTGACGCCAGAAAAGTAGTACCTGAGAAAAGAAAAACAGTCTTAAGATATAAATTAAAGGAGAAAAAATAATGAAATTAGATATGGTTGGTATTATTGTTAGCAAGATGAAGCCCTCAATTGATTTTTATGAACTTCTTGGATTAAAAGTGATTGAAGGAGATGAACATGCAGCTTATGTTGAACTTCAAAATGAAGGGGTAAGGATCTCACTTAATACAAAAGAGATGATTACTGGTGTGTTAGGCTTTGAACCTGAAAATAGAGGGGATAAAATAGAGTTAGCATTTTTATGTGATTCTAAAACTGAAGTAGATGAAATGACTGGAAAAATTCGAGATAAGGGATATACAGTTCTTAAGGAACCTTGGTCAGCACCTTGGGGACAATATTATGCATTGGTTAGAGATGTTGATAACAATATTATTAGTCTCTTTGTTAATGAATGATTTTGTAAAGATTAGTTTAATATGTTATGATGACATAACTATATGACAAGGAGCGATGAACATGCCTGGAAGAATTCGAATTGCATTTTTAAGACAACAATTAAATAAAATTTAAGAGTCTAGCAATGCGACATTTTAACGGGATACGTGTTTATTTTTTTATGATTAAATGTTGAGAGATAGCTTAGGCTATCTCTTTTTGTGTCCCTTTTTCCCATTGTTAGGTGTAAAGGGAGAAAGAAAAATGCAAGAATTAGTACTATCAATGGAAAATATTAGCCTAGAATTAGGTAACAAACATTTATTTGAGTTTGAAAGATTAACTGTTTATCAACAAGATAGAATAGGAATTATTGGGAAAAATGGGGAAGGTAAATCTAGTCTGCTTAAATTGATTACAGAAGAGCTATCTACTGAAAGAGGAATTGTTCAAAAGGAAATTGATTTTTCTTATCATGCTCAGTTGCCAGAAGATTTTTTAAACGAGCCAACATACGCAGATGAAGCTTTGTTAAGTCGTTTGAATGTTCCACTAAGAATGATTAGTCAAATGAGTGGTGGAGAGCAAGCGAAATATCGACTAGCCACTTTACTTTCTAACTATCCAGAAGGACTCATTTTAGATGAGCCAACAACTCATTTGGATCATAGGAGTAAAAACTTTTTGATTGATGAATTACGATATTATTATGGAACGTTATTATTTGTCAGTCATGATCGTCATTTTTTAAATGAATTAGCGACTAAAATCTGGGATATTTCAGATGGAAGAATTATTGAGTTTCAAGGGAATTATGAAGAGTACCAAAAATATCAAAGGCAACAAGCAATAGAAAACGATAGAGAATATAGCAATTTTCAACAACAAAAAAAGAAATTAGAAGTTTCTATCAAAAAACAAAAAGAGCAAGCACAACAAGCAGGAAAAATATCTCAGTCTCACTCTAAGAAGAATATTAAACCTAGCAGATTGTCAGCAAGTAAATCTAAAGATACAGTTCAAAAAAATTTATATAAACAGGTTAAACATTTAGAGAATCGATTGAATAAACTAGAGCCGAAAGAAGCTATTCAAATAGATAAAGAAATTATTTTCCCATCTCATCATTTTGAAGAGCTTTATAATCCCTATCCAGTTATGGCTGATAACTTAACTATTGAGTTTGAGCAGAAGATTATTCTTGATCACTGTGATTTTCAATTTAAGAAGGGGAAAAAAATTGCGATTGTAGGAGAAAATGGATCTGGGAAAACAACTCTTTTAAATTCTATTCATCAAGAGCAAGCAGGCATAAAAATTTCAACAAAAGCAAAATTGTCAACATATGGACAATTTGATTATCAAATGGCTAGTTCACAAAACGTCTTAGCGTATTTATTGAGTCAAACAGATTATTCAGAGTCAGTTGCTCGAAGTGTTCTTAGTCGACTAGGCTTTACTCAAGAAGAGTTAAGTAAACCAATTAGTAAATTAAGCGGTGGTGAAAAAACGAGATTAGCTTTAGCTTTGACACTTACTAAACCTTCTAACATTTTAATACTCGACGAGCCAACTAACTTTATTGATTTAAAAACAATTGAAGGATTAGAACAACTTATTAAGTCTTATCAAGGAACGGTTATTTTTACTTCTCATGATTCTTATTTTGTACAACATGTTGCTGATACTATTTATGAGTTGAAGGATGGTAAATTATGTATAATTGATTTAGTTTAAATGAGTCTCGTGAAAACTAGTTGAATACTTTAAGCCAAAACCTAAACTTCGGTCCATAAAGATATGTGTCAACCAAATGAGACTAATCATGATTAGAGAATTATGGTGGAATAAAAAACCTACCCCACATAAAAGAATAGGAATTAGTAAATGGTGGCAACTATTATAGATAGTTGCCCCTATTTTTGTGTCAACCATGTAACCAATCATCGAAATATCTGGGACAAGTAGTAGTAAAAGTAAAAGTTGCCAAGAAAAGTTAAAAAAATAAAAATAGATAAATAAAGTAAATAACAACAACATGATGTTTTCTAATTGTATAAGCTGTTTCATAGAGAGCCTCCTTCAAATTGTTTTAATAAAGGGATAACTTTTTCTTCATCATTAATACCATCGCTAGTTGAGATAATCGAATGAATTTCGTTTAAGGTACCCAAGCTCTTTTCCATAAATAGGAGTTGATTGGTGATGTTTGTTATATGAGTTTCTAAAAAAAGAACTGTTTCTTTTTTACAAGATAGAGAGGTTTCTTTATTTTTTATAGCAATAAGTATTGAAATGTCTTCTAAAGTGAGATTTAATTTTTTTAAATTTAAGATAAACATTAAGTCATCTATATCAGACTCAACGTACTCTCGGTAACCATTTAAACTCCTTGTGGGATGTAATAGTCCTAGGGATTCATAATAGCGAATGCTTTCTTTTGATACGTCGAATAGTTTAGCAAGTTCATTTATTTTCATGTGACTCATCCTTTCGTATTTCTTAATAGTAGAATAACATTGAAGTTCACTTTAAGGTCAAGATTAATTTACTAAGAAAAATAATCTGATAAAAAGTAAGTAAATTAATTAAAAATTAATGTAATAGAATAATAAACATGATATTATTCCAAGTGTTATTTAATTATTAGGAGGATTTGTAATGGATAGTTTTAAGGTGTTTTTTGAGAAAGAGAATTTAAGAAAGTGTATTAAAAGTAATAGTTTTATTATAATAATGTTACTTGGATGTTTTCCAATTGGTTTAATTTTATTGTGGAAATCTAAAAATTTCCGAAAAAATGTTAAAATAGTATTGTCTGTAGTGGGAATTTTTTGGGTTAGTCTATTCATGACTTATGCTTTTCGTTCAGCAGAATATGAAAATAAGTATTCTGAATTAAAAGAAGACTATGAAGAGTTAGAATATGAGAAATCGTCATTAAGCAGTGAAAATGATGATTTATTATTAGTAGAGCAAGAATATATAGCTTATAAAGAAAAAATGATACCATATGAAAGTTTATCTGAGGCTGATGCTAAGAAAAGAGAAAATGATGGAAAGTTAGCCAAAAAAGTTAGTGATGAAATAAGTAATTTACCTGAAGTTTCAGAAATGGTAATTGGCGACAAAGCGAAATTTACTAAAGTTAAAGGACTCTACAATGACTTAACAAAAGAGCAAAAAGAATTAGTAGATAGTTCCGATTTTTCAATTTATGAAGATAAAATAAAAGAATTAGAAGCGCAAGAGGCAAAAGCAAAAGAAGAAGCAAAAAAACAGGCTGAAGCAGCTAAGAAAAAAGCGGAAGAAGAAGCTAAAGGTTATGAAACAGGGATTACATATGATCAATTAGCGAGAACACCTGATGATTATTTACTTAAGAAAGTTAAATTCTACGGAAAAGTAATTCAAGTAATGGAAGGCGACGACTCTACACAAATAAGATTAGCTGTAAATGATAATTATGATACAGTTTTATATGCTGAGTATGATAGTTCTTCAGTGACATCTAGAGTTTTAGAAGATGATTATATTACAGTATCTGGGGTTTCAGCAGGACTATTAAGTTATGAATCAACAATGGGTGGGAAAATAACTATCCCTTCTATTTTAGTAGAAAAAATTGATCAATAACAAGTCAGATAACATGCTAAACATATATTGACAATTTGTGTCTCAAAAGAGTAGACTTTAGAAAAGATTACTATTAATTTAAGGAGTGAAGATATGCCAATCGTACATGTTGAATTATTAGAAGGTCGTACTCAAGAACAAAAAAATGCAATGGTCAAAGAAGTGACAGAAGCAATTGTTAGAACAACAGGAGCTAAGGAAGAAGCGGTTCATATTATCATTAATGATATGGAAAAAGGAAACTATGCCGTTGGTGGAAAGACTAAACTACAGTAATATAGTAGGAAAGTTATTTTTTTGCCGAATAACTAGAAATTTATAGACACTTATGATAAAATCATAAAGATGTCAGTTAGTTTAGTAGAGATGAGGAGGACATATTTTGTATCAACTTCTTTTAACCATTATGCTTATTTTATCAGTACTTATTATTATTGCTGTAATGATGCAGCCAAGTAAACAAAATAGTGCAGCCAGTGCATTCTCAGGTGGCGCAAGTGAATTATTTGGAAAAGCAAAAGCTAGAGGATTCGAAGCATTCATGCAAAAAGCAACAGCTGTTTTAGGTGTAGCTTGGGTTGCAGTAGCTATCGCTTTAGCCGTGTTATCATCAAAATAAGTAAAAAACTAACCTCCTGTTCTGACAGGAGGCTTTTTTATTGGTACAATGTAAACAAGATTTATGAGAAGGAATGATGTTAGTGTTACCACAAGAAATATATTTTAAAAATGGCGAAAAAGCTGTTTTATTACTCCATGCTTACACAGGAAGTCCTAATGATGTAAGAATGTTAGCTAGAAGATTAGAAAAAGAAAACTATACGGTGTTAGCTCCATTATTTTCTGGTCATGGCACACCTGATCCAATGAACATACTAAATATGACACCAGATATTTGGATAAATGATGCAAGAAAAGCTTTAAAAAAATTACAAGATGATGGATATAAAGAAATAGCAGTATTTGGTTTATCAATGGGTGGCGTTATCGCAACG
The DNA here is from genome assembly GCF_048815235.1 of Vagococcus fluvialis. Taxonomy (GTDB): domain Bacteria; phylum Bacillota; class Bacilli; order Lactobacillales; family Vagococcaceae; genus Vagococcus. The sequence goes on from NZ_JBMEAO010000002.1 coordinate 77,999, forward strand.
ACATTAATGGGAGAAAATCCAGATTTATTTATGGGTGGTGGCTCATTCAGCTCTCCATTAGTTCCTGAATCAACTAATCAAATTTATCCAAACTTTTTAAAATATTGTGAATTTATGTATAAAAAAATAACTAATTCTCCTGAAGAATTAGAAGAAAAACTTAATAAGGTGAAAGCGCCACTCAAAATTCAACTTGAACAAATATTTGGTTTATCAAAAATCGCTTATAACGGATTACCTAAAGTGTATAAACCAGTATTTGTTGCTCAATCAGGTCAAGATGAGATGTTTGACGGTACCTCTGTTTATCAAATTGGTAAACAATTACAACAAACGTATCATCAAATTATTTGGTACCCAAATAGTACTCATGTCATTACAGTGAGTAAAGATCGTAAACAATTTGAAGGAGATGTTGTAGCATTCTTAAGCCAAATTAAGTGGAATGAGGAATAGAATATGACAAGTAGTATAAAAGAAAGTGTGATAAAGTTCATGTCTGAAAGTAAAAAACAGACATTTGCTTTGGAACAAATTGCAGAAGGCTTAAAACTTCAAAAAAGCAATGATTTTAAGTTATTAGTACAAACTGTGGCTCAAATGGAAAGAGAAGGCAGTATCGTATTTAATCAAAAAGGAAAAATAAAACTAAATAATCAAGAAACTCAATTAGAAGGAATTTTCAGAGGGAATGAACGCGGCTTTGGTTTTGCGACAATTGAAGATGAAGAGGATGATGTTTTTATTCCTAAAGACTTTACTAATTTTGCTATTGAAGGTGACAAAGTTGTTATCGAAATTTTAAAATCAGGTAATCCTTTAGACGGACAAGCTGCAGAAGGTAAAGTAGTAGAAATAGTTGAAAGAAAAACAACTCAATTAGTTGGTATTTTTTATCTTTATTCAGAGGAAGATATTCAAAAATCAGGCCTTTACGGAATGGTTATACCCAAAGATAAAAAACTAAATCGCTTTAGAGTATTTGTAGCAGATGAAGGAATCAAACCAGAAGATGGTAGTGTCGTATCTGTTGAGATAACTCATTATCCAGATCATGATCATACTCATAGTTTTGAAGGTCTAGTGAAACAAGTGATTGGTCACAAAAATGATCCAGGTATGGATATTTTATCCATCTGTTTATCTCATGGTATTTCAGTTGAATTTGATGAAGCGACTCTTAAAGAAGCAGAAGCTATTTCTGATGTAGTCTTAGAATCAGAATTAGAAGGAAGAGTGGATTTAAGAGATGAAATAATCGTTACAATTGATGGCGAGGAAGCAAAAGATTTAGACGATGCCGTTAGAGTTAAACGACTAGAAAATGGTAATTTCTTATTAGGAGTTTATATCGCTGACGTTTCTCATTATGTAAGAGAAAATACACCTCTTGATAATGAAGCAAGTGATAGAGCAACAAGTGTCTATTTAACGGACCGAGTTATTCCGATGTTACCTAGAAAATTATCAAATGGCATTTGTTCATTGAATCCAAACGTGGACCGCTTGGTTATGGCGTGTGAGATGGAAATCGATTTAGCTGGACGTGTCGTTTCTCATGATATCTTTGAGGCAGTTATTCATTCTACTGCTCGTATGACTTATACAGCCGTTAATGAAATATTAGAAAAATCCAATGAAGAAACACTATCAAAATATCAATCTTTAATTCCTTATTTTGAAGAAATGGGAACACTACATAAAATTTTAGAACATATGCGTTCTGAACGTGGAGCTATTTCATTTGAAGACAGAGAAGCTAAAATTATTGTTGATGATGAAGGACACCCATTAGGTATTGAGCTAAGAGAAAGAAAAACAGCAGAAAGATTAATTGAATCATTCATGTTAGCGGCTAATGAAACAGTAGCTAGACATTATACACAATTAAAATTACCTTTTATTTACCGAATTCATGAGCATCCAAGAGAAGAAAAAGTTCAACGTTTCTTTGAATTTATTACTAACTTTGGTATTTTAGTAAAAGGTAAAAAAGATGATGTAAGTCCAAAAGAGCTTCAGAAAGTATTGGATAATATCGCCGGTAAGCCAGAAGAACCTGTTGTTAGTATGATGTTGTTAAGAAGTATGCAACAAGCGCGCTATGAAGAAAATCCTGTTGGTCATTACGGTTTAGCAGCAGACGACTATACGCATTTTACTTCACCTATTAGACGTTACCCTGACTTAATTGTTCATCGATTAATAAAATCTTATATGAAGAAACCGATTTCTGACGAGTTAAGAGAAAAATGGGAAGATGCGTTGCCTGATATTGCTGATCATAGTTCTAAAATGGAAAGAAGAGCGGTTCAAGCTGAACGTGAAACAGACAGTATGAAAAAAGCAGAGTTCATGCAAGATAAAATTGATGAAGAATTTGATGGAATTATCACATCGATTACTAAATTTGGTATGTTCGTAGAATTGCCAAATACAATAGAAGGTTTAATTCATGTTTCAAAATTAAAAGATGATTATTTCCAATTTGTTGAAAATCATTTAGCCTTAGTTGGAGAACGAACAGGTGTTATTTACAGAATCGGTCAAGCAGTGAAGATTAAAGTTGCTAAAGCTGATCCTGAAACAAGAGAAATTGATTTTGAGCTTCTGTCAGCAGAACCAATCACAGCTTCAATTGAATTACCTAAAAAAACAAAAGGTCAAGGTCGAAGAGATAGCAATAGAGGTTCTCAAAAAGTAACTTCTAAATCTAATAATAAAGATCAAGATAAACCGAAAAAAAATCGAAAAAATAAAAAGCAGCCTTTCTATAAAAGTGTGGCCAAAAAAGGTAAAGGAAAAGGCGGCCGAAATAAAAAGAGGTGACCAGTATGAGTAAAGGGAAAGAAGATGGCAATTTAATTGCTCAGAATCGAAAAGCAAGACATGACTATACGGTTATTGAAACAATTGAAGCAGGGATGGTTTTAAAAGGTACAGAGATTAAAGCTATCAGAAATCGCCGTGTTAACTTAAAAGATGGCTATGTTAGAATTAAAGACGGAGAAGCATTTTTGGTTAACGTTCATATCAGTCCCTACGAACAGGGAAATTTATTTAACCACGATCCTTTAAGAACTAGAAAATTATTGATGCATAAAAAACAGATTGATAAATTAACAATTGAAACCAAAAACACAGGAATCACTCTGATACCTCTGAAAATGTATATAAAAAATGGTTTTGCAAAAGTCTTAATTGGTGTGGCAAAAGGAAAAAAACAATATGATAAGCGACATGATTTAAAACAAAAAGATATGAATCGAGAAATTAATCGTACATTAAAAGAACGACAAAGGTAGATAAAAAAAGAGAAAAACACTTAATGTTTTTCTCTTTTTTATTTTTTATATAAACATCTAAAATCTACATTAAAAAAACATATAATTGCTTTGTGTTATTTATCATTTGGTGTTATTATAGTCCTAGTTGGGTTCAAAAACCATGAAGTACCAACTAATAGTTAGGAAAGATTTTTTATATCTTTTCTATATAAAAAAACAGGAAGACATTACAGTTTCCTGAAGCAATTATTTTCTAAAGAGAAAAGGGGTGAATAGAGGTGGAAGAAAAATCCCTGATGATTGAGGTTGCGGGAATTACGTTTGATGCCACAGTATGTATTATGACAGTTATCACTTGTTTAATCGTCTTTGGAATCGTATTCTTTTGTAGTCGCAATTTACAGATGAAGCCTAAAGGGAAACAGAATGTGTTAGAGTTTATAGTTGACTTTATTCGAGGTATTGTATCTGATAACGTACCTAAGAAAGAAGTAAATGATTACCATTTATTAGGATTTACTTTCTTTATGTTTGTTCTTGTTTCCAACGTGATTGGATTAATAACAAAAGTAGTTATCTTCCCAGATGAGATATCCTTATGGAAGTCACCAACAGCAGACCCGCTTGTTACTATGACATTAGCTTTAATTGCTATTGCGTTATCTCACTATTATGGTGTGAAAAAACAAGGAGCAAAAGGTTATTTTGTTAATAGTTTCTTGAAGCCAACAGCTATACTATTTCCAATTAAGATAATTGAAGAATTTACAAACGTATTGACGTTAGGTCTTCGTTTATATGGAAATATTTTTGCTGGGGAAATCTTGTTAACTTTAATTGCCCAACTTGGTGCAAGCAGTCCAACTAAATTTGTACTAGCTTTACCATTAGAAGTTATATGGCAAACATTCTCGTTATTTATTGGAGCAGTACAAGCCTTTATTTTTGTGACATTAATGATGGTTTACCTGTCACATAAAATAGAAGCAGAGCATTAAAAAATAGTTACTTAAATTAAAACAATCATTAGGAGGAAATAGTAATGCAATATCTTGCAGCGGCTATCGCAGTTTTCGGAGCTTCATTAGGAGCAGCATATGGTAATGGTAAAGTAATCGCACAAGCGATCGAATCAATGACTCGTCAACCAGAAATGTCAGGTCAAATCAGAGCAACAATGTTTATCGGGGTAGCCTTAATCGAGGCAGTTCCAATTTTAGGTGTGGTTATCGCCTTAATCTTAGTCTTCATGTAATAATATAATTTAGAGGAGAGTCATTTATTTTTAAATGACGAAGGAAGGAAGTGTAGTAAACTTATGATCCAACAATTAGTCGTGGCTAATGCAGGTCAAGGTATGCTAAGTACAATCCTTTTTGTTAGTGTTTCTTTTCTAGTCTTGTTATTAGCTTTGAAGAAATTTGCATGGGGTCCTGTAGTTGATATGATGCAAGCGCGTGAAGATAAAATCGCGTCAGACATTGATAATGCAGAGAATTCAAGAATTGAAGCCGATAAATTAGGCAAACAAAGAGAAATGGAACTAAAACAGTCACGTACTGAAGCACAAGGAATTATTGCTCAAGCAAAAGAAACAGCTGAGAATAACGCTCACGCTATCTTACTTGAAGCACAAGAGCATGCCACTCGTATTAAAAAGCAAGCTCATGAAGATTTGCGCATCGAACGTGAACGAATGATTGACGAAGCAAAAAAAGAAGTAGCAGACCTATCAGTGGAAATTGCTTCTAAAATTCTTAAAAAGGAATTATCGGCGAGCACTCATCAAGAGTTGATTCAATCTAGTATTGAAAAGCTAGGAGTCGATGAAGATGAATAGAAAATATACTGTTGCAAAAACTTATGGTAAAGCTCTATTTACAGAAGCAACACAGTTAAACTCAGTTTCTGAAATTTATCAAGAGATGCTTCAGTTAAGAGAAGTTTATCGCCAAGTACCTGATTTGGGTGATATTTTAACAGATGATCGTTTATCAGTGTATGAAAAAGTAAATATTGTCAAAGATTTGGAAAATAGCTTTAGCGATGCTGTTGCTAAATTCATTCACACGGTTTATGACTATGGTCGAATGAGAGAGATTCCTGAAATTATTGATGAATTTGAGCATTTATATTATGACCAATTTGGGATTGTTGTTGTTGAAGTTACAACAGCAGTAGCCCTTAACATGGATCAAAGACATGATTTAGAAAATCGCTTAGCGAAACAATTTCATGCAAACAAAGTTGTTATTCGACCAAAATTAAACCCAAACATCATGGGTGGAATGATTATCGAATCTGAACATCGTGTTATTGATCAAAGCGTGAGAACTGAATTAGCTAGTGTTCACGCAGCACTACTTAAATGATACGTAAGTGACAAGGTGAGAGGTGAAATACATGAGTATTAAAGCGGAAGAAATTAGTTCGCACATAAAACAACAACTTGCTAAATACGAAGAGTCTTTAACAGTAGATGAAGTCGGTACGGTTTCCTATGTTGGGGATGGTATTGCACGCGCTTACGGTTTAGAGAATGCTATGTCAGGAGAGTTATTAGAATTTGACAATGGCGTGTTCGGAATGGCTCAAAACTTAGAGGCTGATAGTGTTGGTATTATTATCTTAGGTAAATACCAAGACATTCGTGAAGGCGATAAAGTAAAACGTACTGGACGCATTATGGAAGTACCAGTAGGTGAAGCTTTAATCGGGCGAGTTGTTAATTCATTGGGACAACCAATCGATGGTATGGGTGAAATTAAAACAAATAAATACCGACCAATAGAAAGTGCAGCACCTGGTGTTATGGCGCGTAAATCAGTTGATGAGCCATTACAAACAGGTATTAAAGCGATTGATGCTTTAGTTCCAATCGGTCGTGGTCAACGTGAGTTAATCATTGGTGACCGTAAAACAGGTAAAACATCAGTTGCAATTGATACAATTATTAATCAAAAAGAAGAAAATATGATTTGTATTTATGTAGCAATTGGTCAAAAAGAATCAACAGTTAGAAATCAAGTGGAAACACTTAAAAAATACGGAGCGATGGATTACACAATTGTAGTATCTGCCGGAGCTTCACAACCAGCTCCACTTCTTTACTTAGCGCCTTATGCTGGTGCAACAATGGGTGAAGAATTCATGTATAACGGTAAACACGTATTAGTTGTTTATGATGATTTATCAAAACAAGCAGCTGCCTACCGTGAGTTATCATTATTACTTAGAAGACCACCAGGTCGTGAAGCATTCCCTGGGGATGTATTCTACTTACATTCTCGTCTTTTAGAAAGAGCTGCTAAATTGAATGACTCTCTTGGTGGAGGATCAATGACAGCATTACCTTTCGTTGAAACACAAGCAGGAGATATCTCAGCTTATATTCCAACGAACGTTATTTCTATTACAGATGGGCAAATTTTCTTAGAGAGTGATTTATTCTACTCAGGTGTTAGACCAGCGATTAATGCCGGTTTATCAGTTTCCCGTGTAGGTGGGTCTGCTCAAATTAAAGCAATGAAAAAAGTTGCTGGTACATTACGTACTGACTTAGCAAGTTTCCGTGAGTTAGAAGCCTTTACACAATTTGGTTCTGATTTAGATGCGGCAACTCAAGCGAAGTTAAATCGTGGTAAACGTACCGTTGAAATTTTAAAACAAAATGTTCATGAGCCAATTGGTGTTGAAAAACAAGTGTTAATCATTTATGCCTTAACAAATGGTTTATTAGATACTGTTCCAGTGAGTGATTTATTACGTTTTGAAAAAGAATTGTTTGAATATGTAGGGAATAACTACCCAGCTATTTTTGATACGATTAAAACAACGAAAAATTTACCAAACGAAGAAGATATGAAGAAAGCTATCGAAGAATATAAAGGAATCTTTAGTTCTAGTAGCTTTTCTGTAGCAGACGAATTAACACAATCCTAGAAAGTGGTGATTGAGCATGAGCGGTTCCCTAATAGATATTAAAAAGAGAATAGCTTCGACTAAAAAGACGAGTCAAATTACAAGTGCTATGCGTATGGTAGCAGCTTCCAAATTGACAAAATCTGAACAATCATCTAGACGTTTTCAAGAGTATGCCATGAAAGTAAGAAGTATTACAACTCACTTAGCGTCTTCACAATTACAAGCAATTGAAAAAGCTGATTTTTCTAGTTTTGAAGATAATATGGAAATGTACCATAACATGTTAATTGCTCGTCCTGTTAAAAAAACAGGTTATATCATAATTACTTCAGATAAAGGTTTAGCTGGTGGTTATAATAGCTCAGTGCTAAAAAATACCCTTGAAATCTTACGTAATGATCATAAAGATCAAAACGAAGTTGTTATTATGTCAATTGGAAGTGTAGGTGCTAACTTTTTTAAACACCGAGAAATTCCAGTGGCATATGAACTAAAGGGATTAAGTGACCATCCGACTTATAATGAAATTCGTAAAATCGTAAATTCTGCTATTCAAATGTATAATAATGAAGTTTTCGATGAGTTGTATGTTTGTTATAACCATCATGTTAATACATTATCTTCAGCATTTAGAGCAGAAAAGATGCTGCCTATTCAAGACTTAGACGCTAGCGAAGCGGCAACTTATGAACAAGATTATATTTTAGAGCCATCTGAAGATGCAATTTTAAATACATTACTGCCCCTATACGCTGAAAGTTTAATTTACGGAGCAGTGTTAGACTCTAAAACTGCAGAACATGCTGCGCGTATGACAGCAATGAAAAGTGCAACAGACAACGCACAGAATATTATTGATGACTTGACGATTTCTTTTAATAGAGCACGTCAAGCAGCAATTACTGAAGAAATTACTGAAATCGTCGGTGGTGCAGCAGCTTTAGAAGATTAATGGGGAGGAAATTTAAGAGATGAAAATTGGAAAAATAGTCCAAGTAATCGGTCCCGTAGTTGATGTGGCATTCCCATTAGATCAATCATTACCAGATATTAATGATGCTTTAGTTGTCTATAAATCTGAGAACAAACAAAAAGTTGTTCTTGAGACAACGATTGAAATGGGAGATGGTGTCGTAAGAACCATTGCCATGGATTCAACAGATGGATTACAACGTGGAATGGAAGTACTTCATACAGGAGCACCAATCAGTGTCCCTGTTGGTCGCGAAACTCTAGGACGTGTTTTTAACGTTTTAGGTGAGCCTATTGATTTAGGTGAAGAACTTCCTGAAAGTATGGAAAAAACAAGTATTCATACAGAAGCACCATTGTATGAAGATTTAAGTACTGAAACTGAAGTATTAATTACTGGTATCAAGGTAATTGACCTTTTAGCACCTTATTTAAAAGGTGGTAAAGTTGGTTTGTTTGGTGGTGCCGGTGTTGGTAAAACAGTATTAATTCAGGAATTAATTAACAACATTGCTCAAGAACTTGGAGGTATTTCAGTTTTTGCCGGTGTTGGTGAAAGAACTCGTGAAGGAAATGACCTTTATTTTGAGATGAAAGATTCAGGTGTTATTAATAAAACAGCTATGGTCTTTGGTCAGATGAATGAGCCACCTGGAGCCAGAATGCGTGTTGCGTTAACTGGTTTAACAATGGCAGAGTATTTCCGTGATCAAGAAAAACAAGATGTATTATTATTTATTGATAATATTTTCCGTTTTACTCAAGCAGGTTCAGAAGTTTCAGCCCTTTTAGGTCGTATGCCTTCTGCGGTAGGTTACCAACCAACCCTTGCTACTGAGATGGGACAATTACAAGAACGTATTACATCTACTAAAGATGGTTCAATCACATCTATTCAAGCAATCTATGTACCAGCCGATGACTATACGGATCCGGCTCCAGCTACAGCGTTTGCCCATTTAGATGCGACAACTAACCTTGAGAGACGTTTGTCTGAAATGGGTATTTACCCTGCGGTAGACCCATTAGCTTCTTCTTCAAGCGCTTTAGAGCCAGGAATTGTTGGTGAAGAGCATTATCAAGTGGCTACTGAAGTACAACGTTTATTACAACGTTACAAAGAATTACAAGATATTATTGCGATTCTTGGTATGGATGAGTTATCTGATGAAGAAAAAGTTGTTGTAGGACGAGCAAGAAGAGTTCAATTCTTCTTATCTCAAAACTTCCACGTAGCGGAACAATTTACAGGTCAACCAGGTAGCTATGTTCCTTTAGAAGAAACAATTAAAGGATTTAGAGAAATCTTAGATGGTAAACATGATAACTTACCAGAAGAAGCTTTCCGAAGTGTTGGACGTATTGAAGAAGCTATTGAAAAAGCTGAAAAATTAGGTTACTAGAAGGGGGAAATAGATATGAGTTCCTTCGTCGTTAATATAGTGACGCCAAGTGGTATTATCTATGACCATGAAGCTAAACTATTAGTAGCTAATACACAAGCAGGTTCCTTAGGAGTATTACCAAATCACTCACCATTAATCTCACCATTAAATATTGATGCAGTTCGCATTGATTTAGCTGGTGAAGCAGGTGGTTCTGATTGGGTAGCTGTTAATGGAGGGATTATTGAGATTAGAGATAATGTGGTATCTATTATTGCTAATAGTGCTGAAACAGAAGCTCAAATCGATGTGTCTCGTGCCGAAGAAGCTAAACAACGTGCTACAACAAAAATTGAAAAAGCCAAACAAGAAAAAGATCATGATATTGATCTTGCTCGAGCTGAGGTTGCTCTTCACCGAGCTATCAATCGATTGAACGTAGCTAATAAAAGCAAATAAAAAAGGTAAAGAGCTTTTGCTCTTTACCTTTTTGTTTTTTTTAATTAAAATGAAGAGACAATGGAAGGTGGTTTTATTTTTGTACGCAGTCGATACTTTAGTGAGAATTTTTAGTCATTTTGCTTTTATTTATTTAGCTTTTTGGGGGCTTCAAGCAATGAGGCTCGATTTACTTTTTAAAAAGGGACAGCAATACTATAAACAAATGCGAGTAGTGTTTGTGTTATTTGCTATTTTTATTGGGTATAATGCAAGCAACTTCTTTATGGAAGTTATGTTTTTAACACGAGACTTAGTTCAAAATGTGTTTTCTTAGAGGTTGTTTATATAATAGAGTAATAAAAAATACCATTTTGTATGAGGGCATGTTATAATAATTGAGATTTAGAAGATTCGAGAAATTTTCGGAGGGTGACTTATGGAATACATTAAGGTTCAAAGTGGCAATAAGCTATCAGGACAAGTGAGAATAGAAGGCGCTAAAAATGCCGTATTACCTATTTTAGCAGGTGCACTACTAGCTGATCAAGGTGAGACAATCATTACCAATGCCCCAATTTTATCAGACGTGTTTATGATGAATAATGTAATTAAGCATTTAAATACAGATGTAGAATTTAATGAAGATAACAATACAATTAAAATTAATGCAACACGAGAATTATTAAACGAAGCGCCATTTGAATATGTAAGTAAAATGAGAGCGTCTATTGTTGTAATGGGTCCACTTTTAGCCCGTACAGGACATGCTAAAGTAGCAATGCCTGGTGGATGTGCTATCGGACAACGACCAATTGATTTACATTTAAAAGGATTCCAAGCATTAGGAGCAACGATTACCCAAACAAATGGGTATATTGAAGCTAAAGCAGACAAGTTAACTGGAGCTAGAATTTATCTTGATTTCCCTAGTGTTGGTGCAACTCAAAATATTATGATGGCAGCTGTTAAAGCAGAAGGAACAACTATCATAGAAAACGTAGCTAGAGAACCTGAAATTGTTGATTTAGCTATTTATTTAAATAAAATGGGTGCTCAAATTGTAGGAGCTGGAACTGAGACAATTCGTATTGAAGGTGTCTCAACATTACATGGTATTGAGCATGCAGTTGTTCAAGATAGAATTGAAGCTGGAACGTTTATGGTTGCAGCTGCTGTAACAGGTGGAAACATCTTGATTAAAGAAGGTATTATGGAACATAACCGTCCTTTAATTTCAAAACTTTTAGAAATGGGCGTTTCTGTTTCTGAAGAAGCTGGTGGCATTAGAGTTATTGGTCCAGAAGTGTTACAACCAGCAGATGTTAAAACTTTACCACATCCAGGTTTTCCAACTGATATGCAAGCTCAAATGAGTGTCTTGATGACCTTAGCGAGTGGACCAAGCGTTTTATCAGAAACTGTTTTTGAAAATCGTTTCCAACATCTAGAAGAAATGAAACGTATGGGCGCAAATTTCAGAGTTTCTGGAAATGTTGCCTATATTGATGGTGTTCTTGGTTTACAAGGAGCGGAAGTATCTGCAACTGATTTAAGAGCAGCAGCGGCATTAATTATTGCCGGTTTAGTAGCTGAGGGAGTTACAAAAGTCTATCATTTAGAATTCTTGGATAGAGGGTATCATAACTTCCACAAAAAATTACAAGCTTTAGGAGCTAATGTGGAGAGACTAGATAGTCAAACTAAAGCAGAAGTTTCTATTGGATAAATGTTAAAGGAGTGGATGAGATGAGTAGTATCACTAAACATGTTGTTATACAAGTATCTCTTATTATCCTTGCCTTAGTAGTATTAGCAATTTTATTTTTTGTAGGGATTTATGTTGGCTTTACCGTGATTGGAAAAGGCAATGGTGCAGATGCTTTTTCATCTGGAACTTGGCAACATATTTTAGAGTTTATGAAATAAAAGAAAGAGGCTAACTGATTAAGTTAGGCCTCTTTTATTCGATTAATAGAAAGTTGATGAGTTATTTGTTTAAAAAAATTTTTATTGCGCCTGTGAGGTTTTATCAAAAATTTATTTCACCAATGTTTCCTAGAAGCTGTCGTTATCATCCAACTTGTTCTCAATACATGATTGATGCTATCAATTGTCATGGTGCGGTAAAAGGTGTAACAATGGGAACTAGCCGTATTTTACGTTGTCATCCATTTGTTGAAGGTGGCATTGATTATGTGCCTAGAAAATTTAGTTTAAAAAGAAATCCTAGTGAAAAATATACAGGTCCATATACGAAAAAGAAGAGTAAGTAATCTTATTCTTCTTTTTTTGTTTGAATTATCTGAATATTCAGTTGACATACTATTAGAATTTGGTTATAGTAGTAAACATCTTAATTAAAAAAATCTAATGTAATAGAAGGTTAGGGGAGTTTGGTATGAAAAAATTAGTCGGAATGTTATTTGCAAGTATGGTACTACTATCAGCATGTGGAACGCCTGGCGGTGGTGGGGCAGCAGGAGAGGTTAAAAAAGATAGTAAAGAATCAGATACCATTAAAATTGGTCTGAATCTAGAATTATCAGGAGCAGTTGCAGCTTATGGTTTACAAGAAAAAGATGGAGTTGAATTAGCTGTAGAAGAAATTAATGCTAATGGTGGGATTAATGGTAAAAAAATTGAATTAGTGGTTAAAGATAATAAATCAGATACAGCAGAAGCCGCAGCAGTTGCTGCAAACTTAACAACAAAAGAAGGAGTAGTTGCTATTATTGGACCAGCAACATCAGGTGCTTCTAAAGCTCAAATTCCAAATGTGACAAAAGCACAAATCCCAGTAATCACACCATCAGGTACAGATGATGCTATTACAGTTGTTAATGACGCTGTTCAAGAATATATTTTTAGAGCGTGTTTCCAAGATTCGTTCCAAGGTGTTATCTTAGCTAATTATGCTATGAATAATTTAGATGCTAAAAAAGCGGTTGTAATTGGTGATGTATCAAGTGACTATGCCAAAGGTCTTTCTAAATCTTTCAAAGATACATTTACAGGAGAGATTGTAGCTGATGAAAAATTTAATCAAAAAGATAAAGACTTTAAAGCAATTTTAACGAAAATTAAAGACAAAGATTTTGATTTCATTTATCTGCCAGGTTACTACGAAGAAGCGGGATTAATTATCAAACAAGCTCGCGAAATGGGAATTGAACAACCAATTCTTGGAGCAGATGGCTTTTCAGATGAAAAGTTAATTGACATTGCTGGTAAAGATAATATGAATAATATTTATTACACAGCTCATTTTTCTGAAAAAGCACCAGGATCAGATAAAGTAAAAGAATTTATTGATAGCTTTAAAACTAAATATAACAAAGCACCAAGTTCATTTAATGCTTTAGCTTATGATTCACTTTATATGCTTGCAGAATCAATTGAAAAAGCAGGCGAAGCTGATAGTGCCAAGATGACAAAAGAGTTAGCTAGCCTTAAAGATTTTGAAGGAGTTACAGGTAAGATGACTATGGATAAAAATCATAACCCAGAAAAAGCAGCAGTGGTTATCGGGGTTAATGGTGGCGAAGAAACATCAGCAGATGTTGTAAACCCATAGCTATGTTAGGTAAGGAGCTAAACAGTTCCTTACCTTTTTTATTAAAAAGGAGGCTGACTCAAAATGGATTTTTTTCAACAATTAGTAAATGGCCTATCATTAGGTAGTATTTATGCTTTGTTAGCATTGGGATACACAATGGTGTACGGCATTATAAAATTAATAAATTTCGCTCATGGTGAAATTTATATGGTAGGAGCATTTGTTGGGTATTACGTAACAAATGAATTAAAACTTAGTTTAATTCCAACACTTCTTATTTCAATGGCAGTGTGTTCAGTGTTAGGTGTTTTAATTGAATTTTTAGCCTATCGACCATTACGAAAATCGACTAGGATAGCAGCTTTAATAACTGCTATTGGTGTCTCATTTTTAATCCAAGCATTAATGATTTATTTTATTGGAGCAGACACAAGACCGTTTCCACAAATTGTCGAAAATACGAATTATGATTTAGGATTGTTCACGATTAGTAAAATTCAATTAATGATTTTAATAACATCAATTGTCCTTATGTTTTTACTTCAAGTAATTGTTCGTTACACAAAAATGGGAAAGGCTATGCGAGCTGTTAGTGTTGACGCGGATGCAGCCCAGTTAATGGGAATAAATGTCAATCATACAATTTCATTTACCTTTGCCTTAGGTTCTTCTTTAGCTGCAGCAGGAGGCGTGTTAATTGGTCTTTACTATAATAGTATTGATCCAATGATGGGAGTAGCCCCTGGACTTAAAGCCTTTATTGCTGCTGTTTTCGGTGGGATTGGTATTATACCAGGTGCTGCTTTAGGAGGATTTGCGATTGGTGTTATTGAAACCTTTGTCAGCGCCTTAGGATTTACAGCGTATCGAGATGCGGTTGTTTACGGGATTTTAATTGTGGTTTTATTAGTAAGACCAGCAGGATTACTTGGTAAAAATGTCAAAGAAAAAGTGTAGGTGAGTTGAATGAAAAAAAATATGAAAGCAAATCTCTCATGGTTAGGATTAATGATTGCTGGATTTATTATTTTAGCCCTTTCTTATAGTACGGGTTTGATGTCTCCAGTTATCGAAAATGCTTTAGTAATGATTGGGATTAATATTATTTTAGCTGTTGGGTTAAATTTAGTTATTGGTATATCTGGGCAATTTTCTTTAGGACATGCTGGATTTATGGCAGTTGGGGCTTATGTCACAGCTATTTTATCAATGAAGATACCTACATTTACAGGTTTTTTATCAGGTCTGATTATAGGAGCAGTCATCTCAGGAGTTGTAGCGTTACTTGTTGGGATACCTACATTGAGATTATCAGGTGATTACCTAGCTATTGCTACATTAGGTGTAGCAGAAATTATTAGAACTTTAATCATGAATTTAGATGGTATTACAAATGGGCCAGCGGGTTTATTTGGAATCACACCGTTTGTTACATGGTCTATGGTTTACGTGATAGTTTGTGTAATGACTTTGATAACGACCAATTTTATTAATAGCCCAGCTGGAAGAGCAACACTTTCTATTAGAGAAAATGAAATTGCAGCAGAATCTATGGGTGTTAATACCACTAAATACAAAGTCATTGCTTTTGTGATTGGTGCAATGACGGCGGCCGTTGCAGGTGGCTTATATGCTAGTTATATCCAAACTATTGTTCCAGGTAACTTTGACTTTATGAAATCGATCGATATTTTAATCATTGTTGTTTTCGGTGGAGTGGGTAGTATTACAGGAACATTTATTGCGGCTATTGCACTAGGGTTACTTAATATGTTTTTACAAGATGCAGGATCATTAAGAATGATTATTTATGCCTTAGCTTTAGTTATTATTATGATTTTTAAACCATCAGGCTTATTAGGTACAAAAGAATTATCATTTAAAAAGATGTTTAACAGAGGAGGCGAAGCTAATGTCACTACTAAAAGTAAATAATTTAACTAAAAATTTTGGTGGTTTAGCTGCTGTTTCTAATGTCAGTCTAGAGTTAAAAACAAATGAATTAGTTGGTCTTATCGGACCCAATGGAGCAGGGAAAACCACTTTATTTAATCTATTAACAGGCGTTTATGAACCAAGTGAAGGTGATGTGATTTTAGGAACTGGTACGGGAGATAAACGTTTAAATGGCTTGAAACCTTTTAAAATTGCTAATTTAGGTTTAGGAAGAACCTTTCAAAATATTAGATTGTTTAAAGAGTTATCAGTTATTGATAATGTTTTAATAGCGATGACTGGAAAACAACCAGTAGGAGTTTTATCTAGTATTTTTAGATTACCTAATTTTTATAAAGCAGAAAAAAATATGTTAACGCAGGCAGAAGAATTATTGTCGATTTTTGATTTGTTAGATAAAAAAGATGAAAAAGCTAAAAATTTATCTTACGGAGAGCAACGACGTTTAGAAATTGTTAGAGCCTTAGCAACAGAACCTAAAATACTTTTTTTAGATGAGCCAGCAGCAGGAATGAATCCTCAAGAAACGGCCGAACTAACAGAACTAATTAAAAAAATTCAAAGAGAATTTGAATTAACGATTTTATTGATTGAACACGACATGTCTCTTGTTATGGAAGTTTGCGAACGTATTTATGTATTAGAGTATGGTCAATTAATTGCTAGTGGCTTACCAGATGAAATCAAGAGTAATAAACGAGTAATAGAAGCTTATTTAGGTGGTGAATTGTAATGTTAAGAGTTGAAAATATGTCTGTTCATTATGGCATGATTCAAGCGGTGAAAGATATTAGTTTTGAAGTGAATCAAGGAGAAATTGTTAGTTTAATTGGGGCTAATGGAGCAGGTAAAACAACTGTTTTAAGAACTATTTCAGGATTAGTTAGACCAAGCCAAGGTAATATTGTTTTTGAAGGGAAAAAGATTGAAAAAGAAACACCACCTAAAATAGCAAGTAGTGGTTTAGTTCAAGTTCCAGAAGGACGACATGTTTTTACAGGAATGTCGGTTATGGAGAATTTAGAGTTAGGTGCTTTCTTATATAAAGATAAAAAAGAAAGCCAAGAAATCATGAAAAGCATTTTTGAACGCTTTCCAATTTTAAATGAACGAAAAAACCAAGATGCCGCAACACTTTCAGGTGGCGAACAACAGATGCTTGCTATGGGAAGAGCCCTGATGACACGTCCAAAACTACTTCTTTTAGATGAGCCTTCAATGGGATTGGCACCCATATTTATTAAAGAAATTTTTTCTATTATTGAAGAAATAAATAAACAAGGGACAACAATTCTGTTAATCGAACAAAATGCTAAAATGGCGCTAGGTATAGCTGATCGAGGTTATGTTTTAGAAACTGGCCGTATTGTTTTAGAGGGAAGTGGCAGTGACTTATTAAATAGTCCTGATATTCAAAAAGCGTACTTAGGAGGATAAAAAATGTTAGTAAAAGACTTTATGTCAACAAACTTGATTATCGCAAAAAAAGACTTAAAAATTTTTGATGCTGTTGAAATGATGAAAAAACACGATATCCATCGACTACCAGTAGTAGAGGATAGTAAATTAGTAGGGTTGATTACAGAGGGAACTATCCAAGGAGCTATGCCTTCAAAAGCAACAAGTTTAAGTGTGTATGAAGCTAACTATTTATTAAATAAAACTGTAATCGCTGATATTATGATTGAAAAAGTTGAAACTATTAAAGAAACTTGTTTATTAGAAGATGCTATCTATCAAATGAGAAGCTATAAAATTAATGTTTTACCCGTTTTAGATGATGGGGATAATATTGTTGGAATTATTACAAATAATGATATTTTTGATGCGTTCTTAGATATTACAGGCTATAAATCACCTGGTTCTAGAGTCTCTATTTCAATTCCAAAAGATGAAGAAGGCGTCTTAGCTAAATTAACAGATATTTTTTCAAGAAATCATTTTAATATTATTCAAATTGTAGTTTATCGTCATGAAGAAGAACCGATTATTGTTATTCAAACAACATCAGATAAAAATGATGAGATTCAATCAATATTAGAATCAGAAGGATATAAAGTTGTTTCATCCATTAAAACCATAACACGTTAATTATAAGGCTATGAGATAAGTGCAGATACTTATTTCGTAGTCTTTTTTGTTAAACTAAACTAGTAGTTGATTGTTTTTAAAGATAAAAATTGCTATCCTTTTATTAGAGAGGAGGTGTAGCAGTGACGACATCTATTAGTGTCAACTTAAAGTATTTTAGAAAAGCTAACAAGTTAACGCAACTGGAGATGGCTACAAGTCTTTTTGTTACACCTCAAGCCGTATCTAAATGGGAAAGAGGTGAATCCTTACCAGATATTTCATTAATTCCTGAGATAGCTAATTTATTTCAAATTTCTATTTCAGACTTATGGCAGGAAAGAATGACTAATCTACAAGAAAATAGTAATCATTTAAATGATACAGTACTTCAATTTATGAAAGCTGAACGTTTAGAAGAAATAAATAATTATTTTGATTCTTTTTTATTATTAGATGAAACTCAAAAAGAACAAACTGTCTTTAAGTTACTTAGTTTACATAATTCAGATTTTCTTATTGAAGATTATTATTATTATCTGTCTAGTCGATTAAAAGAATTAGTTGTTCTTAGTTTGCTAAATGAAAAAAGGTATTTAGCTTTAGAAACATTGATTCCCATGATGTCTTCAAAAATACGAGATAAAGTTTTAGCAACCTGTCTTGCTAATCAAGAATATGAATTTTTAGATGAATTATTTCCTTTTTTAACGTTTACTCAAAAACAAAAAATAATAGAGAAAGTAAGTTTTAAGGAATTGGAAGTAACAGAATTAGAAAATTATTTAACTTTTTTTACTGAAAAACAACGAATTATGTTAAAACAACTTGAGGAGGATTATTATGAATAAAGAAGAACAGAAACTAAAAGTGTTGCAAATGTTAAAAGAAGACATGATTACTCAAGAACAAGCATTAGACTTATTAGAACTGATAGCTAGTGAAACCAAAGTAAGTGAAAATAATCAGAGTAATGAAGTTAAAAAAGAAGAAAATACAACTTCAATGGTACAACCACAACAACCTTATGATTTTTTTGGAAATGGTCATCAATTATTTAAAATAGAAAAAACAGTTAATTTGGATAATTTTAAAAGTTTAAAATTAATTGGAAAAAATAGCCACATCAAAGTGTCAACACATCAAAAAAGAACCATTGAAATAAATGGTTGGTATAAACAATCTCGTCATAATGATCCAATGATTTGTTTTGATGAAAATAATGGAAACTACCAGTTGAGTTACAATTACCATGGCGTAAAATACTTAGGTTGTGAAGTGATGATTCCTGAGACATTTTTAAGTTTATTAGCTATAGAAAATAGCAATGCAGCTGTTTCGTTAAATAATATAAATAGTAGTGAAATTTTTGTTAAAACTAAGAATGCTCAAATAGAATTGAGCAAGTGTCAAAGTGATGTATTAACAGGGATTACTAAAAATAGTCATATCAATTTGATAAAATATCGAGGAGCTAGAGTCGAACTTGTGACGACGAATGCTAGAATTTTTGTAAAAGATGCGACTGCAAAGGAAGCAGAATTTAGAACAACAAATGCAGATATTTTAGTACAAAATAGTCATTTTATGAAGCAATCCTTAGAAACAAAGAATGCACAGATTACTTTAGATTTAATGTCCCAAGCTTTTTTTGAGAAAGGTCATTATGAAATTGACGGTCGAACAACAAATGCCAATATTGAGGTTTTATTACCAGAAGGAGAAGAAGTCCCTTTTAGAATAAATGGGAGTACTAAGAGAGGTAATGTGGTAACTCAGGAAGCAAATTTAGTTGTTAATGCCCGTGATCGAGGATACCTTGTAGCTGAAAGTAAAGCATTTAATTCAAGTAATAAAAAAATGATATTTAATTTTCAAACGACTAATGGAGATATTATTTTAAAAGAAACTTTTTTTGATTAATATATAAGCGATAGAAAAGTTTTTTTGACTTAACAAATCTTTTAAAATATGCTATCCTCAATAAGTTAAGAGATAAGAGGTGAATAGAATGAAAAAAAATAAACCTGTTGAAGTAGAAATAAAAGAAGATGTTATCACTAAAGATGGTGAAAAATATGCTTGTCATGAACTAGTTATTGGAAAACGTGTCATTGGAACAGTGACTGAAGTAGAATCTAATAAATTTGAAGTTAAATCTGATGAAACATTAGTTGGATTTGTAAAATCAATGGACCTAGGATATGAAGAAGTTTTAAGAAATTGGAATTTACATAATTAATTTTAAAAAAATGCTTGCATTTTTATTTGGAATTATGTATGATTATGAAGTCGGGTTTTTAACGCGACTAGCTGGAGGGGTAGCGAAGTGGCTAAACGCGGCGGACTGTAAATCCGCTCCTTCGGGTTCGGCAGTTCGAATCTGCCCCCCTCCATTTTTTATTTTTGGGCTATAGCCAAGCGGTAAGGCAACGGACTTTGACTCCGTCACTCGTTGGTTCGAATCCAGCTAGCCCAGTTTTAAAAGCTAACAGACAGTGTTAGCTTTTTTATTTTATTTTTGAAAGGAAGTTATTAGCATGAAGTTAAAAGATAAACTAACTGAGCAGTACATGACTTACAGAGATATTTTAAAAGAAACAGATTTAGTTGAAGATGTTAAACAAACGATTCCCTTTGTAAAAGAGGAAAATAATTCAACTGCTAACAAAGAAAACACTCGTAAGTGGCATTCAAGATTATATTAATAGCTTAAACAAGAAAAGTTTCTTTAAATAAGAAGCTTTTTTATTTTTGGGAAATACTGACAATAAACTGTACAAATTGACTGAAAATCGGTTTTATTACTTAAAACTAGTTGTATCCTTTGTCTATACCAGTTATAATATGATATAAAATTGAGAAAGGGAAGTGGTTCTAAGTGGTCTCTAAATTACCTGTATATTTAAGAATTCACGATCAAATTAAACAAGAGATTGAAGAAGGTAAATGGCGTGTTGGCGACCGTTTACCATCTGAAAGAGAGTTGTCTGAAAAGTTCAATGTCAGTCGAATGACTTTAAGACAAGCTATTCAAACTTTAGCTGATGAGGGAATCTTAGAAAGAAAAATTGGTTCTGGAACTTATGTCGCACGAAAAAAAGTTCAAGAGACGATGATTGGGACAACTAGTTTTTCTGATATTGTAAAATCGCAAGGAAGTGTGCCATCTAGTAAAACCATTTCTTATTTTGTGACAAAACCTAGCTCAAGTGAGATGGAAAAATTAAAATTAACAGAAAAAGATGACATTTTAAAGATGGAAAGAATTCGTTATTCAGATGATGTGCCTATTTGTTTTGAAGTAGCGAGTATCCCATATAAATTGGTTTCTGATTTTGATAAAGAAGAAGTAACAACCTCTTTATATAAAGCTTTAGCTGAAAAAGGAAATGCTGTCATTGGTAAATCAAGCCAACATATCTCAGCAGTGGTTTCCTCTGAAAAAATTGCTCATTTTTTAGATATCAAACGTGGCGAAGCTATTTTAAGATTACGCCAAATTTCATATTTTGAAGATGGCACTCCTTTTGAGTATGTAAGAAGTCAATACGTTGGTGAACGTTTTGAATTTTATTTAGAAAAATAAAAAAAGATTAACTCCCCAAGCTAAAATGAGGAGTTAATCTTTTTTATTAGATTGGTGTTTCTACGTAATCAGTTTCACCTAATTCAATGAAACATTGATTGCTGAGTAAATTGATTAATGATTCTGTCAAAATATTGACTTGGTCCTCATTAGCCATGATTAAAAGAGTGACTTTTTCAGTGAAAAGCGTATCTTTTAATGTGTATTCAGGATTATTTTCTAAAAAATGAGTGACTTTTCCATGTAAAGGATAATCAATAGTTAATTGGACTTCTTGTTGTAGAGTTCCTTTAACTAACCCAACGTGATTTAAAGTTTCAGCTACTGAGCTACTATAAGCTCTAATTAAACCACCAGCTCCTAATTCTGTTCCTCCAAAATAACGAGTAACTACTGCTAATACATTACGTAGTTCTTTGACTTTTAAAACTTCTAACATTGGAATACCTGCAGTTCCACTAGGTTCTCCGTCGTCACTCGATCGTTGAATTGATTGCTGATCACCTAAAACGTAAGCGACGCAGTTGTGACTTGCTTTCCAATGTTCCTTTTTTATTTCTTGAATGAATTCTTTTGCTTGATCTTCAGAATCGATACGTTTGAGATGGCATATAAAACGTGATTTTTTTATAACTATTTCAAATTGTCCATCATTTTTTATGGTATAGTAATGTGATAACATAATTAGCCTCCTGGTTAGTTAATTTTAATAAGATGAAGAGGTATAACAAGTGAAAAAGAATATAGCAATTTTGTTAACAACTATTAGTCTACTCTTTTTAGCGGGGTGCCAACCAAAACAAAAAGAAGTAGAGAAAAAAGCTACGGACTCTGATAGTGCTTTGATGTATACGTTTAATATCGAAGAACATGAGTATCGTTTTAGATTATTAGATAATTGGATTAAATATCCTAATAAAGATGGAAATATTACTTTTTTAGTTGGAAACAAAGAAAATAAATCATTTATGACAGCAGGTGTTGAGCCAGTTGATAAAAGCTTAGATAATTACAAAGATGACTTCTTAAAGAAAATATCTGAACAAAAAGGTGATATTAAAATAGAACCTGATGAGAGAGAGCTAAATGACTTACCTAGTTATTATCTTCAGTTTGTTATGGATGACAGTAAAGGGCGACCTTTAACCTATTGTTCTTATCTGATTGAAACAGATGACTATTTTATTAATTTAGCAGCATGGACGAGTGAAGAAAACCCAAGTGCAGAAACTCTACAGAATTTAGATGATATGCTATCTAATTTTGAGCAATTAAAATAAAGAAACGAAACAAGGGATACCTCTTTAAAGAGGTACTTTTGTTTCGTTTTTTTTATAAATGATTTGTTATCCAATCGTAGATATCGTTCATTATATCTTCTTTTTCGTTTTCATTTAAAATCTCATGACGAAGATCATGGTAAAGACGAAGAGTCACATCATTAAAGAAATTATCGGTTAAATCAACAGCAATTTTTCTAGGGATTTTACCGTAATTACCAACTGGATCTTTTTCACCACTAACAATTAATAAAGGTAAGTTGGTTCTAATTGTCTTAAACCAGTTTTTTTGAGTTGCTCCATCGATTAAGTTGATTAATGTATAAAAGCCGTTATTAGTAAAAACAAAGCCGCATTTCTCATCTAAATCATATGATTTAACATTGTCTTCATTTTTAGAAAGCCAAGCGTTTGATGAGATAGGCTGTTTAATACGACGATTGAAATTACTAAATGATAAATGATGAAAAGCAGAATTGACTGCTTTAGGACTAATTGTATTTAAGCCATTTAGAAGTTTTTTTGTTAATTTAACTTCTTCTCGTTTGCCACCAGTTCCCATTAAAATGGCACCTTCGACGGCTGTAGAGTAGGTTTTTAAATAGTTTCTCAAAACGAACGACCCCATACTATGTCCCAAAATAAATACAGGAACAGTTGGATATCTTTTTTTGATATAGTTTGTAATCTGATAAGTATCTTCAACTAAAA
The DNA here is from genome assembly GCF_048815235.1 of Vagococcus fluvialis. GTDB lineage: Bacteria > Bacillota > Bacilli > Lactobacillales > Vagococcaceae > Vagococcus. The sequence goes on from NZ_JBMEAO010000002.1 coordinate 101,170, forward strand.
TTGAGGCACTATCGCCTTTTGCAAAGTAACCCATTTTTGGGTTTTCAATATCAACTGAATCACCATGCCCTAAATGATCGTGACCTACAACTAAAATGTTATTTTCATTTAAAAAAGTCGCTAATTCATCGTAGCGTTCAATGTATTCTGCCATGCCGTGGATAAGTTGTAAAATCGCTCGTGGCGCTTTACTTGATTCTGGTTGCCATATCACACCATTTAAATCTGTTTTCTCATCCATTGATTCGATAACAAAGTATTTTTTCATATGGTACATCCTTTCCCTTTGAAGTAACTACTGACTATTATAGTCTATTTCTAAAAAACAAAAAAGTCTTCCGCGTATTTTTTATAAAATGGGGTGGATCAATGAGATTAGAGGATTACTTAATGGGTCGGAAATTACTAAAAAAAGAAATACCAAAAGAATACCATGAAGCGTTACACCAGTTAGGAATTTGTCGTGAAAAAAGTATTGTTATGAAGAAAAATAAAATGCTTTGTAAAAGGTGTGGTTTTGAAGATAATCAACTAAATTGGCGAATTGTTAGCAAGGGAACTGATTTTTACTATTGCCCAACTTGTATTTTATTAGGAAGAGTTGAAAGCCGAGAATCATTTTATTATGTCTTAGAGAAAGAAAAGGGCAAAAGGCAAGTTCGACTGACGTGGCAAGGAGAACTAACAAAAGCGCAACAAAAAATAGCTAAGGACCTAATGAAATCTTTTAAACGAAAAGAAAATCATCTTGTTCATGCAGTAACAGGCGCTGGGAAAACTGAAATGTTATTTCCTTTAGTTCATTTGGCTTTAGGTAAGGGATGTCGAATAGCTATTGTCTCTCCTAGGATAGACGTTTGTTTAGAACTTTTACCACGTTTTAAAGAAGCGTTTAAAGAAGAAGATATTATCTTGTTATATGGCAAAAAGGAAGAAGATTACAGATATACATCATTTGTTATTGCAACAGTTCACCAATTACTTCGTTTTTATCAAGCTTTTGATTTAATAGTCGTTGATGAAGTTGATGCTTTTCCGTATGCAGGAAATCCTTATTTAGAATATGGCATTAAAACAAGTCTTAAGAAAAAAGGGAGCTTAGTTTATTTGACTGCTACCCCAAGTGAAGAATTGAAAAAAAAGGTATCGATGAACGAATTAAATCTAAGTTATTTACCTAATAGGTATCATGGTCATGCCTTACCTGTACCTAGTTGTCACTTTAACTATTTTTTGAATCAGCAGCTATTTAAAGGGAGGTTGACGAGAAGTATGTCTTTAATTTTAGAAAAGCAAAGCAAAGCTTGTTTAATTTTCTTTCCGAATATTGAGAGAATGAAATTATTCTACAAAATACTAAGAAAACAATTCCCAAATAAAAGGATAGCTTATGTTTATTCAGGAAAAGATGATCGAGAAGAATTAATTATGGCAATGAGAAGAGGGGACTTAGACTGGCTGCTAACAACGACGATTCTTGAAAGGGGAGTGACTTTTTCAAATATTGATGTGATTGTATTTGAAGCAAATCACAGAACCTTTACAACGGCGAGTTTAGTTCAAATTGCAGGGAGAGTTGGAAGAAAAAACGATTTTCCTACAGGTAATATTTATTTTTTTCATACAGGAAAAACTAAAAGTATTAATAATAGTGTGGCTCAAATTAAAGAGATGAACCGAAAAGGAGGGTTTTAAATGAAATGTTCTTTTTGTGGTGACTCTTTAGTTAAGGAGTTAAAAATAAGTGATTTGTTGTTTTTTAAGCCTATTTTATTTAACGAGTGTTGCTATAGTTGTTATGAAACAATTAAATCTCAAAAGAATGGTAAGACCTGTCAGTTTTGTCAAAAAAAGTTAACAGCTTCACATGATACTTGTAAAGATTGTTCTCATTGGCAAAAAATAATACCTCATTTTTCTTTACATCATACGTTTTTATATGATTATACCGATATGATGAGTGATTATTTTAAAGAATTTAAATTTTTAGGAGATATTAGAAAGGGAACAGCTTTCTCAAAAGATGTGTTTAAGGAACTAAGCCCTTTTGTAAAGAAAGGTTTTATTATTGTTCCTATTCCATTATCAAAACAAGGAATGAAGGATAGGGGATTTAATCAAGTGGAAGAAATGCTAAAAGCTAGTAGTGTTCCTTTTGAGTTATACTTATCAAAGAAAAATACAATCTCTAAGCAATCGGAAAGAGGGAAAGAAGAGCGTTTATTAATGAAACAACCCTTTATTGTAACTAAAAATAAAAGGAAAAGGGTTGAAAATAGTAAAATACTCTTAGTTGATGATGTTTATACGACAGGAAGAACTATACTGCATGCTTATGATTGCCTTTCTCAATACAATCCAAAGGAAATAAGGTCATTTACCCTATCAAGATGAAATATGAAGCGTTTTTTTACTAAAGTTAATTGTCATTTGTCTATTACTTAGTTATAATAGAAGTAAGAAGAGGAAGGTTAGAGAGTGGTCCCTACATTCTTCCTCTTTGAGTGATAGACGAAAGGGGTAATTAGTATGTTTAGATATAATGTACGTGGAGAGAACATTGAGGTTACTCAAGCCATTAGAGAGTATGTTGAGAAAAAAATTGGGAAATTAGAAAAATATTTTACTAATGTTCCAGAATCAACAGCACATGTTAACTTAAAAGTTTATTCAGATAAAAATGCTAAAGTGGAAGTGACAATTCCGTTACCATACTTAGTATTACGTGCTGAAGAAACATCTCCAGATTTATACGCTAGTATCGACTTAGTAGTGGATAAATTAGAGAGACAAATCAGAAAATACAAAACTAAAATTAATCGCAAATCTAGAGAGACAAATTTAGATCCAGCAGTAGCAGCAGCGATTTTTAATACAGAAAATGTAGAAGTTCAAGATGAACCTGATTTAGAAATCGTAAGAACTAAACGTCTGTCATTAAAACCAATGGATAGTGAAGAAGCAGTATTACAAATGAATATGTTAGGTCATAACTTCTTTATCTTTGAAGACGCAGAAACAAATGGAACAAGCATTGTTTATCGTCGTAAAGATGGAAAATATGGTTTAATCGAAACAAATTAGTGATAAAAAGAGCTTGTGGGCACCCACAAGCTCTTTTTATTGTTCTTTTCTAGTTAAAAGAGTTTTATTTTGTGACAAGTAATGATAAAATATGTGAGATGAACTCATTTTATTTTTTATGAACTATAAATAATGATAATTGATATCAAATGAATATAAACGAGGAGTAGATTTCATTCATGGCAAATTTCTTGAAACAATTAATTGAAAATGATAAAAAAGATTTAAAACGTTTGGATCATTTAGCAAGTAAGGTTGAAGCCTTTGCTGAACAGACTGAAAAATTAACAGATGAAGAATTACAAGGTAAAACAGAAGAGTTTAAAGCTCGTTATCAAAAAGGAGAAACACTAGATGCTTTATTACCAGAAGCATTTGCAGTTGTTCGTGAAGCAGCAAAACGTGTGTTAGGTTTATTCCCTTATAAAGTTCAGATTATGGGTGGTATTGTTCTTCATGAAGGTAGTATCCCTGAAATGAAAACAGGTGAAGGTAAAACGTTAACAGCGACTATGCCTGTTTATTTAAACGCATTATCAGGTGAAGGTGTTCATGTTGTTACTGTAAATGAGTACTTGGCAACACGTGATGCAAGTGAAATGGGTGAGTTATATAACTTCTTAGGTTTAACAGTTGGATTAAACATCAACTCTAAATCTTCAGAAGAGAAACGTTTAGCTTATGCTTGCGATATTACATACTCAACAAATAATGAGTTAGGTTTTGACTACTTAAGAGATAACATGGTTGTTTACCGTGAGCAAATGGTACAACGTCCATTAAACTTCGCAGTAGTGGATGAGGTCGATTCGATTTTAATTGATGAAGCAAGAACACCACTTATTATTTCTGGTCAAGCTGAAAAATCAACTGCAATGTATAACAGAACGGACAACTTCATCAAAACATTAGTAAACGAAGAAGATTATAAAATCGATGTTCAATCAAAAACAATTGCTTTAACAGAAGAAGGTATCTCAAAAGCTGAGAAACATTTTGATGTTGATAACTTATATGACATTGAAAATACCTCTTTAACACATTACATGGACCAATCACTAAGAGCTAACTACATTATGCTTTTAGATATTGATTATGTTGTACAAGATGGAAAAGTTATGATTGTTGACCAATTTACTGGTCGTATTATGGATGGTCGTCGTTATTCTGATGGTTTACATCAAGCAATTGAAGCCAAAGAAGGCGTAGAAATTGAAGATGAAACAAAAACAATGGCGAACATTACATTCCAGAACTATTTCCGTATGTATAAAAAATTATCTGGTATGACAGGTACTGCGAAAACAGAAGAAGAAGAGTTTAGAGAAATTTATAACATGCAAGTTATTCAAATTCCAACTAATAGACCGATTGTTCGTGATGATAAAGCAGATTTATTATACCCAACTTTAACAAGTAAATTTAAAGCGGTAGTAGCTGACATTAAAGAACGTCACGAAAAAGGACAACCTGTTCTTGTTGGTACTGTAGCTGTTGAAACGTCTGAATTATTATCAGATTTATTAACAAAAGCAAAAGTTCCTCATGAAGTTTTAAATGCTAAAAACCACTTTAAAGAAGCTGAAATTATCATGAATGCTGGTCAAAAAGGCGCTGTAACAATCGCGACTAACATGGCTGGTCGCGGTACGGATATTCGTTTAGGTTTAGGCGTTATTGAAGCAGGTGGATTGGCTGTTATTGGTACAGAACGTCATGAATCAAGACGTATTGATAATCAGTTAAGAGGACGTGCTGGTCGTCAAGGTGACCCTGGTGTGACTCAATTCTATTTATCATTAGAAGATGAATTAATGAAACGTTTTGGTTCAGAAAGAATTAAAATGTTCTTAGACCGTATGAACTTAGAAGAAGAAGATGCTGTTATTCAAAGTAAAATGTTTACTAAACAAGTTGAGTCAGCTCAAAAACGTGTAGAAGGTAACAACTACGATACACGTAAAAACGTTCTTCAATACGATGATGTTATGCGTGAGCAACGTGAGGTTATTTACCGTCAACGTAACCAAGTCATTACATCAGATGACGATTTAAAACCTGTTTTATTAGGTATGGTAGAACGTACTATTAGTAGTTACGTTGAAAGTCATACAACGGCCTTAGGTGAAAAAGAATTATGGAACTTACAAGGTTTAGTTGACTTTGTTGGAGCTACAATTACCCATGAAGATGCAATCTCATTAAGTGATTTTGAAGGCAAGACGCCAGAAGAAATGAAAACATTTATTTTTGGAAAAGCTAAAGAATTATACGATGAAAAAGAAGCTATTCTAGACAGCTCTGAACAATTACTTGAATTCCAAAAAGTAGTTATTTTAAGAGTTGTTGATACTAAATGGACAGATCATATTGATGCTATGGATCAATTACGTGAGTCAATTGGTTTACGTGCCTATGGTCAAAATAACCCATTAGTTGATTACCAAACAGAGGGTTACCAAATGTTTAACGACATGGTAGGAGCTATTGAATATGAAGTAACACGTTTATTCATGAAAGCTGAAATCCGTCAAAACGTTCAACGTGAGCAAGTTGCTCAAGGAGAAGCAATCAAACCAACTGAAGAACAAGGTGTTGTATCTTCTGATACGAAAAAAATGCCTGTTAAAGTTGATGAAAAAATTGGTAGAAATGATTTATGCCCTTGTGGTAGTGGTAAAAAATATAAAAACTGTCATGGAAAACCAGTTTAAAGCAGATGGCGACTTAGAAATTCTGAGTCGCTTTGCTTATTTTTAGGAGGTCTTTTTGTGGAACTATATGAAATAAAGTCTGATTTAGAACAATTAGAAGAAAAAATTAATAACTTTAGGGGGTCTCTTTGACTTAGATGAGTTGGAAGAGCAAATTGCTGAAGCTGAGAGTATGATGGCAGAACCAGGTTTTTGGGATGATAGTCAAAAAGCACAAACAGTTATTGATCAATCTAATCAATTAAAGGCACAATATGAAACTTTTAATGATTTAACAAATGGTTTAGAAGAATTAGTGTTAATGGTAGAAATGATTGAAGAAGAACCAGATGAAACCATGTTTGAAGAACTTGTAGAAGCTTTTAAAGCATATAAAGAAACAATTGAAGAATTTGAGTTATCTCAATTATTAAGTGACGAATATGACCACAATAATGCAATTATCGAGTTTCATCCAGGTGCTGGTGGGACTGAATCACAAGATTGGGGTAGTATGTTATTAAGAATGTATATGAGATGGGCAGACTCTAAAGGCTTCCAAGTGGAAACGATTGATTACCAAGCAGGAGATGAAGCGGGTATTAAGAGTGTGACGCTAATGATTAAAGGCTTTAATGCCTTTGGTTATTTAAAATCTGAACGTGGGGTTCATCGTTTAGTAAGAATTTCACCTTTTGATTCAAATAGTCGTCGTCATACATCTTTTTGTTCTATTGATGTAATGCCTGAGTTGACAGATGATGTTTCGATTGAAATTAAATCAGATGATTTAAAAGTTGATACTTACCGAGCTAGTGGTGCTGGTGGGCAACATGTTAATAAGACTGACTCAGCTGTTCGAATCACTCATATTCCTAGTGGTGTCATTGTTGCTAGTCAAGCTCAACGTTCTCAATTAAAAAATAGAGAACAAGCCATGAGTATGTTAAAAGCGAAACTCTATCAAATTGAAATGGAGAAAAAAGAGCAAGAAGCAGCTGCTATTCGTGGAGAACAAATGGAAATTGGTTGGGGTTCACAAATAAGATCTTATGTCTTTCATCCATATTCGATGGTTAAAGATCATCGTACTAATTACGAAGTAGGAAATACGCAATCTGTTATGGATGGGGATATTGATGGTTTTATTGATGCATACTTGAGGTTAAAAATGTCAAATTGATTTCAAAAAGAAAGACTGAAAATTTTTTGAAATAGAATTGTAATGTATTGACATGAACAACTAGCTAAACTCATGTTATACTAAACTAGAAATAGTGTGACTCATTATTATAGATAAGAACAGGTGAGGAGAATACTCATGATAGAAATGAAAAAAGTAACAAAAAAATATTCTAATGGGACAACAGCTGTTAGAAATTTATCAATAAACATTAACCAAGGTGAGTTTGTTTATGTAGTAGGGCCAAGTGGGGCAGGGAAATCCACTTTTATTAAATTAATGTACCGTGAAGAAAAAGCAACAAAAGGAACTTTAAATGTTTGTGGTTATGATTTATTAACTATTAAAAATAGAAATATTCCTTATTTAAGACGTGAAATAGGAATAGTCTTCCAAGATTATAAATTATTAACACAAAAAACAGTGTACGAAAATGTTGCCTATGCGATGCAAGTAATTGGAAAAAAACCAAGAGAAGTTAAAAAACGCGTTCTTGAAGTGTTAGACTTAGTTGGTTTGAAACATAAAGTAAGAGTGTTCCCTAATGAATTATCAGGGGGAGAACAACAACGTGTGGCAATTGCTAGAGCGATTGTGAATACACCAAAAGTATTAATAGCTGATGAGCCGACAGGGAACTTAGACCCAGAGAACTCATGGGAAATTATGGAATTATTAGAACGCATTAACAATCAAGGGACAACAGTTGTTATGGCGACACATAATAGTATGATTGTTAATGAAATTCGTCATCGTGTAATAGCGATTGAAAATGGTCGAATTACGCGAGATCAAGACGAGGGGGATTACGGATACGATGATTAGAAATTTTTTCAGGCACATTGGTAGTGCATTAAAAAACTTAAAAAGAAATGGTTGGATGACCTTAGCTTCCGTTAGTGCGGTAACTGTTACCTTAACTTTAGTGGGAATCTTTTTGGGCGTTATTTTAAACGTAACTAAAATAGCAGAAGATATTAATAATAGTGTGGATGTTTCTGTATTTGTTGATATCGGGACAGATGAAAAAGATACAAAAGCATTAGGTGAAGACTTAAATAAAATTGCTAACGTTGAAAAAGTAGTGTTTTCAAGTAAGCAAAATGAATACAAAAAATTAACTGATAAATTAGGCGATACTTGGAAGCTATTTGATGGTGATGATAATCCTTTATATGATGTTTACATTTTAACGTCAAAAGATTCAGATTCAATTAAGGGAATAGCGGAAGAAGCATCTAAATTAAAAAATGTACACAAAGCTGATTACGGTGGACAAAACTCAGATAAGATTTTTGCTATTTCCAAAAATGTTAAACTTTGGGGATCTATTGGGGCAGCGTTTTTAGTAGCAGTTGCTATGTTCTTAATTTCTAATACAATTCGAATTACAATTATCTCTAGAAAACGAGAAATTCAAATTATGCGCCTTGTTGGAGCTAGAAATGGATTTATTCGTTGGCCATTCTTCTTAGAAGGAGCATTTATTGGTGTCTTAGGTTCAATTGTCCCTATTTTACTGATTTCATTTGGGTATGCACAAGTCTATTATTTCTTTACGAAGAGTATGATGGCTACAGCATCTTACGAATTAGTGTTACCAACTACGCTGGTATTACAATTAAACTCATTGTTGGTTGTAATAGGAGTTGTGATTGGTTCATTTGGATCAGTTATTTCAATGAGACGATTCTTAAAAATTTAACATTAAAAAGGTTGATTCGAGAAGAATCAACCTTTTTTGTTTATCCGAATGTTAAATTTATAGAAAAAAAGATGACGTAAAAGTCATCTTTTTTCCTATAAGGGATGATATTAACCACTAAATATATTGGGGAATATAAAATTAGTGATTAGAAACTGTTTGATATTTGTTTACACTAAGTGTTTTAAGACGCAAGTTGGGGAGCTTGCATCTCTATTATAAATAAAAAACTGTGTTTCACATAAATTATAACACAAGTGTATTATAATTAAAAAGGTATATTAAAAAAACTTAAGCCGTCTATTTCTCTTCTTTATAATTGTAAAAAGAATGTAAAAAGACTTGCAATTTTCTTCAGTAAACTATATGTTTAGTTTGGATGAAAAAGCAAAAGAATTAATTTGTAAATTAATTGTAAAATCTAGGAGGTTAACTCGTGAAAAAATTGAGCAAAGCAACTGGACTACTAGCACTATCTTTAGTATTAGTTAGTTGCGGAAAAGTCGACAATGGTGAGTCAATTAATGCCGTTGGTTCTTCAGCCATGCAACCTTTAGTTGAGGCAGCTGGTGAACAATACAGTAGCACAAATATGGGGAAATTTATTAACGTACAAGGTGGCGGAAGTGGAACTGGATTAAGTCAAGTTCAAGCTGGTGCAGTTGATATTGGCAACTCTGATTTGTTTGCAGAAGAAAAAGATGGAATTGATAGTGAGTCTTTAGTCGATCATCAAGTTGCGGTTGTGGGCCTAACACCTATTGTTAATAAAGAAGTAGGTGTATCAGATATTTCAAAAGAGGACCTAAAGAAAATATTTCAAGGTGACATTACCAACTGGAAAGAAGTTGGTGGGAAAAATCAAAAAATAGTATTATTAAATAGAGCAGCTGGAAGTGGAAGCCGTCATACATTTGAACAATGGATATTAGATGGCGAAGATTCAAAAAACGCTCAAGAGCAAGAATCAACAGGAATGGTGCGACAAATTGTTAGTACAACGCCTGGAGCAATTAGTTATGTTGCATTTTCTTACGTAACAGATGATGTAGCAACACTAACAATTGATGGCGTGTCGCCAACAGAAGAAAACGTGATGAGAAATAAATGGCCAGTGTGGTCTTATGAGCATATGTATACAAAAGGTGAACCAAAGGGATTAACAAAAGAATTTTTAGATTATATGTTATCTGAGGATGTCCAAAAAGAGATTGTTCCTCAACTAGGTTATATTCCAGTTTCACGTATGACAGTAGAACGAGATGTTGAAGGAAATGTGAAGCCTAAATAAATGGCTTTATAATAGGAGGAAAAACGTTGGAAGATATTCAAAGTAAATTGCTTAAAAAATCACCTAAGAAAAAATTAGAGCAATTTGGTAAAACAATTAGTTTTTTAGCTATTACATTAATTGTAGCTGTTGTTGTTGCGATTTTCTATTTTGTTGCCAGTAAAGGACTAGCTACTTTTTTTGTAGACGGGGTAAGTCTAAAAGACTTTCTATTTGGAACAGAGTGGAATCCAAGTTCAGTTGATGAAAGTGGTCAACCATTAGTTGGCGCTTTACCTATGATTATGGGGTCATTTATTGTTACGTTCCTTTCGGCATTAATTGCGACACCTTTTGCTATAGGTGCGGCAGTGTTTATGACTGAGATTTCACCAAAATTAGGAACAAAAGTATTGCAACCAGTAATAGAATTATTAGTGGGTATCCCTTCAGTAGTTTATGGTTTCATTGGTTTATCAGTTATTGTACCTGCTGTAAGAAGTGTTTTTGGTGGTTCAGGATTTGGTATTTTAGCAGGGACGTTTGTCTTGTTTGTTATGATTTTGCCAACAGTAACATCAATGACAGTAGATGCCTTAAAAGCTGTTCCTAGACATTACCGAGAAGCATCATTAGCTTTAGGTGCAACAAGATGGCAAACAATCTATAAAGTGGTGTTACGTTCTGCGGTACCAGGGATTTTAACAGCAGTAGTTTTTGGTATGGCAAGAGCATTTGGTGAAGCGTTGGCCATTCAAATGGTTATTGGTAATGCCTCATTAATGCCTCATAACTTAATTACACCAGCATCAACTTTAACAAGTGTATTAACAATGGGTATTGGTAACACAATTATGGGTACTCTTCAAAATAATGTGTTATGGTCATTAGCCCTACTATTATTATTAATGTCATTATTCTTCAATATATTAACTCGTATGATCGGTAGAAAAGGAGCAATGAAATAATGAATGCAAAACGTGCAGACAAACTAGCAACAGGTATTCTTTACGGAATTGCTGTGATTATTATTACCATCCTAGCTAGTTTATTACTATATATATTAGGACGCGGCATTCCTCATATTAGTTGGGAATTTTTAACGCAACCTTCTAAGAGTTTCCAAGTAGGTGGGGGAATTGGAATTCAGTTATTCAACTCTTTCTATCTATTAATTATTACCATGTTAATCAGTATTCCGATTTCTTTAGGAGCTGGGATATATCTAGCTGAATATGCTAAACAAAACATGTTTACAAATATTATTAGAACATCTATTGAGGTATTAAGCTCATTACCATCAGTTGTTGTTGGTTTATTTGGCTTCCTAGTATTTGTTATTCAAGCAGGTTTAGGTTTCTCAATTATTTCTGGAGCCTTAGCCTTAACATTCTTTAATTTACCACTATTAACTAGAAATGTGGAAGAATCTTTAAAAGCAGTACATTACACACAACGTGAAGCAGGACTTGCTTTAGGTTTATCAAGATGGGAAACTGTTTTAAGAGTTGTTATCCCTGAAGCATTACCAGGTATTTTAACAGGAATCATTTTAGGAGCAGGTCGTATTTTTGGTGAAGCCGCTGCTTTGATTTATACAGCAGGACAAAGTGCTCCAGCATTAGATTTTACGAACTGGAATCCAATGAGTATTACAAGTCCACTTAATATCTTTAGACAAGCTGAGACTTTAGCAGTTCATATCTGGAAAGTAAATAGTGAAGGAAATATGCCTGATGGGGCACAAGTATCAGCAGGAGCATCTGCCGTTTTAATTATTGCTGTCCTACTTTTCAACTTCTTAGCTCGCTTTATTGGAAAGAGATTGCATAAAAAGATTACATCAGCCTAGATAAGGGGATTTAACATGAAAAAATATAATTTGGATGAGACACATATTATTCAATTAGATGAAACTGAGAAAAAAATAGAACTTGCAACAGACGATTTACATGTATGGTATGGGCAAAATGAAGCGATTAAAGGAGTTAGTTTACAGTTTGAAAAAAACAAGATTACTTCTTTAATTGGACCATCAGGATGTGGAAAATCAACTTATCTACGCTCTTTAAATAGAATGAATGATGAGATTGATGGAACGAGTATTACAGGGAAAATTATCTATGAAAATACGGACGTTAACTCAAAAGAAGTTGATGTTTACGAAATGAGAAAACATATTGGAATGGTGTTCCAACGTCCTAATCCATTTAGTAAATCAATCTATGATAATATTACATTCGCTTTACGTCGACATGGTTTAAAAGATAAGAACGAATTAGACGAGATTGTTGAAACAAGCTTAAAGCAAGCGGCCTTGTGGGATCAGGTTAAAGATAACCTAAACAAGAGTGCCTTAGCTTTATCAGGTGGTCAACAACAACGTTTATGTATTGCTCGTGCAATTGCAATGAAACCAGATATATTATTGCTTGATGAGCCAGCAAGTGCCTTAGATCCAATCTCAACGAGTAAAGTTGAAGAAACATTGATTAATTTAAAAGAAAATTATACAATTATTATTGTGACACATAATATGCAACAAGCCTCACGTATCAGTGATTATACCGCTTTCTTTTATATGGGTCAGGTAATGGAATATGATAAAACAAGAAAAATATTTACACGCCCAAAAATTCAAGCAACAGATGATTATGTCTCTGGACATTTTGGTTAAGGAGGAAGTTCATGTCTATTATTGAGTCTAAAGATTTACATTTATATTACGGGAAAAATGAAGCGTTAAAAGGAATAACGATGGATTTTGATAAAGGCGGAATCACTGCCTTGATCGGTCCTTCAGGATGTGGAAAATCAACTTACCTAAGAACATTAAATCGAATGAATGATTTAATTCCTTCGGTAACAATTACTGGAAATGTTACTTACAATGGTAAAGATATCTACAGTCCAAAAACAGATACTGTTTTGTTAAGAAAACAAATTGGAATGGTATTTCAACAACCTAATCCTTTCCCATTTTCTATTTATGAAAATGTTATTTATGGATTAAGACTTGAGGGGAAACATTCTAAAGCTGAATTAGATCAAGTTGTAGAGGAAAGTCTAAAAGCAGCAGCAGTTTGGGATGATGTTAAAGATAAGTTAAATAAAAGTGCCTTATCTCTTTCAGGTGGGCAACAACAGAGGGTTTGTATTGCCAGAGTATTAGCAGTAAAACCTGAAGTGATTTTATTAGACGAACCAACAAGTGCTTTAGATCCTGTTTCAAGTGGTAAGATTGAGAGCATGTTGTTAGAGTTAAAAAATGATTACACAATGATTATGGTGACACATAATATGCAACAAGCTTCTAGGATCTCAGATAAAACGGCATTTTTCCTAAGTGGCGATTTAATTGAGTACGATAAAACTAAAAATATCTTTTTAAATCCTAAGAAGCAACAAACAGAAGATTATATTACAGGGAAATTCGGTTAAAAGAAGGAGAGGAAAGTATGTTAAGAAGTCAATTTGAAGAAGATTTAACGAAACTACATGATAAATTTGAAAAAATGGGGCAAGATGTTAATATAGCAATCAGTAAATCAGTAAAGGCATTTATTGATCATGATAAAAGCTTAGCAAAAGAAGTAATTGCTGAAGATGACAAAATTAACGCTAAAGAGCAAGATTTAGAAAAGAAAAGTTTTGAAATGATTGCTTTGCAACAACCTGTTACATTAGATTTAAGAAAAATTGTAACAATTATGAAAGCTAGTTCTGATTTAGAACGTATGGGAGATCATGCCGTATCAATTGCGAAATCAACTATACGTGTTAAAGGTAATAAACGTGTTTTAGAAATTGAAAATGAAATATCTGAAATGGCAACACACGTTATGGCGATGGTTAGTGAAGTATTAGTTGCTTATATTAATACAGACAGCCAAAAAGCGATTGAGATTGCAATCAGTGATAAAGTAACGAATGATTACTTTAAATCAATCTACCGTCATTCAATTAGAGCGATGCAAGAAAATCCAGAAACTGTTATTGTTGGAGCAGATTATTTACAAGTTGCAGGTTATTTAGAGCGTATTGGTGATTATGTAACAAATATTTGTGAATGGATCGTATACCTAACAACAGGGAAAATAGAAGAGTTGGATCCAAAAAACTTTGAAGAGAACTAAGCTGAAAAGCTTAGTTTTTTTTATTCGTCATAATTTGTAACGAAGTTGTAATCTTATAAATAGCATTTATGTGATATAGTTTATAAAGTAATTAAATTAAGCCGAGGTAATATGAATGAAACTAAAAAAATCAATCATCTTAACAGCAGCAACAATTTCTATGATGGGATTAACATGTCCAGGAATTGTTCAAGCTGAAAGTATCGATAATAAAATAGCTAATGAAGAACAAAAAATCCAAGATTTAAACGCTAAAAAAGCATCATCAGATAATACTTTAGCTAATTTAGAATCGAAAATTAGTGAGTTAACTGTTGAAACAGATAACTTGTTAAATGAAAAAATTAAACTTGAAAAAGAAGTTAACCAACTAACTGTTGATATCAAAGAGTTAGAAGAGAAAATCGCTAAAAGAAATGAAAAAATTGAAGATCAAGCTAGATCTACTCAAATTAATCAAGACAAACAAGATATTGTTAATGTTTTATTAGATTCTGAGTCTTTATCAGATGCGATTGGTAGAACTGTAGCTTATACGAAATTAGTTTCTGCTAATAATGATATCATGCAAGCTCAAAAACAAGATCAAGAAGAATTAAGTGAAAAGAAAGTAAGCGTTGAAGAAAAGGTAGCGGAAGTAACTGAAAAAGCTACTATTCTAAAAGGTAAACAAGAAGAGTTAGAAAGCTCTAAAATAGCTCAAATTCAATTAGCAAATGAAATATTAAAAAATATTGACGATGCTCAAAGTAAAAAATCTGAGTTTGTAGCCCAAAAAGCAGAAGCTGAAAGAATTGCTGCTGAAGCTGCTCGTAAAGCAAAAGAAATTGCTGAACAAGAAAAAGCAGCCCAAAAAGCAGAAGCAGACGCTAAAAAAGTATTTGAACAAAAACAAGAAGCAGCTAAACAAGAAGCAGAAGAAAACTTAGAGCCTACTGGTCCATCATCAATTACAAAACCAACAGGCGATAAAGGAACTGCTGATAATAGTAATAGTCAAGAAAGTTATGCTAGTGGTTTCCAAAGACCATTAAACTCATTTACTATTACAAGTACATTTGGACCACGTCAAGACCCAACAGGTTTTGCTGGGGATTATCATGATGGTTTAGATATGGCAGCTCCTGGTGGAACGCCAATTATGGCTTCAAGAGCTGGTACAGTAGTTGAATCAAGTTATCATTATAGTGCTGGTAACCATGTTATTATTCAACATGATAACGGTTATTATACTTACTACATGCATATGAATGCACCTGGTATTGCATCAGGTTCAACAGTTTCTGCTGGAGATATTATTGGTAACGTAGGAACAACAGGTAGTTCAACTGGTGATCACTTACATTTTGGTATTTCAACAGGACTTTGGAGTGGATTTATGAATCCAGCACCATTCATTGGTTTATAAGAGATTTTAAGAGATGAGAAATCATCTCTTTTTTTGTACTTGTTAGGGGTTCTTGAGATAGATGGATAAATCCAACTCAAGACCTATGACAAAGCACTAGGAAAAAGGCATAATATGTATATAAGATTTATAAAACCTACAGGGAGGCTTTAACATGCAAGAAAGAGATAGAATTTTGGAATTAGTAAAAAAAGGAATATTATCGACTGAGGAAGCTTTGGTTTTATTGGAGAATATAGCAACTGAAAAAGATGAAAAATTGGTAAATAAAGAAGCGGCAGAGGTAAAGAAAAATGTGTCCTTTGAAAAAGAAGAGGAATCAGTGAGTGATGAACAGGAACGCTCATTTGAAGAATCTCTTTTCGAAAAAGAAGAAGAAGTTGATGCTGATGCTTTTTTTGAGAAGCTACAAGAAAACGAAAGAAAAGATCAAGAAAGATTAGAAAAGATATTAGCTGAAATTACAGAAGGTATTAACGAAGTTTCTGCTAATATAGATGAAATTACTGTTGAGGTTGATGGGTTAGATAAAGACATTACTGCTAAAGAAGAAGCTGTCACTGTTTTAAATACAATGGAAGAGTTAGATGGCTTAACTGATATTAAATTAGCTGAAAGAGAACAACTTGAAAAAGAATTAGTTTACTTGAAAGAAACAAAGGAACAATTACAAGAAGAACGTGAAGGATTACGAACACAATTAAAAGAGTTTAAAAAAGAACAAAAAGAAACAGTCAAAGAAGAGTGGAAAAATAAATTTGATATCCCAGAAGATTGGAAAGAGCAAGCAAACGAAACGTTTACTCAAGTAGGAGAAAAAGTTGGCGAAGCAGGAAGTCAATTTGGAGCTTTTATTAAAAAAACAATTGAAGCTGTAACTAGTTCAGTTAACGATAATGTTGACTGGAAAGATATTAATATCAAAGTTCCAGGAGTTGCTAGTCAATCATTTTCACATGAATTTGTATATCCAGAAAATGAAGCAACAATTATTGATGTCAAAGTTGCTAACGGTAAAGTAGTTTTCAAAGAATGGGATGAAAAAGACATTAAAGTTGCCGCTGATATTAAATTCTACGGTAAAGTCAATGCGGATAGTTTATTTGAAGCATTCTTAGAACGAGCAGATATTGATGTGGATGATGAAAGAATTTCATTCCAAATTCCTAATAAGAGAATGAAAGTAGATTTAGTATTCTATTTACCAAAACGCAACTACGATCATATGTCAGTGAAAATGTTAAACGGTGATATTAAGATAAACAATTTAAACTTAGGGGATATCTTCCTTAAAACTACTAATGGTGAGATTGAGATTGATGGCGTAACTGCTAGCATGTTAGAAGTTGAAGGGGTGAATGGTGAGGTTGATGTTAAAAATAGCCAAATCATCGATTTCTTAGGAGAAACAGTTAATGGTGATGTACGATTGAAATCAGATATTAAGAGCGCTAAAGTATCTCTTATTAATGGTGAAATTAGAATCACAGTTCCTAAAAATAGTGGACCTAAAAAAATTGAAGCATCTGCTGTTAATGGAACCATTAAATTAGCTTTACCAACAGAGATTGGCATTGAAGCAACAAGTAAGACTAATTTTGGTAGTATTAAAAACCGACTAAGCAACATTGATATGATTCGTGAAAAGAAAGATAAAACAAATCAATGTGAAGAATTTAGAAGAGATGTATCAGATAGTTTAGTATACGTTAATCTCTCTACAACAACAGGAAGTATTCTTTTAAAGGATACAGATAATTAATTAAAATGGAGTGAAGTGAAATGAATAAGAAATTAACAAAATCAAGATCAAATATTGTTATCTCTGGTTCTTTAGCGGGAGTAGCTGAATATATAGGGATTGACCCAACGATAGTCCGAGTTATTTATGTGATATTATCATTAGTAACAACAGGCTTTCCAGGTTTCTTACTATACATAGCTTTAATGGTTTTATTACCTTCTGGAAATACACGTCAAGAAACATATTACAATACGTATAAGCGTCCATATGAACATCCTTATAAAGGAAGTGCTGGGAGAAAAGGAAGCAAACCAACTAAAACAAGAAAAGAAGCTGAAAAATTAGATGACAATGCTGATGACTGGAGCGACTTTTAATGTCGTTTCTTCAAAGATTAGTTGTTAACACGCTAGCTTTCATTTCACTCTCAGTTTTGTTTCCCACAAAAATCTATGTAGCTAGTTTTACAATTGCTATTGCAGCAAGTTTAGTTCTATCGCTTTTGAATATGTTTGTAAAACCAATATTACACTTATTATCATTACCGATAACATTAATAACTCTAGGTTTGTTTAGTTTTATTATCAATGGAGGAATTTTAAAAATGACTTCATACTTAGTCGGAGAACAAAATTTAGCATTTTCTAGTTTCGGGGCTGCAGTTTTAATGGCTATGATTATGTCTTTAATAAATGCCATTGTAGCCGATCATAATGATAGTAAATACCGTTAAGAAGTATATTGTAGAGAAGTCAGTCTAATAAAGATTGGCTTCTTTTTTATTTAACCAAAAGAAGTATGCTTTTTATGAGAAGAATGAGTGATTTCCTAGAATATAAAGCCGTAAAATGATAAACTAGAACAGTCGAGAATGAATTTTAAATGAGCTAAGGAAGTGAGTAAAAATGGTACAAATTAAAGATATTGTTAACGAATTACAATTAGACGTCTATTCAGGAGAGTCTTTTTTAGATAGAGTTGTTTCCTCAAGTGAAATATCAAGACCTGGTTTAGAATTAACAGGATATTTTAACTATTATCCAGCTGATAGAATCCAGTTATTTGGAAAAAAAGAAATTACGTTTACTGAAAAAATGACATCAATTGAAAAAGAAATGATTTTTAAAAAGCTTTGTGCAGAAGATACACCGTGTTTTGTTGTAGCAAGGGGATTGAAAGTTCCAGAAGAGTTGGTAGAAATGACCAAAGAAAAAAATATACCGATTATTCAATCAACTATTTCAACATCACTTTTATCAGGTATTATTTCTAACTATGTGGAAAGTAAACTAGCAGAACGTGTATCTATTCATGGTGTATTAGTAGAAGTATACGGATTAGGTGTATTAATTCAAGGAAGTAGTGGAATTGGTAAAAGTGAGACAGGTTTAGAGTTAATTAAGAAAGGACACCGATTAATCGCTGATGATAGAGTTGATATTTATCGTCAAGATGAGCGAACTGTAATTGGTGAGGCTCCAAAAATTTTAGAGCATCTAATGGAAATTAGAGGAGTTGGGATTATCGACATCATGAATTTATTTGGTGTTAGTTCCGTTCGAAAAAAATCTCAAATTTCTTTAGTAGTAAACTTACAAGATTGGACACAAGATAATAAGTATGATCGTTTAGGAAGTAGTACCGAAACGATATCCCTTGGTAATGTACCAGTACCAAGAATTACTATTCCAGTATCAACAGGTCGTAATGTAGCGACAATTATTGAAGTTGCAGCCATGAACTTTAGAGCAAAAACTCTAGGCTATGATGCAACTAAAAAATTCGAATCTAATTTAAGTGAATTAATAGCAGAAAACTCTGTTGACAAGGAGAAGTAGTGAATGAAGATTTTAACAGTTAATCCAACAGCTTTTACTCTTTTTGGTATTGATATTCAGTGGTATGCCATTATTATTGTATCTGCTATTGTTTTAGTATCATGGATGGCTTCAAAAGAAGCTGTCAAAGTAGGATTAAAAGAAGACGATGTTGTGGATATGATGCTGTGGGCATTACCTATTTCTATCGTAGGAGCAAGACTTTATTATGTCTTGTTTGAACTAGATTACTATTTAGCAAATCCAGGACAAATTTTAGCTATTCGAAACGGTGGTTTAGCCATATATGGTGGACTTATTGCGGGAGGTTTAGTGATTTTCTTCTTTACACGTCACCGTTTTATTTCTACTTGGAAGTTTCTAGATATTGCAGCTCCAAGTGTGATTTTAGCTCAAGGGATTGGTCGTTGGGGTAATTTTATGAATCATGAGGCATATGGTGAAGTAGTTAGTAGAAGCTTCCTAGAAAGTCTTCATTTGCCTAAATTTATTATTAATAATATGAATATTGATGGAGCTTATCGTCAACCAACTTTTCTTTATGAAAGTGTTTGGAATGTGTTAGGATTTGTTGTCTTAGTTGTTTTAAGAAGAAAACCAAACTTCTTAAAAGAAGGAGAGCTTGCTCTACTTTATGTTATTTGGTACTCATTTGGTCGTTTCTTTATTGAGGGAATGCGAACAGATAGTTTAATGATTGGTGATTTACTAAGAGTTTCACAAATTCTTTCAGGTGTGTTATTCATTGGTGCTATTGCACTTTTAGTATACAGAAGAAAGAAAATGACTTTACCATTTTATGATAGAACAAAAGGAGATAAGAAAGCCTAAGGGCATTCTTATCTTTTTCCTTATCATTATGTAGTGAGTGTGATAAACTTATTAGTGATAAATAGATAGATTAAAGGAGCTTTTACATAATGAAGCAAAAAATAGCTGTGTTAGGAGCAGGTTCTTGGGGAACAGCTCTAGCGATGGTTTTAGTAGAAAACGGCCATGACGTAACGATTTGGGGACATCATGCTGATCAAATGATAGAAATGAACGACAATCATACTAATCATAAATACCTACCAGATATTCAATTACCTTTAGGTTTAAAAGCAACTTCTGATATGAAAGAATGTGTTAAAGAAGCAGCAGCAGTACTTTTTGTTGTTCCTACTAAAGCAATGAGAGAAGTAGCTAAATCTTTCGTAGAAGTTTGTGATAATAAACCTGTTATTATTCATGCTAGTAAAGGCTTAGAACAAAATACTTATAAACGAATTTCAGAAGTGTTACTTGAAGAAATACCAGAAGAACACCGTCAAGATGTAGTTGTTTTATCTGGACCAAGCCACGCTGAAGAAGTCGCTGTTAAAGATGTGACAACAATTACAGCAGCTGCAGCAGACTTATCATGTGCAGAATTTGTTCAACAGTTATTTTCAAATGAATACTTCAGAGTTTATACGAATCAAGATATTATTGGTGTCGAACTAGGAGCAGCTTTAAAGAATATTATTGCTTTAGGTTCTGGAGCCTTACATGGTTTAGGTTACGGGGATAATGCAAGAGCAGCTATTATGACACGTGGTTTAGCTGAAATTAGCCGTTTAGGCGTAGCTATGGGAGCTGACCCATTAACCTTTATCGGTTTAAGTGGTGTGGGTGATTTAGCTGTAACTTGTACAAGTGTCCATTCAAGAAACTGGCGTGCAGGTGACTTATTAGGTAAAGGTCATAGTTTACAAAATGTTTTAGATAATATGGGAATGATTGTGGAAGGTGTTTCTACTACAAAAGCAGCCTACGAATTATCTAGAGATTTAAACATTGATATGCCTATTACAGAAACAATTTATAAAGTTTTATATGAAGACGAAGACGTTGATAAAGTCATTAAACAAATCATGTTACGTGAATTTAAATCAGAACAAGAATTTTAAAAGTGGCAAAGAGACTAGCAAACCGTGCTCAGTCTCTTTTTCATTGGAAAATTAGGAGGTTTCATAATGGAAATCAAAAAGGCGATTTTACATATTATTGATAGAGAAGCAGGCTCATTAATTTGCTCTCAAACAGAATTGGACTTAAAAGAGTATGCTGTAAAGCAGTATTTAGATTCAGTGCTAAAACGTTTAGAAAAAGCAGAATACAAAACGGGTATCTTAAATCAAGAATCGGAATTTTATCGATTAGTAACAAACGAGGAATTAGATTTTGTTGATAAATCAAGCGAAATGGCACAAATGCTTTTTGATAGCTTAGCAATCAGTGAAGATGCTCCTAGTGGGGACTTATTAGTTGTAGAGTTAGCGGAATTAAATGGTACGCCAAAACTGGGTATGATTAAATTTAATTATAAACCAAGCTTTACTCATCACGTTACTTATATTGAAGATAAAATGCAAAATAATATCATTTTAAATAAAACTATTTTCCCCTCAACTACTCAAAGAATTGATGAATGTTGTTTAATTAACTTAAAAACATTTGATTTAGAGCTGGTTGAAAAAAAATATAGTTTTGAAGGGCAAAATAGGTTGTTTTTCTCTGAGCGATTTTTGCAAGTTGATCCTAAACCAACAGTTACTGAAAATTTAAAAATTATCAAAAAAGCAGTTAAAGAAGTGGCTAACAGATATAATGAGGAAGAATATGTTAGTATGAGTCAAACGCAACAAGCGATTTTTGAGAGTATCGAAGAAGATGGGATTATAAGCAAAGAAAAAATCGCAGAAGCTGTTTTTGAAAACAACGAATCTGCGAAAAAAGAATACTATGAGATGATTGAACAAACCAAATTTTCTGAAGAGATACCAAGTAATGTACCGAAGTATGAAAAAAAATACAGTAAACAAAAATTTAAATTAACTAATGGCATTGAGCTTAGTATCCCAACAGATATTTTTAAAGATAAAGAATTAATTGAGTTTATTAATAATCCTGATGGTACGATATCGGTTATGATTAAAAATGTAGAAGAAGTTGTTAGTAAGTTTTAAAACTCTTCTTGAAAAAATCCCCTGTACGATTCATGATATCAATGGTTAGAATATGTGGTTCACCAACTCCTGTATCAAAACTCATGTTTTTACCATATTCTGTGTTAACATTATCCAGGTAAAATTGATGTGTCACCGTATAAGGTAATTTGGCGTCTTCTGTCCCATGCCAAAAATAAAGTGGGCGACTAGCTATTTTTTCAGGCATTAAGTTTAAGTCATAGTGCTTAGTCCAAGCAAGTAAATCTTCCAAAACCGGTACATCATAAATATTAGATTGTTTCATGTAGCTAGTAACTCGGTTAATAAAATCTTGATAGTTAGGTGCACCCATTAAAATTGCAGCAGCTTTAACTTCCGGAAAATGGGTTAAAATACCAGCAGTGGTCATACCTCCCATTGAAAAACCTGCTACGCCTAATAAGTCATCTTTAATTAACTGACGGTCGTTGTAGAAGTCTTTAATGATGGAGAATTCACTTAAATTATGTTGAATTGTTGACCAAAATCTAAATGAGGGGATTTTGGTAGGGTTATTAACTTTTCGTTCCCCGTGGTACATAGAATCAGGTATGATAACTCTGATATTGTTTAAAGCTATTTTTTTCCCAGCCGTTAAAGCTAATTCTTTTTTTGTTTGCCATCCGTGGTAATAAACAACTAATGGAAGGGCTTCGTTTACCTTATCTTCAGGTGATAGTTCTAAAACGGGAATATGTTCAATCATCCGTTTTCTAAGTGTAATATTCATATTAGTCACGTCCTTTAATTAATAGTTTACAAGAGTCGATAATAGTTGTAAACAAAAGTGAATTAAGGATGAAAAAAGCAATAATTCATCTGCCTACCGTAGAAATTTAAGTGAATTTCTATTATAATGGAGGATGAGTTTCAAAAAGAGAGGAGAATGAAAGTGACCTATCAAGCATTGTATCGCGAATGGCGTTCTCAAACCTTCGATGAGATGGTTGGCCAAAAAATGATAACCCAAACGTTAAAAAATGCGATCATCCAAGATAAAGTTTCTCATGCTTATCTCTTTACAGGTCCTAGAGGGACAGGGAAAACAAGTGCTGCTAAAGTTTTTGCTAAAGCCATTAACTGTAAACATGCAGTAAACGGTGAACCTTGTAATGTCTGCCAAGACTGTATTGGTATCACAGAGGGTAGAGTAAATGATGTGATTGAAATTGATGCAGCTAGTAACAACGGGGTAGAAGAAATTCGAGATATTCGAGATAAAGTAAAATATGCGCCAACACAAGTTTCTTATAAAGTTTATATCATTGACGAAGTTCATATGCTATCTTCTGGTGCTTTTAATGCACTATTAAAAACTTTAGAAGAACCACCTAAACAAGTTGTGTTTATTTTAGCTACAACAGAGCCTCATAAAATACCAGCGACCATTATTTCAAGAACACAACGATTTGATTTCAAGCGAATTGGCTTAGAGGATATTATTGGACATTTAAGTCAAATTTTAGAAAACAAACAAATTGATTACGAAGAAGCAGCTGTCAAAATAGTTGCTAGAAGTGCTGAAGGTGGTATGCGTGACGCACTTAGTATCTTAGACCAAGCTCTTTCTTTTAGTGAAGGTAATTTAACAGTCAATGATGCTTTGGAAGTGACAGGTAGTTTAACAAACGAGATAATGGATAATTATTTATCTCATTGTGTTAATAGTGAAGCAGAAGAAGCCTTGTCTGTATTAAATGAATTGTTGCGAGAAGGTAAAGAAAGCAATCGTATTGTTGAGAACTTACTATTATATTGTCGTGATTTACTTGTCTATAAACAAGCACCATCTGTTTTAGAAAAGCAAGTAGGTATTTTAACAGAAAGTTTTAGACAGTTAAGTCAAGATGTATCCTTTGAGCAGCTTTACCAGTTAATTAATGAATTAAATGAAACACAAAAAGAAATCAGATTTAGTCATCAGCCTACTGTATTTTTAGAGGTAATGACAGTTAAGTTAGCCACTACTTTAAGTATCAGAAAAGTAGAAAAGCCTAATGCACAAGAAGTTGATTTAGCTAGTATTGATACAAGTGGATTAGTGGAGAGAATTAATCAGTTAGAAGTAGAATTACAAGGCTTAAAAGAAAGACAGTCTCAATCAAATCAAGGGGAATCTCGTCAAGGGGCAACCGCTAAAAAAGCGAAAGCACCTACTTATAGAATTCCAACTGAGCAAGTCTATCAGATTTTAGAAAAAGCTAAAAAAGATCAGTTACTTGCAGTACGAGATGCATGGCAAGAATTATTACAATTTTTATCAGTGACACAACGGGCGATGATAAAAGCAAGTGAGCCAGTAGCTGCTAGTGAAGATGGCTTGATTGTTGCTTTTGAATATGAGATATTATGTCAGAAAGCTAGTCAAGATGAAGAACTAAATCTAGCGATGAAACACGGTTTAAACAGATTATTAAACTATGCGCCTAACTTGATTAGTGTACCAAAAGAACAGTGGACAGAACTTAGAACTTCTTTTATCTCTCAAATGGATAAATCAGAAGACTCAGAAGATGCCCCTAAAAAAATAGAAACAGATCCAGTTGTGGAAGAAGCTAAAGAGTTATTTGGTTCTTTTGTGAATGTGATTGAAGATTAAAGAAAATAGGAGAGATTATTATGATGCGTGGAATGGGAAATATGCAAGGTATGATGAAACAAATGCAAAAAATGCAAAAAGAAATGACAGAAACAAAAGCTCAATTAGATAGTATGGAATTTACTGGTGAAGCAGGTAACGGTCTTGTAAAAGTTGTGATGACAGGTGAGAGACAAGTTATTTCTGTAACAATTAATCCAGATGTTTTAGACCCAGAAGATGCAGATATGACACAAGATTTAGTTTTAGCTGCAACAAATGATGTTCTTGCTAAAATTGAAGTTGAAACTGAAAAAATGATGGGAAAATACGCTAAGAATATTCCTGGATTCTAAATTAGATAAACATGATGACAGGAAGAGACCCTTCCTGTTTTTTTTAAGAGAAAGAAGGCTGAACTTATGCATTATCCTACACCGATTGCCAAGTTAATTGAAAGTTATATGAAATTACCAGGTATTGGAGCTAAAACAGCAACTCGTTTAGCTTTTTATACAATCAATATGCGAGAAGAAGATGTGACTGAATTTGCCAAGTCATTAATTAGTGTTAAGAGAGATTTACATTATTGCCATATCTGTGGCAATATAACGGATGAAGAAACATGTGACATTTGCCGAAATCCAAGTCGAGATAAACAAACGATTTTGGTAGTAGAAGAAACAAAAGATGTCATGTCTATGGAGAAAATGAGAGAATACAAAGGACTGTATCACGTATTAAACGGCGTGTTGTCACCAATGGATGGTACTGGTCCAGATGATTTAAATATTGCGTCTCTTATTAAAAGATTACATAGTGATGAAGTAACAGAAGTTATTATTGCAACTAATGCAACAACCGACGGAGAAGCAACAGCTATGTATTTATCTCGTTTAATAAAACCAGCTGGAATCAAAGTGACTCGTTTAGCTCATGGCCTTTCAGTGGGAAGCGATATCGAGTATGCTGATGAAATTACTTTGTTAAAAGCAGTTGAAGGTCGAACAGAATTGTAAGGAATTGGAGAATTTATTTATGAATGGAATATTTATTACCGTTGAAGGTCCAGATGGTGCAGGAAAAACAACAGTTATTCAGAAGTTGAAAGAGAAATTAGAGGCAACGATTAATACGGAGTTGGTTGTAACTAGAGAACCAGGTGGCATCCCAATTGCTGAGAAAATTCGCCAAGTTATCTTAGACCCTACTAATACAGAGATGGATGAAAGAACAGAAGCTTTATTATATGCTGCAGCTAGACGTCAACACTTGATAGAAAAAGTATTACCAGCAATGAAAGCTGGAAAAGTTGTTTTATGTGATCGATTTGTAGATAGCTCAGTAGCTTATCAAGGTGCTGGAAGAGGAATAGGAGCAGACGAAGTTTATCGATTAAATGAATTTGCCATTGAAGGTCACTTGCCAGATTTGACTCTATACCTAGATGTCCCTTCAGAAATCGGGCTAGAAAGAATTAACCAAGGAAGAAAAGAAGAAGAATTAGATAGATTGGATAAAGAATCTTTAGCTTTTCATCAAACGGTAAGAGCTGAGTATCTGAAGTTACTAGAAGACAATCCTAATAGAATTCTTTTAGTAGATGCAAAAGAAGATATAGAAAAAGTGACAAAAAATTGTTATGATTTAATTGTAGAGAAGTTCCCTTCTATTTTTAATTAGAAGAAAGGTAGGGATTAAGATGAAATTATTATTAGCAATAGTACAGGATAAGGACAGCAATCGTTTATCTAGTGAGTTTGTCAAAGAAAATATTCGTGCTACAAAACTTTCAACAACAGGTGGCTTTTTAAGAGCAGGGAACACAACTTTTATTGTCGGGATTGAAGATGAGCGTGTAGAAGAGGTATTACAAGTCATTAAAGAAACATGTCAATCTAGAGAGCAATATATTACTTCACCAGTCACTTTTGATTTATCAATGGATCCTCATGGAAGTTATCCAATTGAAATTCAAGTTGGTGGAGCAACTGTTTTTGTGATGCCTGTTGAAGGGTTTCATCAATTCTAATGACAACTAAATTGATAAATCGCGTAAAAGAAACACAACCTCAAGTGGCTTCTCAGTTTGAGAAAGTTATAAAAAGGAAACAATTGACTCACGCCTATCTCATTGAACATTTGGATAGCACCGTTAGCTATGATTTTTCTTTGTGGCTTGCTCAATCAGTGTTTTGTATTCACATGATAGATGGGTTACCTTGTGGAAATTGCGATACATGTCGCCGGATTGAATCTTTTGATTTTCCAGATGTCAATACTGTTGAACCAGATGGACAGCGGATTAAAGTGGACCAAGTAAGAGAAATCAAACAAACCTTTATTCGTAGCGGGATGGAATCAAGACAAAAAGTTTTAATTATTAGAGAAGCTGAAAAAATGACAACTAGCGCAGCCAATAGTCTGTTAAAGTTTATTGAAGAGCCTGATGGATTGATGTATGTCTTTTTCTTAACATCTAATACAAATAGAATATTACCAACGATTCAATCACGATGCCAACAAGTGTATTTAAAACCAGTGTCCAAGAAAAGCATTGAATCACGTTTAAAAGAACAAGGTGAACTATCCAACCAAACGATTCAATTACTTGTTGAATTAACAGATTCCATTCAAAAGGCAGTTGAATTATCAGAGGATGAGTGGTTTAATAGTTCTAAAGAAACTGTGTCTAAATGGTTTCAATATTTAGAGAATAATAACCCATTAAGTTTTATTTTTGTTCAACAACATTTAGTGAAAATAGCAAAAGATAAAGACCAGCAATTTCTAATTTTAGATATACTACTTGTGATGTATCGTTTAAAATTAAAAGAAGAAGTTATTAATCAAGGGATGTCCCAAAAGAGGTTAACTTCATCAATTGAATTAGTCATAAACGCTAGAAGGAAGTTAGAAGCCAATGTTTCTTTTCAAAATGTCTGTGAGCAATTAGTGTGGCAATTACTGAATTAATATAGGAGGGCAACAAAATGGTAGAAGTAGTCGGAGTTCGCTTTAAACCTGCAGGAAGAATTTATTATTATGCCGGTGCAACTGACAACGTGACATATACATATAATCAACAAGTTTTAGTGGAGTCGCAAAAAGCAAAAGAACTAGCATTTGTAGCTATTCCTCAAAAAGAAATTTCTGAAAGTGATTTGCCAGATGAATTAAAACCAATCCTACAAGTAGCAACTGAAAAGGAATTAAAAAAATATCATCAAAATCAAATAGATGCAAAAGAAGCATTTAAAATAGCAAAAGAAAAAATAATCAAACATCAATTAGAAATGAAATTAGTTGATGCTGAATATACATTTGATCGTAGTAAAATTATTTTTAGTTTCACAGCTGATGGTCGCATCGATTTTAGAGAATTAGTTAAAGATTTAGCTAGTATCTTTAAAACAAGAATTGAGCTAAGACAAATCGGTGTAAGAGATGAAGCTAAACTACTTGGCGGAATCGGGCCGTGTGGTAGACCTTTATGTTGTAGTACCTTTTTAGGTGATTTTGCCGCTGTGTCAATAAAAATGGCAAAAGAGCAAAGTCTATCTTTAAATCCTGCTAAGATATCAGGAGTTTGTGGTCGTTTAATGTGTTGTTTAAATTACGAAAATGATGAGTATGAGAGAATCAGAAAATCAATGCCAGACTTTGGACAAACAATCGAGACACCAGATGGACCAGGTAGAGTAATTGGATTAAATGTTTTATCTGAAGTAATCAGGGTTAAATTAAAAACAAGAGAAACCCCTATGGAATATGGATTAGACGAATTAGAAGAAGTAAAAGAGCAGAAGATAAAGGAAGATTAGCATGGAAAAAACAAATCTTTATGATGAATTAGTTGATATAGAAAAAGCGTTACAAACCATGTTAATTCAAGTGAGTGAAATGAAAGATGTGGTTGATACGGTTTTAGAGAAAAATCTGAATCTAGAATTGGAAAATCAACATTTAAGAGATCGCTTAGAAAAATTAGAGCGTGAAGATTTACCAGAAGATAGTAAACAAGAATTATCTAAATCAAGACTTAATTTAGAAAAACTTTATGAACAAGGGTTTCATGTCTGTAAAGATTTTTACGGATCTAGAAGAGAAAATCATGAAGAGTGTGTCTTTTGTTCACATATGATTTATGGAAAATAAAAACTGGTGAGGCACTAGCCTAACCAGTTTTTTTAAAGGAGAAAAAATTATGCAACAGAAAAGTTTTAAAAATATGGATACAGGTAAGCTTTATCTTGTTCCAACACCAATTGGTAATTTGGAAGACATGACTATTAGATCAATTAACATATTAAAGGAAGTTGATTTAATAGCAAGTGAAGATACTAGAAATACTCAGAAATTGCTTAATCATTTTTCAATTGAGACCAAACAAACAAGTTTACATGAACATAATGTAAAAGAACGTGTTCCTGAATTAATTGATGCGTTACTAAATGGTAAAAAGATTGCCCAAGTTAGTGATGCAGGCATGCCATCTATTAGTGACCCTGGACATGAACTTGTTGTTAAAGCCATTGAAGAAAAAATTGATGTTGTGTCACTGCCAGGGGCTTCAGCAGGGATTACCGCTTTAATTGCATCCGGTATTTCTCCGCAACCTTTTCTGTTTTATGGTTTTTTACCACGTAAAAATAACGAACAAAAAAAGGCATTAGAAGAATTAAAAAACCAACAAGCAACAATAATATTTTATGAATCACCACATAGAATTGTTAAAACCTTAACTAATATGTCTGAGGTTTTAGGGACAACTAGAAAAGCTGTTTTATGTAGAGAATTAACAAAACTCTATGAAGAGTACACTAGGGGAACTATTCAAGAGTTGATGGAATTCTTTGATGAGAAGTCTATCAAAGGCGAATGTTGTTTGATTATTGAAGGGGCTAATCTTGAGGATAACTCGATGTTAGAAGAGGAGTTAACACCTCTTGAACATGTTAATTTGTTAATGACGACTCTAGGGCTATCAAGTAAGGAAGCTATAAAAGAAGTTGCTAAAAAAAGAGGATTAAAAAAACAAGAAGTCTACAAAGAGTTTCATGAAAAAGAATAAAATCTTATTTTTCTGTTTCTAAAAAAAAGTTGCATATTAATAAGGTTATGATATAATTTTACTTGTATAAGTACCATTAGAATAGGGATATTGAGATTTTTTTTTATTAAAAAAGTTGTTTTTTTATTTTGATTTTACTTGGATATGTCATGTTTTTTAATATAAGTTTTATTGTGAGGTGGAATTGTATTGTTTAATAATTGGTTAAAACGTCGTGATGAAAACGATGAAGAAACGTCTTTAAATGAAGAACAAGAGCAAAATGTATCTGGTCAGATTTATGGAAATACAGATGATGATGACTATTATTACTATTATTACTATGAAGGTGATAGTAGTGATGAACCAACAATTCCTAATTTATCTTCAGAAACACCAACAGAGGTAACTGATGAAGAAGAATTAGAATTTTTTGATTCAAAAGAAGACACATATGTCAGTCCATTTACTACAACAAAAGAGGATGAAGTAGAGTCTTCAGATGATGTAACGTATGAAGAAGATTTTGTAGCTCCTGAAAAGATTTCATTAACAGAAGAAAAACAACCAGTTTCTGTGAATGAGGAAGAAATGGCTCAACTTAAAGAACAATTGGCAGAAATCCTAATTGAAAATGAATCATTAAAAGAACAAACGAGTCGTTTATCTTTTGTAGAAGCTAATAACGAAAGTTTATCAGATCAGCTTAAAGAGTATAATGACGTTTTAGAAGAAAATAATGAATTAAAGACACGTCTTTTAGATATGGAAACAGCATCAGAAACAACAGAAGAAGAAATGTCACAAGTAAAAGAGTTAGATGAAAGATTGTCAGAGTTAATTCAAGAAAAAGAAATTCAAGAAAAAGAAAATTCTCAATTAACAGCTAAGATAACAGAACTGACAGAAGAAAGAGACACTTTGTTAGTATCAAATTCTGATTTATCTGAAGAGTTAGAAAAAGCAACTAACTTAATTGCAACACTGAAATCAGAGAATAATGTCTTTGTTGAAAAAATTGAAGAATTACAACAAAATTTAGAAGATTCTAAAACAGGTTCTAGTAAAAATGATTTAATTATTGAAGAGAATATTCGCTTAATCAAAGAATTAGAAGAAGAGTTAGAGCAATCTAAAAAACTTGAAACAGAATTAATAGAACGTTATGAAACAGAAATTGAATCTAATAAATTAATGATGACGAAAAATGAACAGGAGTTAACTGAGATGAACGAAAGAATTAGCCAAACTGAGGAATTAGAAAAAGAATTAGCAGAATTAAGAGAAAATCAAAAAGCAATCAATGAATTACAAAAAGAATTATCAACTATGCGTCAACAACAAGTTGATGTAACAACTAGCTTGACAGAATTAGCTTCAGAAAAAACAAGATCAGCTAGATTAGAACAAGAAGTAACAGAATTAAAATCTGTTCAAACACCTGAAGTTTCAGGTTTACAAGCGGAACTAGCAAGAGTTAAAGAAGAGTTAAGAATTGCTAACTTAAAAGCTGAACAATCAGGTTCAATGAATCAATCAGATATTGCTCACGTTATGTTAGAAGCTCAAGCTAAAGCACGTCAAATCGTTGATGTAGCTAACTACGAAGCAAAACGCCGTGTAGCTGATTCAGAAATGGAATTAAGTGCAGTGAGTCAAGAAGCTCGTAATTATTACAGAAAATTAGAAAAAATCAAAGCAGAATCAGAAGTAGTATTTTCTGAATTATTAAGAAAATTAGAATCAATCGGAGATATTGATAGACTATAATAAGCAGAAAGTGAGGTAGAGGATGATGACGAAAAAGAATAAACAACCAGTACATCGTAAAATGGGGATTTTTGTTGGTGTAACAACGACGTTATTTTCGATTTGCGGTCCTATACTTCAAACTGTTGCTATTGCAGAAGAAACAAAACCTTTAGGTATTAACCGAGTGCCAGGATTACCTGATGTCACTTCAGTTATTAATTATGATAGTGAGTTTAGTAGTAATTTAGATAGTTCAAGTGATTTTGAAACGTCAGCATCATCTTCAGATATTCCAGAAGAATCTACTTCTGGAAGCTCTGAGGAGACTGGAACTAGTGAAACGAGTAGTAGTTCTTCTTCAAACAGTAGTACAAGTGAGAGCAGCAATACGTCAAGTAGCTCCTCATCAACTAATTCTTCATCTACAGATAATAGCCATAATATTTCTAGTAGTTCTTCTAGTGATAAGGGGACGTCTTCAACTAGCAGCTCAACTGATGGAAAAGGGGAAACAAAACCTTCTTCAGATAAAAAAGATGAGTCTGATGCTAAAGAGATAAAAGCTCCTATCAAATATACTAAAAATCAATCAACGGCTGAGTTTATTGAAGAAATCGGTGAAGATGCAAGAGCAATTGGGCAAAAAAATGATTTATATGCATCTGTTATGATTGCCCAAGCTATCCTTGAAAGTGGATCAGGAAATAGTGGCTTAGCTTCAGCTCCAAATTATAATTTATTTGGTATTAAAGGTTCTTATAAAGGTGAATCTGTTCAAATGCCGACCTTAGAGGATAATGGTTCAGGTAGTATGTATACAATTACTGCTAAATTTAGAAAATATCCGAGTTATAAAGAATCATTAGAAGATTACGCGACTCTTATGACTGGTGGTACTTTAGGTAGATCAACTTTCTATCAAGGTGCTTGGAAATCAAATACTGATAATTATGAAGAAGCAACTAAATACTTAACAGGACGTTATGCAACAGACACTCGCTATAACGAAAAGTTAAATGGTTTGATTGAAACCTATGATTTAACTCAATATGACCAAGCTAAAGCGTCAAAGAGTAAGATGAAAAAATCAAAAGAAACAGAAAAATTCATCAAAGAAATAGCTCCTGATAGTAAAAAAATAGCAAAAGAAAATGATTTATATGCTTCTGTTATGATAGCTGAGGCGATTCTTCAAAGTACATCGGGTAACAATGTATTAGCAGAAAGTCATAACATTTTTCTGACTGAAGGAAATTATGAAGAAAAAAGTGTTGAATTAGATACAATTAAACACACTTCTGAAGGACCTAAGCTTGAAAAAGTTGATTATAAAGAGTATCCAAGTTATGAAATAGCTATGGAAGATTATGTAAGTGAGATGAAAAAAGACAAAGAAACCTTGAAAGAGATGACGATGTCAGAAAAAGATACTTATAAAAAAGTAACTGCTTATATGACGGCTCAAAAAAATCAAGACCGCAAATATCATAAAAAGATGAATGCTTTAATTGATACCTATGATTTAACTAAATATGATGAAGTTAAAAAAGAGGTAAAAGATAAAGACAAAGAAACAACTGTTGCAATTAAAGATAACAAGAAAAAAGATCAAAGTGTCGATTTAATTAATAAATTAGGTCAGACGATGACAGATAAGTTATTTGAAGGTTTAGAGAAACCTACTAAATATCAAGTGACACAAAAATAAAGAGAGAAATCTCTTTTTTTTTGTGATTTGACATTTACTTCGAAATAGCTTATAACTAAAGAGCTTATATATGATTATAATATGGATAATCGTTTCTACTCAGCACCCTAAATGTTGAACTATAAGTAAATTTGGACCTTCATAGGCCTTTTTTGCTTTCAGCTAAATAGGGAAAAAATATTTGGAGGCCAATCATGAAAGAATTATTGAATAAAATTATTAGCGATGGAACTGTATTAGAGGAAGATGTGTTAAAGGTTGATAGCTTTTTAACTCATCAAGTTGATCCAGAATTAATGAGTTTAGTAGGAAAAGAATTTGCTAATCGCTACCGCGATAAAAATATAACAAAAGTTGTTACGATAGAATCATCTGGTATTGCGCCAGCAGTATTTATTGGTTTGGAATTAGGAGTGCCAGTTATTTTTGCTAGAAAACAAAAAAGTTTAACTATGAATAAAGAACTTTTAACCGCAGAGGTTTATTCTTTTACGAAACAAGTGACTAATGAAATTTCTATCTCAACTAAATTTTTAACAGAAAAAGATCATGTTTTAGTTGTAGATGATTTTCTAGCAAATGGACAAGCTGCTTTAGGTTTAGTTGAATTATGTACCCAAGCAGGAGCAACTGTTGAAGCGATTAACATTGTTATTGAAAAGTCATTCCAAAATGGACGTACATTATTAGAAGAAAAAGGATACAAAGTAGATTCATTAGCTCGAATTAAATCGTTAAAGAATAATGAAGTGACATTTATTGAAGAATAGTTGCTGACAGTTACTCAAAAAGAGTAACTGTTTTTATTTTGTCATCTTTTAGCCTTTACAGTCGATTCTGAGATTGTTACTATTATAAGTGATTATCAGATTTATTAGTAGAAAGTAGTGAAGGATGTTGTCTGAAATAATTTTACCAGGAAGCACAATTGGTATCATCGGTGGTAGGCATATAAGCAAAATGTTGGTTATGTCAGCTAAAAAATACGGTCTCACAGTAGGGATTTTGGATCCATTAAAAAATTCCCCAGCAGCGCAAGTGGCAGATTGGCACATAGAAGCGGAATACAATGATGAACACGCATTACTTGAGTTAGCGCAAAAAAGTGATGTGCTTATTTATGAAACCAGAAATTTAGATACACAAGCAATAGATTTCTTAAAAGATATTGTTTTAATTCCTCAAGGAACATTCGGTTTAGGCGTTACTCAAGATCGATTGATTGAACGAGCATTTTTAGATAATCATTCTATTAACATCCTACCTTATGAAACAGCAGTCGTTATTTCAGATATTAAAGAAGCTGCTCAAATTGTTGGGTACCCTTGTGTTGTTAAAAGCACAAGAAGGTACGGAGAAGAAGAGAGTATTGTGGTTATTCAATCAGAAGATGAAGTTGATTTAGCAGTTCCTTTAATTCAACAGGGGGCATGTATAGTCGAATCTTATGTCTCATTAAAAAAAGAACTTTTTCTTTCAATAGGTATTAATGGGAATGGTGAGTACAGTTTGTTTCCAATCGTTGAAACAATTCATAATAAACAAGGTGAATTAAAAAAAATAAAAGCGCCAATTGATATTCAAGAGCTAGATGACTCGACACAAAATCAAATAAAACTTATTGCTAGAGTAATTGCTTCGGAATTAAATGTTTCAGGAGTAGTGGGAGTCGAATTTTTTATTAATGAATCTGGCAACTTATTTGTTAATGAAATATCTTCAATTGCTCATGAATCATCCAGCTATAGTTTAGATGCATGTGATTTTTCAGAATATGATATTCACATTAGGGGGATTTGTAATTGGCCGTTGCCAAAAATTGAGCAACTAAGACCTGCAATAACTTTTAATATTACAGAAGATAATTATGATACGATTCTCTTTTTACTAAATAAAAAAAGACAATGGCATTTTCATTTTTATCAATATCCAAAGGAAGTTGGAGCGGTTAAAGGGCATGTTACCATATTATCAAGTAACATTGAAGAAACGATACAAGAAATAAAGCATGCTGGCTTATTGAATGACTAGTATTAGAAGTGGACGGAAGAATTAGTGAAAAAAAGTAGAATGCAACAAATGGCATATGATTATATAAAGAATAATATTATTGAAGGGAGATGGGGAAATGATGTCCGCTTAGTGGAACAAGATATATCAAATGAGTTATCTATTAGTCGAACTCCAATAAGAGAGGCGATTAATTCATTGATTGATGAAGGTTATCTTGAGAAAGAAACAAATCGCGGCGTAACAGTGAAAAAACAAATAATAGCTGAAAAAGAATTTATTGAAAGAACGCAATTATTAGAATTACTTTTACAAAATTACCTATTTCAACTTCAGGTTAAACAATTGAAAATTGATACAGTAGAGGTTTTGGATCAATTGGAAATAATGAAAAGTGAATCAGATTATTCTGGTAAACAAAATCAATTAAAAGAGGTATTATGCTGTTTCTTAGGGCAAATGGATAATCAATTAATTAAGCAATTAATTGTTAGTAATTTTGAACAGCTTCATTATGTTAAGTTTCCAAATGTTCCGTTATTATTTTTATATAACGAAGTCGCTCATTGTATGGAAAAAATTTGCCAACATATGAGTGAAGATTCTTACGACTTATGTCGAAAAGATATCAGAGTCTTTTTTAACCGTCTGAACTTAGAGTTAATTGATCAACAAATATAAATCGGAGGCTATAACCATGAAAACAATTCAATTAGGTAATACACATTTAGAGGTACCACAAGTTGCATTAGGTTGTATGAGAATGAGCGGTTTATCAGTGAAAGATGCGAGTAAAGTTGTTGAAGTTAGTTTAGAAGAAGGCATTAATTTCTTTGACCATGCTGATATTTATGGGGGAGGAGAGTCAGAAGCTCTTTTTGCTAAAGCTGTTAAAGAGTTAAGCGTGCCTCGTGAAGACCTTATTATTCAATCAAAATGTGGTATTAGAGATGGCTTCTATGACTTTTCTAAAGAGCATATCATTAGTAGTGTTGAAGGGATTTTGAAGCGTTTGGAGACTGATTATTTAGATGTCTTAGCTCTTCATCGTCCAGACTCTTTAATGGAACCAGAAGAAATTGCAGAAGCTTTTGATATCCTACAAAGCCAAGGAAAAGTTCGTTATTTTGGTGTAAGTAATCAAAACCCAATGCAAATGGAATTAATTGAAAAAAGTATTAGTCAAAAATTAGTGGTTAATCAACTTCAATTTGGTTTGAAACATGCTGGCATGGTGGCTTATGGTATGAATAATAACATGGAAAATCAAGCTGGAATTAATCGTGATAGTGGTGTGTTAGAGTACTCAAGACTAAACAACATTACGATTCAAGCTTGGTCACCTTATCAATATGGCTATTTTGATGGCGTGTTTTTAGGAAATCCAGAATTTGAAGAATTGAATTCAGTTATAGATAAAATGGCTAAAAAATATGGTGTCACAGATACAGGAATTGCGACAGCATGGATTAACAGACATCCTGCGAAGATGCAAACCATTATTGGAACAATGAACCCAACACGTATTAAAGAAGTAGCTGCAGCAAGCGAGATTACTCTTTCACGTGAAGATTGGTATGAATTGTATAAAGCGAGTGGTTATCCAGTATTATAAAGAAGAAAAAGAGGGTTGTTATGGAAATTATAATCGAGAATGTCGTTAAGAGATATGGCGTGTTAGAAGTTCTAAACATTGATTCACTACGTTTTGAAAGTGGAAAGGCATATGGTGTTATCGGACCTAACGGAGCAGGGAAAACTACATTATTTAAAAGCATTACAAACATTATTAGTGACTACGAAGGTCAAATCACTATTGATGGAGTCTCTGTTAAAGAGCGCAATGAAATTTTAAGTAATGTCGGAATCGTTTTAGATGGAATATCTGTCTATAAAGATCGTACCGGTTGGTTTAATATTGAATATTTTTCAGGTTTACGAGGAAATTTTAACCCAGAGCGTGCAGAAGATTTAGCTCGAGAGTTAGAGATTTCAGAGTTTTTACATAGTAAAGTAAAAACTTACTCATACGGAATGATTAAAAAATTAGTTTTATTGATAGCTTTATTACATGAGCCTAAGATTTTAATTTTAGATGAACCTTTTAGAGGACTAGACTCTGATACTGTTACGTGGTTTAAATTTTATTTAAAACAAATGACGAGTAAAGGAATGACTCTAATCATTTCTAGTCATGTGAAGAATGACATTGAGTCTCTTTGTCAGGAAGTATTTGTTATTAAAAAAGGTGTAATTGCTAAGCATATCGATTTAACAGCCACACCTGATAAAATGATTCGTGATATTGAAACGACTAATCAGGAAGTATTAATCGTTATTCTAGAAAATTCTAATTATTATTATCAATTACTCGACAGCGGTGTTGTTAGGTTAAACATTAAAGATGAACGTTGGGGTGAAATCAAAACTCAATTAGTAGCGCAAGGTGTTGAAATCACTGGTTTAACCAAAGTAAATGTTTTAGATGGTAATTTAAATTAGAGGAGGAGTAGAATGACAGCGAAATTGATTTTTAAAATGGAATTATTTAAGTATATGCGAGATAAAAAATATTTGATTGCAACAGGGATTTTAGCAATTGTAAATATTTGTACAACAGTCTATTTGGTTCATTTAATAGACAAAGCTAATTATATATCAGAATCAGAAAGTGCTTTTGTGGGATTATTTTTCTTGTTTTTCATGTTAACCATGTTTGCTAACTTGGCTTTTATGTTTTTATATCCATTTCATCTAATGTCATTGGATTATAAAAATGATGTCATGGCCATGTTAGTGGCATCAGGAGTCAACCGAACTAGATTATTTTTCTCAAAAATAGGTGCCACGTTATTATGGTCGCTCTGTGTGACAATTATTCTAGTATTTGTTCCAGGATTTATTGTGCTACTTAAAATGTCACAAACGACAGGAATGTTTGAATTTATTGGAGAAATTTTTAGGTTGATGAATATTAATTCCTTTAGTATTTTCAGTATTTCCTTTACAATGTTGAATTCATATTTAAATACCTTAATCTTAATCTCTGCAGCTACTATTTTGATGAAAGGGAAAAATTTAACAATATTAGTTTATTTTGCCTTTAATACAGCTCAGACAATGGTTTTAGGCTTTTTAGGATTTATTCCTGCAGCTATGAACTTTAGTGAAACAGGTTACTCATTATTTACGAATTTAGCCATGATGTTAGTTTCTATGGGAATGATTTTATTTTCATTACGAGTTATGAAAACGCAAAATCTATAAAAGACGAACAATTTAATAAAGAAAAGCAAGATTATTATCATATGTCTTGCTTTTTTTTTGGTTATGCGTTAGATTATCATAGGACGCAAAAATAAAGCCGAATTTTTAAGTATTAATATTCGTATTTTGCTCTCTAAAAATACTTTTTATCATTCTAGGAGGAAGTTTTATGAAGATTTTTGATTACGAAGATATTCAGTTAGTACCTAATAAATGTATTGTGGAAAGTCGTTCTGAATGCGAAACTACTGTTAAATTAGGTAATAGAGAATTTAAAATGCCAGTGGTTCCTGCTAATATGCAAACAATCATTGATGAGGATATTGCTGAATTTTTAGCGTCAAAAGGCTATTTTTATATCATGCATCGTTTTGATGAAGAAGGCCGTATTCCTTTTGTTAAGAAGATGCAAGAAAAAGGATTGTTCGCTTCTATTAGTGTAGGTGTAAAACCGAACGAATATGAATTTGTTAAAAAAATGGCGGATGAAAAAATTATTCCTGACTATGTAACGATTGATATTGCTCATGGTCATTCTGATTCAGTTATCAATATGATTAAACATTTAAAAACATTTTTACCTGAAACTTTTGTTATTGCAGGAAATGTAGGAACACCTGAAGCGGTTCGTGAATTAGAAAATGCTGGTGCTGATGCAACAAAAGTTGGTATTGGACCAGGTAAAGTTTGTATTACTAAATTAAAAACAGGTTTTGGTACTGGTGGTTGGCAATTATCAGCTTTAAGAAGATGTAGTAAAGCTGCTCGTAAACCTTTAATCGCTGATGGAGGCATCCGTACTCACGGTGATATTGCTAAGTCAATTCGCTTTGGAGCAACAATGGTTATGATTGGCTCATTATTTGCAGGCCATGAAGAGTCACCTGGTGAAACAGTAGAAGAAAATGGCAAATTATATAAAGAATACTTCGGTAGTGCTTCTGAATATCAAAAAGGTGAGCACAAAAATGTTGAAGGTAAAAAAATTATGATTGAACACCGTGGTAACTTAGAAGATACTTTAAATGAAATGCAACAAGATTTACAATCATCTATTTCTTATGCAGGTGGTAAAGATGTTGAAGCAATCAGAAAAGTTGATTATGTTATCGTTAAAAACTCTATTTTCAATGGAGATATTTTTTAAAAAATAAATAGAAAGAACTTGTTAAACAGCAAGTTCTTTTTTTAGTTTAAATAATTAACATTATGTTAGAATGATAAGACTTATATAAGAAAAAGGAGTGGTTTGCGTATTGAAAGAAGAATCTAATACTAAGTGGGGCATTATTTCAGGTGTTTTAGCTTATTTACTATGGGGAGTATTACCTTTTTATTGGAAAGCAGTGGGAGAAGTTTCACCACTTTCAGTTTTAAGTTATCGAATTGTTTGGTCATTTGTTTTTATGGTAGTCGTTTTATTAGTAACTAATAAATTAACTTTCTTTTATCAAGAAGTAATGAAACTGATTCGTGATAAAAAAAGATTAATAGCAATTATTTTTGCAGCTATTTTAATAACCGTTAATTGGTTTATTTTTATTTTTTCAGTAAGTAGTGGTAAGGTAATTGATGCCAGTTTAGGATATTACATGAATCCTTTAGTAAACGTATTATTAGCTACTTTAATTTTAAAAGAGAGGCTAAACAGAGGAGAGATACTGGCTTGTGCTTTAGCCGCTTTTGGAGTGGTTCTGTTAGCTGTTCAAAGTGGTCATGTACCATGGTCTAGCTTAGCAATGGCTATTACATTTAGTTTATATGGCTTAATTAAAAAAATTGCCCAGGTGGATTCTTTAACAGGCCTGACAATTGAAACAGCTCTCATGGCTCCATTTGCTTTTATCTACTTAGTTTTTTTCTCTGTAGAAGGGTTTATGACATTTGATTTAAAAATTAATATGTTACTAGTTGGAGCTGGAGTAGTGACAGCTATCCCATTATTTTTATTTGCAGAAGCAGCTAAAAACATATCTTACGTTTTAGTTGGTTTTCTACAGTATATTGCTCCTACGTTGATGTTGATTGCAGCTGTCTTTCAATTTGGCGAAACATTTAGTGTTCCTCAACTAACAGCATTTAGTTTCATATGGTTAGGTATTATTATTTTTACTGGAACTAATATTGTTGTTAAGAAAAGAGAGATAAGAAAAAACTAGATGAACCATTTTTGGTTCATCTAGTTTTTTTATTTTAAAACCCATTGAGTTAGAGCATGAGCTACACCATGTTCATCGTTACTAGTAGTAATTTGATTAGCCGCTTCTTTAACAGATGGGACAGCATTTCCCATAGCAACACCAATTCCTGCTGTTTCAATCATAGATAGGTCATTTTCGTTATCTCCAATAGCCATAACTTCATCGAGAGTAATATTTAATTTAGCTGCTAATTCTTTAACAGCTTCTCCTTTTGTGGCTTGTTTGTTTAAAACTTCTAAATAGAAGGGAGCACTTTTGACAATGGCAAAACGATCAGAAAAATCAGTTGGAATTTTAGAGATAGCTTCATCTAAAATCTCTTCCTTATCGATCATCATTGATTTAATTATTTTGATATCAGGTGTCATCTCTGAAATCGCACGATATGAAACTGGAATACCAGTTAAAGTTGCTTCATGAATGGTATATTCGCTTAAATCACGATTAGGTGTGTACATGCGAGAATAGTCCTGAGCATGGAAGTGAACCCCTAACTTTCTTGCAAGTAGTTCGATATCTAAGAAATCATCATGAGAAAGAGGATGCTCAATTAAAACTTCCTCTGTACCAGCATTTTGTATCATTGCGCCATTGTATGTAATCATAAAGTCAAGCTCTAACTCTTTAACTAAATCTAAAACGCCAATTGTTGGGCGACCAGTAGCAAGAACTATGTTAACACCTTGTACAGTTGCCTTTTTTATGGCTGTTTTTACTTCTGAGGTAAGCTCTTTATTTGAATTTAATAAAGTACCATCAATGTCAATTGTTACTAATTTAATACTCAATGTAAAACACTCCTTAGTTTTCTTTGATAGCTCCGTTATGGATGTAGTCATTAAAACGAGTTATCTGTTCTTCGAATAAAGTATAGGATGGTGAGGTTTTAGTTGCAAGCATTTCTTTTGGGAAAAAGAAACGTTGATCACCTTTATTTTCACCTGTTAAAGCTGCTACAAGGTCGCTAACTTTTGATAGCTCTACAAGACTACCATCGCGCTCCATTAATTCGATTTGTGTGCGATGTTTATTTTCAGAAGGTGAATAAAAATCATAAGGCAGATCATAACTTGAATTAATAGCCGTATAATTTTTAGGGTCATAGCCGACTTCATCTATTAAGCTTATTAGGGTAGGAATATACTTTTCACTTTTTTCGTTAAAAGTAATTGATTTAAATGGTCTACGATGTAAAAAGCGTTTTGATAAGTCGCTTAAAGTAGTATCACTATGATCCATCCAAGATAAAAAGGCTGTATTTAAAACACCGTCATCAAGCTTTAAATAATCTGCTAAAGTGTAATCATTTTCAAGAAATGGAATTAGTAAGGGAGAATAACTTTTGAAAAATAAAGGATCCTCCTGATATAAAACCTTTCCTCGATTAAGTAAATGATCAAGAATAACTTCCATCCCTCTAGAAACCGGGTGGAAATAAATTTGCATATACATTTGATAGCGGCTGACAATATAATCTTCGACAGCGTGCATGCCATTAAATTGAAAAGCAATGCCATCTTTATAAGGTCTAATAACTCGTAAGATACGGGTTAAATCAAAAGTACCATACTCAGTTCCCGTATAGTATGCGTCTCTGAGTAAATAATCCATACGGTCTGCATCAATTTGACTAGAAATTAACTGCACAACTTGTTGGTTCGGATATTCTTTACTGATAACACTAGCTACTTTTTCTGGGAAATCAGAGGATACTTGTTTCAATATATGATTGATTTCCGTCGTTTCTGAGGTAATGATATCAATCGTAAAAGCTTCATGATTAGTATTGAAAATCCCTTCAAAGGTATGTGAGTAGGGACCGTGTCCAACATCATGTAATAGAGCAGCACACAAAGCAACTAAAAGTTCAGAGTCATCCCAACCGTTTTTGGGGTCATCTTTAATTGAAAAGTTTCGTTCAAAAAAATGACAAATTCTTCTTGTGATTTCATAAACGCCAAGAGAGTGACCAAATCTAGAATGCTCAGCCGCATGGAAAGTAAAAGAAGAAGTCCCTAGTTGTTTGATTCGTCTTAAACGTTGAAATTCTTTTGAATTGATTAAATCTAAAATAATTCGATGTTCAACATGGATATATTGATGAATCGGGTCACGAAAGACTTTTTCAAAGGGCAATTTTTCAGCCGTTGTCATGTTGTAATTCCTCCCAGTTAATAATTTCGTTACGTTGTAACATTCTTTTTTGTTGGTGTTCAAATTGTGTTGAAAATGGCTCGGATTCAGAAAATACTTTAAATGACTCAGATTCTTCTTGTGATAGTGTAAAATGATTAGCAATAACTGATTCTAATCGTTGTTTCATATCCTTAACACTTAATGCTGTATCAAGAAGCTCTGATAAATTAGCCATTGAATCAGGATTAACAGGAGGGAATTTGTTTTTTCCGAAATCTTCACCTAAGCCAGCTTTATAAAATGACTTTACTAGTTCACCGCGCGCATGTTGATTTCCTTCAACGCTTAAATAAATCATCACACCGATTCCTTTTTTGATTCGTCGTTGAGAAATACCAGCAAATTTTTTACCATTAATACTTAAATCAAATTCACCAGGGCAGTATGAATCAGTCACCTCGAAGGCGTCGATTTGACAATTGAAGTCAATTAAGGCTTCTTCAATCATTTGTTTCATTAATTCATAGCCATGGTTAATAGATAAACTGT
This sequence comes from Vagococcus fluvialis, assembly GCF_048815235.1. Classification (GTDB taxonomy): domain Bacteria; phylum Bacillota; class Bacilli; order Lactobacillales; family Vagococcaceae; genus Vagococcus. Next base: position 144,496 of record NZ_JBMEAO010000002.1, read on the forward strand.
TTTTTTCAGCAGGTTGTGGCATAATCATTGAAAAATTTAGCACTCCCTCATCAGCTACAACTGCTAAACCACCAGAATTTCTAACAATGGGTTGATAATTGTTAGCTAAAATAGAAGAAACGCCGGCAGATAGGTCAGTAACTCTAGTATCTTGCATACCTAAAATGAGTTGGTTTTTCATCGTCCAAAAATGAAAGCATGTTACTTGGTGATTTCCAGCATATTCAGCTAGAATATCAGTATATATAAATGGCTCTAGTCCTTGATGAGAGGTTAAATTCATATGCTCTAGAATAAGAGCGTTATTCTCTTTTGTCATGGGTGATTCACTCCTAAAATGATAATAAAACTATTATACATGACTTAGGAAGAAAAAATGAATGAAAACACTTTGACTTTATTTGACAAAAGATCCATAAGCAAGGAAAATAGAGAAAAGATAAAAATGAGGTGTCGATGATGGAAGAAAGAAAATCAATTCCTGTAATGATAAAAGTGAAAACAGAAGTTTTTCAGGAAAATGAATTACGAGAGTTTTTTATGGAAGAAGAAGGGCAAATAGTAAGGATTGGTGAAGTCCTTTATATAAGATATAACGAACAACTTGAAGGCGTAGATGAAAAAATTTCAGTTACAATGAAAATTTTAGCTGATGGAAGTGTTCAGCTGATTCGTGCTGGAGAGGTACGAATGAAGTTAAAATTCGATTATCAAAAATACAATGAAACAAACTACGAAACACCATTTGGAACGATGTGGATAAAAACATTTACAAATAATATTCGAGTTAGTTTGAAAGACAGACCGTATTCTGGTCAAGTAATTATTGATTATGATTTGTTTGGTGGAGATGAAAAAATAGGTGTTTATCATTTAGATATCAACTTTACGGCGTAAGCGTTAGAAAATCAAGAAAATTGAATTGCATTGATAGTACAGATATTGTATTATAAAGAGTAGACTGTGAAAGGACGTGTGCCAGTTGGAATTTAAAACATTCGAGGGTATCGATAAAAGTGAAATATCAATGATTGAAGTAGCTCATGCTATTTTAGCTGATCGTGGCGATATCATGGATTTTTCAGACTTAGTAAATCAAATTCAAAATTATTTAGGTAAAGCTGATAGCGAGATTAGAGATGTATTACCTCAATTTTATACAGACTTAAACATTGATGGTAGTTTTATTTCTCTAGGAGATAATCGTTGGGGATTACGCTCTTGGTATCCAATTGATTCAATCGATGAAGAAGTATCAGGAATTGATGAAGACGATGACGAAACAGTACGTCGTAAAAAACGTAAAAAAGTTAATGCCTTTATTGGAATGGATGAAGATGCTATCGATTACAACGATGACGATCCAGAAGATAGTGACATTCACGATGACGAAGATGATGAAGAATTATACGATGAAGAAGATGACGAAGCAAAAGAAATCAAAGAGTATACGACTGACTTATCTGAAATTGGCGATGTCGATGAAGAAACTGACGAAGCTGAAGGCTTAACAATCGTTGATGAAGATGATTTAGATGATGAAGATTTATACGACGATGAAGAAGAAGAAACTCCAGAAGTATAAATAAGTAAAAGAGCATCCAATAGGTTGCTCTTTTTTTAGAAATGAGGCATAGGAATTGATACATTTAGTAGTGGAATATATTATTTTTGCATTAAATACATTTTCAGTAGTTATTTTATTATTTGGTGTTGGAAAAGCAATGATTGATTTCTTTAGAAATGAATTTAGTCATACAGACAGAATGGTAGTTTCTAAAAAAAATAATTATGTGAAGATGTATCTGGGTTCATATGTCTTGTTAAGTTTAGAGGTTTTAATTGCTTCAGATATTATTGAAACAATATTAAATCCGTCTATTGAAGACATCCTTATTTTAGCTGGAATAGTCGTGATTAGAACAGCTATTTCTTATTTTCTTGGAAAAGAAATTGAGAGTACAGAAATATAGATTGAGAGTAGCTACCTGGGATCCAGGTAGCTTTTTTTATTTTTAAAATTGATTGCTAATTAATTACCGTCAAAACAAAACGCTTGTTTTTATTTTTATATACGCTTACAATAACAACTATACCAAAAATATATTTTTAAAAGGAGAATTAACCTAATGATAGATTTTAAAGCTAATAACAACTATGGATTGTATATAAATGGCGAGTGGACCAATGGTGTTGGAGAAGAAAGACTTGATAGTTACTCACCAGCAACAGGAGAGAAATTAGCTAGTTTTGTGGACGCACTAGACGGAGATGTTGATAATGCAGTGAGTGCTGCTCAAGAAGCATTAGTGAGTTGGAAAAAATGGTCATTAGTGGATCGAAGTAATTTATTATTGAAAATTGCAGATGTGATTGATGAGAATATGGAACACCTAGCAATGGTTGAAGCAATGGACAATGGAAAGCCTATAAGAGAAACAAGAACTGTGGATGTTCCTTTAAGCGCAGATCATTTCAGATATTTTGCTGGAGTTATTCGTAGTGAAGAAGGAAGTGCAACTGCTTTTGATGAAGACACTTTAAGTATTGTTATTCGTGAACCGATTGGTGTGGTAGGGCAGATTATTCCTTGGAATTTCCCAATATTGATGGCAGCATGGAAAATTGCACCAGCATTAGCTGCAGGAAATACTATTGTTATTCATCCATCATCATCGACTTCGTTAAGTTTGTTAGAGATGGTAAAATTAATTGGCCCTCTTTTACCAAAAGGTGTTTTAAATGTTATAACAGGAAAAGGTTCTAAATCAGGTGAGTACATGTTACACCATGAAGGGTTTAATAAATTAGCTTTCACAGGTTCAACAGAGATTGGCTATAATGTTGCAAAAGCTGCAGCTGAAAGATTAATTCCAGCAACACTTGAATTAGGTGGGAAATCAGCTAACATATTCTTTGATGATATGCCATTTGAAAAAGCAATTGAAGGAGCACAACTTGGTATTTTATTTAATCAAGGTCAAGTTTGTTGTGCGGGATCTAGAATCTTTGTCCAAGAGGGCATTTATGATAAGTTTGTCGGTGCTTTAAAAGAAAAATTCGAATCAGTTATTGTAGGAGAACCTTGGCATGAAGAGACACAAATGGGTTCACAAGTAAATGAAAGTCAATTAATAAAAATAGAAGAAGCTGTTGAAAAAGGACGTAAAGAAGGAGCAACTATTTTAACAGGGGGAACTCGTTTAACAGGAGCCCTTAGTAATGGTTGTTTTATGAGACCGACTCTATTAACTGATGTGACTAATGATATGGCAATAGCTCGTGAAGAAATCTTTGGGCCAGTTGCTGTAGTCATTAAGTTTAAAACAGTTGATGAAGTCATTGCCTTAGCAAATGATTCTGATTATGGACTTGGTGGAGGCGTTTGGACAAGTAACATTAATACAGCTCTTAAAGTAGGGAGAGGTATCGAAACTGGACGTGTTTGGGTAAATACTTATAATCAAATTCCAGCAGGTAGTCCATTTGGTGGTTACAAGAAATCAGGGATTGGTAGAGAAACTCACAAAGCGATACTAGATAGCTACTCTCAATCTAAAAATATCTATATTAATACGAATGAAAATCCAGTTGGTTTGTATTAAGTTCAGCTTTGTGAAAAAAGTTGAAACTTTCAGAAAAGTTACCATAAAAGTGGAGTTTGACTAGCAAAACGAACTAGAAAGTGGTAAAATAACGGTGTTAGCTAAGCTAAACTTAATAAAAATCTTTATCCAAAATTAGGAGGAAATTATTTATGGCATTAGTATCAGCAGCAGAAATGTTAAAAAAAGCTAGAGAAGGACAATACGCAGTTGGGGCTTTTAATACAAACAACTTAGAGTGGACTAAAGCAATCTTACAAGGTGCTCAAGAAGCAAATGCACCAGTTATGATCCAAACGTCTATGGGAGCAGCTAAATATATGGGTGGCTACCAAGTTTGTTACGATATCGTAAAAGATTTAATTGATTCAATGGGAATTACAGTTCCTGTAGCTTTACATTTAGATCATGGTGAATACGAAGATGCTTTAAAATGTATCGAAATTGGATATACTTCAGTTATGTTTGATGGTTCTCATTTACCATTTGAAGAAAACTTAGAAAAAGCAAAAGAAGTTGTTGCTAAAGCTCACGCTGCAGGCGTTTCTGTAGAATGTGAAGTTGGAAGCATTGGTGGAGAAGAAGACGGAATTATTGGAACTGGTGAATTAGCAGATCCAGCTGAATGTAAAGCAATGTCTGATACAGGTATTGATTTCTTAGCAGCAGGAATTGGTAACATTCACGGTTCATACCCTGAAAACTGGACTGGATTAAGCTTCGAAACATTAGAAGCTATTGCTAATGTAACTGATGGTAAACCATTAGTATTACATGGTGGTTCTGGTATTCCTTTAGATCAAGTACAAAAAGCTATTTCTTTAGGTGTTTCAAAAATTAACGTAAACACTGAATGTCAAGAAGTATTTGCAGCAGCAACACGTAAATACATCGAAGAAGGAAAAGATTTAGAAGGTAAAGGATTTGACCCTCGTAAATTATTAGCACCAGGATTTACTGCGGTAACTGAATTAGTTAAACAACGTATTGAATGGTTTGGTTCTACAAACAAAGCATAATTAAAATAAAGAGACTGACCCTTAGGTTAGTCTCTTTTTATCTATATTAAATAAACAGGAAATAGAAGTTTCGTAAGGTTTATAAGCTCTTCTATATTCGAACTTGAGATAAATGTATCTATGACTTTTTTTAGGTTCCAATTTATGGTAGAATATCCTTGGTTAATAAAATACATGAAACTTGTAGCTGCTTTTCATAAAGCAGCTTTTTTAAAGTATAAAGTGAGGATTTATAAACATAATGAAAAAATTGGTTATTAACGGCGGAAAGAAGCTAAAAGGTGAAGTAAAAATAAGTGGAGCAAAGAATAGTGCGGTAGCTCTTATTCCAGCAGCCATCTTAGCAGACTCACCAGTAATATTAGAAGGTGTACCAGATATTAAAGATGTTCATTCATTAAAAGAAATTTTAGAAATGATGGGAGTCAGCGTTAGTTTTGAAAACAATCGTATGAAGATTGACCCAACAAACATGAAATCAACTCCAATGCCAAGTGGTAAAATTCAAAGTTTAAGAGCTTCATATTATTTTATGGGAGCTTTATTAGCTAAGTTCAATGAAGGTGTTGTAGGTTTACCAGGCGGTTGTTATTTAGGACCAAGACCAATTGATTTACATATTAAAGGTTTTGAAGCATTAGGTGCAACAGTTACAACTGAAAATGGTGCAACTTATTTAAAAGCGGATGAAGGCTTAAAAGGAACTAGAATCTATATGGATATGGTCTCTATTGGGGCAACAATCAACGTGATGTTAGCAGCGGTTAAAGCTGAAGGACGTACTGTGATTGAAAATGCAGCTCGTGAACCTGAAATCATTGATGTTGCTACATTATTAAACAATATGGGTGCTAACATTCGTGGAGCTGGAACAAATGAAATCCGTATTGATGGGGTTAAAGAATTACATGGTTGTCGTCACTCGATTATCCCTGACCGTATTGAAGCAGGAACTTATCTTTCTCTTGCAGCAGCTTATGGTGAAGGAATCAAAGTTAAAAATGTGATTCATGAACATTTAGAAAGTTTTATTGCGAAGTTAACAGAAATGGGCGTTAATATGACAATTGAAGAGGACTCAATTACAGTTCATCCTTCAACAGGTCTTAAAGCAGCTAACGTAACAACTGTTCCTTACCCTGGATTTGCAACGGACTTACAGCAACCAATCACACCACTTCTATTATTAACAGAAGGAACAAGTATTGTAACTGATACTATCTATGAAGCTCGTGTTAATCACATTCCTGAACTTGTAAGAATGGGAGCTAACGCTAGCCTTGAAGGTAACATGATTGTGATTAATGGTAACCCTGAGTTGCAATTAGAAGGTGCTGAAGTAACAGCGAGTGATTTAAGAGCTGGAGCTTGTTTAGTTATTGCTGGTGTTATGGCAACAGGAACAACTAAAATTTCTAACGTAGGAAATATTTTACGTGGATACGATAGCATCATTGAAAAATTAACTTCTCTAGGCGCTGATATTCGCATGGAAGAAGAGGACTAAAAAATGCGTGATTATTTAACAATGGGAGAGCTTGAGAATAAAACTCTTAAAGAGATTTATACTTATGCTAAAGATTTTAAAATCCCTTATTATAGTCAAATGAATAAAAAAGAATTATCCCTTGCAGTCATTAGAGCCCAAGCTGAAAAGCAGGGCTTTTTCATGATGGAAGGAGTTCTTGATATTGTTTCTCAGGATGGGTATGGTTTTTTAAGACCAATTAATTATTCATCTAGTAAAGAAGATATTTACATTTCAACGTCTCAAATTAGACGTTTTGGTCTGAGAAATGGGGATAAAGTATCAGGGAAAGCAAGACCGCCTAAAGAGTCAGAACGCTATTATGGGTTAATGCATGTAGAAACAGTTAACGGCAAAAATCCAGAAGAGGCGAAAGAACGGCCACATTTCCCAGCTTTAACTGCTTTATATCCAGAGGAACAAATTAAGCTAGAAACTCATAAAAGTCGCTTAGCTACGCGAATGATTGATATTTTTGCTCCAGTTGGATTTGGTCAACGTGGTTTAATCGTGGCTCCTCCTAAAGCTGGTAAGACATCAGTCATTAAAGAAATTGCTAACGGTATTAGTCATAACTATCCAGATGTTGAATTAATTGTGTTACTAATTGATGAACGTCCAGAAGAAGTGACTGACATTGAACGTAGTGTTAAAGGGGAAGTGGTTTCTTCTACCTTTGACCAAAAGCCAGAAAATCATACTCGTATTGTGGAACTTGTTTTAGATCGTGCGCTTCGTTTAGTGGAAGACAAGAGAGATGTTGTTATCTTAATGGATAGTTTAACAAAACTTGCACGTGCTTATAACTTAGTCGTTCCTCCTAGTGGCCGTACATTAAGTGGTGGGGTTGACCCAGCATCTTTCTATAGACCAAAACGTTTCTTTGGTTCGGCAAGAAATATTGAAGAGGGCGGAAGTTTAACTATATTAGCAACTGCTTTAGTCGATACTGGAAGCCGTATGGACGATGTTATCTATGAAGAATTTAAAGGAACTGGAAATATGGAGTTACATCTTTCAAGAGAGCTATCTGAAAGACGCGTATTTCCTGCTATTAATATTAAACGCTCAGGTACAAGAAAAGAAGAGCTACTTATCTCACCAGAAAATTTAGAAGAAGTATACAAATTACGTAGAAATATGAAAGGTGATTCTATTGATTTCACTAATCAATTTTTAAATGTGCTTAAAAAAACTGATTCTAATGAGTCTTTTTATCAAACATTTAAAGATGTTTCTTTTAAAAAAAGTAATTGATAAAAAGGATTCAACGTGTTAAAATAGTAGCGTTGTATAATAACTCTGTTCCAGCAAATGGTTCAGGGCAAAGGAGAGAAAAATTATGAAACAAGGAATTCATCCAGATTACCGTCCAGTATTATTCATGGACACTCAAACAGGTTTTAAATTCTTATCAGGTTCTACTAAATCATCTGATGAAACTGCAGAATGGGAAGATGGTAACACTTACCCAGTAATCCGTGTGGAAATCACATCTGATTCACATCCATTCTATACAGGACGCCAAAAATTCACTCAAGCAGACGGACGTGTGGATCGTTTCAACAAAAAATACGGTCTCAAAGACGAAAACGCTGCAGAGTAATCTTGCGGTTGAAAAACAATGTAACTTACAAAGTTTTAAGAACTTCTCTATTAGTGGAGAAGTTCTTTTTTTATTTTGATATAATAGCCAAATAGAATGGAAGTGAAGACATGATTATTTGGATTAATGGTGCTTGGGGAGCAGGCAAAACAACTACTGCAATAGAATTACATAATAGAGTGGAAAATAGTTTTATTTTTGATCCTGAAGAAACAGGTTTTTTAATTAATAAATCATTTCCTAAAGAATTACATCAACCAGACTTTCAAATGTTTAAAGAGTGGCGTGAGATAAATGTCACATTATTAAAAAAGTTAGCCACCAGCTACTCTGGAACGATTATTATTCCTATGACAATAATTAATCCTCAATATGTTTTAGAAATAATTGAAGAATTAAGAATGCAAGATATATTAGTGACGCATTTTATTTTGGAAACAAATCAAGAAACCTTAAATAAACGTTTAGATAAACGTTTTGAAGGGAAAGACTCCTGGGTAAGGCAGCGAATTAATCCTGCAATTAGCTCTTTAAAAGAATTAGAAAATGTTTCTCGAATTCAAACAGATAACTTAAAAGTCGAAGAAGTAGTGAAAATAATAGCACAGGAAACGAATTTGGAATTGAAGCCAGATCATCGAAGTGAGCTAAAGAAAAAAATAGATCGAACTTTAATAAATATGAAAGAAAAAATAAACTAATCCTAAAAAGTGATATGCTATAATATAACAAAGTAAGGAGAGATAAGTATGAGACAATTACAACAAGAAATTATTGAAGCTTTACACGTAGAAAAAAATATCGAACCCAACGTTGAAGTAAGAGAACGTATTGAGTTCTTAAAAAACTATTTAAAAAAACATCCATTTATAAAATCTTTGGTTTTAGGAATTAGTGGTGGACAAGATTCAACTTTAGCTGGAAAATTAGCACAACTTGCTATTACTGAAATGAGAGAAGAAACAGGAGATAGTGATTATCAATTTATCGCGATTCGTTTACCTTATGGACAGCAAAATGATGAAGAAGATGCTAATAAAGCTTTGTCTTTTATTCAAGCAGATAAAGAATATATTGTTAATATTAAACCAGCAGTAGATAGATTGGTGACTGAATTACAAGAGAATAGTCAACTTGAAATTAGTGACTTTAATAAAGGGAACATCAAAGCACGTGAGCGAATGATTACTCAATATGCGATTGCTGGAGAATTCAAAGGAGCTGTCTTAGGAACAGATCACGCAGCAGAAGCTTTAACGGGATTCTACACTAAGTTCGGTGACGGAGCAGCTGATTTACTGCCACTTTCTGGCCTTAATAAAAGACAAGGACGTCAATTATTAGCTTATTTAGAAGCTGATGAGAGTTTATATTTAAAGACACCTACAGCTGATTTGGAAGAAAATAAACCTATGATTGCAGATGAAGATGCTCTAGGGGTTAGTTACGAATCAATTGACGATTATTTAGAAGGAAAAGAAGTGTCAGAAGAAGCAGCCAAAACAATTGAATCTTGGTATTTAAAAACGGCTCATAAAAGACATTTACCTATCTCTAAATATGATGATTTTTGGAAGTAAAGTGAGGTAATTTATGCGATTTAGAAAGAAAGATTGGTTAAGAGTAAAGTCACTTTGGATAGGGCTTTTAATCAGTTTAGTAGTAGTTTTAGTTAGTAATTATTATTTACAGTTATCAGAAAATAATTGGTCATTTGATTTAGCCACGAAATTTGCCTTTTCATGGCATACCGAGAAATTCTTAATTGGGTCTTTTGTTTTATTAGTCCTTAATTTATTTATAGTTTCCTTGGCAGGTTCTTTTTTTGTAGGAAATTTATTTTATTTAGTCAGTATTATTCTATTAGGTATTACCAATGCTTTGAAACTATCTTATCGTATGGAACCAATTTATCCTGATGATTTAAAGATGATCATTGAATGGAGTATGCTTCGAGATATTATTGGTTTACCTTTATTTTTACTATTTATTTGTGTTGTGTTGGCTTTATTATTTACAATAGGTTATTCATTTTATCAGGCTCTTAAGCTTCCTTTAAGAAGGCAGCAAATTAGAGTAATCACTCTTGTCATAACCAGCCTATTGTTAGTTTATATCAGTCACTTTAATCAACCAGGTAATTTAGTAAAAAAAGCCTATGATCGAACAGCAAAATGGATTCCCTATAGCCAAAAAATGAATTATTACAATACAGGATTTATGGGAGGATTCTTATTTAATTTAAAAGTTGAAGGAATGGAAGAGCCAGAAAATTACTCTAAAGAGACTATTGGAGATATTATGGCAACGTACAATCAAAAGGCTGATAAAGAGAATGCCGTATCTAGTAAAAGTGAACAACCTAATGTCATTTATGTGATGTCAGAGAGTTTTTCAGATCCTTTGAAATTAAAGGGAATTAATGTTACTCCAGATCCGTTAAAAACATATCGTGAAGTAGCCAGTGAATCTCTTCAAAGAGGTCAGATGTTATCTCAAAATTACGGTGGTGGGACAGCTAATATAGAATTTGAGGCCTTAACAGGTTTTTCAATGGGACTTTTAAATCCTCAAATGACAACACCTTATACGATGATGTTATCTAAAGAAAAAGAGTTTCCATCACTAGTATCAACTCTTAAAGACCAAAATTACCAAGCCACAGCAATTCATCCTTATAATACGTCCATGTATAAACGAAAAGACGTGTATCAAACATTTGGTTTTGACAGGTTTTTAGATGAAAAAATAATGACACACCAAGAAAAGCTATCTAAAGGTGGTTATATTTCGGATGAGTCTGCTTTTAAGGAAGTTTTAGATATTCTTGATGATAATCAAAAACCACAATTTGTTCACTTGGTGACTATGCAAACGCATATGCCTTATTCTAATAAATATGACCAATCGGATTATGTTTTAGATGGTTTTTCTTCTGCTAAGGGAGTTGAAAACTACTCCCAAGATATTGCTTATACTTCTGAAGCTTTAAAAGAATTTATTAGCCAGATTAATCAGTTAAGTCGACCAACAGTTGTAGTTTTTTGGGGAGATCATTTACCTTCGATTTACCCTGATGATGTGTTAGCTGATAATAAAGATATTACAGCTCATTTAACTGAATTTTTAGTATATGATACAAGAGATAGTTCACCGACAAAAGAAGAAATTATTAGTCCTTTTTATTTTCCATCAATAGTGAGTCAAGTTGAGGGAGTCGAGACAACAGGATTTTATGAGTTATTAAAAGAGATGCATCAATTTTTACCTGCATTTGAAAAAGAAACATATTACTATAACCAAACTTGGCAAAAAGAAATTGAGCTATCCAAAGAAGAAAAAGAGATTTTTGAAGCATATGAATTAATTCAATATGATATGGTTTCTGGTGAGAAATACAGTAAGAATTTCTTTAAATAGTTACTTAATTTAATAAACGTGATAAGTAATGTTTGATACACTTCAAACATTACTTTTTTTGTTAAACCTTGATATAATAGGGTTGCAACTAAAAGGTTCGTTTCTTTTTTAGCATTATTTGATAGACTTTAGTCAAGAAAGGAGTGGTTAGGATGATTATTTCAAGTAATATAAAAAAACATCGAGAACTGAAAAACTACACTCAAGAAGAACTGGCTAACCAGATGAATATTTCAAGACAATCTATATCAAAATGGGAAAGAGGAGATGCGTTACCTAGTATTGATAATTTAATTAGGTTAAGTGATTTATTAGATTTATCATTAGATGAGTTGATTATGAACCGAGGCGAATTACCACTACCTCTTGATTATGGAAAATTTAAGTCTAAGAAAATATTTGTGTTAAGCATGATTTTTCCACTACTCATGATTATCAATGGTATTTATTATTTACAATTTAATACTGAGGGTTGGTTTATGATTGGTGGTGGATTATTCTTAGGTGCTTTAATAAATGAAATTAATTTGGTTGATTTAAGAAGAATGTATAATTATTTTACGGTGACTAAAACAGGTATTGAGTATTTTGATTCAAACATATATATGCCTAAGATAGTATGGGAAACCATGGCTTTTTTCGGAAAAAGAAGGACTAAATTTATTGATTTTAAAGAAATTGAGCAGATGGAAATTTACTTTGATAATAAAGGCTATGAGGGGCAAAATACAACTGTTGCTTATCGACCGAGACAGATGTTTTATAACCGTGAAGCTTTCTTACTAAGAATCACTTTAAAATCTGGCGAACTGGTAAAATTAAATTTAGATAAAGCTTTTTTCCCAGATTCTGATGAACGTCGTTATTTTTGTGCTTTATTTGAGTATTTTGAGTCTCGAAATATTCTGGTGTCTGATCCTTATCATATTTTATCAAGTATAAGAAATGAATATTCTATTGTTGAAGAAGCGTATAAATTAAAAGTAAAGGGAAACAAATAGACACCTTTTGAAAAAGAAAGCTTTATCTTTTTAGCCAAACAAGTTAAAATGGATGAGTGAGTAATTTAAGAAAGAGGGATATCTTTGAAGAAACCAAATTTAGGCTTTTATATTCAAAAAATAAATGATGTGGTGACAGCGTCTGAACAAGTTGGAGAGGAAATGAACCCTTCATACGAAGTTATTAGACAAGCAATCGATTCAAACTCAATTTCAGAATTATCAGCTGAAGAGTTAAAAAATACCCAAGATTTATTTTTAAGTGGAACAGATAAATATAGAGAATTATTAGCTCAAATTAAAGGCTTAAAAGCACCAGCTAAAGTTATGGGAATCCATAAGAAATTAGAAAAATCATTTGTTTTATATGTTGAAGGATGTCAAGAAATGGTTGACTCTATTAATGTTGAAGCAAACAGTGTTAATGAGGAAATGTTTAATGCCTCAGAAGCGAAACAAGATGAAGCAACAGATAGTATTTCATTTTGTATTCAACGTGTGACACAATTAGTTTTAGGTAAATAATAGAGAGAAACTACCTTATTTGAGGTGGTTTCTTTTTTATTAATCGGTCTTAAGTATGTGGTTTAGTTGAATTTAACATGATAGGATAAAAGAGAATTAGAAAGGTGTGGGGAAATGGATGTCAGACTAGCAAAGCCGCAAGATGTTTCATTATTGGATGATTTGTTAAAAGAAACGGCTAATCGTTTAAAAAGTAAAGGGTCAACACAATGGTCCCACATATTAAAAGGAGAAGAAACAGAAGCGTTACGAAAGCATATTGAGCAAGAAGAAGTTATTATTTTTGAAAATGACAATCAACTTGTAGGTATGTGTTATTTGTATGAGGAGCCTAATGAGTGGGATCAGTCATTATGGGGCCTAGAGGCAGAAAAGGGAAGCTATTATTTACATAAAGTAGTTGTTAGTGACTTGTTTATTGGTAAAAATATGGGGAGTAAAGTATTAGAAAATCTGTTTAAGTGGATTGAGAAGCATCAAGGTAAAGTCGTTAGGTTGGATTGTAAAGCCGATGTTTTCTACTTAAATAAATTGTATCAGCAAGTAGGTTTTAAATTTATTAAAACGTGTAAAGCTGGAGCTTTTGAAGCATTATTTGCTGATTTTAATCTTTATGAATATCATCTCCACAATGACAAATAAATGAGGTACGTTATATGGAACAAAAAAATAAATATCCAGGTTTGACTGAAAGAGAAGTTGAAAATCGTAAAGTACGTGGCGAGTCCAATATCGCAGCACCTACGACAACTAGAAGTTTTAGGCAAATTTTTGCAGAAAACAGTTTAACTTTGTTCAATTTTATTAATTTAATTATTGCAGGTTTTATTGTTTATACGGGAAGTTATAAAAATTTACTCTTTTTAGGTGTTATCGTTTCTAATACGTTTATCGGGATTTATCAAGAAGTTAAGGCTAAGCGAAATATTGATAAATTGTCTTTGTTAAATCAAGCAAAGGTAACGGTTATTAGAGATTATGAAAAACAAGAAATACCGCAAGATGAAGTTGTTAAAGATGACCTCATTCTTTTAAGACGAGGACAACAAGTTATTGTTGACGGGATAGTAATAGAAACAGAAGGATTTGAATGTGATGAGTCTCAATTGACGGGTGAATCAGACCCAGTAGAAAAGACTGAAGGTAGTGAGGTTTTTTCCGGAAGTTTTATTGTCAGTGGAAATGGTTTGATGCAAGCAACTAAAGTTGGGGCTGAAAGTTATAGCTACCAAATCACATTAGAAGCAAAACAATCTCAAGGGATTTATTCTGAGTTAATTATGATGATGAAAAAAATGATTCGTATTTTAACCTTTGTTATTATTCCAGTTGGAGCCTTGTTAATGTTTTCAAGTATTGCCAGCGGTATTCATCTCGATAAAGCGATATTAGGCAGTACAGGAGCCATGATTGGCATGATTCCTGAAGGTTTAGTACTAATAACCAGTGTTGCTTTAGCAGTTGGCGTTATCAAGTTAAGTCAAAAAAATGTGTTAGTACAAACCATGGGATCTATCGAAACACTAGCAAGAGTTGATGTACTTTGTTTAGATAAAACGGGAACCTTAACTAGTGGTAATTTAAAAGTTGTAGAAGAAGAAGTCCTTTTAGATAGTGAATTAGAAATGAATGACTTTAAAAAATTAGTCTCTTCAATTGTTCATGGATTAGATGAAGATAATGCAACAGGACAAGCTTTAATGAATCACTTTCCAGATGAGGATAAGGAACTAGAGTTAACAAAACAAATACCATTTTCTTCAGCAAGAAAATGGAGTGCCGTCTCATTTGAAAATCAAGGTAGCTATTATATGGGAGCACCGGAGTATTTATTTAGCAGGTTTGAAACGAAGCAATTAGACAAAATGTCTGAAGCTATGGCAAATGGATTAAGAATTATTGCGGTTGCCCATTCCCATGAAGAAATTACAGGAACTGATTTACCAGAAAACTTAACGCTTTTAGGTTTTATTTATTTAGAAGATGAAATTAGACCAGAAGCTCCGCAAACATTGGCTTATTTTAAACAAGAACAAGTTGATATTTGTATTATTTCAGGAGATCATCCTGAAACGGTTTCTCAAATTGCCAAAAGAGCTGGTGTTGATAATCCAGATAAAAAAATAGATATGAGTCAAATTAAAGATGAGCAGATACCAGAAATAATTAATGAATACCGAGTATTTGGACGTGTGTCACCTGAGCAAAAAAGACTTTTAGTGACTGCGCTCCAAGAAAAAGACCATGTAGTAGGTATGACCGGAGACGGAGTAAATGACATCTTAGCTTTAAAAAAAGCTGACTGTAGTATTGTCATGTCTAATGGAAGTGATGCAGCAAAAGGAGTCGCAGACTTTGTTTTATTAGATTCTAACTTTGACTCTTTGGTGGGTGTAGTATTAGAAGGAAGAAAAGTAATTAATAATATTCAAAGAGTAGCTTCTTTATATTTAACGAAAACTGTCTTTTCAATGATATTAGCTGCAGTGTATATTTTTATTGCCTCAACTTATCCATTTCAGCCGATTCAGTTAAGTCCGATAAGCTCATTAACAGTAGGGATTCCTTCATTTTTCTTAGCTTTAAGACCCAATACAGCCCCGATTAAAGGGAAATTTTTAAAAAATGTCTTTGAACCAGCTCTAGCGAGTGGTATTAGTGTAGTCATATTTACCTTAAGTATTGAAATTATAGGTAATTTTCTACATTGGAGTTATGATGAGAAATCAACAGTTACTGTGTGGTTAGCTGGTTTGGTTTGTTTTATTGCTCTACATTTTATTGCAAGACCTTTAACATGGAAAATTTATTTATTAATTGGAAGTTTGTTTGGTTTATTCTTAACAATATTTATCTTTTTCACAGATATCTTTTCACTGGTGAACATATTTAATTTCCATTTAGGAATTGTTTATGTCCCAATGATGATTGTAGCACCATACGTATTCTATAAATTAAAACAGTTTTTTGGCTACTTACTAAACTTAGATTTAAAGAAAAAGAAAGCACAATAAAAAACATAAACAAAATGTTGTGACCCCTAAAAGTTAGATTTTTGGTCTAACTTTTGGGGGTCACTACAAAAAGTTTATGTTTTTTTATTTTAATCTCTAAATACAGTGAAGCCTTTTCCGTAAATTTCATTGGCGCTTGAAACGACCATGAAAGCTTCAGGATCAACCTCTAGTACGGCTTGCTTAACAGTTGTATATTTATTTTCACGAATACTTGTCATAATCATTTTCTTTTGATCTAATCGGTGACCACCTTCAACAGGTAAATAAGTAACACCAGAGTCAAGTTCTGTCATCAAGAGCTTAGCAATCTCATCATTTTTAGGTGAGATGATAAACACGTTTTTGGATAAATCAGGACCTACTTGTACTAAATCGACCATTCGACTTGTTAGTAAAATTGAAATGATAGCATATAAAACTTGTTGTAAATCGAAAATAAAGAGAGCTGAAATAATAACAATACCGTCACAAATACCAACTAAGATACCTAACTTAATATGTGTATATTTCTGAACGATTTTTGCAATTAAAGTTGTTCCGCCAGTAGAACCATTTCCTAAAAAGACAAGGCCAATACCAAGTCCAATAAGAGCTCCACCGAAAATAGATGCTAAGATAGGATCACTAGTAGCAACAGGCATACCATGCAGTAGTGAGATGAAAAGTGGTACAAGTAAACTACCTAAAATACTTTTCATAAAAACTTCTTTACCTAATAAAATAAAACAAGCAATTAATAAAAAGATATTAATAATGTATAAGACTAAACTAGGAGACCAGTTGAACATTTCATGTAAAACAATAGTTAAGCCGTTAATACCTCCAGAAACAATTTTATTTGGTAATAAAAAAGCATTAAATCCTATAGCAACTGTAAAAGAACCAATTGCAATTAAAAACATTTCTACAACTTTTTTGCCAAAAAGTTGATTTAACTTTTGAATAATCAAAACGATTTCCCCCTCTGAACCAAATAGTAACTTACTTGGATGAGTTACGCAAACTTAGAAAACGCTTACTGTAAATTTGTTCTGTTTGACGTGGTTTTTTTAGTATGTTATATTGCATTTATTAACTAAAAGGGTGAATCAAATGGTCTTGATTAGACGAATCTGCTCTGAACATTAGAAATAGGATGAAGCATATGTTCGGAAGCTAAAGAAATTTTTCTTCATCACTATTAAGAATATAAGGATAATAAATAGACTGAATAAGCAGTCTTGTTTAATGATGCTTTTATTCTAGTAGTGAGTGTAAGGAGGCGACTATTATGTGTGAAAGTTGTCTTCTTTATTTTTGTCTAGGATAGAAGTAGAGAGGTCAATCAATACATGATTGACCTTTTTGATTGTGAGAAAGAAGGGTAAAAATATGAGTATTTTAACAATTACAGATTTAAATTATGAATTACCAGATAAAGTTTTATATAAAGATAGTTCTTTAAGATTAAATAAGGGTGAGCATCTAGGATTAACTGGGAAAAATGGAGCAGGTAAATCAACCTTGCTTAAGATGATTCAAGGGGAAATACTTCCTGATAGTGGTCAAATTGTTTGGCAAAATAATTTACGTATCTCTTATTTAGAACAACAATTAACTTATGATGATGGGGATACTATTTTTGATTATTTAAAAAGAGCCTTTAATCATTTATATGAGATGAATGAAAAGATTCAAGCTTTGTATATGGAATATGCAGAAAGTTATGATGACTCGTTATTGGAAGAAATAGGTCAGTATCAAGATATTTTAGAAAACAATGATTTTTATAATATTGAAACAGAGATTGAACGTGTAGCAACTGGATTAGGCATTAATGCATTAGGTCTTGACCGTGAAGTTCATGCTTTAAGTGGGGGACAACGTTCGAAAGTCTCTTTAGCAAAATTACTTCTTGAAAAAGCTGATGTCTTTTTATTAGATGAGCCGACAAACTATTTAGATGTTGAACATATTGAGTGGTTGTCTGATTACTTAAATCAATTAGAAGATAGCTATATTGTTATTTCTCATGATAGAGATTTTTTAAACCGTGTAACAAACTGTATTTGTGATATTGAGTTCCAAGTTTTATCAAAATATATGGGAAATTACGATAAAGCGATGAAACAAAAAGAAGCACAACAAGAACATTTACATCGTGAATTTGAAAAACAACAAAAAGAAATTGATAAATTAGAGAGTTACATTAGAAAGTATAAAGCTGGTAGTCGTTCTGCTATGGCTAAAAGTCGTGAAAAACAATTAAATCGAATGGACCGACTAACACCACCAATAGCACCGAAACCAGGGCATTTCCATTTTCCATATACAGCGTCTCATGGTAACTTAGTTGTAGAGGCCAAACGTTTAGAAATAGGTTACGGGAAAAAAGCTTTATTACCACCTATTAATTTATTAGTTCAAAACGGTGAAAAAATTGCTATTAGTGGCTTCAACGGAATCGGGAAATCGACTTTACTAAAAACATTAATTGGTGAAATTCCTGTGATTTCAGGTGAAATTGAGTTATCAAGAGAAGCTAAAATTAGTTACTTCTCTCAAGATTTGGTTTGGGATAATCCGCATCAATCAGCATTTGATTGGATTAAAGAGCAATTTCCTAAGTTGAATAACAAAGAAGTTCGTCGTTATTTATCACGAAGTGGAATTGTAGATGATAATGTAACAAAAGCTTTAGACCAGCTAAGTGGTGGAGAACAAACTAAAGTTAAGTTATGTAGTTTGACGTTGAAGAAAAGTAACTTTTTAATTTTAGATGAGCCTACAAACCATTTAGATCAAGGAACAAAAGATGGATTGAAACGAGCGTTAAAAGATTTTGAAGGAACTTTAATTGTTGTATCTCATGAGCCAGAATTTTTCGATGGTTTAGTTGAGAAGCAATTTGATGTGGAAAGCAATACAATGAAACATGTATAATATGTCAAAAAGGAGATGATTATTAAATCATCTCCTTTTTGATATATTAACTCTAAAAAACAGAATTCATTCGTGTATACTTAGCTTTTTTTATAATATGTTTATCTATAAGTGGTACTAATCGGTTGAAGTGCTCACTAGAGGTATGTTCCTCAAGGGCATTTTCATCTAACCACTTCTCAATAAAGAGAAAATGTCCTTCTTCCTTTAAGTCATGAGTTAATTCATAAGAAATACAGCCATCTTCTTTTCTAGTTATTTCAACTAGTTCTTGATAGAGAGGTAAGACGGTTTCTATTTTAGTTGGGTCAATAAAATCTTCAGCAATAAGTAATAGCATATAAATCCTCCTAGGTAGTTTTATTTATATTCAGTAAAAAGTTAATAGACGTAAAAGTTTTTATTGAGCATTGCGTGTGGCTAGTGTATTCTGTTATTAGCAATCATGAAAAGAAAGACATCTTTAAGGATAAGGTATTTAATATGACAGCTTCAACATTAATAACAAGAGTTGATATCAATCACTTAACTCAGTCATTAACAATAAGTTTAGTAATTTGTTTAATCATTATGGTATTAAATAAATTGATATCAAAACAAATTCTAACAAAGAATTTATCTAAACAAAAGAAAAAAAGAGTTTCAGCTATAAGTTTATATGTTTCAGTTCTAAGTCAAAATGGCTTATTTTTAAGTCTAGCTAATCTTATTATAAGCATTTTTTTGTTAGCCACAATGGAACAAGAGGTTGTTATCAATGATTATTTAGTTTTTAGTGGGTTAGTTTATTTTTTTGTTACCTTAGTTTCACTGTTTACTATCAACAAAAATTATCGTACATTTGTTAAAAAAGGGAAAAAACGACCTAGAAAAAAAGCTTTGAACCGTCTAGATTGGTGGTCATTTTTTGGTATTAGTTTACTGAGTCAATTAAGCTTATTACTGATAACGTATGTTAGTTTGTTTTCTAAATTAACACTCCTTTTTTATTTATATACCTTAATAAGTAGTTTATTATTATTAAGCACACATTTAATTATTAGAACAATGAAAAAACGTCAATAAAAGCATTTATCAACTTTAGGTAAGGGTTGATAAATGCTTTTATTGTGTCGCAATAGGAAACTTTTTCTACTTTTGTTGTGCTATACTCCATTGTTGTTTTGATTTTTTAGCTCTATAATTATATTAGAGGTGAGGAGATGAAAGAGTTTAATATTGGAATGGTCGTACAGAAATATCGAAAACAGAAGCAGTTAACTCAAGAAGAGTTAGCCAGTGTCATGGGTGTTTCAAAATCATCTGTCTCAAAGTGGGAAACAGGTCAAACCTACCCTGATATCTATTTGTTACCAGAACTAGCGACTTATTTTAATATAACCATTGATGAATTAATGGGCTATGAACGGAAACTAACGAAGTATGAAATTAGAGATATTTATGTTGAACTAAGTGAGCGATTTGGTAATGAAAACTTTGATATCGTTTTTGAGGACTACCAAAAATTAGTGAAAAAATACTATAGCAGTGAGCCTTTTTTATTACAAATGGCTGTATTATTATTAAACTATGCAAGCTTAACTGATAGTGAAAAACACCCGATGATATTAGAGTATATTATAAACTTAACCAAAAGAGTCAAAGAAGAGTCATTAGAAAGTCATTTAATTACGCAAGCTAACGTGCTTGAAGCCTTTTGTATGTTGCAATTAGGTTATGTTGAGGAAACTTTAGAACTCCTTAATCACGACGTAGTGGTTTATTTAGGTCAAGAGCAACTTCTCTCGAAGGCTTACGCTATGAAAGGAGATATAACCAAGGCTCAAGAAGTACTACAAGCAACCGAATATCAACACCTAATTGGCTTAATTATTATCAGTGGTGACAACTTAACTTTAGAAATAGAGAATCAAGAAAAATTTGATGAAATTGTTAATCGAATCATGGGAATTTCACAAATCTATAAGATAAGAGAACTTCATCCATTTTTATTAATGACCTTTCTAAATAATGTGTTTTTAGGATACACAGAACAAAATAGAATAGATAAAGCTTTAGAAGTCATGGAGGAAATAACAGACTTAATGATTGCACAACAATTTCCAGTTGAACTTCATGGCGATGACTACTTTTATTTATTAGACAAATGGATGTTGAGTCAACCAAGTATTAACACTAATATGCCTCGTGATGAAAAAACAGTGAAGTTAAGTTTAATTCAGTTTTATGAAGAGCATGCAAAGCTAAAAGAGGTCTATCAAAAGAATGAACGTTATTTAGAATTCATAACAAAATTAAAAAAGAATTGTGGTGATTGAAAATGAATACAACTTTACCAACTATGGAGCAATTAATTGAAATTTTACCAATCTTAATGCCCGTTTTAATTATTCAAATCGGCTTAATCATCTATTGTTTAAAAAAAGTACTTAAAAGAACTGATTTCAAATTTTTAAATAAAAAAGTTTGGATTCTAATTATTCTATTTGTCCAATTATTCGGCCCAATAGCTTATTTAACTTTGGAGCGGGAGGATAACTAATGACAATACTAAAAGTTAAGAACATCGAAAAAAAGTTTGGCAATCAAGAGATATTAAAAGGTGTCTCTTTTGAAGTACCAGAAAATAGCGTTTTAGGATTTATTGGACAAAATGGAGCTGGTAAAACAACTTTAATGAGAATGATTGTTGGTTTATTGAAACAAGATTCTGGAGAAATTGAAGTCTGTGGTAAAGAAGTAACTTTTGGCGAAAATCAAACCAATCAGTGGATAGGCTATCTCCCAGATGTTCCTGAATACTATGGGTTTATGACAGCTAAAGACTATTTGAAATTATGTGGTGATATTACTAATGTCCCAAAAAAAGAGTTAACCAATCGAATTGTAGAATTGTTGAGCTTAGTTGGTTTGTCAGATACATCTAAAAAAATAAAAACGTATTCTAGAGGAATGAAACAACGCTTAGGAATTGCCCAGGCACTTTTAAATAAACCAAAATTATTGATTTGTGATGAGCCAACGTCTGCTTTAGATCCCATTGGACGTAAAGAGATATTAGCTATTTTACAAAAAGTGAAGCAGGAGACAACTGTTTTATTTTCAACACATGTTTTATCAGATGTGGAAAAAATTTGTGATCATATTGTTCTACTTCATGAGGGAGAAATAAAATTAGATGTCACACCAAGTGAATTTAAAAAAATTCATCAAAAAAATAAGATAAAAATTAAACTAAATCAAACAGAACAAATTGAAAAGTTAAAAAATTGCTTTCTTGTAGAAGAGACCAACCAACCAAATGAGTATCTTATTTCAGCTGAAAACTCAATTGAAGAAACCCAAACTTTATTATATCAATTCTTCTTAGAGCATCATTTTTATCCCGAAAATTTCTCAGTTTATCAGCCGACGCTTGAAGAAATTTTTACGGAGGTCGTTTCATGAGAGAATTAAATGCATTTATCAAAAAAGAATGGCACGAAGCTGTTGCGAGTTACCGTGTAGCCATACTAGTTATCCTGTTTATTTTATTTGGGATTGTAAATGTTTTTACAGCAAAATACACACCAGAAATTATTTCTTATGTTGTTTCAGAAGAATTTGCTAAAGCTATGCCAACACCGAGTTTAATAGACGCCTGGCTGCAATTTTATAAAAACATTGGTCAGATGGGAATTATTGTAGCTGTTATTTTGTTTAGTGGTACATTAACAAATGAATACAATCACGGAACACTAACCTTATTAGTTACAAAAGGTTTAACGAGATGGAAAATACTGGTAGCCAAGTTTTTTATGAATACAGCAGTATTTACAATAGCTTATTTATTAGGAATTTTAGTGACATTTGTTTATGGGAAAATATATTTTAAAAGTATTGAACTACCTCACATAGAGTTAGGTTTAATAAGTTTATGGGTCTTTATGTTATTTTTACTGCTATTAGTAAATCTAGGCTCGGTTTTATTAAAATCAAATTATTTAGTTTTATTATTTGTGGGTAGTATCAATGTTGTTCTAATGGTTCTAAACTTTATTCCAGATATCAAAAAATACAATCCAATCACTCTGTTTACTTGTGGAACACCGCTTTTACAAGGAAGTTTGGAAGTGACAGATGTTTTACCAGCTATTTATGTTGTAATTGGTATAGGTATTCTTATTAAATTTTTAACAATTATTTTATTTAATAAAAAATCATTATAAAGCTTGAAGTGGTAACCTTTTTAAGAAGGTTACCACTTTTTTATTCTACGAAAGACCTACCTTTTTAATAAAGATATAAGATGTTCTATTGAAATTATATAATACGTCATATATAATCAAATCATATTTAAAAATGACATTTGGAGGTCTATTCATGACAAAGCGTGTGTACCGTTTTAAAGAAGGAAATGCAGAGATGAAAGAAATACTAGGAGGTAAAGGAGCAAACTTAGCTGAAATGACGCGATTAGGTTTGCCTGTTCCAGATGGTTTTACGATTTCAACTGAAGCATGTATGGACTATTTAAACAACGGTCAAGCTTTTACAACAGAGCTGAAAAAAGAGATTGAAAAGTACTTAGAACAGCTAGAGATAAGCTCAGGTAAGTCTTTTGATGACAAAGAAAACATTATGTTGCTATCAGTGCGAAGTGGTGCGAAGTTCTCAATGCCAGGTATGATGGATACAGTATTAAACCTTGGCTTAAATGATGAGAATGTTGAACATTTAGCGACAATCACTCAGGATGAAGCTTTTGCTTATGATTGTTATCGCCGTTTGCTTCAAATGTTTGGTGATGTTGTATTTGGAATTGATACGTCACATTTCGAAAATTATTTAGATTACTTTAAACGTAAAAATAATGTATTAACAGATTCTGATTTAACAGCAACACAATTAAAAGAAATTGTCGTTGAATATAAACGTTTATACTTAGAAATTAAAAAGCAAGAGTTTCCACAAAATCCTAGAGAGCAACTATTTGCAGCAGTAGAGGCTGTATTTAATTCATGGGACAATGAAAGAGCTAAAATTTACCGTCAATTACATAACATTCCTCATAACTTAGGAACGGCTGTAAATATCCAGTTAATGGTATTTGGAAATAGCGGAAGTAATAGTGGTACAGGTGTTGCTTTCACAAGAAACCCATCAACAGGAGAAAATAAATTATTTGGTGAATACTTAATTAATGCACAAGGTGAAGACGTTGTAGCTGGAATTAGAACGCCACTACCAATTTCAAACTTAAAAGAAACAATGCCAAATGTTTATCAAGAATTTGTGGAAATGTCAGAATTACTTGAAAAACATTATGGTGATATGCAAGATATTGAATTTACCATTGAAAATAAAAAATTATACTTATTACAAACAAGAAACGGAAAACGAACAGCTCATTCAGCATTTAAAATTGCCGTTGACTTAGTTTCAGAAGGCTTAAAAACAAAAGAAGAAGCGATTATGAGTTTAGATCCACAAGCAGTGAATCAATTATTACACCCCGTTTTTGTGGAAGAAAAACTACAAGAAGCAGAACTAGTTTCAAAAGTTGGCTTACCAGCTAGCCCAGGATCAGCTACAGGTCGTGTTTGTTTTGATGCAGCTAGTGCTAAAGAGTGGGTTGAACGTGGTGAAAAAGTGGTATTAGTTCGCCAAGAAACGTCTCCAGAGGATATTGGAGGTATGGTTGTTAGTGAAGCGATTGTTACAAGCCGTGGTGGAATGACGTCTCATGCAGCAGTTGTAGCCCGTGGAATGGGAACTTGTTGTGTGGCAGGATGTAGTGAGTTAGAAATTGATGAGTTCTTAAAAATTATCAAGTATCCAGGAGGTACTTTAACAGAAGGAGATGTTATTTCTGTTGATGGAACAAATGGAGATATCTATGTTGGTGAAGTGGAATTAACTATTTCTGAGAAAAATGATTATTTTGAAACGATTATGGCTTGGTCAAAAGAATTAGCACGCTTAGAAATTAGAATGAATGCTGAGACTGGTTCTGATATCAAAACAGGAATTGCATTTGATGCAAATGGTATTGGGCTTGCAAGAACAGAGCATATGTTCTTTGCTCCAGAGCGACTAATAGAAATGCGTCGGTTCATCTTATCTGATAGCTCATTGGCACGTAAAGAAGCTTTAGAAACAATCTTAGCTTATCAAATTGAAGACTTTAAAACGATTTTCTCAACTATTGAGGAAAAAGCGGCTGTTGTTCGCTTGTTAGATCCACCTTTACATGAATTTGTGCCAAGTAAAAAAGAAGATGTAGAGCGTGTTTCTAAAGAAATGGGAATTCGTGCAGAAGTATTACAACAACGAATTAATGAGTTACATGAAATTAACCCAATGTTAGGTCATCGTGGTTGCCGATTAGCAATTACGTATCCTGAACTTTACTTAATGCAAGCTGAGGCGATTATTCGCAGTGCTATTAGTATGAAAGCAGAAAAAGGCATGGACGTTAAGCCTGAAATTATGATACCATTAGTGGGGATGAAGGGAGAGTTATCTCTTCTTAAAGAAAAAATCAATCGACACATTCAAGCTATCCTTACTGAAGAAAAAGCGACAGTTGACTATACGTTAGGTACAATGATTGAATTGCCTAGAGCATGTCTAATTGCCGATGAATTAGTCAAAGACGCTGACTTCTTTAGCTTTGGTACAAATGACTTAACGCAAATGACTTTTGGCTTCTCAAGAGATGATGCAGCTAAATACATTAATCAATATGTAACAGATGGTATTTTACCAGTAGACCCATTCCAAACACTTGATGTTGAAGGTGTGGGAGAATTGATTAAAGTAGCTGTTAAGAAAGCAAGAACCATTAAACCAAAAATGAAAATCGGAGTTTGTGGAGAGCTAGGTGGAGACCCTGCTTCTATAAAATTCTTTGATGAATTAGGTTTAGATTATGTTTCTTGTTCACCTTACCGAGTTCCAGTAGCATTCATTGCGGCAGCTCAAAGTGCGATTGAGGCTAAAAATAAGTAAAAATGAGGGAAAAAGATGGAGTTAAGTGAACGTCAAAAAACGATCGTAGAGATTGTTAAAAATAATGAACCCATCAGTGGTGATAAAATTGCGGAAGCACTTGGGCTAACCAAACCAACATTAAGAAGTGATTTAGCGGTGTTAACCATGACTGGGGTTTTAGACGCTCGTCCAAAAGTAGGCTATATTTATTCCGGCCTTTCCTTTGAACCTTTACTTCATGACCAACTTTTTAAAACAAAAATTGAAGAGCTAATGACGTCTAGTATTATTGTCTTTCCAAATACGACAGTAAGAGATGCTACGACGTCTCTCTTTATGTATGACAGTGGGTCGCTTTATGTGGCTGAAGAGGGGACAGGAGATTTAATCGGACTTGTTTCAAGAAAAGATTTATTAAGAAGTCTTTTAAATAATCAAACAAATGATTTATCAGTAGCGATTATTATGACTAGGATGCCTAATATTTTTGTGGCTTATCCAGATATGACCGTTTTAGAAGCAGGTAAATTATTAACAAAACATGAAGTGGATTCCTTACCAGTAGTTGAGAGTAAAGGTTCAAGAAAAATTATTGGTAAAATTTCAAAAACACGCATAATGGAACACTTTATTAATATGGGGAGCGAAGGAAACCGATGAACAAATTAAAAGAAAGACATTACCGACAAGTACGCCTATTTGTCGTATCAGACTCGATTGGAGAAACTGCTCAAAGAGTCATTAATGCTGTCTTAGCACAGTTTCCAGACTTAAATAACTATGAGATAAAGAAATTCCCTTTTGTTGATTCAAAAGAAGTTTTAACTGACATCTTGTCAGATGCGTTACATGAAAAAGCTGTTGTGGTGACTACTTTAGTGAATGATGAGTTAAATAAATTCTGTGCAGATTTCTCTAAAGAGACTGGCTTAGAATATGTAGATTATATGTCACCGCTTGTTAACATTGTCTCTAAAAGAACACAAATGGCACCATCTTCTCAAAGTGGTTCCTTGTATTTAATGAATGAAGATTATTTTAACCGAGTTGAAGCAATCGAATTTTCTGTCCGTTATGATGATGGTAAAGACCCAAAAGGCTTCGCCAAATCAGACTTAGTTATATTAGGTATTTCAAGAACATCAAAAACGCCGTTAAGTATGTATTTGGCTAACCGTTCTTTTAAAGTGTCCAACTTACCATTAATTCCAGAAGTACCAGTACCAAAAGAGCTATTTCAGATTGAATCTAAACGAATTATTGGTTTAACCGCTGATCCTGAGTATATTCGTAAAGTTCGCCAATCACGCTTAGTTTCTTTAGGATTAACTGGTAGTTCATCATACGTTTCATTAGACCGTATCAAAGAAGAGTTGAAATACTCACAAAACCTTTATGAAAAATTAGGTGCTACTGTGATAAACGTAGAAAATAAATCCATTGAAGAGTCAGCACAACTAATTGAAGAACATAGTAAAACTTTTTAGTAGAATTTTATAATAAGAAAAATGAAGCATAATAATAAGAGAAATAGAGTGTTGTAGATGAGTAACCTACAACACTCTATTTTTGTTAGATTCTTTTTAAAAGTAAACAAATGTTACTAACGTAACGTTTGTTTTTAGCTTTGTATCTGTAAATTTTCAAGGTACTCAATACCTTTTAAAATATTTTTTCGAGGTGGAAGATAGACACCGTTACCTTCGAATTTAGTTGCTTCTAAATCAATTGTCCCAATGTTGGTTACTTGACTTAAAGTAGCGTGAGTCACCTTTAAAGTATCAACTAGTTCCCACATGTATTTGATTTCTTCTAAGCGTTTATTTTGATAATAATTTTTAGAAGGATAAACAGAAGACATAATAAACACATAAATAAAAAAGTTAGATAGGGACCAATTAAATCGAACTAATAGCAAAAAAATGATTCCAGCTATTAGAATAAAGGCTCTTTTCGATTTTTGTTCGAAAGATAGCTCTTTCCACTTTTTCATCTTATTACCTCCCATTGATAGTTTGTTATATAACAAGTCTATCTGAATAAAGTTAAAATAACAAGGGTTCGTTAAAAAGAAAAACTAAAGGAAATTAGCCCTTTAGTTTCTTCTTTTTTAATTTTTTTGACCAAAAACCACCAGATATGTATTTTGGTTCATGAGAAATAATAAAGGCACGTTCATCTAGTTCTTTAATGAGTCGATAAAGTGCTCGTTCACTTTTTCTAGTTGAAAGAATTTCTAAAATAACACGCCTTCCGTCTCGTCCTTCACCGTAAGATTTAGTGACCCCATAGCCTGCATCACGAATAATAGTCGTTAAATCAGGTTGCAAATCGTCTTGAGGAATGATAACAGTGACCATAATATATCCTAAGGCTAAATAATCTTCAATTCGTATTCCAACGCTAATACCGATTGCGTAACCTAAGGCATAAACAAAAATATTTAATGGGCTGTCGATATGATCAAGAACAAGTGAAAGGCCCACAATATATATTGTAATTTCAACCATACTCACAAGAGGAGCAGCAAGACGATAACCTTTCATTGTTAGCATAAAACGTAGTGTGTTTAACGTAACATAGAAGAAGTTAATGAAAAAAATCTGAACTAATATACCCCAATCCAAAATAATCCCCCCTTTTATTTATTATATCTATCCTATCATATAGAATCTAAATGTACATTTTTTAGATTAAAAAAAGATATCAAAGTCTTTAAGATGTGTTAAAATATAGATAGTAAACGCTTATCTCAATAAAACGTCTAGGAGGAATTATATGTTATTTTCAAATAAAGAAAGAATAAAGAACTTAGAACGTATGTCAGAACAAGAATTAGATGTTTTGGTCATTGGTGGTGGAATTACTGGAGCGGGTATCGCATTAGATGGTACTTTAAGAAACTTATCTATGGGGCTTGTAGAAATGCGTGATTTTTCATCAGGTACTTCAAGTCGTTCAACTAAATTAGTCCATGGTGGGTTACGTTATTTAGCTCAGTTTGATGTAAAAACAGTGGCGGAAGTAGGGCAGGAAAGAGCAGTTGTTTATGAAAATGCTCCTCATGTGACAACGCCTTTAAAAATGGTGCTTCCTTTTTATTCAAAAGGAACATTTGGTGCTTTTTCAACTTCTATTGGTTTAGAAATTTATGACCGATTAGCTCGAGTTAGAAAAGATGAACGTAAATTTATGTTAGATCCAAGTGATTCATTAATACGAGAACCTTATCTTAAAAAAGCAGGCTTAAAAGGAACAGGTGTATACGTTGAGTATCGAACAGATGATAGTCGATTAACCTTAGAAACAATCAAAAAAGCTCATGAAAAAGGAGCTCTAATTTCAAATTATAGTAAAGTAACCAAACTTCTTTACAGTAACGACACAGGACGAGTTATTGGTGTGGCTGTTAAGGATACGATTAACAATAAAGAACATCGAATTTATGCTAAACGAGTTGTTAATGCAGCTGGTCCATGGGTTGATAAAGTAAGAGAAATGGATAACTCTAAAAAGGGTAAATATCTCCATTTAACAAAAGGGGTTCACGTAGTTGTTGATGGGGCAAGATTCCCAATTACTAACTCTATATACTTTGATACTCCTTATAACGATGGTCGTATGATGTTTGCTATTCCTCGAGAAGGCAAAGTTTATATCGGAACAACTGATACTTTTTATGAAAAAAATCCAGCTGAACCTGAGATTAAACGAGAAGATGTAACTTATATCATTGAAGGTGTGAATCAAATGTTCGACATAAATCCTTTAACTTTAGAGGATGTTGAATCAGCTTGGGCTGGGGTTAGACCATTAATTCACGAAGAAGGAAAAGATCCATCAGAGATTTCAAGACGGGATGAAATTTTTGTATCAGAAAGAGGCCTTTATTCAATTGCTGGCGGAAAACTGACGGGTTACCGCAAAATGGCAGAAGAAATAGTAGATAAAGTCTTGAAAGATATGGCATTAGATTTTGAAGCGCAATTTGTTCCTTGTCAGACTAAGGAAGAAGCCTTATCGGGAGGTAATGTTGGCGGAAGTGAAGGGTTTGAAAGATTTATTACTAAAGGAGTTCGCATCGGGACTGAGAACTTCAATTTAGATGAGGAAACAGCAGAAGCTTTAACCCATCGTTATGGAGGGAATGTTGAAAGAGTCTATGATTATTTAATGGAAGACAATGAGACAACTCTTGATGACATGACTTACGCGATGTTAAGATACGGATTAGAAGAAGAGATGGTTATTCATCCAATTGACTTTTTACTTAGACGAAGTAGTATGATGCTTTTCAATATTGAAAGATGTTTAAGTGTTAAAGAAGAGGTTATTTCGTATATGGCAAGTTATTATGGTTGGTCTGAAGAAATAACAGAAATTATAAAACAAGAAGTTGAAGAGGAAATAACAAGACACACAGTGTATGGTTATTAATTAAAAGGAGATTAAAGAAATGATGATGTCACGAGGTAGCAACTCGATATAGCTGGAATGATAGGCACTATATCGAGTAAATAAGCTATCAATTTGGCTATATCCTTTAGAGTATAAAATAAGGAGATATGGCAATGAACATCGAGCAATTAAAAAAAGAATGGCTAATGAGTCAAAAGAGACAAGAAGAATTTGAAGGATGGGATTTTTCAAGTATCTATAAGGATTTTTGGCAAGAAGAACTGGAATGGTCGTTTCAAGAAATAGTCAAAAATTACTTAACAAAAGAGATGAACCTTCTTGATATGGGGACTGGTGGTGGCGAATTACTCGCAACTTTCAATCATCCATGTCAACTAACTTCTGTGACTGAAGGATGGCTACCAAACTATCAATTGTTACAAAAGAGGTTAGTCCCAAAAGGCATCACTGTAAAATTTGTTGAAGAAAATGATTATCTTGATTTTCCAGATAATTCTTTTGATATTGTAATAAACTCGCATGAATCTTTTGATTTGAAAGAAGTAAAACGCGTGTTGAAACCTAATGGACTATTTATTACCCAACAAGTAGGGGATTTAAATGGAATAAACTTGGCGTCACGCTTAATTCCTGGCTATCAAAAAACTGATTTTAATCTTCACTTGTCATCAGTCGTGAAAGAGTTGAAAAACTTGGATTTTGATATAATAGAAGAATTTGAAGCCTATCCGCCGCAAAAGTTTTTAAGCATGGATGCGTTAATTTATTATGTTAGAACGATTTCTTGGGAGTTCCCTAATTTTGAAGTTGAAACACATTTAGAAGAATTGGGTTATTTGTATGAAGAGTTACAACGAAATGGATTTATTTATAATCAGGAACATCGTTTTCTGGTTGTTGCTAGAAACTAAAAAAACGAGAGTGACTTTTCAGTCGCTCTCGTTTATTTCGTTTGTTCTTTTAAAAAAGATAAACTTAATTGATTTAATTTTTTAGGTTTGAGTTTTGGAACAGAATGGCCACAATTTTTAATAACCGCAAGATGTCCTGATGGTAACGTCTTAACAAAATCAGACATTTTATCTGGTGTCACAATATCATGATCTCCCATGACAACTAAAGTTGGAATATTAAGCTGTTCAAAATGAGTGACAGGTACAGGTAAATCTTCCCGCGCTAATTGAAGGACACGTTCTTTTTTCTTTGAGCGTAAAATATTTTTAGCTGCCCAATGAAGTTTGTTAGAAACAAATTGTTGAAACGGTTTTAATTGATTGAAGCTAATATTAGGTGACACTAAAATCATTTGACTGACTTTCTTTTGATAATGAGAAGCAAAGGTTAAAGCAATATTTGCCCCATCACTAAAACCAAAAAGAGCCGTGCGTTTGATTTTTTCATGTGTCATAATGACATTCATATCGGAAACGATTTGTTCAAAACTTAAATGGTCTTTACGGTTCTTAGAACGACCATGATCTCTTGTATCCATAAGGATTAAAGTGAAGCGGTCTTTAAAAAATTTGATTTGTTGTTTGAAATATTGGTGACTGCCACTATTACCATGAATGAAAAAAAGTGGCGGACCTTGACCTATTGTCCGATAAAAAATATGAGAACCATCTGCTGTAGAGATTATTTTTTTCATCTAATCATCACCTTTGAATTAGTTTAAAAATGCAGTTCGTAAATTTTAGAAGGTCGACCAACACCCATTGGTTTTTCACCAATTTCTTTAAAGTAAGGTAACATTGCTTTTTTAAAGTTAGAATGGTCAATCTCTCGGTAATTAACGCCTAAAAATTTAGCATAAACTTTCCTTGCTTCTGTAATTGTAAACTCTTCTCCCAAAACACGCAAGACTTGAGGCTCGTGATACATTTTATTACAAACACGGTTAAAAGCCTTAATGATAATACGAGAGTGGTCAAAGGCTAAGCTTTCTTTTCCTAAAGATTCATTGGTTTTTAAATCTAAAATAATTTTGGCTTGGTCTTCTTCACTAGTTAAGTAGAGAAGATTGTCTTTTCTTTCTACAGAGAACCAAGAAGCATCAGCAGCTTGATCACCAGCAGTTAAAGGCTCTTCACCAATAAAAGCAAGATAACTTACAGTAATAACCCACCCACGAGGGTCACGTCCTGGTGTACTAAACGTATGAAGTTGCTCAATGTGATCTCTTGTAATTGAGACGTTTGTTTCTTCTTTTGTTTCTCTAATACAACTATCTGAAGTTGCTTCCCCATTACGAACAAAACCACCAGGCAAGGCCCAAGAGTTTTGGAAGGGGTGAGTTTTTCTTTTGATTAAAAGAACTTTAAAATCATCATTTTCTTTATTATAACAAAATAACACCATATCCACCGTCACAGATGGCATATCTTGAGTAGGGAAATGTTGTTTTTTGTACCATTCTAAAAATTCACTTTCAGAAACTTGAGTTTCAAAATAATGACGTTCTTCAGTTCTTGATGTAAATGAAGACATTTATGTACATCCTTTCTTCATGCAGTGCATATGTTCAACATTCTTATTTTAACAAAAAAACAATACGAATCAAGAGTTAATGGTTGAAAGATGAGAAGAACTTTGATACGATTAAATTAATTTAAAGAAAGGGATAGGTATTTAAGACTATGTGGACTACATTCGCTAACTAATTTTTTAATCAAATTAAAAATTACAAGTGGATGAGTGTGTCTAAAATTACCTATACTAACGTTGAACCAAGGGATAAATGTATCTTTATTTCGTGGGGTTATTTTAAGTATATTTGTAGACAACATCCATTCGTAAGCGAGAGGATGTTTTTTTATGCTGTTAAAATTTCAAAAAGTAAAATATTATATTGGTGAGCGTTTGTTATTAGATATACCAGATCTAACGATTCCTGCTCAAAGTCGAATAGGAATCGTCGGAAAAAATGGTAGTGGAAAAACAACGTTGCTAAAATTAATTGAAGGGCAGTTAGAATTAGATGAAGGGCGAATTGATTATCAAGGGGATATTACTGTGATTGACCAATTTATCGCAGTGGATAGTCAAAAAAGTGGTGGTGAGCAAACAAAAGAAAAAATTAGGCAAAGCATTCATCAAGGGGCTAGTATTTTATTAGCAGATGAGCCAACTAATCACCTAGACTCTGCGGGACGCGAATATCTCATTAAAGAATTGAATCGTTTTTACGGAACTGTATTAATGGTGTCTCATGACCGTGATTTTTTAAATCAAATGTGTGAGGATATTATTGAGATAGAAGACGGGACAGTGACCTTATATCCAGGTAACTATGATAATTATTTAGCTCAAAAAGAGATTGAAGAAAAAGAGCATGCTCGTAAATACGATGCTTATGTGAAAGAAAAAGACCGTTTGATTTCTTCAGTGAATGAGTTACATAATAAAAGTGCTGGTATTAGAAAAGCGCCGAAAAGAATGGGGAACTCTGAAGCGAGACTTCATACAAGAGGAAAAGGAACTCTTGCGCAAGGAACCATTTCTAGGCAAGCTCAAACAATCGATACCCGATTAGAACGCTTAGAAAAAGTAGATAAACCTTGGAAGAAAAAAGACTTAGTTATTCCTTTTTCAGAAGGACAACAAATTCACAAAAAACATGTGATAGAAAGTGAAGGATTTAGTTTAGAGGCTGGGTCTAAGCAATTGCTTGATAATACTGATTTTAAGATAAAAACAGGAC
This sequence comes from Vagococcus fluvialis, assembly GCF_048815235.1. Classification (GTDB taxonomy): domain Bacteria; phylum Bacillota; class Bacilli; order Lactobacillales; family Vagococcaceae; genus Vagococcus. Next base: position 178,233 of record NZ_JBMEAO010000002.1, read on the forward strand.
GAAGAACGGCTATTATTGGAGCCAACGGTGTAGGGAAAACAACTTTATTAAAAGCTATTTTAAATCAAAATATAGCTATTTCGATTAGTCAAAAAGCAAAATTTGCATACTTCAGCCAATCCTTTAATCAATTAAAAGAAGAAAAAAGTATTTTAGAAAACGTACAAGCAACCTCTATTCATGAGCCGCAAGTGGCGCGTGATTTATTAGCTCATTTACTATTTAGAGGTCAATCAGTAGATAAGAAAGTTGCTGTTTTAAGTGGTGGCGAGCGAACTAAAGTAGCGATTGCTAAACTTATTTTAGGTGAGAGTAATGTGCTGATTTTAGATGAACCAACCAACCATTTAGATATTGAATCATTAGAAGTGTTGGAAGAATCATTACGAGCGTATCAAGGAACTATTATTTTTGTCAGTCATGACCCTTATTTTGTGAAGCAAGTGGCTCAGGACGTGTTAGAGTTGAAAAATAAAAAGGTGATTAATCCTAATCAAAAAGATAAGCCCAAAAAACGTGATACACAAAAAGAAAATAAAATGCTTCTTGATATGAGAAAAACAATGATTTTATCTGAGTTAACTTTTGAATCAGATGAGAAGAAAAAACTGGCTTTAGAAGAGGAACTTCAAGAAATCGGCCTAAAATTAAGAGACTTGTAAGAGAATAACTTAAGGTTATTCTCTTTTTTTGAGCAATTCCCTTTTCTTTTTATAGGGTAGGGGGTATATTAATAGTGTAATCAAAACTTTTAAAGTTAATTTTTAAAATAAAGGAAGGTACAAATATGAAGAGAACAGTCATTGTAGGTGGAGTAGCTGGAGGAATGTCAGCCGCAACTAGATTAAGAAGATTAGATGAGAACAGAGAAATTGTTATTCTTGAAAAAGGGCCATACGTTTCTTTTGCTAACTGTGGGTTACCCTACTATGTATCGGGAGAAATTATTGACAGAAGTCAATTATTAGTTCAAACACCAGAATCATTAAAAGCAAGATTTAATTTAGATGTTCGTCCGTTTTCAGAAGCAACTGATATTAATACGAATAACAAAACTGTTGTGGTTAAAACGAATGAAGAAATTTATGAGTTAAGTTATGATGAGTTAATTTTATCACCAGGAGCAAAACCATTTGTTCCGCCATTAACAGGATTAGAAGAAGCAAAGAATGTGTTTACTTTAAGAAATGTGCCTGATGTTGACCGTATTATGGAAAGTATCGAAACAACTCAACCTAAAAAAGCGGTAGTTGTTGGTGCCGGATTTATTGGATTAGAGATGGCTGAAAACTTAGCTAAAAAAGGGTTAGAAGTGACGATTGTTGAGTTTGCCAGTCATGTTCTGCCAACAGTCGATGATGAAATGGCAGCTTTCATTCATAACGAATTAGTTGATAACGGCTTAACAGTTCATACTGAAAAAGGTGTGGTAGAACTTCAAAACGAAGGCCGTACACTTGTATTAAATACAGGAGAAACCATTGAAACTGATATGGTCATTCTTTCAGTTGGGGTTCGTCCTGAAAATGAATTAGCTAAATCAGCAGGTGTCAAATTAGGTATGCGTGGCGGTATTTTAGTGGATGAGAACTATCAAACATCTATTAAAGATATTTATGCCGTAGGTGACGCGATTATTGTTACTAATCAAATTACTAACGAAGATGCGATGATTGCTTTAGCTTCACCTGCTAATCGCCAAGGTCGTCAAGTAGCTGATGTGATTGCTGGAATGAATCGTAAAAATAAAGGAAGCATCGGAACAGCCATTGTCCGTGTTTTTAATCAATCGATTGCTTCAACAGGTTTAACTGAAAAACAACTAATTGATTTAGGTTATGAGTTCTCAATCGTTCATATTGATGGAAAAAATCATGCGGGATATTATCCAAATGCTTCTATGGTCTTCTTAAAATTACTATTTAATCCAACAACAGGGGAGATTTACGGAGCTCAAGGAGTTGGAAAAGATGGCGTTGACAAACGTATTGATATTTTAGCAACAGCTATTAAAGGACAATTAACGGTTGAAGATTTACCAGAGTTAGAATTAACTTATGCGCCACCATTTGGTTCTGCAAAAGATGTCGTTAACATGGCAGGGTATGCAGCTTTAAATATTATGGAAGGCGTGGCAAGAAATATTCAATTACATGAATTAGATGAAGCACGTGAATCTGGTGCGTTATTAGTAGATGTGCGAACTGAAGCTGAGTTTAATCGTGGAACAATTCCAGGATTTGTTAACTTCCCATTAAATGAGTTAAGAGATAATATGGAACAATTACCAAAAGACAAAGAATTGATTTTAAGCTGTCATAGTGGTCAAAGAAGTTATATCGCTGCACGTATGTTAGAGCAACATGGCTTTAAAGTTAAAAATTTAGATGGTTCATATTTGCTTTATGAGGCTGTAAACAGGTAGAATAGACAAAATACCATTGATTTAGGAGGGAAGTCTATGACTGAATCAGACGTTACTAAGAAAAAAATAGAGAATCGGCTAAAACGAAGCGAAGGACAAATTCGTGGTGTTTTAAAGATGCTTGATGAAGATAAAAGTTGTCGCGAAGTAGTGACTCAATTATCAGCCATCAGATCTAGTATTGATCGCGCGATTGGTGTGATTGTTGCTGAAAATTTAAAAGAGTGTTTAGCAATGGAAGATATTAGTGAAGATGAAAAAACAGAAAAAATACAAGAAGCTATTGCTCTTGTTGTAAAAAAATAATAAAAGAACAGATTGTCGATTCAGGCAATCTGTTCTTTTACTTAATTTGGATTAATACCCAGAAAATTCACCTTTATCACTAACTAAAGCAATACCAGAACTTGTTCCTAAACGGTCTGCACCAGCAGCAATCATGTTTTGAGCGTCTTCTAGAGAACGAACACCACCAGAAGCTTTAACTAAGGCTTTATCACCAACTGTTTCTTTCATCAATTTCACGTCTTCAACAGTTGCGCCACCTGTTGAAAATCCAGTTGATGTTTTAACAAAATCAGCACCAGCAGCAACTGACAATTCACAGGCTTTAACGATTTCTTCTTTTGTTAAAAGACATGTTTCAATGATTACTTTAACAATCGCTTTAGGATGACTTGCTTTAACAACTGCAGCAATATCAGCTTGAACGTCATCATAATGTGTTGCTTTTAACTCACCCACATTAATGACCATATCAATTTCAGTTGCGCCGTTATCAATAGCATTTTTAGCTTCGAAAAATTTAGTAGCAGAAGTAGAAGCTCCTAAAGGAAATCCGATAACAGTACACACCTTAACCTCTGAATCGTTTAGTAACTGACTTGCGTAATTTACCCAGTAAGGATTAACACAAACAGAAGCAAAAACATGCTCAGTAGCTTCCTCACATAATACTTTTATTTGTTCTTTTGTTGCGTCTTGTTTTAAAAGAGTATGGTCTACATATTTAGCTAAATTCATTTTAAGTCTCCTTTATTTAGTTATTTACTTCTTCATTTTACCATATTTGGCATATTTTCTGAGAAATTAATTGTGTTATTGACAATAATTGATTTGTTTGCTAAGATACACTTTATTAATATCAACTAGCATTGATAAGGAAAGTACGTTTTAGGAAAGTTTAAAGAGACCTCGGATAGTGTGAAAGGGGAGCTGGAGCAAAACAGAAAATGGCCTTTGAGCTTAAAAAAGTGAGCTATTGAAGTAAACTTTTTTCGGGAGTTCCCGTTATCGGACAACAGTATTCAAAGAGTTTTCTTGCGTACTGGGTGAGGTCATCATTGCGAAGTGATGGCAAATAAAGGTGGTAACACGATAAATGCTTTCGTCCTTTATTTACTTTGTTGTAAAAGTAAATAAAGGAGGGAAGCTTTTTTTGTTTTCATCTGAAGTGTAAGAGATAAGTTAAGGAGGAAAGAGTATGATTACAATAAATAATGTGACTAAAAAATATGTGACAAAAGAAAAAGAAGTAACTGCAGTGGATCATGTTAATTTAACCATTGAAACAGGCGAAATTTATGGCATTATTGGTTATTCTGGGGCAGGAAAAAGTTCTTTAATTCGTTTGCTAAATAATTTAGAAACACCAACGACAGGTGAAGTGGTTATTAACGGGCAAAAGATTAACCAATTAAAAGGGAAAGAATTAAGAGATTTTAGAAAGAAAATCGGGATGATTTTCCAACATTTTAATCTCCTTTGGTCAAGAACGGTTTTAGACAATATTATGTTACCTCTTGAATTAAGTAATGTACCAAAAGCAAAACGTTTGGAAAGAGCACAAGAATTAATTGAACTAGTAGGCTTAAAGGGGAGAGAACATGCGTATCCAAGTGAACTTTCAGGCGGTCAAAAACAACGTGTGGGAATTGCTAGAGCACTAGCAAATGAACCAGAAATCTTATTATGTGATGAGGCAACGAGTGCTTTAGACCCTCAAACAACAAATGAAGTACTAGATTTATTGCTGGACATTAATAAAAAGTTAGGGTTAACAATTGTTTTAATCACTCATGAGATGAACGTTATTCGAAAAATTTGCCACAAAGTAGCTGTTATGGAGCAAGGGAAAGTTGTGGAAGACGGTGAAGTGCTGTCACTATTTAAGCAACCAAAACACAAAGTAACGGAGCGTTTTGTGAAGCAAGATGCTTTAATTGATAGAGAAGAAAATGATGAAGCGATTGAGTATTTATTAGAAGCTTATCCAGAAGGGTTAATTGTTCGATTATTATTTGAAGGAAAGAAAGCGAATGAAGCTATTATTTCCAAAGCAGTTCGTGAGCTTAATATTGATGTGAACGTTCTGCAAGCCAATATTAAAAATAGTAATCAAACTTCATTTGGAAACATGTTAGTTCAAATTACAGGTGAAAAAGAAGTCTTGAATGATACCTTAGACTTTTTCCGTGATAATAGTGTGGGGATTGAGGTGATTCAACATGGATAAAAGTTTTATTGAAACTTATTTTGATTTTAGTCATGTTAAAGCAGATAGCTTTTTAGTAGCAACAAAGGAAACTCTTTATATGACTTTTATATCAATGTTTTTTGTTATCATTTTAGGATTAGGTATTGGATTGTTATTATTTTATTTTGGTAAAAGTGATAAAAAAGCAAGCCGTTTTGGTTATGGTGTTATCTCATTGATTAGTAATACCTTTCGTTCGATTCCATTTATTATATTAATGATTTTACTATTTCCTTTAGTCAAAGCATTATTAGGAACGATGTTAGGACCAAGTGCGGCAATTCCTGCTTTAGTCTTATCAGCAGCCCCATTCTACGGCAGACTGGTTGATATTGCTTTTCGGGAAGTGGATAAAGGCGTTCTTGAAGCAAGTGATGCTATGGGAGCAAGCCGATTCCAAATTATTTGGAAAGTGTTGATTCCAGAAAGTTTACCAGCATTAATTTCAGGTATTACAGTTACAACGATCACAATGATTGGTTTTACAGCAATGGCTGGAGCTGTTGGTGCAGGTGGTTTAGGAACTTTAGCCTACCAAGCAGGATTTATGGGAAATGATTATTCAATTATCATGTTAGCTACTTTGCTGATTCTATTGTTTGTTTTCTCAGTGCAGTGGTTAGGGGACGTATTAGTTCAGTTAGTTGATAAACGTATTACAGGAAGTAAAGGCAGTGGTAAGAAACAGCTAGTTATTGGTTTTGGTGTGATTGTAGCTGTTACAGCAGGGTTGTTTGTTTTCTTTAATAATCATCAAACAGAAGAAAAACAATCAGTTGCCTCAACAGATGATAAAGTAATTGTGGTTGGAGCTTCTCCGACACCACATGCTGAAATTTTAGAGCAAGCTAAACCTTTATTAGCTGAAAAAGGGTATGAATTGAAAATTCAAGTCTTTCAAGATTTTGTTTTACCTAATACAGCTTTAGCTGAAAAAGAAATTGATGCTAATTACTTCCAACATATTCCTTACCTAGAAAAAGAAATTTTAGATAAAGGGTATGATTTTGCTAATGCAGGTTCAATTCATTTAGAAAAAATGGCTTTTTATTCTAAGACAGTTGATAATGTAGAAGATGTTAAAGAAGGAGCAACTGTATTAGTAAGTAATTCTCAATCTGATTGGGGACGAGTGATTACAATTTTACAAGATGCAGGGCTAGTCAAAGTGAAAGATGGTGTCGAGCTCTCGAAAGCTACTTTTGATGACATTGAAGAAAATCCTAGAAATCTAAAATTCAAATATGATGTAGCACCAGAAATTTTAACAACAGCTTATCAAAATAATGAAGCAGATCTTATTGCGATTAATGCCAACTTTGCTGAAAACGTAGGTTTAAACCCAGAAAAAGATGGTGTTTTCGTGGAAAAAGGTAATTCACCTTATGCTAATGTTATTGCAACGCGTACTGAAGATAAAGATAGCGATAAAATAAAAGCATTGATAGAAGTGCTTCGTTCAGAAGAAATTAAAAAGTTTGTTGCTGAAAAATGGAACGGTACCATTTCAATTGTTGATTAAAAAAATTAAGCACCTTAAAGAGTTTAACGACTTTTTAAGGTGCTTTTCTTTGTAATTGAGAAGTTTATTAAACGTATGTTAAAAGTGTGGTATAATAGAAGTGAGGGTATAAAAGAAAGGGGTAAGGGCATGAAGAAAATAGTATTTGGCCTTATTTTAGGCTCAGCACTTGTTTCTTTTAATGGCGCTCTTGCTTTGGCTGAAGAAAGTCAAACACAAGAATCAGCTGCCATTGAACAAGTTGAAAAAAATCAAACTAATTTAGTAACAAAAGAAATGATTAATATTGGCGGAGAAGGAAAACTTAAGGTAGAAGAAAAAGAATTAAAAGGTAAAGAGCTTGAATTTGTTCCGTTTAAAAATGAAGGAATTGAACTAAAAGCTGATGGGACCTATGTTGGTTTAAAATCAGGTAAATTTACTTTTACACCTTATTACGTGATTAAAGAAGAGGCTAATACAAAAAATGCTTCATCAAAAATGGCTTTTCCAGAAGTAGCTGTAGAAGTTAAAGATAAAAGACAAGTTTTTTATGAAGTGAAAAGTGACTATGAATTAGATAAAGCTTCTTATTTAGTTGGAGAAACGGGACACATTACAAGAAAACCTGTTAATAAGATAGAAATGAAAGGTGAATTTAAGCCAGTTAAAACACCTTACTTTGAATTAGCTAAAGACAGTAGTTTCAAGAACTTAAAAGCTGGCAAAGAAAAATTAGATTTTGAGTTTATTCTTTCAGAAGAGACAGAAAAAAATCTTAAAGAAGATTACATTAAAAATGCTAAAGAAGAATTGACCTTAGATGATATTACAATTGTTGATGGCAATAAAACAAGTAGTTTAACTATTGAGGTTAAAGAAAAAGAAGTACCAGGAGAAAAAGTAACTCTAGAAGTGGTTAAAGCTTATACTATCAATACCTCAACAATAAAAGTTGGAGAATCAGCTCAAATATCAATCAAGCCATTAAATGGCGTTAACTTATCAGGAGAATATAAAACAATTGATAATGCTAATGTCAGTATGGATAAAGATGGTCGAGTAGTAGCCAAAAAAGAAGGTAAAATTGATATTCAACCGGAATTAATGCTTTCAGAAGACTCAAAAAAAGTAGTGAAAGAGCAGTATATAAAAGATTCTGGTCGAGATGATTTGAAATTAGAAGACATTACCATTGTTGAAAAAAATCAAAACGATCCAATAGCTATTCAAGTTAATAAAAAAGAAGAACCTAAAGCAGAGAAACTAAGCATTGATGTAACACCTAGTTTTTCTTTAAACAAACAAAGTTTCCAAGTGGGTGAAACAGGTGGTAAATTAACGGTTAATCCACTTCATGGTATTCAAGTGAAAGGGAAATTTAAAGAAGTGACTAATCCAGTGATTAATTTTAAATCAGATGGAAGTTTTATTGGAATGCAAGCTGGTTCAGTTGAGTTAGCACCAACCTTCGAGATTGCACCAGAAAGTTTAGAAGAAATTGCGACAGTGTTCTTGAAGAAAAGTGAAAATGCTCATTTAACCCGTAAAGATGTTGAATTCACGCATAAAGATGTTCAACCAGTTTTCCCAATCAAGTTCACTTCACCTTCTGGAAATAACAATAATAACAACAGCGGAGGAAAATCTGCTAAAAATTATGTACCAGTAGAAGAAAAAAGAATCTTACCGCAAACTGGAGAAAATCGTAGTTGGGCAATTAGCTTAATCGGTGGACTTTCAATTTTAGGAAGTAGTCTATTGTTTAGAAGTAAACGTTAAACATTAAATAATAAGCAAAAACGACTGAGTTCTTTAAGAACATCAGTCGTTTTTTATCATCTTAAACTAAATGAAGTAGATTGGCACTAATTGGCACAACGATAACTGTGATGATACCAACTAAAATCATTGAAATACTAGCCATCGCCGCTTCAATCTCACCAAGTTCCATCCCAACTGAAACACCTAAAGAATGTCCAGCAGCACCAAGAGCTAAGCCTTTTGCGATTGGATTATGGATATGGAAGAATTTTAATGCTTTTTCACCTAATGCATAAATGACAACAGCGTTAAATATAACAGCAAATGCTGTTAGTGAGGCTAACCCATTCATAGACGTTGAAAGAGGCACAGCAATGGCTGTGGTAGCAGCTTGCGGTAGTAGAGATAATAGTAATTGTGGGTGCATTTGAATCAATTTCCCAACAGTTACCATACTTAAAACAGAAGCAGCTGAACCAATAGCAATCGCAGAAAGAATTTCAACCCAATAAGTTTTTAACATGTCTCTTTTTTTATACAGAGGGATAGCAAAAGCAATTGTAGCAGGCTCTAAAAAGAAACTGATAACACTGCCACCTTTATTATAGCTTTCGTAACTAATGCCAAGAACTTTAAGGAGAATCACACCTAAAATCATAGAAACAAATAAAGGGGTGAATAAAAAGAATTGATTTGTCTTTTTGAATAAAAAAGTACCAATTCCAAAGACAACAAATGAAAGAACAATTCCTACATAGGGAGTCATTAGTTTTGTACCTCCTTAAGAGCTGCTGGTTTAGCATATTTGACAGCTGGTTCTTTTTGGTTAGCTTTTTCTTTAAGGTTTAATAGCTGAGTTGCGGACCAACCAGTTGCAGCTAAAATAATAAAAGTCGCGACAAAAATCACTGTCATGATTTCCCAACCATAGACTTTTAAAATATCCAAAGAATTGATTAGTGAAATACCTGATGGAACGAATAAAAAAGCAATAATACTAGTTAGATAACTTCCTAATGTTTCAACTTGTTCAAGTTTGATAAGATTTGTTGATAAGGAAACAAATAGAATAATTAACCCAATCACTGAAGCTGGCATTGGTACTGGACTAATATAGGCAATGCCATTTGAGATAAGCATAATAGCTGAAAAAATAAAAATTTGTTTGAGTAAAGAGGTTGTTGTGGTTTTCATGATGATAACTCCTTCGCTGATTTAATTGATACCTTAATTATATGGACAATCGAGGGAAATAGCGTTTTTTTCCGTCAAATGCAAAAATGTAAGCGTATAATGTCATAAACGGGACTTAAAAACCAAAAAAAGAACATCCCTTGATAATCGAGGAATGTTCTTCTTGTTTATTTAATAAACTAATGAATGCCAAAAACGGCCTTAAACTCTTTAACATAAGATCTACTGACAGGGACCTTTAAACCGTTATCTAAAATAATTTGTAAGGTATGATTAAACCATGGTTGGATTTCCTGAATTTTACTTGTGTTTGAAATATAACTTCTGTGAGTTTTAAAGAAAAGTGATTCAGGTAATTTTTGTTCAATTTTAGCTAAACTTCCTGAGGTTTGATAGACATTATCCTTTGTATGAACGCTTAAAAGTTTATCATCAATTGAAACTAAATAAATATCTTTAGGATGAATCAAAAAGATGCGGTCATCACAACTAATAGGTATCACGTCAGGCTCTTTTTCTGTTACTAAATGTGTCGCTTTTTGTTCAATCTGAAGGACGGCTTTATTTAGAGCTTCATGAATAGCTTTTTCATCAAAAGGTTTCAAAATATAATCTTTAGCATTTACTTTAAAAGCTTTAATGGCATAATCATCATAAGCTGTCGCAAATATTAAATACGGTGGTTGTTTTAATTTCATTAGTTTGTTAGCTAAATCAAAACCACTTTCATCTGTCAGATGGATATCTAAAAAAATAATGTCTGGTTTGTGATCCATGATTTTCTCCATGGCTTCTTCAACAGATTCAGCTTCTGCAGTACTAGAAACACTTTTATGGAGTGAGACAAGATAAGCAAGTTCCTCTCTAGCTAGTGGTTCATCATCAACAATTAATAGGTGCATGGTAAGAACTTCCTTTCTAAGAATGGTTAGTATGTTGAGTAGTTAACGGCATGGTCAAAATAAATGAAGCACCTGTATCCGTATTGTTGGAAGCAGAAAAAGTTCCTTTTTCACCAAACAGGTTTTTTAACCGTTTAGCTAAGTTTTCAAGAGCCGTCCCTGTACCTTTTTCAGAGGGGACAACCACTTTACCAAGGAGGACAAGCCGTTCTTCAGTAATCCCAAAGCCATTATCAGTTACTTGAATTTGAAGTAAGTTATCAACTAAAGAAACTGTTACTGTCACATGATTATTGTCTTTTCTGGAGCCAAAAGCGTGTTTAATTGTATTCTCAATTAGAATTTGAATGGCATAAGGTGGTACTAAATAATCTAAAGCTTTTTCTGTAATGTCAAACTGAATGTTGTATCGATTTGGAAATCGAGCTTGCTCTAACGAAAGGTAGGCATCCACTTGAGCTAATTCTTGTTTTAAAGGAATCAAAGTCTGCCTAGCTCCTTGCAAGTTTCCTCGAAAGTACGTACTTAGTTGTAATAGAAGAGTTCTAGCTTGGTTAGCATCTTTTCTAATCATTGCTGAGATAGTATTCATGGCATTAAAGAAAAAATGTGGATTGACTTGAGATTGCAAAGATTTGATTTCAGCTTCTTTTAGAAGTTTTGACTGAATTTCAATTTCACCTAACTCAATTTGAGAAGAAAAAATCGAGCCCAATCCTTCTGCTAACTGCTCTTCCACATGGGTTAATTGCGAGGCGTCAGTAAAATACATTTTCAATGTCCCAATGATACGCTCATGAACAATCAAAGGAATCACAATAGCGGCTTCTAAGGGACAGTTTGGATGAGTACATCCAATGGCTTCTTTATTGTGAACAATTGAAATGTCACCACTTTTTAAGACATCTCGTGATAATTCTGTAATTACTTCAAGTTCAGGAATATGATGGTCATCACCAACCCCGACATGAGCTAAAATTTGATGTGTATCTGTAATGCTAATCGCGCTAACTTTAGTATAATGCTTAATAATTTTAGCGACTTGTTGACTGGAAACTTCATTTAAACCTTCTCTAAAATAAGGTAACGTTTTAGCAGCTAATTCTAACACATCATGAGTTTGAACGGCTTTAGCTTGTTCTTCTTGTTGAAGAGTGGTTGTGAGAATCGAGAAGAAGATAAACGTTCCAATACTATTTAATAAAATCATCGGTAAGGCAATAAATTTTACTAAATCAAAGCCTTCCGTGATGGTGCCTCCACTAAATAACATAACGAAAGTCATCTGAATGGTTTCCATTAAGGCACCAATTAAAGCTGCTTGAATCGGCGTTGGAAATTGTTTATCTTTAGCAAAACGATTTCCTAAATAACCAGCTAAAATTCCAACTAGAAGTGAAGAGGGAACATAAAAGAAACTCAGAGAGCTACCTTGAAGGAAACGGTGAAAACCAGCAATTAACCCAACAGCGCCACCAACAGTCGGTCCAACAACTAGTCCAGATACTCCGATGACAAGCGTTCTAGTATTAGCAATAGAAACATTGTCGTGAAGGTTAAATAAAATACTACTGGGTTCAATATGGTTATCAACAATCTCAATACCAGTAAAATTTGAAATAATAGCAAATAAACCAAAAATAATAATTAATTGAATGGCAGGTCCAGTTGCTTTTCGTGTTAGTAAAATTTTCTTAAAGTAAGAAACATTTACAAGTAGAAAAGCTAACAAAATAATGAGACCTACTCTTTCCATCATTAAAATAAACAAATCAATCATAAAAAGACTCCTTTTTAGTGATAAAATAGGTGAAGAAACAAATACAGTGTAACATAATTGAACTGAATTTCTGAAGTCTAGGTTATTTATAATGATTTTAATTTAACCACTCAAACTAATTGAAGTTCATTCTCAATTAAGCTAGAATGATAAGTGTATCTTAATTTTTAATTAAACAAATGGAGGGAAAAAGATGTCCGTTTTAGAAATAAAAAACTTACATGTGTCTATTGAAGACAAAGAAATTTTAAAAGGTGTTAACCTAACGATGAAAACGGGAGAAATCCACGCAATCATGGGGCCAAATGGTACTGGTAAATCAACACTTTCAGCAGCAATCATGGGAAACCCTAACTACGAAGTAACTGAGGGAGAAATTCTTTTAGATGGTGAAAATGTGTTAGAGATGGAAGTTGACGAGCGTGCTCGTGCTGGTCTATTTTTAGCGGTTCAATATCCAAGTGAAATTCCTGGAATTACTAATGCTGAATTTATGCGTGCAGCAATCAACTCAAAACGTGATGAAGACGATAAAATTTCAGTAATGGATTTCTTAGACAAATTAGATGAGAAAATGGCTCTTTTAGATATGCCTGAAGAAATGGCTGAGCGCTATTTAAACGAAGGTTTCTCTGGTGGAGAGAAAAAACGTAACGAAATTTTACAATTATTAATGTTAGAACCAACATTTGCTATTTTAGATGAGATTGACTCAGGTCTTGATATTGATGCATTACAAGTTGTTTCAAAAGGAATCAACGAAATGCGCGGAGAAGGATTTGGTTCATTAATCATTACTCACTACCAACGTTTATTAAACTACATCGTACCAGATATCGTTCATATCATGATGGAAGGCCGCGTTGTAATGACTGGTGGCGCTGACTTAGCTAAACGCTTAGAAGCAGAAGGTTACAAAGGTATTAGTGACGAATTAGGTATTAATTACGTTGAAGAAAAATAATGAAGGAGAGACAAGATAAATGAAAAACTTAAACTTAAAAGATTATCTTGACGATATCACATTATTTTCAGCTAGTCAGGAAGAACCACAATGGATGTTAGACATGCGTCTTGCTGCTTTAGAAAAGTGTGACGAGTTAGATTTACCAAAAATCGAACGTGTTAAAATCCACCGCTGGCCATTAATGAACGTGGGAAGTCTTAATGAAGAAGTATTAGGTAATCCTGTATTACCAAGCTTTGACGAAATGGAAGACAACCCAATGATTATTCAAGGGCGTACAACAACTCTTTACGAGCAAATGCCAGTTGAATTATCAGAGCAAGGTGTTATTTTTACAGATATCTTTACAGCAATGAGAGAGCATAGCGAATTAGTAAAAGAATTCTTTATGACAAAAGCAGTGCCTATGGATGAAGATAAAATGACTGCTTTCCATACAGCCTTTTTAAATGGAGGAGTATTCTTATATGTTCCTAAAAATGTGGTTGTCAAAGAAGCCTTTGAATCATTATTCTTCCAAACAATGGCTGATAATAGTGCTTGGATTAAACATGTGCTAATCGTTGCCGATGAAAACAGTGAAGTGACTTACTTAGAAAGACTTTTAACAGAAGGCGAAGGCACTGAAAAAGTGTCAGCTAACTTTGTTGTAGAAGTAATTGCAAAAGCTGGAGCAAAAGTTAAATTTGCAGCTATTGACCGTTTAGGTGAAAACGTTAGTACTTATATGAACCGTCGTGCTCATATTATGCGTGACGCTAGTGTTGATTGGGCATTAGGAATTTTAAATGATGGTGATGTAGTAGCAGATTTTGATTCAGATTTAGCTGGTCAAGGCTCTCACTCTGAAGTAAAAGTTGTAGCGATTTCTTCAGGACGTCAAGTTCAAGGGATTGATACACGTGTGACTAACATGGCTCCTCATTCAGTAGGAAACATTTTACAACACGGTGTTATTCGTGAACGCGGTACTTTAACATTTAACGGTATTGGTCACATTCTTAAAGGAGCTAAAGGCGCAGATGCACAACAAGAAAGTCGTGTCTTAATGTTATCTGACAAAGCTCGTGGGGATGCGAACCCAATACTATTAATTGATGAATTTGAAGTAACAGCAGGACATGCTGCAAGTGCAGGTCGTTTAGATCCTGATGAATTATATTATTTAATGAGCCGCGGATTACCTCAAAAAGAAGCAGAACGCTTAGTAACAAGAGGATTCTTAGGTTCAGTTATTACAGCTATCCCTGTGAAAGCTGTTAGAGATGAATTAGTAGAAGTGATTGATAGAAAGCTGGTTGATTAACAATGCTTGATAACAAAATCAAAAATGATTTCCCTATTCTATTTCAAGAAGTTAACGATGAACCCTTAGTTTATTTGGATAATGCAGCGACAAGTCAAAAGCCAAAGCAAGTGATTGAGTCATTGGTTCATTTTTATGAACATGATAATGCTAATGTTCACCGCGGCGTTCATACGTTAGCTGAAAGAGCCACTTCTAGCTATGAAGGAGCTCGCGAGAAAGTTAGACAGTTCATTCATGCTAAAAGCACAAAAGAAGTTTTGTTTACTCGTGGAACGACAACAGCTATTAATTGGTTGTCTCGAAGCTACGGGGACGCTAACGTGTCTGCGGGAGATGAAATTCTAATCTCTCAAATGGAGCATCATTCCAACATTGTGACATGGCAAGAATTAGCTAAGCGTCAAAAAGCTAAGCTTGTTTATGTAGACTTAACGGATGAAGGCGAACTTGATGTAGAAGACTTTAAATCAAAACTTAACGACAAAACAAAAATTGTGTCAATTGCTCATGTCTCAAATGTATTAGGTGTGATTAATCCTATTAAAGAGTTGGTCAAGCTGACTCATGAAGTAGGAGCCGTTTTTGTTGTTGATGGGGCGCAATCTGTGCCTCATATGGCAGTTGATGTGGTGGATTTAGATGCTGACTTTTATGCCTTTAGTGGTCATAAAATGTGTGGACCAACTGGAATTGGTGTTCTTTATGGTAAACAAGAGTTACTAGAAAAAATGGACCCAATCGAGTTTGGGGGAGAAATGATTGATTTTGTTTATCATGATCATAGTACGTGGACTGAGTTGCCTTGGAAATTTGAAGCAGGAACACCAAACATTGCTGGAGCTATTGCTTTAGGTAGTGCCATAGATTACTTGACTGAAATTGGTATGGAGAACATCCACCAACATGAAGAAGAGTTAGTCGCTTACGTGTTGCCAAAACTTCAAGCAATCGAAGGCTTAACTATTTACGGTCCACAAGACCCTAAAAAACATACAGGCGTGATTGCTTTTAATATTGATGCTGTCCATCCTCATGATGCCTCGACAGCACTTGATATGGAAGGCGTGGCAGTGCGTGCTGGTCACCACTGTGTGCAACCACTACTAAACTATTTAGGGGTTCAATCAACGGCTCGTGCAAGTTTTTATTTTTACAATACGAAAGAAGATGCTGATCGTTTAGTCGAAGCAATTCTTGCAACAAAGGAGTTTTTCACAGATGGCTTTATCTAAATTAGAAAATCTATACAGACAAGTGATTCTGGACCATACTAATCACCCTCACAACAAGGGATTAATCGACTCAGCAACAAGCCAAATTGAGTTAAACAATCCAACCTGTGGCGATGTGATTCAATTACAACTTCTTGTTAAAGATGGGGTTATTGAAGACGTGAAATTTGATGGTCATGGCTGCTCAATTAGCATGGCAAGTGCTAGTATGATGACAGTTGCTATCAAAGGTAAAACAGAAAAAGAAGCCTTAGCGATTGTGGCTAGTTTCTTAGAACTTGTTCAAGGTGAAGAAGTCCCTAATCCTAAACCCTTAGGAGACGCAAGAATGCTATCAGGCGTTGCTAAATTCCCAGCTCGCATCAAATGTGCGACTTTAGCTTGGAAAGCACTAGAACGCGGTATATTCGAAGAAAATCAAACAACTGTCGAAGGACAATTACATAAGACGCAAAGAGTAAGGAGTGGAGCAAAGAATGAGTGAAGTACCACAGCTAGAAGAATACAAATTTGGTTTCCATGACGATGTTAAGCCAGTCTTCAGTACTGGAGAAGGACTAACAGAAGACGTGGTTCGCGCTATCTCTGCGAGAAAAGAAGAGCCAGAGTGGATGTTAGACTTCCGCTTAAAATCATTAGAAGCATTCAATAAAATGCCAATGCAAACATGGGGACCTGATTTATCAGATATGGATTTTGATAAGATTAAATACTATCAACAACCAAGTGATAAACCAGCCCGCGACTGGGATGATGTACCAGATAAAATCAAAGAAACCTTTGAGCGAATCGGGATTCCAGAAGCAGAAAGAAAATACTTAGCAGGAGCTTCTGCTCAGTATGAATCAGAAGTGGTTTACCACAACATGAAAGAGGAATTCTCAAAACTGGGAATCGTATTTACAGATACAGACACAGCTCTAAAAGAGTACCCAGAAATATTCAAACAATATTTCTCAAAATTAGTCCCACCAACAGATAACAAACTGGCTGCTTTAAACTCAGCTGTATGGTCAGGTGGAACATTTATCTATGTACCAAAAGGGGTACGAGTAGATGTGCCATTACAAACCTACTTCCGTATTAACGCAGAAAATACAGGACAATTTGAACGTACTTTAATCGTTGTTGACGAAGGCGCAAGCATTCACTACGTAGAAGGCTGTACAGCACCAACTTATTCAACAAACAGCTTACATGCGGCGATTGTTGAAATCTTTACACTAAAAGATGCTTACTGTCGTTACACAACCATTCAAAACTGGTCAGACAACGTTTATAACTTAGTAACAAAACGTGCTAAAGCAGAAGCTGGCGCAACAGTTGAATGGATTGATGGTAACTTAGGTGCCAAAACAACAATGAAATACCCAAGTGTCTACCTAGACGGAGAAGGAGCTCGTGGAACAATGCTATCAGTAGCGTTTGCTGGAGCAAACCAAATCCAAGACACAGGAGCAAAAATGATTCACAACGCACCAAACACATCAAGCTCGATTGTTTCAAAATCAATCGCTAAAGATGGTGGTGAAGTGAACTACCGTGGACAAGTAACATTTGCTAAAAACAGTGCGGGATCAATTTCCCACATTGAGTGTGATACAATTATTATGGATGAATTATCGAAAAGTGATACAATTCCATTTAACGAAATTCACAATAGCCATGTAGCACTTGAACACGAAGCGAAAGTATCAAAAATCTCAGAAGAACAACTATACTACCTAATGAGTCGTGGCCTAAGTGAAGAGCAAGCCACAGAGATGATTGTTATGGGATTTGTAGAACCATTTACCAAAGAACTTCCAATGGAATATGCAGTTGAGTTGAATAGACTAATTGCTTATGAGATGGAAGGGTCAGTGGGTTAATATTTATAGATAGGCTAGAAACTTTGTTGTATAGACGTTTCTAGCCTTTTTGTTTTGTGTTAAATCAAGAGTGACCTTGATTTTGACCTTGACGGGGTCAATTTTCCATAAATTTGGCAAAGACATCGCCAGTCTTTTTAATTGCCTTTTCTGTTACGTGGGTATAAATGTTCATTGTGGTTTTTATATCTTTGTGTCCTAGTCGTTCTTGGACTTCTTGGATGTTCACACCACTTTCAAAAAGTAAACTACAATGTGTGTGCCTAAATCCATGAGGTGTGATAACTTTTAAATCTTTGTTTTTACGATAAAGCCATTTTAACCAGTCATTTGCTATTTGAGGATAGTACAAACGGTTCTTAGTATCTGTAAACATGAATTGTTTATCATCTCTAATATTAATACCTCTAGCAAAATAATATTGCCTTTGTGCAGTTCTCCATCTCTTAAGAATATTTATTGTTTCTTGATCAATATAAATTTGTCTGACTGATGCAGTCGTTTTAGGTTCTTGGATAATCACCTTGTTGAACTCATCAATAGCCAACGTTTTACCAATATTAAGAGTTTGGTTATCAAAATCTACGTCTTTCCATTGAAGGCTTAAAACCTCGCTTTTCCTCATCCCTGTATAGCCTAAAATTCTAAAGAAAGTAAAAATCTTATAGTTTGCTATACTTTGTGTGAAGTCTAAAAACTCATTGAGTTCCTCCTTTGAATAAAAATTGATCTTCTTATCCTCTTCTTTTTTACGTGGAAGGGTAGTCTTAGCCATTGGATTATCCTTTATAACCTCAATAGATACACCATACTTTAATATTTGAGATGTTTGTTTTCTCAGATATGAATATTGTTTATATTCTTTGTGCCAGCCATTAACGATTTTTTGACAGAAAGAAACAGTCAACTTGTCTAGTTTAATCTTAGCGAATACTGGTAATATTTGATTTTTAGCATATCTTTGAGCTATGGCCACACTAGATGGCTTAACCGATAAGCGATATTGTTCTAACCAGGTATCATACAATTCTTGAAATGTAATCACCTTTTTACGATTAAATCCATTCTCAATAACCTCATGTTGTAATCTTTTTTCTTCTAGTTTTGCCTCTTTCAGCGTATCAAATCCACGCCTAGTAGTAGTTAATTGCTTTCCTGTAACCTCATCAATTCCTAGATAGGTTTTAAAAAGCCATTTCTTAGATCCGTTCTTTAGTTCGTATTGTTTAAATTGTGCCATGGTTGTTCATCCTCCTGTATTCTCTTGGACGTGTGAGATGTAAGGGGATTGTGTATAAATATTACAATTTAACTGTTATGTCACCGTTAAAAAATTCCATGTCTATTTTTACTAACAGCTCTTTTTTTCCGAAATCAAATTCTTCTTTCTTAACTAAGTATTTTATACAATTGGCTAGTTCTTTCTCAAGATAATTTGTGAAATCTGATTTAAAAGTAATATTCAATTGGTCTAAGAATTTTTCTTGAAGTTTTTCATGTAGTCCATATTGGGTACTACTTGCTTGTACGAATAAATCATATCTATCATCATACCAATCTGTATCTAAAGGTATTTGTCTAAAATATACATAATAAGCATAAGTTTCGATAGTAGTTCCGAGTGTTTGAATTATTCTAAAATCAACGCCGTCTTTGGTGAAGTTATCTGTAGAGTTGTAATCTTCAATGTCAAAATAAGTTTCGATTCGGTAGTCAAAAGGTAAATACATGAAAAACTCATTTGGAGTAACATTTAAAGCCTGACATATTTTATTAATGGTCTCTAATTGAATCATTTTGATATCGTTTTGACTTATTGACGAAATGGTATTTTTAGAAATCCCTGTTCGCTCTGAAAGAGTAGTGTTACTCATGCTTCTTTCTGAAAGAAGTATAGATAAATTATTTTTAATCATGTTAAAACCTCCTATATAGTTATAATTTTACCAACTAACTAATATTTTTACAACTATACTTGAAAAAATAATAATATAAGTGTATAGTTGTATTTATCAATAGATAGTTGTAAAAATACAAGGAGTGGTTTAATTTGAAAAATAATCTATCTACTATTTTGGGAGAAAAATTACTAAAAATTTCTGACGTATCAAATGGGACAGGTATAAGTACAACAACTTTAGCAAATGTGTATTATCAAAGAACTTATGATTTTAGGATTTCTACACTAATTAAAATTTGTGATTACTTACAAATTCCGTTAAGTGAGTTGATTGAGTATGAGCCTAAGAAAGAAGGTGATTAAATGCAACAAATAGAAACACAATCAGCGTTTGAAATGTTCTTTCAACAATTTGAGAAGGAAGTGTATGAAAGAGCTTATGCAACTATTCAATTAGCAATCGAAGAAGCTAGGCAAGATAGTAAGTTAAATGTTGATTTACTTAATCAGAAGGAAGCAGCAAAACGTTTAAACATGAGTGTTAACTACTTGAAAGGGTTACAAGAAAAGGGCTTGCCAGTTGTATTACTGGATAACAAGCCGATGTACCACATTCCGAGTTGCTTAAAATGGATCATTAACAACTATCAAAAATAAAACATTTGGACGTGTGAGATGGTAAGTTGTTAAAACATCAAAGGAGAGATGAAAGTGTGTAAGGTTAGACGATTTGGAGCGTTATTAGGTGTCTTTATATTAGGAATGAGCTTGGGAGCTTTTAACAGCCAATTATTAGCAATTTTAGGCATACCATTGTTTTTAATTTTCTTCATGGCTTATGAAGAAGCAAGTTATACAAGGAAAAATATAAGAAGTAGGAGGATGATTAATGAGTAAAATTGTTGAGTTTAAAGGTGGTAAGAATGAAACAGTAAAGAATCTACTGGATGAAGCTAGGGAAACCCTGATTAATGTTTTAAACCTAGAAGAGGGGAATAGGTGCTCCGTTACCATAACCGATGATACAGGTTCAAAAAGGACAACTGAGAGTGCCTTAGAACGTGCCAAAGGTTTAGTAGCAATAGCAATCGAAAAGTATATCGATGAAGCACAGGAAATTTTAAGCGATGAAAAGTAAAAAGTCCCTTGAAGTATTGGCGTACTCCAAAGGACGAGACTAAGAATAACTTCCACAAGCTTTCTTAGTCTCAAGTTTATCACAAAAACCAAATTTGAGAAACGAGGATATTCATTTGAACAACGAAGAAATTAACTTAAATCAATTATTACTAGAAAAAAACATGTTAACTGGTGCATTAGAGGGGTTAGCTGCTTTTGTCAGTGATCACATCTCTAAAGAAAATGTACTGATGCAAGATGTGAGTGCCTTGCATGGTTTAATTTATGGTATTCAATTAATGGCAGAAGCTCATGGCGATAACTTGGACAAGTATGAGTTAAAACTTATTGATGAAAAAAGAAATAAATAAAGAAAAGAGGTCCATGATTTATGGCTAGAGTGTTAAGTGTTCTTGAAAGTTCTGTTCTTAATTTAGTACCACAAGGAATGGACAACAGAAGAAATTTAAAAGAAATAGCATCTCTCATTGATTTAGATGTGAGATCGATTCAAGAGATTATAAACAGATTAATCAGCTACGGAGTGCCTATTTGTGCGTTCCGTGGCAATAATCAAAGTGGTGTTTATATACCGACCAATCAAGAAGAATTAAGGTTAGGCACCAGGGCGGTTAAGTCTCAGATTAAAGAAATGATGATACGTGTTGACCGAGTAGAAAATGCTGATTTGATTAATTGGAAGTCTGCAGTAGTGACTACTAGACAAAGTGAGTTGGAGGTGTAGAGATGGCTGAAAGAAGAATGTTTGCTAAGACCATTATAGATAGTGATTTATTTTTAGATATGCCATTAACTACACAATTATTATACTTCCATCTCTCAATGAGAGCGGATGATGATGGATTTATTAATAATCCAAAAAGAATATTAAGAACTGTTGGTTGTGGAGATGATGATTTAAAAATACTTATAACAAAGAATTTTATTATTCCTTTTGAAAGTGGAATAGTCGTTATCAAACATTGGAAAATACATAATTATATTAGAGTTGACAGATATAAAGCAACCGTTTATAGCGAAGAGAAACAGCAATTAATTACTAACGAGAACAAGATTTATGATGTTGGTATGTCCTCTGGTATACCAAATGACAACCAAATGGAAACCCAGGTTAGGTTAGGTAAGGATAGGCTAGGTAAGGATAATAATAATATAGATCAAATGTCACAAAAAAACGATGACAAAGAGAATGTTAAAAATTCTTTTGAATCTATTTGGAAACTCTATCCAAAGAAACAAGGAAAAGATAATTCTTTCAAAGCATATCAGAAAGCATTAAAAGATGGCGTGACGGATGAACAGATAATACAAGGTATTGAGGATTATAAAAAGCAGATTGAAATACAACGAACTGAAATGCAGTATGTAAAAAATGGAAGTACGTTCTTCAATCAACGTTGCTATTTAGATGAATTTATAACTATGACTAACAAAAGACAATATCAAGCTAGTAAAGCTGAGGAAGTCCCTCCCGAATGGGCTGAGGAATACGCTGGTGCTGGTCAATTTACAGTTAGTGATGATGATTTATTAGATTTACCTTTTTAAGAAAGGAGAAATAAAATGCAGTTAGGAAGTATAAAGATACCTGAGAGCCAAATTGAGCGAACAGGATTTATTGAGCTAGATGAACCATGCGATAAAAAAGGGCATGAAAAATATAAGTTGTGGCATTTTAATGGGGAAATAGTTTGTCCTGCTTGTTTAGCAGAAAGAAAGAACAATAAATTTGAGCAAAAAGAAACGGAAAAACAGTTTGATGCTACTGCAGAAGGTAGACGTAAGTTCTTATACCGTCATAGCATCATGCATAATAAAAAACTTCTTGATAAAGGTATTAGGGATTTTATCAATAAAGATGGTAACGAGAGTAGAGTTAAAAATGATACTCGAAAAGTTGTTAAGGAAGTGTTAGAAAATAATCGAAATGTATTTATGGTTGGTTCTCCAGGAGTTGGAAAAACCCATCTTATGATAGGAATGCTTAAAAACATCAACGAGTTGAATGATTCTAAAAAATGCTTATTCGTTTCAGTTCCTAGATTATATGAGTTGATAAGAAAATCTTATGACAATAATTATAGTGATTCAATGAGTGAGGGTGATTACATTGAGTTATTGGCTAGTGCTGATGTTTTGGGGCTAGACGACATAGGCGGAGAACTATCAATGAATACGAATAAACAAGCATCCGATTTTAGCTCTCGTATTCTGTATAGCATTTTAAATGCTAGGGAGAGCAAGACAACATTATTCACTAGTAATCTATCACTAGATGAATTAAGTCTTATCTTAGATGAGCGTATCATCTCTAGGATAAAGAGCAATATGCTTAAAATGGACTTTAATGGAATCACTGATAAAAGAGAGTATGCTTATAAACTAAAATAAGCCGATTTAAGAACTTGAAAAAATTCATGATGAATAAGTCGAATAACTTTATAAATTAGTACATGGAAGAAATGAGGAGGTCAGAGATGAAAGAACTAGATACTATTGATAAGCGAGTTAAATCAATTACGAATAGTTTTGATAAATTAATAAAAGAAGCTAAATCATTTAATTCTGTTATGTTCTCATATAACAGAACCTATCAGTCATTAACTGAATTATCTTTAGATTTATCCGAATATCAAACCGAAATGGCTATAAAATACGCAAAAGAGATGGTACTTTTCGTAGAACAAGGGCTATCAGTACGAGAAATAGCTTTTGAGCTAGATCTCTTTGATAATGATGTGAAGCAGCTGCTTAAAACATTAAATCTAACTGTTAAAACTAAGTCACAAATCAAATTGAAGCGATACAGGGAACAATTGGGCTATCTTGCTGAATTAGGATTCACAGTGAATGAAATAGGCGAGAAGCTAGATAAATCGCCAAATACGATAAAGCAATATTGCAGAATAAACGGTATTAAGTTTAACGATGAAAGTCGTCCGATGTTACAAGTTGAGTTAGATGATTTGATGAATGACATTGCTGATGGAGATTATTAATAATTGTGGCCAAGAAAATAGATTAAGTAGTAAAGGGAGTAAAGCATGATAGATAAGGGATTTAGAGAGTCTGAGAATGGCGTTATTCTTATAAAAAATGGTGTGAAGAAGTTAGTAGTAATACCAAACTATGGGGAAATCATTATAAAAATAAAAGATGGTATACCGATAAGAGTTGAAAGTGTCAGAGATGCCACAAGATTCGAGGAGCTACCAGATTACAAGTAATTAAATACAGTCCAACCAAAGAACTTGGAGGACATCTTAACAGCGTAGAAATACGTTTGTTGAGGTGTCCTCTTTTTTTGTTGTCGTAGGAGGAAGAGTGTTGACAGATAACGAACTTATTATTAATTCATATAAAATTGCACTCTCAAATCTGAGAGCAAGATATAAAGTAATGGATCCAGAGCATCCTGATAAAAAGACCATAAGTGGCATGATTTCATCTCTTGAGTATTCTCTATTTTGGTTAAAAAATGGTCATGAGAAGCCACCAAACAGGGATATATCACAACGTTCCTATGAGCAACGCACTGAGTATTGGGCGGATGTGTCTTTAGTTACTCAGTATCATAAAGATGCAGTAGTTCTTATTGGTGGGGAAAATGATGATGATTTAAAGCCATCTCAAATTGAAACGATAGATAATGCTTTGAAATTACTTACAGACAAAGAGCAACAGACTTTTATTGATATTTATGCCAATAGTCACACTTACCAGCAAGTAGCAGATTTATATGGATGTTCAAAAGGAACGGTGCAATCTTATATTAATCGGGCTAAGAAAAAGATAAGTACAGCGATAAAAGAAGGTGCAATATCACAATGATTTCAAAACAAACACGATACGCACCCTTTAAAAACAATCGAGTAAGCAGCGTTTTAATAAAATAGAGGGGTGCAACGTTTTTTGTTGCGTTGCGTTATTTGTTGCAACTTATTGTGTCTTATTAAGCGAGAGATGTTAGTATGATTAGTTTGAATTAACAATAAAAGAAGCCAACAATTGCCAATATTTTCAAAACAAAACTCGAAGAATGATAGTAATTTACTGACTTAAATTACAAAACAACTCGATGAGTGGAAAGCTATAAGATACTATAAACCATAACAAATCCGTACTTGATACAAAAATATACGAAACTATGAAAATTAAGAGCTTGATGCATGAGCCACCTATTATCTGACATTTCTGACACCTTAAAAGGATAAAAATGTTAGTGAGGTTTTGGGGAGGTTATCGGAGTAATCGGAGACCTTAAAAGAGATGTTATAGTTTTTAGAGTCCTAAAAAAAGAAGCAATGGTTAATGTTGATTAAAATAAAAAAACTACCACACAAAGTGATAGCAATAATTATTAATTGAAACAGGGCGCATACATTTCATTATACCTAGTCGGGCAATTCGGACCCAAACCACTGCTTAAATTTATTATATGACCAAACATTTATTTAAGCAATTGATCTTAGCAATTAATCGAATTCTAATCAGATAAGCAAGTATAAAGGAGCAATAAGATGAAATTATTAAAAAATGGCGAAACAGTAGAGCAACCAATCGAGCTTATTTTACCTATGTACGTCCATCATAAATATAAATTGATGTGGAATAGTATAGAGATGAAATTTGAACAGCTGGATAGTCTCAAATCGTTTAGCAATGAATTTAAAACAGTTGCTACACTTGATTATATCGTTAAAAGCTTGTCTGAGGATGAGAGAAAGACTTTTGAGCTATTAACCTATATTGAGCCGTTTAATGCTAGAGATGTTGATATTTTTAACCTACAGCCAAACGAGAATAGCGTAGCATTGAAATTCATCTCTAAAGAAAAAGGCTTTGATGCTGCTTATGTTAAAGAGAAACTTGCTCCAATGTATCCAGGTAAGAAGTCGATACCTAAGAAAACTTATAAAAGTTTATTGGGATCGTTAGAGCTTGGCTTAGTCGAGGTACAAAGGCAGGTAACTGAAGGTGAGCTATTTCTTGAAGATATGTTGATTTGATATGTTCATCTCTTGTCACCTTACTTCTCGCATGAGATAATATTACTGTAATGCTAGATGTTATGACACTAGCCGATGTACCTGTAAGCTCACTTTAATTAGTGTGCTTTTTTTGCTTTAAGTGTGAGATTTGCGAGGCCCTAAAAAGGTATTTTTGATAGGTTCTAGGTAGTTAAATTTGAGTAAATTAACGTGAGAATGTTAACTTTTGTTAACCTCAAAACAAATAGGCAAGGTTTAGACAAGGTAAGGGACCTCACAAAACCTCACTTAATGGATTATACAGTTCTTGAGAACTTGACTAAACATGACCTTTATTCTCTTATAGTAGTTGTTTTGTTGAGAAATGTTGAGGTTTGTCATCTTACCTATGCTAAGAATTGATAAGGTTAGGCTATCCTACAGGCTTAGAAATGCTGAAATTAAACTTTCTGTATGCTAACAAATGCTAACCGTCCACATCTATATACTAGAGATGTAAACCTAAAATGTTAAGAAATGTTAAGGTTAAAACGTATATAGGGAACGATTTTTTTACAATGTAAAACCAACCAGGGGAAGTTTGCTCTCGTTAAGCCAAAGGGGAAATCTCCTTTGGGTATCTTGCCCAAAAATGGGCCACCCTGAACTTTAAGGCGAGCACAGATTTGTGCTGGCTAGTTAACGAGGGAAAGTTTGCTCTGGTTAAATCGTTGTTAACATCCGTTATTTTATTAGGTATAATGATATTAATAAATACAGTAACGGAGGAAATTATGCAACCACATATCTACTTTTGGGAACCACAAGTGCAAAAATTTATTAGCCTGAACAATAGAGTATTGAAAATGTATGAAGATACTAGGATAGATAAAGATGCTTTATGGGATAAATATGAATCTGCTGCAGATAAAGAAATGGATGATAGAACTAGAAATTTCAATCCCGAAAACTATGATGGCGGCGACTATGCCGATGATTACGAAGATTTAATAAGTGGTTATGCAGATTTATTTTGGCACATTAATTATAATCACTTGTATCAATATTTAACTATTTTATGCCAAACGTGGGAAAATATATTAGTTTCATTTTGTATCAAAGAAATAAAAGGGCAAGGTTTTAAATTCAGTAAGTATCCTGATTATGGTGAAATAATGAGGATAATAATTAAAGATGTAGGAGAATCCAACATAGAAAGTTTGGGAAAAGTAAGAGAGTTAAGACATCTTGTTAATGTGATAAAGCATGGCGATGGTGACGCAGCAGAAAAATTAAGGAAAAGCAGACCAGATTATTTTAAATTTGAAGATAATAAAGAATTAAGTAGGTTAAATGATCGCTTAGAGACTTACGACTCAGTATTCATTAATGGACAAGCTTTAAATGTAAAAGAAGAAGATTTATATGAATATCATGAAGCGATAACTAACTTTTGGAAATCTATTCCTGAAAGAGTGTACTTTTAGGCGATAGAATCTTAAAAAGAGATGATTTCTCATCTCTTAATCAATATAAATTTAGAATTAATATCACTGAAATACTCTTAACGGGGTATTTTTTTGTTTTGATTAATTAACATTAAGTTGCTTATTTTTTAACTGACATCTCTACCTATCATTTTACAGGGAACGTCAGTTCTGATATAATAACTATATAGTCCTTTGAGATTATATTAGCTGAGATGTAAGATACTATTGTTATCTTATGTCTTTTTTGCTTTAATAGATGGTAAGCTAATGTAATTAATAAAAGGAGATATTTGATTATGAGTACTAAATACAAAACGATTCATTTTTTTAGACTTGATATGTATAAAATTGAAAACAATGAACAGAGAGATCCCGTCCAACGTCACTTAAAGCTTGAAGAGAAGATTTTATATTTAAATAATTTGTTAATTAAAAAACTTCCAGAAAAAACTACAATGAAAGTTCATAAATATAATTCTACTGATGGTGATAATGTTGCAACTGTAGAAATGGTTTCTATAACTGATGAATATGCTTTTGGGAAGATGGGAAGAGAGCAAGATATAAATAATTTTCAACTTCGAGAGAACGATACTTTGGAATCATCACCAATTTCAAAGAATCCGGATCAATTCTTTGAAGCTTTTTCTTATTTTGTGATTGATAGAAAGACTTGTGCGGTTTCTTATATCATGGAAAAAAGTGCACCAAGAGTAACTTTTTTAGGAGATTTATTCACGCAAGTTTTTAAAGAGTCTGATAAATTATGGGGAAGTACGGTTACAATTATATCAAAGGATTCATTAACCAAATTAGCAGGAAAGGATACCATTGGTTCTATAACTTACGATGTTACGATACCTAAAGGAACTCATAGAAATATAACTGGAATGAGTGAAGATGACTATGAATTAGTGAAGAATGATAAACATACTAAAGTGAAGGTTAATTTAGTAGCTGAAAAACGTAAAAAATCAATGTTTGATTCTTTTGAAGATGCTAAACAATTTTTTCAATCTATGGGTAAGAAAACTGATAGAGTTACAATTCGTGCTAAGGACGACAATGAAAATTTGATGCAAGAGTATAGGTTATTTGATGATATTATGGCAAAGAGAGCTTCTTTTAACTATGACACTAGCAAAACCGCAAAAGAATTTGAAGAAGATGTGATGACACAAATTATCGAACAATATACATTGAACAAGTCAGATATTTTAGAATATATAGGTTTTTAAAAAAATAAGGAGTGTTTTAGATGATGAAATTTTGGGAGAATAACAAATTATCAATTGTTATTAGTAGTTTATTCATCATTTTTGCAAGTATATTTTTTTGTTTAGGCAATCCTAACTTCGTGTCACAGAAAAATAAAATTGATAAAGAATTATTATATAACCTTCTGACTGTAAATACAATTTTCGCTGGATTTACATATAATATGCTAGGAAACATGGTTGAGTTTTCGTCTAGAGAGGATATTCAAGAGCTTGATTTGGCAGGGTACGTGGATGATTATTTTAGTCCTATGTACTTTAGTTTATTTTATTTTATTTTTTCAATTTTTATTGAATTGATTTTAATTTTTTTCGGGATTAAATGGCAATTAAACTTGCTAGTTTATATTCAACAAGTAGGAACAGCTTTAGGACTAATATTTTTTGTAATTAGCACTCTTAAAATGAAGCGAATGATTAATAAAGTTAGAAAAAAATAATTAAGATTATAAAAACTCGCCCGTGGTAATGAAGATTTTGAATACGTGACTAAATACATCCGATTTCTAGGGTGTATTTTTTGTGCTTACAAAGTATCATAATGATAAGGAGTGATATTTAATGAATTGGAAAAAAAGCTTTATAGGGTTATCAGTTGTATTAGTAGTGTTTGGAGCATTTAGTATTTACAAATTAGTTGATACTAATAATGGCATGGAAGAAATAAAAAAGGAAAACAAACAAATTTCAGATAAGATAAAAACACTTGATTCAGATAATAAAAAGTCAAAAGAAGAATTGAAGAAAAAAGATTCGGATATCGAAAAAATCAATAAAGAATTAGAAGATACTAAAAAAGAACTAGAAGCGAAGAAAAAAGAAGTAGTTAAAAAGAAAGAAGAAAAACAATTATTAGCATCTCAAGAAGTTAATAACGGTGCTGAACAGCCTAAATATAAAAATTTAGAACAAGAAGTTAATGGTAAATATCATGAAGGGGTAGGTATGGGGATGTCTCATGCCGAAGCTTATGAGTATGCTAACGGAGTTCCTTATATTGATGAGCAAGAGTTACGTGATCATGTAGCTAATATTACTGATGAAGAGGCTAACGAAAGTGTAAGGAAAAGAGATGAGTTTGCAGCAAGTTTTGAAGCTGAGTATGGCAGACAGCCAACATCAGGAGAAATACAAACTCAATGGCTGAATGAGCAAGGGTTTGAATGATATGAAATATAAAGTAGAAAATAAAATAGGTCGCAATGATCCTTGTTATTGCGGTAGTGGGAAAAAGTACAAAAAATGTTGTTATCTAAATAAGCAGGCTAGTTATACTAAAAGTGATTTTGATAATATTAAGGAACTAATGAACAAAGCATATAAACAAAAAAGAATAAAACAATGTTTACATCCTAATAGTGAAGAGTGTGTAACTAAAATAATAAAAGCACACGCAATACAGAATAACAAAATATTAAAAAAATTGGCAGTAGATGGTCAATTGTATTCTTTAAAACCTAAAAAGAATCCTTTTGAAGTATTTGTAAAATGGGGTAGGGGTGAAGTCACAACTTTTACAGGATTTTGCCAATTCCATGATAAAATGTTATTTGCTGATATTGAAGATAAAGATTTTAGAAAAACAGAAGAACAATGTTTTAAGTATATGTATAGATGTTTATGTAGTCATCTTCATGCTAAACAAGAGACGGACCAGTATGGTGAAGTTATGAGTAGTAAAAAGCATGAGTACTACCTAGGTGTTGAGCATTCAATTAAGGATTTTTTATACGATAAATCTATTTTAGATACCTGTCTAATCAGCGAAGACTATTCTTCAAAAGTTGGTTCAATAATTTGGGAATGGGATTATGAAGTATTATTTACAGGCATTGCCTTTGATAGTCCGACAACAGATTTTGAAGGTAGAAAACTTCAAGATTTATCTAATTTAAATTTGAAAATTGGGCACTTTTTTTATACAATATTTCCGGAAAATGGAAGAACATATTGTATTATTTCATGGTTAAAAGAGTTTGAAAATATTTTAAATCCATTAATAAATAAATTGAATGTATTAACAGATTTTGAAAGAAAAATCTATTTAAATAATATTTTTGTTAAACAATCTGATGAAGTAGTTCTTAGTCCGAAGTTATTTAATTCTCTTACTGATGATGACAAAAGGAATATTCAGTTTGCTTCTCAAGGAGGGGCTCTTTTCGACGCAATTTTAGAGATGGATGGACCACC
The DNA here is from genome assembly GCF_048815235.1 of Vagococcus fluvialis. Taxonomy (GTDB): domain Bacteria; phylum Bacillota; class Bacilli; order Lactobacillales; family Vagococcaceae; genus Vagococcus. The sequence goes on from NZ_JBMEAO010000002.1 coordinate 208,684, forward strand.
AGCTAATTATGATTTAAGTGATCCGCTATTCGATTTATTTAAACAATATTAAAAAAGAGATGATTTCTCATCTCTCAATCTATATAAACTTACATCTCACACATCCGATTTTTGACCTTGATTTTGACCTTGATGAAAATACACTAATTTGATTATCAATGATATTTATTAATTTGAGAACCTTGATATATCAGTATTTAAAACGTGTAAAAAGATTGAGTGATGTCATTTACTTTAAATGGAAGGGTCTGTAGGATAATCCAGTTTATGAAAAGATTCAAGATGTGATCTTAACATCTTGAATCTTTTTTATTATTTTGTTAATAAAATTCAAAATAATACTAGTAAAAAATCAATTGTGATTTTATAATCTAAGTATTAGGTTTTTCAAATAAGGAAGTGAGATGATTGAGCAAGAATCAATCAAATTTAAGAGAGGAGAAAATACTAACTAAAAAACAGAATGAAATAAAAGAATTATTTGAAAACAAAAGGATCGTTGAAGTTATACCCTCAAGTGTCAAAAATAAAGACATACTTAAACAAAAAACTAGAGTAGCTGCATATTGTCGAGTAAGTACTTATGCAGAAGCTCAATCAGGAAGTTACGAATTACAAATCCAGAGTTATCAAGAAAAAATTCAAAATAATACCGATTGGGAATTAGTTGATATTTACGCTGATCAAGGTGTTTCAGGCACATCAATGAAAAAGAGGATTAATTTTAATCGTATGTTAGATGATTGTAGAGCGGGTAAAATTGACTTAATTCTTGTAAAAAGTATAAGTAGATTTTCAAGAAATACATTAGATTTTATCTCTATCTATAGAGAATTAAAGACGTTAACTAATCCAGTTGGTATATTTATTGAAGACTTAAATCTTAATACATTAGATAGTACAGGTGAAACCATTCTAGTTATGTTTAGTACAGTTGCTCAAGCCGAGAGTGAGCAAAAAAGTGAAGCTATCAAATGGTCTATAATAGAGAGATTTAAAAAAGGATTTCCAATTATTCCTACGCATAATTTATTGGGATATAAGAAAGATAGATTTGGTCGTATTAAAATTGATAGTGACGAAGCTGAGGTAGTTAGATTAATTTATCATAATTTTTTAAATGGTGTACGAGCTAAAGAAATAGCTCAGATGTTAATGGATAACGATATTCCTACAGCTATTGGAAATAAGAAATGGACCTCCTCGTCTATTTATAGAATTTTAAGAAATGAAAAATACTGTGGTGATGTATTAATGCAAAAAACATACACTGTTGATTGCTTTAGTCATCGAACAAAGAAAAACAAAGGTGAAAAGCCCAAATACTTATTAAAAAATGGAATTCCAAAGATAATTTCAAAATCAGATTGGCAAGAAACTCAAAGATTACTTAAAAACCCAAGAAAAGGAATCCAGCAAAAAGTTGATAAAATTGAAAAACCTAAAAAATATGTTATGAGAATTAAAACAGGAATTTTTAAAGGATTTATTATTTTAGATAAAGATTGGACTCAATTTGAATTGGAAGAAGTACTATTTAAAGGAGAACAGGATAATGACTCATTTATCATTTGAAGAATTCAATTTTGAAGTAATTAATGTTGAAAATCCAAAAAATAATGTACTGACAATAAATAAAGGTGCTATTAGTTTTGATCGTTCAATTGCAGAATGCTTGAGGTTTCCTAGTCATATTAGACCATTAATAGATAAAGATAATAAAATATTCGCTATTCAATCTTGTCGGTCTATTGCGAGTAAAGCAGTACCTTTCTCAAAGACCGAGAGTAAACAGAAAGGTTCTGTTAAAATTCAATCTATAGTGATTAGGAATGCAGTAAAAATGTTAATGAAAGACAAGTGGAGTGAAGATAAAAGGTATCAAATTGAGGGCAGATACATTGAGGAACACAAAGCTTTTATTTTTGATTTGAATGACTATAAAGAATTACCTCTTTTTAAAATTGAAAGAAAAATTAAAGATTAAAGAATCAAAATCCATATAAATTTAAAGGAGTATCTCTAAAGATACTCCTTTTCCTATTCAACAGTAAAGTCAGTCCATTCAACTTTACTGTATTCCATCACATCATTTGATTTTTCCATACCAAGTTTTTCATAAAATGGCACAGCATTTTGATTAGCAACTAGGTAGATCGCAATATCTTTTTCACCGCCAGCTGCTTCGTGAGCGGCCTTCATTAGTTCTTTGCCAATACCTTGGCCTACGTAATCTCTATCCACTCCTAAATCAGTAACATATAGCCAGTAAGCATAATCCGTTAATCCAAACAAAACGCCCACTACTAAATTTTGTTCATCTCTTGCTACTAAACTTATAAGAGCATTGTTAACTAATTTATCGATTCTTTCTTCAAATCGTTCTTTAGGGTATTGTGAGCCTAAATCAGTTCGTTTTAGGAAGTCGATATATTCATTGGCAGAAATACGTTCGCTTTTGATTGTAATATTAGTTTTCATAAAATACCTCCTTTTAAGTAAAGATGAAATGTTAATTTGAATTATACTATTATCATCATAATATCATATCTTTTTTATTATTTATCAAATAATTATAACTAATGTTTTTATCCTGGGGAAAACTTTAAGTTGGGAATGAAAAAATAGAAGTAAAATCCAGTCAAATCAAAGCGTACAGCTTTTCTGTTATTCCAATATGGAATAACAATTAACTATAAAACTTCATAAAAAATCAAATGTTACTATATAATAGTAATGTAAATTAATTTTAAATTAAATAGTCTATCAATACTCACTAAAAATAGTATTTGCTATAATAAACGTTTTTATCTATTATATAGTTATTAATAGATTGTAATTATTCTTATCTATAAAATAATTATAATTTTTAGTTAGGAAGTGTAATTATGTATAATATAATAAGCTATTCATCTAAGAGGATGATCAGAATATTAAAAGTATTTATCCAAAATGATACACAATACTCTATAAATGAGTTATCTGAAAATTTAAATATATCTCCTAAAACATTAACCAAAGATTTGAGAGAATTAAATAAATATTTTAGAAATATTGATGGATTGTATTTAACTTATAAAAACGGTAATGACAAAATAGATACTAATTTATCAATAGAAAATTTTATTGAAATTCAATCTAAGATATTATTAGACTCTTTAATAATTAAATTTATTTTTGAGTTATTAGAAAATCCTTATCGAGATATTAATTATTATTCGGATAAATTATACACGAGCAAGTCTTCTATCTATAGAATGATTACGGAATTTAATGATTATTTCAAACTATATCAAGTTAAAATATCCAGTGATGCAACTTTATATTATCTAGATTGTTTTAGTGAATATAATTTCCGTCGTTTTGTGACGGAGTTTTTATTGGAAGTCTATGGAAATAATGTATTTGAAGTCATCGATGTGAAGTCATTTGAGTTTATTACTAAACGTTTAATGAAGATGTATCGAAGTAATGCTGCAGCTATATCTGATTACTATATAGATTACTACACATTATTTTATTCAGTCTCATTAAAGAGAGAAAAAGATGGTAATCAGATAGAGTATTCTTCTTATTTTACAGGACATAATGTAGAGTTTACAGATAGTGAATTAGAAACATTAGACCAAATGAAGATGTTAATTGATTTAAATCAACTATACGCAATAGAATCTACTATTTTTATTAGCAATTATTTATTAACTTCAGTAGTTAAAAGGGAGGATCTATTAATTGTAAAAGAATTTATAGATTTGATTTATCAAGAATTTAATCTAAATACTGAAAATGAAGAGAGAAATTATTTGTTTAATATCTTTATGGATGTTTACATGGGAGTAAAATATTATCGTATTCCATATCCATTTTTAAATGATCGATATGTGTTTTTTTCTAATAACATTCAAAAAACTCATGTTATTTTTTTTGATAGATTAAAAGAACTCTTAAACTATTTTGAAAAGACAACAAGTATTTCCTTATATAAATATGAGCACTTTATAGTTTATACATTAGTTATAACAAACCCTGAAATTTTGAATTATATTTACTCTGAGCCTATATTAATCGTGAGTGAGGTTTCTAAAGAACATGCGGGATTTATTTTAGATTATTTAAAGAAAGAATTAAAAATTTTTAGTATTTTTATTGATAATACAACTATTGCAGAGACTAGGGAAGTAACAGATGCAACTATTTTAGATTTTTCCTTAGTTGTATCTGATGTAGTTTACGATGTTGAACATAATATAGTTATAGATAAATATCCATTTTTTGAAGAGCATATAGAAAAAATAAAAAATCACCTTTTAAGTTAATTTAAAAGGTGATTTTTTTATTTAAAAACAGCACAATTTGAAATTCAATTTTATTAAAATCTTTTTTAGTAATGTATTCATCAATAATAATAGCATTTGAAAAATTTAACTTTCGACTATTTGTAATAATAAGAGATTTTTTTTTTATACTAGCAACTTCCAAGGTTTCAATTACTTGGAAGTTATAATAATCATTAAAATAAGTATTTAATTGATAAACTAAAAAAATGGAATGTCGTTTAGATATAGAACTATGGACATAAATAATGTCGTTATTTTGAGAATGTAATCTAAGAACATCTGGATAATAAACAATTAAAATATAGCTTAATAAAGGAACATAAGTATCTAAGTTCACCTGTAAAATATTTTCAATATCAAAAATAATAGATTTAATTTCCCTATAGACATAACTATCTTTTTTAAGTTCATTATGAAAGAAAGTCAGCTGTCCAATAAACAATTTAATAGGTATCTGATGAGAAACTTCATTTTCATATATTTTTCTAATAAGATTAAATAAAGGAAGGCTATCTTCTTTGTTTTTAGAATTAAGTAAATCGTTTTGTATATAATTAGTTAATTTATAGAAATTACGATTATTAAAAAAAATGTTATCTATATAAGGTGAATATTGGATACTTTTTTTAATCCGATTAACCATTTCTTCCTGACTATCATTATTAGGTGACAATGGGTAATCCGTTAAAAAAAAATATTCTTTTTCTCTTACAATAGAAACAAAAATAAATGAAAAGTAATAGTCTTTTATAAGCTGATTTGTTATAAAAATGTCTGTGTAATTATTAAACTTAGAAATAATCTGAGCGTAATCAGAAATACTTTCTTCAAAATCTAAGAGATGTATTTCTACCCAAAAGATCCCAAGTAGTTCTCTAAGTAACTGTTCAGAATGAGCAAAAATAAAATATTTTTGGCTAACTCTTTTTATTTTTATTTGATAATCTTTCAATTTATGATTAATGTCTTTTATGCTTTTATAAATTGAAGAGTTACTTGTGTTTAAAAGAGTTGAATAGTAGTCAATTGTTTTAAATGGAGTTAAGAAAATATTGGTCATAACCCTAATATTTATTGAACTGTTAAGTATGACTGATTGAACTTGCTTTACTTGTTGAGAAGAAGTGTTGATGAGTTGTATTTCTTTGAAGTTGGTGCTGTTTATTTGAATATAATCATAAAAATTTTCTTGAAAATAGCTAATATCTCTTAGAACTGTGCTTTCTGAAGAATTTACAAAGGAAGAAAGTTCGTTTAAAGAGATTTTTTTGTTATACATCAACAAATAATCTAAAATATCAATTTGGCGTTGATAAATAGGCTCAAGTATATGTTTCATTGAAATTTACCCCTTACCTTAACAGAATTCACTTTAAATATAGCTTAAATATACGAAAAAAACAAATCAAAGACAAACTAAAAAAAATCATTTTTTATTTTCTGATTTTTAAAAAGAACGTTAAATAGAAAAATAGGAAAGTGTATTTGTTCACAATGAAAAAAATTGAGAATGAAAAGAAACATAAAAAAATAATGTGTTTTTTTATTTAGTCTTTTTTTCAATTTCAAAGGGTAATTCTCATAAAATATGAAATAAAAAAAGAATTGTTAGCAAAAAAATAAATTAGAAAAAGACTATCATATAATTATCCAAGGTTTTTTGGGTATAGATAAATTTAAGGGAGATCTACTTATTTATATCGTAAATAGACAGTGGATAGAATATCTATAGTTTAAAAAGTTATTATATTAGCAATTTTGTTAGATAAAGGAGGTGGAATAGTTGAGAAAAATTGGCTATGTTTATAATTTTTACAATAAACAATTTGTAGAGAAACAGTTTATTGAGTTAAAAAAGGCAGGAATTGAGACTTTTATTGCTGAAGAAAATAATGACTTCGAGCAGAAAGAAAAAGAACGTGATAAAAAACTTAATGAGATTTTCCTATTATTACATGAAGGTGATTGTTTAGTTATTTATGATTTATCATGTTTGGGAAAATCTATTATTCAACTGAGTGAATTTTTAGAACTATTACGTAGAAAAAAAATTAAGCTACAGATATTAAATAAAAAAATGTCTCAACTATCCGATGATTTATATTGTGATTTGATTATCGAAATAGCGAAGGCTGAAAAGAAGATTATCAGTGAACGAACGACAAGAGGGCTAGATAAGGCTAGAAGTGAAGGACGGATTGGTGGGCGTCCTAGAGTATCTGAAGAAACAATTGAAAGAATTCGTTTTTTATACAAATTTAGAGCATATACATTAAGGGAAATTGCAGATGAATGTAATGTTTCTTTAGGGACAGCTTATAAATATGCGCAAGAAGACTAAAATGATTGGTCTAGTTTATATGAAAAGATAATATGCTATTTTATCTTGTTATATTTCTTTAATTATTGTTTTTAAGTCATATTAAAAACTTTTCGATAATTAATAAATTTTCTTCTATATAGATTAGGCACAGAGGATTACTTAAAGGGAGAAAATTGAAAAAGAAATTGAGAAACATATCCTTCGTTAGTAGAAATGGATCTCAATACTTACCAAAGGAGGAGGAATATGAAAAAATTAATCACATGGTTATCTTTATTTGCGATTGTTTTAGGTGTTTTTATACCTTCCGTTTCAGCAGCGGATACATCAAGTGATACGCAATCTATTATTAATAGTAATGAATTAAAAATTGATGTAACTCATAAGCTAACTGATAAAGGTGTATTCTGGACAATCGATTACAGTAAAGAAGCCAAAGAAAACCAACGGCTAAAATTTCATTTGATCTCAAGTGAGAAAGAAGTCGTCTTTCCTAAAGTGAAAAACTGGCAACAAGATAAAGAATGGTTTATTGAAGAGGATGCCAATAAAACTAGTAATGGAACAATTTCTTTAGTAACAGAAGAAGACTTGTCAGAATTATTTCTAGAAGTCCAAGTTGATACGGAAGAGACTGATAATATTTTGTCACAAGAATTACAAGGTCCTCACTTACTAGAATTTCTAAACGCCGAATCTACTAGTGAATCATCAAATGAAATGGAAAATAATTTAGATGTTAGTGAATCGCTATTGAAGGAAGATGGAGTCGATACAATTAATCAGCCAATCGCACTTCGTTCATTGGCAGTACCAAATCTTCGTGCAACCATACCATATCAAGATCCATTTAATTATAGTAGTACAAATGAAGGTGTGTTTCCTGAAAGTTGGACCAATCAGTTTTTAAACGGTTCGACTATCAATACTAATCAGGAGGATACAACACGTAATTTTGATTATGGGAAAGCATATAATGGTCCACCAGCTAACAAAAATATTATTGGTGGGGCTAATAGTTTCTTAAATGGATATCACAGACACCCTAATCCAAATAAGAATGATGAAAGAAGTAGTGTATTAACTAAAAAAATAGTTAAACCAACAACAAATCCCAATCAATTTGACATTTCTGTAGATGTTATTTCTGGTGCTTCAGAAGTTGCTAAACCAGTTGATGTGGTATTTGTAATTGATAAGTCTGGGAGTATGCAAAAAAATATAAGTGGAACTGATGTTGGTTTTGATAATTATAATTCTAGATGGCAAATGACTAAACGATCACTAGATAAACTTTCAAAATCATTATTAGCACAAGGTAATGATGTTCGTTTATCTGCTGTGTCATTTGGTTCAGATTGGAATAGTAGTAGTGGTAACACGGCCGTTTGGGCAGAGAACTCTAATTTTAATGGCAGCCCTTTTACAACCAATGCGACTACTTTTATGAACAATACTATTATTACAACTAATCCAACTACTAGTGGTACACCAACCTATATGGGGGTTGAACTTGGAACGAAAATTTTACAGGAAAATGCTCGTCCTGAAGCGAAAAAGTTCTTAATTGTTTTAACAGATGGAATGGCAACCTTTTATCCAAGGACAACAAATCCTCAAGGGATTTCAGATGCTGTTGTAACTAATCCAGCAGGGAAAAGAGTCTTTAAATTAGCAACTGGGAAATTCTTAGGAGACGGAAGTGAGTCTGGAAACAATCCTAGAGACTCATATAATGGAACAATTTCTTATTTGAACAATAGAATTTATAACAGTGCTTACTATCCTAATGTTAATGATTTTAGTAAATACTCAATAGGTTTAGGAGCAACTGGAACATACATCCCAGGAACTTTAGCAGCAATTGGTAAAGATGGTCAGTTTGATGCTCAAAGTGAATCAGACTTAAATAAAGCGATTGAATCTATTTCACGAGTTATTCGTGGGTATGAGGATGTATTTACTCTTGGAACAGCCACAGATCCAATGAGTCAATACGTAGACCTTGTTGGCGGTAAAGTCTCTAGTATTCGATTTGATGCATTGACTCTTAAAGATGGAACACCAAATGTTCTTCAAGTTATTGGAGAAAATGAACCTAACTTTCCAGTCTATGCACAAACTGTCAAAACTAATGCAAAATTTGAGGATAATACAATTAAATTATCTGAAATAAATCTTTCAGGTTCAGAATCTGAGCGGACAGGAATTCGCTTTACTTACACAGTTGAATTGAAGGAAGAATACCGAGATGGTAAATTCTATCCGGCTAATGGGCCAACTTCTGCAAAAGCCTTTAATTATGATGAGTCAGTTAGTTTTGCTGTCCCATCTGTTCGTGCAGATGTATTTGATTTACCGATTATTAAAGATTGGCAAGATGATGAAAATCATTGGAATAAAAGACAAGATATTACGATTCAACTTGAATCAAAAGTTGGTTCAGGTAATTGGACAAAAGTAACAGGTCAGACAGTAACAATACCTAAAAATGCAATAGGTAAAGATTTAGAACATGTATTTAGTAACTTAGCCAAAAAGGATGCATCAGGGCAGATAATTAATTACCGAGTAGTTGAAACATCAGCTGGTAGTAAACGAGTACTAGGCTATCATGATCCGTCTTATGATAAGGAACAAGTTAACGTAAATACAGAAAATAAATTAATTACTATCAGGAATAAGTTAATGTTTATACCAATTGAATTTATAAAAGTCAACGGTGGAAGAGAGAAACTTGAAGGAGTTGTATTTACACTTTCCACAGAAGGTAAAACAGAAATTATTCAAGAAGTTACTTCTGATAAAGATGGAAAAGTAATGTTTGATGCAGTACCGATTGGTAAATATGTTTTAACGGAAAAAACAAGTTTAGAAGGATATGAACCTATTAAGCCAATTCAAATTGAAGTTAAACAAAATGAAACGACTGGTAATTTAGAAATTATTGGCTTACCAGAGAATAAAGAAGTTATTAATAGACTGAAAGATTTTGAATTAAAAGTTGCCAAAGTCGATCAAGATAATCAACCTGTTCTTGGCGTGGAATTCGAACTAACTAATTTGGCAGATGGAACTAAAGTTAAGCTACAAGCAGATGACGTTAATGGTAATTTATTCACTTTTAGCTCTTTAAAACCTGGAAATTACGAATTAAAAGAAACCATTACTCCTGACAACTATGTAGGATTAAAAGACCCAATAAAAATTTCAATTAATGAATCAGGCAAAGTAACCATTGATGATGAAGATGACGTAGCGACTGTTACCTTAGGTGAAAAAAATACTATCGAAATTCAAGTAACTAACACTTTAAAAGGACTATTACCTTCAACAGGAGGCAGTGGAACAAGATCGTTTCTCATTGGAACGATAGTCATTAGTTCTTTAATAGTATGTCTAGGGATGTACTATTTTTACCGAAACCACAGAGGAGGTAGAGTAAAATGAAAAAATTAATAAAAGTTATTTCTTTTTTATTCTTATTCTTCCTTTCTTTTAGTTTATTAGATACGACAAAGGTAAATGCTGAAGAGCAAGAAGTTCTAAAAACGGAATTCATCTTACATAAGAGAATGTATATTGATCCAAAAGCTACTCCAAAAGAAGTTTCTAATACTGGATTAGAAATGCCTGATGAAGAATTTATGAATAAAGAAACTACATATGGTTTAAATGATGTTGTTTTTGAAATCTATGATGTTAGTGAGTATGTTAGAAAACAGCGTAAGGTGAAAAAATCTACACAAGAAATTCAAAAATATTTTAGTGATACCAAGCCGAATGAATTATCTGAAACGTTTAAGAATAACTTAGTAGATACCGTGGTGACTAAAACAAGTAATGGAGAAAGTGGAATGGCAGTTTTTGAAGCTACCTCCAAGGAAGAAACACCTGCTTATTTGATACTTGAAAAAGCAGCTCCGTTAATAAAGGGGCAAAAAATAATTAAAATGGCCATGCCAATGTTAATTATTTTACCTGTCGAAAATCCTCTTGAGGAGGGAAGTTATTTATCTACGATACATTTGTATCCTAAAAATGCACAATATGATGTTTCTGAACCAGAGAAAAAAGTACCACCTACTCCAAAACCAGATCCAAAACCGAAAAAGCCATTTTTACCACAAACAGGTGAAATCAAATCAGCAATGGCAATTTTAGGAGTAGTCGTTATTGCGGTTGTATTTTGGATTTGGAAAAATAAAAGAAGTACCCAAGAAAGTATTTAAAATATGAACAATCATATTTAAATAAAATTACCATATAGGAGGAAATATAAATGAAGAAATTTGCAAAAACGTTGAAAACATTAGCGTTAAGTATGTTAGCTTTACCAGTTGTTTTTAGTACAATGGGGTCAATTCCAGTGTCTGCTGTAGAAGTAGATACAACTGCTAACGTAACTCTGCATAAATTAATCTATACAGATAACAGAGGGGTGAAGGAAAATACTGGTTCAGAAGATCCAAGTTTTACTGGAGAACCATTAAATGGAGCTGAATTTACTGTCTATGATGTAACAGAGCAGTACAAAAGTTTACGTTCTGGAGACACACCGTTATCACCCGAGGCAGCAATTACTGAAATTCAAAAAAACTATGTAGCATCTGAAACTAATAAAGTAACATCAGGTGTTACTGCTAATGGTGGTTTGGTTAAATTCTCGGATTTAGCTTTAAAAGCAGCTGATGGAAAAACTGATCAAGTGTACCTATTTTTAGAAACAAAAACACCTAATACAGTGACAGTTACTCAAAAATCAGCGCCTATTGTGTTAGCTATGCCTATCTATAAATTAGATGCAGAAGGAAAGTCAACAGATACTTTAAATACTGACATTCATTTATACCCAAAAAATGAAACACGTTATGACACAAAAGAATTTATTAACGTAGATAACAAATATGAGTGGGATAAAAATGGAGACGGAACTGACTATGTAAACGTATCAACAGGTGATATTTTGGACTTTAATGTAACTTTAAATATTCCGGCTGATATTGAACAAAAAGATTCTTATACACTAACTGATACACCAACAGAAAATCTCAAATTCGTTAAAGATTCTTTAGGTTTATTCTTTGATGGAGGCTTAGTGGTCGGTGAAGATTATACATTCACTGAAAAAGGAAATGGTTTTGAATTAGCTCTAAATACTCAAAGTACAAAAGTAAAAGCATTAGCTGGTAAAGCCATTATTGTTGGATACCAAATGCAATTAACAGCAGATGTTAAACCTGAAGTGTTAGAAGAAAATAAAGCCATTGTTAAAATTAATAATGAAACAGTAACAGAGATGATTACTCATCAAAAACCAACGGATCCAGAAAAACCAACAGATCCAAAAGATCCAGAAGATCCAAATAAACCAACAGATCCAAAAGACCCAGAAGATCCAGAAAAACCAACAGATCCAAATGATCCAGAAGATCCAACAGAGCCACCAGTAAAATTTGGTACAGGTGGACGTAAATTTGTTAAAACTGATGCTCAATCAGGTGATACATTATCAGGAGCAGAATTTGTAGTGAAACAAGGTAACAACTTTGCGATCTTCACAACAAACGCAACAACTGGTGAATATGTATTTACTGAGTGGACAACTGACAAAGTTAAAGCAACTAAAATTGTTTCAGATAAAGACGGTAAATTTGCAGTTAAAGGTTTAATCAATGGAGATTATGCATTAGAAGAAACAAAAGCGCCAGAAGGTTATGCATTATTAACAGATGATTATAACTTTAATGTTGTACACGGTAAATACGAAGATACTTCATTCTTAGAAACAGTTAAAAACACGCCTAAAGGTTTATTACCATCAACAGGTGGTAATGGTATCTATGCTTTCTTAGCAGTAGGAACAGCAATGATGATAGGTGCTTATATTTGGTTTTCAAAATCTAGAAAACAAGCAAACGTTTAATAGTTAATTCAATGATACACGAAGGGTAACTACTATTTGGGAGTTACCCTTTCTTTTTCAATCAGAAAATTAGCTATTGTTTGTGAAATAAAAATTGACATATAGTAGCTAGTTTTTTGAACAAAGATTGTGAGGAAAAAATGAAAAAGCAAAAAGATGAGCGAATAAATTTAATATTAAAACTAATGATGGCCCTACTTTTTATTTTAGGTGTCTTAGTTTTTTCATATCCATTTGTAGTGGATTCTATTAATAACTATTATGATCAAAAAGCGATAGAAAAATTACATAAAGAAAATCAAGAAGAATTTAAAACAAAAAAAATTGAACGTCTTGAAGAGATGAAGGAGCTTAACAAAAAATTAGCTGAAAATAAAAATACACAGAATATACCCGGAATGGGAATTGTTGAAGATCCTTTTGAAGCAGCTTTAACAAGTAAGCATACTAAAAAAGACCAAGAATATTATAAGGAACATACAATTGGGGCCATTTTTATTCCTAAAATCCATGTTAGTTTACCATTATTTGACGAAACCAATAATACTTTATTAGATGTTGGAGCAACTATCTTGCAAGGTAGCTCTTATCCAATAGGAGGTAAAGATTCTCATTCAGTCATTACAGGTCATAGTGGATTACCAGATAAAAAATTATTTACTGATTTAGAAAAATTAGAAAAAGAAGATATTATTTATATTGATGTAGCAGGTGAAAAGTTAGCTTACGAAATTGAAGCATTTAAGACTGTCCTACCGCATGAGTTAGATGATGTTAAAATCCAAAAAGGTAGAGATTTAATTACTCTTGTGACCTGTACACCTTATATGGTTAACACTCATCGATTACTTGTGACTGCCCACCGGATACCTTATGTGGAAGAGAAAATGGAAAAAGAAAAAGAGCAAGTTCAAGAGTATCATAAAAATCGCTTTCGTTTATTTATGTTATTCTTTCCGATATTATTTAGTATGATTTTTTATTGGATGTGGCGTAAATTCGTTTATTATCAAAGTGGTAAGTATAAATATGATTTTATTTTTTATATTCAAAGAAATAACAAACCAGTCGTAGGGGAAACATTTGTCCTAACAACCGGGAAAAAGATTGTTCGAAATAATAAAATAAAAGTAACCGCCACTAGTGATATTAATGGGGAAATTCGTTTTTCAGGCATTCGTGGTGGTAAATACACAGCAAGGCATTTGAAATTAAAAGAAATAAATGCTGTAAGGGGCTATGTCTATCTATTAAAGTATAAACAGTTTATTATTCGAGGTAAACGTAAATATTTTAAAGTTACTAAGTCAAAAAATGGAAAAAATTATATCCTTGAAATGAGGAAGAAGAAATGAAAAATCAAGGAAAAAAATTAGCATCACAAATTGGTATGTTACTCTTTTTTCTAATAGGTTTACTAATTATGACTTATCCATTTTATATAAATGCATTAAATACTTTTATTGATCAAAAACGTGTAGATATTTATTTAAAACAAGAAAAAAAGAATTTTGAGAATAAAAAGAAGTTATTAACTGAAGGAAATAAAAAAAATAAAAAGCAATTTTCCCCAGGAAATGATCCTTTTAATGAAGAAAAACCTGTTGATAAAACAGAGAATTACTTTTATGAACATTTGATAGGTACAATAGATATTCCGAAATTATCCGTCAATATTCCTTTGTATGATGAAACTAATAATGAATTGTTAAACAGAGGAGCAACTGTTCTAGATGGAACATCATATCCAGTTGGGGGAAAGGGAGAACATTCGGTGATATCGGCACATAGGGGATTACCGAATCGAGAATTATTTACTAATCTACCTGAGTTAAAAAAAGGTGATATTTTTTTGATTCAAGTTTTAGGAGAAACTTTGGCTTATAAAGTTCGTGATACTCGAGTTGTATTACCAAATCAAACAGACAGTTTAAAAAAACATTCTGATGAGGATTTAGTGACTCTAGTAACCTGTACTCCATATATGATCAACTCTCATCGTTTACTTGTGACAGGTTTTCGAGTCCCTTATTCCCCAGAGATTAAAAAGGAAAAAGAATCAGGTGATAAGTGGCGTTTAATGAAGCAGTGGCTGATTCTAATAGGTATTGTGATTACAATTATATTATGGCTTATTTTATTAGTACATCAAATTTATTTATATAAACTACGCCAAGAAAAAATGACGATTAAGATAAAGATTATTAACCAACATAAAGAAGTAACTTTGAGTCTATTTAGTAAGAGTGGAAAAAAACGAATGTTTCGAGATGGGAATCCTTATGAAATAAAGATTCAGCCAAATGAGATTGGAGAGTTTCGAGACTTACCAAGTAGTATTTATACAGTAAAACTAAATAATCAAATAATAGGACAAGTTGGTCGAAAAAAAAAACAAGAGGAAGTCCAAGTTTTTAAATTAACAGATTCTTGGAAAAGTTCTAAAAAAGAAAATATATTCTTTTTTAGAAGGAACAACAATCAAAATAATAATAAGAAAAAATTAAAAAGGAAAAAAATAAAAAAATATAGATAGAAGAAACATTACAGAATAGATTCGATATACTAGATAATTAAGAGTAACTATAAAAGTTATTATGAGTTAATCGATATAAGTATCAAAATTGCAATTAATTAAAAATAACATAGAATGACTTCATAATTTTATGGAGTCATTTTTTTGCCTCAAGATTCCATTCATTGAAAGAATTAATAGCAACATTTTTTCAACAAATCAGTTCACTTTATTTTTAGAATAAAATAAAAAGTGAGTAGATTTTGATTAAAAATAAAGAAAACGCCTTCTTTTCTGAAAATAAGTAATAAACGTTTTTGTTTCGGTTCATCTTTTTTTATAAATGATAAAAAGAGTACACTCAATGACAATTGAAAAAGACCTAGATATCCCATATAGTGAGGACATAAAAGAAAACTCGAGAATTCTTGATATAAGAGGTGACAGATGTGTTAAGTAAAGTGATGAAAAAAAATTATATTCAATTGGATGTAGAAGTAACAGATTTTAAAGAAGCCATTATCTCTTCAGTAGAACCTTTTTTAGAAGCAGATGTGGTAACAAAAGAGTATGTCGAAAAAATAGTTGAGATTTACGAAGAGACTGGTCCATATATTGTTATTATAAAAAATGTGGCCCTACCTCATGCGCCTAGTGATAGTGGAGCAAAAGAAGTAGCTCTTGGTTTTACAAGGCTTAAAAATCCAGTGGTTTCAGGTCATAAAACAAATGATCCTGTAAAATATTTATTCCCACTGAGTGCTAAAGATAGTCAGTCTCATGTTGAGTTGTTATCTGAATTAGCTGAGTTACTAAGTGATGAATCATTTTTAGAATTTTTGGAAAATGCGACATCAGAAGAAGATATTATTGATTATTTAGAAAAATTTGAAGGAGCGAAATAACATGAAAAAAGCATTAGTAGCCTGTCGTGCAGGAGTAGGATCAAGTTTGATGTTAAAAATTAAAGTTAACGAGGTTATTCGTGAGAATGGTTTTGCTTTAGAAATTGAACATTCTTCATTAGATGGTGTACCAGGATTTAATGGTGACATTATTATTACCTTATCTGACGTTGCAGAAGAATTAGAGAAAAAGAATTTACCACAAAAAATTGTTGGCATTAATAATATAGTAGATAAAGTTGAAATTAAAGAGAAGTTAGAAAATGTTTTAGCATAAAGCAAAAGGGATTAGGGGGCTTTTAAATAATGGAATTTACGATTAGCTTTTTAAGTACACCAGCTGTGTTGTTGGGATTAGTAGCGATGGTTGGTTTGCTTGCTCAAAAGAAAAATAGTACTGAAGTAATGACAGGAACATTTAAAACGATTATCGGTTTCTTAGTATTTAGTGCCGGTGGAAGTATCATGACTGGTGCGCTACAAAACTTTAATAAATTATTTCAAACTGGATTTAACATTGTTGGAGTAGTGGCTTCACCTGAAGCCGCAACAGCAATGGCACAAACTCAATTTGCATTTGTTACTAGTTGTACTTTAATTTTAGGATTTGTGATGAACTTAGTATTTGCTCGTATTACACCGTTTAAAAATATTTTCTTTACAACTGGGCATAGTTTATTCTTTGCCTGTGTCCTTTCTTTAATTTTGAAAGCGCACAACTTTGCTGATTTACCAGCGATTTTAATTGGAGGTACTCTTTTAGGGTTCTTCTCAGCTGCTTTACCACAATTATGTCAGCCATTCATGCGTAAAATTACTGGTAGTGATTCTACTGCGATTGGTCATTTTAACATGGTTGGTTATGCTCTTTCTGGTTACATTGGTATGTTATTTGGTAAACACAAAGAAAAAACAACTGAAGATATTAACTTCCCGAAATGGTTATCATTCTTTAGAGATTTCTTAATGGGTGTTGCTGTTGTTATGATGATCTTGTTTTATGTGTCAGCTTTAAAAGCTGGAAAAGATGTGACTCAAGAATTAGCAGGTGCACAACACTGGTTAGTGTTCCCATTTGTTCAAGCGTTTACATTTACAGCAGGTATGTCAATCTTAATGACAGGGGTAAGAATGTTCTTAGCAGAAATTACAGAAGCTTTTGTCTCTATTTCAGAAAGATTCATTCCAAATTCTCGTCCAGCATTAGACGTACCAACAGTATTCCCATATGCACCAACAGCAGTTATCGTTGGTTTCTTATCATCTTATACTGCAGGTCTTTTAGGGGTACTAATCATGGTAGCGTTAAAATTCCCAGTTGTTATTATTCCAGCAGCACATATTTGTTTCTTCTCTGGAGGAACAGCAGCTGTGTTTGGTAACTCAACAGGTGGTTGGCGCGGTGCTGTAGCAGGATCATTTGTGGTTGGTTTATTATTAGCTTTCTTACCAATCGTCTTATATCCAACTTATGGTAGTTTAGGTATTGAAGGATCAACTTTCCCAAATATTGATTACAACGTAATGGGAATTTTATTAGATAAAATTTTAGGAATCTTTGGTTTTTAGAAAAATGACATAAAACAAGTTTAGTAATGAGAATTACTAGACTTGTTTTCATAATAGGAGAAGAGTTATGAAAACAATTAAAGTAGATCAATTTATCGATGCAGTGCAATTAGAATTAAGTCAATTTTTAGAAGAAATTAATCGTGAAGAACTTATAGCAGCAATGGAAGTTATTAGTGAGTGTAAGAAAAACAAAGGCCGTGTTCATGTAACAGGTGTTGGGAAGCCAAGTCATGTGGCTGAATACATTGCAGCATTAAATTCTTCAACAGGAACGCCTTCTTACTTTTTAGATGCAACAGAGGCTGTTCACGGTTCAGCTGGCCAAGTGTTACCAGAAGATGTGGTGATTGCTATTTCAAATAGTGGTGAAACTGAAGAGTTAAAAAGTACTGTGTTAGCTTTAAAAAAACTTGGTGTGAAATTAGTTGGTGTTAGTGGTGGAAGTGAATCATGGTTAAAAAATAATGTGGATGCTTTTCTGTTTGCAGGCGTTAGACAAGAGGGCGATGATTTAAACAAGCCGCCTCGTATTTCTATTTTAGCCGAAACGATTATTTTACAATGTGTGTCAATCTTACTTCAAGATGAGGAGAACATTGATAGTGATAAATACTATTTATGGCATCCAGGCGGTGCTTTAGGAGCATCAATTAAAGACGAGAAAGTAGGAACAAGTAATGAAAATTAAAGGTATTGTAACAGCTATGGTCACACCCGTTAATGCAACTGGTGGAATTGACGAGCAAGCAACTAGAAAATTAGTCAATCGATTAATTGATTCTGGTATTCATGGTTTATTTATTCTAGGAACAAATGGTGAGTTTTATGCCTTAACAGACGCAGAAAAAATTGAATTAGCTAAGATTGTTGTTGAGGAAACAAATGGCCGTGTTCCAGTTTTTGCTGGAGCAGGTGGTATTTCAACAGAGGGAGTTATTCATTTAGCTAAAGAGTTTGGTGAGATTGGTGTTGACGCCATTTCTGTTATCACGCCATTCTTGATTAAGATTGATGATGATGAGCTGACACGTCACTATGAAACTATCGCTGATGAAAGTCCATTACCAGTTATTTTGTATGCTATTCCTAAAAATACAGGTATTCATATTAGTGAAGGTGTTTATGATAAGTTAATCACACATTCAAACATTGTTGGTATTAAAGATAGTGGTGGCGATATTGACGTGTTAAAAATGTATATCGAAAAAAATAAACGAGATGATTTTAGTGTCTTAGTTGGATCAGATTCTCTGATTTTAGATGCTTTAAGTTTAGGGGCAGATGGGGCAGTTGCGGCTACTTCAAATGTTTTAACTAAAACAGATATTGGCATTTACCAACTGTTCTTAGAAGGCGATTTAGACAAAGCTAGAAGTTATCAATTAAGCATTAATGAATTTAGACGTATTTTGAAATTTGGTACAGTTCCAAGTGTTTTAAAAGAAAGTTTAGTCTTTATTGGAGATAATGTAGGACATCCTAAAACACCCGTTCTACCTGTATCAGAGGAGCATACATCAGAAATTAAAGAAGTACTGCGTTTATATCAAGAAATTGAAGGATATGAGGTATAATGATGATAAAATTCGAAAGATTAAACCGTATTCAACAAGAAAAAATTATGGCCATCATTCGAGTAGAAACGAAAGAACGGGCAATTGAAATTGCTGAAGGCTGTTTAGCGGGAGAGGTTTCTTGTTTGGAAATTAGTTACACAAATGACACAGCAGGAGACATGATTCACTTTTTAAAAGAAACATATGGTACTCGCTTGTTTCTAGGTGCAGGGACTGTGTTAGATGGTTATACAGCAAGACATGCTATTATTAAGGGAGCAGAGTTTATTATTTCACCTAGTTTTAGCGCTGAAGTTGCTCAAGTCTGCAATAGATACCATGTGCCTTATTTACCAGGTTGCATGACAATGACTGAGGTGGTTTCAGCGATTGAAAGTGGTTGTGATATGGTTAAAGCTTTTCCAACATCGTCATTAATTGGTCCAGAAGTTATTGGAACAATTAAAACGCCATTACCAAATGTAGCGGTTTTATCATCAGGTGGTGTAACTCTTGATAATGTCCATCAGTGGTTAGATGCTGGCGTGGATTGTATGGGAATAGGTTCTTTACTGTCTAAGGGGAGCAGTGAAGAAATCGCTACAAATGCTAAAGAGTTAAGAGGTTTAGTTAATAGTTATAATTAATTTGCTTATCAAGTGGGGGGATATGCATGATGTTAATGGATCAACGCTCAAAAAATTTAATTGAAAAACTAATTGAAAACACTCATATCAGTCATACGTCTTTACAAGACTGTTTAGGTGTGACAAAACAACAGTTAGATTACGTTATTGAGAAGGTAAATGATTTGTTAGTAGATTCCAATTTACCAACTATCTATACTAATGCTGTTAATGTCATCTTACCAAAAGAAAGTCGCCACTATTTTTTAGAGTTATTCGCAAGTGATGGTTTTTGGGATCGATATGAGTTAAATGCAAGTGAAAGAAAAAGTTACATTTTTTTAATGCTTATTTACTATGTTGATGATTATCTATCAATTAATCACTTTCTAGATGCTTTAAAAGTAGGTAAAACAACCCTGATAAGTGATTTAAGAAAACTTGAAAAAGACCTTGAAAAAGAACAAATAGAAATTGTTTATTCTAGAAAAGACGGTTATCAGTTGAATGGGGACGAAAGTAACATCAGAAATTATATCATGAAACAAATTTTGGATGACTTTAGTGCAGAAGATAGCCGTTTTATTTACCAGTTTTTTATTCGTAATGAGAAAATATTAACTTACCAAAAAGTAAAAGATGTGACAAAAGAGTTTCTCATTGTTTATGATCTAGATTTAGTTGAAAACAGGTTAAATGAATTTTGTTATATCTTTTTAGTATTGTTGCCTCGATTAAATAAGTCTCATCAAGTTTTTTATGACAAATTCCATTTTCCATCCTTTTACAAAATGAAAGAATATCTTTTTGCAAAAGATCTATTAACGGCTTTTGATATTGATAATAAGGAAGCTACACTCTATATTTGTTGTTGGTTATTAGGAAATGCTGTGGGAGATAACAGTGATTTAACAAAAGACCATTCGATTATTAAAGAACTAGTTGAAAGAATCGTTCATCGTTTTGAAATGCTATCAGGTGTCCGATTTAAAGATAAAAATAAAGTAATTAAACAGCTATACAGTCATTTTAGACCGACTTATTATCGCTTGTTCTTTAATTTTCCAATCATCAATGTTCTTCATGATAAAATTGTTCAAGAATACGCAGAGTTGTTCCAAATCGTTAAAAAGACGATGACACCTATTGGTAATTTACTAGAAATCGAGATTCCTGATGATGAAATTTCTTTTTTAACCATTCATTTTGCATCTTTAATTAAGAATTATGAAGAATATCATGTGTCTCAAAAAGTTGGCGTAGTAGTTTGTCCTAATGGGATTGGTAGTTCTTTAATTGTGTATAACGAACTGAAGACTATTTTTCCAGATATCATTTTCTTAGGTCCGTTTGAGATGCATGAATTAGGAAATATTCAAAGTGAATTTGATATGATTTTTACAACGGTACCTAATATGAGGCTTTATTCATTTGGTAAGCCAGTTTATGTGGTTAGCCCTATTATGACAGATGAAGAACGTTATAAATTAGTTCATACTGTTCATACGAAAAAAATGTTTAATCCAGGGCAATATGTAGACGTGAATCAATTACTAAAGATTATTGAAAGTCATTCCGATATAAAAAATAAGTCTAAGTTAGAAAAAGAAATTAGTTCCTTTTTAAAACAAGATTATATGGAAGATAACTTTTTAGAGGATAAAAAGGAATCAGGATTAGACCTGTTAGATTTACTTCAAGAAGACTTTATTCAACTAAATGTCGAAACTAATAGTTGGGAAGAAGCTCTTTATGTGGCTGCCACACCAATGCTTAAAAAAGGTGTTATTACACGAAAATACATCGATGAAATTATCAGATTAACCCGACAAGAAGGCCCATATATGGTGATTACAACTAATGTTGCTTTACCACATGCCAGGCCAGAAGAAGGAGCAAAAAAATTAGGACTAGGCATTACGGTATTAAATAAAGAAGTGGATATTTTAAATCAATCCACAATGAAGTATATTTTTACTCTATCTGCTGTCGATAATCACCAACACTTAACAGCGATTTCTGAGTTAGTTACTTTAATTGATAAACCTGAGTTTTTTAAGATGTTAGATGAATCCAAAAATTCAGGTGAAGTCATTGAATGGATAGAAAGTTATTTAAGTAGATTAGGATAAAAAAACAATCAATAAAGAAGCTGCCCTTTATAGGACAGCTTTTTTGTGTCTTTAAGTAAAATTCTAACAAAGAAAGATAACACATTTCAATAACGAAATATTCCATTCAATTAAGTCGAGTAGGAATTGTATGATAAGGTTATAACATTTTTGATTAGGAAGGAAATTAATATGACTTATTATGAGAATTTCGACATTCAAAGTATTAATAAAGAAGTTAATCGCAATTATTATATTCCTTATGCCACTTATGAGGAAGCTTTTATGGCATCAACGAGACAAGAATCCTCTCGATTTACTTTGTTAGATGGTTTGTGGCCGTTTCGATATTTTGAATCTATACGTGAGATACCGAGATCATTCTTTAATAACGCTCAGGTCGAGCTAAATGATCAGATAAAAGTCCCTTCAGCTTGGCAATATGCTGGTTATGATAGCCATCAGTATATTAATGTTTCTTATCCGATTCCTTATATGCCGCCTCTTGTACCAGATGATAATCCATGTGGCATTTATCAACGAGAATTTGAAATTGATAACATGGAAATGTTGCATTACCTAAATTTTGAGGGTGTTGATTCAAATGTTCAAATTTGGATCAATCAACAATTTGTTGGCTATGATCAAATAACACATAGTACGAAAGAATTTAATATAACGCCATATCTAAAAAATGGAAATAATACCTTAACTGTTTTAGTAATGAAGTGGTGTGACGGAACCTATTTTGAGGACCAGGATAAATTCAGAACGTCAGGCATTATTCGCTCTGTCTATCTTATTCAACGACCTAAAAAGCATGTCACAAATTTTAGAATTAATACTTTTGTGAATAGTAGTAATCACAGTGGGGAAATTCATTTTGACTTATTAGATAATGATGCTGAAATTGAAAATTATTGGTTGTATGATGAAATGCAACAAATAATCATTTCTCAGAAAGTATCAGATTGTCAATTTAAGATTCATCTTAATGAGTGTCACTATTGGACAGCTGAAACACCTTATTTATATACGTTAATTGTGAAAATAGGTGAGGAGTTTATAAAACAAAAAGTCGGCGTACGTGAGATAAAAAGAGATAAGCGCATTGTTATGATTAATGACGTTCCTATAAAATTATTTGGTGTGAATCATCATGATTTTGATGCTGTGAATGGTCCATCAATGACCCTTAAACAGATGAAAAAAGACATGCTTATGATGAAAGAGGCTAATATGAACTGTATTAGAACGGCTCATTATCCTAAAGCGCCTGAATTTTATGAATTAGCAGATGAACTTGGTTTTTATGTTGTGAGTGAGGCTGATATTGAATGCCATGGAATCGTTCATCTTTTTGGTGATATGGCAGAATATAACTTAATTGGTTCCGATACAGCTTTCTTAAAACCTATTATGGAAAGAGTAGAGCGTTCAGTTATTCAAAATATAAATTTCTCATCGATCTTTATGTGGTCAATGGAGAATGAATCTGGCTATGGAACTAACTTTGAAGCTGCTCAAAAAAAGACTTTTGAATTAGACCCAACTCGTTTGATTCATAATGAACGTTCGATTGACCCTGTTGTTGGCCAAGAGAATGATTTTACTCATTTAGATGTTATCAGTCAGATGTATCCGTCCTTAGCGACTGCTATTGGTTACTGTGAAGATGATAGTTTGGATAAACCTTATTTTATGTGTGAGTATGCTCACGCCATGGGAAACGGGCCTGGTGGTTTTAAGGAATATTTTGATTTAATTCAACAATATGATTCTTTTTTAGGTGGTTGTGTTTGGGAATGGGCAGATCATGTTATTGACGTAGATGGGCACTATCTATACGGTGGTGATTTTGGAGAAGTGTGTCATGATGGTAACTTTTGTGTGGACGGCTTAACAACTCCGGATAGACAAATAACGAGTAAATTAATTGATTATCGAAATGTCCATTCACCTATTCAGTTGGTATCCTACTCAATGGAAAATGAAGAAGTAACCTTAGAAAATATCCAAAGATTTTCTACAAGTGAAAAATTAAAGGTGATTCTATCATGGGAAATCAATGGTAAAGTAGTTTCTGAAAAAGTCGTGGATGATATCATTCAACCAAATCAGACCGTTACTTTAAAATGGTTACCACCTGAGGATGTTAGAAATAGCTTACTCACATTAAATATGAGAGTTGACGACACTGTAGCTAAACGGCTAGTAGCAGAGCAACAATTAATTATTAAAGATGACTTAATGACATGTGAAAAAGGACTAATTTCTGATAACATGAGCATTAAAGAAACAGATGTACAAGGTGTTTTGTCTGTTGAGACAGGAGCATTAAGTTTTAAATTAGACGTAGTTAAAGGTAGCATGACTGAACTGAAATTTAGGGAACAAACTATTTTAGAGAAAGAGACTTTAATCGATATTTGGCGAGCACCAACTGATAATGATCGAAATAAGAAACATGAATGGCTGTCAGCTGGATATAATCGAACTTGCTTAAAAAATAAAGGATATGAAATAAAAGACAATCATATTTCTGCTCAGTATGCATTGGTAGCAACAGGTTATCAGCCTATTCTTGAGTTTGAGTTAAATTTACACATTAATCATAATCAATTAGACTTTCAAATAAGTGCTAATCAGGTAGAAGGTTTTCCTGATTTACCGAGATTTGGCATGACTTTACCTCTTAAACCAGACTTTACATCAGTCAGTTATTTAGGAAATGGTCCTTATGAAAGTTATAGTGACCGAAAATCAGCAGGAGCACTTGGTGTCTATTCTTTAGATATAAATCATCAAGAAAGATATGTGAAACCGCAAGAATACGGAAATCATACAGATACCAAGTGGCTTAAGATAAGTAACGGCGAGATGACTTTACAAATTAATCAGCCAACTAATTTTTCTTACCGACCATTTTCAAAAGAGCAATTAACAAGTAAGGCGCATGATTTTGAGTTAATCGAAGAAGGTAACTATTTAACCATAGATTATAAACAAAATGGGATTGGCTCTAATAGTTGCGGACCATATGTTGAAGAAGACTATCGCTTTGACGAGGAGAAATTCGATTGGCAATTTCAATGGATGTTTAAAAATAATCATTAACAGGTAATTAATGAGGTAGGAATCAATTTATGGTAAAAGAAGAGATAAAAAAATTGTTAATCATTTTAATAGGAAATGTGATTATGGCATTTTCATATGCTCAGTGGATGGTACCTAATCGCCTAATTAATGGTGGCGTCACGAGTTTAGCTATGGTTATAGGTAAGCTAACAAATAGCTCATTAGTGATTTGGACTAATGGCTTAACCTTATGTTTACTGTTTATCTCTTTGATATTTTTAGGAAAACAGATTTTTTTAAGGTCGGTTTTTAGTAGTGTTAGTTATATGACGTTGTTTTCATTTTTTTATAGCTTTCCAATCCCTGTTCAAATTAATTTAGAAGTGGATTTACTTTTAGCGAGTATTGGTATTGCGATTGGTTATTATTGTAGTATTTCATCAGGCTCAACAACCGTGGGCCTTGATATCATAGCGTTAATTGCTCACAAAAAAAATTCTAAAATAAAAATTGCTAAAGTGATTCGTTATTGTAATTATAGTGTATTAGGATTGGGATTAATAACGTACGGTATAAAATCAGTTGTAGTGGGTGTTATTTTTAGTTTTCTTTATTCGGGTATTTTAGACTGGTTATTGAAAATTAGAGGAGTACAGATTTCGGAAGTATAGTTTACTAAAAAGATGAACGTTATTTTCTATGGTAATATTTATGTATCAAACATTAAAGGAGTTTTAAAATGACTCGTAATCTACATGAAACAGCGATAAATTGGTTAAATGAAAATGTTACATGGGAAGAAATAGCTTTATCCAAAATGCCAGAAATAGGATTAAAAATGCATCTCTTAAATATCTCTCATTCAATTAATAATTTTGATGAGGCCTATATTAGTAAACATGTATCTATTTACTCTGTTGTAAAAGACAATCTTAGTGAGATTTATTTTTCTGAAACTAAAAGTGGTTTTATGCCAGAATCGGATAATAAAAATTTGTTATTCGTTTTAATTTTTGATAATGGAGAATATGATTACGTAGGGACAAATTCTGACCGTCTTTTTTTACAAATGATGGTGGATATTGGTATTTCTGAGGAAGATGTAAAATTAAAATCGGAGAGGTATTTAGAATATAAAAATAATAAAGAGATATTGGAAACATACTATAGTTAAACGCTTTAGATTCAATTACGAGAATATCTATTTAACATAAAAGCGAGGCTGTGACATAAGTCTCTGAATAAAACAAAAAAGCAATCAAATTTATGAGTAAAATTCATTTATTTGATTGCTTTTTTTAGTTAAAATAAAAACGTACAGGTGGCCCCCTGTACGTTAAGTCATTCTCCTGAAAGGAAAACTAAAAATGTATACAAATTATAACATGAATCAACTTACTTTAGATATAACAACTTCTTATGTTCCTAAAAAAGATAACACCGCATGGTTTATCAATGAACTAGTTGAGTCGCTGGAGCTTAGCGAACCGTATCTATTTGGAAGACCTAGAAAATATGATTTAAAAGTAGTTCTTAAATTAACTTTATTTGCCTATACTAGAAGTGTTTTTACTAGTCGCAAAATTGAACAACTAGCAGAAGAAAGCCTACCGGCTCGTTGGTTAACTCAAGAACAAGTTCCGAGCTATCGGACAATTGCTCGTTTCAGAACATCTAACGATATTGATAGATTATTACAAAGAAGTCTAGACTCCTTAGTTACTTATTTGCGTGAACAACAACTTATTGATGACGCTATTTTCATTGATGGAACTAAACTATTAGCTGATGCCAATAAATATAGTTTCGTTTGGAAGAAAAGTACCATTAAATTTGACCAGATGAATCGACAACAAATCATCAGTCTATCAGCTGAATTAAAAGAAGCATACGAGACAAGCTCTATCCCAGAGGGATCACATTTAACTCTGGATATGGTAGATGAAATATTAACCCAATTAGAACTTAGATTAGATGATTTAGAAGAAAAAGTTATCAAAACAGCTACACTTTCACCTAACCCGTTTAAAGTAAAACGACGTACCTTAAAAAGTAAAAAAAGAAAGTTGAAAATTCGACGTGATAAAATGAAAGAGCATCAAGATAAATTAGCTATTTGTGGTAATAGAAATAGT
>NZ_JBMEAO010000020.1:0-52889 GCF_048815235.1 Vagococcus fluvialis
TTCCTCAATATTTTTGAACAGTGAATGTTTGAAGTAACTTTTTAGTCAAAATCAGTTGATAGGGATATTAGTGATACATATTTCAATAAAATGTACCAAAGAATTAAAGCTATGAATTATTCAGGTTGTATGTTCTTACTAAATTTATTGAATTACCTCGACCAGAGATACTGAAATCTTCTTCTGTTAAAATCAAATTTCCATTCAATGCATTCACTTGTCCTCCACGAACTGGAATACTTGTTCCAAAATCCGTCATACCTAGCTTATCAGCTTGGCTTTCTGGAAGTACGGGCATTGCTGCTGCTGACCAAGCACTTTTTTCATGTTTATTGTCTTTTCTGTATGCTTTTATACGGAACCAATAATTCATATTTGTAGCGTATTTAGTATCCGCATTTTTGTAAACAGGTCTAGGGTCTTTTGCTAATTCAGTACCTTTACCATCTGTATGTAAAAGATATTTTCCCGAGTTAATTTCTTCTTTTGTTGGCCAAATACCTTTTCCTTGAGTAGTCCATGAAAATTTCTTCCCAACATCAAATGTTTGATACTCTTTTCCATTGAAGACTAATACCTCATAACCATCTGCTAATGGAACTTCTTCCCAATTTAAAGATACATAGCCACTTTCCTCTTGAGAAATATTACTATAAGCTTTAGCAAGTGGTACTTTTGTTTCTCCTATTGGTAAATAAGTTCGAACAAAATCAGAGCTAGGACTATTTCCGCCAGGATAGATAGCTATTACTCGAACATCATAACCTGAAACACCTTTTAAACTAGATGTGGCTCCAGAATTATGAACATTTTCATAAAATGGTTGTGGATCTAGAGCCAAGTCCGTTCCTTTACCATCTGTTCTAAATCTAGTGGCGCCATCTTGAATTTCTTGTTCAGTCGGATAAATACCTTTTCCTTTGGTAGAAAAACTAGTGACATTTCCTACAGGAAAAGCTATATCTTCTTTTCCACTTGAAATAGTTACTTGATAGCTAGTAGCTCCAGCTACTTTTGGCCAATTGATTTCTAAATGTCCTGTTTTTTGATTATTATGGGCAACGCCTTTTACAGTTGGTTTAGCTGGTTTGTTATAAGCATATGTAATCTCAAAATAGGGAACATTGTTTGTATTTTCAGCAGCTATAACTTGCTTCCAATGATCATCTTGATTTAAAGTAGTTAAACTAATTCCATGATTAGCTCTTTTACCAGTGGTCCAATCTTGAACAAGCTTTGTTACATCAAAGTTTGCCCACTGAGCTTTTTTTACATTTGTTTTGCTAATAAATGTATGACTAGGTTTGTTATTCCAAGTTAGCTTTTTAGGGTCCCAATTTTGATTAACAGCGTTTAAAGATAATTCATTAGATTTATTATCATATGAATGCCAGATATTGTATGCCTTAAACTTTGCAGACTGTATTGTAGCCTGATTTATTTTACTCATATCTGCTTTAAAATATGCTTGGTTACTTTGAGTATCACCGTATTTACCTATCCACAAAGTATGTGCTTTTAATTGTGGGCGCCAAAGACTTGAGCCACTGTAATTTACTGTAGCATTTGCTTGTCGTGCATTAGCATCTTGTAATTTATTATAGGTAATACTTGGGTCAATATAGATTGGAAATACTCTATCGTCAGATTGAATCCATTCTAAATCCACACGTAATGCTAACTGATATATATTTCCTGATAAGTGAAAAATCTCAAAATTCAACGATTCATTAATCTCTCCAGAACCTAAACCTTCATCAAAATTTGAATCTGTCATCACAGGACGTGGTATTTCATAGATAATTTCACCTTTGTCATTTTTGAATGTAACTTCACCAGTTTCCTCAACTGTTGGTTTTAGAGGTGTGTCTAACTCAAAATAATAAGTATTATAATTATTAGACGTATTTAAAATGAAATCTTCCTTCACAGATTGATTGAAAACTGTTTGTCTAAAATCAACATTTGGTAATACTTCTTTATATAATCCTTCGTTTTCAGTAATTTCAATCTCTTTATCAATTGCAGCTGTGGTTATACTTTCACCACGAATTTCTTCTTGATTAGTCTCATTTGATTGTGTTGAATTCTTTTTAAGACTAGATACTTCTGAAGCACCCTTAAAAGAAAAAGAAATCATTTCTTTTTCTTTTCCAACAATTTGATATAACCCTTGTTCCATTACTTTTAAAAATTGAGTCTTAATGTCAACGTTTACAGGACTAACATTAATATCATTATCTGTTAACTCTGGCTGTATTTTTTCTAATTGTTCAGTATCTTCATTAGTTGTATAAATTGGTTCTTGATAAATCTGTTTGGTGAACGTTCCATCATGATTATCTAAAACTTTTTCATTTTCTGTCCGTTCACTTAGTATTTCAGTAGGTTTATCGTCAGTTGATGTATCCTGCGAATCTACCAAATAAGGTTGAGATTCAGCGAAAGGTTTCTTTGGAACATCTGTTACTTCAGCAAATACTAGTGTTGAAGGTATAAAAATAGATCCCAACAATATCCCAACACTACTTAAAATTCCCCTTTTAAACCACTTTTTCTTTTTATTCATTCCTTCTCTCCTTATAAAATTGTCTATTTAATTTATTTTAAATAGCTCATTGATTATATATATTTACAAATATGTTTGTCACTATTTTTTTCAATAAAATAGTATTTGTTGTTTTAACACTGATTTAATGGACAAAATTATAAAAAATATTCATATAAAGTTAGTGAAAAAATTTAATTAGTTATTTGCATAACATTCCTTTAAATTATTGAGTAGCACTATACTTATTATCATTTCTATTTATCATTTCTATATTAGGTTGAGAGAACATCAATCTAAAAAGAATAAACCTATCAAGGATTTTTCTAGTCATTCGGTTTAACAGTCGATTGACTTATTCACACTTGATAGGCCATTTAATTATTAGTAAGGATTTTTTCAAATTCTCACGCCTTTCTGATATTACTTCTAGATCTTTTAATCTTCCAACACGTAGCCTATTTTGTACATGCTAATTAGTTTTCCTTTAAGTTGCTGCGTTCACTATTTGATTCAATAATAATCTTTAAGTGTTAAAAACTAATTATGGGAATTTATCGTTCCTTACAATTAATTTATCACATATAAAGAAAGCGTTATTAAATGAAAAGGCTTACCTTATATATTTAATGAGATTTTATGGACATATGTTTTTTACACTTTAATTTTTTAATAAAATCAACAAAAATTATATAGCTCAAATACTTTTAAGTTTCTGACCTAATATTTTCAATTCTCACCTTAACATAATTTCATTAACGAAAAAAAACGAAAAAAAATTAAAACCTTTTTAAACAAAGGTTTTGATTTCTATTTTTGGGTACACCTTTTCAAATTCACAATATTATCATCTGAATGGGTTGGTATTGTTGTTGAAATCCGCCAGGATGTTTTGACTTGGTATGACATCAGATTATGTCTACCTAAGGGTTAAATAACTATTTCTTACTTCTGTTTCATCAATCTCAATCCATTAAGTGTTACTAATAAAGTTGCTCCCATATCTGCAACAATAGCAATCCAAAGTGATAACCATCCTGGAATAATTAGTAATAAAGCTAAGAATTTAATACTTAAAGAGAAAGTAATATTTTGTTTGATAATTTTTAATGTTTTTCGACTAAGATTAACAATAAACGGTAACTTTTGTAAATCATCACCCATTAAGGCAACATCAGCTGTTTCTAAAGCAGTGTCCGTTCCAGCTCCACCCATTGCAATTCCAACAGTTGCTGATGCTAACGCAGGAGCATCATTTACTCCATCACCTACCATAGCCACTTTACCATATTTTTCTTTAAGCTCTTTAATATAATCTAACTTATCTTGTGGCATTAAATCACCTTTAATGTCTGTCACACCAACTTGTTCTCCAATTGATTTAGCTGTTCTGATATTGTCACCAGTTAACATAATTGTATGTTCAATGCCTAACTGATGAAGCTTAGCGATTACTTCTGAACTTGACTCTCTTAATTCATCAGCAACTGCGATGATTGCCAAAATATTTTGTTCTGTTCCAAAAATCATGACGGTTTTTCCTTGTTCTTGTAACTTCTCATAATTTTTCATGATACTAGCTTGCTTAATTAATTCTGAATCAAATAATTTAGGACTTCCAACAAAATAAGTTGTCCCTTGATAATCACCTTTAATTCCTTTACCAGTTACTGATTTAAAATTCAGAATATCGATCATTTGATAGTTTGACTCTCTTTTATCAGATTCTTTAATAATGGCTGAAGCTAAAGGATGTTGAGAAAGAAATTCTAACGCTGAAATGATAGATAAGTACTGTTTTTCTTGATTTGTATCACTTACAACAAAGTCTGTTACAGAAGGTGTACCTTTAGTTAAAGTCCCTGTTTTATCAAAAGCGATTGCTTTTAATTCTCCGATTTCTTCGAGATAAATACCTCCCTTTACCAACACGCCATTTTTTGCAGAGTTTCCAATAGCAGATACTATTGAAACTGGTGTTGAAATAACCAATGAACATGGACAACCAACAACTAATAATGATAAGCCTTGATATAACCATGTATTCCAATCGCCACCAAATAATAGT
This sequence comes from Vagococcus fluvialis, assembly GCF_048815235.1. Lineage (GTDB taxonomy): Bacteria > Bacillota > Bacilli > Lactobacillales > Vagococcaceae > Vagococcus. The sequence goes on from NZ_JBMEAO010000020.1 coordinate 4,617, forward strand.
GGTGGAATAATTATTATTAGAGCAGAAATAGCCATTATAGATGGTGTATAATATTTGGCAAATTTATCAACAAAAGCTTGTGCTGGGGCACGTTCTCCTTGTGCCTCTTCTACTAAATGAATAATTTTAGCTATAGTCGTATCATTGACATGTTTAGTTACTTCTACTTCTAAAATACCTTCTTCATTTAAGGTTCCAGCAAAAATTTCGTCATTAATTTGTTTTTCTACTGGAACAGACTCACCCGTTATTGCTGCTTGATTAACAGCAGAATGTCCTTTAATGACTACTCCATCCATAGCTATTTTTTGCCCTGGTTTAATAATCATAATATCTCCAATTTGAATATCAGAAACATTTATCATTTTTTCTTCATTGTCTCTTCTGACCAAAGCTTCTTTTGGTGCTATATCCATTAACGAACGAATAGATTGTCTTGCTTTATCCATTGAAAAACGTTCAAGAGCTTCACTAACAGCAAACAAGATAACAACAATTGAACCTTCTGCCCATTCACCAATAATTGATGCTCCTATAATTGCTACTGTCATTAAAACTTCCATTGAAAAGTTTAATTTAGATAAATCCTTAATTCCTTCTGTAAATAAACTAAATCCACCAATAACAATAGCTGATATAAATAAGCTTTTAGTTATAATATCGTTTTCGCCTGCAGTAGCTCTGAAATAAAAAGCTATCGCTATTAATATTACTGAAATAACTAAAGTCCAATTACGTTTTAAGAAAGAATCTTTTTGTACTTCTTCAGGTTCTTGATTATCCTCATCTTGAATAATTAGATTTTCAAAAGCTCCAGCAGACTTAATTTCTTGAATAGAAGATGTTCCCTCAACTTTAATTTTTCCAGCACCAAAGTTTACTTTTGCATCTGTTACGCCTTCAATGCTTTTAACATTTTTTTCAAATTTAGCAGCACAATTCGTACAACTTAATCCCTCTACTCGATATGTTTTACTGGAAGTTTCTTTACTCATAACTATCACCCTTTTCTAGTTGTTTTCCTAAATTTATCAATTCAACAATCCTATCATCAGAACTAAAATAATAAACTAGTTTGCCTATTTTTTTACTATCGACAACACCTAATTTTTTTAATGATTGCAAATGATGTGATGTGTTTGCCATAGTTGCTCCAATAATGTTGGCTACGTCACATACACATAGTTGCTCTTCGTAAGCTAAAGCATGTAATATTTTGAATCTATTTTCATCTGATAAAATTTTAAATAAAGAACTTAGATCTTTGCTATTAGTATTTTTTAATCTCTCTTTTGAATTAGTTACTTGCTCCTCATGAATACAAGTAATCTCACATATTTCATTTGTCATATTTATTCCTCCAAAATTATTCATTCAAGTTTACACTTGATTATACAGAAACAGACCACAATAATCAAGTGTATATTTGATTGTTTTGATTTAGCTAGGTATACGTGATTATGTTAACTCTACCCTACAAATAATTCAAAGCCCTCAGAACAATTCTGAAGACTTTTTTACTAGTAGTAACTATAGTTTATATTAACACTATCATTTTAATAAATTTTACTTGGCTCAGGTATCTTTAAGTTTCTGACCTAATATTTTCAATCCTAAAATTATTAATTTTAATATGATATATACAATAACAATTTCCCATATTCACCTTAACATAATTTCACTAAGTCAAAAAAAAGCAAAACCTCAATTTAATAAGGTTTTGCTTTCTACTTTAAAGTAGACCTTTTCAGATTCACAATGTTGTCGTCTGAATACCTTGGTATGGTTGCTGCTTGGTTAAATAGAGATTATGTTAAGCAAGTAGTTAAATAACTATTTTCACTTCTGGCTCATTCTCAGTTACTACAGAAATAATACTATTGAATGTACAAATTTCGTAATGAGTTAGTTTTAATTTTTCTGATTTTGCTAACCCATGCGAAGCTTTTAAATAAGGAATCGCTATTGTTTCATTTTTTACATAATCAAGCATAGCAGATTGTTTATATGTTCTAAATAAATGACCTTTAAATCCTGGAGTGTACGGAGCATATATTTCATCATCAATATGAATAGAAATATAATTCTCAAAATATAATTCTATTTGGGGTACATTTCTATTAACCTTTTTATTTTTTTTTTCAATTTGAAACAATCTAATCCATAGTTCACTATCAGTCTGTTTTAAGAAATCTAATTCCAAGTCATTTTTATTTTTCAATAAAGTGTCATATGTCAATTTATCATTCATTTTTTGTTACTCCGATATTTTTATTTTTTTAATTATATCATTTCAATTTAACTCGGTATAATGCCACTTATGTTAACTATTTGACTAAGGAGTAGCATGGTATTCTGAATTAGTTAACCCTGGTGCTTCTCTTTTTATTTCTTGAAAAATAAATTCCATTTCATCATTATTATGAGCTCCCATGTTGAATGAAAGAACTATGTGGTCCTCTCCGTTGTATACATATATCTCATTATTTAGATTATTAATATAATTCTCAATAAACTCTTTGAAGTCAGTATATGGTGTCTTGGGAGCTAAAACAAAGGTTACTGTATAATTATATAATTTGTCCAACTCTTTTTTCTGCTTTTGTACTTCATTACTTTTTTCAGTTATTTCATCAGCTTGATGCCGGATAGTTTTCACATTAACAAGATTCAATACTGTCATAATAAAAACACTAACTAGCAATACAGGGACTATATATCTAGTTAATTTATTCTCTTTTTGTCTATCTTCAACTATTTCTTCTATCAGCAATATCTCAATAGATATACCTAATAACTCTGATATTTTTATCACATTTTTTTTACTAGGATAAGTATCACCTAACTCCCACTTAGATATACTCTTATCACTAACATCTAATATTTCAGCTAATTCTTGCTGAGTAAGAGAATTAGCAATTCTATATTCTTTTAATTTTATTGATAGGATAGATTCACTCATTTTACTCACTCCTTAAACATTGATACTTCCATTATTACTTTTTTAAACTCTTTATTACAGGAACTTTCAAAAATAGAGTAAGAAATAACTGAGTATAACGTCGCTTATGTTAACTATAAATAATTCAAAGCCCTCAGAACAATTCTGAAGGCTTTTTTACTAGTAGTAACTATAGTTATATTAATGCTGACACTATCATGTTAATAAATTTTAAATGGATCAGGTGTCTTTAAATTTCTGAGCTATATAATTTATTCTTCAGCTATTTAAACAATTGAAAATTCTTCTATATTAATATTTAATTGAACCACTCTTTCCTACCACTTTCTAAAGACTAGCGATTTTTAATTTTTACTAATCTACACTTTTTGAATATCTCTAGGTTATTAATTTTTTTAAATTCCAAAAAAAAAATCATTATCTTGCGGCTCTGAAGGCGGAATCAGACTCCTATAATCTTCATTTTCATAATTAGTAACATTAACCTTTATTATTTTTGGATCTTTTTCTAACGAAAAAGAATATTGATTAACAGACATATAATCATCTGAATTTTCTTCTAACAACAAAATTTCTTCAGCTATATTTTCAAGAATATTTTTAAAAAAAGATTCAACTGGTGTCAATCCTGTGTTACGGTCAATATAATTTTTTAGGTCATATTTAAAATATAGAATATCCTTTTCCACTCGATTATCAAAAAAAGATTCTTCGTTTCTAAAAACTCTCTGAAGGTCATTATTATTAGGTATAGAGTTACTTCTGAATGGATTTTAAGTATTCTTTAACAAAAGATGTTTCTTGTCCAGATAGCTCATTTTTTGAGAATTCATCTGCTATTTTTAGATATTCTCCTTTAACTTTTACAACTCCACGAATACTAGTGTAAGTCCCCAATGATAACACGTCCTTTCTAGTGTCATTTTGTTAAGCTTAGTATCATTTGTTAATGAAATTATTTTAGTTGTATTTTAATTTCAATAGTATTTGTTACTTTTCTAATTCAAGAAACGCTCCTCTACTCATTTGATAACAGCAAAATATTTAGGATATCTATACATTTACACTTTTGCACAAGTGTAAATGATTTATATAATAAGAAGTAGCTAGTACAACAAAAATTCTATCAAATACGTAGTAAATAGGTAGTACAAATTTTTAAGAGTAGAATCAATGAATAAAAGACTATTATAGAAATCGTAACGGGCTTAAAGTATTTACATATATTATTTAAGTTTTTTAATGGTGATTTATTAAAGAATTACTTTATTTTCGGAGTATTCAATGTTTTACTTAATTAAGTACTACCTTACAAGTAATTAGGTACTACTTTAATTAAAAAATGTGTTTTATACGTTTGTACCTTACATTGATATAATTACTAATATTGGACTTAAAGTTATAGACACTAGTAACAATAGTAGATTATCGTTATTAGTGTCCATAATCAAAATGAAGTAGTACTTAATTTTGCAATTAAGTACTACCTAATATCTGAAATAAAATAAATTACAGTAGTAGTTAATTGTTTTTTAATTATCTACTACTATAATTATTTTATGCCCCACCTTCTCTTTAATTCTATCTCAGTTTCTTGTTCAATATCTGACACATCACGAATGATTTCTTTTCGCTGATTTTTTTCAGGTATTGTTGGGAATTTTTCTCTAAATATTTCTAGATCTTTAAGAACCGCATGATAAAGTTCATGTTTATCTTCGAGTGACAGATGTTGTCTAATATACTCATCTAAAGCCTTCCTTAAAAGTTCATCACGTGATAATTGCGTTTCATATTTTTCTACTAAATTTCTGGAAGTAGAATTTAATAAGGCAGATAACTTTAAAGGTGATTTTGCAGAATATACCCTATCAAACTGTCTTATTGGAGCTCCCGCTCCCTTTGGATTTTTTATTTGTTTTTTTGAATCCTTAATAGTATGCTCATCATCTTGTTTGAATTTATCTATATTTTCGTTAGCTGCAGGAAGTTCTTTTTTTAAATCATTAGTTTCTTTTAATGTTTCATTATCAATTTTTAAACTTTCTGTAACTTCAATTAATGTGGATTCTTCAGCAACATTTTTTTTCTCTTTATTAGCCTGTTCTCTCATTTTTTTTAGACCAGGATTATCGCCACCAAAAATACTCAAGCTTTTTATATCAGTTTGTTTAGCCATATGTATTACTCCTTATACCATTTTTCATGTACTTCTATTTCGTTTAAAATATTTAGAAATAAATTATGCGCTTTTCTATCCCATTGCTTTAATTGACCACTTTTGGTTTTTTCGGTTGTGATTCCTGAACCATCATATCTTTTTAAGCGAGCATTTTTTAGAACTACATTTTCAAGTAAGTGTTTTCCATAAATTATTTTAGCTTGCTCATACATTTCAACATCTACACTGTCCCCAGACTCAAGCATAAAAGGAAGTACCCCAGCAATATATAATGGACTACCGAACTGTTCAACAAAAAAGTCCATGTATTCTAAGTATTGTAAAGCATTTCTCATTGATTTAACTTGCGTTTGTAGTACTACAATTGCCCATTCTGCCATATACATAGCGGACTTACTATAGACAGATATTGATGGTGGCACATCAATATAGATGACATCAAATAATTCAAAAAGTGGTGCTAATTTTTCTTCCATGTATTTAAATTGATCTATGGAATTTGGTTTCTTTTCTTTAATCCAGTCATCATATAATTCAAATGACATATTTGCAGGTAAAATGTATAAGTGATCGATTATTTGATAAACAGCATCTGTGGCAGGAATATCATTCATTAAAACATCTGTAATAGTATTATCAAAAACTAAAGGTTCACCATTTCCCCCACCATCTTCAGTGTGGTAATTCATGTGAGTAAGATTCATAACATCTGAAGTATTTCCCTGCATATCTAAGTCAATAATTAAGGTATCTTTCTTTTTTGCATAAGCAGATTCAAAACCCAACATTTGTGCAGTTGTACTTTTACCTACTCCACCTTTAAAGTTACCAATCTTATATATTTTTGCTTTTGTACTACGTTTAAATGGCAGTTGTGTAGCAGACATAACATTACCTACTTTCATAATTCAATATATTTATTAAATAATAACATACTACCGTAATTAAAACAATATTTAATTACGGTAGTATGTTATAAAAAGACTAATAATAGCAAGGATTCTGTTTATTAATAAATAGTAGTAAGTAATTAAACTTAATTATGGTAGTACTTTTAGACATAAAAGGTAGTAAATAATTAAATATTTATTTTAATTAAAGTAGTAGATATTCATTAATAATGGTAGTACTAAATTGATTATATATAAATATTTAAGGTAGTAGATTATTATTTACTAGGTAGTATGTTATTAAAAAATAACATTAATAATGGTAGTACCAAATTAATAATTAAGTAGTAAATACTTTAAATACTTTAGTTGAAAAAGTAGTACCCAATTTAATATCAGGTAGTAACTAATTGCATATATAGGTAGTAGATAATTGAGGAATATACAAAGCAAATTGAAAAATTAGCCTTTATATCAATCTTTTTAGAAATGATGTGGTAGTAAGTAAATACGTTTGATGGTAGTAGGTAATTAAAAGTAAGGTAGTAACTAATTGATTAAAATAATTACTAAAAGTAGTAACTAATTATTATATTAGGTAGTCAGTAATTAAAAAGAAAGATAAATAAGGTAGTATATAATTTGATTTGTGGTAGTACTTTATTAATACAAATATTTAAATAAGGTAGTAAGAAATTAAGGGGATAGGTAGTACTTTATTAATAAATTTAATCACTTTAGGTAGTATTTAATTAAAATCTGGGTAGTAAGTAATTAAAATGTAGTTGATTCGAAGTATTAACTTTGATATTGTGATGTTGTATAAAGTTGTAATAGTTGATTAAATTACAGCTTTACTTTTATTTGAAACTAGTCTAGTATTTTAGGCAAAATAAAAAACTTAGAAAAGAGAACGGCAATTCTCATTCTAAGTTAGATTACTTTTTTACGGTTCTTTGGAAGAACTGCTATTTATCTATATTTTCATTACACTGATAATAGCAATTTTTTCGAAAAAAATCAAGGTAAAAAGGCTTATTTCTTATACTCTTTTTTTAAAAGTAAGCCTGTTTTTCCAATTTTTTAGAACCGATTCATCTTTTAAGGGATGAGTGGGTTCTTTTTTAGGTTTTAGGAAGGGAGGATATCAGGATGTCGCAAGTTGAAAAATTAATTGAATTGATCGTTAAGAACGGACTAACAACGTACAAAACTAAAAATAGTCGTCATAAATATATTCGAGAAACACCAGTTGTTAAGGACAAGCAAGGTGTTGTCTTTGGGTTTCGTACTAAAGAACATATGACTGACTCAAGAGGGTTTATCATGAGTTCGTTGGAAAGCGTTCTTGAAAATCAAGAAAAATTATCACATTGGACGCCTAATATCTTTTCGTACGGCGGTTATAACAAACAATCAGTTTATGGTCACTCTGAAAATAACTTGATTCGTTTGAATTGCTTTGTTTTAGACGTAGATACCAACAATCCTAACTTTTTAAATGACTTGATGATGGCAAGTATAGATACAGACGAACTACTACCAACAGCCATTTTAAAAACACCTAAAGGTTACCACGTTTACTACGTGCTGGAAGAACCAATGTTTGTTTCATCTGCTAATAACTATAAATCGTTAAACGTGGCTAAGTTGATTTCAAGCAACTTACGACGTTCTTTTGCGGAACAATTATCTGGTATCGACGTGACGTGTAATCACTTCGGTATCTTTAGAATGCCAACTAAAGAAAACTTAATTCATTTTGAGCCAAACTTTGTTTATTCGTTTAAGCAGCTAATGAACTGGTCCATGAAATACCAGGACAAAATCAGTTTTGAATTCACGCTAGATTTAAAGAAAAAGGCTAAAACAGCTCGACAAGTAGATGAATCTTGGTATAGAGAATTAATGAATACGGCTAAAATCAGAGGTAACAAGGGTGAAATAGGGCGAAATAACACTATTTTCACCTGTTCTTTGGCTTGCTATTCAAGTGGTTTGTCTTTTGAAGAATGCTACGACGAAATGGATCAGTTTAATTCTGAGTTAAAAGATTTTAATGGTCATTCAGCCAGTTTAAAAGATTCTGAAGTTGTAAAAATTATTAAGTCTGCTTACAGTGGGAAATACACGGGAGCAAGTAAAGAGTTCATTCAGGAATTGCTTAGTTTGTATACTGGTTCAACTTATAATCCTAGCGTGCGTCAGAATGGCCGTGTGGCACGTGAAAAATGGGTAAAACACGCAAAACCTAGAGAAGAAAGAGAAAAATCTCACTACAAAGAATGGGCTGAAGATTTAATTAACTACATCAACAAAAAAACTACTTCCGCAAGACCTTATATTCAAACAGACCGAGAAACAATTTGTAAAGCACTAGGTATGCCTGAAAGTACGTATAAAGATTTAATGCGTCAACTGAAGAAAGAAAAACGTCTTTATGTGGAAGCTAAACGTGGCCGTAATGGCTATACAAAATTAGCGACTAAAAAATCTATGGCCGTCACACTAAAGAACAAAAAGCAATACTTGTTTAATCACTATATGGACGTTCTGAAGCGTTACTTTGAAGATAGCCCTATGTTAGTTCGATTTGTCCAAAACATTGAATTCCAAGAAACAAGAGACCACTCAGAAATCCTTTTATTTGAGGGAGTTACTTAATATTTTTAAATGGACGAACTGCCAATAACATAATTCTAGAATCCTGTTTGTTGGTTTGAGTGTTTAGAAAAGATATTTATAAAGAGTGAGTCGGGTTGCTTTAGCAACATTTTTTAGGCGAGAGTTTTCCTTAGAAAACGGCTGGTGTACCAGGTTGCTGAAAGCTACAAGCGAGACTTTAGGCTCGTTATGTCTTTTAGTGAAGTAGGGTTTATTTTAGGATGAGGTTGGAAGTATAGAGGAATATTTTACTTTATGTTATTAAAGTTAGTTGATGATGTGTTATTTTCTAGCATCTTGTTTTAAAATTAAACATTTTAAACTATGGTTAATCTTTTTATTTAAAAATGATTAACTATTTAAGAAAATGGAAAAAAAGAACACGAATTATATATCTTTTGATTAACTATTAGTGAATTTCACCGATATAAGTTAAGGAGCATTGATTTTAGAGATTAAGAGACACTTAAAAAACTTTTGTTATTTGAGTGCTTGACTTTAAAAATGTGGTGGGTTATCTTGTAAACAGGTAATGATTTTGTCGAACTATAAAATTATACAAAAAAAGAGCCCTACCAAGTCTCGTCGTTGAAGATGTTTACTGACATCTTCAAGAGTCATTGACAATGATAGGTCCAGTTAAGACTAAACTAAAAACCAGTCTAAACGGAGTTGCTCTTTGATGTTGCAGTTTATAGCCACAACAATAATAGTATAACAGATTGACACTTTATTTGTGTATTTTTTCTTTGTATTGATATTCAAGGAATAATGAACATGTGAAAGATGTATCTAATCTATTGTTGTTGAGGTATAAGCAGTGTCAGAGGGAGAATTCACGTTTTAGTGGGTTCTCCCTCTTTTTTGTTTTATTTTCGCTAATTCAAGCCTAGAAAGGAACTAGTGATATGAGTGGCAAAGGGATTAACTATTTCTTGTGAACAGCTTCATCAAGTGACAACGGATGTTAAATTATTCAATGGTCAAGTATGGGAAATCAGAAAAGGCGGCAATGCTTTTCGCTTTACAACCCATTTTGTAAATGGAAATCGTGCGAAACGTGTTTATTTTGAAGCTTCGAAATTGGAAGATATTTATTCTATGATAAAAATCCTTTATGACAAAAAAGGACGCGAAGTTGCTTCTCGTTTGAATGAAAACAGCCGATTGTTAACGACACGTCACAATAAACTTTGGTGTTACGCAAAAAAAGAGCAAAAACAAATAGATCAGGCGTTTATGTTGTATGTGCTGGTTGAAGCAATAAGAGATAAAGAATACAAAGAAACCATTCAAAATTATTGGGAAATGAATGAAAAACAAATGAAATAACCGTAACAAACAATTGTGTTTGTTACTTGGATATGTTGCTTAGTGTATGAAATTTTAGACTTTTTTTGTTTGCTAAATTCATTAGCAAACTTAGTTGTAAAGCGTTAATGACAAATGCCTACAACGCCTAATTGAATATTAGTCGGGTATTAGAACGCCCCTTTAAGCTTATCAGCACGGCTACTAAAGAGCTTATCGTAACCAGCATACAAATAAGACTGGTGTCTGCCGAAAACATAGAAGGATTTGCCAAGACTTATCATGTTTCTAGTGATAACGAGCAAATATTCTGCCTTCTTAGGAGTTAGATTTCTCCGATTGTAAAAATCTTGCGAATGTATTTAGTTCTAACTTTTCAAATTTGGTAAACAAAAGGTGTCTAATAGACAACATACAAAAGTATTAAAATGTTGAAAGGAGAGAGTTTTTATAAACAGTCAAAAAAATTGTAAAACTCTGTTTTTAACAGTTGGAAAAGAAGTAACGTTGACGTTTACAAAAAAGAAAAAAAAGCTGGATCGTTTAGTGTCAATTAATTTAAGCGTGAATAAGCTCTATGAACTTATGAACAATGGCTTAGTTGATAAAGCTGGCTTTTTAGAAATTGGTAGAGTATCACTGTTAACACGTAGTAACTTTAAAACAACTGTTGTGATTGATATTGCTAAAACAAAAGCTAATTGTGAGGGAAAAGACATTTTCTTAAATGGCGATTTCCAGCTATTAGTTGAAGAATCACAATATATAAGCAGGGATGATTTATATGTATTAAGTAGAAAAAATAGACAAACTTATGAAAAGGAGTTAAGACCATGAATTTAACGGGATTTGTTATTGTTTATCTAGGGGTTTATGTAGTAGGTAGAGTCATTTATAAGAAGTTTATTGCAAAGAAAAAGATTGAGAAATAAGTGTTGATAGCTGATAATACTATTGTGTAGTTGTTATTTATATTAACTAGAATAATGCTGAAAAATGTTATTCTAAGATAATTAGAACTAATTAATTTTGTTACTTAACTAAAAAATAGGAGTGAGTGAGTTGAAAAGATTTGGTAATTTAGGAACTCGAAAAAAAGCTTTAATAATTGGTGGTTCAGTTATTGTTCTTAGCTCTGTTGGTTTGTTTGGATTTAAGCAGTATGATACTAATCAACGTGTAGAAGCAGCTCAAGAGCTAACGACTAAAAATATTGATTTCAAGGTAATTCAAAAAGGTATTGACTCATATGTAATAGAAGATGGTTATCTATCTAAGAATGTTTCAAGTGACCAATTAGAAAAAAATACTAATCAATTAAAGAAATTAAAAGAATTTTCTAAAGCTGATTATATAGATGATAATGAGCGAAAAGTATTTCTTAAAAAGGTATCTGATGCCAATCAACAAGTAGATTTAATAGCTAACAAACTTGATACTCAAAAACAACTCAATGCCTTATTCGAAGGGGAAGTAATCATTGAGAATGAAGTAAAAACTGATGGAATTGTTAAAGAAGATGTTCAATCAGTAGAGCTTGATTTGAAGGGATTTAAAACAGAAGATGATTGGTTAAAGTCAGTCAAAAAGGAAATAGAAATAGTAGGTAATCAAATTAAGTTAAAGTCGGAAGCAACAAAATCTGTCGAAACCTTTTTTTCTCAAGATAAAGTAAAAGAAGGGGTAACTCGTAAACAATATGATGAAACAGTTAAACAAGTAAATGCAGTTAAAAACCAAAAAGTTCAAGAAAAACTAAAACTGAAACTATCAGAAGTTGACAAGGAATTAAATCGTTTAGATAAAGTTGCGAAAGAAAAAGCAGAAAAAGAAGCGAAAAAAACTGGCGGAACAGTAGAGAAAAAAGAAGATGGTTCTTATACAGTTGTTCCATCTAAAAAAGAAAATAATCAAAATAGTAGTTCCGTAGCTGTACCTAGCGAAAATAATGGGACTCACAACTATTCATCAAACGAAAATGGATCTAATGGTTCAGCGACTAATTATTATAATGAGACACCATCGAATAATAGTAACTATTCAAGTGGTGGACAATCAACAGGTAATGTATCGCCTAGTAATGGTGGAGCTAGTAGTAGTACTGGAAGAAATAATTACACAGAACATAGCGTACAAACTAACCCACTTACTGGTGGGGATGTGTACGGAGGCACTTTAGATAATGTTGATTTAAACAATTTTGATATTACAGATATGCCAGGTGTTGAATATTATAATGGAAATAAATAAAAAAGTAGGTAGACGAGTATTTAGTCTACCTACTTTTTTATTCCAAAATTTATTCTAGATTAGAGAAAGGAGGTGAAGCTTGATGAATGAGAGGACCAAAAAGCTTATGGATGATTTGGTTCAAGAATGCCAAAAAGAAGGGGCTAGTTGCGTAGTTGGTGTGATTAGTAGTAATTCACCTGTTGAAGTAGTAACTGGTGGTAATGGGTTAGATGTAGCTATGATTTTACAGGTAGGTATGAATTCCGTTGTAGAAACAACAGGAATTCCATCTGAGGTCATGGGTAATTTAATTGGTAAAGGATTTAATAGAGAAGGAGTGCTTGCTTATGATATGTAGGATAGAAAATAAGTTAATTATAAGTGAGGTGTCCTAATGAAAAAATTAAGACGTTTGCCTTCTTTATGGTGGCTAATAAGTTTTCTCTTTATTAGTCTATTATTTTTTCTACCAAAAGATGTGAACGCTGCAACGGGAAATAGTACAGGAAAAGCAGCGAAATATTATGGTGGTTACGAAACATCTACACCCTGGATAACTATTAATGGTATTCCAGCATTTTGTATTAACCCTGATAAACCTTGGCCAATAAATCAGTCGTATGCAGAAAAAGTTTATTATGATGTAGGAGTCTACAATATTCTGTATTATGCAGAACAAAAAGGGTATTTTACAAAAGAAAGTACCTATGTTGATACTTTTGTAGCTTTGAATTGGTACTTAGGCCATAGAACCTATAGGGCTCAAATGGAAGATCCAACTGTAAAATGGCTATACAATAAAGCTAAGAATCCTGATGCACCTCAAGGTAAATTTGATATTCAAAATAAAGTTCAAACAGCTACTTTTAAAAGCGGAAATACTTATCAAGAAACAAGTTGGTATAAACCTGTAAGTAGTGGAAATGGAATTAAATATACATTAACTGTTCCAAAAAACATTACGTTAGTAACGAGTGATAATAAAACTTATCAATCGGGAACGATAACGTTAAATCAAAATCAACAATTCAAATTAAGAGCTAATGCAGATTATTCAGGAACTGTTAATTTAAGTGCAAATACAAATGTTTTATCAAAGTATGCTTTATTATTTTTACCAATATCAAGTAATGTTCAAAATTTAGTATCAATTCAACAAAAAAATGATCCAACTACAATACCTAATATTAAGGCAACTTTTTACAAACGTACCGCAAAAGGTAACGTGATAAAAAAAGATAATGCAACAGGTGCTGGGCTTTCAGGAGCTGAATATCAAGTAAAAAATATGACGACAGGTAAAACTTGGTCGGTTACAACTGGAAAGAATGGCTCTATTTCATGGGGTGAAACTACTATAGGTGATAAATTACAAATTACCGAAACAAAAGCACCTAAGAATTACATACTTGATGCTACACCTAAATCAATCACGGTTAAATCAGGGAATAATGATGTGATTTTTAAAAATGAAAAAATGGCTGAATTACAGTTAAAGAAAATTCAAATTTATACAGGAAAAGCTGAGAAGGGTTTACCTATAAAGATTTTTACAAAACGGGTTCAAACCAGTACAGAAGCTAATAAATCGAGTGTAGAGATTAATGTGTATGATGCTGGTACATCTAAAAAAGTGTTATCACTACCTTATACGATTAAAGATTTACCTGAAACAATTGAGTCAGTTATTCCGTCCAATGTGTTAACAGTCAATCAAAAAGTAACTTACATTGCTAAAATTGAAAAGATTGATTCAAAATCTACCTTTATCACTAAAGGCTATGAGAGTGTTGATACTGAAGGTTATTCATCTTCTGAAGCTAACTTAACAATAAAAGCTTCAGAAAAAGAAACACTTAGTTTTAAAGGTGTGGTTATGACAGAGCGAGAAGTTGGAAAAGATATTAAAAGGTATTATGAAACGTTTGATATGCCTACCAATAAAACTAAAGAGCAAAAAACAGGCTACGGTTTTACACGTGATTTTGCTACAACCTATACAAATGATTTACAGACTAGGTTTGATTATGACTTAATCATGCAAGTTGATTCTAAGCTGGTAGATAGTTTTTATCAGGTATCAGCGAATGATACAATGAGCGACGTTCGTTTAGAACAAACTTTACGTAGTGATTTTGATGGAAAAGATAAGAGATCATTTCAGCTGCCGCATGTTCATGTTGAAAAGAAAACAGGAAATATCTTCATGGATAAACAAGTAGAAAATAAAGATAATCGAATTCGTTATGAACTACGCGATGGTGGCCGTAAATTTTATGTACCTGTATGGGGAGAATTAGGCGAATATAATATAGCGTTAAAAAATGACCAACCTGTAGGAGTCAATCAAATTAATTTTAGTGTGACAGATACTATTAATATTTACGCTCAAATGGTTGCGACACAAGATTCAAAAACTAAAGATATTGACGAGATACTTATTCAACCAATAGATTCAAAGAATGCTTTTTCTAATGGAATTCCTGATAATTTTGGTTATATCTCCAAAGGAAAACGGTATTTAACTGATGAAGAAAAAGATTTCTTTTATGAAAAGAAATCGAATGAACAGGTATTAATTACTTATCAGGGAGAAAGTGGTAAAAGTATTTCGTCTGAAAAGGTAAATATCGGTCAATCTTACCGTATATCAAATGAAATACTAGTTAAAACAGGTTACTTCTTTGATGGGTGGCAATCGTCTGTAGATGGTAAAACGTATCAAGTAGGAGATATTATTAAACCCTCTGAAAACGTGGTATTTACAGCCGTTTGGACGACTAAAAAAATAGCTGTTGTTTATGATGCTAACGGTGGAATAAAGTCCCCTGTGAATGAAAATTTACAGGCTGGAACAACTTATACTATTAGTAGTGATTATCCAAGTAGAGAAGGTTTTACTTTCAAAGGTTGGAAATCCTCGCTAGATGGAAAAGTTTTGCCAGCTGGTAGTGTTATGACTATTACAAAAGATTTAACGTTAACGGCCCAATGGGAAGTTATCAAGCGGATAATAACTTATGATGATGGTCAAACAAAACAAGAAGTTACTGAAGTTCAAGGAGCTACGCACAAAATTTCAATTGCTAACCCTACTAAAGCTGGTTTTACCTTTAAAGGTTGGAAATGGGATAGGCTATACAAAAAAGACGAAACAATCAAAGTAGAAAATGAAAATATTTTATTTGAAGCTGTTTGGTCAAGGAATGAAATAGCTATCACTTATATTGGAAATGAAGGTCAAAATATTCCTGATAATGATACTAGTTTTGCATTAGGAAACTATACGATTGCTAGTGATCAACCATCAAAAGTTTATTCTCATTTTGTTGGTTGGAAAAATTCAGTTGATAATAAAATTTATCAGCCTAAAGAGATTATTAAAACAGGTGAAGTTGATATTCGCTTGTTAGCTCAGTGGGAAGATGAAACCTCTAATATTATTTATGATTTTAACGGAGGTACTGGAAACTTCGCTAATAGCAAACAATCTATAGGAAAAACATATAAAATTCCAACAGGAACGGCTACAAAATTAGGGTATTCATTAACTGGTTTTGAAAATAGCTATGATGGAAAAATTTATAAAGTTGGGGATATAATCGACGTACAAGAGGAAGATACTACTTTAACGGCTCAATGGGAAACAGGACGTTATCAAGTGTCTTACGATTCACTAGGCGGAGATAAGACTCCAGATAGTGAAACAATTGGTTATAATCAGTTGTTTTATGTGAGGGATATTATTCCAGCAAAAGAGGGATATGTATTTAAAGGATGGAAATCGTCACAAGATAACAAGGTTTATTTAGTAGGTAATTCATTT
This sequence comes from Vagococcus fluvialis, assembly GCF_048815235.1. Taxonomy (GTDB): domain Bacteria; phylum Bacillota; class Bacilli; order Lactobacillales; family Vagococcaceae; genus Vagococcus. The sequence goes on from NZ_JBMEAO010000020.1 coordinate 20,684, forward strand.
GTTGTAACAAAAGATATTGTATTAACGGCAGTATGGGAGCTAAAACAATATACGGTCAATTACAACTTAAATGGCGGAACAGGAGCTGTAACCTCGGCTACTGTTAAACATGGTGAAAAACATACTGTTAGTGCTACGATTCCAACAAAAGAAGGCTATACATTCAAAGGTTGGAAATCTTCAATGGATAGTAAAATTTATGTATCAGGCAATCAAATTGTTGTTATGAAAGATATGACTTTAACGGCTGAGTGGGAGATTAAGAAATATTCAGTTACTTATAGTATGAATGGTGGAACAGGAACAATTACTACCGCAACAGTTAATCATGGAAGCACTCATAAAGTGAGTTCAGTTGTACCAGCTAAAACTGGCTATACATTTAAAGGCTGGCAATCATCTTCAGATAGTAGGCTTTATACATCAGGAAATGACATAACAATTAAACAGGATACAACATTAACGGCAATATGGATTATTAATCAATATACTGTTACCTACGGTGTTTCAGGAGGAAATGGTTCTGTTAGTCCAGTAACGGTTAATTATGCTAGTAAGTATCAAGTGAGTTCAATTGTACCAACTAGAGAAGGCTACAACTTCAAAGGTTGGCAATCTTCTGTAGATAATAAAATCTACTTTGCGGGTGATTCTATTGAGGTGACAAGTGATGTATTACTTCTTGCTGTGTGGGAACTGAAACAATATACAGTAACGTATAACCTAAATGGTGGAACGGGACAATTTAATGCTTCAACAGTGAGTCATGGAACGCTCCATACAATTTCTATTGAGCTTCCTAAAAGAACAGGTTATATTTTCAAAGGTTGGAAATCTTCGTTAGGTGGAAATGCTAATATTGGTGGTAAGTTTACAGTTACTGATAATACTACCTTAACGGCCCAATGGGAATTAAGAACCTATTCTATTAACTTCATTGGAACTGACAATAGTAAAATTTCATCTGAGTTCTTGTCACTTAAGAGTGTACCAGGGAAAACTACTGCTAAACATGGAACAAATTACACGTTAGCAGCAACTAAACCACGTCGTATTGAATATACTTACGAGTTTACATTTACGGGGTGGAAAGAGAAAAACACTGGAAAAGTTTACCAACCAGGTTCTAAATTAACAATTGATGGAGATAAAACTTTTGTGGCTCAATGGAAAACAACAGGAAATATTCATATTGTTGTATATGGTGACACACTTTGGAGCTTATCTCGTAAATACTATGGTGATTCTCTTCAGTACAATAAATTGAAAACCTTGAATAAACTTAAAACGGATCGAATTGATGTAAATCAAATATTAAGATACAAATAACTAGAAGCACCTGACATTTTTCTTATAATGTGAGGTGCTTTTTTATTGATTATAGTATGAAAGGAAAGGATGTTATGAAGTCAAAATTACAAATTAAACGTGAAAGTGTAGGTATTTCAATAGATGATTTAGCAACAAAAAGCTTAATGTACGGAGAATGTGGTTCATTTGGTCACATGATATTAACGATAAAATCAATAGAGAAAGGTGAGTTACTGTGTTCAAAACCTCGTAAAACTTATGAATGGGCATGTTTAGCTGAAGCTTTAGGATGCTCGGTAGATGATATTTATTATTCATTTGATACTAGGATAAAAAATTAAATGGTCAAAAACGATTAAATTGGAGTGAATTATGAAGATGGCAAAAGTAAGAGACGATATTTTACTAACTGCAATAAATGGGCTAGAAAATAAAGACTACAAAGTAGCACTTGAAAAAATTATGATGTTAGCTACTCTATCTGATAAACAAACAGCGTATCAAAAAGGTTTTGAATTAAGTTCAAAAGCTAGAGGTCTTGTGACAATTGAAGATATTAATCTAAAGTATTACAAAGCAAAATATGGTTATCTTAATAAATACCCAGTTATTCAGTTAACGTTGGACTACATTCAAATGCCAAGTCAATTCTTTCTAGAAATATATCGTTTTGAGTATATTCCGAAGGAGGTAGTTTTGAAAGAAGTAGGTGAATTGATTCAATCTATTCAGTTTAAAAGAAAACTCAGTTCTATCTACGGTGGTCAAATAGACGACACCTTAAATTTGTTTAAATCACTTTATGCTTAGATAAGGAGAAAACAAGTGAAAAATACAGGTCTTTTAATAGGTTTTGGTAGTGTTCTGTTACTGGCTATATTTGGCTTTAGCTTCTATCTATTTTCAACGAATAGAGAAGATTTTAAAGTGCAAGAATTAAATGTGATGGCAAAAAATGAGCTAGTTTCTAGTTTTGATTATTCTTCTAGAATTACTGAAGGTGTTAGTTTTTTCGACCAGGAAGCATTTGAAACTAAGGTTCGCTCTGATATTCCTAAAAATTTTAAAAAAGGTTCTCAAGTTACTTTTACCTATTTAAAAGAAGCAACAGGCACAATAAAGAGTGTTCGAATTGTTGTTAATGAAGGAAAAAACACCTATCAAACAACGTTATTAACTAATATTCATGAAGGAAAGGGGAAAGAATGAAAGAAGTATTAAGTATGTTGTATGAACAACAACCTGATTTAAAAGAAACACAAAGAGTTACAGATCAACAGCTGGAACGAGAAAAAGTGATGAAAGAAGTCATTGCAGCTGTAAAAAAACATATTGATTTAAAGCACCCTGAATTAAAGATTGCTTCACTAAAGAGTCAAGAAAAAAGGGAAGAGTTAGAGAAAATAGTTCGTCAAATCGTCTCACAAAAGAAAGAATTATCAGAAGATGAAAAAAGAAGAATTATTCCTACTATTGTTGGTTTTGGCTTTGTTGAAACAGTGCTTGCTCTTGATCCTACTGCAACAGATATACGTTTTAACGGAACTCAGGTCATTATTGAGAATCCTGATAAGAAATATTTGTATCCTCATCCTGTCGAAGAGAGAGAAGTTCAGGCATTAATAAATAGGTATGCAAATTTTTCAGGCGATAATTTCAACAAAGAACATCCTAATTTACCAGTTCAAATAGGAAATGTTAGGGTAGATGCTATTCATAAATCAAACGCACCTTATGGAACAGTTTTAGCTTTAAGAATTAGTCGAAAAAATATGGTTTACTCTAAGGATTATTTTTCAATTGGTCCCGACTCTGTTAGAAAACTACTATTGACATTCATTTCTAGTCATTTAAGTATTTTTGTTGCTGGTGCGGTAGGTTCATCTAAAACTGAGTTACAAAAATATTTAGTTGAGCCTATTCCTTTTGATGAAACTATCTTTTTAATAGAAGAAATTCCGGAAACGCATTTAAAAGAATTATATCCGGATAAAGATATCTCTAGTACGTCAGAGCAAGGCGGAAATATGACGATTTCAAGTTTATTGAAGGCTTCCAAGCGCCAAAATGCTACATGGGTGATTTTAACAGAGGTACGTTCGTCTGAAGCTTATCATCTAGTTCAATTATTAAAGAGTGACCATAAGGTTATTTCAACCATGCACTCTAAGTCTGTTTATACGATTCCCTCTACACTAACAGGAATGATTGCAGAACATTACCCTATTAATGAAGAAAACTATATCAGACAAATTCATGAGTCCCTAGATATTGGGATTCAGCTTAGTAAAAGGAAAATCAATGGGAAAACCTATCGTTGGATAAAAGAGTTGTGTGAATATACAAAAGATGGTGTTCAAATGATTTTTTCTCAACGATTAAATGCGAAAGGAGAATTAATAGCTACTTATTATGGTCTGTCAGAAAACTTGAAAGAAATTATTACAGACTACGGTAAAGAAAGTGATATAGAAGATTTTGAAAAAGAGTGTCAAGAATTTCATGAGAAAATGGGTGAGTAAGTGGGAACTGTAGGAAAAAAGAGGTATAGCATTGATGAATTAAGAGCGTTTAAGCTCGCTTATGGTCGTTCAATACAAGGTGAAGATTATCTTATTAATATTATTCTTCCAGCTATCTTAGGTGGTGTAATGGCTCATTTGCTATTACATTATATTCTACTAACAATTGCTATGACTATTTTTGGTGGTGTTTATGGGTACTTTGTCTTGTTTCCAGCTAATATCAAACGGTTTTATGAGAGGAAATCATTTGAACAGCGAAATAAATTCGTTAACAATATTACTCAAGTTATGTCAGCACCCTCTATTACTGTCTATGTTGTTTTAAATGACATGCTAGATTTATATAGTGGTGAATTTAAAGAGCGTTTAATCGTTCTTGTTTCTCAATTGTCAGATGCCTCTACAGATGAATACCATGAGTATTTTCAACAATTTGCTTCATATTATGATAAAGATGTTATTTTTACTCAGTACATAGATATTTTAGAAACAAGTTCAGTTGAAGGAACTAACAATTTAGAGTCATTAAAGAAAACAACATCATTTCATAATGATATTAAAACATTTAGAAATATGTTAGTAGAAAATAAAAATAGAGCTCTTAAATATGCAAAAGGTGGGCATTCATTAATTTTACTACTAATTATGGCCTGTCATTTTAGGATAGAACCTATCACATTTGAAAATTACTTAAAATACTTTAGTCACCATCCAATCGGTTGGGGAGTAAGTATTTTTTACTTAATCGGTGTGTTGTATACTATGACTCATTTTATGAAAACCTATTTTGACGATGATGTTTTGGAGGTTGATATGTAGTGAATAAAGTTCAATTATTTATTGTAAAAACAATGGAAAAGGATTTTTTAGAAAAAGCCGAGTTCATTGGTTATTCAGAAGAGGAAGCTGTAGGATTGCAGTTTAAACGAATAATGATGTCTTTTGTTTATCTGTTAATTGCTATTTTTTTCTTAACTCAAAAACTTTGGACCGCTTCAATTGTATTTGTTGTTCTTGGTTTTTTTGCTTATAAAACCAGGTACTACCGAATTCAATCAGCTTATAAAAATGCTAGATACAATCAACAAATTTCTTATTCTATTTTTACTCGTTTAGTTGATACGTATTTAAGTAGTGGTGAAAGTTTGTATACGATTTTTGGAAAAATTTCTACTCGATTAAAATCGAAACAATCTCAATCAAGTATTGCTCGTTTGATGGGAAAAATTCAGGAAGATCCGGAAAATAAAAAAGCATTTCAAGACTTTGGTCGAGAGCTTTCTGTGACAGATGATGCTCAAAACTTTATGACAACGTTGTACTATTCGCAATTTACAACAGATGATAAATCAGTTGTAAAGGAGCTAGGACAGATGGCTGTTAAAGAGGTGTTAGATACAATTGGTGAGATTGTTGAGATAAAAACGAATCGAATTGAAAAATTTGGACGAATATTTTTGTATGTGTCATTGATATTAATTGTGGGAATTTTAATGGCCTTTGCAGTAATGCACTTTGACCAAGTTATGACACCAATACAATAATAAGGAGGGAGGAATAAATGAGACAAATTAATGCGAATATTGTTCACTATCTTCTTTTAATTATTTTTATTTTGTGTGGTTTATCTGTATGGGACGTGGGTATTCAAGTTAGTAAATTTTCAAATTACAGAAAAACAGTTAATGAAAACGTTGCTAGATACGGTGGGTTAACACCTACTGCTATGGAAAAAATAAACTCAAATAGTAAAACTTACGCTGACAATCGCTTTTCCATTGTTTCAAATGAGTTAGGAGTTAAAAAAAAATATGGTGAAATCATCAATTATCAAATTAAGCAAGAATATGAAATAAAAATATTAATCAATAAAAAAGTTACACGTTATACAGATTGTTCAGTTACAAGTGAGGTCAGATAATGAAAGAAATGATTTACGAAGTAGGTTCATTTGTTTTTTTAGGAATAATTATTGTAGCTCTATTAGGAGCGTTACACCATTTTTTCCCACATTTTATAGAAACAATTAGTCAGTATTTAAGAGGTCGAACTCCTAGGTATTGATTTTTTTTTGCAATTGAAGGGAGGTGAAGAAGTTGAAAGAACTAATTCAAGAGATTGGAATGGCATTATTTGGTTTAGCATTAGCAATCGTTGTGTTTCAAATCGCAAAAGTTGGAGTTACTGGTGCTACAAACAACATGTTTGATTTTATGACAAACGCATTTAAAGCAGTACAAAAATAACTTAAAGAAAAGGAAGATTATACATGAAAGAATTAATTCAAGAAATAGGAATGGCATTATTTGGTTTAGCATTAGCAATCGTTGTGTTTCAAATCGCAAAAGTTGGAGTTACTGGAGCTACAAATGACATGTTTAAATTCATGACAGATGCTTTTACAGCTGTTCAAAGTAAATAGTATGGTGCTTGGTAGATGAAATATACAAGACCACTCCAACGTGAAGAAATAAAGAATGAGTTTAGTATTGGTTCACACCCAGCGACGATTAAAAAAGTAAAAAATATGTTTTCAAAAAATACTGGTGCTCCAATGTTTAGAATGTTAGTGACAGGTGAAAACGAAGAAGAAGCTACTCATTATTTGGTTTTTGGGAATTCTTATACAGAAAGTAATGTTAATTTTTTACTTGCTAGTATTGAAGATAACGGAGTCGATATCCCTGATATTGACTTCGGCTTTAACCCTGAAACACTAAATTTTTTAAAAGGAAAAGCGGTTTATATTGAAATCAAGGAAACAGAATATAAAGGCAGTAAGCAGAATAGCATAGATAAATTCTTAAATTTAAAAGAATTTGAAGAAAGTGATACATCAACTGAAGATAGCAGCGTGTATGACGGATGGGAAGATTAGGAAAGAGGGATAAGGTATGGCAACAGTTGTTAAAATAGTACAAATTGCTGGCACAATATTTGGTGCTAGTGGACTAATCGGTTTATTAATCGGTTACTTTAATTTTCAATCAGGAACAAAACATGAAGATCCAATGAAAGCTGAAAAAGGGTCTCAACAAATGCTTTGGGGAGGGGCTTCAGCAATGATTGCAACTGGTGTTGTTACTGTAATAGTTCAAGCCCTAAATGCAATAAGATTCTAAAGGGGGCAAGGTAATGCACATTCCTAAAGGAACACTTAACCAGTTATTCAAATCATTAAGTTCCTACAACCCTGTAACTAATCAAGCAATGGAAAAAATAGCGACTGTCCTACAACCTGTAGGAATCGCTATTTTAGCCATTCTTTTTTTATTAGAATTACAAAACTATTCTAAAAAATTTGATTCAGAAGAAGGTGGCCTGACTGCTAATGTTTATCTGAGTATTGCTATGAAATATTTAGTTGCGTATTTTTTAATCATGACTTCAAGCAAAATTGTAGATGGTGTTGTTTGGTTCGGTATTCAGACGGCCAAATGGATTAACTCAGTTGTAGTAGTAACAGGAACAAATGACGTTATTAAACCACTAGCGAAAATGAAAATGTGGGAAAGACCTATTCCGTTTCTCTTTAGGATATTAACCTATATTTCAATGGCTTTTGCCAGTTGGACGTCAAAGATTATCATTTTTTTAAGAGCAATAGATTTATACATTATAAAAGCTGTTGCACCAATAATGGTTGCCTTTTTTGTTCATGATGAATTACGTTCTATTAGCATTAATTTTCTTAAATATGTAATGGCGGTTGTATTTCAAGGAGCATTATTAATATTAATACTTGGTTTAATACCAATACTTACAGCAAATGATTTTTCAAGTTTTAATTCATTAGATGGTTCTGTTTGGCAGAATGCTGGAGCAATCATTAAGAATGTGGTTGAGTACGTTGGTCTAATTTGTAAATATGTCGTTATTATTATCCTACTGATTGGTTCACAACGAAAAGCAAAACAATTAATGGGGGCGATGTAAGATGGCAATGCAAAGTGAATTTCAACGAGATATATCTCAAATGGAAAAAAAATTATTTGGTGTTTCTCGTCGGCAGTTTAAAGCCGGGGTTTTACTAGTTATTGTAAGTGGAATTGTTGTAGCAGAAGCTTTTATTTTACCCGATTGGTCATTTCATATAGCAGCCGTATTAACGGCCCTTTTATTGGGGGCTTATCCTATGCTGCTATTGTTGGACCGTTGGAATGAAATAAAGCGAAAAATTCAACTTTATTTTATATATGAAGATTGTCATTATTTAACAGGTCAAATTAGGAGGTATGAAGCAAGTGAATTTATTCAAGACAGTACAATCAAAGAAACAGATAGGATTTAAAAAAGCTAGTAATAATGACGAATTACTAGCTAAAGAGGTAGCGGAGAAAAAAAGATTAGAACGTATTAAACTACAGACAACGCCTACAACACAAGGAGCTATTAAATACACGTCCCAGTTTGAAGAAGGGCTGATGCACATAGTAGGTGATGAATACTCTCAGATGTTTAAATTAGGTGAAGTTGATTATGAAGTTTCAACAGATGAAGAACAGTCTAATGTAGTTATCGGTTATGCTGAAGCCTTGAATAAACTAGATAAACATTCAAGGTATCAGCTTTTAGTAATTAATCGTGCTGTTCCTGAAAATTTAATTGATCAGACGCTACTACCATATCAAGCTGATAAATTAGATAATTACCGAGAAGAAATTAATGAAATTATTCAACAACAGTACGAGAAGGACGAGCGTAACTTTCAAGTAGACAAATACGCTATATTTACTACTGCTAGTCATTCTAGAAAACAAGCAAGTAAAAATTTAGTCACTCTTGCTAGTAATTATGTGACACAATTTGATGATAACGAAGTAGACTTATCTGTTGAAAAAATATCAGGACTAGAGCGATTAAAGGTAATGGCTTCATTACTTAAGCCTGATGATTATTTTATTTCTACTTATGAGGATATTGCTGTTTCAGGCCTTTCTAGTAAAGCTTTTATCAGTCCTAGTAAAATGTCATTTCCTCGAGGAAGAGTCTTTTTTAAATTGGGAGAAAAGTATGGGGCTATCCTATATATTAAGCAATATCCTAAATACTTAGAAGATACTTTAATTCGTGAGATTACTAGTATTGGTCGTGAAAGTGTTATTAGTATTCATGCTAGACCTTATGATATGAAAGAAGCCAAAAAGAAAGTGCAAGCTGTTAGTATTCGTAATGAAACAGAAATTGCTAAACAACAAAAAAGAAACTTTAAAGCTGGTGTTTCTGAGGATATGGTTTCGGGAGAAGCGAAGGAAATTAAAGAATCAACTGAATCTTTAAGAAAACAATTTAAAGAGGATGGTCAAAAGTTATTTTCAGGAATCTTTACCGTTATGGTTTTAGAAGATGATGAACACTCTTTAAAACAAGCTATTCAAGATGTTAAAGATGTTGGTTCATATCATGATGTTTATTTTGAAACGATTGAGGACTACAAAACAGAGGCTTTAAATACTATCTTACCAATTGGGAAACCATATTTAGATGTTGAAATGAATTATATGCGTGATATGACTTCATTTAATGTAGCAACGCAAATACCATTTTCAAATGTTGAATTACAACACCCTACAGGCCATTTTTACGGCACAAATCAGTTAACTAATAATATGATTACAGTTGATAGGAAAAAAGGAATGATTGCACCAGGGGGGCTAATTTTTGGTTCTTCGGGTTCAGGAAAAGGTATGACGACAAAATGGGAAATTATCGGTTCTAAATTAAGATATCCTAATGATAAAACTATTATAGTTGATCCTGAGAGTGAGTATTTAGAATTAGCTAAAGAGTTTGGAGCTGAAATATTGGATATTTCAACCGGAACGAGTAATCATTTAAATATTTTAGATATGGCTGATAAATCTCTTCTTGATGAAGAAGATCAGAGCTTGGACCTAGTGAAGGAAAAAGCCAATCTTTTAGCTACTTTGTTTGAATCTATTTTAAAATCTTTTACAGATGAAGATGCAGCGATTGTTGATAGAGTAACAAGAAAAACTTATGAACAATTTGAAGGGCAGACAAGAAACCCTACCTTAGTTGATTGGCATAATATTTTACTTAACGAGCCGGAAGATTCAGCAAGACTTCTAGCAACTAAGGTTGAACCTTATACAATAGGGGCTCAAGATATATTTGCACATGAAACGAATATTGATTTGAATGCTAATTTTATTGTTTTTAACATCAAAAAATTAGATGCTCGTTTGAAACCATTTGCTATGAAAGTTATTCTTGACCAAATTTGGAAGCAAGTAGTTGATAATCAAGGAAAAACAACCATTCATTTATATTTTGATGAATTACAGGAAAACTTTGATACAGAAGAAAATTCATTATGGTTTACAAGTGTTTGGGCTAGAATTCGTAAATATGGAGCTATTCCTACAGGTATTACTCAAAATATTTCTACTTTATTAGATAGTGCAGCAGGTAGGAAAATGGTATCAAATAGTGAGTATATCGTTCTATTACGTCAAAAACCAGTTGATTTATTGCGATTGGAGGAAATGATTCGATTACCGCCTAAGTTGTTAAAATACGTTGGTAATAGGGTGGAACCAGGAACTGGTTTGATTTCTGCTGGTGGTGTGATTGTTCCTTTTGAAAATTCAATACCTAAACATACTGACTTGTTTAGAATTATGAATACAGATGCGTAACATACGAGAAATAGCTGATATATCAGCATTTTTAAAAATAATATTAGTCTAAAATAGAGCTTTTAATCACTAGATTATAAGGCTCTTTTTTTGTTTTAAATGGAGGTCTTATTGGTTGAAAGCTCAAAATAAAAAAGATAAATTACTTAACAAAAAGGAACAGCCCAAAATAGAAAGTAAACACGTAAGAAGTCGTGATATCAATAGACAGTCAGTAGATTTAACGGTAAAACATCATCATACAAGTTCAGCAAATGATTCTAATGGCCTTTTAAAAAGCAAGGAACTAGTTACTGAAACTCTTCAAGGAAAACAAAATCAATATAGAAATGCTTTGAATACTGAAGAAAAATACAATAATTTATTACATTCTAAGCTGAAACCTACTGATAAAGGAATTATGGCTCATTCAAAAATTCTTAGAAAAGATACTGAAGGCATAAAGGAAAAATTAAAAAGTCAGAAAAACGATTTGAAAATATATTCCAATGTACCTAAGAGAGAGTTACTTCAGGCTAAAACAGATAAAAAGGAATTGTTACTAGAAGGAATTAGTAATCAACAAACCCTAACACCTAAAGAAGCTAGAAGAGAAGCTAAGAGCAATTTAAAAGTAACTCAAAAAGAATATAAGTTAATGCGAAGTGAAGTGAAAAAAGAAAGCAATACTTTAAAAAATGCCATTAACAACGAAAAAAACTTATCAAAAGAAGAATTAAAAGGACTTAGAGATAAGAAAATAGCCTTAAATCGTACAAAAATGAATGTGAAAGTTAACAAAAAATTAGTAAAACATTCAGTGAATAATGATCCTTTTGCCGTAAGAAATCAAGTCAAAACAGAATCTAAAGCACGTATAAAACAAGATTTAATCAATAAAACAACAAGTCCAGTCAAACAAGACGATACGTTTGGTGAAGCAATCAATCTTGTACAACAAACCAAACAAGCCAATATGCAAATGAGACAAGCGTTAAAAGTCACTAAGTTAGCTGGTAAATTATCAATGAAAACAGCTAAAGGTAGTTATGGCTTAGGAAATAAGACTTATAACCTAGTTAGAGGGAAAGGCTTTTACAGAACACCACCTCATTTAACCACACGAGCAGAACTTATGAAGAAAGCTAGAAGGTCTCAGAGACGATTAATGGCTTATTCTAATCAAAAAAAATTTCAATTTAGTTTTGAAGTAAATAAAATGGTATCGCAAGCAAGTAAAGCCCTATCAACTGCTGTTAAGGCTGTGGCTACAAACCCTATCACGTTAAGTGTTTTAGGTTTTATACTAATATGTTTAGTCGTTGTTGGAATTGCTTCAGGCAATCAATACGCTATAAGTCAGACTGAGGAAGATTTAACGGACTCATGGGCATATATGACAAAACTAGATACAGATCATAATGACGATTCTAATACATTTTATACCAATTTTAATGATGTCATGTTTTACATGAATTATCGGTTTGAAGATTACCAATTAGATGAAAAATATTCTCTTACAAAAACATATAGAAAATACTTATCTACTATGTGGTCCAAACTAAACGGAAGCAGTCCAAACTATGAAATTGTTTCAATGGACTCCTTAATTAAAAATAAAAAAAGCTCTTATTATCTAAATAAAGAGGACTATTCCGAATATAAAGAAAATAAGTCTGAATATGGTTATTTATCTTTGGACGGCCAGCTCTCTTTTCCGTTTAAAACAAAAGAATTAACGGTAACTAGACGTTTTGGCTATGAAGGAAAAGGGAAGAATGCAAAACTTTTTAATCAAATAATAGTAAAAAGTGAGCCAGGAACTGATATTGTTGCCCCTATGTCGGGAACAGTATCGAAAATAACTGGAACTGATTCAATAGAAATTAAGTTGTCAAAAGACCATAAAATAATTTTAAAAGGTGTTAATAATTCACGTTTTATTGGTGGAGAAACAATTACTGAAGGAGCATACATAGGTAAGGGAACAGATGCCACACTCTCTATTAAATACTTTTCGTATCAGTCAGAAAAAGCTAAGTGGAAAGCCGTTAATCCAGCTTTCTATTTTCCTAAAGTTATCTATACACAAGAAACATTATTAGGTAGCGATTATGATTCTATGTCGTTATCTCCACAAGTGATATCCCTCATACCTAAGTTTAAACAAGCTATGAAAGAGGTTGGTATGCCTGAAAAATACTTACCAATTGTTTTAGCCGTTTGTATGCAAGAAAGTGCTGGATTAGTTCCAGATGTGATGCAATGTTCAGAGAGTTTAGGTTTACCTAGAAATACGCTAGGAACAGATGCCAGCATAAAACAAGGTGTCAGGTACTTATGGGGAAATATGAAATTAGTTGGCTTAGAGTTAATTAATCGTGATGATAAGTATGTTAAAACAGCTGTACAGGCATACAATTACGGAGTTAATTTTATTCCATATACAAAATCTAATAATTATGCTTTTACAGAAGAATTAGCGACTGGTTTCGCAATGATGATGTCAGGCGGAACAGGTGGTTATGGGGATTCTAAGTATGTCGCTCATGTGTGGCGATATGTAAGTTCAGGAGGTCAAAAAAACCCAGGAAATGGTCAGTTTTCTTATCCATTGCCTAATCGTCTTGCTAGTATATCAGGATTTGACTATCGAATTAACCCTAAAACGGGAGTAGCTGAATTCCATACAGGCTTAGATTTTGCCGTTGGTTTTGGAACTGAAGTTTATGCAGCTGAGGACGCTGTAGTTATGAGAGCAACCGACGTTGGCGATACTTATGGAATCAATGTGGTTCTTAAGCATAAAAAAGGTAACTATTGGACGAGATACGCACACTTAAGTAAAGCAATGGTGTCTGAGAATGGAACAGTTAAGAAAGGCCAATTAATTGGTCTTGTAGGTTCTACAGGATTAAGTACAGGACCACATTTACATTTTGAAGTTATGACAAGTATGTATGCTGGTCATGTAGATCCACGTGGCTTTATAAAATAGAAAAGGGGGAAAGGAAAGAGAAAGTTCTTTCCTATTATATTTATGGTAGATATTCAAAAACTTAAATTTGTAAAAAAAATAGTGATTATTTTAGCTTGTTTTTTACTCTTTACTACGGGGTTTTTATTAGGTTCGAATATAGGGAAAAAAGAGCCTAAACAAGTAAAAACAGAGGATAAGAAGAGTGTAGACAAGGAGATTAAAAAAGAATTAACCACTAAAGTAGTTAATGATTTTTTGACAGCTTATTACACAAAAAAAGATGTTGGTGAAAATAGAAATCGTTATGAGCCGTTGGTTTCAGTAGCAATGTTCAACGAATTAAAAGCTCAAGAAGAACAACCAATTAATCAAGCATATAAAGGTTATATCGTTAATCAAGTTTTCGATAGGGCAGATATTTATGTAGATACAGTCAAATCTACAGCTGTTTGCCTAGTAAATTATACGTATACGCACCGTGCAGAAAAAAATACTGATAGAAATGCTTTACTAAATCAGAATGAAACTGAAGCAATAAAAATTGAATTTCTTAAAGAAGGAAAGAAATTTATTGTTAACAAAATTGATTATGTTTCGTTAACAGAGATAGATAGTGGTGGGTACAATAATTACAAAATCGAATTAGATGAAACAACTCAATTTTCATCAAGTGATAGTACTTCAGATGAAGAAATGATTACTAGTAATGACAAAACAATAACAACTACGGAGGAAACAAATAATGTCGAAGAAAATTAAAGATGCAGAGAAAAAATGTACTCGTTTAGGTGCTGAATTGGAAAAAGCTAAAGAAAATGTAAAAGAAGCGGAAAAAAAGCTTGCGACTAAACAAGATGAATTTGATAGAGCCAATATGGATCTAGTTAATTTATTGTTGGTGGAACACAAGTTAACAATTCAAGATTTACCCGAATTATTATCAGTATTATCTTCAGAAAATAAAAATGCAGCAGTATCTTCTCAACAAGATACTTACTTAAACTAGAAAGAAGGGTAATTATGTTTGGAATATTTGATATGTTTAAACCAGCTGAAACGTTTGTCATAGCTCATTCAGAAGAAATAAAACCAGCAACAATTAAAGAAGCGGGGCAATTAATTAATTATGTTATTGGTGTTAATAACGACTTGCTAGACCGTGGAAAAAGTGGCTGGTTAATCGTTAAAAAAACAGTCACTAAGAAAAAAATTGATACAGATATTTTTGCCATGCGTTTAGATTTACCGTTATTAGAAGATAATCCTTATTTTACTAACTTATTAGAGCCTTTTTATCAAAGTAAACCAGTTGAATTTGATGAATCATTATTAGTAGAAATGGAAGAAACTAGTCAAAATGAGAAAACTGAGGTAGAAGATATAGCTGAAGCACCAGCTTTACCTAGTAATTTAGAGTCATTAGTTAAAAAAGGGACTGATGTTTTGGAGCAAGAGGAAACTCTTGTTCCAATAGAAATAACTGAAAGCTCAAATACATTGTCTGAAGAAAAAAATTTAGAGTATGAACAAGAAATTGAGCGATTGAAATTAGAGTTAGAAGCAAAAAATGATTTACTGGCTAAACAAGTCCAAAAAGAAAAGGAAATTGTTGCATTTCAGAAAGTTGTACAAGTAGAAAATACTAAAGATATACCTGTTTCAAACGAATTTCCAGATATTGTAGGTTCAGCTTTACAGTCAAGATTAACTCAGTTAGAACAAGAAATTAAACAAAGAGATACTCGCTCACATATAAAAGAATCAATTGTTAATGATTTTCAAGATAAGAAAAAGAAAGCTATAGAAAATAAATTAATTGAGTTAGAAATTGAGAAAAATGTAAAACTTGAGAAACCAAAAGCTGATTATGAGCTGCTGGTAAAACAAATAGTTGATGAACA
The DNA here is from genome assembly GCF_048815235.1 of Vagococcus fluvialis. Lineage (GTDB taxonomy): Bacteria > Bacillota > Bacilli > Lactobacillales > Vagococcaceae > Vagococcus. The sequence continues at coordinate 36,042 of NZ_JBMEAO010000020.1, forward strand.
CAATCAAATTAAAGAAAAAGAAATGAAAAATATTACAGATTATTATGAAAAAGAGTGTCAAATTAAAATAAAAAATGAAACTGAAAAACATTCTGAAGAATTAGCCAATTACTTAAATGAACGAAAAAATGAGTTACTAAATTGGCAAAAATCTTTTAATAATGATATTGAGTCACAATTAGGTAGTATGTATTATGTGTTCCAATTACCAGTTGAAGAATAGCTTTAAAAGAAATAAAAATAAGCTAGGAGGGATTCATTGGAACAGCAAGAAATGGTCCATCGTTGCGTTATGACAGGTACTAAAACGTTTGGTAAGACTATTGAGGTTCTTCTTTATTTATCAATGGAAGGATTAACCAATTTAAAAGATAGTCAATTTCCAATGCACGGTGAAACAAATTTATATAAATTAATGAGTAGAAGTGATCCTCTCACTTCTGCTTTTTTAAATGAAAAAGTTGATTTTAACCAGTTGAAAGAGCAGTTAAACAATCAAGGGTTACCTTTTTCTTTTAGAGAAACAAAAGAAGGGACAGAGTTATTCTTTAGAGTTAAAGACCAAGAATTAGCTAAAAAAGCATTAGAACGGGTTATATTAGATATAAAAAAATCGCCCAAGAGTATTCTAAAAAAACCTGGTTCAATGACTTTTGATGAAAAAGTAGCCTATGTAAAGCGTTCCAATATGTATAAAGGAAATGTTAACAAGACTGTAAGTAAGGGGCGTGGTATTTAATGCAAATACATAAAAAAGAGTTTAAACCCTATTTATATAGAGGTTTATTACTTGCTTATATTGGTTATTGTTGTGGCAATTTTTGGATGGTTCTTCCAGGTTATGACCTGTACTCAAAAACTCATAATCTAATGACTAAAGACTTGAACGGAATTATATTAGATAATTCTGTTCAAGTTTTTTTATTACCATCAGTAGTAGGGCTATATTTAGGTGTTCTAGCTTTTCTAGTTAGCCTTATTTTTTACACTATAGATAATGATAAAGGTGTTTACCGAAATGGAGAGGAACATGGTTCTGCAAGATTTGCGAAAGTTGAAGAGATAGAAAAATTTTCAGATGAAAAGCCTGAAAATAATATTATTCTTACTAGAAATAGTCGAATGGGCTTAGATAATAAGCGAATACCTTATGAACATCAAAAAAATAAGAATGCGGTTGTATTTGGTGGTCCAGGTTCAGGTAAAACATTTACATTTATTAAACCTAATATTATGCAGTTGAATTCAAGTTTCTTAACGATTGATCCTAAAGGCTTATTAATACGAGAAATGGGTCAGTTATTAGAAGATGCTGGATATAAAATCAAGATTTTTGACCTAAATAATCTATTAAATAGTGATATGTTTAACGTATTTTCTTATATAAAAACTGAGTTAGATATTGACCGAGTATTAGAAGCTATTACTGAAGGGACAAAAAAGAAAGAAAATAATAGTGGCGACGATTTTTGGAGACAAGCTGAAGGTTTGTTAATTCGAGCATTTATAGGTTTCTTATGGTACGACGGACAAGATAATAACTATCTACCTCATTTGGGTATGATTGGTGATATGTTGCGATTAACTGAGAGAAAAGAGAAAGATACACCTAGTCCAGTTGAAGAGTGGTTTGAAGAATTAAATAGAAAACATCCTGATAATTATGCCTATAAACAGTGGACTTTGTTTAATGATTTATATAATGGTGAGACTCGTATGAGCGTTTTAGCAATTGCAGCTGGTCGTTATTCAATCTTTGACCATACGCAAGTAGTTGATATGATTCGCTACGATACGATGGATATTGAGTCATGGGTAGATGAGAAAACGGCTGTATTTGTTACTATACCTGAGACAAATGACGCTTATAACTTTTTAGCGTCAATCTTTATTTCAACTGCCATGGAAACTCTTAGAAAAACCAAAGATGATATTTTAACAGGCCTTGTTGATTTCAGAGAAACTCATCATTTCAGATTTTATTTAGATGAAATTGCTAACGTTGGACGTATTCCGAATGTTGACAAAGCCCTGGCAACGTTTAGAAGTAGGGACTTATCTCTTGTGTTAGTTCTACAAGCATTAGATCAGTTAAAAACAATGTATCCAAAAGGTTGGGCGACGTTGATAAATACCTGTGATACGCTTCTTTTTCTTGGTGGTGACGAAAAGGAAACAACTGAATACTTATCAAAACGTGCTGGTAAACAAACCATTTCTGTTAGGAAAAATAGCCATAATAAAGGTAGAAATGGTGGCGGTTCAGAAAGTCGAGATACTATTGGCCGTGATTTATTGACTCCTGATGAAATAGGTCGAATTAATGGGAATGAAGCCTTACTGTATATCTCAGGACAGTTTGTATTTAAAGATGAAAAGTATGTTGTAAGTGACCATGAATACGCTGATTTACTTGCTAACAATCCAGGTGATGAACGTTGGTATCGTTATAAGCGTTATAAAAATGATGTTGAAAAATTATTAGATCAGGTTAAAAAAGAAAATGTGGTTAATCATGGAGTTGTTTCTGATGATATTGCTGCATAAATAAAGGAGAATTTTTATGTTTGTATTTGTACTACTAATCATTTGGTCCTTTTGCCTTTCTTGTTTATTTAAGGAGGTGATTCCTCGAGTTTATATTTATCTAACATTAGTCTTTACCATTGTGGCAACTTATTTTTATGTTCAATCTAATTTTTACTACGTTATTTTAAGTTAGGAGGTATCTAGTTAGTATGGGACAAACGCATAAAGAAAGAAAAAAATCTCTTGAAATCGCTCAAAATGTAGATATTTTATCTGTTGCAGATGCTCTTGGTATGGGACTTGAACGGTCAGGGCGAACGTATCAATGGTCGAAACATGACAGCCTAAAAATCACACCGAGTAAAAATAGTTTTTACTGGAACTCTCGCTCAAAAGGTGGGGGTTCTATTCAGTTAGTCATGGCAGTTAATGAGTGTTCCTATAAAGAAGCTGTTAAATTCATTAATGAAAGTGAATTAAGTGAGTTTAAAGATCAGGCATTACCACCTGAAAAACCTTTTGTTTACTTTCTTAAAGAGGATAAAGATTTATCTAAAACAAAAGACTATTTAATAAACGAACGTCAACTGTCGAAAGAGACAGTTGATTTTTTTATTGAAAAAAACGTGATAACGCAAGGAAAATACAAAGATAAGATTAATAACCATGAAGAAACAGCAATTGTTTTTAAACATACTGATTTAACCGGTAAGGTCAAAGGGATGTCTTATCAAGGGATAGATGCTTTTCCGGAGATTCACGGAGACAGACTACGTTTAAAACGTGTCTATGGTGACGGTTATTATGGGTTAAGTGTACCTATAGGTCATGTTCCAAAAGGAAAAGAAATTTCTATTGATAATCCATTAAAAATAATTGCATTTGAAGCTCCAATTGATTTAATGAGCTACTACGAATTAAATAAAAACAACTTAAATAATGTTGTTTTACTAGCCATGAATGGCTTTAAAAAAGGAACTTTATCCACTTATATTGCTAATTCACTGGGTTCAAATTTATCAGACGAAAAAAAACAAACTTTTCTTGAAGATATGCAAAAGATGGCCAAAAAGAAAGTTCCATTTATTCAGCTGACGCTTGCGGTTGATAATGACGAAGCGGGACATAATTTTATTAATGAATTTGGAATTGATTTCATAGATGTTCAAACCGATTTACCACCTATTAAGGAGGGGGTAGATAAATCAGACTGGAACGAAGTTTTAAAAGAGACTAAATCAGTTTTAAAAGGGGATATAGTGATGGATGAAGTACCACAATCACGTACAAGATTAGATATTTCAAAAGGCAAATTAGCAAGACTAGAGGGTGAATTTAATTCTAAGGTAGAACAAGTTTACGCTCATGCAGCAAAAACGAATGGCCAACCAATGAATGATAAAAGAGGCGGATATCGCCACATTCATCAACAAGAAAAAAAGGAAGATGCAGTTTTTAACACCTTGAAAGAAATCAAGGAACAGAAAAAGCGTGTTGAAAAATTGGAACGTCAAGCGGAATTAAAGGAAATGGGGTTTAATCGACAAGGTGGCTTAAACATGATTGTTGAGAATATTCCACGTATTCAAGAAGAAATTGAGAAGTCTAAACGTGGAGAGTCACTTTTTAGCAAAACAACTATAAGGAAATATGAAAAGAAATTAAATGATTTACTCATTACACAAGCCATTTCTAAAGTTTCAAATCCTCAATTGAAGGAATTGGTTGAGTCCGGAAAGGTCACTCAATGGAATAAGAACCCTACTATTCATTTTGTTGCTGGTTTAAGAAAAGTTGCTTTAGAGTTAAAACCAACTGGAGAACTTGACGTATCGGCAAAATTTCCTCCTAAAACTGATGAAGAGAAAAAAATTGTTTCTGAATTACTTCAAAAAGAAGTGTCATTAACTCAAGAAAAGGAGCAAAAAACAGATATGAAAAATACTGAGGAATTATCTGATTATTTTAAAGTCGAATTTAATGAAACTAACCCAACGAAAGGGATTGTTAGCCTTGAAGGTGAGATAGTAACCCTTGATTTAATTGAAAAAATTAAACTGTTTGACCAATCAGCTACAAATGAATCAGGTTATTATAAATTCTTTTTTGATGAATTTAAGAATGGTGAAAAGGTCAGTCAATTGAGGATAGATATTGGAGACGGAATAGGTAGAAATCAAAAATATTACCAACAATTAGAGGAAAAAGTAGTGACTTTTCCGAAAAAAGAGGTAGCTGAGAAGGACACTGAAACAAGCAAAAAAGAACATATAGTACCTAAAAAAGCTGATTCTATTGAAAAGGTAGATACAGAAAATGAAGTAATACCAGTATCAGCAACATCTACTGAAAATACAGAAATAGATGTTCCTGAAAATAAAAGTATGACCTATAATTTTTTAGTTTCTATTGAAGAAGGATTAAACGATACGCTTAATCAAATGGCATTAACTGATTCCCCTACCCAAAATTATTTAACAGAAACAGAAGTTAAGCAATTGTTATCGACTCATTTAGATAAGGTAGAACACTTGATACAACATTTTTCTGATTCTGCTAATCAACTAGAGAACCCCACTAAAGAACAAACTGAACGCATACAAAAAGGCTTACGAGATACGATTAAAGAGGTATCTAATCAATTTAAAGAAGCGTTAAAAGAATCTCTGACGCATAAGAAGAATGAAATTATTACCTTTCCTAAACGAAAAGCGGATGAGATTCGCCAATATATATCGACTGCTTTTAGAAGTCGATTGTTAAAAATCAATCAATCAATTCAAGCGTTTGTTGATAAGGTTGATCAAAAATATAAGGATACTGAAAAACTTTATCCTGATGAAAAATTGGAAAATCCAATTACTGAAGGCGGAGATATTTCACCCGATGTCACACCATTAGAAAAAAATAGTGACACTATTTTGATTAAAGATACTTTAGAAAAAGAGCTTGTTCCTAGTGAAGATATGATTCAACTAGGACGAAACTATTCTTCTTTACTTGCCGAAATGGACGATTTAAAAGAACAAATTAGTCAATCAATCAGTCAAAATCCTTTATTAGATGTGTCAAATTTACAACAAAAACTAAAAATTAATCAGGACAGTATCAAAGAAGTTGGAGAGAAATTAAATAAGCTGCGACTACCAATTAACCCCGATAAAACAATGACTAGCAATATAGATACTGTAGCAAAGTTATCTATCCTAGTCGCTCAAAGAGATAGTCTGTTAGCCGAAAGAGACCAATGGGTGAGCCACCCTGATTTTCTTAATCAGAAAATAGAATCAACTAATTTAGAATCACCACTAAATCAATTTAAGAAATGTGACGCTCAAATTATAGCGATTGATAAGCTAATAGTTGAGCTACAAAATGGAAAAGAAGTTAATTCATCTGAGTTTTTACAAACGGCACGAGTAGAGCAATTAGTTACAAAAGAGGTTATCAATAAGCCTGTAACGGAGCAAATTCATGAAGAGACTAAAGACATTAAACGTGAGGAGGTTTTAACAGATAGTGATATTAAAACACTGACAGACACTGTTAAAGACCAAAGAATGATGTTACTAAATCCTGATGTATTTAAAAAATATTTGGACTCAACAACTAAGTTGCATTCTTATTCACCTAAAAATATTCAGTTGATTATGAGCCAATTTCCTGAAGCCACACAAGTTGCTAGTGAGAATAAATGGAAGCAACTTGGCTATGAATTAACAACTGATGCTAAACCTATTCATGTTTATGCTCCAGTTGTTTCAGAGGGAGAAGTAGATAAAAAAGGAGACGTTCAATTTTACTTGAAACCAGTTTATGACGTAAGCCAAACGACTGGAAAAGAAAATTTTCAGTCATTTCAACTGAATGAAAATGACAAGGAACAAGTTTCGAAGGTCATTTATGGTTTAACAGATAACGTGACCAATAAGGAGCTGGTTAATCAAATACCAGTTAATTCTATTGGTAAAAACTTTAATGAAATCATGAAGAGTTACATTGATTTAACGGTAGAACAATCATTAAAAACGACCTCACAAGGTCTACAAAGACAGTTTGAAGTTAACGCAATATCTTATGTGATTGCCAATCATTTAGGCTTAGAGAGCGAAAAAATGTACTCACTAGAAGAATTAAAACAGTTCAATACAAGTCCTAATTCAATGAAAAATTTAGACAACTCACTTATAACTATCTCCAAGCATTCAGATAAATTAGTTCAATCTATCAATCAGAAAGTGAATGGCAAAGCTCAACAAAAAAATAAATTTGAGGAACGAGTTGCTGATGGTCAGGCAATGAATAAACAAGTTGAACGTAGTCGTCCAACACAAGAACAGGAACAAAAACAATCACTAAGACGTTAAACAAAGGAGCTTACACATGGTAGAAAAATCTAAAATTAAAGAGAAACAACCTATTGATTCCTCACTATCAGAAATTATCAAAGCGAAAGATTATAAAAAACTATCACGTCATTTAGAAGATGGTATTGAAAAATATCTTCATAGTGACGACTACATTAATTACTTAAAGTTTATCTCACAATTTCATAAATATTCCTCTAAGAACGTGCAATTAATCTTGGAACAGAATCCTGATGCAAGCCGAGTGGCTGGTTTTCAGACGTGGAAAAAAATGGATAGATACGTAAAAAAAGGTTCGAAGGCTCTATTTATTTATGCTCCCTATACAGTTGATAAGAAAGATAAAGATGGAACTGTCATAGTCGATGATAATGGTACACCCTTAAAAAGTACCCGCTTTATGTTGAAGCCTGTATTCGATGTGAGTCAGACTGAAGGCGAAAAGCCACTTCCTAAACAAGTTTATAATTTGACTGAGGGACTAGATGATCCTAAAAAATTTGTAGCTTACTACAATCTATTGAAAGACCTAAGTCCTGTTGATATTTCAATTGAACCAATTCAATCAAGAGCTAATGGTTACTACAATGTAACGGATAAAAGAATTGTTGTTAAGGAAGGACTAGGCGAAGTCATGACGTTAAAAGTGATGATACATGAAATGGCTCATGCGATTTTACATGCTGATTCATCTGCTTTTTTTGGTGATAAGACGTATCGCAAACAAGAATTTGAAGCTGAATCTGTGGCTTATATTGTTAGTGACCACTTAGGATTTGATACGAGTGACTACTCATTTGGTTACCTTTCTTCATGGACTGATAGAGGAAATGAGCTATCAGATTTAACCGATTCTTTGGAAAACATTACAAAGGAAGCTAGTAAATTAATTGAGTCAATTGATAAAACATTGACTCAAATTTACACCTTAAATGCTCCTGAAAATAAATTTGAGGAACGTGTAGCCATTGCTAGAAATTTGCCTGTCGCTATTCCTAGAGAACCAAAAAAGGAATATAAACAGGCTGAACCAACTCCAAAAAAGACGATTGAGAATTCGCTTAATAGTAGAATGTCTCAATAAATTTAAACCTAAAAGAGAGGGATACATGTATGATGCAGCTATCAGATGAAGCACGATTTATTATTATTCAACAATTTACAGATGAAACAGTTCCTAATGGAACTGTGATTCATCCGAAGAAAAAAGAAAAGAAAAAGGGTTCACTTACTAAAGAAATTCAACAATTAATTCATGATTACACTGAATTAGAAATTGAAATTGACCTTGCACCTTATGAAGAAGCTGAAAAGTTTTTAAGAAAATTAGCAGTTGGTGAACCTTACAATGAGTTTATTAATTCACTACTCAGACCTTACATGAGTTAAAAACAAAACAAGCAAAAGAAGAAAAAAAGGGGATTGGGGAACCCCCAACTATTAAACAACCTCCACCGTGAATTTGGGTGGAGGTTGTTTAAATTTATGTCATTGGCTATCCAATGACTATGCTCGCAAAACGAAAGTCTGTCCCACCAAGAAAGATTTGTAAAGGAGTAATTTATTTGGAAAGAGAGCGACATATACAAAAAATAATTCGCATGACTGAGAAGGAAGAAATATACATTAAAAATAAAATGGCTAGTAGTAGGATAAAAAAATTCCAACATTTTGCCTTGATGATGTTGATTCAGGGTGAAGTATCATTCACTGATTATACTGAACTGAAACAGCTTGTTTATGAAGTGAGGAAGATTGGAACGAATATTAATCAAGCGGTAAAACTTGCCAATCAGTTTGATGATATATCAGAAACTGATGTCAGGGATCTAACGAAAGCTCTCACGAAATTAACTGAGTTAGTTGAAAGTGAATTACATATACAACAAGATAAATTTAAAAGAAAAAAGGTTGATTAGATGGTTTATACAAAACATTTTCCAATACATAGTTTTGACAGATTAAAAAAGGCAGAACAGTATATCAGTAACGCCGATAAAACAATAGTGGACTATAAGGAAGAAGAATCTCACTTAGATAATTTGTTTCAATACATTGTTAATGAAAATAAAACTATGATGAAACACCTTGTCTCAACTCATGGTGTAGTAGATGCGAACTCAGCTTATGAGGAATTTAAGTACACCAAATTAAAAGCTGAGTATCAAAGAGGAACAAACTATAAATTTAATCCAAAGACAAAGAGATTAGACCCACCTAGCTTAACAGAAATCGAAAAAAAGAATCCTGTACTTGCCAGGCATTTGATTCAGTCATTCTCACCTGAAGATAATTTAACGCCGGAACAGGTTCATGAAATAGGTCGTAAAACAATTTTAGAATTCACTGGTGGTGAATATGAATTTGTTATAGCGACACATACAGACAAAGAACATATTCATAACCACATTATACTTAACACAACTAATTTAGAAACTGGTAAGGCATTACCCTGGAAAATAGTAAAAACAAAAGGAGGGCATAAAGATATTTCCAAATTAAATTTTGAAAAAGTATCAGATAAAATTTCATCAGAGTATGGGGCTAAGATCATTGAAAAATCTCCAAAAAACTCGCATAAAAAATATACCATGTGGGAAACAGACTCTATTTATAAATTGAAAATCAAATCTCGATTAGATTATTTGATAGAGCATAGTTCCTCAATAGATGACTTCATGTTGAAGGCTGAAGCTTTAAATCTTTCTGTTAATTTTTCGGGCAAGTGGGCCACCTATCGTTTGTTGGATGAACCACAAATTAGAAATACAAGAGGACGAAATTTAGTTAAAGGAGATCCAACCCGATACAACAAAGAGTCTATAGAAGATAAATTAAAAGAGAATGCAGGAACCTTCTCTATTGAGGAAGTAGTAGAAAATTACCAGGAAAAAGAGTCACGGGTAGCAAAAGATTTTGATTATCAAATTACAGTAGAGGACTGGCAAATCTCACATTCAACAGAGAGAGGTTACTATCTCAATGTAGATTTTGGAATAGAGAATAGAGGGAAATTATTTATTGGTGGGTACAAAGTAGATAAGCTAGAGGATGGTCAATTTAATTTATTTGTTAAACGTTCGGACTTCTTCTATTTTATGAATAATGGTGATTCTGAGCGTAACAGATTTATGACAGGTGAAACATTGGTTAAACAATTGCACCGTTATAACGGACAAGTACCATTAACTAAAGAACCAGTAATGACACAATTAACTGAGTTAGTTCATGCGATTAATTTTTTAGCAGAGCATGATGTTCAGGATGGCCGCCAACTACGAAATTTAGAAAATCAGTTTGACCAGGCATTAACTAAAGCAAATGAAACGCTGGATAAACTATCAGAAAAAATGATGACGTTACATCAAATTAGTAAGCTGCTTATAGAATCTGAAGTGACTCAGCAACCTCAAGAAGTACAAAGAAAGTTATCTACTTTATTACCACATGCGACGCTTAATGAGATTAGTTATGACGATATCAAAAGTGAAATAGCTTCTATTCAAAAGAGTAAAAATTATTTAAATGAAACTGTCAAAACAACTGTTAAGAAAATAGAAGAGATTCATCTGATTCAAGCTATGCCGGATAAACATCATGAAATAAAACAAGAAAGAAAAATTTAACCTGGTGTTTCAGTAATTAATAGATAAAATTAAAAAGTAAGGAAGAAAAGTATGAATGATAAACAAAACGAACTACTAGAAGAGTTGAAACGAATTTATACATGGCAACATAGCCACCTATCAGATATTCTTTATTATTTAGCTAAACGCGATTCTGATATGTTCGATAGTCAAACAATACGGATTTATGATCTGCTGGATGAAGAGGAATACTCTAAAGTAGTTAATGAGTTTTCTAAATGGATAATAGAAAATTTTAAAGCCAATAAGTTTTAGTCCAGCGACAGGAGGGATAAAATATTATGAGTATGGTTATACACGCTTATGAGAGTGAACATTTTCTTACAGAATCTATTGCAGATATTGAAATACCTTCATCACATTTAGAGGAAATAGATTATTTTTTTAAAATTCTTAACTTAGATAGAAACTTGGATAAGAGTAAAACACTTTTTTCTAATGAAATAGTTGATTTAGGTTTAGATTTATACGACGGTTTTTTATCAAGAAAAAGAATAACTGAACTAGTAAATAATTTTAATGTGGTTAGTGATTTTGACAATCGAATAAAAAATTATTTAGAAATGATTTTAAGAAAAACAAAGAGTGAATATATTTTATTTAGTTATACTTAAAGACAATAGGGTATGGGCAAAGGACAGTATATAAATATTTTAAGAAAAAATAAGTAATGAATGTGTATGTTATAATCATATTATTATAAAATGAAGGCTGATTAACGGTAAGAGAAAAAATAAGAACCGTAGAAAATAAGAATCTTTAAAAATATATTAATTAATATGAATTCAAGAAAGGAAGGCTCTTTCATGATAGTTAAGACTCTACACGTTAAAGAGAGGCGGCAACAAAAAGTCTTTGAAATATACCCCAATCAAAAAGAATATACTTTCAGAGTCGATAAAAAGATTGAAGATAAAATGAAAGTAGGTAAGCTGGTTCGTTTTTCAAAGCAGCAACTTTTATATGTAACTGAAGTGATCACTGATTGTGAAGATGAAGAACAATATACGGGAACAGTTAAAAGAATTGTTAAATTAAAAAATCGACCCATTATTTTTTTAACTGATGGTGATTTAGAAGAACGACGTATTGAACGAGAAAAGCAAGCAAAAAAACAGCAAAATATAGATAACCATACAAAGAAAATTTGTGTCGCTCAAGGAACATATTTAATGATGGAAGGTAAAAAATTTAGAAAACTAAATAAAATCGTTAAAGTTGAAGTAAAAAAGAACCCACAAAAATGGATTCAAGTGGGAGATATTATTTATATTCATTATGTTAATGAAAAGGGGAACAATGTTTTTCGTTACGTTTTAGTTCAAGAAATAATACCGGATTTTCTAATTACACGAAAAAAAACTGATTGTGAGATATATCATCATTATTACCAAAAAACGGCAAAAGGTTATGTTAAGACAATGCTTCAAAAGAACGGTCTACCTGTACCACCTAAAAAGGAAGCAGCTAAGAAGAAAAAGCCTAAAAAGCAAGCAAGTAAAGATAAACAAGTAGTACCTCTTTCAAGAAAAAAAGAAGCAGAAAAAAAGAATGAAGATCTTGAAAAAAATAAATCAGGTCATAGTTGGACCATGAGACAAAGAAATAGTGATTCTCCTGGAGATATTAACTAATTTCCCTATGTTGTTTTGGGTGTTTTTCCTATGATGTTTGATATAGGAAGCGATTGAATAATGAGCTTTCTATTGAGTCGACGCCGCGGTGGTGGCGGTCGGAGCAAGGCGACTCAAACGACAAGGTGGTTTTCCTTGTCGCAGCTTATTAGAAAGAGAAGAAATAAAACAGTCTAAAACCTTGATAACAATAGGTTTTAGACTGTTTTTATGTTATAATAAAGAAGTAGAGAAGTTAGTGACGGTGGCTATCTTTTAATGGAGGTGGTGCTTATGAAAATAAGTATTAAATCTAGGAAAGGAGAAGCCCTTTTGTCTGCATTGGAAACTATCCAATTATTATTAGGTTTTGGCACTTTTGTCATTATGTTAATAAAATTGGTTGTTGACCTTGTAAAAAATGACAAAAAAAAATAACCGTCCACTTAAACTTTGGCTAGTTTAACGGTTATTTTTTACCAAAACAATGCTACCGTCTTTAACGGTTCTACTTAGGGGCGTATATCCAGTACGTCCCTTTCAATTTATATTATACCACGAATTAGTAGAAATTGTTACTAAAAACACTGTCTAAACCATATATCGTAGTTGGTTTAGACAGTGTTTTTTTATATTACTTTTTTAATTTCCTTTTCCCACTTCTCAACAACTTGCTTAATATTGCCTGGGACTTTATCTTGTCCTCCTTTTCCTTGAATTTGTTTAACTTTTTGTTCTTTGTATTCTAGTGTGAAGTACGGTTTATTAACGTCCTCTTTTCTTCTAATGAAAATAATATTAGTATCGCCTTTTTGGTGACCTTTCACGTAACGATTTCCCCCCACACAATGATGTAAAGCACTGCCCTCTTGGATAATTTCCTTTAATTCTTTAGGTACAAGAAAGACAAATTCATCAATTTCTTTTTCGAATTTTTTTAATTGAGATAATCGTTTTTGATACTCACGATTTTCTGCCTCTAATTTTTTAGCTTTCTTTTCTAAATTGAGTTGGTTAATCAATTCAACGGCATTATCATGAGCTTTAACTAAGTCTTTAGGCAAGATAACATTAGTATCATTTAATGGAATTTCTAGCTCTTCTAACATGCTTAGATAATCTATATAGTAGTCGAATGTTTCTTTTTGTGCCATATACCACGTTTGGAACTTGTTTAAATTAACTTCCTTTGGTAATTTATTTAATTGTGTAAAATGTAGATGATACTCAATATTTTTAATCGGTTTTGCTTTTCTCTTTCTGAAAGTTTGTTCTAACATGAAAACATGAAACATAGGGTTAGTCGTTTTTAACTTGTGTTTGTTAGCTTTCAACCATTTCTGATTGATAACTCTCATGTCTGCCCTCCTATGATAACTTTCGCCAACTATGAGATAGCCGTCATTGATGATTTCATCTGCCATGGTGGTTGCTCCAATATTTTGTAGGTATTCAATTTCAAGCCTACTTTTATAAATTCTAGAAAGTTCAGCTCTTTCAATTGCTGGTAACTTCAAATATTTCATATCTCGATTATGCTTAAACTTATCTTGCCAATTATTTGGATAAAATTTGGTGTTGGTATAAGCTCCACTCATAAACCCGTAATTTGTCCTAAATTCGTCTTGCCACTCATTATTATAGTTATTAAAGGCTTTAAGATGTTTGCCATTTTCGAAACGCTCAAAGTTGGTTAACCGATATGTGAGAATTTCTTTTCCGTCTTTAATATCAAGCCAATAATTATGAGATTGGATTTCAATGCGATTTTTAGAAACAAGAATAATCGCAAAAGAATAAAATTTTTGAGGAAACGTTAAGCGTGATTTTTTAGTTAATCGTTTTTTGATAATACGACAATCAGTGCGTTCACTGGCTTTGATTGTCTGCTCTTTGTTGCTCCATTCATAAGTTGGTATTTGTCTTTCACACCACTTAAAAAAGTCTTTAGGTGGTGTGAGTAATTTTCCGATTTGTTTTGATAAGTTATTAGTCATTATAGTGTTGCGAACAACTCAAGTTGTTGTTCGTTTTCTTCTTGTTGTTCGACTCCTCCTTTCTCGCTTGTTGAGGGTTCTTGATTGGTAGCTTTAGTCACATTATTAACTGGCTCGGTTTTCTTTTTAGCTTTAGGTTGAGCTTTAGTTTTCGTTTTAGTTTTTTCTTTTGGCAATTCATAGAAAATAAAGTAATCAGATACCCACTGAAAAACAATGTTATCATCAACCCAAGCGCCATACCCTTTATTCCCTTGTTTTTTTGCTTGGCTAAAACAATAAGCGTAAGCTCCTTTTAATGTTTTTCCCTCTGTTAAAATGCCTTTAAATAGCTCTTGGTTGGTTTGTTTACAAAGCCATTGATGTATCATTTTAATTGGTTGTAAGGTATTTTTTTTCATTTCTATCAACATTTTTTCTAAGGCTAGTTCTGTGTGATTGCCCTCTGCTTTAGTGTCATGTTGTCTGAAAAATCGGTCATACTCTAGCTCGTCACTTAGGACTAACCATTGATAAAATTTACCGTTATCTTTCATGCTATCAATAGATAAGTACAATGAAGTATATTCATCATTTTCTGTTTTTTTTGCAATCGGGGCTTGTAATGGTAATCTACTCAAGTAACCCTGTAAGGTCTTAATATCATACATTTGGATAGTTTCATGGGCATAAAATGTTAACCATTGAAATCTTTTGTCATTCTCAATTTTTTCCTCTTTTTTAAAGGCTACACTCATATAACCTCTGTCGCAGTCAAAGACTGCAACAGGTAGGTTTTTATCAAATTTAGCAAGGTGTTCTTGTAGTTGTTGGATAGTATCTGCTTTTAAAATGGTCATGATATACCACCTCACAAGCTTTCTTTTATAGCTTTGGCTTTGTCAATTAAACAAAGGTAAGCTTGTAAGAATGTTGACAGTGGTAACTGGTCGCCTACTGGCATATCCGTAACCTTAATAGTTAAACAGTTTAAAATATCCTCAAATGTTTCAAACTGGTAACCTGTTTGACTGGTCATTTCATTTATAAAGTCTTGGTGGTTGCCGTTCTGTTCAATGTATAGTAGCACCTCAATTAGATTCATATCGTTACAATAGTAATCTTCATCAAGATTATGTAATTTAACGTAAGCTCTCGCACTTACTAGGACGTCAATAAAAGTAACTTGATTAACAAAAACTAAAGGGTTCATGTCATTCAGATAAATAAACAAATTTTCTCTTTTAATGTAATCAATCATGCTTTCTTGATTTAAGTCTAGTTTGTATAAAGGTTTTTCTACATATCGGTTAAGTGAAAAGTAAGATAAAAAATGATTTGCTTTTTCGATTAATTGGTTTGTCATTGGTAACGCTCCTTAATATTTTCTTGTCAAAGGTCGTTACATACGATACAATGTATTTAATAAAATACTGTTTTTACATTGAATGGTAGTAACTAGAAATCTTTTGTTAGAGCAAAAGGTTTCTTTTTTTTTGTTCTTTTATTGGTTTAATCAGAAAACCATTTTTGCTAATATCAACGTACAGATAAGCAAGATTTTCATCTTTTGTATCTTCGTAAGTGTCATAAATCATATTTAAAATATCATCTAGACTAAAATCTATTGGCTCTGTTCTAACTAAGCGATGAATTTTTTTAGCCAATTCATCATAATTCCAACGTGCCAACATCTTATAAATCGTTCGTGAGTTCATAGACGATTTTCCTCTCTCTCTTTGTCTGCATTTCTTTTAAAATTATGTTTTGGTATAACCAACTCATTTCGTATTCTTCATCATAGATAAACACTATTAAAGCTAGTAATAACTCCTTATACATATCAAAATCTCCTTTCAAAAACTTAATATTTTCTAAAGCTAACAGTCGTTGCTCGGTAATTTTTTTGTCACATTGTTTCTTAAATTCTTTAGTCTTTGAACCATTTGAGTTAGGTGTACAGGGGAGGGTGGCTGGTCATTTGTTTAACTCATGCCTGAGGGATACATAATGCTCCTTTCTTATTTAGATTGTTATGGTTCATTTGTTGCTAGTATGCTTGGGTGTGGGGGCTATAAAGTGTGAGAACCATAGGCACAAAGATTATACAAGGGCGAGCTTGCTCGTTTATATACCCTTGTCTAATCGACTGAATATGGTACTTGTATCACTTAGCCCTCCACTCAAGCATACTAACTTGAACATAATCTAAATAAGAGAATAGGTATGCCGAATGATAAGCATGAGTTAAACAAATGACGGTTTTGACTTTTTGTTAAACGTTGCGAAGCAGCGTTTAACGGTCTTGGAGTGAGTGCAACGAACGACTTATTGAGGGAGCGGTGGAGGTGGCCGGAGCGACTGAAATAAATACCAAATAAAATTGTTTCCTCCTGAAGAAGATAGATCACTAACCAGGCATTTACTTCTTATGAACTTAAAATATTTAAAAACTGTTCGCTTGAAAATGAGAACGTACGTTTGTATAATTATGTCTAAAGGAAGTGAAAATGAATGTCTGAATACTACTTTAACTACGATAAAGAGCCTAGAGACGATATACTTTGTGTCGATATGAAATCCTTTTATGGTGCGAAACGTTCCTAACTGAAAAGGTTAGGCACACAAGATTTTCTTGTGTAGAACTAATGATTTGAGGAGTGAAATGAAGGTGTAACGACCTGAAGTGCTCCCTCTAATACTCCGATTGGCAATC